>NZ_JAQLFL010000002.1:0-236924 GCF_028206995.1 Collinsella aerofaciens | reverse complement strand
ATGCCGGGAATTGATGTAGTCGTATGCGTAGGCGATCTCCGTGACGGGGACCTCCACGTGGTAATGGGCGGAAATGTCAGAGAAGCTCGTGCGGAATGCCTCGACGAAATCGTTGTGTTCATTGGCGAAGCGCTGCTCGTCTGCGTAGTTCTCGATGGGGCTTCTGGTCACGAGGCGCTCCACGAGACAACACAGGTGCACGTAGAGCCCCATGCTCACACGAGCGCCAATCACGTCTCCGGTGAGCTGCTGGAGCCGCTCCGCGGCACTCTCGATTTCGCCGAAGAGCTTGTTGGGGTTAAGGATTGTGATGGACTCGACCACGTTCCTGAGGGTCATGTTCTTGACGAGATTCTGGTGGAACGTGCGCAAGCCGTCAGCGTCGAGCAAGCGTGCGAAGGCGCGGTCTATCTGGGCCGTTCCTTCGCCGGCGATGAGTTCCTCGAGCGAAATGAACGGGACTCCGTCGGCGTGCGGATTGTCCGTGCCGATGACCGAGCGCACGTTGTACTGGGAGAAGGCGGCATCCTCAGATCCGTTATTGGCGAGCTGCCGCCAGTCAACGGCGACAAGCCGCGCGGGGGACTCGCCAGGCAGGCTCTGCGCCACGAGATCGCGGATCCGCGCAGCTGCGTCAAGTCCGCCTTCGGAGCAGAAGACAATCGCGTCCGGTCGGGCGTTGCGCGCCACGATGTGATAATTACAGGTGCAAGCTGCCGCAGCATCGTCGAGAACCTCTCGCACGGAGCGACCCGCGATAAGTCCGGCGCCAACCTCCACCGCAAGGCCGGTAGAGGCGTTGTTGATGATGCCGAGTGTCATGCCGGAGGTGGATTCCAGACTCTTATAAATATCCTGGAGCGATCCCATGTCCACGAGGATGACGACCTCGTCTGCGTAGGAGAAGCGGTCGATGATTTGCTGAAGAGGAGCAGCGACGTCCGTAACCTTCTGGTCGTAGGGCATATCGATGGCCTCGAAGACCCTCGTGTCAAGAATCCGATTGGCAGCGTCGGCGATGCTCGTGGCGGTCGAGTAGCCATGACTGAGGACGATACCGACGCTCCGACGACGCTTAGACGGGTCGAGTGCGAGTGCCGCATGCGCAAGGACGAGCAGACACGTGAGATCGTCGAGCGCGATGCCGAGCGTAGCCTTGAGTTCATCAGCGATGCAGGCGCAGACAGTAACGGCAAAGCGGTTGCGCTGGGCCACGACGCCGCGCATGCCGGAAAGCTCGCTTGCATGGGAGCTCTTCCAACGCGAGAGGTTTGCGGGCGGCCACAGCTGGAGGCAGATGCCCTGGGCGATTAGATGCGAGCTCTTTCGGGACAAATCGATCGAGTAGAGTTCGTTCACGGAAGTGACGACGCTGTCGGCGATCTGCTCGTATGCGTCGGACTTCGAGCGGCCCGGGTTTTGCCCGAACGCCAGGTAGTCCTCAAGGTCGCGGGCTCGCTCCACCAGCTGAGCGCTGCACGCGCTCCCATCAAGCGTGCCTTCGCGATAGCTCTCGTATGGCTCCAGCATGGCGTCGAGTACATGCCGTGCGCGGTCGTCCGCCTGGCTTTGGATGCTCCGGGTGGTGTCGATGAGCTGCATATCGTTCTCGCTGCGCTCAAGTGCGGAGCCGGCAAGGATTGCGGAGGGAAGCTGGTAGGTGCGAATCTCCAGGCTGTCACCCTTCGTGTCTAGATAGGCCTCGGCGCAACAGTTGGTGATGCAGTCGCGTAGGCCGCGTACGTTCTCCTCGAAGTTGGTGCCGGCGAGGGCTCGGAAGGCTCCGCGACTTATGAGGATGTCGCGTCCTATGCGTCGGCCCTCCTCCTTGAGGAAGTGGAGAGTCAGTTCCTCACGCTCCTCCTGGGTGCGCTCGCGCAGAGACGGCACCTGGGCGGACATGGGGATGCGACGCGTGAGGCTGCGGCACTCGGTACTGTCTGCCTCGTTTGAGGTGGCAAAGATAAGGCGCGCAGCAGGGGCTGGCACAATGGCGCCCGCCTGTGCGGAGGCCCACTCCAAGAGCGCGTCCTGGGCAGCGGGTGAGAGGGTGTCGACGTCCTTGAGATAAACGATGCCGCCGCTCGCCCGATCTGCAGGCCCGCCATCTGCGCACAGATCGTGAGTGAGCGCGCGGGCATCGTCTGCGTAATGCGAGCAGTCGATGCTCACAAGCTTGGCTTCCTGCTGCAGGACGCCGACGTTCTTGCCGTATTCGAGGGCAAGTTCGGCGAGTAGACCCTTGCCGGTTCCCGAAGCGCCACAGAGCAGGATGGGCAGGCCAGCTGGCGGGTACTTGAGCGCGGCGCAGAGCTGGCTGATGCAGGGCGCAAGGCTCAGCTCGTGACCGATTGCGCGGTCAAAGTCGAGTCGCTCGCCGTTTCCGAGCGTGGCGAAGAGCTGCTCGACCGAAGGGTAGGTGCTACGCTCAATGCGAGACTGGAAGAAGCGTTCGAGGGAGCGGCGGTGGAAGTAGCACACCGGTCGCGCCCCTGCTTTCACCACGAGGCCAGCGCGCACGAGCTCGTTGAGATACTGACTTGCCAGGCTGCGCGAGATGGCGAGCGAGTCGGTTATAGATGCCGTGGTGAAGTGGTCGAGACGGTTCTGGATGCGCCCGCCCCGCGTGCTGCCAAGCTCGCGCGTGATGCGATCGAGGTAGGCAAGCAGGTCTTTCTGTGTCTCGGGGATGTTCATGCGGCTGGTCCTCCTTTCGTCCCACACCTTACGGGCGGGGTGGTGCTCGGGACGGGTTGGCGCCCGCGTTCCGTCACGGGCGCGTGCACTTCGGCACTCCATGATACATCTGTAGTGACATATGGCGACTTCTCGACACTTGCGCTCGACACAGCGAGCGGCAACGGCGCTGTCCGCCGAGCGCCTCGCCGTTTGCTCCGTCTCTGGCTACATCGCTCGAACCGACTCTGCCGCTGGCGCGGACGCCCCGCGCCCGGACGGCTCGGAAAGGCAGGAAACCATGGACGTCCGCAAGCTCGAGGGTTCCATAATCGCGCTCGTCACGCCATTCGACGAGGACGGCTCCGTCAACTTTGCCCAGCTCGAGATGCTGCTCGAACTCCAGATCGAGAGCGGCACCGACGCCATCCTCACACTGGGCACCACCGGCAAGTCAGCCACGATGACCGACGAGGAAAACAACGAGGTCGTCAAGTTAGTCGTGGAGCACGTGGCCGGGCACGTGCCGGCCATCGCCGGTTCGGGCTCCAACTGCACGGCCACGCAGGCGCGCAAGAGCCTCACGTACTAGAAGCTGAACGCCGACGCCCCGCTCATCATCTCGCCGTACTGCAACAAGTCCAACGAGGAGGACATCTACCAGTGCCTCGTTCACACGGCCAGCGCGGTGGACATCCCCTGCATCATCTACAACATCCCCGGGCGCACCGGCTGCAGCATCAGCGCGGCCAACGTGGAGCGTCTGGCCGCCCACCCCAACATCATGCGCATGTTCGCGTGGGCAAGGGCGCCACGGTGGCCACCGGTGCCGCATGCGTGGAGGACGTGCCGGCCGGTGCCGTGGTGACCGGCGTGTCCGCGAAGGTCATCAAGCAGGCCAACGAGTCGCCGAGGACAAGGCCCCCTCGTCGACGCGCTCCGCAACCTGTAAGCGAGGCCCCTAAGGCCGCCTTGCTGTCGGCAGCCTGGGGCCATGTGCCATCAGGGCGCAGGACGGGTCCGGTCGCCGAAATGCGGCCGGACCCGTTGTTCGCATGTTTTGCTGGGGGAGTCGCTGTGGCGACGAGGTTCACTGGCTTACTTTTCCTGTTCGCGCAGCCCCTTCGCCAAGGCTATGTTGGACAGTTTGAGTTCGCCATTCGTTACCGTAACAGCAAGCGAGTGGCCGAACTTCTCGCAGACGCGTGTCGTGAGTGCGGTACCGTCGAGATAGAGGACGAGGATGTTGTCGTCAACGATGAGCTGCAGGTGGTAAGAACGCCCGGACTCGAGCCAGACTGGCCTCCAAAGCCCCTTATCCATTACGCGGAACCACTTGTAACAGGGACTCTTGTCGAACGAGAGCCGATTCGCGTCGAGGTCGAAGCGGTATTCGTACGACTCGTCGGTCTCGAGATTCTTGTAGGCTCGAATTGAGAAGTCGCAAGCGTCCCTGAACGTCACGTCTGCCTCGAAGCAGAAGATCTCGCCTGCGTTTTCGGTGATTACGCACTCCGTTCGTTCGTGGTCTCCGCGAAGCTCGATATCCGGGACGGCATCAGGGCACTCGAACGCATCCCTTATGCTTTGGGGAGGGCGAACGCCGAGGGTGCCATTGGGGCGCTGGTACACCTCATGGGGCATAAACGAGCCACCCCAAAGCCAGTTGGCCCGGTCATCGTCGTTCTCGCGCGTGGGGACCCAGCCGGACAGAATCCTGCGCGATCCGTCGAAGGCGGTCCGTCCGGCGTAATACGCCCTCCCGTCGAAGGCGTCATCTCTCGGCTTCTCCCACGGACCGTAGAGATCGCGGCTCATGCGGTAGACGATCTTGTTCTCGTCGCTGTACTCAGAGTAGACCAGGTACCACCAATCGCCAATTTTGAAAATGTCTGGCATTTCGAACATGGTGTAGAGGCCGGGGGCCCAAAAGTCGCCCTTGAACTGCCAGTGCTCGAGGTCCTTCGACGTAAAGTGAACGAGCCTGCCAGTTTGGAGGGTTTTGGAGGGGTCGTCTCCCTTACGCGTGCCCAGTACGAGGAGGTATTCCTTCCGGTCGTCATCCCATATTACGAAAGGGTCGCGCCAGTTGCGCCCATCGTATCCTGGCTGAGGCGTGAGCTCTGCTGCAACACCCGTCTTTTTCCACGTCGCATAATCATCCGAGCAGGCCTTCGCCTGCATGAGCACCTGGGACGTTTTGCCTTCTCGCAGGTAGTTGCGGTTGAACCCGGTATAGAAAGCGCGTACCTCCCCTTTTGCCTCGTAGACGGTTCCGGCGTAGATGAACTGGTCTTGGTCGTCTTCTCCGCCGTGGGGGATCGCCGTTCCGTGTTCCTGGTACGTCACGAAGTCCTGGGTGGTCGCGAGCGACCACCCAAAGGGCTGTCCTTCGGCAAGCGGAGCGGGGTCGCGCGTGTCACGCTGGTGGTATAGATAGAACGTGCCGTCCTTGCCGAAGGGCATGACGTCTCCCACCCACACGTCCTTCGGTTGGTAGAACAGGTGCTGGTTATTGGTCGGGACTTTGCGCATGTCTCGTCCTCCTTACTGTCGCGTCTTTCCTATTCGTCTTCTTCGTCAACGTCCGGAGTCAGATCTCCGAGGTAGACGAGCTGCTCTTTGGCTTGGGTGACGACATGCCTCACCACATCGGGAGTAAGCTGTCCGGCGTGGAGCGAGAGCTCGAGGGCCACGGGAAGGTTTACGCCGGTCACTATGAACGCGCCTCGCGGAGCCGAGCAGGCTACGAGCTGGTTTACGCTGCCCTGAAGGATGTCGGTGAGAACGAGGGTCTCGTCATCTTCGGCGATGCCCTCGAATGCGCTGGCGAGCTTCTCCTCGAGCGGGGTTTCGTCTGTAAACGCGCAGACAACCCTGATGTCGTGCCCCGGTCCTATGATGGCCTTGAGCGTGTCTCCGAGTCCGGCTGCCAGGCCGTAGTGCGATGCAATGATGATGTGCCTCATAATGCGTCCTTTGTGGGTTGGTCTAGCCCTAGGCTAGGCAGCAAGAATGCCGAAAGCCGCGCACACCCACGAGATGATGAGGATGCCGAGGACAATCTTGTTGATGCTGACCTTGCGCTTGACGAGGGCGTAGACGATGGCTGTGGCTATTACGGGCAGCATGCCGACCATGATTTGGTCGAGGATGCCCGTCTGGACGTCGAGCGTAACTTCACCCATGGTGAACGTGAGACCACACGAGACCTTGATGACGGTGGGGATGAGCGCACCGACGACCATCATGCCAAGTGCCGACGTCGACTCGGTGAAAACGGACATCTTCTCGGCAAGGGTCGTGAAGAGCTTGTCGCCGAACTTATAGCCTATGCGCCAGTCAAAGAGCTTCCATACGAAGATGGCGATGGCGACGGCAAGCCAGAGAAGCACGCCGACGGGGTTTCCCGCCTGTCCCATGTAGGCGGCGATGGAGCCGAAGATGGTGGGAATGAGGATGGCGAAGATCGTGTCGCCGACTCCTGAGAGGGAGCCCATGAGGCCAATCTTAAGGTCTTGGACCGCGTCGATGGCGTCATTGTGCCCCTTGTCCTCCAAGGCTAGGCCGGCGCCGAGGAGCAGGCCGCTTACCTGGGGAGTCGCATTGTAATAGCGATAGGTGCTCAGAAGTGACCTGCGGTAGCCCTCCTCGTCTCCTGCATAGATCTTGCGCAGGGCGGGTTCGGTTGCGAACATGACCGCCGGGGCACACTGGGACTCATAGTTATAGATGGACGCGCCGAGCATCCAGCGGCGGCCGCAACGGTCGAGATCGGAAACGGTGAGGACTGGCTGGTACGTTCCGTCTGCCAGGCAGGTTGGCGCTTCGTTTGCCTTGGTGGCGTTAACTTCGTTACTCATCTTCCAGACCTCCAGCGTCGAGGGCGTTTACGGACGGATTGCTGTGCGACTTGTAGTACTCGATGGCCGCGGCGGCACCGAGCAGGGCGATGGGGAGAATGCTTATCTGCAGGTAGGCGGCCAGAACGAAGCCAACGATGGCGTAGGCGATGAACTTCTTCATTGGCATGAAGGACAGAAGCATCGCAAGGCCGACGACGGGGAGGATACCGGCGGCGATGGAGAGGCCGGTCGTGAACCAGGAGGGCATGACGGAGAGGAAAGCGTTGACGGCATCGGCGCCAAAGAGCAGTACGGCAAACGTGGGGATGGCCGCCGTAAGGCCATAGAAGACCGGACCGAGGAAAAGTACGCTCTTCATCTGCGAGTACTTGCCCTCTTCGGCAAAGCGCTGCGAGGCACGCCCGAGGAAGCCGTTTGCCGTCTTGGCGATGACGTCGAGCTGAAGGCCGAGCATGCCGACTGCGATTCCGGCGGCAACGCCGACGCTCGCCTCCTGACCCGAGGTGATGGCAACGACGGCGCCAATGATGGCGGCAGTGGGATAGTCGGGGACGGAGGCTCCTCCCATGGCCGCCACGCCCAGGCTCATGAGTTGGACGATGGCGCCGACGGCGAGGCCGGTTACGGGGTCGCCGAGCGCAAGTCCGACGAACCATGCTGGCGTGACGGACATGTTCGTGAGAATTTGTCCCGCGTTCTTCTCGGCTCCGTAGATGAAGGCGATGAGTGTAACGACGGCTATCTGGATGATGGATGGTGTCATAAGTTCACTCCCTTGCTAAAGCGTGATGATGCTGGAGAGCTCTACGGGCTTGTCGGCCGGCACATAGCGAACGGTGATATCGCAGCCGGTGCCAGCAATCGCTCGATATGCGGGCAGCTCGTCTTTGGTGACGTAGGCGCGACTGCTCACCTGGACGGCGTCTGACCCCTCTTCGGGAAAGACTGTGCCTCCGACCACGAGTGTGGGAACAACCTGGCCCGTCTGTATGACGTCGAGGATGGTCTGGGGGTCTCGCGCCACGATGAAGACCGTGTGGTCGTCGTACTTGCCCGCCCGATAGTTCGCGAGAGCCGTCTCCTTGTTGATAATGGAGAGGGCGACTCCCGAGGGCTTTGCCATCCGCATGGCAGCCTTCTTGGTCGGGTCGTTGGCGACGATGTCATCGATGACCATGAGACGCTGCGGACGGAACTCGGGTACCCACTGGGTTGCCACTATGCCGTGTAGCAGGCGGTTGTCGATGCGTGCTGCGATGATGCTCATGTGATGTTGGCTTCCTTCCTTTGCTTGCGTGACGCGTTTCGGCATGGCCTGTGCCGAGGCGCGTCATTCTTCCTGCCGGGCCGCGGACCCGTCGTTCAGCGTGGCCTGCCTGCGAGGGGCATGCCGGGAATTGATGTAGTCGTATGCGTAGGCGATCTCCGTGACGGGGACCTCCACGTGGTAATGGGCGGAAATGTCAGAGAAGCTCGTGCGGAATGCGATCGAGGTAGGCTCTGTGTCTCGGGGATGTTCATGCGGCTGGTCCTCCTTTCGCCACACACCTTACGGGCGGGGTGGTGCGCGGAACGGGTTGGCGCCAGTGTTTCGTCACGGGCGCGTGCGCTTCGGCACTCCATGCTACATCTGAGTGGCATGTGGCGACTTCTCGACACTCGCGCTCGACACAGCGAGCGGCAATGGCGCTGCCAGCCGAGCGCCTCACGGGCGCATCCCGACCGCAGAAGTGCGCGCGAAGGCTCGTCGAAGTGCTGGGTTGGGGACCGGCGGTCTGGATACGCGGTTTCGTTCGGCGAAGGCGGCGAGGCGAATGGCATGGCGAACGTACGGGTTTGACGTGAACGGGTTGCCCGTGGCGGCGTGGTATCGGGAGGAGACGGTCGAGCAGGTGCTCGCGCCGCTGCTCGTCCGTCTCGCGCGCTCGCATCAGGAGAAGGGGTCACAGGCCCATCTCGGCGACCCGGTGCGCATACGCTATTGCGACCGGGACGGCCACGTGTCGCGAACGGATATCGTCCGCCAGGTGGACGTCGCGCCGCGAAATGCAGACTCGCCCCAATCGTCGGTAAGGGATGCCGCGGGCGATACGATGGAATCCACGGACCGCACCGCGCCGCCGAGATTGCGACGCGAATGCAGGCGATGCGCCCGAAAAACTCCTCCGCGCATGTAGGGCGAAACGCCAGATTGGAGCTCCATGAACGATTTCTCCCTCTACTCCCCCACCCGCTTTGTCTTTGGACGAAAAGTGACCGACAAGGTTGGGGAGACCCTGTCCGTCTCCGGCCACCGCCGAGCGCTCATTGTCTACGGCAAGGGTTCCGTAGTCCGCTGCGGAACGCTCGGCCACGTGAAGGCATCGCTCGACGCCGCGGGCGTGGAGCACATCGAGCTTAGAGGGGTGCGTCCAAACCCCGAAATAGGCTTGGTGCGAGAAGGCGTCGAGCTCGCACGGGAAAACGACGTCGACATCATCCTGCCCGTGGGCGGCGGCTCAGCCATGGACTGCGCGAAGGCCATCGCGCTGGGGGCGGTATACGACGGCGACGTATGGGACTTCTTCCGCAAGCGCGCCGTTCCCGCCGACCGCATCGACGTCGCCTGCGTGGCGACCATCCCCGCATCGGGTCCGAGGCCTCTAACTCCTGCGTTATCAGCAACGACGAGGAGCACCTCAAATGCGGCATTAACACGGACCTCAACCGCCCAGCCATCGCCTTCCTCGACCCGGAACTGACCTTCACCCTGCCCGCCTACCAGACCGCCGCGGGAGTGACCGACATGATCGCCCATACATGGAGCGACTCTTCTCCGGCGAGCCCGCCGTGGGCGTAACCGACAACAGCGCCTGCGGGCCAGTGCGCGCTGCGATGGAGGCGGCGTCCAAGGTGATGGAGAACCCAGATGACTACGACGCCCGCGCCGAGATCATGTGGGTGGGTACGCTCGCCCATAACGGCCTCGCCGGCTGCGGCCTGGGTGTCCTCGGCCTGCGCGACGGCGATTGGACCTGCCACGTCCTTGAGCACGAGCTGTCCGCACTGGACACCAAGATCACGCACGACGCCGGCCTCGCCGTCATCTTCCCCGCCTGGTTGCGCTACGCATGGCGAGAGCACCCCGAGCGCTTCCTGGAGTTCAGCGCCCAGGCCTTTGGCGTCGAACCCGTCGATTCGGACGCGGACGAGCTCGATGTGGAGGTAACCCCCGAGCAGGCAATCGAGTACGCGGTCGAAGCGACCATCGACGAGCTGCAGGATTTCAACGTCTCGCTGGGAATGCCGCGCACGCTATCGGAGTTCGGAGTCACCGAGGACGATATCGAAAAGATGATTCCGGACCTCAAGATCAACCGCGGAGAGCTCTTCGGCAGCTTCAAGAAGCTCACGCTGGACGACGCGAGAAAGATTTACCGCAGCACACTCTAGGAAACAGATGCCCATCCCCCACGGGCGAGCAGCACGGCGGCCCCCGCAAACCAGAAACGGCGCCGCTCCCGCGACGCCGTCATATTCCCTGGTGCCCCCGGGCGGATTCGAACCGTCGACACCCGCTTTAGGAGATATGATTTAATGCTACCCCCTACCATTCATCAAGCATCATTGACCATCATATAACCGCAGATAAACATAGCAGTTTGTGTCTTCTGCATCCGGTAGCTGCGCCTACGCTTTTACAAACATATTACTAACAGCTTTAGCTAAACTGCACTCATTGAATTGTTGAAAACTATTCAAAGAAACGGAGTGCAAAGATGTCAGAACAGCCACTCATTAGCGGAAGAGGCACGTGTTGGAAAGACAAGAGATCACCTAACACCTATCGCTATTATTTTTCCCTTGGGGTCAAGGACCCTAAGACAGGGCGTTACAAACGATCCCCAACTTATACGGTTCGTTGCAAGACTAAAACAGAAGCTAAGGCTGCAATGCAGGCCAAGCTGGCTGAAATCAACTCCTCTGGCACGATCACTAAAACTAAAAAGCCCACTTTGCTTGCGTCCTACTGCTGGGCCTTTCATGAAAATAGGGACACCGAGCTTGCGCCAACGAGCTATGAAAGAGAAGCGTACGATTGCAGGCATATCGAAGACCTATTCGGTGCGTTTCAGACAATTGAGGGGCTAACTCCCGATCTAATCGAAGAAACATATGCCGAAGCTCGTCGTACGGGAAAATACAAACCATCAGAGCTTGTACGAATCAATGCGAAACTGCGTCAGATTCTGTCGAATGCAGTCGCAAAGAGAATAATTGACCGAAACCCCTGCGCTACCGTTCATGTTCGCAGACCACGCAACAAAAGAGAATCACTTACAATCGACCAAGTAGCTACCCTATGCACACATCTTCAACACATTGAGCTCACCGCCGAAGCTGTTGGTACGCTAGTACTAGTGTATACGGGTATGCGAAAAGGCGAGATGCTGGGCCTCGAATGGCGCGATTGGGACCCTGCCAATAAAACCTTGAAAATTGACAGGCAGTACACCAACGATCATGAACTGAGGGCACCCAAGTCACAAGAAAGCCAACGCAAAATCCCCGTTGGAGAAACCTTGGCCGAACGTCTTCAATCATGGTCAGCCATACAAAAAGAGCTCCTGGCCTCTCTGGGGCTGTCCCAGACTGGCAGCACTCCCATCATTAGCGATATTGCTGTCGAGCAAGGGGTCCCTACTGTCTGTCACATGAAAAACTACATCTTCAACCATTGGTTTCGCGATTTCGCAGTTAGCTGCAATCTTGGAATCTATGAGCCGAACAATTCGACTGGCGGAAAACTATATAAGGGCATCTGCCCGCATCAGCTCAGGCATTGTGTAAGCACTTTTATGCTGGCGAACGGATCGGACGTTAGAAGCGTGCAAGGTATTCTTGGCCACGCGGACCCCAATATCACGCTCAAAACGTATACAAGCCTCGTTCAACAATCAGAAATAAAAGCAGTTAAAGGCTACGAAGACTTCATCAACGCCTATATACAGAGAAGCGAGAAATAGCATGTTTTTCATTCATCGTTTTTTTCATAATATTACGGTACTATAATACCGTTTCCGCAGGTAGATGCTTTATTTGATTGACATCTAATGAGTTTTAATACATGCTAAAGCTGTCAGATGACTACGCATGTAGTCATCGAAACCGGCCCCCCAAGTGCTTATGAACCTGGTACGTCTTACAAGCACAGGGAGGGCCCTCATTGAAAGGATAGCTCATCATGGCTACTCCAAAGATTAGCACCCAGGCGTCCACACCGACTTTCCCTACTGGTGCCGCTCAGTGCGATCGGTTGCTCCGCGTTAACGATATCCGCGAAATCACTGGCTGGAGCGAGAACACTGCACGCAAATTCATGCGCGAGTCCGGCAAGCTCATCCAGGTCCATCGCTCTAATTACATGTTTGAAAGCTCATTCTACGAACTTTTCAAACAGCTTGAAGGTCGTACCGCCCACCTTGACTAGGCGGTAAACATGAGCGAGCTACCGTCAATTTCTGACAAATATCGCGATGATGTTAATGAGCAACGAGAGATTAGAAGGAAAATGGATAACGCGAATTTTATTTCGGTGCCCGACTGGGCGTGTTGTGCCACCACTGTCGCTGCCGAGCGCCTCATCCTCGGCCTAGTATGGAAGCTTGGAAATCCTTCCAAAAACAAACGAGCCATGGGCTTTTACGCAAAAAGCAAATGGATTGAGGAGCGCTACCACCTAAGTAAGAATACGATCTCCCGGGCCTATACCTCTTTGACGGATAAGGGGTTTATTCAAAAAGCGGGCGATGGCAGCTGGATGCTTAATTACGCCGCAGTCTACCCCGCCGCAATCGAAAACGGCTGGGAGCCCAAGAAATCTTAAGTCCATAGCCCGACTATCGAGGTCGTGAAGGTCGGTAATCGCCGGGCATCTATAAGAGCATGCCGCGGATGTAAAATGAAACACGGTCGAATCGAAACAGTTCCCGGACAATTGGCGTCCGGCCAGACACTTCGATTCGACCCTTTTTCATGCCCGCATCTAAAACAATCCTATAATCATTCTCGACATCTTTAACGCCATCACTCCCCCGCCACCAACACGTCGTTGGTGCCATTTTCAACGAATCGATATGGCCGTCCATTCATGGTCTTTAAGGCACGTGATATCATGAAAACGTGCGGTATTTCTCCAATCGAAAACCTGCGTGAACGCATGACTTGAGACGCCTTTTTAGAACTCACCGATCGCAGGACGACTACAAATCAACAGCGGCCGCGTATTTGTTCCCAGCCGTACGGCGTGGCGGAGCCATGCCAATTGTTGATTGGAATGTCGCACGATGACAGACGAGAGAAAAATCAGGGAGATCTACGGTTACGGCATGAAGTCCGTCCTCGATGAGGCCGCCGAGCGAATCGAGGCGAGGTGGCGGGAGAAGCTGCTGCGCGAGACCGCCGACCTCAGGACCGAGAACGCACTGCTCATGGCCCAGGTGGATGAATTCAGCCGCAAGCTCGCCGAGGCGACGGATCGGAATGAAAAGATTGAGGCCGACTGCAATGAGCGGATTGCCTTTATAGAGGAGAAGTTCGAACTCGATACCGCGAACCTCGAACTCGAGAACAACGAGCTCCACGCCGCAAGCATCAGGTACCTCTCCCGTGCTAAGGGCCTCGGCAGGCAGGTTGTCCAACTCCATGCCGAGGCTGAGGCCATGGTCGATGAGATCGAGCGGCTGCGCGGCGAGCGTGACACTGCACTGAAAGCCCAAGCCGACACACTCCTGGCCCAGCGCGACCTGATGGCCGAGATCGCCGCCCTCAAGGACCGTCTCGCCGCCTCCGAGCAGCGGGCGGCCGTGGCCGAGGCCAAGGTCGAGGTCATGACCCAGATGAAGGGCGAGTAGCCCCGCGCTTCTCCTATCAGGCGGCTGATTTCTAGGAATCTTCTAGAGCGCTTCCAGAAGGTTCCTAGAACCGGGCGCAGCATCTTCGATCGGCACGATGTCTCGGTAGATCAGGCGATGCTTGGCGTCGCGCCATTCGTCGCCGTGGTAATGCCCGAAGAACCAGGTTCGGTAGCCGAGCCGTCCGTCGAGCTCGCCAAGGAATCGTTGCAGCCGGTCGTCCAGATACTCGCGTTCGCGCTCCCGGCATAGTTGCTCTGCCAGGTCGGCAGGAGCCTCGTGAGTTACAACGTAGTCGACCTTCCAGCCCACGCGATCGAGCGAGGCGCGGCAGTGCCCCATCTCTTCCACGCTCGGTATCTCCTCGGGCCACCAGCTCCTCCCCTCCTTGCGATACTGCCTGTCGTTGCTCGCGGCGCCGCCCATGGCAAGGACTGTGAGCCCGTCGATATCGAACACCTCTCCGCGCATCAGGTGCAGCACGTGCGGTCGCGCCTCATGAACGAGGCCGCCGTTCCACTCCCGCACCGGCAGCCCAGCCAGGGCGTGGTGATTCTCATGGTTGCCGTCTACGAAACACGTGGTCCACGGCTTCGACTCGAACCAGTCGAGCCAGTATTTCTCGGCGTTGGATCCATCCCAGACAAAGCCGAAGTCGCCGGCCACGATCACCACGTCATCGCGCGTCAGGGTCCGGCCCAGCGGCCAATTCGTGAAGGCAAACCGGCTGGACCCGTACTCGGCCCTGCCGTGCACGTCACCTGTCGCATAGACCGTCATCAGTACGCACCCCACGGCAGGAGTTTGTCCCCGAGCCTCACGATCCGGTCATACAGCACCGTGTGCCGTTCGTCCGGATTGCCGTCTCGGTGAAAATGGCCGTAATACCAGCGCTTGTAGTCCAGGCGGTCCTCGAGCTCGTCAAGGAATTCGGTCAGCCGGTCCACATCGGGGCGTTCCCAGCCCGGGTCCGGGTAGAGCGTCGGCGAGAGCATGCGCGTCGGGCAGGTATGGGTGATGACGCAGTCGACCTTCCAGCCGACCTCGTCGAGCTTTGTCCGCGCGGTATCGAAATCGCGCTCGTCCGGGAGCTCCTGAGGCCACCAGCTGGAATACGGCACGCGGTATTCCCTGTCCACGCTCGTGGCACCGCCCATGGTGAAGACCGTCGATCCATCGAGCTCGAAGACCTCGCCGCGCGTCAGGCGCCGAATGGGCGAGGTGTCCGACAGGCGCTGCGTCAGCCCGCCATGCCACATCTCCACGGGGCGCTCCGCCCAGTGATCGAAGCGCTCGTGGTTGCCGTCGACGAACAGCACCGTGTAGGGGCGCGACTCCAGCCAAGCGATATCGGCGCATTCCTCGGCAGAGAAGTCCCACGGAAAGCCAAAGTCGCCGGCGATGATCAGATAGTCGTCGCTGCCAAGGCTATCCCCAAGCTCCCAGTCGCGGAGCTTTTGCATGTCGAGCCCACCGTGGATGTCGCCCGTCACATAGACCGTCATCGGATCGCCTCTTCCCTCCTGTACGCCGCCAGCTCGCGCTCGACCTGCCTGTCGCCGGTCTCGTTGACCCACCAGGGCCATTTCACCCGGCCGCACGGCTCGCCGACTCCGGCGAACCATTCCCTCAGCCCGTCGAGGCTCACCGGGGAGTGCCCGTTGGCATCGCAACCGACGTCGTAGCGCAGAAGGCCCTGCTTGCGGTTGAACTCGTTGTACGCGCCGCCGCTGCTGTGGATGTGCCCGTGGAGGTGCCACGATCCATGGTTCATGCCCTGCCAGTCGGCCATGGGGTAATGACTCAGGACGATCTTCTGCCCGTCGATCTTGAGCACGCAGATCGGCGGTTCCACGGTGAAGGCGCCCGCGACCGCCGGCTGGGTCCAGTCCTTGTCGTGGTTTCCCGGGACTAGGTGGATGCGCCTGCAGGCGATCCGCTTGCGCAGCCCGTAGGCGTCCTGGGCGGTCATCTTGAATGAGAAATCCCCCAGGATGTAGAGCTCGTCGTCCATGGCGACCCTGCCGTTGATGTTGTCGACGATGGCGTCGTTCATCTGCCAAATCGTCTCCCACGGGCGGTCGGTGAACTTCAGCACGTTCTCATGCCCGAAGTGGGTATCGCTGGTAAACCAGATCATATTTATGTCTCCTTTTATCGCTAAAAAACGTTCTCCTTCGAGGTCAGGAGACGTTTTATGAGCGACATGAGGTGCATATCCCTCATGTTTCAAGCTCCAATCTGCCGGATTTGCCCAACTAAAAGTTTACGCTCACGCGCGAACAGGATTTGATTTTTGAAATATGGACGAATTCCTCGTCAGGAGGGTAAAATGGTGCCGACGGCAGCCCAAGTTGTAGAGAGCTGGGCAGAGCCGTTGCTTAATGAAGTTGGGTCATCGTCTTAGCGACGGTGGCCTTTCTTTTTGGGCTTCGAGCCCTGCTTGAGTGCCTTGGAAAGGCCGACAAGGGCCGTGAGGAGCGAGACCATAGCGGTCAGGAGCTTCACGAGCTCGGTGAAATCGGTCATGGGCATCACCTCCCATCAAATGGAGGGCTCTGCCCGGCACGAGGGCTGCCGACAGCAAGGATGATTCTATCAGAGCGGCTGACTCCCGCCCGATATTACCATCCCACCGCGCCTGTGCAAAAAAGAGGGCCGCCAAACAGCGACCCTCCAGCGAAAGTGCATGTTATTTAGGACAGTCAAATTCTTTGAAAAACAAATGGCTGCTGTAGAATTACAAATAAGAGTCACCCGGAAGGAGCGATCGATGAAAAGCAAACGATTTGTCCTGAATGCACTTCTGGTAGTAGCAATATTGACGCTCTTGGTCTTCTCCTACTCATACGTGAATCAGCCAAGATTTGGATATGCTTTATACGCTGTTTTTTCCGGCGAAACAACTTACAACACTTACAACACTATAGGCTTCATTGACGCACTCTTTTTCTATGTAGTCGGCCCCGTATCAAGCGAACTGGTCGCTTTTGTTGTCAGCTACAACCTGAATCAACGAAGTCAGACTCATTCAGCGACTTCGGCCAAACAAGGAATCAATCTCTTCGTAATAATGATAATTCTGCAAATTGCGACTGTGTTGATTATCGCCCTGACCGCAACAAACGTTTTGAAGTATGAGTACGGACTCGTCGCAAGCTGCCTCATGGCAATTGCCGCGGGTATAGCGGTTTCGTATACGACACCGGCAAAGAAGTAGCTCAACTAACGGGGCCTATTTGGAATCCGAATCGTCCATGGAGCCGTCGATGCCGGTTTTGGTGTCGTCCGTATTGGAATCGTCATCCTTGGGGCTTATAGGACACACATTTTGTCCTATAAGCCCCGATCAATTCATACTCCTCATCCTCGCCGAATTGCGAGTATGGCAGAATCGGCACTGGATGGCAGTGCGCTAGGGCACCGACGATAGGCTTTCCAAAACTAGCGAGGCGTGTCTCCGCGAGCGTAATCGCCTCGGTCGACCGCGCGATCGACCTGCGGCGAGATGTCAACGTTGCCACCATGGGCTCGACCTGCGGCGCGAACGCGATCATCGCCGGCATCGGGAACGGCGCCGGCATAGCGGTTGCGAATCTCCCTTGCGTAACCGCGACGCGCAAGAAGCTCATCGCGAACCGCCGGATCTTCGAGCAGGTCCTCATCGCACTTCGGTGCGATGAATTTGGGGAATGAATTGTAGGCGACGCCCTTGCTCGCTTTCGCTTGTTCGACCCACGCCGAGTACGCCTTCTTAAGACGTTGAATGTAAATCTCACAGCGCTTCTCATACGGCAACGCTCGCTCGGCTTCCAACATGTTCTTTTCGAACGCCGCTTCAAGTTGTTTGACCGCGAAACGTCCGTCGAGTCGAGTCAGATTGAAAGTGCACTTCGGATTGCCGGCCTCCTTGATATCGAGATCTGTCGCATAGACTCGATTGTTCTTGATGAAAATGCCTACGCCCCATGAGGCAAGTAGTTTTTTGAACTGCTCCATATTCTTTGGGTGACCTTCATTGATTGCAAGATGGATTAGCTCGCGCAGATTGTTTTTATAACTGTACTCACCGCGACCGATAATCTCCTTTTCTGTGTCGCGCGGCTGGCGATCACGAATCTTCGAATTTTTCTTTCCCTTTTCAAGTTGAGTAAGATTCCAAGCCTCGTCCATTTCACGGACCCACGCAGCGCGTTCGTACTTTCCGCGTCGCCCACCCGTCTCGCAACGTTTGCCGGTTAACAAATCGGTACGGTTAATCGCCATGTGCACTGCGTAGCGTTTTCCCGCCTTATCACTTTCCTCATGCAACGCGACAATCACTTGTTGATGCGGATAGTGCTTCGCAAGCCATTGCTCCGCGTAGGCCATACACGCATCTGGGGTCATCTTGCCTCCGTTGCAGCTGCACTCCTCGGGCAGAAACGCGAGAATCTGATGAAGCATCGTTATGTTCTTCGCGCCGGCACGCGCGGACCTGTCGTGATGAAACATCTTCCGCGTCATAGTCATCTCGGAAAACCAGTACTTTCCGTTCGCGAGGTTCCAGCCGCCGCGGGCCAAAGCACGCTTTCCGTTGATGTACTTGCGCACGTTCTTCGCGTAGCGTTCGGATGAAATACCTTTCTGCTTAATAACGGTCATTGAGATCACCGCCGTCGGTGAAATAGCGCCGCTCGAGCTCTCTTATGAAGAGAGTGACTTTGCGGGCGTTCTGGTAAACCTTTTCAAGCGTACGAAAAACAGCTTTCTCGTTGTACGCGGGAAGCCCTTGGGCGTTCACAAAATACATCAGCTGATTGAGGTTCGTTCCCTTGCGATACAGCTCGTGATAGATTTTCGCGACTTGGCTTTTATCGAAATCGATCTTCTCGATTTTACCGGCAAGCATCACGCGGCGGGCATACGCACTGACGGTCGCACCGAGTATATCCGCCCGTTTGCGGATCGCCTCGTGCTCGCCATCGGTGACCTTAACGTAAATGACCTTCGAGCGCTTTTCGTCCGAATCACCTGAAACGGGTTGCAGCTTTTTGCTGCGGCCACCGTCATCATTTTTGGAAACTAGATTATCGAGTGATTCACTCCGATGGATCAAGTTATAACGAATGAGTTCGGCTTTCGTCATGCCTGCCTTTTCCGCCAAAGCGGAAAACGTTTCATATTCTTCAGAAGTGAGTGTCGCCTTAACGGTGTGTGGACGCTTGCAACTCATATGCCCCCCAAGAAAGCAGAGCGAATCGGTGAGGCCACCGATTCAAAAACCGATATGAGATTGCTTTCCTTTTTAGGAGCGACTGACGTCGCGCCGTTTTTTTGAAGTGACGCCGTCGCTTCCCTTAGAAATGAAGGCGAACTTCATTTCTAACTTTATCGCCGTGAGAGGTGATAAACAAGATGTGTTGGCAGATAAAGGGGGCGAGTATGGCCCCATTTATCTAGCCCAACACCAATCTTGCAATCACCGGAACGGCGATTGGGCGGAGCGTAGCGTAGACACGAAATGAGAGGCCTCGTTTCGAGCGAAAGGCTTCGCGGTGTCGTAGTGTCAGCGGAGACCGTGAGCGGAAGCGAATTTTTAACGCGAAGGATGCTGAGTGTTAGAAATTCGCTGTAGCGAGAGCGGAGCGGTAATGCGAATGCGAGGGATGCCGAGTTTTTGCATTACCGCGCAGCGGACTCCGGGCGAGGGCTGGAGCAAGTTGATGAAAGACCTTACCGATTTGCGAACGGTTTTGCCCGAAGCATCCTGCACCGCCGGATTCTTTTGGAACGGCCTCTCGTTTGATTGCTTTCCTATCGTTTGCTCCCAGACTGGGCGTCTAAAAAAGGCGGCCGAAACCGGCCGCCCGCAAATAAATATTTATTTACCGAATGTAAGAGGAGAGGAACGATGCCCATTACTCCCAATGACCGGCTACATCGACGACCCAATGCTGCCCCGTAGCCTTCTGTTCATAATGTCCCTGGTCCTCAGAGGTGGTATACGAATCATCTACAACGGATCCACCGATACCGCCGTTTTCGCCATCGTTAATAATCCAAGCGTAGGCGGCATCGGATGAATCGAAGGGCCCTACCATAGTACCACCATGATTGACCCAGAAACGAGGATGACGCGTGTATACCACGTTCGGTACCCAGACCTGGCTGTAGTCGGTTTCCCAGTGGCCCTGCTCGGCAACCCATTTCTTCTGGCTACCGCTGTTGGAAGAGGAATTATTGCTGCCGGAACCCTGTGAATTGCCGGAATTCTGCTTCGAGTCGGAGGAGTTTCCCTTGCTGTCAGACTTCGACGAGTCGGAAGACTTGTTATCCTCTTTCTTGGAGTCATCGGACTTCTGGTCCTTGTCGTCGGATTCTTTCTTCTCCTCGGACTTGGCTCCAGAGGTTTGCGCCGCCTTTTCTTCGCTCGGCTTCTTTTTGTCTTTATTCTTTACCGCTGTGGCGGCCCTTTCCGTAGAGCCGCTTCCTTGCTTTGCAACGCCGGCACATCCAAGTTGAGGTGCCGAAAGGCACACCAGAAGCGCAACGATAATAGCCTTTGTTCTCACGCCGATCTCCCTGCCCATGAAACCGGGCGTTGGACACCAGCCGATATCCAACGCCCGGCTCGCTTCTACATCTGCTCGCGGCGCTTCTTTTGATCGAGGAAGACGCCGGCCGCCACGAGGACGGTACCGCCGATGGCGAACGTCTCGCCGATGAGTCCCGCGCGGTCGCCGGTCTGGGCGAGGCTGCCGGGCTGGGCGGTATCCGTGCCGGCGAGGTGTTTCGGGGTGTATGCCGCCTGCTGCTTTGCGGCCTCCTCTGCCTCCTGTCGTGCGATCTCATCGGAAAGCTTCTGCTCCGCTGCGATGCGGTCGGACTTCGCCTGCTCGTAGGCGGCGAGTGCCGCATCATAGCCGGGCTGGAGCCCGTCCACCGCGGCTTGCTTCTCGTCCAGGATGGCCTTGGCGGGCGCGACCTTGGCACGTGCCTCGACTGCTGCGGCGAAAAGCGCGTTGAGGGCGTCATCCGCGTTCACATCATGGCCGGAAGCGATCGCCGCGCCGGCATCGATGGAGTTCAGCTTCGACAGCTTGGCGTCTGCCTGCGCCTTTGCCTGCTCGGCGGCGGAGACCAGGGACTCGGCGGCGATGGCATCCGCCTTCGCGGCATCGAGCGCGGCCTTGGTGTCATTGACGGCCTTTACTGCATCCTGCTCGCGCTGCTGTGTCTCTGCGAGCTTCGCGGCAAGACCGGTGAGGATGTCGAGGTTCGACTGTGCGCCCACAAGATCGGTCTGGGAGCCGGTGAGCCTGTCGGCGGCAACGCCGGCGTCGGTCTTTGCGGCATCGACGGCACGCTGGGCATCCGCGAGGGCGCGTGCGGTGGCGTCCGCCTTTTGCTCGGCGGCGGCGAGGACGGTCGCCTTCTCGACCTGATCGGCTGCCGCCGCGTCATGGACGCTCTTTGCTGTATCGAGCGCCTTCTTGGCGTCGGCGACGTCTTGGAAGAACTTCGCGAGATCGGCGTTCGCATCCATGACGTCCTGCTGCTTGGCCTCGGTGTCCGCCTTGGCGGAATCCAGCTTGGTCTGTACGGTCGTTACGGCTGCTTTGGCGGCATCAAAGGCGACCTGCTTCTGCTGGACGGTCGACTTTGCCGTATCGACTGCCGCGTTGGCGGCATCGAGGTCCGATTTCGCCGCATCAAGCTCGGTCTGGGCATCCGTGACGCCCTGCTGCTTGGCGGCGACATCAGCCTTTGCGGCATCGGCGGCACGCTGGGCATCGGCAACACCCTGCTTCGCGGCATCGACACCTGCCTGTGCGGAATCCACCGCGACCTGCTTCTGCTGGACGGTTGTGGCGGCGCCGGCGGCTGCCTGCTGCTTGGATGCGAGATCGGCCTTGGCTGCGTCGAGTGCGCTCTTGGCGTTCTTGAGGCCGTTGATATAGGAGGTCAGCTTCTGCTCGTACTCGTCGACGGACATGGGATTCATGTTCCAACCGGAGCCGGACCAGCCGGAGATCTCTGCGGTGTAGCACTGCGTCTGAAGCCCGGACATGGTGCCCTTGGTGCAGGTTGCCATTCCCATAACGGCGAGTTCGGGATTGATGATGTTCATGTAATGGCCGACGGTGCCGCTACTGCCGTTCTCCCAGTGGCAGTTGTCTGCAATCCAATGGTTGATTGCGACACCGTTCTTTGCATAGAAATCATAGGCATCCTTGCCGACAAGACCGGTGACTCCATAAAGGGCCTCCGTTGCCTTGTCGAAAAAGCCCTTCTCCTGCTCGATCCACTGCCCACTCGGATCGATTCCGTAATTCCATGCCAGGTTTTCGGCAAAATCATATTGACGGGCATGATCGAGCACAGTGTCACTGTAGTTGGCATCCGCAATGGCTCCGGCGATGAGCTTGTAGGTGACCTGGAGCTCGGACAGGCCGACCGACTTGCGGTAGTCGTTGACGGACTTCATCCACCTGATCGCATTGAGCATGTTATCAAGGGACGTGGCGTCCTTGGAGTTGCCGACTTCGGTCTTTCCGGCATATTTGGCGTTCAGGATGATGTTGACTGCGTCATCGGCACCCATGGCACGGAAGAAGCCGATGGCTCCCTGCTTGAGTTGCGCGTCGGCGGAATCGAGTTTCGCCTGTGCCTCGTCGACCTTCTGCTGCGCGGCGGTCACGGAGGCGTCTGCGGTATCCTTTGCGGCCTTGGCGTTCGCGAGCTCTACGTCGGCGGCTGCCTTGGCGGACTCGGCGTCCTTGACAGCCTGCTTCGCTGCATCCAGCTTGGCGACGGCGTCGGCATTCGCCTGCTTGGCCGCATCGAGGTCGGCGTTCGCGGCATCGAGTGCGGACTGGGCGGCGGTCACGCCGGATTCGGCATCGGCCGCGGCCTGCTGCTTTACGGAGAGGGACGCCTGGGCATCATTCAGCTCGGTCTGTGCCGTTGCTGCAGCGGACTGCGCCTGCTCGAGCTCGGACTCGCACTGGGACTGCACCGCTCGTGCGACAGCGAGGGCTGCCTCTGCGTCCGCGACCTTCTGTTTTGCCGCATCGTACTCCGGGCCGCTGGCGCCTGCCTCCGCTGCGGCGAGGTCGGCTTTCGCCTTCTCGTAGGCGGCGCTGGCGGCTGCGGCCTTCGCATCCGCCGCGTCCTTGTTCTGCTTGGCTGCAGCGAGGACGAAATCGGCGGAATCCTTTGCAGACTGGGCCGCAACCAGCTTGGACTGGGCATCGGCAAGCGTCGCGTTGGCGTTGGCGAGATTGGCCTGTGCCCTGTCCATGGCAGCCTGGGCGTCGCGCACGGCCTGCTCGGCGGCACTGATTGCCTCCGGGGTGGCGCTTACGGCATCGGCCTTGGCTTTATCGAGGGCGTCCTTTGCAGACTGGGCCGCCTTGATGGCGGACTGGTACGCCTCGTCCTTCTCGGATGCATCCGCCTTGGCGCCTGCGAGACCCGCCTTCGCCTGCTCGAGGTCCTTGCCGGCGGCATCGGCGGCGTCCTTGCCCTCCGCGACCTGACGGGCGTACTCGTCCATCGCCGCACGGTCGGCTGCCGCGCCGGCGCTGACTGCCGAATCGTAGGATGCCTTGGCCTGGTCGCGGGCGGAAGCCGCCTCGTTGTAGGGACCGGCAGCCTCATCGTAGGATGCCTTGGCGGCGTCCTCCTTCGCCTTCGCCTCGTCGACTGCCTTCTGCAGGTCCGCGATGGTCTGTGCGGCGGATTTTGCGCCGGTACCGGATGCCGCGCCGGCGTGGGCGGCGATCGGCGACATCACGGCGGGGTGCTGCGTGTCCCCGTCACCGGTCTGGGCGAATGCCGCGAACGGTGAGATGAGGCTCGATCCGGTCATGGCGACCATGGTCGCCGCGGTGACGGTCAGACGCGCGATCCCCTTCGAAGTGTGAATCTTTTTGTTTGGCAGTGCGGCGAAGTGATCGCCACCGGCAGCGAAATGCTTTCCCTGAGTCATTGTGCTGTTCCATTCCTTTTCCGTGCCCTATCCGACTGGGCATCAGAGTGCTTTCCAATAGAGATAATTATGCGCCTTAACTGGGATTGTTGTATATAGTCCGTTGGCATAAATACAACAATCCATGACTCTTTTTGTCATGGATATCTCGCCGCTACAACAATCCTTTGGTCTACGCTGCAAAGAACTCAGATCAGAGTCTGGTTACTCACAAGAGCAATTTGCGAACCGCATTGACATGGACAGGTCTTACTACGCCTCGATAGAGGTCGGGCGAAGAAATGTCAGTCTTTCTAACCTCTCTAAAATTGCCAATGGATTCAACATATCAATTGCTGCACTTATGACTGGTGTCACTGATAAAAAGGATTAGTCCATCATCAGCGAACGCAGTGAGCGTATCAATCGACGGCGTAGCCGGCGGCAAGGTCACGGCACGTGACCGCGCAGCGAGCTCTGCGAGCGAAGGGGACGGCATCGCCGTCCCTATTTCTTTATAAACTATTTCTCTATCAATTGGTTTCACCAAACTGGGTATTACACAAGCTTCTGAGCAGGCTTTTTATCAAATAATTCAAAGCTACCGAATCATCAAAATGGTGAAATTATTTACCCAAAAGAGGGAAGCACATCACCAAAATGGAACCGACTAACAGCTGTTGAAAACTTTTATCCCCAAAATGGTGATTTCCTGTTTTCAGTGGAAAACTCGGGAAGTCATAATATTTACTTACCAGATTTACAAACGAAAGCGGTTCTTAGTCCCAAAACCAGAACAGGTCAGAAGCAAAAATAACTCCTGACCTGCGATTTTCCTGGTGCCCCCGGGCGGATTCGAACCGTCGACACCCGCTTTAGGAGGTCATGAGCTATTACCCTACCTGTGGTTTTTCATTTTCATCAATATCTCTGTTTCCGCAGGTAATTTAGCTATTCTGCCGTTTTTGCTCTTCTTGATTAGTTTTCTATTTCACCCTTTTTACACCCCTTTACCCCTTCATTTTGACTTGCAGGGGTGAAATTTTTGGGTTAGCCTCGGGGGCGAGGCCCTCAAAGCCCCGCCCCCGAGGCTAACCCAACGCACCATCCCTGGAGACCCATGGAAACCAGAATCAAACCCACAGCCAAAGGCACTTCCGAACCGATCAAGGGAAAACCCGGTTCCTTCCGCATCTACTTCTCCCTCGGTCGCGACCCCGAATCCGGCAAGAACGGGAAACGAGTCAGATACCTAAAGACACCCAAGAGAACCATCCATTGCAAGGGCAAAAACCCGAAGAACTGGCCCGGTGAGGTTGCGAATGCGCTCGATGCCTACCGGAAGGAGCTGGAGACCTATGAACCGGCTGGCGACATGCCGACCACTGTTTCCGGATACGCCGAGGATTTCCATCGGCTCCGAGAAAGCTCCTTCGGCTCCCCTCTTTCTTTCCAAAGAGAGGAATATGACGTGCGCCATATACGCGAGCTGTTCGGCGACATGCCCCTCGGTGCGCTGAGGCCCGACGAGATCAAACGGGCGTATGCCGAAGCAATCTCAACCGGAAGATTCACAGAGGCCGAGATTCGTCGCATCCACGTCAAGCTCAAACAGGTCATGCAGGACGCACTGGAGAATGAGCTAATCGAGCGCAACCCATGCATCAGCGTCAAACTCCCAAAGCCAGACCTTAGAGTGCGCAACTTCCTCCCACCCGACGAACTGCCCCGATTCACCAAATGCCTGCTATCCGAACCCATGGGGCCGATGACCGTCTGCACCATGCTCATATTCCACCTAGGACTCAGAAAAGGCGAGGCCCTGGGGCTCTGTTGGGAAGACTACGACCCCGAGGCGATGGAAATCAGAATCGTCCACCAGTACACCAATGACAAAACGCTCAGGGCACCCAAATCGGAAATGAGCAGGCGGATCCTGTCTATAGACTCTTCGCTAGCCGCGTATCTAAACGACTGGAAGATGCGGCAACGCAACCTATTCGAGCAACGCGGGCTAAGACAGAGAAACTCTGACCCCATCGTTCACGCCCTCAGCCCGCATAAGGACGAAAACGGCAACCTTCACGTCAGTATCACCCGACCCGATGGACACAACTATTCACGCTGGTTCAGGGACTTCTGCGTCGACAACGGCTATGGCGAGTACGCCAACGTGACAAGCCAGTTCGAGCGCAACGGCAAGCTGCACACACGCGGCACCGGATACTCGGGTCTCGTCCCCCACGGACTGAGACACACGGCAGCGACGGCGCTCGTCGCAAACAACGTCGATTTGAAGACCGTTCAGGCGCGGATGGGACACGCATCAGCGAGTACGACGGCCAATTTCTACACCCACGC
Organism: Collinsella aerofaciens; assembly: GCF_028206995.1. Classification (GTDB taxonomy): domain Bacteria; phylum Actinomycetota; class Coriobacteriia; order Coriobacteriales; family Coriobacteriaceae; genus Collinsella; species Collinsella aerofaciens_AQ. The sequence continues at coordinate 211,173 of NZ_JAQLFL010000002.1, read as the reverse complement.
AATCAGAGCCAACGACCGCAACGCTGCCGAAGTCTTCGAAAAATTATCTGAAGGTAATGAAAATTAATACTCTCATAGTTGTGTCACCAGATGTATACTACAAATAAGGCCAAACAGAGAGGAGGTTATCAATGGCACTTACCACTGCGAGCAGCAAGCTGCGTTCGACAATCCTATTCAACTCAAAGGATGAGCAGGTACTCTTCAAGCGCTCCAGCGCTGACCTCGCCGCGGCAAGGGGTCTCACCCCGTCCGCGCTCCTAGCGAGGCTTCCCATAGAGCAGCTGACGAGCTCGGATCTAGGCAGGTGGGCCGCGCAGCTCATCTATGCTGAGGATGGGAGCTGTCTCGACGCCTTCGAGGGCATGTTCGAGGACTGGAGCGCAATCCAGCCAGAAAATGATTGCCGCGACGTCATCAAAGGCTTTTTTGACTACTGTCATGAAGCAAGGATCTGCATCGACACCACGAGCGAGCGCGTTCATCATCTCCGCACTAACTGGGACAGCATTTGCCTCATTATGGAAGAGGCTGCAAAGATGCCCGAGTGCAACCTCGACGCACGTATCCAGGCTAAGACCGGCCGTGAACTCGAAACTACCCTGCAAGACCCTACAGCGTTGCTCGCCGTTACACCTTTGGTCTCATACATTCTCAACGCATGGGAGCACATCAAGGGCTATTCCTGCACTTACCGTGCTCTGCTCGATTTCGCCAACATCGGCAGATCATCCCGCAAGGGATACAGCGAGCCCGCAGAAGCTCGAATCAGCCTTCTGCACCTTATCGACGAATACGAGAAGAAAGGGGCTAATTAGTCGATAAAACCATTTTACAAACAAGCACCCGACTCCTCTCACTGTCGCCAAACATCGAAGAGGAGCCGAGCGCCCTACTAAAGGAGTTTATCATGCATCTTGCAGATGACCCCAAGACCGACGCCATCTCCGCAGGCATCAACCTGCGCCATGTCGGCACCAAGCGTATCATGAGCCGCCTGGACGTTCAGATCCTCACCGGCATCGGACAATCCAGCGCCATCAAGCTCATGAAGTCCACCCACCACTGCTTTAGCATCGCCAACCAGTACTTCGTCATGGAAGAGGACCTGTTCGACTACTTCCACAAGCTGGCAGAGGGGGCGAGCGAGTAATGCAGCGCCCGAACGTCAATCCCCTCGTCTTCGAGCTTGATGTGCTCGACGAGCACGTCCACGCCCTTCAGGAAGACAAGCCCATCGCCTCCTTCGGGCTCGACGCACTCAACAGCATCCTCGGCGGTGTCTACCCCGGGCTCAACTACGCAATCGGGACCGCCCCGGGCAAGGGCAAGACGACACTGGCGCTCCAGGAGGCCGACAAGCTCGCGGCAGACGGGCACCCGGTAATCTACGTTTCCGCCGAGCTTCCCGCGCACAAGCTGATCGAGAAGAGTCTGGCGCGTCTCAGCGACGGCAAAGTCGCGTTGTCCGAGGTCTCCAGCTGCGCGACCCAGAATCACCCTAAGCACACGACTTTCGAGGCTGCACTCGACAAATATCGCACCCAAATCGCCCCCAATCTCTGCATCACCGGCCCGCTCAACACCGTGGAGCTCTCCAACCTCGTCGGGCTGGTAACACGCGAGCGCGGCGAGGTCCCCATCGTCTTCATTGACTACCTCCAGCTCCTCGCCTGCGGCGTCACGGCGGACCAGCAGTTCATCGACGAGCGATTGGCCATCACAGCATGCGTGAAGGGCCTCCGCGAAATCTCGAACCTCTATGGCTCTCCCGTCATCGCACTGAGCTCGACCACTCGCAAGTCCTACGATTCCGGGAAGTCGGCCAGGCCCAACCTCGCCATGTTCGGTGGTTCCTCCGCTGTCGAGTACGGCTTTGACTCGGTGCTCTACCTCGCCGATGACAATGACAAGCCTGAGTGGCCCTACGAGTCTCCCGCAACCGGCACGCCCCTCAAGCTCGTCGCCCTCAAGAACCGCTACGGCACGCTGGGCGAGTCCCGACTCGACTTCGACGGTGCGCGCGCCACCTTCCACGACAGGGGCTAGCCCATGCGTGGCAAAGCCAAGACCGCGCATATAAACGTCCGCATGACCGAGGAGGAGCGTGCCGCCATCACGGTGCGCTCCTCCTCTTTTGGTATGGCCCCATCGACGTTCATGCGCGAAGCCGCCCTCCTCATCGGTGAGAAGCCCGTTAGGATCGCCGACGAGGCGACGCTGCGGCAGCTTCTTCATCAGATGAAGAAGCAGGGCGGAAACCTCAACCAGGCCGTCTTCACCGCAAACGCCTATGGCGTGGATACGCAGACGGCCCAACAGCTCGCGGAGGCCGTCCGTCTGGTATCGAGCACGGCCTCGCAGCTATCGAACCTCATCTCCAAGAATCGAGAATGATCATGAAAACCAAGGTGCCCACAGCACTCATTTCATCCCTTCTCCTGGCGATCCTCGCATGCCCCGTCCTCGCCGTCCCCGTCGACGGCTTCATCGCCGGGACACCGTTAGGCGCGGCTGCGATTCCGTCGTCGTTCGGCGTGGATACCGTCCTCGGCTGGTGGCTCACGGGTGCGTTCACCGCTTGCCCGCTCGGAACCCTGCTGACCTTCCTCCTCGCCTTTTGCATCTGCGCTCTCATCGCCTACTCGACCGCCCTCAACGCGAGGGCCGAGGACGGCGGCGTGCTCGGCGACGCCCACGTCAAGACGGGTCGCGAGGTCGTAAAGGGGTCCATGACCTGGGACGGCTCGGCGATTCCATCGTCGCGCGGGTTCGTCTACGGTTTCACCAAATATCGCGGCAAACCCTGCTATCTCTACGAGCCGAAGAAGATGATTTTCGTATCAGGGGCCACTGGGTCAGGTAAGTCACGCTTCCTCTACCTCCCCTCAATCGACCTGCTCAGCTACGGCGACGCCTCCAACGGCTCCGAGCCCGCGACCCTCGTCGTCTCCGACGTGAAGAACGAGCTCATAGAGCTCACGGGCGACGAGCTTGCCCGTCGCGGCTACCGCGTCCTGCTGCTCGACACGCAGCACCCCTATAGGGGACAGAGGTTCAACCCGCTCAAGCAGGTGCTCGACCTCCATGCCGAGGAGCGCGACCAGGAGGCTGAGCAGGCAGCGGACGCCATCGCGGAACTCGTGGTGCAGGACGACGAGAGGGGCAAGGGTTCGCACTGGACGGCATCGGCCAGGGGCCTGCTCTCGGCCCTGGTCCTGCTGGTCTCCATGTCCGACGAGTGTCCCGAGGAATCAAAGCACCTCGCGACCGTCTGCGAGGTCCTGGACCGCGGTACCGAGGCAGAGGGCGACGACCCGTCCGAGCCCCTGAAAGCCGTCTTCCGCGCTCTGCCGAGCGGACACCCCGCCAAGGGAAGGGCGTCCCAGTTCATATCCTCCGGCGGCAACGAGCTCAGGAGCATACTCTCGACGCTCAAGGTCGCCCTGCGCCCGTTCTCCTCCGCCCCGGTCGCCTGGATGACCTCCGGCTCCGACATCGACCCGCACACGGTACTCACGGAGAAGAGCGCCGTCTTCCTCCACGTGCTCGACGAGGGCTCACCCTACAACTGCATCGCGGCGATATTCCTCTCGCAGCTCTGGGCTTCGGTCCAGGCGGTCGCGGACGTGAACGGCGGCAGGCTCCCCCGCCCCGTGCAGATACTCGGCGACGAGTGGGGCAACCTCCCCCGCGTCGAGTGCCTGCCCGCCCTCCTCAGTCTGGCGCGCAGCTACGGCGCGTTCTGGGTCGGCGCGACACAGGGCGTATCCCAGCTCAATAAGTATGGCGAGAGAGACGGCCGCAGGAAGATCCTCGCGAACTGCGGTGTGAAGATCGCCATGAAGCTCGCAGAGGAAGAGGATCGCCGGTACTTCACCGAGCTCATCGGCAAGACCACGCGCCACGCGCAGGGCACGAGCAGCGGCAGGGCCGCGTCAGGCACGTCCTCCTCGACGTCCTACAGCGAGAGCGCAGACGACGTGATACACCCCTGGGAGTGGCGCGACATGGCCCCGGACCGGGACGGGATCATCGTCGTGAAGCACGCGGACAACGGTATGCCCGCATGTCGAGCCGGCGTCTTCCGCTCCCCCGTCACCGACTGCACCAACACGCCCACAAGGGAGCACTTCGACCTCGGGACCCCCGAGCACGAGGCGGAGAGGCGTCGCACGTACCAGCGGCGGCTCGATGCCTCCGCCACCGAGAAGATGCGCGAGGAGGCCCCCACCTGGTGCCCCGAATGGCCCGATCTCGAGAAGGGGACCGGGGACGCGGGCGACGGCAAGTTCAGTGGGCTCTCGCTCGATTAGGAGGCGACCATGACGGCGATAAAGCAGACGAGCGTCTGCAGCGAGAGGCACCTCGCGAGACTCAGGGATTACCTCTCCTGGGACCGCGACAAGGCGCTCGCCCACGGCACGCAGAACATCATCGACGATGACCGCTGGTTTCAGGAGATGGCGGACACGAGGGCGGCCATGGGTCACGACAGGCCCGGCAAGGCCGGTGCCAAGTGTACCTACATGCAGCACCAGATACTCGGGTTCCTCCCAGACGAGTGCGACCTCAACGGCGGGAAGATGACGCCGGAGCTGTGCATGCGCTATGCGAGGGAGTACGTGGCCGAGCGCTACCCCAACCAGGAGGTCGTGATGGTGCCGCACCGCGAGCGCTGCCGCGCGGACGCCACTGACCGCTACGCCGTGCACCTCGGCATCAACCGCAGTGATCTGGAAACCGGCCGAAGGCTCGACGAGGGCCCCGCCCGAAAGGCGGCGGCATCACGCGTGAAGACCGTCCGTACCCTGGACGAGAGGTATGGACTCAGGCAGCTTGAGCGCGGCAAGGCCAACTCGCGCGTCCACGCGAGGCAACCCGGCACGGAAGAGCGCGACATGGCCCGAAAGGGGCAGGCCGAGCGCTCGGAGAACGCCCGCATCCGCGTCGCGGTCGCCCGCCGGATCGAGGAGGTCGGGCGCATGCGCGACTGCCCCGACCGGATGGGCGAGCTTGAGCGGCGGCTCAGGCGGGACGGCATCGAGCTCGCCAGGTCGAAGGGTGGGAGCCTCCAGTACCGATTCTTCTCGAAGGCCCTCGGGGCTGTGCGGAAGGTCAACGGCGGCAGGCTCGGCTTCGCGGTCGACCACTCGACCGGCCTCGTCGTCCGCTTCACGCTGCGCGGGATAGCGACGGCGATGAGGGCGTTCTGGGAGCTTGAGCGCAAGGCGCTCGAGAACCAGAACGGGCGAGGGGACTGAGCATTTGGACCGGGACGCAACAGGCGTCCCGGCCCCTTTTGGCGAGAGCGACTTCGGAGCGGTTCGCCCCCGCCGCAGGCGGCAAGATGATTCCGTGCAACGGAATCCATATCTTGCCCGCACGGAGCGAGCCACTTGCCAGGGGCAACGCGAGCCCGGGCGGGTGAGCGCCGGCTGAGCCGACGCCGAGGAGACACGACCCTGGGGAGCGTCGTACGACGGCGCTTGGCGACCCGGCGCGAGAGGCCCCGCCCGGCGACCACGGCGGAGCGATGGCGACTTCCGGAAGCCATCGAGCGCAGCCGTTCGGCGGGCGGGGCCGGCGTGAGCGGAGGCGGACGAAACGCGACCCATGGGGAGCGTTGCAGGGAGCCGCAGCGAGAGCGACGCCTCGCGTCGCGGGGGGCCCGCCCATGAGCGGGACCCATCGGCCGCAAGGCCGATTGCTACGCCTCGACCCTCAGGGGCGGGTCCATGGCGCGAGCCTACAACTGCTCGTACGCCCTCTTCACCAGCTCGCCCATGAGACGCCTGCGCCTGCCGAGGAACTCCTCGTAATCGAGGTCCTCGAACCCTATGGGCAGGGCATGCTCCTCGCAGTTGCGGCGGTACTCGTCCTCCCCCAGCGAGTCGCGGTACTTCCTGACGTACTCGCTCGGGGCGTCGTCCGAGATGTAGATGTTGTTCTGGTAGTCCACGAGGGTGAAGTTGCCCCTGTTGCTACGCTGCGAGAGGTAGCCCCTGGACTTCAGGTAGTTGTCCGGGAACAGGTGGTGCTTGTCCAGCGCCTTCTTCGAGCCCGACGAGCCCATGAGCAGGAGCTGGGACAGCGGGGCCATGCTGAACAGCGCCTTGGCACCGAGCACGACCTGAGCCGCGACGAAGCCCCACCAGGTCGGGCCCGTCGCCTCGTTTGCGTCGAGGGAGCTGGGCAGCGTGATGGAGAAATAATCGTCCGTCATGATGGCGGCGAGCCTACGGTCGAAGTACGCCCGGAACTCATCGGCTGTCTCAAGGCGCGAGACGTCGTTAAGCTGCTGCTCGAACTCGGATTCGAAGGACCCCACATAGAGCCCCGTTATGGCTGCGGCGAAATACCAGCGCCGCACGAGCCTGCGCACAGCCAACGGCTCCATACCGAACTCGTAGCGCCCGATAAGGTAAAACGCATAACAGAACATGAGCGCATTGCCCGACCCCACCTGGTCGGAACAGACATAGCCCGCCTCCGCCAGCGTGTTGATGAAGGCATGCCAGTTGTTCAAGTCGAGCACGAGATCGAGGGCGCGACCGAACGTGGCAAAGTTCTCGGCCCGCGTCTCGGGCGTCGTTTCCTTTGTCTTGAGATCTCGCCCGCGAAGAATCTGGTAGGCATAACGCAGGCGACCCCTCTTGAACCCCACGCCCACCGTGGCGCGAATGATATGCGTCGGCGAGACGGTCATGAGCGGGTTGTACGAGGTGCCCTTTGCGGGCGCATGACTCATGGCGCAGAACTCCTCTATGCGCTCCCTCATGGCAGGTTCGTAGACCGAAAGCAGGGTCATGATGAAGTCATCCTGCTTAAGCGCCTGCCCTTGCGGGTTCACACGCACGAAGATGTCCGATACGGTCTCCTCGTCAGCCGATTCGGAAATCTCCAGCGTCGGCAGAAGATAGCGCTCAAGCCCGAGTAATGCGTTGAGCCCGCTCTCGACGGCGTCCTCGCCGCCATCGTCGAGTTCGGGTTCTCCCTTTTTGGCATTCGCCTCGTTAAGGCGCTTGATGAACGCCCTGCGATAGGCGCTCAGCTTGTTGTCGTGGTTCGCCGCGAAGGCCTCGGATACGTCGGGCACATAGCGCGAATCCTTCTCGGTCGAGGCATCGGCATTCTTGAATGAGCGTGCGATGGGGTCGTAGGCGATCTTCACCGTTCGCTCCCTGAAGTTCTTGTCTCGCACGGGTACGCCGTACAGAGAGCTCAAGAGGGCAGTGAGCCTCTGCTGTCCGTCGATGACAAGGGACTTGGGGACGGCATACACCTTTTGGTTCGAGCCTATGGCAGACTTCTTGCCCGCATCATCGCTCGGAGAGTCCCACAGCATCACATAGCCGATAGGGTATCCGCGAAGCATGGAATCAAGCAGATCGCGAACCTTTTCATTGCCCCACACGAAAGGCCGTTGCAGATCAGGCAGGCCAATCTTGCCCGTCTGAACATCCTTCAGGATGTTACCGACCTCCAGCGATATGGGATTGTAGATAGAGTTGGGCACTATAGTTCACCGACCTTCTTGGCGTACAGGTTGAAAAGATGGGCGACTATCTTCTCCTCGTCCCCGCCGAAGTCGACGCCATAGGCGGCTTCGACGGCGGCGTCGAGCGCCTTGTGCGCTGTCATCAGCTCGGGGAAGAACGTCTCATTCTTGGGATCGTACATGTCCGCGAGCGTCGCACCTTCTTGGGCATCCCGGGCGTCGAGCACGGCTTGGGCGCAACGCTCGACTTCCTCGCGTTGGGATTCCGTGGGCTCGGGCCAGACGAAGTTGTTGTAATCAATATTGGCCGAATACTGGTAATCGTCCTTCAATCTTCCGGTTACGATCCTAACCCATGCATTATGGAATTGAGATTGCAGAATGCCATAGTGATAGAGAGAAGCATTGGGTATCAATCTAACCTTGTTGCTGCAAAATATCTCTGGACCAACAAAGCCCATTGGAACACGTTTCCGTCTGCTTGAAGACACCTCTGGGATGATGATGGAACTTCCCTCGGGCATGTTCTCAACGTGAAATCTCGTTGGCTTATCTGCTATTTTTCGGGTTCCAGCGCTTTTACTTGCAAGCCTGTATTCACGAACCTGTTCTACTCTCTTTCTGCACTCAGGAAGCTGCTTTAAATCTGAGAAGGTTGCCTCCCCAAGCCACAGGCACCAGCGATGATAGCCATGAATGAACTCTTTTGATCCAAGCCATGGATGGAAGAAGCCTTCGGCCTTTGGCTCTTTCTTCAGGAAATCGTCTTTCTCCTCATCGGTAAACAGGTAGAATCCCCCATCAATAGGTTTATTTCCGATGCCCATTTCCGGAACATCACAAATAGGCTTGCTGCGGCTGTAGATGAATACATCAGGGGCGTCTTTCAGATACGCATTGATTCGAGCCGTGGGAATCTGTTCTTCGTCGCTGTCCGGGGTCGCGTGGTAGAAGAGCGTCTTGGTCCCCGACTCGCGGGAGAACCCGACGATGACACAGAACACGTGTGCCTTGTCCGCAGCCTCGTTGTCCCACCTGAACGTGTTGTGCGCGAAGTCGATGTGGATACCCAGGTCGTGCAGGGGTTTCCAGAGGTTGGCGACCTGCTCGCCCTGACATATCGAGTTGGTCGAGACCAGGGCGCAGCGCGTGCGCTTCCCTTGCGTGAACCTCGCGGCCTTCATGTACCAGGCCCCGCAGTAGTCGATGTTGCCCGCGTTCTTCGCGCCGTCGAAGACCTCAAGGAGTTCGGCCTTCTGCTCCTTGGACTGGTTGCGGGCCCCAAGGAAAGGCGGATTGCCCACGAGGTACGTGAGGTCATCGGGGAACACCTCGGACCAATCGGTCTTGAGGGCGTTGCCCTCATGGAGGTTGCTGAGGCTCCTGAGCGGCAGGAAGTCGAAGTCATAACCGACGTATATCTCCTGCGTCTTTCGGAGCATCTGCTCCTCGGTGATCCAAAGGGCGGTCTTAGCGACCGAGACGGCGAAGTCGTTTATCTCGATGCCGTACAGCTGGTCCAGGGACACGCGGACAGGGCTGTCCTGCGCAACGACGAGGGATGTCTGCCCCGCGTTGCCGGTCTCCTCGCTGAGCTCGTCCTCGATGATTCGGTTCTCGATGGTGCGCAGCTGCCGGTACGCCTCGGTAAGGAAGTTGCCCGAGCCGCACGCGGGGTCACCGATGGTGATGGAGGCCACCTTGTCGTGTAGCCTCGCCAGGGCCTGCTTGCGCTTGGCAGCTGTCTTCTCGCCCTCGGCCTCGTGCAGTTCATCCCACAGCTCGTCGAGGAAGAGTGGCCTGAGGCAGCGCTCGATATTCTCGACGCTCGTGTAGTGCATGCCCCCGGCGCGGCGCGTCTCGGGGTTCAGCGTGCCCTCGAACACGCCGCCGAAGATGACGCCCGAGATCTCGCGCCAGTCAAAGTCCTGGGACGCGTCAGCGATGGCCTCGAGGATCTCCGAGGTCATCTGCGGGACGATGATGGAGGAGTCGGCGAACAGACCGCCGTTCACGTAGGGGAAGGCCGCGAGGTCCTCGTCCATGTACTCATCCCTCTGCTCTAGGGGCGTGTCGATCGTCTCAAACAAATCGACCAGTTTTCGGCGGAGCTTCGCGGGGTCTCCCTCGCAGTACCTGCCGAACGCCTGGTGCGATTGCAGGAGGTCGGCGTCCTCGGCGTAGAGCAGGAAGATGATTCGGGTGATGAGCACGTTGAGGGAGCGCTGCTCCTCTTGCGCCCGCTCGTCCTTCTCCTCAATGTGGTGGTACTGCTTGGCGAGGGCATCGTAGAACCTGGAGACGTAGGCCCCGGCCTCGATGGAAAGCTGCTGCTCCTTGTGCAGGCGGCTCGTCTCGTTGGAGGTCAGGAAGGACAGAAGATACAGGCTGTCCGGGAGCTCTTCGAGGGAGAACTCCTGCACGGTATCCTCGGGCCGCTCGTTGTCGAGGTCGTAGAGGCGAAAGGTCCCGAAGTTGCACGTCATCACCCAGCGGGGGCGCTCGGAGTACGGCAGGTGCCGCGCGTACCACATGGCCTGCTGGAGCGGCGTCTCCATGCCTCCGTTCCTAGGCTCGGGCTTGTCGAGGTCGATGCCCCACGACTTCTGCTCGCAGAGAAAGTTGTGGTCGGAGACGAACACGTCGATGCGTCGGCCTCTCACCTTGCGCTCAAAGTCGACGAAGCTGTCTATGGTGTTGGACGGGATACCCAGGACATTGATGAGCAAGTCGACCCAGAACTTCTGCGTGTCCTGCTGCTCATTGTTGGAGCCCACGGGGATGGCGCCGAGGCGCTTCTTCCACCGCTTTACGAACTCCTTTGCCTCTTTCTTGCTGGCAGGCATACCGGACCTCCTGCGTCGTCGTCTCTTTCGGATAATTTTAAGGGGTAAGGGCAGTACCGCGATCGGAAGGGCGAGTTTTCAACGGTTCACGGCGTCGCAGGGTCCCGAGCGAAACCCGGAGACGCCGGGGACTGTTGGAAACTCGCCCTTCTCACAACAACGTCACCCTAGGTTTTCAACGCTTTCCATGGCCGAAGGGCTTCTTATAAGCCCGTAGGCTGTGGGAAGGGTTGAAAACCGGATATTTGGGTGAAATATCGGAGTGAAATATGTCGGCGAGCTGTTTTCATCATAGAACTTTCTTTCACCCCTTTTTCACCCCTCTATCGTCTATTTAGCCCTATCTATACAGAAGCAGGTCAGACGATTTATACCGTCTGACCTGCAATTTCTTCTGGTGCCCCCGGTGCGATTCGAACGCACGACACCCGCTTTAGGAGAGCGGTGCTCTATCCCCTGAGCTACGGAGGCATGTTGTACTAGTGTAGCAGATTTGCCCCTTTGCCATGTAGCGCATGTCCACTCATCAAGAAGGCTTTATAGCGAATTGTCGCCGTAGATAATCCTCAATATCGGAAAGAATAAAGCGAAAAAATGGGATGGAGTTTCCTCTAACCACATGAAAAGGAAATTTCCCGACTGGTGCTCAAAAGGAAAATGCATCCCGGAATGAGAATAAATTCCGGGATGCATTTTCCGCCATCTATCGCAGGCAACTAGTCACCCCTGTGGAAGAGGTTTTTGATAACGGAGGGGATGCTCTTGGCGCCCTTGGCCGTCACATCGATAAAGTCGGGCGAACGCACAAGCTTATCCTCGTCGACGTACTTGCGGACCGCGCGCAACGTCTCTTTGTCGTCGCGCGTCGAAAACGTAAAGTGACCGTTGTCCTTGGTGAAGATGGCAAAACGCGTGATCTTCTTGGTGCCGCGCAAAACCTCGGCGGCAATATAGTCGACCTCATCCCACGGGATTTGAATATAATCCTCGGGATTGCGCTCGTTATAGTACTCAAACGCCTTATTGCCCACCATCACGTTACCGTGGCTGGTAAGCCCCATCAGGCAGGTTGCCGGCGTTGCCAAATCGACCGTGCTGTTCTGAGATTGCGCCATGCGCGCCTCGCCCTCCAAATAAAACAATCGGACCGCATCCAGTGTACCCACCGGGTGCGGTTCGTTTCAATGGCTCAAAAGCCCTTGTCTAGCTACTCTCGGTCTTAAGCCGAAGCGTGCTTACATGAAGCCGCAGAAGCGACCGATGATGCCGACGGCGAAGAGAGCCAGGATGATGACGATCGGGCTGACCTTCTTCTTGAGGAGCTTGCAGACCAGCAGGGTCAGGCACACGGCGGCAAGGCCGGGGATGAGCTGATCGAGGTTGGCCTGAAGCGTGGTGACCTTCATCTGATCAAGGGCGGTAGCACCGACGGAGTTGTACATCGTCAGCGCTTCCTTGATACCCTCGGAACCGGAGGGCAGGCTAGCCCAGTCGATAAAGGCGCCAGCAGACTGCTTGACCGTGGAGACGATCGGGGTGAAGGAAATGGACACCCAGCGCTCGACCAGGGCGCCGATGATGAACATACCCAGGATGGAAGCGCCCTCGGTGACCTTGCCCATCAGACCACCGGAGAGGTCCTTGGCGATGGAGGAGCCGACCTTGTAGCCAAACTCCTGCGTGTACCACAGGAAAGCGTAACGGATGATGTTCCACGCGAAGAAGAACAGCAGCGGACCGACGATGCTGCCGGACATGGCCAGGGAAGCGCCCAGAGCGCCCAGAATCGGGCGAAGGGTGAACCAGAAGACGGGGTCGCCGACGCCGGCGAGCGGGCCCATCATACCGACCTTGACGCCCTGAATGGCGACGTCGTCAATCGGGGCACCGTTGGCGCGCTCCTCCTCGAGAGCGAGGGTAACGCCAATGACGGGGGCGGAAACATAGGGGTGGGTGTTATAGAACTCCAGGTGGCGCTTAAGAGCGGCAATCTGGTCATCCTTGCTGGTGTAGAGCTTCTTGATCGCAGGGATCATTGCGAAGCACCAGCCGCCGTTCTGCATACGCTCGTAGTTCCACGAGCCCTGAAGGAACTGATGACGGAAGCAAACCTTCTTGCGGTCAGCCTTGGTGAGCTGAATCTTGTTCTCTGCCATATGTATCACTCCCCTCCTACTCGTAATCGTTCAGAATGTCGCCGAGCGGGTCGCCGGAGCCACCGCCCATGCCGCCACCCTGCTTGGCCAGATCCTTAAGGCCAAGGTAGATGAGGGCAAGGGAGATGCCGATGAGACCAAGGGCGATCAGCGTGAGCTGAGGGATGGCAGCAAGGACAAAGCCGAGGACGAAGAACGGCCAGGTCTCCTTGGTGGCCATCATGTTGATGACCATGGCGTAACCGACGGAAGCGACCATGCCGCCGCCGACAGCCATGCCGCCGGACAGCCAGTCGGGCATAGCGTTAAGCGCGTTGGTAACGGCCTCGGCCGGGATGACGCACAGAAGCACTGCCGGGATGGCGATACGAAGGCCCTGCATGAGGATGGCAGCATACTGCCAGCGCTCGATGCCGGAGAAGTCGCCCTTCTCGGCGCAACCGTCCATGGCGTGAGCGATAGCGGTAGCAATGGTACGGCAGATCATGGTCAGGAACAGACCAGCGACCGACAGCGGGACGGCGACGGCGATAGCGGTGGTAACGGCCTTGGCCGAATCGGTGGCGCCACCGTTGAGGGCGAGCACCATGATGATCGAAGAAGCGACCGAGGCCAGAGCGGCGTCAGGCGCGACAGCGGCGCCGACGTTAGCCCAGCCAAGGGCCATCATCTGGAGCGAACCGCCCAGGAGGATGCCCTCCTGAAGGTGACCGGTTACGAGACCGATAAGCGTGCATGCCACGAGCGGCTGATGGAACTGGAACTCATCCAGAATGCCTTCCATACCGGCAAGCAACGCGACAATCGCAACAAGCAGAATAGTGATTGCAGACATGTATCGGACCCTCCTTTACTATGCTTGAGCGGCCAGTTCGGCCTTAGCTTTCTTCAACATGGCGTCGAGATCCTCGGAGGAATCCGAAGGAACCTTGCGGACCTCGAACTTGACGCCCTTGGCCTTGAGGGCCTCGAGAGTCTTGACGTCGTCATCGCCCATAGCGACGGCGTTGGTGACGACGACCTTGCCCTTGGAGTGAGCCATGGAACCGATGTTGACTTCCTTGATGTCGACGCCGGCCTCGATGGCCTTGAGCAGATCCTGCGGGTTCTCAAAGAGCAGCATGGCCTTGGTGTCACCAAAGCGCGTGTCCTTGACGACCTCGGCCATCTTCTTGATGGGTACGACGTTGGCATGGACTCCCGGAGGGGCAGCCTGCTCGATCATGGTCTTGCGGAGCTCGTCGTGAGCAACGCCGTCGGAAACCACGATGATGCGGTTGGGGTTGATCTGCTTGGTCCACGTGGTGGCCACCTGGCCATGAAGCAGACGGGTGTCGATACGGACGTGGGCGATCTTGATGTGCCCGTCGCCGATGACCGTTCCCGGAGGGATGGCGCCTGCAGGAGCAGCGGCGGCCGCAGCCGGCTTCTTCTCCTCGGGCTCCAGAGACTCGGGCTTGACGCGCACGCCAGCCTTAGCCTCAGTCACGAGATGTTTTGCGATCGCATGTGCAGTGTTCTTTGCGTCAAAGCGCTGCGAATATGCCTCGATGAGCATAGGCAGGTTGACACCGGTGACGATAGCCCAGGAATCGTGGCCCTCGATGAGTCCGCTGATCTGGTTGAACGGCGTGCCGCCCCACAGATCAACGAGGAAGAGCACCTGCTCCTGGTCCTCGAAGGAAGCGACTGCTTCCTCGACCTTGGCACGGAAGTCGTCGGGGCCCATGCTCGGCTCGAGCGAGACCACGGCAACAGACGGCTGATCGCCAAAGACCATCGAGCCCGTCTGCTTGATTCCAGCTGCCAAGTCCCCGTGGCTAGCAAGAACAATACTTACCATCACATAACCTCCTTTTTGTCTACGTATTTCCTACACGACATGAAAGGAGTATACCTGTTTGGATTGTGGAATCATAGCTAAATTCGCAAAAGGTTGGATTATTTGTTTAAACGTCTAAGTTTGTTACAAATTGATTACATTGCTGGTTTACAGCTCATTGCCTGATAAAACGTGATTTGCCGATTGTTTCCAAAGACATATACAGGCGCACTGTTCGTTAAAACCGCTTTTAGGTGGATCCCAATGCGCCTGCGTGCCGCCATTTTGTTTAAACAGACATGACTTGACTAACCGAAGCAAATATGTTTAGAACTCTAGCCCATGCAGTCATTGGATGTTAGGCGATGTGGAGGGGGTTGGCGGCGTCGACGGCGTCGGGGACGTCGGAAGGGCCGTCGGGGACAGCGTCTGCCGGGTCCTCGTCGGGGGTCTCGATCTGTTTGATCATGACCTCCTGGCCCTGCAGCAGGTATGTCTCGCCGCTACCGCAATGGGGACAGGTCTTGCCGTGCTCGACCGTCGCATAGTCGCGGCCACATGCCTCGCAATGCGTCACGGCCTCGACGGGCTCCACAACAAGCTCCGCGCCCTGCGCGATGGGCTTTTTATCTGCCGCCCAGCGCCAAGCGTCGAGCAGCAACTCGGGAACGACGCCCGAGACCTCGCCCAGCAGCAACGTCACGCTCGAAACGCGACGCACGCCATTGGCACGCGCCACGTTCTCAACATCACGAATGATGTGATAGACGATTCCGAGCTCGTGCACTTTTAATTCCTTCCGCCGTTCTACCGAACGGCGGTCGGCTTGACGCTGCGCGAGCCCCAGACGGGCGATCTGCCTTTCAATCGTCGGGCATGGGCAAAAGCCCTATGCCCTCCTCTTTCAAGGCACCTCGCCACGCCTGGGACTCGCTCGCTGTCCAACCGCTCTCTGCGCCGTTCTCCTGCTTGTTGCGTTTCTTACTTCTTCCCGAATTTAATCTTGATGGCGCGCTTGAGCGCGTACTTGCCCAGGCTTGGAAGCTTTTGCTCGTATTTGACCATCGTGGAGCACTCGGGGCGGTCGCGATCCAGATGGATGGCGTCGAACGCGCACTTGGTGGTGCACAGGCCGCAGCCGATGCACTTGTTGGGGTCGACGATCGAGGCGCCGCAGCCCAGGCAGCGGGCGGTCTCGGCGCGCACCTGCTCCTCGGTAAAGGTCTCAACATACTCGCTAAACGGTGCAGCCTTCTCGCGCTCGCGGTCCACGTGGGCAACCTCGCGGCTCGCGTTGTCGTAGCTTTCGATCACGACATCGTCGCGGTCGAGCGAGGTGTAGCGGCGCTGGTTGCGGCCGATGGTGAGCGTGGAGCCCGGCTGCACAAAGCGATGGATGGACACCGCGGCCTCGTGGCCGGCGGCGATGGCGTCGATGGCAAAGCTGGGGCCGGTGTAGACGTCGCCGCCCACAAAGATGTCTGGCTCGGCGGTCTGGTAGGTCTGGGGATCGGCAAGGGCACCCTGGCCGCGGCCGAGCTCCACTTTGGAGCCAGCCAGCAGGTCGCCCCACACAATGGACTGGCCAATCGACATGACGACACGGTCGGCATCGACACGGCGCAGGTCGTTCTCGTCGTACTCAGGCGCAAAACGGCCCTCGTCGTCAAAGACACGCGTGCAGCGCTTGAAAGTGATACCGCAGACACGACCGGCCTCGTCCAAGTGAATCTCCTTGGGGCCCCAGCCGCAGCTGATGTGCGCGCCGTCCTCAACGGCCTCGCGACGTTCTTCCTCGCTGGCGGGCATCTGGGCCTCGCTCTCCAGGCAGAACATCTCAACGTGCTCAGAACCCAAACGGCAGGCGTTGCGGGCAACGTCGATGGCCACGTTGCCGCCGCCCACCACAATGGTGCGGCCGGACAGGGTATCAATCTTGCCGCTGTTAACCTCGCGAAGGAAGTCGACGGCCACGGTCACGTCCTCGGCATCCTCACCCGGAATGCCGGCAAGGCGGCCGCCCTGGCAGCCAATGGCAACGTAGAAGGCCTTGAAGCCCTGCACGCGCAGCTCGTCGAGCGTCACGTCTCGACCGACCTCCACGCCATAGCGGAACTCGGCGCCCATCAGGCGAATGATCTCGACCTCGGCCTCGATAACGTCCTTCTCCAGCTTAAAGCTGGGAATACCGTAGGTGAGCATGCCGCCCGGGCGATCGTTCTTCTCGAATACGACGGGCTTGTAGCCCTTCTCGGCCAGGTAGAAAGCGCAGGACAGACCGGCCGGACCGGCGCCGATGATGGCGATCTTCTGGTCGAAGCCGCCGGCACGCGTCGGGGTCACCACAGGTGGGACATAGCGGGTCGCGGCATCCAGATCGCGCTGGGCTATGAACTTCTTGACCTCGTCGATGGCCACGGCGGCGTCCACACGGCCGCGGGTACAGGCATCCTCACAGCGGCGGTTGCACACACGGCCGCAGATAGCGGGCAGCGGGTTCTCGCGCTTAATGAGTGCTAGAGCCTCGTCATAGCGACCCTGAGCCGCGAGCTTCAAATAGCCCTGAACGGCAACGTGCGCGGGGCAGGCCGTCTTGCAGGGAGCGGTGCCGGACTCATGCGTCTCGATGCGGTTGTCGTTGCGGTAGTTGGGCGACCACTTGGTGTGGTCCCACTTGGTGGCATCGGGCAGTTCCTGGCGCGGATACTCGGGCACCTGTCCGCCGACCTTTTTGCTGCAGAGCTTCTGGCCCAGCTTGGCAGCGCCGGCCGGACACACCTCAACGCAGCAACCGCAGGCCACGCACTTGTCCTTCTCGACCTTGGCGACATAGGCCGAGCGCGACAGGTTGGGCGTGTTGAACAGCTGCGAGGTGCGCAGGGCGTAGCACACGTTGACGTTGCAGTTGCAGATAGCGAAGATCTTGTTCTCGCCGTCGATATTGGTGATCTGGTGCACAAAGCCGTTGTCCTCGGCCTGGCGCAAGATGTCGTAAACCTCGTCTCGGGTCACGTAATGGCCACGATCGGTCTCGACCACGTAGTCGGCCATATCGCCCACGGCGATACACCAATCGGCCGGGTCGTCGGCGCAGCCCTCACCCATCACGCGACGGCTCGCGCGGCAACTGCAGGTACTAGCGGCATATTTGCCATCGTATTTGTCGAGCCAATGCTCAATATGCTCGATCGGCACCGACGTGCTCGCGGCGTCGATGGCCTTCTCGACCGGAATGACGTGCATGCCGATGCCGGCGCCTCCAGGCGGCACCATCGGCGTAGCCTTGGACAGCGGGCCTTTGGATGCCTGCTCAAAGAACTTGGCGTAGACCGGGTGCTCTTCGAGCTGGCTCACGCGCATGTTGAGGAACTCGGCAGAGCCCGGCACCAGCATGGGCAGCACCCACTGCTTGGCGCGCTCGGGGTTTTCCCAGTTGTACTCGAGCAGACCCGTGTAGCTCATGTCGTCGAGCATCTTCTCGATATCGGCCTCGGGCATGCCGGTGAGCTTGGCCATCTCGGGCAGCGTATAGGGACGGCGCATCTTCATCTTGCAGAGCACTTCGGCCTGCTCGTCGGTCGCGGCCTCGGCAAACGACCAGTACTCGTAGCCCAACAGCTCGTCGCGATGCAGCAGACGGTTGGTGCAGTGCTCGCACAGCTTGACGATGGCCTCGCGCGGATGCTCCGGCAGCGGCGGCACGAACTCCGAACCGATGTCGGGCTCGGTGTAGCTAATCCCCGGTCCGTTGAGAATCATGGTTGTCCCTTCTCTTGCCACAGCCCGACGAGGCCGCAGCGCCCCTCTTTTTTTTGCAGGCCGGGCATGCCCCATGCCGTTCACCCGCCATTGTTGACATTGTGTCAAAAACAGTATTGACGAACCGTCAACAATATTCAAGACTGTTAGGCGAACGGTCAGGCAAAAGAGGATGAAAGGCGGCAAAACATGGGCAACAACACAGCAGGTACCTCTGTGGTCGATGCCGTCCCCGCATCCGATAGCGCGGCAAAGCGCCTGACGGGCGACGAACGCCGTCGCGAGATCCTCGATGCCGTGCGCACCGTAAGCTCCGAGCTGGGCGTGTCCCACCTATCGGTATCGGCCGTGACCAAGCGAGCCGGCTGCACGCGTTCATTGTTCTACCATTACTTCGCCGACATGGACGCCGCCGTCACCGCCGTTATGGACGAGGCGATCGACGGCTTTATCTCCGAACTCGAGCAGTGGAATGCCAACCGCACCGTCGGTGATATCGAGGGCGCGCTCGACACCGTCGCCCCGCTCTTTAAGCGCCTGGTCGCCAGCGGCCACGAACTGCCGCACACTCTGACCTCCAACAGCGGCGCGCTCTACGGCGGCTTTTTGCACAACGTGGTCCAACGCGTGGCGCAGTATATCTGCGACACCACCGTGGTGGATTTTGTCGCCCATCATGAGCTACGCATCGACCATGTCTACGAGACGTTCTACACCCTCATCATGGGGTTGTTGATGTATATCCGCACGCACCCCGATGTGCCCGACGAGACAGTCAAGGAAATCATCGCCTCGACACTCCACATCGAGGGCTATACCGCCAAGTATCCGGAGCGCAAGCCCCAGGACTGACGACATTTGGCCAAACTGCCCGCGATCAGAAGAGGGGCCGCGGGCGTGTGAAAGGAGAGCAGCATGCTGTTCGATGTTTGGGGTAGCGATACCCTTATCCACTGGGCCGGCTGGGCCATGGTCTTTATTGGCCTGATCGTGCTCAACGAGGTCGGCCGCCGCACCAAGCTGGGCGCGGCCATCATCTTTGGCGTGGCTCCGCTGGCCATGACCATCTACTGCGTCGCCATCGCCGTGGGCGTCTCACAAGGCGCCGAGTGGGCGCTCACCA
The DNA here is from genome assembly GCF_028206995.1 of Collinsella aerofaciens. GTDB lineage: Bacteria > Actinomycetota > Coriobacteriia > Coriobacteriales > Coriobacteriaceae > Collinsella > Collinsella aerofaciens_AQ. The sequence goes on along the minus strand of NZ_JAQLFL010000002.1, from coordinate 191,966 downwards.
ACCCCACCCATGTGTACCAGAACAGCTGGTTCCACTACGCCAAGGTATACGCGGCGCTGGCCGGTTGCTGGGGCTTCATTGCCATTAAGTACCAGTGGGGCAAGATCGGCAAGGCGCATTGGTTCCGCGCATGGCCGTTTGTGATCGTCGCCATCAACATCATGATCGCTGTCGTGTCCGACTTTGAGAGCGCCTATCACTTCTTTGTCCTGGGCCAGTCCACCTGGGTCACCTCCGAAGGTGCCACGCAGCTGGCCGGCTGGAACAACGTGTTCAACGGCATCGCCGGTATCATCAACATCTTCTGTATGACCGGTTGGTGGAGCGTCTACGCCTCCGAGGATCAGACCGACATGCTGTGGCCCGATATGACCTGGGTCTACATCATCGCCTACGATATCTGGAACTTCTGCTACACCTACAACTGCCTGCCCACCCACTCCTGGTTCTGCGGCTTTGCGCTGCTGCTGGCGCCCACCGTCGCCGCCTTTATCTGGAACAAGGGCGGCTGGATTCAGAACCGCGCCTTTACGCTGGCCATTTGGTGCATGTTTGCCCAGGTGTTCCCGTACTTCCAGGAGGAGTCCATCTTTGTGACCCACTCCACGCTCGACCCCGGCGCCGCTACCGCGGTCTCGATCGCCGCGCTGGTCGCCAACATCGCCGCGATCATCTACATCGCCTACCGCGCCAAGAAGCTCGGCCGCAACCCCTACAAGCAGGATGTCTTTGAGGGCACCAGCGATTGGGAGAAGGCCACCGCTCGCCGCGCCAAGGTTGATTACGCACACGCCGAGTAACGCGTTTATTCCGTCCACATTTGGATGTAGGCAAACTTAGCCGACGCCGCAATCGCGCGTCATGCGCAGCCCCGGAAAGCGATTCGCCCGCTTTCCGGGGCATTTTGTTGTTGCGCGCATTCACGCACATATGCAAAACCTCTCTCACAGATAAAATCAGATTTCCAACCGCCCGACAGCTCTATGTGACCCCAATTTTGGGTACATTGTTGTCCCGATATTGAGCTTGGGGGATATATGAAAGATGAGACGATGGGCCAAGAGGACGCGGCCCAGGATGCAGAAGCGTGTGCCGAGGCCCTGGAGAGCCTAGACCAGATCGCGCTGGCCGAGATTGCGTTTGACGATTCGAGCGTTGATGTGCAGGATGAGCCGGAAATCGAGGCGCAGCCCGATGATCGGGATGCAAAAGCCGATGGCGCCGCGCCCACCGAAGACGAGGCGGTGCGCGAGGAATCCGAATGCGAGGCCGACGACCAGCCCGAATCCGACACGAGCGAGGAAACCATCTTGCTCGACAGCTTACCGGCCGAAGATTCGCTGACCCGCAAGCTTCCCGGCCTGGGCTCCGCGCCTGCCGTGGACGAGACCATCGCCATGGGCGATATTCCCCTGCCGTCCGTTCCCTCGGCACATGAGGCCGAGGCCCGTCACCGCAAGATGTCGCCCAAGCGACGCAACCTGATGGTCGCCGGCGCCATAGCCGTCGCGCTCGTCGCCGGCGGCGCGGGCTATGCGGCTTGGAACGGATACCAGCAAGAGCAGGCCGCCGTAGTTGCCGCAAACGCCCATACCATGATGTCGGTGCAAATTGGCGTGCATGCCGCGGGCCTCGACTGCTCAACTGGCTCCAAGATTCCCGTGCAGGTGAGTGGCCAGGACTCCGACGACTCTTCTGTGAGCGAAACGCTCTACGTTGACGAGCACGGTCGCGGCATCAAGCTGCTGCCCGGCGATTACACGTTCTCCATCGCCGCCTCCCCCATCGCGGCGGACGGCACCATCTACACCGTCCCGACCACCAAGGCCCAAGTTACGGTCAAGAGCGATGGGCAGGATTTGAGTTCCCAGGCCACCTTTAAGCTCAAGGTGCCTTCGGCCGACACGGTGACTGACGACCAGATCGATGCCGCCGCCAAGTATGCCGAGGAAGGCGGCGCGAGTTCTGCCGCCGCGGCAAAGATACTCCAGCAGGCGGCAATTACGCGCCGCGATGCCGCCGCCAACGCCGTAAGCGCAAGCGAGGCACAGTCCGCCCGCGACGCCGATGCTCGACATAAGGCAACGGACCTGTATCAGCTCGATATTCCCGTTGAGTGGTACGGCAAAGTCGCGACTTGGCAAAACGGCAGCACGCTGTGCATCTATCTTGCCGGCGACACGAACACGCCGCTTGTGACGCTTGTCACGGTGCGCGACGGCGAGAGCTTTACGCCCGATGAGGGCGACGCAGTTTTGGGTGCGGCAAACCTCGGCAACGGCTACACCGTCTACGCCAGCGGCCCCGTTTATCCGTATGTGGTGCCCCAGACCATCAACGGACGCACGCAAGACCCCGTGTCGACCTACCCCATGGACACTGCAGTTGAGCTTGTCGAGCTAACGACCGGCAACCGCTATACCTATAGCCAGATCAAGAACGTGCTGGTCGGCAAAGACGGCAACGCAGACTCCGCGACCAAACTCGAGACCGACTACCTCGCCCAGATTCTGATGCCGAGCATCAAGGCCCAGGACTAGCCGGGCGCATCACGGTGCTCCCCAACCGTAATGAAGGGGCCAGGAGGTCCTGGCCCCACAGATCCGTAGATGATTAGGCAAGGAGCCACTTCCATGCGGGCACAACGTGTACCGCACCGTGCTCGCATGGAATATCGGCCTGCTCATCCATGGTAACGATTGCCGACTCGCCAAGATCGAACTGGGCCATCGAGGCATCAAGCGCGGCAATTTCGCGCTCGCGCGTTTTCTCACTTGCCATATCCACACTCACCTGAATCAGGCTATAAGCCCGCATGAGAAGTGCGTCCCCAGCCACAAAGTCCACCTCATGGCTTTTGCTCTTCTCTTTGATCAGCAGGCGGCAGACCGAGCCGGTCCTCACCGCGGGAGTCCTTCTTCTTAGCGCATTGAACACTGCGGTCTCGAGCCTCTGGCCCTGGTCCAATGCCGATGCGGGAGAGAATGCTCCAAACATCGCAGGGTCGACAGCGTAGACCTTAGACGCAGACCGCATGTTATTTGCCAATGAACGCGTGAACTCCGGCACAGAAAATAACAGGTAGGCATCCTCATAATACTCAAGTAAATCGCTGAGCGAATTACGACTGACGGGTATCTGTCTGCTCTTGAACTCGTTGTACACTTTGTTCACTGACAGCTCTCGTCCCGAAGATGCCATACACCGCGTCAAGAACAGCGATGCCAGGCGAGGGTTCTTGACGTCGTAACGCTCAATGACGTCCATAGCGACCGTTCGCGAAGCATATTCCTGTAGCAGCTGAATCGCGTCTGCGGGCGTCTGCTCAAGCGTCGCGATGAATCCCCCTCGTTCAAGATATCCGATCAGATGATGTCGAAGCAGCGCTGCATCGCTTGGGGAAAAGGTCGCATCTGGCTCGAAAACGCTCCCCGTCTTATACCGAACGTATTCCGAAAAACTCAACGGAAAAAGCTCCCGTATAAGAGAACGACCCCTGAACTCGCTCTTAAGCTCTGAGGACAGCATCTTGGAAGAAGATCCCGTCACATAGACGGTCGCTTTCTCCGTATCGACTACACGCCGCAGAAACGCACCCCATTCGGGAATTTCCTGGATCTCGTCAAAGAAAATGTAAGCGCCCTCGGTTCGAGCAGCAGGATACAGCGCATAGAACGTGTCGAGCACGTCCGCCAGCAGCGATGACTCATACGGGCGCAAGCGTTCGTCCTCAAAATTAAAGTAAAGCATCCGGTCAAGCTCGACGCCCCGGCCCTGAAGCCGCTGCATCTCCTGATACAGGCGATACGTCTTTCCACAACGGCGGGCCCCCACAACCACATTTACGATGTTGTCGCGCTTTGGCTCCTGTGGGTTTCCCAGATCAAGGTCTCGCTCAAAGACCTGCGGAACCCTCTGCTGTTCAAAGTCCTTTATTTTCTGGGCGATCAAGTCGTTGAATGCCATGATTCTCCAATCTTGCTCTCTAGCTAATCAAAATTATACTGATTCTTGATTAATTAGAGAGCAAGATTGTGTGTAGCTTGATTAACACTTAAGCAAGTTTTTTCACTGTTATTGCTCCGAAGGATATCGAGTGGCTAAGAGGACAACCGAGCTCGAATGCGACTCCCCGAGCAGTCAATTTGGGACGGGGCTTTTTTGACTACCCTCCCCCTGTAGAAAAATCCCTAACGCAGTTGCGGTGAAATAGGGACTGTTTTTGCTGGTCAAACTGCAAAAACAGTCCCTATTTCACCGCAACTTAATTGGTGGCCTTTTGGGTGGCACTCAGCGCCACGGGTCGGCTTCGAACATTGGCTCGCGCTCGAGGCGTCGGTCGCTGTAGGGATCGTAACCGTCATCGTCCTCGTTCTCGGCACGGATGTAGGGATCGCGCGGCTTGGGTGCCGGCTTGGACGTGGGCTTGGGCGCCGGCGCACTTGTCTTGATCTCGTCTTTCATCTGCATAGCTCCTTGCATCGCATCCGTTCAACATTATCGATTGTCGCACGAAAAAGGGCGGCGGACCCAATTGGATCCGCCGCCTTTGGCGTTTAGAGACGGCTGGCAGATTTTAAGGCATGTCCCATAAATCTATTCGGCGTCGGGGACCTCGTAGGTGGCCGCCGGCGTGTTGTCGCACACGACGGTAAAGCCGCCGTCCTTGTCGGCATCGACCGTCACCTGATCGCCCTCGCGCACCGTGCCGTCGATGATAGCGGCGGCGATGGCATCCACGACCTCGCGCTGAACCAGACGCTTGAGCGGACGGGCGCCAAAGACCGGGTCCAGGCCGCCCACGGCGAGCATCTGCTTGGCCGCCGGGGTGATGGCAAGCGTCATGCGCTCCTTGGCCAGACGCGCGCGGACGTCGGCGAGCTGGATGTCGACGATCTTCTCGATCTGCGCCATACCGAGCGGATGGAACACCACGATATCGTCGATACGGTTGAGGAACTCGGGGCGGAAGGTCTGAGCCATGGCAGCGTCGACCTGATGGCGCATCTCCTCCTCGTCCTTACCGGACAGATCGGCGATGGCCTTGGAGCCCACGTTGGACGTCATGATGATAATCGTGTTCTTGAAGGACACCTGGCGACCCTGGCCATCGGTCAGACGGCCGTCGTCGAGCACCTGCAACAGCACGTTAAAGACATCCGGATGGGCCTTCTCCATCTCGTCGAGCAAGATCACGGAGTAGGGACGACGGCGCACGGCCTCGGTGAGCTGGCCGCCCTCGTCGTAACCCACGTATCCCGGGGGCGCACCGATCAGACGCTGGACGCTGAACTTCTCCATGTACTCGGACATGTCGATACGCACGAGCGCGCGCTCGTCGTCGAACAGGCACTCGGCAAGCGCCTTGGCGAGCTCGGTCTTGCCCACGCCAGTGGGGCCCAGGAAGAAGAAGCTGCCGATGGGCTTGTCCGGATCGGAGAGGCCCGCACGGCTGCGACGCACAGCCGCGGCGACGGCGGAGACGGCCTCGTCCTGACCGATGACGCGCTTATGCAGCTCGCCCTCCAGGCCCTTCAGCTTGTCGAGCTCGCCCTGCATCATCTTGGACACGGGCACGCCGGTCCAGGCACTCACGACCTCGGCGATCTCGTCGGAGGTCACCTGCTCGTTGAGGCCCTCGCCGTCCTGCTGCTTTTGTGCCTCGAGCGCAGCCTCGGAATCCTGAATCTGCTGCTGCAGGCCCGGAATCACGGAGAAGCGCAGCTCGGACGCACGACCCAAATCGCCGTTGCGCGTTGCACGCTCCTCTTCGCTCTTGGCCTCGTCAAGCTGGCCCTTAAGCTCCTGCACGTGGTCGATGGCGTTCTTTTGGTTGAGCCAGCCAGCCTTTTGCACATTGAGCTTTTCCTGGACCTCGGCAATCTCCTGACGCAGGGCCTCCAGACGCTCCTTGGAGGCGTCGTCGGTCTCCTTCATGAGTGCCTGCTCCTCGATCTGCAGCTGGGTGAGCTGACGCGTGGTGGCGTCGATCTCGACCGGCATGCTGTCGAGCTCCATGCGCAGGCGGCTTGCGGCCTCATCGACCAGGTCGATGGCCTTGTCGGGCAGGAAACGGTCGGCGATATAGCGATCGGAGAGGTCGGCAGCCGCCACGAGCGCGCCATCGGTGATATGCACGCCGTGGAAGATCTCGTACTTCTCCTTGAGGCCACGCAGGATCGAGATGGTGTCCTCGACGGTAGGCTCGGAGACCATCACAGTCTGGAAACGGCGGGCGAGCGCCGCGTCCTTCTCGATGTACTTGCGATACTCGTCGAGCGTGGTCGCGCCGATTGCATGTAGGTCGCCACGGGCGAGCGCCGGCTTGAGGATGTTGCCGGCGTCCATGGAGCCCTCGGTGGCACCCGCGCCCACGATGGTGTGAAGCTCATCGATGAACAGGATGACCTTGCCTTCGGATTTTTGAACCTCCTTGAGCACGGCCTTCAAGCGGTCCTCGAACTCGCCGCGGTACTTGGCACCGGCGACCAGCGCGCTCATGTCGAGCTCGATGAGGTCGCGGTCGCGCAGGGTGCTCGGCACGTCGCCGGCCACGATACGCTGGGCGATGCCCTCGACGATGGCGGTCTTGCCGACGCCCGGCTCGCCGATGAGCACGGGGTTGTTCTTGGTGCGGCGGGACAGGACCTGGATGGTACGACGGATCTCGTCGGTACGGCCGATGACCGGATCGAGTTTGCCGGCGCGGGCCAGGTCGCAGATGTTGCGGCCGTACTGCTCCAGCGCCTCAAACTGAGTCTTATCCTCGGCAGACGTCACGCGGTCATCGCCACGCAGCTCCTCGTAGACCTGTTCGATGCGCTCCTTGGTCACGCCTGCGTCGCGCAGAACGCGGCCGGCCTCGCCCTTGTCCTCGGCAAGTGCCATCAGCAGATGCTCGGTCACCACAAAGCTGTCGCCTATCTTGGTGGCCTTCTTCTCGGCCTTCTCGATGACGCGGACGAGCTCATTGGAAAGACCCATCTGCTGGCCCTCGCCCGAAACCTTGGGCGCGTGGTCGATGGCATCCTGCGTGGAGCGTGCGAGCTGGGCCGGTTCAGCGCCGATGCGCTCGATGATCACGGAGATATTGCGCTCGCCGGCACCGAGCAGGGCGGACAGCAGGTGAATCGGCTCCACCGCGCCGGCCTGCGCGTCAGCAGCCGTGCTCATGGCGGTCTGCAGCGCCTCGCGCGACGTCATTGCTAGCTTATCGATTCTCATGGAATCACCTCTCTTGGGGTGGCCGCCCTACGGGGCGGCTTCACGTTGTTCGAGAAGTATTGTTGCCAGCTTTGCGCGATCTTATACATAAATCTAAGTCTCTATATATAAGATTTTCTGAGTGATTGAAAGATAGGGAGCAGGTGCGCTCACCCGCTACGGCCTCGTCCCCTTACTATCTCAATCTGTAACATCTAGCGACTGTTTATGGCTCCAGATGTTATAGATTGAGACGAACAGAAAACACCCGGATCAAAAATCTAAATCTGTAACACCAGGCCCACTTTTAGCGGCCAAGATGTTACAGATCGAGACAGACCGAAAACCATCACAAAGAGGACAGGTACCTTTGTGGTGGTCGCGGTCTCTACTCCTTCGCCGAACCCGTACTTCCCGATTCGACGGTCCAGGGCATCTCATCCTCGAAGAGCCATATACGGGCAGACCCACTATCGCGTGCAGTCTGCGGGTCGGGCAAGCAGGTCTGTTCATAGGCATCTTGGATACACTGACCCATAGAATCGTTGAGCTCGGCCTGGTCGCCCTCCATGACATAGGCTGCATCGCCGGCCATGATGTAAATACCCGGACCCTCATTGCCCTCGTAACCCGGATCGTACGAGACATCACATAACTTTGCGCCGTTTGCAGTGTCCAGCTCGATGGAAGAGTGACATCCGCCAACCATGTCGTTCGCTTTTGCCCGATAGGACGCATATCCGTACCAACGCTTAAATGTTTTGCCCTTGAGTAGCTCGGACGCCCTATCGATCAGGCTTGTATCCGTGGTATAGCGCATGGCCCCAAGCTGAATACGCGGATAATTGCTAATACCCAGCACAGCCGGCTGCTCATCAAAATCAACGGTAATGGTCTCGGGCTTGTCGTCGCCGGTCAGAAGTTCGACAGATTGAGTCACAGGCTTGACCACCGGCTCCGTCACCGCAGCAGGTAGAAATGCCATACCGACAGCGCCCGCGCCAACCACAGCGATCGCAAGCGCCAAGACAATCAATCCAATACGGGCAGAACGGCTCACGGCAAAACACCCCACAATGCAAACCTTCGCCACCTGCACTAATGATACCGCCAGCCAGCACTATTACCAAAAGGAGCCACGCGCTCCTCACCACCACAAAGGGGACAGGCACCTTTGTGGTGGTTTTCGACGCTAACGGTCGACCATCTCGCGCCATGAGATTAAACTTGAATTGTTCTCTGAACATATCCATTTCTGCCTATCCTCAACAGATCTTTGTCTCGAGGAGCGCATATGAAGCCGTCTCATTCCACCGGTCGCAACGTCATTACCATTTTCGCCATACCCATCGTGATGCTCTTCCTTATCGTCATCACGCCCTTTTCTTTTGGTATCGCCTCGCCCTTCGATCTTTGCGGGATGATCGACGCCGGCTCGCTTGCCACCTCGCTCTCCTTTGTCTGCCGTGGCGTGTTCTACGAATATGCAATTCCCACCGGAAGTTGGCAGTCCAAGTTACCGTTGCTCGGCAAGGTCGACGGATGCTCCCCCTATTTCTGCCTTGAACCTCAGGCGCTAAACTATCTGATCGACGACCAGCCACTCGACTCCATCACCCTCGCCTACGACTACGCACCAAACACCGATGAGCGCCACATGAACCAAGTCCTCGACAAGCTGCTTGGACAGTGCGGGCTCACCGCGGAAGCCGGTCGAACCATCTATAGCAACCGGAAATTAAAGCGAACAGAACTCCGCCGTGTCGGAAAAATCAAAGGGCGAAACGGGGCCGCCTACTGGGATGCCTGGGCAACACGCGACAAGGGCGAATTCGGACACAGCACCTATATGGTCACTGTCTACACCAAAGACGGAATTAAGGACAATGTTGACGATTTCGCGTCATCCAAACTCGGCATCCCCAAAACAACCAAGCCCGCCAGCCCAGATGAAATCCTGTAGAGACGCTCATTAACATACCGCTCAACAATCACAACAACATCGAGCTCGTTCCCCACCGCCACAAAGGTGCCCGTCCCCTTTGTGGCGGTTTTCGACAAAAAGAAGCCGCCCCGATAACAGAGGCGGCATCAAGCAAGTCTATTTATTAGCGTCCCTCAAGATCCAACGAGAACGTCGCGATAGCCCCGGACGCACCTTTCCCTCGGGCGACCCTCGCGAAGCGCGTGAGCACGAGGGAAAGGTGTGGCAGGGGCGTACAGCAGAGTTACTCGGCAGCGGCCTTGAACTTGTTGTAGTTGATCAGGCAGCCGGCCTTGACGATGGCACGCTCCTCTGCCGTCATATCGGCAATGTAGAGCTCAATCTGCTCAACCGCACCGTCGGCACGCACCACGTAGGCAGCGATGTTCTTCAGGTCGCCATCGAGCGCGGCACGGATACCCGGCACAAAGACGTAGTCGCCCACCTCAAAGTTGGGCTCCGCCTCCATCTGGAAGGGCACCATGCCCCAGTTCATCACGTTGGAGCGATAGCGCTTGGTGGCGTACTCGTGGACGATGTTGGCCAGGCCGCCAATCACGCGCTGGCAGCTCGCGGCCTGCTCGCGGGCGGAACCGTCGCCGGGCTTCTTGGCATAGAGCATAGAGCCGTACTCGGTCGCCTTGGCATCGGCCGTGACACCCGCGCCGGCCAGTGCCTCAAACACGCTGGCAAGCTCAGCATCGAGTGCCGCCAGGTCGCCCGCGGCCTCGCCGGCAACGCGGCGCTTCTCCACGGCGTCGACCTCCTTGGAGCGGCCCACGTAGGCCGGGTCGCGGCGGCTGAGCGTAAACTCGGCCAGGCCCAGCGGGTTGGAGCGGAAGGAGCTCGTCTCGCCCGAGGGAATGAGCTCGTCGGTCGTGGTGACCGGGTCCATGATCTTGGAGCACACCTTGAGCAGGATGTCGTCGCCGAGAGGCTCCATCGCGGGCCACGGCTTGATGTTGGGGCCCTCGACCAGCTCGTCGGCAGGCTCCGCCTTGCCAAAGCCCCAGTACACGCGCTTTTTGTACGGCGCGTCGTCAAAGGTGTACTCGCAGGCCTCGTCCCAAGTCTCCTCGGGCAGGTCGGTCGCCGGCGTCAGGACGCCGCCGTTGGCAGCCGTCGCCGCAATGGAACGGGCGTCCATCAGGGCCACGGCGCTCAGCTGGCCATTACCCGGCTTGGAACCCTCGCGGTTGGGGAAGTTGCGCGTGGTGTGGCGGATCGAAAGGCCATTGTTGGCGGGCGTGTCGCCGGCGCCGAAGCACGGGCCGCAGAACGCCGTGCGCACAATCGCGCCGGCCTCCATAAGGTCGTAGATGTAGCCGCGGCGTGTAAGCTCGAGTGCCACGGGCTGGCTCGTGGGATAGACCGACAGCGAGAACTCGCCGCAGCCGGTGTTGGCGCCCTTGAGCACGCGGGCAGCCTGGACCACGGAGTCGTAGTTGCCGCCCGAGCAGCCGGCGATAACGCCCTGCTGCACGTGCAGCTTGCCGTCGATGATCTTGTCGAGCAGGCTAAAGTGCGTCTTGCCCTCGCCGATCTTGGCGGCCTCGAGCTCCACCTCGCGCAGGATGTCCTCGAGGTTCTCGTTGAGCTCGTCGATCTCAAAGCCGTTGGAAGGATGGAATGGCAGCGCAATCATGGGCTTGATGCTCGACAGATCGACCTCGACGCAGCCGTCGTAGTAGGCAACATCGGCGGGCTTGAGCTCGCGGTAGTCGTCGCCGCGGCCGTGCATGGTCAAAAACGCGTGCGTGTCCTCGTCGGTGGCCCAGATGCTCGACAGGCAGGTGGTCTCGGTGGTCATGACATCAACGCCATTGCGGTAGTCGGTCGTCATGCTCGCGATGCCGGGGCCCACAAACTCCATGACCTTGTTCTTAACGTAGCCCTTGGCAAAGACGGCTCGGATGATGGCGAGCGCCACATCGTGCGGGCCGACGCCGGGACGCGGGGCGCCCGTGAGGTAGATGGCGACGACGCCGGGATAGGCGACGTCGTAGGTGTCACGCAGCAGCTGCTTTGCCAGCTCGCCGCCGCCCTCGCCCACGGCCATGGTGCCCAGGGCGCCGTAGCGGGTGTGCGAGTCGGAGCCCAAAATCATCTTGCCGCAGCCGGCGAAGTTCTCGCGCATAAAGGAATGGATGACCGCGATATGGGGCGGAACGAAGATGCCGCCGTACTTTTTGGCAGCCGAGAGACCGAAGACGTGGTCGTCCTCGTTGATAGTGCCGCCCACGGCGCACAGCGAGTTGTGGCAGTTGGTGAGCACGTAGGGCAGTGGGAACTGCTCCATGCCCGAGGCGCGCGCCGTCTGGATGATGCCGACAAAGGTGATGTCGTGGCTCGCCATGGCATCGAAACGAATCTTGAGCGCCTCGGGGTCGCCGGACGTGTTGTGTGCCTGAAGGATCGAATACGCGATGGTGCCACGCTTGGCGTCCTCGGGCGTCTGCGTAATACCGCGCTCGGCAGCCTCGGCCGCAGGCACAACCTCGCTGCCGCCGCGCAGGTAGATGCCGTCCTCGTACAGCTTGACCATACTGTCTCCCACTCTGCCCAAAAGATTTGGGCTCATAGCATACATTCGTTCAATATCGTGCCATAGAACGGTTGCAAGTGGGTTACGAATCTGCACGTTCACTTTATCTCGGTAAAGCATGGGACGAGTCCGGTGTGGGCCGGCAGACTTGGCGCAAGGAGTGTCCCAAAGTGCCGGCACAAAAGGAACGTCCCCAAGTGCCAAACTACCCTACTCCGGCAACGCCGATGTTTTGGCGCAGACAGCGAAAGCCCGCCAGAGCGAGCAAGGTGCCTTGAAACAAGGCAGCATTGATCTTTTGATCATGCCGCCGAAGTTGAAAGGCAGATTGCCGCTCTGACGGGCTTGCAGCGTCAACTGGTTACGCGGGTTGGTAAACCCGCGTAACTACAAATCTCCGCCGGCGCCCAAAAGCTTGCGCATGACTTGCTCGGGGTTGACCGAGCCGTCGCGCGGGGCCAGGGCGGTGATCTTCTTCTGCATCTTGTACTCATGCAGCTCGTCCTCGAGCTGGCGCACGCGAGCACGGAGCTTTTCGTTCTCGCGCTCACGCTCCTCGGCACGCTCCTTCATATCGAGGATGCGCACCACGCCGGCAAGGTTGATGCCCTCGTCGGTCAGTTGGTTGATGAGTTCCAGACGCTCGATATCGGCACGGGAATACAGGCGCGTGTTACCGCCCGAGCGCTGGGGGTTCACCAGGCCCTTGGACTCGTAGACGCGCAGAGTCTGCGGATGCATGCCGGTCAGCTCGGCCGCCACGCTGATCATGTACAGCGGTTTGTTCCTATTGTCCTCGGCCATGCTACCTGACCCCTTTCCGTCTCGCACATCTCCATCATAAGCCTGCGGCCAGCCCGTGGGCCACGCAACCAAACTAGTACGTTGCCTTGTAACGGTTGACCTTCTCGCGATAATCGCGCGTGTCGGCCTCGCGCAGCCTGGTCATGGCATCGCGCTCATCGTCGGACAGGTTCGTGGGAACCTGCACCTTGATCTCGACGAGCAGCGCGCCCGTGCGGCCGCGATGCTTAACGTCGGGCGCACCCATCTCCTTAAAGCGGAACTTCTTGCCCGTCTGGGTGCCAGCGGGCACCTTCAGACGAACCGTCGCACCGCCGGGCGTGGGCACGTCCACCGTGCAGCCGAGCGCCGCCTCGTAGACCGAGACCGGCACCTCCATGGTCACATCGGCACCCTTGCGCTTAAACAGCGGATGCTCCTCCACATGCGTGGTCACGACCAGGTCGCCGCGCTCGCCTCCGGCAACGCCGTACTCGCCACGGCGCTTGTAACGCAATTTGCCGCCGTCGACCGCGCCCGCGGGCACCGAGACCGTGATGGTCTGCTGCTCGCCCGTCGAGGGAATGCGGTAGGTGACCTTGTGCGTCACGCCGCGGAACGCGTCCTCGGCCGTTACGTCGACGGTCAGAGACAGGTCGCCGCCCTTGCGCGCGCGGTTGCGGCCCGCGCCCGCACCGGCAGCGCCCGCGGCCCCGGCAAAGCCCGAGCCCCAGTCGCTGCCCCAGGCGCCGTTGCCGCTGAAGATGCTGTCGAAGATATCGCCCCAACCGCTCGCGCCGGCACCGGCGCCGTAGCCACCGCTATACGCGCCGCCCGCGCCCGGCATGCCGCCGAACATGAGCATCTGGTCGTACTCTTTGCGCTTCTTCTCGTCCGAAAGCGTCTCGTAGGCCTCGCTAATCTCCTTAAACTTGGCCTCGTCGCCGCCGGCATCGGGGTGATATTTTTGCGCGAGCTTGCGAAACGCGCTCTTGATCTCTTTGTCGGAGGCGCTCTTGGATACGCCCAGGATGTCATAGAAGGTTTTGCCTGCAGCCATCGTAGCTCCTCTCCTGTTATATCCGCCGCCCCCGCGGACGGCGGCTCATGCTGTCATGTGGCACTTGGCCAGAAAGGGCCCCGGGTGTTGCCCCGGGGCCCTTCTCAATTACTCCTCGGTGCCCTCGGCCGTATCGGCCGTGGCATCCTCGGGCGCCGCTTCGGGCTCCGGTGCGGGGCGCTTCTCGCCACCGTAGGTCACCGTCACCATCGCGGAACGCAGGATGCGATCCGCCATGCGGTAGCCCTTCTGGTACACGTCGTTGACGGTCTCGTCGTACTGCGATGCGTCCTCGACACGCCCCACGGCCTGGTGCTCGAGCGGATCGAACGCCTCGCCCTTGGGGTCGATGGGCTCAACGCCCTCGTGCGCAAACACATCGAGCAGCTTGGCATGCACCGCGTCAACGCCATCGACGAACTGCTTAAAATCGTCGGAAAGCTCCTGGCTACGGGCATGGTCGATTGCACGCTCGATATCGTCAACCACCGGCAGCAGCGCAGTGACGAGCTTCTCGGTCGCGCGCTCGCGCTCGGCGATGCGCTCGTTAGCGGTGCGGCGACGGAAGTTCTCCCAGTCGGCCTGTAGACGGGCGGTGCGCTCGGTGGCGTCCTTTGCCTTGTCCTCGGCGGCCTTCTGAGCCTCTGCCGCAGCATCGAGCTCGCTGCGCACGTCGGCAAGCTCCTTTTGGGCCTGCTCGAACTTGAGCTTAAAGTCGTTGTCGGCGGCTTCCTCACCGGCGCGGATAGCGGCTTCCACCATCTCGTCCTCGGTCATCGTCGCCTCCTTGTTGGAATCCTCTACCTGGTTCTCGGCAGCCTCGGCGGCCTCGGCCTCGTTGGCCTCGGTATCGTCGACGGCCTCTACGGGAATCTTCACGTCCTTCTCCTCAGAGTCAACGGGGGCGGCGCCAGCGGCAGCCGCCTCCGTGCGAGCTTTACGGGCGGACATGATTACTTGTCCTCGTCGTCCACAACCTCGTAGTCGGCGTCGACAACGTCATCGTCGGCAGGCTGGGCACCGGCGGCGCCGTCGGTCTGCTGCTGAGCGTCGGCGTAGACAACCTGGGCCAGCTCGTAGGCCACGGACTGCAGGGACTCGCCAGCGGCCTTGATGGCCTCGACGTCAGAGCCCTCGAGCGCCTTCTTGGCGTCGGCGATAGCGGCCTCGGCCTTGGACTTCACGTCGGCGGAAACCTTGTCGCCCAGCTCGTTGAGGGTCTGCTCGGTGGAGTAGCACAGGCTATCGGTCTGGTTGCGGACCTCGACCTCTTCCTTCTGCTTCTTGTCCTCCTCGGCATGAGCCTCGGCGTCCTTGACCATACGATCGACCTCGTCGTCAGACAGAGCGGTGGAGCCGGAGATAGTGATCTGCTGCTCCTTGCCGGTGCCCTTGTCCTTAGCGGAGACCTTGACGATGCCGTTGGCGTCGATGTCGAAGGTGACCTCGATCTGCGGCACGCCGCGGCGGGCAGCCGGGATACCGGTCAGCTGGAACTTACCGAGCGACTTGTTGTCGCGGGCAAGCTCGCGCTCGCCCTGGAGCACGTTGATCTCGACGCTGGTCTGGTTGTCGGCTGCGGTGGAGTAGACCTCGGTCTTGGAGGTCGGGATCGTGGTGTTGCGGTCGATCATCTTGGTCATGATGCCGCCCATGGTCTCAACGCCCAGCGACAGCGGGGTTACGTCGAGCAGCAGGATGCCCTCGACGTCACCGGTGAGCACGCCGCCCTGGACGGCAGCGCCGTCGGCAACGACCTCATCGGGGTTCACGGACATGTTGGGCTGCTTGCCGGTCATGGTCTTGACCAGATCCTGGACAGCGGGCATACGGGTGGAGCCGCCGACGAGGATGACCTCGGTCAGATCGGAGAGCTTGAGCTTGGCGTCGCGCAGGGCGTTGGTGACAGGCTGCTTGCAACGCTCGAGCAGGTCGCGGGTGATCTTCTCGAACTCGGCGCGGGTCAGCGTGTAGTTGAGGTGCAGCGGGCCGGACTGGTTCATGGTAATGAACGGCAGGTTAATGGTGGACTGCTGCGCCGCGGAGAGCTCCTTCTTGGCGTTCTCTGCAGCCTCCTTCAGACGCTGCAGGGCCATGGGGTCCTGACGCAGATCGACGCCGTTCTCCTGCTGGAACTTGTCGGCCATCCAGTCGATGACGCGCTGATCCCAGTCGTCGCCGCCCAGGTGGTTGTCGCCCGAAGTGGACAGAACCTCAAACACGCCGTCGGCGAGGTCGAGGATGGAGACGTCGAAGGTGCCGCCACCCAGGTCGAAGACCAGGATGCGCTGGTCGGTGCCCTGCTTGTCCAGGCCATAGGCAAGAGCGGCAGCGGTCGGCTCGTTGACGATACGCTTGACGTTGAGGCCGGCGATCTTACCGGCATCCTTGGTGGCCTGACGCTGGGCGTCGTTGAAGTAGGCCGGGACGGTGATGACGGCGTCGGTGACGGTCTCGCCCAGATACTTCTCGGCATCGGCCTTCATCTTGGCGAGCGTCATGGCGCTCACCTGCTCGGCGGTGTAATCCTTGCCCTCGATGTCGACGACGGCACGGCCACCCTGGCCCTCCTTGACCTCGTACGGCACGGTCTTGATCTCGGAGGTGCACTCGGAGTACTTGCGGCCCATGAAGCGCTTGATGGAGAACACGGTGTTCTTGGGGTTGGTGACAGCCTGGTTCTTAGCGGCCTTACCCACGACGCGGTCGCCGTCAGCACGGAAGCCAACAACGGACGGGGTGGTGCGGTCGCCTTCGGCGTTCACGATAATGGTCGGAGAACCGCCCTCGAGGACGGCCATAGCGGAGTTAGTAGTACCAAGGTCGATACCAAGAATCTTACTCATTAGAAATTCCCTCTCTCTTTTGCGTTCGCGCCGCCTCGACGGTCTGTCGCGCGGCGCTTCGGCTTGTCTTTCAGGATGTAGTGTATCCCCTTATGGGCCGGAATATACAAAATCTAAGTCAATTCATATAAGATTTCTTATCTCTGAGAGTTTAGGTTCTCAAATGCGCAGGTAGATACACTGTTTGAGTTCTCGGCAGATCTATTGAAATCTATGTAGAGATGGCTGAGGTTTGCGTCCGGGGGTGCCTGGGGGCCGTCTTGCGGAAAGTTCATCCCGGTTTGAGCGTGGATTCCGGGTCGCAGTTTCCTCTAGCGGGCCCAACCGGAAACTGCGACCCGGTTTTCGGCCAAATAACGGGATGCCCTTTCCGCAGGCGCGCTCAATCGCCCTATATTTCAAGTCACCTATAGCTAACATTTGCGCAGCTCAACGGCCTCACCTGCATGTTTTTTAGTAAGCCGTAGCATACTCGGCGAACGGTATGAAGATGCCGGTCAGAGGGTATTGCAAACGGTCGCTCCCGTGGTATGTTTTTGCCCGAATCAAACCGACGCGCATCGCCTGTAGCGTCGGTCAACAGAGAGGAAACTACCATGGCTCATCCCGTAATTGATGCCGACGAGTGCATCGCTTGTGGCGTTTGCGTCGACTCCTGCCCCGCTGGCGTTCTGGAGCTCCAGGACGTCGCTACCGTCGCTGACGAGGATTCCTGCGTCGCCTGTGGCGCTTGCCAGGACGCTTGCCCCGCCGGCGCGATCACCGAGATCGTCGAGGAGTAACAACTCCCCCACTTGCACACTCACAAGTACACCGTGCACAAAAAAGGAGGCCTCCGCATCGCCGCGGAGGCCTCCTTTTGCATTCGTCGTTACTAGGACAGGTCATCTTCGTAGGGCATTAGGTCTGCCAGATAGCCCTTCTCCTTGAGCATGGCCTCGATCTCGTCGAGAGTTTGCTCGTCTTCTGCCGCAATGCGATGGAAGTGATAGCCGCTGGTTACCGTCAGCAGCGGAAAGCTCTTGCCGCTCTCGATATCGTGCAGGTAGCGCTCAACATCGCGACGATTGCGGATATCCAAGTCGGCCGTGATCTTACCGTACACGCGGTGATTGACGATCACGTTGAGCACGGCGCCTCCGGCGTCGACGACACTCGTGAGCTCATCGCCTGCCTGCTCCACGCTGTGGCGAACCTTGACCAAGCGCGTGGGCACAGCGGGGCTGCTGGGGGCCTCCTGCAGCACATAACCACGGTTGGTCGCCACGATATCGTGTCCGTCGGCGCGCAGCAGGGCAATGTCCTGCACCACGACCTGGCGGCTCACACCCACCTCGCGGGCAAGCGCGCTGCCCGAAACGGGCTCCGTGGCCCCCTCGAGTACGCCCATGATGGCGCGGCGACGCTCGCGGGCATCCATTATTTACCGTCCAGCAGACGCAGGTGCTTAAGCGAAAGGTCGAGGATCGGCGCAGAGTGCGTCAACGCCCCCGAGCTAATAAAGTCAACGCCCAGGTCGGCGAGCGCTCGGACATTGCTGGCGTCCACGTTGCCCGAGCACTCGGTCTTGGCGCGGCCGGCGATAAGCTCGATCGCGGCAGCCATGTCGTCGTGGGTCATGTTGTCGAACATGATGATATCGGCGCCGGCCTCCACGGCCTCGCGCACCATGTCCAGGTTCTCGCACTCAATCTCGACCGTCGTGGTAAACGATGCATGGGCGCGCGCCATCTCAATCGCGCGTGCCACGCCACCGGCGGCGTCGATGTGGTTGTCCTTGAGCATGACAGCCGTCGACAGGTTATAGCGGTGGTTGCTGCCGCCGCCGATCTCGACTGCGGCCTTCTCGAAGACGCGCATTCCCGGCGTGGTCTTGCGCGTGTCGACAAGCACGGTCTTGGTGCCCTCGAGCGCAGCCGCCATCCGATGCGTGTAAGTGGCGATGCCGCTCATGCGCTGCAGATAGTTGAGCGCCACGCGCTCGCCCGAAAGCAGCACGCGCGCGTCGCCGCGCACCTGGCCCACATGGTCGCCAGCGTGCACCTCGTCGCCGTCCGCGACATCGAACAACACGGAGCTCTGCGGATCCAGCAGCTCAAAGGTGCGGGCGAATACGTCCAGGCCGGCGATAATGCCGTCGGCCTTGGCGATGAGCTCAACGGTAGCGGGGCGCGCCGTGGGGCACACGCTCGCCGTGCTCACGTCCTCAAACGTGATGTCCTCGCGCAGAGCCTGCAGAATCAGATCATCGACGACGAGCTTCATGGTAATGGGATTCATGGTTTACTCCTCCACGGCCTGCGTGCCGGCGGCACGGGCCAAATCATCGATTGCAAGGGGGTCGGCGCTCAGGGCGCGGTGACGCCCGTCAAGCGCGGGCTCACCGGCCTGCTCCACGGCCAGCGACTCGCCGGTACGCATATACCACGCGGCGCGGCGGCCCCAGACCAGAGACTCGAGCAGGCTGTTAGAAGCTAGGCGATTCTTGCCGTGAACGCCGTTGCAGGCCGTCTCGCCCGCGGCGTAGAGCTCGGGCATCGAGGTGCGACCGTCCTTGTCGACCCACACGCCGCCCATAAAGTAGTGCTGCGTGGGCGTAACGGGAATGGTCTCGTCCAAGATATCGCGACCGTCCTCCAGGCAGCGCGCGCGGATGTTGGTAAAGTGCCCGGTCACCACATCGCGCTCGACGGGGGCAAAGCTCAGCCATTCGTGCTCGGTGCCGTCCTGCTTCATCTGCTCGCGAATAGCAGCGGCGACCACATCGCGCGGCTGCAACTCGTCGGTAAAGCGCTCGCCGGCGGCGTTGAGCAAAATCGCGCCCTCGCCGCGGCAGCTCTCGCTGATCAGGAAGGTGCGGCCCGGCTGCGGCGAGAACAGTCCCGTGGGGTGAATCTGCACGTAGTCCAGGTGCTCCATCTTAATGCCATGCTCCTGAGCAATGTAGCAGGCATCGCCCGTGAGCTGCGGGTAGTTAGTCGAATGGTCGTATACGCCGCCGATACCGCCCGTAGCCCACAGCGTGTGGCGGGCATGGATCTTAAA
Source organism: Collinsella aerofaciens (assembly GCF_028206995.1). GTDB lineage: Bacteria > Actinomycetota > Coriobacteriia > Coriobacteriales > Coriobacteriaceae > Collinsella > Collinsella aerofaciens_AQ. The sequence continues at coordinate 172,500 of NZ_JAQLFL010000002.1, read as the reverse complement.
AGGCTCGCCGGCATGCACGCCCTCAGCGGCATTTGCCAGCTCGTCGGCGGGGCGAGCCGAATCGCCCTCATCCACGGCAACGGCGACAACGCCGGTGCACACCGTGGCGTCATCGCGCTCGGCGGTCAGGATGTCGGTCATGGCAACGTGTTCGAGAATCTGCACGTTGTCCAGCTTACGGACAGCCTGGAGCAGCTTGGTCGTAATCTCCTTGCCCGTAATATCGGCATGGAAGGCGATGCGCGGGCGGCTGTGCGCGCCCTCGCGGGTAAAGTCGAGGCTGCCGTCGGCCTTGCGCTCAAAGTCCACGCCCATCGCCAGCAGGTCGTTGATGACCGAGCGGCTCGAGCGGATCATGATGTCAACGCTCTCGCGGCGGTTCTCGTAATGGCCGGCGTGCATGGTGTCCTCAAAGAAGGCATCGTAGTCAGAGCCCTCGGGCAGTACGCAGATGCCGCCCTGCGCGAGCATCGAATCGCACTCGTCGATGGCGCCCTTGGAGAGCATGATTACGCGCGTGCTCGTCGGCAGATTGAGAGCCGCATACAGGCCCGCCACGCCGCAACCGGCAATGACGACGTCACACTCCATATCGGGGTATTGTTTGGTTTCCACAGGAATCCTCTCCCTTGTAATGTGGCATAAGGGATGGTCCCTCATGTCACATTGGCTTAGCGCGTCGCGTACTCGAGCATGCGGTCGAGTGTGAGCTTGGCCTGATCGGCGGCCTCTTCCGACACGCCAATCTGCACCTCGCCCTCGCCCGTCTCCAGGCAGTGCACGAGCTTTTCGAGCGTGATGAGATCCATGTTGACGCAGGTGGGCCGCACCGCAGGGAAGTAGAACTTCTTGCCGGTGCCCTGGCAGCGGCGCTCGAGTTCGTAGAGCACGCCGCGGACCGTCACGATGATGAACTCGCTCGCGTCGGACTCCTCGGCATACTTGATGATGCCGGCGGTGGAGCCGATGTAGTCGGCCTCGGCCAGGACGTCGGCCTTGCACTCGGGGTGCGCCAGCACGAGCGCGTCGGGGTGGGCCTCCGTCGCGTCGACGATCTGCTCGACGGTGATGATGTGATGGCGCGGGCAGTAGCCGTTGTTGAGGATGACGTGCTTTTGCGGCACCTGCTCGGCTACGAAGCGTCCCAGGTTTTGGTCGGGAATGAACAGGATATGCTGCTGCGGCAGCTCGGACACGATCTTAACGGCGTTGGAGCTGGTGACGCACACGTCGCTCCAGCTCTTGATCTCGACCGTGGAGTTGACGTAGCACACCACGGCCAGGTCGTCGCCGTACTCGGCGCGCGCCGCGTCGACCGTCTCGCGCTTGACCATGTGCGCCATGGGACAGTCCGCGCCCGGCTCGGGCAGCAGCACGGTCTTAGTGGGATTGAGCAGCTTGGCGCTCTCGCCCATAAACTCCACGCCGCACAGCACGATGGTCTGCTGCGGCAGGCTTTTGGCGAGCTTTGCCAGGTAGAAGCTGTCGCCGACGTAATCGGCAACGGCTTGGACCTCGGGCGCCACGTAATAGTGCGCCAGGATTACCGCGTCACGTTGGGTTTTTAGTTGATGAATGGCCTCGACGAGCTCTGCGGGCACCAGCGCCGCACGCTCCGTTGCCGTCGTTGCCGATGCCAGGCCGGCCGCGATATCGCGTGCAAGCTCCGACGCATCCATGTTCGCGCTCTGTGCCATCAAGGCCCCTCTCTTTTGGCGAATCTTGGGGCTTTAGTATGACACCTAGGTTTACAGCTGACAAGACAGCTGTAAACCTAGGTGTCAAGTTGAAATAAAGATTCAATCATGTGGCAAGTCCATTTTCGAACTGGCAAGCTGAGGATAGCCGGGCTTTCGATAGCGCAGGAGGCATCTTTCGCCACCGCAACACCGCTTGGCGCGAGCTGCACGCCGTGGGGCGCAAACGGTCCGTACCCCCGCAAGCGGCGCGTGCCCGATGTGGCAAAATCGAACTACTTAAGGGGGCCGAATGCTCAAGATTATTGCCTGCGACGATGATGTCACTTTTCTAGATAGACTGCACCGGATGATCGACCGTTGGTCGACCGAGACGGGCACGGCGGTCGATGTTGCGCTCGTCACGCGCGGCGAGGACCTGCTGGCCCGCCATGCCGCATCGCGCGCCGACATCATCTTACTCGATATGATCATGCCGCTCGTCAACGGCATGGACACCGCACGCGAACTGCGCCAGGCCGACACCGCCGTGCGCCTGGTGTTCCTCACCTCGTCGCCCGAGTTCGCGCTGGAATCCTACGAGGTCCGCGCCTTCGACTACCTGCTCAAGCCCGTGACTTACGAACGCCTGGCGCAGTTACTCGACGAGCTTTCGAGCATGCGCCCGGCGGCAACCGACGAGCTCGTGATCAAAACTTCCTTTGGCTACCACGCCCTGCGCCTGTCCGACATCGAATATGCCGAAGCGCGCAACAAGCACGTGGTCTTCCACCTGCGCGACGGACGCGATATCGAGGCACTCGAGTCATTCCGCAGCGTCGAGGACCGTTTGGTGCAAAATGCCACCGCAGCTACCAGGTCAACCTGCGCAATATCGATCACTTTGACCGCACGGACATCGTCATGCGCTCGGGCGCGTGCATCCCGCTTTCGCGCAGCTGCAAGCAGGGATTCCAAGACGCCTACTTTGCGGCGCGCTTTGAGGGTGGGAGACACTGATGGTCTCCTCGGTCGAAATGGTCCTTTGGGCAATCCACCACGCCACGACGCTGCTCTTTGGCGTCTTTGCCTCGGCGGCGCTGTGCGGTGTCGAGATCAACCGGCGTCATGCGCTTGAACTGGTGCTGGTCGGTGCCGTAACCGGATGCGCATTTGGCCTCGCCAATGCCGTCGGCGGCGAGCTTTTCGCCCGCCAGGTATATCCGATCGTCGTGCATCTGCCGCTCGTCATCTATTTGTGCGCGCGCTACCGCCTGAGCCCGCTGCTTGCCGTGCTCGGCATTACGAGTGCCTATCTGAGCTGCCAGTTCAGCAATTGGATGGGCATCGCCGCATTTGCCGCAACCGATTCTCAGATCGCGTACTATCTGGCGCGCATCGCGACCACACTCGCCGTCTTTGCCGTCCTGTTGCATTGGGCCGGCGACATCGGTCCGCGCTTGGCGATTAAAAGCACCACCGAGCTGGGCATCCTTTTAATCCTGCCGCTCGTCTATTACGTCTTTGACTATGCCACCAACGTCTACACCACGCTGTTCCACTCGGGCTCGGTGGTAACGGTTGAGTTTTTGGCATTTGCGCTCTGTGCCTTCTATCTTATGTTTCTTGCCGTTTACCTGCGCGAATACGAAGAAAAGGAAACCGCCGAGCGAGAGCGCTGGATGCTCGAAACCCGCGACAGCGCCGCCATCAAAGAGCTCGAGGCTTGGCGTCAATCTGGGCGCGAGCTGTCGATTCTTCGCCACGACATGCGCCACTTCCTACGCGGCCTGGCCGCTTTAATTGAGGAGGGCCACACCGACGAGGCGCTCGATCGCATCGACGAACTCTGCGAAGCCGGCGACCGCACCGCCGTACGCCGCTTCTGCGCCAACGAGACCGTAAACATCGCGCTTTCGTCATTTAACTCGGATATCAATAGAAACGGCATTACCGCCAACCTGCGCGCCGCCGTACCCGAAACCATCCACGTAGGTGAAGCCGACCTGTTTAGCGTGCTCTCAAATGCCTTGGAAAACGCTATCACCGCTGCAAGCGCCGCACCCCAAGGAAAGCGATTCGTCGACTTTGACCTGCGATTAGAGGACGGCCAGCTGCTGCTGTTAGTTTCCAACACGTTTGACCGCGCGCCGCGCATGGTCGACGGCATGCCCGTAACCCGGCATGCGGGCCACGGCTTTGGCACCAAGAGCATCAAACTTGCCGTGGAGCGCATGAACGGCAACTGTCAGTTCCGCATTAACGGCGATCGGTTTGAGCTGCGCGCTGTGATGTAGAAGTGCGGCGCCGATCTCGAGGCGCGCCTTGCCCGCCAGGCAATCGCTCGCCGGCGCCAATCCGCTACAGCGGGGCGGCCGCCGGAGTCAGCTGCTTGATGTAGGCCCACATGCGCTGCTTAGCGGCCTTGTCGGTGAGCGCCGCCTCGAAACCGTCGAGCGCGAGCACGCGGCGACCCTGCACATGGGCGACCAAGCCGGGCCTGAGCATGGCGGTGTCGAAGTCATCGATCGCCACGAGCATATCGGCGTAGGTCTCGCGCATGGCGTCAGCCGCGTTGTTGTCGAGCAGTAGCACCGCCTCGGGGTCCAAAGCCTCAAGCGCCTCACGGAACAGCTCGCACGGCAGAGTCTCGCCCACCGCGACCGCTCCGTCACCCACGCCGGCGACGCTTGCCAGCACGCAAAAATCCTCGGGCGCGTAGCCGATGGCCCCAAGCGCCTTGCGCAACGCCGCGCCATCCGGGCCGGCGGCAAGCTCGCCACCCGAACGCTCGGCCTCGTCCAAATCGCCTTTGACCAGCACGATCGGCGAGCACGCGTTGCCCGCGATACGCACGCCACGACCCGCGAGCGATGCGAGCTCCTGCTCGGTCGCCTGGGCGATGGCTTCTTTTTTCTGGCTTTGTGACGTGGGCATGCGCTCTCCAATCGTTTGCGTGCCCACCATTATATAAAAGAGCTGCCCGCGAGTGGTTGCTTTGCGGGCGGCTGGGTATAAGCACGGTCGTACTGAGTTTTACGCGGCTGAGCCGCGTCGCATTATGGAGGTCACCATGGCTGACATTAAGCAGATTACCCCCGAGAACTTCGATTCCGTCGTTAACGACAGCCTGCCCGTGCTGGTCGATTTTTGGGCACCGTGGTGCGGTCCCTGCCGCTCCCTCTCGCCCATCGTTGACGAGGTTGCCGATGAGCTGGCGGGCAAGCTTGCCGTTGCCAAATGCAACGTCGACGACAACCAGGACCTGGCCATGAAGTATGGCGTCATGAGCATCCCCACGCTGATTGTGTTTAAGAACGGCGAAGAGATTGACCGCTCGGTTGGCGCTCTGCCCAAGGCGAGGCTGCAGGCGCTGCTGGAAAAGCATCTGTAATACGCTTGTTACATATTGCCGTCTGCCTGCCGTCCATGAGCGCTTTTACGCCGCTCGCCGGACTTCTGAATGCACCGAGTGCAACCGCGGATAGTATGGTAGTCACAAACAGCCCCCAGTGAACGGGTGCGGGTCGCACAGACTCGTACCCGTTTTCTTATGTAACTGCGCGCAGAGCGGGCGTAGTAAAATCTGAACCACTGAACTGCCCCATACAAAAGGAGATTTCCCATGCATGATGTTGGAATGAACATGAGCCAGCTTGCCATGAGCGTCAAGCAGGTCGACGACACCATCGAGCTCGCTCACGAATGGAGCCATCAGTTGCTGCATGCGACCGAGAATTTTGACATGGAGCGCATCGGCGCCAAGCTCGAGGCCGCCATGGCCGCGCTGCACGAGGCCCACGACGCACTCGAGGGCTACGAGGAAGCCATCGAGGCCGACCACAACTCCGTCGGCTCCGTGAAGCTGGTGTAAGGTGGCCGAACACGAGCACGGCTGCGGGTACGAGCACGAGCACCCGCACGGGGCGGACGGTGACGCGGACTGCCACTGTAGTGGCTCCGGCTCCGAGCTGGTCCGCTTTTCGGTTACCGCACCGGACGACCTGCTGCGCCGTTTTGACGAACAGATCGCGCGCCGCGGCGACGTGGCCAACCGCTCCGAGGCCGTGCGCGACCTGATTCGCGCCTCGATCGCCAAAGAGCAGATGCGCACGCCCGATGAGCACGTTATCGGGTCGCTCACCATGATCTACGACCATCACACCGGCGATCTGACGCGCCGCCTGGACGAGGTGCAGCACGACTACACCGACGAGATCGTGTCGACCATGCACGTGCATCTGGATCACCACAACTGCTTGGAGATTCTGGCGCTCAAGGGTCGCGGCGAGCGCGTCTACGAACTAGCCGACCGCCTGCTGGGCCTGCGCGGCGTTAAGCACGGCGAGCTCACGTGCGCCGCCACCAAGCAGAGCCTGGGGCTGTAGCGGGATTTCCCGCAGCGCACCTGCCAAAAAGGGACAGGTTTGTTTTGGCAGGTTTAGAAGTTTTACCTACCAAAACAAACCTGTCCTTTTTTGGTCGGTTTTGATGAGGGGTGTCGCATGCGGCATGTGCATATTCATGTGACGGGCATTGTGCAGGGCGTTGGCATGCGACCGTTTGTGTATCGCGAGGCCATGGCGCATGGCATTTGCGGATGGGTGCTCAATGCGGGCGACGGCGTGCATATCGAGGCGCACGCTTGTGCCGAGGCGGTTGACGGATTTGTCGCTGCGCTTTCTGAGCATGCGCCCGCGGCGGCTCGCGTTGAGCGAGTCGATATTGCGGATTTGGAGCCTGGCGGTTGGAGCACTGCCGATGAGCAGGGCTTTCACATTGTGGCGTCGCAGGACCAGACCGCGCACACCACACTTGTCTCGCCCGATATCGCCACCTGTGACGATTGCCTGCGCGAGTTGTTCGATCCCGCCGACCGACGCTATCACTACCCCTTTATCAACTGCACTAACTGCGGACCGCGCTTTACCATCATCCGCTCGCTGCCTTACGATCGAGCGGCTACCTCGATGGACCGTTTTCCCATGTGCCCCGAGTGTGCCGCGGAGTATGCCAATCCGCTCGACCGGCGTTTTCACGCGCAGCCCGATGCCTGCTTTGATTGCGGGCCGCATATTACGTGGCGTGAGGCTGTGAACGGCGATGCGTGCGGAAATTCGTCCGCGACACCGGCCGTCGGCACCACACGCGAGGCCAGCGACGCCATCATCGAGCGCTGCGTTGAGCTGCTGGCCAGCGGTGGCGTCGTCGCCATCAAGGGCCTGGGCGGATTCCATCTAGCCTGTGATGCTGCCAACGAGCAGGCGGTGGCCGAGTTGCGCCATCGCAAACGCCGCAGTAACAAACCACTTGCCGTCATGGTGCGCAGTCTTGCCGATGCCGGGCGCCTGTGCCATATCGACGACGCTGAGCGCGAGCTTCTCGCCGGCAGCATCCGTCCCATTGTGCTGCTGCGCCGACGCACTGTTGGCGAGGGCAACGGCGATTCTCCCGACGCCCTCGTACTCGCACCGTCCGTCGCGCACGACCTGCCCGAGCTTGGCGTTATGCTCCCCTACACCCCGCTTCAGCATCTTCTGCTTGCAGCTGCCGCGTCGCACGGCATGCACGCGCTCGTCATGACCAGCGGCAACCTGAGCGAAGAGCCCATCGAGACCGATGACGATCTTGCCTGGGAACGCCTCGTTGCCGCCGGCATTGCCGACGCGCTGCTCGGCAACGATCGAGCGATTCTCTCGCGCTATGACGATTCCGTGGTGCGCGTGGTTGACGGCGCCGTTATGCCCGTGCGCCGCGCTCGCGGATATGCACCCCAGCCGCTGCCGTTGCCGGCGCTCGACCGCGCTCCGTCCTGCGTGCTCGCCTGCGGGCCACAACAAAAGGCCACGATTGCGCTCACGCGTGAAGGGACGAACGGCGAGGCAACCTGTTTTGTGTCGCAGCATATCGGCGATGTTGAAAACGGCGGGACCTTCGATGCCTGGAACGCTGCGCGCACGCGCTTGGAAGATCTCTTTGATTTGGCGCCCGCCGCCTTGGCCTGCGATTTACACCCCAGCTATCTATCGGGCCAGTGGGCGCGCGAGCAGGCGCGAAAATGCAATCTGCCGCTCGTCGAGGTGCAGCACCATCATGCGCATATCGCGAGCGTAATGGCCGAAGCCATCGCCGCGGGCCAGCTTACAACCGACGCGCGTGTCCTTGGCATCGCCTTTGACGGCACCGGCGCCGGCACCGATGGGACCATTTGGGGCGGCGAGTTTCTTGTTGCCAGCCTTGGCGGCTTTGAGCGCGCCGCGCATTTGCGCACCTGGGCGCTCCCCGGCGGGGCGGCCTCCGTGCGCGACGCCTGCCGCAACGCCTTTGCCCTGCTCAGTGAGCTCGGCCTGCTCGAGCACCCAGGTGCCGCTCGGCTTTTGGACAGCCTCGGCGAGCAAACGCGCAGCGTGACAGCCACCATGATCGAGCGCGGCATCAACAGCCCGCGTACCAGCAGCATGGGGCGTCTCTTTGATGCCGCGGCAGCAATTCTGGGCATCTGCGACAAGGCAACCTACGAGGGCGAACCCGCCATCGAGCTTGAGGCTGCCGCCTGGCGCGCGCTCGACAACGAAATCGCCCATTTTCCCGACGACAACGCCGGCCATTTCGCATCTGGCCCATCGTGGCTGAACGGCCCCCATGTTCTGGATCAGAAAGCACTCTTTGAGACACTTTTGGGAGGAACTGAAGCCGGAGCGCCCGCCGACAGGCTCGCACTCGACTTCCATGTCGCCGTCGCGCGCTCCTCGGCGCGCATCGCCAGCGATATCTGCGTGCACGAGGGCATCGACACCGTCGCGCTCTCGGGCGGCGTGTTCATGAACCGACTTCTGCTTCAACTCCTCACCCGCGAGCTCAAAAGCGCAGGCCTTACTGTCCTCGTCCCCCAAACCGTGCCCGTTAACGACGGCTGCATCGCCTACGGTCAGGCGGCAGTCGCACGCGCTCGCCTCGCGCAGATTGCATCACAGTAGCTCGCCCTCGCACGCCGCCGCGCCCAGCCGTCTCACAGGCGTAACGCGTTTGCCCGCGAACCCCGCGAGCGCTACCATCAACTGATGGATTATTAAGCGCCCATCCAGCGCAAAGCGTATAAAAGGGGAACAATATGTGCCTTGCCGTTCCCGGCAAAGTAGTCAAACGCGACGACGACCTCAAGGCCACCGTCGACATGATGGGCATCGAGCGCCCCGTGTCGCTGAGACTCGTGCCGACGGCGCAGGTAGGCGACTATATTCTCGTACACGCCGGCTTTGGCATCCAGATCGTCGACGAGCAGGAAGCGCAAGAAACGCTCGAGCTCGTTAATGCCATGACCGAACTGGCCGAAGAAGACCAACTGGCCAGCAACCCGGCCGAGGCATACTAGTGGCGGCCGGACAGCCGGCGCGCTCCGGTATCGACTTTTCGGCATTTCGCGATTCCAAGCTGGCTCGCGAGCTCATCGAGCGCATTCATGAGCTTGTCGGCGACCGCGCCATCAACCTTATGGAAGTCTGCGGCACGCATACCGTGAGCATCGGGCGCTATGGCTTTCGCTCCATTATGCCGGCCGGGCTCAAGCTGCTGAGCGGCCCGGGCTGCCCCGTCTGCGTCACCGCCAACCGCGACATCGACCACGCAATCGCGCTCGCCAACATAGACGGCGCCATCATCACCACCTTTGGCGACATGATGCGCGTGCCCGGATCATCCACCTCGCTCGCTGCGCAAAAGGCGGCGGGGCGCGATATTCGCATCGTCTACTCCCCGCTCGATGCACTCGATATCGCCGAGCAAAACCCTGATCGCCCGGTCATTTTTATGGGCGTGGGCTTTGAGACCACAACGCCCACCATCGCCGCCGCCATTTTGGAGGCCGATGCACGCGGACTCCAAAACTTCTCGGTCTATTGCGCCCACAAGACCACGCCGCCGGCGTTGCGCGCCATCGCCAACGACCCCGAGACCGCCATCGACGGCTTTATCCTGCCGGGCCACGTCGCCACCATCACGGGCTTGGCGCCCTTTAGCTTTTTGGTCGACGAGTTTAAGACTCCAGGCGTGGTAACGGGATTTGAGCCGGTCGACATCTTGCAGGGTATCTGCATGCTGGTCCAGATGGTTGTTGAGGGGCAACCCGCGATCGACAACGCCTACCGTCGCGGCGTCAATGCCGACGGCAATCCCGTGGCGCGCCAGCTGGTCGAGCAGGTATTTGAGCCGTGCGATACCACATGGCGCGGGCTGGGATCGATTGCGGCTTCGGGGCTCGCCATTCGTCCCGAGTTTTCGCACTTTGATGCCAGCATGCGCTTTGACGTGCCCATCGAGCCGACGGTCGAGCCACGCGGGTGCCGCTGCGGCGACGTGCTGCGCGGGGCCATTACGCCGAGCGACTGCCCCCTGTTCGGCCACGCTTGTACGCCCGAGCATCCCGTCGGCCCCTGCATGGTGAGCTCCGAGGGCAGCTGCGCAGCATATTTCCGCTACCGAGGCTAATAGGTTCCGCCGTTCTAACGAACGGCGGACGAGTCGACGGCGCGCCTCACCCATATAATTCCACCCACGATTGGAGTTTTCGATATGTCCCATAGTGTCTCCGATAGCACTGTCTTGCTGGGCCACGGCTCCGGCGGACAGATGATGAAACGCATCATCGATGAGGTCTTTTTGGATGCCTTTGGGTCGCCCGAGTTGCTCGAGGGCAACGATGCCGGCGTCGCCGCGCTGCCCACGAGCGGGCGCATTGCCATGTCGACCGACAGCTTTGTAGTCTCGCCGCAGTTCTTCCCCGGTGGCAACATCGGCCGTCTCGCCGTGTGCGGAACCGTCAACGACGTCGCGACCTCGGGCGCCAACGTACGCTACCTATCGTGCGGCTTTATCCTCGAAGAGGGCTATCCCATGGACAAGCTCCGCCAGATTGTGCAGACGATGGCCGAGACGGCGCGCGAGGCGGGCGTGTCCATAATCACGGGCGACACTAAGGTGGTCGAGCGCGGCGGGGCCGACGGCGTCTATATCAATACCGCCGGCGTGGGCGAGGTGCCTGCGGGCGTGGCGCTCAGCGGCGCAAACTGCCAGCCCGGCGATGTCATCCTGGTATCGGGTACGCTGGGCGACCACGGCATCGCCATCATGAGCCAACGCGAGGGCTTGGCGTTTTCGAGCACGATCGAAAGCGATGCCGCACCGCTCAACCACCTGATTGCCGACGTTCTGGCCGCAGCGCCCGGCACGCGTTGCTTTCGCGACCCCACGCGCGGTGGCTTGGCCTCGACGCTCAACGAGTTTGCGCAGGCCAGCGGCGTTACCATGGAGATCGACGAGGTCGATGTGCCCGTGCGCCCAGACGTGCAGGCAGCCTGCGAGATGCTCGGCTACGATGTGCTGCAGGTGGCAAACGAGGGCAAGATGGTTGCCGTCGTGCCGGCCGAGCAAGCCGATGCCGCGCTGAGCGCCATGCGCGCCGCCCGCTACGGCGAGAATGCCGCCATCATCGGTCGCGTGCTGCCACTTGCCGAGGGCGCCCATCCCGCCGTGCGCGTGCGCACCGGCTGGGGCTCGACCCGCATCCTCGACATGCTCGTGGGAGAACAGCTGCCGAGGATTTGCTAGGGCGAAACCACACGGTCGGCGCGATGCGGCCTGATACCCCTGGAGATGTTCAGATTCCAAGCACGCCCAACGCGGAAGCCCAGTATTATGGGGTGCGTTTTAAACCCAATGACGGGAGTTTTTATGGCAGCAGCTTTTTCCCATGTGATCTTTGACCTGGACGGCACCATCCTCAACACACTCGAGGACCTGGCGGCCGCCGGCAACCATACCTGCGAGATGCACGGCTGGCCCACGTTTGCCGTAGACGAGTACCGCTACAAGGTGGGAAACGGCATGCTCAAGCTGGTTGAGCGCTTTATGCCCGCCGAGTATGCGGGCGACGGCCGCATGTTTGAGCAGGCGCTTGCCGAGTTTAGGGCTTACTACGGCGAGCACAAGGAGGACCACACCGCCCCCTATGCCGGCACGATCGAGATGCTCGACCGCCTACGCGCCGCGGGCGTTCAGCTTGCCGTGCTCACCAACAAGGACCACGTCTCGGCGGCTCCGCTTATCGAGAAGTATTTTGGTTCCGAGCGCTTTGCGCTGGTGCAGGGCCGCGTCGATGCGTTTCCGCCCAAGCCCGAGGCGCCTGTTACGCTGCATGTGATGGAAGAGCTAGGCGCCGATCCGTCGACCACGCTCTATGTGGGCGATTCCAATGTCGATATCCTGACCGGTCACAACGCCGGCCTTAAGAGTGCGGGCGTCAGCTGGGGCTTCCGCGGCCGCGCAGAGCTGGAGTCCGCCGGCGCCGACTACGTGGTGGACACCCAGAACGAGCTAGCGGCGCTGATTCTGGGCGAGTAACGAGCGACACTGCTTAACGCAGCTGCGACAATTCTTCCGCGCGGAAAGCGCATCCCGTTTTGGAGCTCCGGAATGGGATGCGCTTTCCGTTTGAGGCGCGTCGGGGAAACTGCATTCCGTTTTGGAGCAATATTCCGGGTCGCACTTTCCGCAGCCCATCTCATCCGGAAACCGCAGCCCGGAATTCGGCCAAAAACCGGGCCACATTTTCCCGGTCACCCACAATGCAACACTTGTGCAAGGAGCGTCCCCAACTGCCGTCATTTAAGAACGTCCCCAATGACTACCCAGCAATGGCAACGTCGCAGGTAGAGGACGGACAGCGAGCGACGTCCAGGACGAACAAGTTGGCATGAAAAGGGCGAGGCATAGACCTTCTTGTCATGCCTCGCCCTTTGAATGACAAATTATCGTCCTGGGCGGCGCGCAGCGTCAACTGGTTACGCGGTTCGTAGAACCGCGTAACCCCCTAGTTCATCATCGCATTCATCATCTCGTTGGTTGCGGAATCGTCGGCAGACCACTCACCGTCGTCGTTGCAGGTGTACTTGAAGATAACCGTGGTCTTCCTGGGCTCGGTGGCCTTGGTCACATCGACCATAACCTGACCGGCCATCTTGTACAGCTCGTCATCGGAAGGAACCGTGTCAAGCGCAGCGACCTTCTCCTGATACTGGGTGGAGAAGTCCTCGACGATCTTGTTCATGGACTTGCAGGTGATAGAGATCTCGGCGGTCGCGACGCCCTTGTCCTCGTCGACCGTCACGTCGCCGATCTTGTAGTCAAAGCCCTTGAGATAGGTCTTGGCATACTCCTTGGGATCGATACCCAGCTGCTCGAACTCGTCGCCCGAAGCCTCCTCTAGGCCAGAGAGGAAGTCCTCGCCACCGTTCTTGACCTCGTCAAACTGCGTCGTAAGATCCTCGGTAATGAGTTCCTCGATCGAAGGGCCTCCGCAACCGGAAAGCAAGACCACGCATGCAACCAAGACGGCCATGAGGGGCGCAAGCAGCGGCTTCTTTTTCATGTTGTTCCTCCCAATAAGCGGCACCGTGCTTCCCAGACACGGCGCACGTTGTAATAAGTAAGCCCATACTATCCACTTATGAACACTCTCGGCAGCGCGAAGGCGCGGTCGGTTCGTTTTAGCATCCGAACGGTTTGCAAGCCCGCCCAACGTGCAATATAACGCTTCCCCGCGGTGCAATAAAAAGGGTGGCCGGATAACCCGACCACCCTTGCACATCCTTTGGATGCCGCAGCTTACTTGCGGACGACCTTGACGATGGCATCACCGGCAGCGACGGCGGACTCTGCCTCAACGGCAAGCTCGACGTCGGCGAACTCGGCGGTGTTGGACACGGCCACGACGACACAGTCCTTGTAACCGGCGGCAGCGATCTTGGCGCGGTCGATCTTGAGTATGGGCTGGCCGGCCTTCACGACGTCGTCGGCCTTGACGAAGCCCTCGAAGCCGTCACCGTTCATGTTGACGGTATCGACACCAACGTGCACCAGAACCTCGATGCCGCTATCGGACTGCAGACCCACGGCGTGACCCATGGTGACGGTCACCTTACCGTCGCAGGGAGCGTAGACCAGATCGTCCTCGGGCCACACGGCACAGCCCTTGCCCAGAACCTCGCCACCAAAGACGGGATCGGGCACGTCGGCCATCTTGATGACCTTGCCCTTGACGGGCGAGCACAGCACGTCGGCGCCAGCAGAAGCAGAGATGGAGGCCGGAGCAGCGACAGCCGCGGGCTCAGCCTTCTTCTTGAACATGTCAAACAGACCCATACGTTTTCTCCTCTTGATTAAGCGCAACGTTGTGCGCATGCCTACAGTAATTATAGTGCCAAATGGCCAAAATACTAAGGCGAGGGCTCGAATCGCAAGCCCTTCCCGGTAGTGCTCGTGGGATGAGCATCTCCTTTGCATCGCGGGTCGATAAGCCGAGTATCGCCTGCGCAGGTCATGGAGCGCATGGAGGGGCTCTACCAGAACACGCTGGCCGAGACGCAGGAGCTGCTCGACCCCACGCAGCTCGACCACGCCACCAAACTCATCGCGAACGCCCGACAGGTCGACATCTACACGGGCTCGCACAATCTCTATCCAGCGGGAATGTTCCGCGATCGCCTGTTCTCCGCCGGTAAAAGCGCGACGTGCCACGACAATATCGAACCCCAGGTGTGCACGGCGCTCGCCTCGGGCCCCGACCATGTGGCAATCGCCATCTCCTACAGCGGCCTTGCCCCCAACCTCAAGGACATCTTACCGATCCTCAGCAGTCGGCATGTCCCGGTCATCGTTATCGGCACGCCTCATTGCGCACGCATTCACCCTGGCTTTGCCGCCTACCTCACGGTGAGTGACCACGAGAGCATGACGCATCGCATCACGCAGTTCGCGAGCCACATCGCCGTGCAATACGTGCTCGATTCGCTCTACAGCAGCTACTTCGCCAAAGACTACGCCCGCTGCTCCGAGTTCCTAGAGCACTCGTTTCCCTACGCCCGCCTGCCCGGGCTCAAGTAGTCATTTAAGAACGTCCCCAATGACTAATGGCCGACCTAATAACGACTTCTCGTCATTAGGTCGGCCATTTCAGCTCTAATAACTATTTATTCCGTAAACTCGTTATTAGAATCTGGCATAGGAGGCCAGGCTCACATGTGGCACCACAGCGGAAAACAGCTTGCCCCTGCGCCAACCGAATGAGCGTTGATTTTCGGACACCTATCCAACGAGCGTGAATAATCTCCCACTTTGAGCCCACACGGGGGCCAAAAACGGGAGATTATCCACGCTCATTCCTAAGTAGTCATTGGGGACGCTCTTAAACGACCAGTCAAACAAGAACGTCCTCAATGACTACCACGGCAACGCCGATGTTTTGGCAACGCCAGCGAGCGGGTCGCATTTGTGACAAGGTGACGTGAAACGAAAGGGCGCTGACCTTCTGGTCGCGCCCTTGAAGTTGAACGTCAGATTGTCCAAATGCGGCCCGCGCAGCGTCGAGCTGTTACGGCGTTTGGTAAAACGCCGTAACTACTCCCGAGCTCCGTACTGCTCGTAGTAGGCGTCGATGGCCGTCTTGAGTTCGTCATCGATGACGACCTTGCCGTCGATCTCGTGGTTGTAGAGGGTCTCGACGACCTCGGCCATGGAAACAATGCTCGCGACGGGGAAACCGTACTTTGCCTCGATCTCCTTCTGCGCGGTGGTCACGCCGCCCTTGCCGACCTCCATGCGGTTGAGGGACACGATGAGGCCCTTGATTTCGACGTCGGCAGCAGCCTTAACCTTGGGATAGGTCTCGTCGATGGACTTGCCGCTGGTGGTAACGTCCTCGACCATGACCACGCGATCGCCGTCCTGCGGCTCATAGCCCAACAGGTTGCCCTTATCGGCACCGTGGTCCTTGGCCTCCTTGCGGTCGCAGCAGTACTTGACCTCCTTGCCGTACAGCTCGTGGTAGGCAATTGCGGTCACGACGGCCAGCGGAATACCCTTGTAGGCCGGTCCAAACAGGACATCAAAGTCGTCGCCAAAGTTATCGTGAATGGCCTGGGCGTAATACTCGCCCAGCTTCTTGAGCTGATAGCCCGTCACATAAGCGCCGGCGTTCATAAAGAACGGGGACTGACGGCCGCTCTTGAGCGTAAAGCTGCCGAACTTAAGAACGTCGGACTCGACCATGAACTTGATGAACTCTTGCTTGTAAGCCTCCATGCGGGCTCCTCTCGTAATCGCGTACGTGCTTCCAGTTTAGCGCAGGCGAAGCGTCGATGCGGGTACGCTTTGAGGCCACGGCATTCTGTAAAGGCTTTGTCAGGGGCAACGGTTTTCCGAACAATGGGGTTGACACGGCGAACCCCCTCATCAAGAATACGGGCGGATTGAAACGGGTACGAGATACCCAAAGCGCGCCGCGCCCGTCCATAAGGAGGTGTGCCATGGAAGGCAGTCATAGTCGAAAAACCTGCATGTCGCCCTCGGCACGCCGCGAGGACTCCGTATTCGCATAAGCGCCACCAACCGATTGTCAAAACCACCACAAAGGTGCCTGTCCCCTTTGTGGTGGTTCGTGAGCATGACGTGAGCGACATCTAGGTTTTTTGCAACTCAATACGACACGTACGCTAACTCCCTTCAACAAGGAGGACCCTATGCTGATGCTCAAAACCGCCACGGTACTCGAAGCCATCTCCAAGCGCCGCCGCGCGGAGCGCCCTGCCGCTCACACCGGCCTGTCCAAGAACACCATATTCGCCACCACCCATAGTGCCGAGGACGCCCTCGTACTGCTTGACGCCACGGCAAACGGCCTCACCGTCGAGCAGGCAACTGAGCGCCTGAACGCCGTCGGCCCCAACACCATCGAGGCAACGACCAAAACGCTCGCCCGCCGCATCGCCGACGCGTTCATCGATCCCTTCGCCGGCATCCTCGCCGCGCTCGCACTGGTCTCGCTCTACATCGACGTGCTCGCCGTGCCCGAACCGCAGCGCGACCCCTCCACGGTCATCGTCATCGGCACCATGCTGCTGGTATCGGGCGGCATGAAGTTTATCCAGGAAGCCCGCAGCGGCAATGCGGCAGAGGCCCTCAAGGACCTGGTCTCCAACACTTGCACCGCCCTGCGCGACGGCGGGCGCATCGAGATCCCCTTCGACGAGCTCGTCCCCGGCGATGTAATCCGCCTCTCTGCCGGCGATATGGTGCCAGCAGACGCCCGCATCATCACCGCGCGCGACCTGTTTGTGATCGAGTCCGCACTCACCGGCGAGAGCGAGGCCGTCGAGAAGACCACCGCCGTCACCGTCGTCGAGGGCGCCGACGGCTCCGCACTGCCACTCTCTGCCTGCAAGAACATCGTCTTTACCGGCACCTCCGTGCAAAACGGCGCCGCCATGGCGCTTGTCGTTGCCACCGGCTCGGACACCTACCTGGGCGGCATCGCCAAGATGCTCAACGGGCGCGGCGAAAAAAGCGCGTTTGACCGCGGCGTCTCGAGCGTCTCCATGCTGCTGGTGCGCCTGATGCTCGTTATGGCGCCGGCCGTCTTTGCCATCAACGCCGCCACCAAGGGCAACGTCATCGACGCGCTGCTGTTCGCCACGAGCGTGGCCGTGGGCATCACGCCGCAGATGCTTCCCGTCATCGTGACCACGAGCCTGTCGCAGGGCGCCAAGGACCTCGCCCGTCGCCAGGTTATCGTCAAGGAGCTGCCGGCGATTCAAAACCTCGGAGCGATGGACGTCCTGTGCTGCGACAAGACCGGCACCCTCACCGAAGACCGCATCGTGCTCGAGCGCTACCTCAACACCGATGGCAACGAGGACGCGCGCGTGCTGCGCCATGCGTTTTTGAACAGCTTCTTCCAGACCGGCCTCAAAAATCTTATCGACCTGGCCGTAATCGACCGTGCCGATGTGACACCCTCGACCGTCGCACCCGATTCCATGCTGGGCCAGAGCTTGCGCGACCGCTACACCAAGGTCGACGAGGTTCCCTTCGATTTCTCGCGCCGTCGCCTGAGCGTAGTTGTCGCCGACGCCCAAGGCAAAACCCAGATGGTTACCAAGGGCGCCGCCGAGGAAATGCTCGAGATCTGCTCCTTTGTCGAGATCGATGGCATCGCTCAGCCGCTCACCGACGAGAAGCTCGCCCAGATTCGCAAGCAGATCGCCGGACTTAACGCCGAGGGCCTACGCGTAATTGCCGTGGCGCAGAAGACCAATCCGCGCTGCGTGGGCGAGTTTGGCATCGCCGACGAGTGCGACATGGTGCTGATGGGCTTTTTGGCCTTCCTCGATCCGCCCAAAGCAAGTGCCGCGGGCGCCGTCGCCACCCTCGAGGCCAAGGGCGTGGCGGTCAAGGTCCTAACCGGCGACAACGACCGCGTCGCCGCCACCGTCTGCGAGCAGATTGGTATCGATGCGAGCAACGTCTTGCTCGGCTCCGAGATCGATGCGCTCGATGACGCCGAACTTGCCGAGCGCGCCGAGAAAACCCACCTCTTCGCCAAGCTCTCGCCGCTGCAGAAGGCGCGCCTGGTACGTGTCATGCGCGAGATGCTCGGCCACACCGTGGGCTTTATGGGCGACGGCATCAACGACGCCGCCGCCATGCGTGCGAGCGATTGCGGCATCTCGGTCGATTCGGCCGTCGATATTGCCAAGGAATCCGCCGATATCATCTTGCTTCAGAAGGACCTGGGCGTGCTCGAGCGCGGCATCATCGAAGGCCGCCGCACTTACGGCAACCTGCTCAAGTACCTCAAGACCACGGTGAGCTCCAACTTTGGCAATGTGCTGTCCGTGACCGTCGCGAGCCTGTTCTTGCCGTTTTTGCCCATGAGCGCCCTGCAGCTGGTGCTGCTGTCGCTGGTCTACGAGATCGTGTGCATCGCGCTGCCGTGGGACACCGTCGATGACGCCTGGACTGCCCGCCCGCGTGCCTGGGACGCCGCGTCCATCAAGGGCTTTATGCTCGAGCTGGGCCCCGTGAGCTCGCTGTTTGACATCGTGACCTTCGCCGCGCTCTTCTTTGTCGTGTGCCCCGCCGCCGTGGACGCAAGCTGGCCCGAGCTTGCCGCCGCGGGCGACGTCGCGGGTATGGCGACCTTTGCCGCACTCTTCCAGAGCGGCTGGTTTGTCGAGTCCATGTGGTCGCAGACACTCGTGGTCCACATGCTGCGCTCCCCGCATCTGCCGAGCCCGCGCGACCACGCCGCGCCCGCACTGTGCGTTCTCACCGTGCTGGGTCTGGCGCTCGTCACCTGGCTGCCGGCAAGCCCCATCGCCGATGCGCTCGGCCTCATGCCGCTGCCCACGAGCTTTTTTGGGCTGCTCATTGGCATCGTTACCGCCTATATCGCGCTCACCCAACTGGCAAAGCGCCGCTACATTGCCCGCCACGGCGAGCTGCTGTAGCAAGAAGACGGAAAACACCCTGCCAGCTGCCGTTGCCACTACCACAGCTACCAACGCCGCTGCCGTTGCCTCTGCCGCCGCCGCAGTCTATCCCCCCAGCAGTTGCGGTGGAATAGTTCCTGTTTAAAGCCCCGTGACTTTAATTTAGGGACTATTCCACCGCGACTTATTGGGAGATTAGCTAGTCCTTGGGTGTCCAGGACCAGAAGAAGTTGATAAGGGCTACACGCGAGGCGGTGCCGGTCTTTTTGTTGATCGAGGAAATGTGACGATAGAGCGTGGAGCGCGAAAGGAAAAGCGTTGTGGCGATGTCCTGAACGCTCTGGTCCGAAACGACCAAGACCTCAAGAATATCGCGCTCGCGCTCTGTAAGCCCAAAGGTGGCGACGAAGGCATCGAGGCGTTCATCGGACGTGAGCTCCGCTGCCTCCACGGGCTCGGGGTCGAAGCATGTGGGCGCAAGATCCCCACCAAGATCGTCGGTGGCAAGCGGCAGGCCATCCTGCATCACGGCATCATCGGCTCGTTGCCCCAACTGCCCCAGCAGCGTAATCGCAATGCCCACAAACATCACGAGCGCCGCACCGACCGCAGCCAGCACGTTTTGACTCGAGATAATCGCCACCGCCGGCGCCGTCACGAGCATCGAGCACACGTTGTTGACGACGCGACCCATGCACGGCCAAAAATATGACCAGCGCGCATAGAGCGAGACGGCGGCATATTTTGTGGTAAAGAACACCACGAAAAAGCCCGAGCCCAGATAAAAAATGATCGTGGCAGCGAGCTCGTTGCCACCATTGCCGTCGACGATAAGCACAAAGAACGAAAACGTGGACAGTATGGCGGCACATGTCATGCCGATATTCATATACGAGCGGCCGTGCAGGTCAAATAGTGCGCCAGCGACCAACGAGCTCACGACAAGCAGCAGGCGCGGCCAATCGCCCAAATCGACGGCTCCGACAGCATGCAAGGTCGTGAAGCCCGCGTTGAGAGCGGCGAATACGCTGGAAAGATACGCCGTCGCCACGGTCAGGCGAACTACGGCGCGACGGAATGCCGCCTTTGCCTCGGGATCGTCATGCCACTTGGCGCCATATTCCAGAGCATCTACCGAAAGCCCGGCAGCACTGGGTTCAAAGTTGGGGTCGGACTCGTCGCGCAGCTTGGCGCGTCGGGCACCGTGGAGCAACGCCACCTGCGCGATCGCACAGACAACCAGAACAGCCTGCTAAGGAATGCCGGCAGGCATCACCATGTGGTTGAGAACCTGCACCAGAACGCCCATGGCGTAAGAAAGTGCGGCGGCGCGCGCCAAGCAGGGCGTTCGCGCAAAGCGCCGTGCAAAGTTTGCGTAGGCAGTCGATCCGCAGTAGCCCAGCGCGCAGCACGCCACCAAACCGCCGGCAATTACCACCTCAACCTGAACCGCCATAATCAACAGCAGCAATGCCGCCACCAGCAAAACGCCCGTGACGTCACTCGTTGCGTCGATAGCATGGGGACGGCGATAGTACAGAATGGGACGCACAAAAAAGCCAATCACGCTCGCGCCGATGACAAGGCTCTCATAAATAACGACCTCGTTCGGAGACACGAACTCGGCCATGCGCACATCAAAAAGATACTCGCACGCCAAAAACGTGAAGAAGAACAGCGCCAGGCATATAATCTCCCGAATGCCCCGACGCAAATATGCAGTTGTGTCTCCCATGCCCCTCATGGTTAACCCCCAGCCGCTCAATTGTCTGGAAATCTATTTTAATAAAGAACCAGTCTCAATATCGAAGCCACGCTCGAAATGTTGCCAATTCGACCCCAGCCGTCCACATCACGCCGCGATTTTGAGCCGCATGGACCAGAAGGGACGCGCGCGATCTCTAGCTCGGCCAGGAGTGTCCCCAACTACCACTCATTTAAGTACGTCCCCAATGAGTGGCCGAAGAGTGTCCCCGGCGTCCAATCAAAAAATGGGCCATGTGTCCCAGTTGTGGAGACTCCTTGAGCCGTCTGGGTATCGCGAAGAATCGCACACTCCCCCATCATCAAAAGTGACACACGCTACCTGTTGATGGGAGGCAGCCATGGGCTTCTTTGACAAGATGTTCGAGAAGAAAGAGTGCGCGATTTGCGGTACCGAGCTGGGACTTCTAGGTAAGACAAAAATCAATGAAGGCTACCTGTGCAAAGAGTGCGCCGGCAAGCTCTCCCCCTACTTTCACGGCTATCGCTCCAGCACCGCGGACGATATCCGTGAGCAACTCGCCTACCGCGAGGCCAACGCCGAGCGCCTGTCTTCGTTCAACCCCACGCGCACGCTTTCTGCCGGGCGCACCAATATTTTGCTCGATGAAGACGCGGGCCTGCTGATCATCACTTCGCAGAGCCGCTGGCGCGACGCCAATCCCGACATCATCGAGTTCTCGCAGGTACTCGGCTGCGATATGGATATCGACGAGCAACGCACCGAGATCTATCGCGAGACCAAGGACGGCGAGCGCGAGAGCTACAACCCGCCGCGCTACGACCTGGATTACGACTTTAATCTGACCATCCACGTCAACACGCCGTACTTTACCGAGATCAACCTGCGCGTGAACGACTCCACCATCGATCAGCGCGGCTCCATCGAATATCGCGAGGCCAAGCGCCAGGCAACCGAGGTCCGCGACGCGCTGGTGCAGCTGCGCCAGGAGACGCGCGACAGCGTCGTGGCCGCCAAGGCCCCCAAGACCGCGGTGACCTGCCCCTTCTGCGGAGCCACCACCATTCCCGATGCCAGTGGGCGCTGCGAATACTGCGGCGGCGCCATCGGCGCATAGCCTCCGGCAGCGAAAGGACCGATCATGGCCTTCGAGAGCGTTAACTATCAGTGCCCTGCCTGCGGTGGCCCCCTGCATTTTGCAAGCGCCGAGCAAAAGCTCGTCTGCGACTACTGTGACTCGCGCTTTGAAGTCGAAGAAGTCGAGGCCCTCTATCGCGAGCGCCAGGACAAGGCAGATGCCAAAGCCGATGCCGCAGCCGCGGCCCCCAAGCCTGCTGCCGACGATGCCGTGCAGGAGCTGGCTCAAAACGCCGGTTACATCTGCTCGTCGTGCGGCGCCGAGCTAATCTCGGATGGCACCGTCGCCGTTACCACCTGCCCGTACTGCGGCAACCCCGCCGTGGCACCCGGTCAGCTCTCGGGCGACTTCTCACCCGACCTGGTGATTCCGTTTAAGCTCGGCCGCGACGACGTTATGGCCGCGCTCAAAGAGCACTACAAGGGCAAGATCCTGCTGCCCAAGAGCTTTGTCACCGGCAACCACATCGACGAAGTCCAAGGCGTCTACGTGCCGTTTTGGCTTTACGGCGCCCGCGTGGACGGCGAAGTGTACTTTGATGCGACCAACAAGACCGTGACCGAGGAATCCGACCGCACCGTCACGACCACCGACCACTACGACGCCTACCGCAAGGGAAACATCTCGTTTAAGCGCGTGCCCGTCGACGGATCGTCCAAGATGCCCGACGGCCACATGGACGCCATCGAGCCGTTTGACTACGATGCCCTGCGCCCGTTTTCGGTCGCGTATATGCCCGGCTACATCGCCAACCGCTACGACGAGGACTGCGAAACCTGCAAGGCGCGCGCCGAACGCCGCATGGAGGAAAGCACGATCTCGGCCCTGCGCGAAACCGTCGTCGACGAATATGACGATGCCACGGTCGAAAGCAAGCAGCTCGACTACACCTGGGAAGACAGCGACTATGCCCTGTTCCCCGTGTGGATGCTTTCCACCTCGTGGAACGGCAAGAGCTACCTGTTTGCCATGAACGGCCAAACCGGCCGTATGGTCGGCGAGCTTCCTTGCTCCAAGCCCAAGCTCGCTATCGCCTCGGTGCTGTTCTTTGTGATCGGATTTGTCCTCTCCCAGATCCTCTTCATGGGTGAGAACGCCTTCGATCCGGATTACCTCACCTTTGATATCGAGGGCATCCTCATCAACATCGTCGCGCCGCTGATCATCGTGGTCATCGCAGACGTGCTGCTGGTGGGCCAGCTCAAGACGGCCAACGAGGCCACCCACGCCGATTGCTACTGTGGCGAGCTCGACCTGACCGAGAAACACGACGCCTTCAGCCACACCGAGACCACCGTTGTCATGAAGGACGACAAGGACGATTAACCATCCTGACCAATACCACCCGGCCTTTGACGAGAAAGGAAGATCACCATGGGACTCTTGAAAGCTGGATTGGGTGCTGCCGGCGGCGTCATGGCCGACCAGTGGAAGGAATTTATCTACTGCGAATCGATGCCCGCTGACGTCTTGGCCTGCAAGGGCAGCAAGCGCACCGGCGGCCGCAGCTCCAACACGCGCGGCGAGGACAACGTCATCTCCAACGGCTCGGTCATCGCCGTCAACGACGGCCAGGGCATGCTCGTGGTGCAAAACGGCAAGATCATCGAAGTCGCGCTGGAGCCCGGTGAGTTCGTCTTTGACACCGGCAGCGAGCCGAGCGTCTTTAGCGGCAACCTGGGCGATTCCATCAAGGAGACCTTCGCCAATATCGGCAGCCGCTTTACCTTTGGCGGCGACGCGGGCAAGGACCAGCGTGTCTACTTCATCAACACCAAGGAGATCATCGGCAACAAGTACGGCACCGCCTCGCCCGTGCCCTTCCGCGTGGTCGATAACAACATTGGCCTGGACGTCGACATCTCCGTGCGCTGCAACGGCGAGTATTCGTACCGCATCACCAACCCGCTGCTGTTCTACACCAACGTATGCGGCAACGTGACCGATAGCTACACGCGCGACAAGATCGACAGCCAGCTTAAGTCCGAGCTGCTCACCGCCCTGCAGCCCGCCTTTGCCAAGATCTCGGAGATGGGCATCCGCTACAGCGCCATCCCCGGCCACACCACCGAGCTCGCCCGCGCGCTCAACGAGGTCCTCTCTGCCGACTGGCGTGACCTGCGCGGCGTTGAGATCGTAAGCTTTGGCGTCAACTCCATCGCCGCCTCGCAAGAAGACGAGCAGATGATCAAGGACCTGCAGAAAGCAGCGGTCATGCGCGATCCCACCATGGCGGCAGCCAACATCGCCAGCGCCCAGAGCGATGCGATGCGCGCGGCAGCCGCCAACCCCAACGGCGCGATGGCAGGCTTTATGGGCATGGGCATGGCAGGTGGCATGGGCGGCATGAACGCCAGCCAGCTGTTCGCCGCCGGCCAGGCACAGCAGCAGGCCGCCCCGCAGCCGGCTCCGGCTCCCGCCCCCGCACCGGCTCCCGCCGCCGCACCTGCGGCCGGCACGTGGACTTGCAGCTGCGGCGCCACCAACACCGGCAAGTTCTGCTCCGAGTGCGGCAGTCCCGCACCCGCCCCGGCACCGGCAAAGTGGTTCTGCCCCAACTGCGGCAGCGAAAACGGCGGCAAGTTCTGCAGCAACTGCGGAACGCCCCGGCCCTAGCCCCTCTATCTGGTAATTGGCGGGGGATCCGCCACCCCCGCATTTGCTTCTATGGGTTTCGTTCGATGAAGGAGGACACCATGAAGACAACGTTCAAAAAGCCCGTACTCGCATTTCTGACATGCGTCCTGGCGCTCGCCTTTGCCCTGACGGGCTGCAGCGGCGGCGGCAAGGACCCCAAGGCCAACTTCGTCGGCAGCTGGCAGTACTCGGGTGGAACCTTGGATGGCGAAGAGCTCACCGATGAGTACATGGATATGCTCAAGGAGTGGGGCCTCAACTGCGTCCTGATCCTCGACGAGGACGGCACAGGCGCCCTCGATATGTTCCTTGAGGTCGCCGACCTGAAATGGGAAGCCAAGGACGCCACCACCGTAACGATCACCGCCGAAGATGAGTCGCACGACCTGAAGCTCAAGGACGACAAGCTCGTCCTTGAGGTGGAAGGCGACAAGCTTATCTTCACCAAGTCCGACAAGGATCTGTCCGGCACGGTGAAGAAGGATCGCGAGGCGGCCGAGAAGGAAGAAGAGGTCGATGAGGCCGTCGAAGACGACGACGTCCAGAGTGTCGAAATCTCCCCCGCCGTCACCGTCGCCGATGACGATCTGTGCACCATCACCATCACCGAGAAATTCAAGGACGACTGGGGCGACATCGGCTTTGTCGTCAACATCACCAACAAGAGCGACAAGGACCTGACCTTCTACGCTCCTTCCGGCAAGACCAACGTCAACGGCACTATGAAGGAACCCTGGTTCTCGGCTAACCTGATGCCCGGCACCAGCGCCACCGAGGAATTCACGTTCTCGAACGGCACGCTCGACAGCCTTGACGACCTCGTCAATACGACCATCGGCATCGACGCCTACCTGACCGATTCCTACGAGGACGTCGCCTCTTACAGCGCAACCATCGCGTAACGGCAGACACCGATAGCCGCGGATTGGCGGACACATCCGCGCACACCAGACGGGGCCGCAGGAGTTGATCCTGCGGCCCCGCCGCTTTATGCCGATGCGTAACGAGCGCTAGCGCTCCATGTTGGGAACGATGCTGCCCTCCGTTACTGCGCGCACGGCCAAGCGCATGATGTTGTCGTAGCCGGTCTTATTGAGAATCTCCGAGATGCGGCGTTTGATGGTGCCCTCGCTCATAAACAGCTCGGCCGCGATCTCGCGGCGACTTTTGCCCTCGCAGGCAAGGCGCAAAATCGACAGCTCAACATCGTCGAGGGCTGCCGTGCCCGAAAAAATGCTCTCGGGCGGCTTGGGAAACGTGCAGTAGCCCGCCAGCGTGGAGCGCATCACGGCGAACAGCTCGTCGATACCGACGTTCTTGTACACAAAGCTGTCGACGCCCGCCTCGCGGGCCTGATCGACAAAGGTGATCTCGGGCATGCCGGTCATGATAATGATGCGACACTCGGGCAGTTGCTCCTTGATGCGCGCCGCCGCCACGATGCCGTTTGAATCGTGTTCGGTGCACACGTCCCATCAGTATCATGTCAGGGCGCTCCCTGAGCGCGACACCCAAGGCCTCGGAAGCGTCAGCGATCGCGGCGACGACGGTCATATCGGGCTGGTCGCCAACGGAGCGCGCCAGGCTCTCGCGCAGGATGGCCTGATCTTCGACAATTAACACGCGGATCATGAGCTTCTCCTTTGGGACGTGTCGCTGGCGTTAAGCGGAATGGATACCGCAAGCGTAAAGGGCGGGGCGGCGTGGACCTCCAGGCTGCCACCCAGATCTTGCGCGACATGCCTCATACCTGGGATACCCGTTCCCTCGCGATACGATACGGGGGCCGGGGACCCGTCGTTAGAAATCGTCATGCGCGCGACGGCGTCAGCATCCGTCCCCTCCTGCCACAGGCGTACATGGACCCGATGCGCCTGCGCATGCTTGGTGGCATTGGTCGAGGCCTCGCGAATGATCTGCAAAAATGCGACGGCGACACGCGCGTCGTTTGGCAGCTCGCCCTCCACATCGATCTGCACGCTCACCAGGCCAAAGGCATGGACGATATCGCCCAATTGCTCTGCCGGTTCGGTGTCGCCCCCGCTGCGCAGATCGGCAGCGATTGAGCGCAGCAGCGGGTCGATCTGCTCGAGTGACTCGTCATCCAGGCGCCCTTCCTCCAGATAACGATGGAGAATGGACAGGCGCTGCCCGATCACGTCGTGCACGCGAGCGCGCATACGCAGATAGGCCGCATTGTCAGCAACTTTTTTGACTTCTTCGATCTGGGCTTGGAGCTCTTGGCCCGCAAGCTCAAGCAGGTGGTTGGCTTGCGCTAGGCGATCATGGGCATGCGCATACTCTGTTACATCCAGACCGATAATGCGCTCGAAGAGGCGGCCCGAAACCATAACGTCATCGTGCACAAACAAGCGAATCTCGGCGGGAGAAACCTCGACCACAACGCGCGCCTCACCAAAGCGGTCCAGATTAATCCGCACACGGTTCCTGCTGCTTTCGGGCATTTGCATGCTGAGTTTGCGCAGGTCGTTCCATGTACCGCTCATATCGCCTAGGTCGGTGGGCATATGAAGCTCCACCAGGTTTTTGCGCATGCAGCGGTTCATGAGCAGCGGACGGCCCCTCGGGTCCAGATACAGGATGCCCACGGGAATCACGTTGATGGTCTCGATCGTCGAGAACATGGTGATATCCTCCTGGCGGTTGCGGACATCCATCAAGAGCGCCGCGATGGAACGGAACAGGAAGAACGCTCCCTCTGCGATAAGGACAACGGTCCACGCCGAGCCCATGGCAAAAACCACCGGCGGTGTAACGGTGACAACAAGCAGCAGCTCGACCAGCATGACGGGGCGACGATAGCGCACCATAAGCACCACGCCGTAGGCAAAGATCACGGCATTGAGCCACAGCGCTCCGCCCATTGCCCTGGCGCAAACGTCAAGCGGCGCCACCAGATATGAGCCAGACGACGCGAACAAGATGAGCGCCGAAATAACTAGGTGAAGCACAAGGCTCGCCTCGTAGGCACAAATCACCTTACGGTTATAGGACGAGCGGCGCGATGAAATGAGCTGGACGTGGATCGTCTGCAGACACGCAGCCAGGGCAAAGACAACATCGAGCGCAACGATTTGGGGAAGGATGAGCGAAATCTGCATCGTCACTCACCCGCCCTCGGCATCAAGACGATCATGCGCAGCTGGCCGGGCTCGCCCTCAAGGCGGTATGCCACGTTGCGCCCTTGCAGAGCGCTTTCGAGCTCTTGCGCAGCGGGCGTCTGCGAAAGATCTGCATCATCGTTGGAAAAAAGCGTGGCGCGCAGCTCGACACTGCATCGGTCATGGTCGCCCAAGTGATACATAAGTGCCGGATGGTCGGTGGTGTAGGCAAAAAACGCAAAGTCATACACGCAGTCGTACAGGGCGCTTACCGTACTGGCGTGCATCGGGCGCCGTATGGCGATAATCGAGGCGCAATCGATATCGATGGTGCGCAGGTCGCTTGCGAGCTCGTTGGCAATGAGCTGAATACGGTCGCGGTCAAAACCGCTCTCCCCGTGCTGTGCCAACGTGAGCGACCCTTTGCGCTTGCAATAGGCAACGAGCATCTTGGCGCGCTGCAGCATGCGGTAACGCTCGTGCGAAGACGCTTCGTCGGTCAACGGCGGCAGCGAACTCAGCAGGTCGTACATCCCTTCGAGCGCGCGGGCAAGCGCCTGGTCCACGTCTTGGACCAGCAAGGTCTCGGCCTCTTGATCTGCCAGGTGCGTCTTAAGGTCGTAGTCGGCAGCGAGCAGCTCGTTTTGACGCTGCAGCTCCATGCGACGGTGTGCCAGTTCACGGTTAAGCTCGTTGAGGTCCGACACGTCTTGGGCAAGCAGGGCCGATCCGCCCAGCAGCGGGAAGGCACGGTACATTACGTCGGGATCGGACGCCACAGCAAAGGCATGGGCACGCCCGTGCTCCTGAACTCGCAACTCCTCGCACACGCCCTCTGGGATTGGCTTTGACACCGGCGTGGCATAGACTTCCTGCAGGTCGCGCGTTAGAACTTTGAGGTCAAGCGGCAAGGTGTCGAAGATGCCGGCGATGCCGTGATACGACGGAATGACACCGCAATCGAGACAGATTTCCATCGCCACCACGCACAAGACGCAATAGACGAGCGAAAAGTTGAGCCTCCATGCCCAGGGCACACGCAGAGCATATGAGATGGCAAAGAAAGCGCCACCCAGCAGCACGAGCGCCGCCGTGCCTGAAAAACGTTGGATGCGAAAGGACGAGGACCGACCAACCAGAATAAAAAAGGCCACGAAGTCAAAGGCTGTCCACACGAGGACGGCGAAATAACCCCAGCCGTACGTGTAATCGTTGCTCCAGATGTCGCTTGTACGGTCAAAGTGGAAGACCTGCTGGTGAAAATCGTTGGTGAGCACAAATCCGATAAGCAGGATGGCCACAAGCCACAGCGCAGCACGGTAGCGGCGACCCAGGCGGTGTTGCTCCAGGCCCGCAAGGCGCAGACCACACAACTGGTAGAGCAGCGGAATGAGCGTCATGGGCACGTAGTACAGGTACCACAGCACGGTGGCATAGACCGGCGTGAACGACTTGTACTTGAGAATGACCTCAATCATCCACAGGGCGCAGATGGTGGCGACGGCAACAAGGCGGCGGCGCAACACATAGTCCAAACAGCGCAGATAGACCGATACGCCCCAGATCGAAAATGCAATTGCGGCAACAAGCAGCGGGAGAGAGCTCGAATGGACGAGCGCATCCACGACCTCTTCGGACACCTCGCCATAGGCGGGCACGGCGTTGGAAAGCTTGGGGTCGAAGGCGAACAGCGCCGGCAAGACTGCCAAAAGCATGAGGAACAGCGCGGTGATGGCGCCGGCGATAGCAAAGACGCGGTAACGGTACACCTGATGTGTTATGCCAACAAGGAATCGCGGCATGGCGAGGAGCCTGCCGCCCCTGGGATCCGCCACGGGTGCGGATCGGGCGGCCGCGTGGCCGATATGTCGCTCGCGGGTACCCATAGTGCTTTTAGTGTACCGACAGATGGGTCGAAAAAGCGGGCCGCATGTCCCAAAATCCGCAGACGGCAAGGCGCCCGGCAGCCTCCCCCGTCTGGCACTTCCCGATATCCGCCCGCCCCAAACCACCGCAAAGGAGACAGGCACCTTTGTGGTGGTTTGGGGCGATGCGCTAGTCCACGGTGATGTCGAGATTTTTGCCGATGAGGCCAACGTAGCCGCCTTCGGCTGCCTTGGGGCTGTCAGCATGGCAGAGGACCCACTTGTCGGCCTTCCAGTAGCAGTAGCTGTCGCCGGCCGCAGGCATGTCGGCCGCGGCCTCGGGGCGCGGGCCGTTGGTGCCGGCGGGCAGCGCCACCATCACCTGGAAGCCACCGTCGTCGACCATGCACGGCGTGTAGTGGAGCGTGGTGTTGAAGACTTCGACGACCGTACCCGCCGGCACGCGAAACGCCTTGACGCACGCGGTGTCGAGCTTGCCGTCCTCGATCTCCCAGCGATGCGCCACGAGCAGGATAAAGTCGCGAGCGCCCAAGTTGAATTCGCTCGCGCGGTGATACTCCAGGCAGTTGAGTCGTGTATTGTGGCCGTTGCACCAGCCGAGCTGGAAGGGACGGCCACCAAACATGAGAAAGCCAAGCTTGTCGGCATCCTTGACGTCCTCGAGCTCCGGCGCACTTGCAACGTACTTGCTGCCCTCGGGAATGGGCGTGGCAGAGAGCGCCTCGAGCACGGGCGACGTAAGCTCGGACGGAACGTTATCCCAAACGTTGCCATAGGACTTGAACTCGGGATCGTTGACAGAGTAGATATGCATGTTCGCTCCTGTTCGTTTATGTGACAGTATGAACATTCTAGAACAAACATAAGCGATTTTAAACACTCGTCCCGACCACTCAGCAAAAAGGCACCCCCGCATAAGCGAAGGCGCCCAATGCGCGCGTTTTGGGCGATAAAGCCCTTACGCCTGCTGATAGTGCAGGTGCTTCTCGTCGATATCGGCCAGGTCGCGGTCGAGGTAGCGGCGCGCAAGCCAGTTGGCCATGGGGAGGTTCTGGTCCAGGTAGTTACCGCACTCCTCGGGAGCGGCACCGGGGACATCGCCCTCAAAGCCGGCGACAAACTCGAACAGCTCACGCACGAGCGGCAGGATCTCCTCGCTCGTCACCTCGCCAAACACAACCAGGTAAAAGCCCGTGCGGCAGCCCATGGGGCCAAAGTAGACAATGCGGCCCGACCACTCGGCATTATTGCGAAGGAACGTCGCGCCCAGGTGCTCGATGGTGTGGCACTCGGCCGTGTTCATGACCGGCTCCTTGTTGGGCGTGGTCAGGCGCAGGTCAAACGTGGTGACGGCGGCGCCGGTCGCCGGATCGCGGTCGATGCGGCTCACATACACGCCGGGCTCAAGCAGCAGATGGTCAACGGAAAAGCTCGCGATGCGCTCCATGGCAGATCCTCTCGATAGTCAAATTGGGACGGGGCTCTTTTAGCTGGTTCGAATGGTCGCACCAATCATACCAGTCAAAAAAGCCCCGTCCCAAAAAGACAACTTAGCCCAGAACGCGGGCCATGCGCGCCTTGAACTCGGACAGGAAGCGCGGGGCGTCGACGGTCAGCGCCACGAGTGCGCTCTTGTCG
This sequence comes from Collinsella aerofaciens, assembly GCF_028206995.1. Lineage (GTDB taxonomy): Bacteria > Actinomycetota > Coriobacteriia > Coriobacteriales > Coriobacteriaceae > Collinsella > Collinsella aerofaciens_AQ. Next base: position 141,356 of record NZ_JAQLFL010000002.1, on the reverse strand, counting down.
GGGTCGGACAGACGGCGCTCATCGCAGATGGTGCGACCGCGGTACTCGCCCAGCAGATCAACACGCAGGTTGCAGCCGAGCGCGCCCACGAGCGTGGGATCAATCGCCACGGCAACCGCCAGCGGATCGTGCAGCGCGCAGCCACCCAGGTAGGGGGCGTTCATCTCGTACGAGCCAATGTAGTGCTCCACCATACTCGCAAACGCGCAACCGGCCATGGTGCCCGAGCCCGTCCAACCGGCAATGTCGCGACGCGTGAGCACCACGCGATGCGTCACATCCAGACCCACCATAGTGAGCTTGCGGCCCGAGCGCAGCACCGCGTCGGCTGCCTCGGGGTCGCTCGCCATATTGGCCTCGGCGCCCGCGCTCACGTTACCGGGCACGGTAAGGGCGCCGCCCATCACGACCACGCGGCCGATGGACATCATCGCCGCCGCATCGCGCTCCAGGGCGAGTGCCAGGTTGGAGAGCGGGCCAGTCGCTACGTAGACCAGATCGGGACCATAGGTGCGCGCGGCATCGATCAGATAATCGACCGCAGCGTTGCCGTCGGCCGAGGTCGCCCCCACCGGCTCGTAGGGCGACGCGGGCACGCTCGCGCCGCCGATGCCGTTCTTGCCGTGAATGAGCGCGGTGGACGCCGGCGGCGTATAGGGCTCAGTCGCCTGCAGAGGACGGTCGGCACCCAGGTACACCGGAACCTCGGGGCGACCCAGCAGATCGAGCACCGCCAGGCAATTGTGCGCCGATTGCTCGACGCGCACGTTGCCAAAGCACGTGGTGATGCCCACGAGCTCCACCTCGGGGCTCGCGATGGCATAGGCCAGCGCCATCGCATCGTCCACTCCCATATCCAGATCAAGGATCAGCTTCTTGATTGCCATTGTTCTACTCCGCTTCTCCGTCTTTATCGTTTAACCAAACCAATGTTCAACTTCGGCGCGCGTGGGAATCGATTGCTGAGCGCCCAGGCGCGACACCGTCACTGCCGAGGCGCGAGCACCCGCGGCCATGCACTCAAAGAGCGGCAAGCCCTCTAGGCGAGCCGCCGCCAACGCGCCGATAAACGTATCGCCGGCGGCCGTGGTATCGACTACCGTACTCGAAAGTGCCGGCATGCGCAGCAGCTCACCGACATCGCCGAGCGTAACCGAGCCGGCACCGCCCAACGTGACGACCGCAGCTCCGGCACCCCTAGCGAGCAGGGCGTTGAGCGCCGCGACGCAGCTTGCATCGTCCGCGGGCAAGATTCCCGTCAGCACCTGGCACTCGGTCTCGTTGGGACAGACCAGATCGACCGCAGGCCAGACCTCCGCAGGCAGCTCGCAGGCAGGCGCTGGATTAAAGACCGTATAGAACCCCAGCTCGTGAGCGCAAACAAGCGCCTCGGCCGTCGCCGCAAGGTCACATTCGCCCTGGGCGATAAAGACGCTTCCGGCAGCCGGGGCAATCTCGCTGGCGTCGCCGTCGAGCTCATGGGCCACCAGACGCCTCAGCGCGCAGGCAACGTCCGCGCACGCAAGCGCATGGTTGGCGCCCGGTGACAGTATGATGCGGTTGTCGCCCTCGCAGCGAATGATGGTCGCCGTTCCCGTCTCCACGTCATCGCGATGCACTACAAAGTCACAGTCCACGCCGGCGTCTTGAAGCCCCGCCACGAGCGACGCGCCGAACGCGTCGCGACCGACAGCGCCGATCATGCACGTGCGCGCACCCATGCGCGCGGCGGCGACGGCCTGGTTAGCGCCCTTGCCACCGGCGTTGGTGATAAAACCGCTACCACCGACTGTCTCGCCCGCGCGCGGCATGCGCTCGCACGCCACCGAAAGGTCCATGTTCATGCTGCCGAACACCGCAACGATGCCGCGATCTGCCATGGAAACCTCCTCATCTGCGGGCTTTGCACCCACCGTCGACCGTCGATTGCGCGCCTTCGCACCTCTATAACTTTAGTTCACTTTGATGTGAACGCACCCTTGAGGTTGCGCCAGCAGCAAGCATTCACAGGAGCAGGCAGCTACAATGAATACGTGCTGATTATTCTCGTCATTGGATGATGTTTTATGGAACAATTCTCGCAATCGGGCTCGCGCGGTCGACGCCGCACGGGCAACGAGCCGGCGCCGCACGAACGCGTGAAGAGCGAACGCCGTGCCAACGAGCCGCGACGCACCGCGAGCCCCCATCGCGCTTCTGCCAACAACGCGGGCCGCGCCAACACTCCCGCCGCGGAGCAGACGCCTGCTCGCCCCAAGTCCCGCTACATCCCCGCCCTTGACGGCCTGCGCACGCTTGCCGTCGTCGCGGTGGTGCTCTATCACCTCAACCTCACGTGGGCGCAGGGCGGTCTGCTCGGCGTCACGATCTTCTTTGTGCTTTCGGGCTATCTGATCACACGCCTGCTACTCAACGAAGTCGCTAAGACCGGCCACATCGACCTCAAGAGCTTCTGGATTCACCGCATCCGTCGCCTGGTCCCTGCCGTGGTAACGGTAGTGTTTGTAACCTGCGCGCTGTGCACTATCTTTAACCACGTGATGCTCACCAAGATGCGTCCCGACATTCTGCCGTCGCTGCTGTTCTTCAACAACTGGTGGCAGATTGCCCAAAACGTCTCGTACTTCAATGCCCTGGGCGACCCCTCGCCGCTCACGCACTTTTGGTCGCTTGCCATCGAGGAACAGTTCTACCTGATTTGGCCGCCACTGCTGTTTGCCATGGTATCCATGCATGTGAGCAAGCCCAACACGCGCCGCGTGGTTCTGGGCTTGGCTGCTGTCTCCGCCATCGCCATGATGGTGCTCTATAACCCTGCCGCCGACCCCAGCCGCGTGTACTACGGCACCGACACCCGTGTGTTCTCGCTGCTGCTGGGTGCCTGGATGGCCTTTATCCCCGATCGCGACTTGGCGCCGGTGCGTCTCGCTCGTCGTTTGGGGCTCAATCGCCTAGCTGGCGCCGCCAAGCACGGCAAGAACGCCGAGGGCAAGCCTGGCGAGAAGGCCGACGAAGCAGCCGAGACCGCCCCGGCACAGCCGAGCGCCCTCGTGCGTTTTTGGTCCTCGCCCGCATCCATCGATGTGTTGGGCGTCGTGGGTCTGGTTGGCCTTGCCGCCATGGTCGCGCTCACCAACGGCTACACCGCGTTCCAGTATCGCGGAGGCACGCTGCTGTGCTCGATCCTCACACTCATGGTCATCGCGGCCTGCGTGCAGCCCCAGGGAATGGTTGCCCGCGCGCTGTCCGCCGAGCCGCTCGTATGGGTTGGCAAGCGCTCGTACAGCATCTACCTGTGGCACTATCCCCTGCTGTTGCTCATGAACCCGGTCGCCAACATCAACGATACACCGTGGTGGCAGTACATTTTGCAGGTGCTGTTGGTGGTCGCCGTGGCCGAATGCTCATATCGCTTTATCGAGACGCCGTTTAGGAAGGGCGCCTTTAGGCGCACCGTTGCCGAATTCCGCGATGGCACCACCACGCCCGCCAACTGGGCACGCACGCACGTCCCCGTCTGCGCAGCCTGCGCTGTCGTATTGGTCGTTGCACTGGGCGGCCTGATCTTTGTGCCCGAGACGTCTGCGCTGAGCGGCGAGGGCGCCGAAGTTCTGAACAAGGAAGCCAAGAACACCGCGCCCACCGACCAGCAGGCGGCCGACGACACCGACAAGGACAACGGCGGCTTCCCCGATGGCTCCTACGATCTGCTTATGATCGGCGACTCCGTGTCGCTGCGTGCCGTAGACACCTTTGACGGCGTGTTCCCGCACAGCCATATCGATGCCGAAAAGGGCCGCCAGTTTGATGCGGGGCGCGCGACATTTGAGGGCTATATCCAGCAGAACCTTGCCGGCAAGATCGTGGTCTTTGCCCTGGGCACCAACGGCTTGGTAACCGACGACCAGATCGACGCCATCATGGCCGATGCAGGAGATAAGCGTATTGTGGTGTTTGTGAACACGCGCAGCCCGCAGCCGTGGGTTGGCTCTACCAACCAGGCCATCGCCAACGCCGCTACGCGCTACAAGAACGTGCGCGTTATCGATTGGTACGGATACAGTGCCAACCGCAACGACCTGTTCGATGGCGATGGCACGCACCTATCGACCACTGGCGTGACTGAGTACCTCAACTTGATCCACGATGCCGTCAAGAAGGACCTGCCCGTACACCCCGAGGATCACGTCAACGATCCGCAGCCGGCAGCCGTCAAGTCTGCCACCGACGCACTCGTCAATGCGCTCGCTCTCAAGCCGCACAAGCTGGGCACCGACAAGTAACCTGCAGCGCAAACTTCCCACATCCGGAGGGGGTGTCTGCCACGGCAGACACCCCCTCCGGCAGTTAGGGACACTCCTGGCGCAGCCAATGAAGACCTCTACGGATGAATTCCAGGCCGCTCCGTCGCTCCAGACATCGTTTCCGCGCCTCGTGCCTGCCCCAAACAATCAAAACAAGCCCTTTTCGCCGCACCCTCAAAGGTCTGTGGGCAAAAAAGGGCAAATATGAGTACTGTTACCATTTTAGTAGCAGGCAAAACCACCCAAAATGACGTCCGAGCGACCCCTACAACCCCCTAAAGCAGCCAACCTGACTGGTTTAAGGCGTATTGGAGCCAATTTTAATGAACATACTAAAGGCTATGTTCATTATCTTTTAGGATGTAAATGCTATTCACTTAGCAACAGTACTCATATTTGGCATTTTTTGTCCATTGCTATATAACTAACACCCTATAGCAGACAAAAAACAGGCCGCAGCCCATCGCTGCGGCCTGTTCGGAAGCAAAAGTGGGCGTTAAGCGCTGTAGCCCATCGCCTGCAGAACAAACATGACGACCGTGAGCACCGTAATCACACCGATAGTCGCCCAAGTGAGCACATTCCACACGCGGCCGTTGCGGTTGGCACCCATAATGTGACGGTCAGCGGCAATAACCACCTGGAACACCAGAACCACGGGCAGTAGCACGCCATTGATGACCTGCGAGGTCATCATAATCTGGAACAGATCGACGCCGGGCATAAGCACCAGCACGGCAGAGATACCGATGATGGCCGTAATGATGCCGCGATAGACCGGAGCCTCGTCCCAGCTGCGGTCGGCACCGCGCTCCCAGCCAAATGCCTCGCAGATAGCGCTCGACGTAACGCCCGGCAGCACACAGGCAGCCAAGAAGCTCGCCGCGACCAGGCCCGAGGCAAACAGTACCGTGGACCACTGACCCGCAATAGGCTCCAACGCGCGGGCGGCATCGGCAGCATCGCTAATCTGAATACCCGCCGGGAACAACACCGTACCGGTCGTGATGATAATAAAGCCGGCAATGACATCGGCGGCAAGCGAGCCGCTCACGGTATCGATGCGCTGCAGCACGATATCGTCCTCGCCCGCGTTCTTATCGACCACGTTGTTCTGCGCCAAGAAAATCATCCACGGCGCGATGGTGGTACCGATCGTTGCGACCACGAGCGACACGTAGCTGGGGTCATTTTGAATGTTAGGCACGACCAGGTCGACCGCGACCTCACCCCAGTTGGGGCCAGCCATAAACGCGGCGACAATATAGGTCACGAACACGCAGCTCACCAGCAGCAGAATCTTCTCGATGCGCTGGAAGCTGCCCGACATGGTAAGCATCCACACCAGCAGCGCCACCAGCGGCACCGAAATGCTCGCCGGCACGCCAAAGAGGGCAAGGCCGCTGGCGATGCCCGCAAACTCCGAAATGGTCACAGCCGTGTTGGCGATCAACAGCGCCGCCATAGCAAGTACACTCTTGCGCACGCCAAAGCGCTCGCGAATGAGCGATGCCAGGCCCTTGCCCGTGACGCAGCCGCAGCGCGCCGCGGTCTCCTGCGTCACGATGAGCAGCACAGTCATGACGGGAAGCATCCAGAGCATCTTGTAGCCATAGCTGGCGCCCGCGCTGGAATACGTTGCAATGCCGCCGGCGTCATTGCCCGAAAGCGCCGCCAACAGACCGGGACCCATAGCGCCAAAGATGGCCGCGATGGTCAACTTTTGCTTGGTGCCCGACTTTTGCTTGGTATTTTGCACGCGACCACCTAGCCCATGACCGACATGGCGAGCAGCACCGCAGCGGCGCAGTACGCCACGCACGAGATCATGACGGCAACAACGTTCATGGCGGTGCCCGACGTGTTGAGGTCATGCTCGTCACGCCAGAACAGCACCATCAGGTAAATCACGGCGCTCATGTTGCCAACTAGGCAAATGATGGCAGCGATATTAAAGCACCCGGTAAAGAGTTGCTCCTCAAACATGGGCGCATCGGGGAACGCAGCGGTGCGCACCAGCTGGGCGCACAGGTAGGTCACGAGTGACAGAATCAGGCCCATGCCCGTGCTCTGGAAGAAGAACCCCAGATACGGCTTGGGCTCGTCGTCGTGACCGTCATACTCCAGGAAGTAGTTCTTGACGAACGACACCATGCGCGAGGCCGCCAGCAGCACGAGTGGCATGGCGCACATGGGGAACACCACCAGATGCGCGGAGCCGAGCGCCGTCCCCAGCACCGTTGCCATGATGCACGAGGCAATGCCCCACACGACAACCCAGTACTGGCGATGCACAAACCAGCTGAGCACGTTCGTCGAGTCGTCCGACGCGCTATCGCCCGAGCCGACACCGGCGATCTGCAGGTCCTCCTGGTGCTCCTCGGCGATAACGTCCATGGCGTCATCGAAGGTCACGATACCTAGGATGTGGCGGTTCTCGTCGCAGACAGGGATGGCAACCAGGTCGTACTTGGTCATCTCGTCCGTCACGTCTTCCTGGTCCTCGTCGGGCGACACATAGACCAGGTCGCGATAGGCCAGCTGTCCCAGCGTGGCATCGCGGTCAGCTACGATCAGCGTGCGCAGCGAAAGCACGCCCGTCAGCATGCCGCTCGGATCCTCGGTATAGACGTAGTAGACGCTCTCGAAGTCCTCGTCGAGCTCGCGAATCGCCTCGATGGCGTCACCGACCGTTGCCGTGGCGGGCAGGGAGACAAACTCCGAGGTCATGATGCGGCCGGCGGTGTTGTCCTCATACCCCAGCAGGTTACGAATCGCCTTCTCCTCCTTGACGCCCATCAGGCGCAGGAGCTTCTCGGCCTTCTCGTAATCGAGCTCGTCGATCAGGTCAGCTGCATCGTCCGGGTCCATCATGGCCAGCATCGACGATGCGTCCGTGTCGGACAGGCCCTCGAGCATCTCGGTCATAAGCTCGTCGTCATCGAACTCCGAGATGGCCTCGGCGGCCTGGGCAGTATCGAGCTGCGCAAACACCTGCGCACGTAGGCGCGGGTCGAGCTGCTCGATAATGTCGGCGATGTCGGCAGGATGCAGCTCGCCAAGCGTCTTGTGCGACACCGAGAGTTGAATGTTCTTGGTCGAGCGGTCGAGCAGGTCCATGTAGGACCAAGCGATGATGTCCTCACTGAGCGGCTTGCCCAGGTGCTTCATAAAGCCTTCGACGATATGCTCGAGCGCGGGGCTGATGGCGCGTAGCAGACCGCGGGCACCGACCTCGGCGCCCAGCAGACGCAGCTGATTTTCGCCCGACATGGAAAACTTGATGTCGTTTACACGCACGACCTTCATGCCCTGCGTGTCGACGATCTGCTTGTTGAGCACGTCGCGGGCAAGCAAGAGTTCGGTCGGCTGCAGGTACGAAAAACGGATTTCGGTGGCCGACGCCTTAAGGTGTACACCCGTCTCGTCGATACGGTCGACCCATTTGCGCCAGCTGATCATAAACGGCGTCTTGCCGGGACCACGGAACGCGAGCGACGTCACGTGCGGAAAAACTTCGCCGGTTGCAATGCCAAAATCGTTAACCACGCCGAGCTTTTCGCCGTCGACGTCCAAGACCGGCAATTTGAGCATCTCACTCAGATAATTCAATGGTGCTCCCCATCATTATTCCTGCGGACCGCGTGACCATGCCGGCACGCAATCCGTGGACTTTTAGATATGTATACGCATGCGCGGGCGGCACGCCGCTCGGCGCTCACACCCCGTGCACGCGCAGAAAGCACCTGCATGGGGTCATCGACTGTATGGTCGAGGTTTGGATTTCACCTGTAACCTTTCTCTTGACCCTCATTAACCGCAGTAACTATAGCATCAGCATCGCACTGCGGCACCGAATTTATGCGCTGCACATCGCAGGCATACCAAACGCTGACGTATCCGTGACATAGAGCCAGATGAGCACGGTGGGACAAAGCGATTAAGACCGCCCTAAACGACCAGTCGTTTAGGGCGGTCTTAATGACTACTCTGTGGTGTCGTCGTCCTCGGGGAGTTGGGGGAACACGGCGTTTTTGGGCATGGAAACCTTGGTGAGCGAGGTGAGCTTTTTACTCAATGCCGTGTCCGTCTTGACCAGGTCGCTGAGCGTCACGATCTTGTAGCCGTCGGCGACAAGGCCATCGATAATCTGCGGCAGCGCCTCGAGCGTCTGCTCGGCGCATTCATCGCTATCGGTGAGCAGCACAATATTGCCCGGCGTCATCGAGTCGAGCACGGTCGATACTTGCTCGTCGGCGCCGTTGAGCAGCCAGTCGCCCGAATCGATATTCCACGAAACCACGGCGGACACCAGGTCCATCGAGTCAATCCAGTTTTGCTCGTCAAACGCGGCGTAGGGGGCACGCAGCAACATCGTCTCGACGCCGGTCGCCGACTTAATCGCCTCGGTGCCCTTTGTGATCTGCTTGCGCACCGTCTCGCGATCCTCGCCCTTGAGCGAATCATCGCTGTAGCTGTTGGAGCCGACCTCGCACCCGGCATCGACAATCGCTTTGGCGGTAGCAGGCGAGGCTTCCGCAGCATCGCCCGAAAGGAAGAACGTCGCCGTGACGCCCTTTTCCTTGAGCACCTGCAAGATCTGCTTGGTCGCGCCGCTCGGACCCTCGTCAAATGTCAGGGCCACGTACTTTTCGTTACCCTTGGGCGCTACGCTTGCGCACTCGACTACGCAGTCGGTGGCGGGCACGACCTCGCCGCGGTCCTGCGTCTTGCCCGACTGCTCGCCGACCCATACCTCGGAGCGGCCCTGAACGCCCCAGGTTTTGACATACTCAATGGCACCCGTGCCCTCGACCTTAAGCTTTGGCTCGATAGTCGTGGCCTGGACCTCGTGCTTTTCGTACGCGTTGCGGCCGTCCTTGACCGTCACCTTCTCGCCACCCGTAAGCTCGCGGCTATCCCATTTGCCTTGCTTCACGCGCTTGCCGTCGACCTTCACCGACAGCTTTTCGCCGCCATGGCGCTTGAGCACGCTGTCGTCGACGGCCAGCAGATCGCCGGCGTCGTACGTTTCGGTCAGGCTTTGATCGTCGATAAGATTCTGCAACGTAGAGCCCACGCGCACCGCGGTCTTTTGCCCGTTGAGTTCCACGTCCACACTGCGGTTGACGTAGCCCACGACGGCAGCGATAAACAGCACGAGCGCGCAACCCACGGCGATGAGCGCATAGGGCAGGCGGGACGGTCGGCGCGGCGAGCGCCCGTTGCCGATGCGCGCGCTGCGATCGCTAAACCCACGGCTATGGTTGAGGTACATCGCGCCGGGCTTACGGCGACGTCGACGCTGACCGCTGGGCAGCTGCCCCAGGTCGCGGCGCGCCGTCGGACGCGCACCCGAGCGCCCGTTTAAGTTAGATCCGTTTTGGCGCATGTGCCCTCCCCCATAAACACAGCGAGCCGGAGCAACATGTCTCCGGCTCGCCTCCCATCATTTGGTACGTCGCTATTTGCTAGCTTTTGACGAGCCCCCGCTCGCCTTTTGATATTCGTCCTTAAAGGCCTTGAACATACCGCGCGTCTTGCCGAGCTGCTTGCCCAGTGCGCGGCTACCCTTGTCCACGGCGACCGACCCCTTGTCATCGAGCACCTTGGCGCCCTTCTTGACCTTATCGCCCACCACGACACTGGCCTCGGCAGCCTTAGCGGCCGCGCCGCCCGAATACCCGAGCGACTTGACCTCGTCCGAGACAATCATCGCGCCGTTCTCGTAGCCGCGCAGCATCGTCGGCGGCACCTGCGTGTCGCCCACCAACATGCTCGATGCGGCGCTGGCGGTCACATAGAACGTCTGCACAATGCCCGAGCGCGGCTTGAACTCAACGTCCGAGCAGTAGCCCACGACATCGCCCGATTCCGTGCGCACGTCCATGCCAACCCAGATGATGCAATCGTCCAGGTTGATATCGAGGCGCTTGGCCGCGGCGGCATCGTAGGTGCCCTTGACGTCGTCGACCGCGACAGCACCCTCGTAGACGCCGATGGCATCGAGCGCCACAAATCGGTCGGGGCGCTCGATCATACCCGCAATATCGGACTGGCGGACCATAAAGCCCACCACGCGCGTGCCGCCCGGGGTAAAGACGGGAAAGTGAATCTTGCCGAGCTTTTTAGGGCTGCGCGGCGTGCCGTCCTTTTTGGTGCGCTTGTCTTCGGCAGGCTTACGATAAACCTTGACGCCGACAAAATCCCCTGCGCGCATTATGCCTCGGTCGAGGGCTCCGTGGCCTCGGTGTCGGCCTCGGCGACGTTCTCGACTACGACGTCGGCAGCGGGCGTCACGTTGCCGCCCGAGATGGCGTCGTTGAGCTGCTCGCGAAGCTGATCCATGCGCTCGCGGGCCAGATCGACCTTGGCGCGCAGGTCATCGGTCTTGGCATCGACCATCGGACCAAAGTCGCTGACCGCGGCACGAGCCTCCTCGGCACTGTGCTCGTAGGTGTCACGCATGTTGTCCCAGGCATCGTTGGCGATATCGGCAGCCATGGCGCGGGTCTCGGCACCCGAGCGCGGGGCCAGAGCAACGCCGATGATAGCGCCGGCGGCAGCACCGAAAAGCGCACCGGAGACAAAGCTGAAAGTCTTTCCCATGATCATTCCTCTCCTGCGGGCACCTCGATGCCCACCGTTTGAATGCTGTCCATTATACCCGCAGCGCAACACTTGCCGTCGCGCTCATCTGCGTACGGTAAAAGCGCAGGTACATGATGGTGATAAGCGAGCGAACCTACTCCTGCGGCATGGCAGGCATGGCGACCGTGGCGGCCGGGTCCTCGCCGGCGCCATCGACCAGCGGCAGGTTGCCCTCGTGCGCCGAGCCGGACGGAGCCGTTGCCGCACCGCCAAAGACGGCCGCGGGGGCCTCGTGGTTCTCGGCGACCGCGCCCTCGGTATCGATTGGCATCTGCGGCTCGTCGTCAAAGCTCGGGACGCCTTGGGGCTCCGCAGACTCGGGCTCAACGGGCGCCTCGGCAACGGGCTCAGTGTCGGCGTCGGCAGGAGCGTCGCCCTCGGGCACATCCTCGGCCACGTCCTCGCCGCTCGCAGCGGCAACGGCCTCGTGCGGGTCCTTGCCCTCGGCCTCGGCACGCATGCCCAGCACCAGGTTGCGCAGGCCCGCGACCGTGCCTTCCACGTCGGGGGCCGGCTGGTCGGCGTGCAGGTACGCCCAGTCCATCATAAAGGTCGCCGACGACAGCGCGCCGATGGCCAACGCGTCATCGGGACACGAAAGCTCAACCTCAAAGACACGCTCGTCATGCTCGCTCACGCGCGTGCGGCCGCACGAGATGCTGCCGGCAAGACCGGTCTCGTTCATGAGCTCGACCGTCACGTGCTCCAGCAGGTGGCAAAGCTCGGTCTGGCCCATGCAGTCCTGGAACTCGCGACCGGAATCGCCCAGGCACAGGTGCTTGGCAATCGCCGGCACCAGGTAGTACACGCGCGCCGTGGCCTCGATATCCTCCGAGGTCATGAGCGGCATGCCGGGGTTCACCAGCACGTGCGCGCAAATCTTGTCCTCGCTGACGGTGACCTTAAGGATGTTGAACAGGCCTGCCATAACTCTCCCCTACTCTTCCTTGCCCTACTCGTCCCCATCGTGCGGATCCGCAGAGCCCGCACCCGACGCCGCCGGCTTCTCTGCCGAGGACTCGGAATCCTTCTTATCGGTTTCGGCCGGAGCGATCACGCGAATGAGCGAGATGCGCTGGCCACGCATCGACTGTACCTTGAACTTGTACCCCGCGACCTCAAACACCTCTCCGATGTCGGGCACCGAGTCGCAAAGCTCCAGAATCCAGCCGGCGATGGTCTCATAATCATCGCTTTCCTCGAGCGGCCAACCAAGCTCAATCGCGTCATCGCACGAAAAACGCCCATCGACAAGCCACTCACGGCGCGAAAGGCGCGTGAGGTACTTGTTGTCGGGATCGAACTCGTCCTCGATCTCGCCGACGATCTCCTCGACGATATCTTCGATGGTGATGATGCCGGCCGTGCCGCCGTACTCGTCCACGACGACCACGATCTGGTCGTGCGAGGTCTGCATCTCGGACAGCAGCGGCAGGATGTCCTTGGTATCGGGCACAAAGGTGGCGTCGCGCAAAAAGCCGGCGATGGGCTGGTCGCCCTTGCCGTCGAGCGCGGGCTGGATCAGGTCCTTGATGTGCGCAATGCCCGCGACATTGTCGGGGTCCTCGTGATAGACGGGGATGCGGCTGAAGCCGGTCTGGCGCATGGTGGACAGCACGTCGGCGACCGTCTCGTCGTCCTCGCACATGGTGGTGTCCACGCGCGGGACCATGACCTCGCGGGCAACAGTGTCGCCCAGGTCGAAGATCTCGTGGATCATGCGCTTTTCCTCGTCGAGCAGGTCGTCCTGCTCCGAGACCATGTACTTGATCTCTTCCTCCGAGACGTTTTGGCGGTCGTCGGCGCTCTTGATGCGCAGGATGCGGGCCAGGCCGTCAGAGCAGGCGCCAGTCAGCCACACGAGCGGGCGGGCGATCTTTTGGAACACGGAAAGCGGCCCCACGACCTGCTTGGATACGCCCTCGGCGTTAGCGAGGCCGATGCGCTTGGGCACGAGCTCGCCGATCACAATGGACACAAAGGCGACGGCGACGGTGATGATGACCGGCGCCAGGCCGCGCGCGATGGCGGAAAGCGGCGCGATGCCAAAGCTCATGAGCCACGTGGCAAGCGGGTCGGACAGGCTCGTCGAGGCGACGGCAGACGAGGCGAAGCCCACGAGCGTGATGGCGACCTGGATGGTGGCCAACAGCTGATCGGAGTCGGCGGCGAGCTGGACGGCGCGCTCGGCGCGCTTATCGCCCTCCTCGGCATCGTGCTCCAACACGGCGCGCTTTGCCGTGGTGAGAGCCATCTCGGACATGGAGAAGTAGCCGTTGATAAGCGTCAGGACGAGCGTGGTAATAAGGGAGATGGTTATGTCCATCGGGAGTTTCTCGAACCTCCAAGATTCGGGACGTTAAGGTAAAACGTTGATGGCGGATACGGCAATTGCGCCGGTCGCCCGTGCGAGCGGGGCCGTGGACGCGGTCGCTAGATTACGAAGAGGATCACCGCCATGAACTGGAAGATACTGCCGGCGAGCACCCACAAGTGAAACACACTGTGCAGATAGCGCACGTTTTTGGCGATATAGAACGGCACGCCCACGGTGTAGCACACGCCGCCGACGGCGAGCAGGGCAAGCGCGACGGGGTTCAGCAGCGCCACGAGCTCGGGCAGTTTAAAGACGACGAGCCAACCCATCAGCAGGTAGACCAAGCCGCTTACCCAGTGCGGCTGGCGCTCGCGCATAAAGCACTCGAGGGCGATGCCGATAATGGCGATGGCCCACACGGCAAAGAACAGCGCAGGGCCGCCGTCGTTTGCGAGCGTGATGAGGCAAAACGGCGTATAGCTGCCGGCTATGAGCAGGTAGATGCAGCTGTGGTCGATGATGCGAAACACGCGCTTGGCGCGCGCGGGCTGAATCGCGTGATAGAGCGTGGAGGCCAGATATTCGAGAATGATGCTGACGCCATAGACAATCGCCGCGGCCATGTGGGCCGGGCCTCCGCCGCGCAGGGCAGCGAATACGATCAGGAGCACCAAGCCCGCGATACCCAGCAGGCAGCCGACACCATGGGTGACGGAGTTCATGATCTCCTCGCCCACCGTGTACTGCGGAACGGCCGCGGTCTTAGGTCGCGGCTTAGAACTGTCGCTCGAATCGGACATGCCGGTTACATCCTCCAACGTAAAGAATTCTCAACACTATATCAAAGCGTCTGGGTACGTGCGAAATTTGCACCATACGTGACCCTTTGTTTACCCATTCTTTGCCTGTTGACGCATCAACGGCGAACGTCCATAATGCGCTTGCATTAAATGTTGATGTATTAACATCTTTAAGGAGAACAGTAAATGCCTCAAAGCGCACACCCCCATCGAAAGCTCAAGATAGCCGGCATTGTTACGTTGGTAGTCGTTGTCGCGCTGCTGGGGTTTGCCGGCAACTTTTTGTTTGACTTTGCCCTGAACCCCCAAGCGCCGTACACCATGAAGATGATGCAGGATAGCAAGAACGACAAAGAAGGTGAGCAGCCAGATGCCGAGGACACCGAGGCGCGGGCGTGGTTTAAAGAGAACCGCAAGAGCAGCAGCCTCACCGCAGATGACGGAACCAAGCTTGCCGCTTGGTATTTTGCTGCGTCGGAGAGCACGCACGACTACGCCGTCTGCCTGCATGGATATACCAACGAGCCCATCGGTATGGCCCGATACGTCAAGCGATTCCACGACCGCGGCATGAACGTACTCGCACCCGCCGCCCGTGCCCACGAGCGCTCCGGCGGCGACTATATCGGCATGGGCTGGCCCGAGCGCCTCGACATCGTCGCATGGATCGAGCGAATCGTTCAGGCTGACCCCGAGGCGCGCATCCTGGTCTTTGGCGAGTCGATGGGCGCGGCGACCGCCATGAACGTCGCGGGGGAATCTCTGCCCGCAAACGTAAAATGCATTATCGAGGACTGCGGTTATACGAGTGCTTGGGACGAGTTTTCTCTGCAGCTCAAGGACGTGTTCGGCCTGCCCAGCTTTCCCTTGCTCGATGTAGCGAACTTGGTGTGCAACGTGCGCGCGGGCTACGACTTTCATAAGGCGAGCAGCGTGGAGCAACTCAAACACGCGACGGTTCCCATGTTGTTTATCCACGGCGACCAGGACACCTTTGTGCCGTACGACATGCTCGACCAAAACTACGACGCGTGCGCCAGCAAGGTCAAGCAGAAGCTCACCATCCATGGCGCCACCCACGCCAAGAGTGCGCAAGTTGATCCCGAGCTCTACTGGAACACGGTCGACGACTTCCTCGACGAACATTTTTAGGCAAAAAGCACGGTTTACTGGTCTATCTAACCCCCTATTTTCGGAAGTGCGGGGGAAATCGCGCGAAGCCCGACCAGACCACAGTTTTACCAGGAATTTATCAGGGGTTTTGTTGCCAAAAATCGGTTTGTGGTCGGCGGTATTCGATTTTTCACCGCACTTCCGAAAAACCGCCCGTGAGCGTTGTGCTCGCGGGCGGTTTTTGCTCTTCTTACGCTACAAAAGCGCTTGTTTTGTCCAATAGCTAGGCGCTATTTAACCTCGATGAGCTCGTACTTGCTCGTGCCCAGGCCGATCTTCTCGGCATGCACGATGCACGCGCGCCAGTCGGTGTCGGGATGCGTGATGCAGAAGGGGTCGCGCGCCTGCTCGCCCTCCAGATGCTCGTGATTGTGCTCCATCTTGGCCGCGCTATCGGTGAGCTCGGTGTTGGGCAGCGGCTCGGACGCCATGACGGCGTCGGCGCAGGCCTGGTCGATGGCGACCGGGTCGAAGCTCGCGAACATGCCGATGTCGTTGACGATAGGCGTATCGTTTTCGGGATGGCAATCGCAGTTGGGGCTGATGTCCATAGCAAGCGAGATATGGAAGCTCGGGCGGCCGTCGACGACGGCCTTGGTGTACTCGGCGATCTTGCAGTTGAGCACATCGGCCGCGGCGTCATAGCCGGGCTTGATGCAGTCCTGGTTGCATGCCGCAATGCAGCGTCCGCAGCCCACGCAGCGATCATGGTCGATGGCGGCCACGTGCACCGTGCGAGTAGCGCCGCTGGCAAGCTCGCGCTCGCGGGTGTCGTCAAACGAGATAGCGTTGTGCGCGCAGATCCTCTCGCAGGCACGGCAGCCAATGCAGTGCTCGGTCGCGACGTTCGGTTTGCCGGCGGCATGCTGCTCCATCTTGCCGGCACGGCTGCCGCCTCCCATGCCCAGGTTCTTCATGGCACCGCCAAAGCCGGCCTGCTCATGACCCTTAAAGTGGGTGAGGCTGATCACAATGTCGGCGTCCATGAGTGCCTGACCGATCTTGGCCTCGCGCACGTACTCGCCGCCCTCGACCGGGACGAGCGCCTCGTCGGTGCCCTTGAGGCCGTCGGCGATGATGATCTGGCAACCCGTGGCATACGGAGTAAAGCCGTTCTGGTAGGCGGTATCGATGTGCTCGAGCGCGTTTTTGCGGCTACCGACGTAGAGCGTGTTGCAGTCGGTGAGGAAGGGCTTGCCGCCCAGCTCCTTCACGACATCCGCGACGGCACGGGCGTAGTTGGGGCGCAAAAAGCTCAGGTTGCCCAGCTCGCCAAAGTGAATCTTGATAGCGACGAACTTGTTCTCAAAGTCGATCTGCTCAATTCCGGCATGACGGATGAGGCGCTTGAGCTTGTCGAGCTGGCTCTCGCGAGCATGCGTGCGCAGGTTGGTGAAGTACACCTTAGCGGGTGCTGCGGGTGCAGTTGCGGTCATAGATCTATCCCCTCGGTCTATATGGCGTTACAGACATAGGAGATGGTACCAGTTAAAGCAGAGTTAAAGTCAAGTACGGCACCTAGTCATTGGGGACGTTCTTAAATGACTACTCCTGCACCTTGAGGGCTTCGGCCAGGCTGACGCGCTTGATGGAGCGCGTGTGCAGCAGTGCCACGACCAGGTAGGTCGCAAAGCCAATGCCGACGCATGCAGCCATAGACCAAGCGGGCACGTAGATCTCGATATTGCCGTTGTAGGCGAGCAGCATCGAGCGGAAGATGGCCGTGAGCGAGCCGATAATGACCGGCAAGCTCAGCACAAGCGACGCCGCCACGCACAGTGTGATCGACCGGATGTACAGATGCGAGATCTCGCCATCGCGATAGCCAAAGACCTTCATGTAGCTAATCGACCGGGCGCTATGGTCGATCACAGCCTTAGTCAGTAGGTACATAAACAGCAGGAAGATAAACACCGCGAGCCCAACCATCATGCCGATCATTTTGCTCATCATGCCGATGAACTGGTCGCCCACGGCGCGCATGTCGTCGGGCGTGGTGTCGCCGGCAAAGTAACGCGCATCGAGGTCGAGCTTCTCGTCGCTCACATAGCCGTTAAAGTAGGCGGCGTCGTTGTCGAACAGCTCGTTAAAGTCGTCGATACTCATATAGATATTCATGTCCGACTTGGAGCCCCAGGCACAGTCCTTGCCCGCGTACTCAAAGGAATAATGCTCGTCCTCGTACTTGTCGCTGAGCGTGACCTTCTGGCCCTCGCTCCAGCCAAACTTATCGAGCAGACCGCCGCCAAAGACGACGCGTCCGTCGCCGACGTTGAGGTCTTTCCAGTAGCGCGAATCGGGCGAGATGCCGTAGACGGAAATCGTCTCCTCGCCATTACCATCGCCGCGGTTGTATTGCAGCTGGTAAACGGCATATTTCTCGGCCTGCGCAATTGCGCCCGCGCCGTTGTCGGTCGTATTGACCGGGTGGATATCGTCGTTGTCGGTGTCGATCTTAGAGGCCTTGTCGATTAGGTCGATAGCCTCGTCGCGGTTGCGGCCGAGGGCATCGGCAAGATCGTCAAGGCGCGCGTAGAGTGCATTCTTCTTGTCCTGGACCTTGGCAAGCGCGTTCTGCGCTGCGGTCAGGCTCTCGGCAGACGGAGATGCGGTCGCGGCATCGGCTGCCGTCTGCGCCGCATCGGCCGCGTCGTCAAGCTCGTCATCGGCATCCTGGGCGGCAGAAAGCAGCGCGCCGTCAACCGACTGCAAGCGCTCGAGTGCCGACCACTGCTCGCGCTCCTCGGCGGTGCCCTCGAGCTCCAGCGGAGCCTTGAGCGTGTACTGGTGCTCGGCGACCAGGCTCGTCTCGAGATTGTCCGCGTAGTGCGTCATCGTGGGCAGAATCGCCAGGCCAAAGAGCAGCAGCAGCGAGGCAAACGCAATACCCACAAAGAGCGTGGCGAAGTTGCCCAGGTTGCGCAGGAAGATACGCAGGCGGAAGCGGGAAACAAAACCCATGCGCTCCGGCAGCTGCAAGCCGCGCTTGGTACCCGATTTGCCGCTCGCCTCGTGACGAAGGAACTGCAACGGCGTCTTGCCCATTTTGCGAAGCAGACCCACCAGCGTGATGAGGATGAGCGCGACGGCGGGAACCACGGCGCACTTCACAAAGATCTCCCAGCTCCAGTACACCTGGAAGGGCGGCAGGCTGTACGAACCGTAATAGAGGCTGCGCATGGGCTCGGTAAAGAACGCAATGCCGAGCGCGGTGCCCAAAAGAGCCGCGACCACGCCCACGATGGCGGGAAGCGCCAGGTAATGCAGCACGATCTCGCGTCGACGATAGCCGCTGGCGAGCAGCGTGCCGATGATGGCGCTCTCCTCCTCGATGGTGGCGTCGGTAAGGACCACAAAGACAAATGCCATGATCACGATGATGATGTCGAGCAACGTCATCCACATCATGGAGTCGCCGTCCACGTCGTCGCGCGCGTAGCCAATGCCCTGGTTGGAATCGGCGTCGATAAGGTCATCCACGCGCGCATCGGCGTCGGTCAGTGCCTCGACCATATCCTGCTCGGCGTCGATGCGGTCCGCGGTGGAGAGGTCGCGGTCGTTAAAGGTAAAGGAGTAGGTGTAGGCGGGTGCGCCACCGGCATCCTCGAGCACGGCAAAGCCGGCGTCGCTGACCTCGGCCACGCCATAGGTGATGGTGTTCACCGTAAAGTCCGAATTGTTGAGGAACAGCGCCTGGCTGTCGGGCTGGGTCATGATGCCGCAGATGGTGTAGATGCGGCCCTCGAGCTCGACCTTGTCGCCCACGGCGAGGTCGTTGTTGGTGGCAAAGACGCGGTCGATGGCCACCTCGTCGTCTGCCTTGGGCTGTTTGCCTTCGCAGTAGGACGCGATATCGACCTCAGTGCGGTGCGCATAGGTGCGCAGCGTGCGCTTGGTGCCATCGTCGCCGGCGGTCTTTTTGATGATGGCGTCGATGGAGAAATTCTTGTAGAGCGTGACGCCGCCGACGTCGCCGGCCGCATCCTCGGCGCCCTTGAGTTGATCGTCGGTAGCCTCGAAGGAGGTGGTCACGCGGCCGTCCTCAATCGTGTACGCATCGCGCATGTCGTCGATAAGGCAGCCGATGGAATGCGCTGCGAGCAAAAAGCCCGAGGTGAGAGCGATGCTTCCGCACATAAGCAAAAAGATGCCCAGGTACTTGCCGATATTGCGGCGCAGCTCGCGCGGGAGACGTTTTGCGAGAGGTGTCATGGCGCCGCCTACCAATCGAGCTCGGCGGCCGCGACGGGCGCATCGTTGAGCTCATCCTCGACGATGCGCCCGTCGCGCAGGCGCAGCACGCGATTGGCCATGCGCGCGATGGCGGCATTGTGGGTGACAATGATGATGGTGCAGCCGTACTCGTGATTGACATCCTCCATGAGCTGCAGGATTTCCTTGGAGGTCTTGTAGTCGAGCGCGCCGGTAGGCTCGTCGCACAGCAGCAGGCCCGGGTTTTTGACCAGCGCGCGACCGATGGCACAGCGCTGCTGCTGACCGCCCGAAACCTGGCGCGGGAACTTGTTGCGGTGCTCGTAGAGGCCCAGCGAACGCAGCAGGCCGTCGACATTGAGCGGGTTTTTGGACAGGTGCGCCGTGACCTCGATGTTCTCCTTGATGGTGAGATCGGGCACCAGGTTGTAGAACTGGAACACAAAGCCCAGTTCGCGGCGGCGGTACTCACCCAGGTCGGCAGGCTTGAGCACTGTGAGGTCGCAGCCGTCCACCAGAATAGAGCCGGCGTCGGCATCCTCCAGGCCGCCAATCAGGTTAAGGAAGGTCGACTTGCCCGAGCCCGAGGGCCCCAGCATGACGCAGATCTCGCCGCGATTGATGGACGTGTCGATGCCGTCGAGCACCGTCAGGCGCGCGTCACCGTCGCCGTAGTGCTTTTTGAGATCCTTAACCTGGACATAGGCTTCCCGCGTTGCCATGGTATCCCCCATTGTTAGCCTCGTACTACTTTATGAGCGTAATAGTAAACCTTGGCGAACTATTTTGGGGCGAGAGTGGGGATTTGTTTCAGACTAGTCATTGGGGACGTTCTTAAATGACCAGTCACAAGGGACGCTCTTTCGCCACCCGGCAGTTGGGGACGCTCCTTATCTGCCCCCGATGGCTAGTCATTTAAGTCTGTCCCCAATGAATACTTTTGGTCGTTTAAGTCTGTCCCCAATGAGTAGGTGTCTAGGCGTGGGATTTGTTGTGGGCGAGGGCTAGGCCTACGGCGGCGATGGCGGCGGCGAAGAGTGCCGTGATGCCTAGGTCGCAGGCGATGTCGCCCAGCACGGCAGACGTCAGGTCCGAGGCGAGCGCCTTGTTGATCGCGTCGTTCGCCCAATATGTCGGCACAAAGTGCGCCACGGTCTGCACGGCCGGCCCCATCAGCGACAGCGGCATCCAGGCGCCGCCCAAAAATGTCATGAGCATGCCAAGCAAGTTGCCCACACCGTTGAGCAGCTCCTCGCGCGCACCCAGACTCGAAAGGGCAAAGCCAACGGCCAGCGGCGTGCACGCCAGGGCAAACGTCGCCGCCAGCGCCAGACACACACGGCCCACGCCGACCTCGGCGACCGCGCCGGCAAAGCCCACGACGCCCATCATGCTCGACACAAACCAGATACAGACGGTGAGCACGGCGGCGGCGGCAAACACGGCGAGTGAACGCTGGCGCTCGGAGATTGGGCCGGCGTCCATGCGACGCACGCGCTCGGGCTCGTTCATGCCCGAGAACACCAACCCCACCGATACGATGACCGACGAGATAATCGCGTACGCGCCAAAGTTGAAGTACGACTCGAGCGTGGCGGCAGCAGCCGAGTCAACCTTGACCTGCTCGATCTCGACCTTGGCGCGCTTCGCGGCCGCATGCTCGGCAGCCTTGGCGACGCTACCGTTAGAGGCGGCGGGCTCAAGTGCGGCCGCAGCGCCCGCGAGCGAGATCCAGCGCGAGGCCTCGGCAGACGAAAGCGCCGCCGCCATGGTGCCGGAACCATAGGTCACGTCGAGCTTGGGCAGGGCCTCCCCCGCACGGGCGGCTGCAACAAGATCGTCCTCAAACCCCTCCGGGATAAAGAACACGCAGTCGGCGCTGCCCTTGGCGCTGTTGCTCTTGGAGAGCGCGTCCGCAAGGTCGTAGGTGTCGTCGCCGATGCCCGTGACCAGCTCAAAACGCGAACCCAGATGCTTGGTAAGCGCACGCGAAAGGTCGCTGTCGTCGCGGTCGACCACGATCACGTTGGTGTCGTAGGGCTTGTACTCGGTAAGCTGTGACGAGTTCCAGCTCACCGAGGCCGCGATGAATACGCCCATGAGCGAGATGAACACCGTATAGATGAGCAGGTAGAACGGGTGTGCGAGCGCCATGCGAAGCGCGGTCTTAAAGGTACTCATAGCGGCTCCTTCCAAAGATCAGCGTAGCGGCGGCGACAAACACCAGCGTCATGAGGACCAGCGCGCCGGCGCGAACGGCAAAAGGTCCCAAGTCTTCAAAGAAATACAGGCGGTTGAACATGTCGCAGATGAGCCTGACAGGGTTGAACCAGCACTCGGCCGGGCAGGCGCGGGCGACGTCGTCGGCAAGCGCCATCGCCGGCTCGCCGTAGAGCCCGGCAAACAGGGCGCACGTGGTGGCAAAGCCCGTGAGGATACCGGACTTGGACGCCTTGCCGCCCTTAACGGGAAGCGTGCCCACAAAGAGCCCCAGGCCCGTCGCGGCAAGCGCAGACACGGCGCCGCCCACCAGACACAGCCCCTCGCGCCCGCCAAATTCGACGCCAACGACCAGGCGCACGTAGCCAATCGCAACCGCCATCGAGGCAAAGGAAACCAGCCACGAGCCGACAAAGATGCCGGCCAGCGATGCCGTCTTGGAAAGACCGCCCACGCAGCGACGCGCGCCAAGGCCCGACAGATTGGGCTGCAAATCGACGACGCTCAAGGCGGCAAACTCGGCAGACATCATCGCGACCAGGCCAAAGAGCGCGTAATAGTAGATGACCGTGCCGTCGGGCGTGGTGCGTGTCAGGCTTACGCGGCGGGTGCCGCCCTCGAGCGACAGGGCGCGCGCAACCGCCTCGGAGTCGGCGAGCGCCGCCGGGTTGTCCTGGGCAATCTGGGACATGAGCTCGGCATTTTGCGTATACGAGCTCGCCACCGTCTCAAGGATGCTGCGGTCGGTGAGCACCGACGACGCACGTGAACCGTCGTAACTCGATAGCAGCGTGAGTTTGGGCGTGCCTTCGGCGTCGACCGTATAGATGCCCGCGACCTCGCCGGCCTTAAGCGCGCGGTTCGCATCGGCTGCGTCGTCGCACTCGTGGATCTCGAGCAGCTGATTGTCGCTCTCCTTGGCAAGCGACGTCGCCACGTCCTTAAAGGTCGAGGCGTCCCAGGCCTCGTCGGCGACGACGGCCACCGGCACCGGGTCGACCGTGCCGTCGGAGCTGAGGTTCGCAAACATAAACATGAACATCGTGGAAAGCGCGATGGGAAAGAGAGCGCCCCAGACCCACGTGCTCGGCCGGCGCAGCAGCGTCTTGACCGTAGTGATGATGGTGCTGAACATGGCCGCCCCCTAGTCGCGCAGCTCGCGGCCGGTGATCTCAAGGAACACGTCGTTGAGGGTCGGCGGCTCGCTCCACACGCGGCCGAGTGCCACGTCGGCGGCACGCAGCGTGTCGAGGATGTCGACCAGGTTGTGCGGGCTCGCCTCGCAGGTGCAGACGAGCTCGCCGCCGGAAAGCTCAACCGAAAGCACGTGCTCGAGGGCGCGCAGTCGCTCGACCGTGACGGGCTCGACGGCGCCGACCTCGACGGTCACGCGCTCGCCCATCTGAATCATGCGCTTGAGCTCGTCGTTGGTGCCCTGCGCCAACACGCGGCCACCGTCCATGATCATAATGCGGCTGCAGATCTGCTCGACTTCCTCCATGTAATGGCTGGTATACACCACCGTGGCGCCCTCGTCGCGCAGGCGGCAGATACCCTCCAGTATGGCGTTTCGGCTCTGTGGGTCGACCGCCACCGTGGGCTCGTCAAAGAAGATGAGCTCGGGCTTGTGCGCGATGCCGCAGGCAATGTTGAGGCGACGCGCCAGGCCGCCCGAGAGCCTGCCGGGGCGAAACTTGGTAAAGTCGCCCAAGCCCACAAAGTCGATGGCCTCGTCCACCAGCGCGCGGCGGCGCTTGCGGTCGTTGACGTAGAGACTGCAGAAATAGTCGATATTCTCGCGCACGGTGAGTTCGTCGAACACTGCCACCTGCTGCGGCACCACACCGACGCGGCGCTTGAGGTCGTAGCGGGCGGGCGTCATGGGCTCGCCGAACAGCTCGATGGTGCCCTTGTCGCAGGCGAGCAGCTGCAGGATGCAGTTGATGGACGTGGTCTTGCCCGAGCCGTTGGGGCCCAGCAGGCCAAAGATCTCGCCGGGGGCGATGCTCAGGTTAAAGTGGTCGAGCGCAATAAGGTCGTCATAGCGCTTGACGAGGTTTTCGACGTGGACGATGTCTGTCATGAGGCGGCCCTTCTGTTGATTGCGGCCCGGTACGATTGCATCATCGCAGGAGCCGGCGGCGCGCGCCAGTGAGCTTTGTCACGAGTGTAGGGCTTGGTCGCGCGGCCCGCCGGTGCCCCCACTTTGCCGCGCGGGAGGAATGTCACGGTTGCGCAGATGGCCCCTCCACCACGCGCGACTTCGCGTACAATATCCGTATGAACAGGCTTTTCGACAAATCGATCGTTCTGGCGTGCTGTATTGCGGCCGCCACGGGCCATGCTGTGGATGCTCGCTTGGTCGCAGCGTTTTGCCTTGGCGTTATTACCACCTCGCTGGCCGAGCTCGCGCAGGGGAAACGCGCCCGGCGCGCAAGCGAGGCAGCGAGCTACGCTTACATCATCGCGGCCGTCTTCGTGCCGCCGTTTGTGCCGTTTGCGCCTCTCGCCCTCTATGACATCGCGCGACGCGTGCGCCGCGAGCACGCCTGGGTCGTGCTGGGCATTGGCATCGCCTTTGTCTTTGCGCTCGTCGCGGACCTTCGCGCCGATGCGCTCACCGCCCGAACGCTCCTGCTGACCGCCATCCTTTCGGTTGCCGCCACCTTGCTATCGCTACGCACCGCCCAGTTGGAGCGCGAGCAGCGGCGCATGCGCCGCACCCGCGACGAGCTGCAGGAACGAGCCCTCGCGCTCGAGGCGCGCAACCGCGATCTTGCCGATCGCCAGGACTACGAAGTCGAGCTCGCGACGCTCGCCGAACGCGCCCGCATCGCGCGCGAGATCCACGATAACGTCGGGCACCAGCTCACGCGCGCCTCACTGCAGGCCGAAGCCCTACGCGTGGTCCACGCCGACGAGCCTGGCGTCGCAGCCGATTTCGCCGACGTTAAACGCACGGTTGACGAGGCGCTCCAGCTTGTGCGCACCAGCGTCCACGCGCTCAACGACAACGCCGTCGACCTTTCCGTGCAGCTCGAACGCATTGTCGAAGGCACACGCTCGGACGGCGGCCCGCAGATTGAGCTTGAAGTTATGGCCGAACATGCGCCCGCAAACGTCGCCAACTGCTTTGCAGCGGTCCTGCGCGAAGCGCTCTCCAATACCATGCGCCACGCTTGCGCCCAGACCGTCACCGTACGGTGCATGGAGCATCCGTCGTTTTACCAGCTCATTGTTACCGACGATGGCGTGGGTGAGGTCCAAGCAAGCGGCCGCGGCACCGCGGAGGGCATGGGGCTCGCCTCCATGCGCGAGCGCATCGAGGCGCTTGGCGGCACCTTCACCGCCGGCCCGCGTGCCGGCGCCGGCGGCTGGCGTGTGTTTGCCACCGTTCCCAAACAGCAAGGAGATGAGGGCCGATGAGGCTCATCGTTGTCGACGACGACCGCTTGGTGGTCGATTCGCTCAAGATTATCTTGGGCGCCCAGCCGCAGATCGAAGTGGTGGGCACCGGTGCCAACGGCAACGATGCGGTGGCGCTCTACGCCGAGCACGCACCCGATATTGCGCTGCTCGACATCCAGATGCCGGGACGCGACGGCCTTTCGGCCGCGCGCGAGATCCTTGAGCACGACCCTGCGGCGCGCGTGGTGTTTCTGACGACGTTCTCGGATGACGAGTACATTGTGTCGGCGCTCAAGCTGGGCGCCCGCGGCTACTTGATTAAAACCGACGTCGCTGCCATCCCTCCCGCGTTGACACAGGTCATGGATGGCAAACGCGTGCTCGAGGGTAAGGCGATCGAGGATATCAACTTTGATGGGGCGGGCGTCGAGGCCGGCACGACCCGCCGGCCCGCGGCCTTTGTCAGCCTGACCGACCGCGAGTTCGAAGTCGCAGAGCTCATCGCCCGCGGCCTCGACAACAAGGAGATTGCCGCCACCGCCTATATGGGCGAAGGCACCGTGCGCAACCACATCAGCTCGATCCTGGCAAAGATGGGCCTACGCAACCGCACGCAGATCGCCATCGCCTATCTGCGAGGGTAATTACCCAACGACCGACCGCCCCGGCATAGCAAAATGGCTGCTACCGATTTAATGCCATTTCAAAACTATGCCGGATTACGGGGCTAAACTCAGGGCCCCCATCCACACCCATTGCTTCCGCCAAATGATGGCTTGTCTACCTGCGGTTTTATTTTCACGAATATCGGTATGGTTGGGAACTCATGGCTCAGCCCCGTAAACCGGCATAGTTTTGTTCGGGCGGCCCTGGACGAGTGCCTCCGCCAGCCTCGCGGGACCAAAATGATCCGTTTTCCTCCGTCCCCAAGGGATCAGCCGGAACCGCTCGCCACGAAATCGGCCCATCTACTACGTTTGACCCGATACCCCCGACCATACCCGCTTTTCATGAAAAACCGCAGGCGTTCTACCTGCGGTTTTGTTTTCGCGCTTTTCGGCATGGTTGGGGGTAAGGGATTAAACGTAGTAGATGGGCTGTTTTCGTGGCGCGCCCTCCTCCCCAACGCACAAAAGCACCGCCACGGAGGAGGGAGATGCCTCCGTGGCGGCTGGGGGGGTGGGGGTGGGGGCTATGTTCTGGCTCCCCGCCGGCCGCCCGGGGCCTTTTGGCCCCGGGCGCTGCCAGCGTGCCTAGCGCTTACGGATACCCCAGACCAGGGCTCCGACGCCGGCCATGGCGATAACAAATGCCATGAGCAGTGCGGCGGCCTGCTGGTCACCCGTGGTGGGCAGGAAACCCTTAACCGTCTTAACGATGTTCGTCACGGTCTTGGGCGTGCCGGGATCGGGCGTCGGCACGGGCGTCTCGGGCTTCTTGTACGTGTTGTTGAACACGATACCCTCGACGCTCTTGTCGCCCTTGGTAAAGGCAACGTTCGCCTTGAGGTTGCCCTCGCCGTCGTCGACCACGTTGACGGTCGCGGTAAAGACGGACTTGTCGTAGGTCATACCGGCCTCGTCGCCCTTGACCTCGCTGATGGTGTAGACGTACGTACCGGGCTCGTCGTACTCGAACTTGTCGAAGTTGATCTTGCCGTCGGCATCGTTGGTAACCGTAGACTCGATGTCCTCGCCAACGAGCTTAAAGCTAAACTCGTCCTTCTTGAGCTCGCGTCCCTCGAGCACCTTGATGGCGCCGATGGAAACCTGCGTGGGCATGGCGTGATACTTGTTGGTAAAGCCAGCCGACTCGGTGGTTCCCTCGAGCTTGTGCGTCGCGGTCAGCGTGCCGTCGCCGTTGTCGGAGACGGTGGTCACGACGGTGTAGGTCGTGCCGTCATAGGTGACGCCCTTGTACAGGCCGAGCGCGTTGGGGCAAGCCTCGCGCAGCGTGTACGTGTGCGTACCGGGCGCCTCGTAGCGGATCGGGCTCAGCGTAACGTTACCGTTGGCGTCGTTGGTGCCACTAGCGACAGTCACGCCGTCCTCGAGCAGCTCAAACGTGAACTCGCCAGCTGCAAGGTCGCGGCCGGTCAGACGCTTAACCGTCTTGACCTGATCGGTCACGGAAGAATCGGTAGGTGCCACGCCGTACGTGTTGGTGAACGTAAAGGCCGCACCGTCGCCGCCGTCGCGCTTGACGATCAGATGTCCGGCACCGTCATCGGTCACGGTGTAGGAAACCTTGCGCGTGGCGTTGGTGTCGTTGGTCACGCCAGGGGCGCTACCGGACTCGGCCACCGTGTAGGTAAAGGTGTGCGAGCGCGGGGCAGCGGGATCTGCGGGCTCGGACTCGTCGCTGGGCTCGTCGGCGTTGGCATCAGCGTCGGCGTCGGCCTCTTCAGCCTCTGCCTCGTCGGCCTCAGCCTCGTCAGCTTCGTCTGCCTCGGCCTTATCGGTCGCATCGTCCGTCACGCCCAGGGCGCGGTTGAGGTCCTCGAGCGTAAAGTGGATCTTGCCAAAGTCCACGTTGCCGGCCGCGTCGTTGGTTGCGGTCGTGCGCTCGGGCATCGGGGCACCCGCCTCGTCAGCGGTCACGGTAAAGGTAAACTTACCCGCGATGTCGGCCGGGGCCAGGCCCTCGGCTGCCTGGAGCTTCTTGGTGCCGATGAGTGCGGCATCCACGGCCTCGGCGCCGTAGACGTTTTCGAACAAGGGCTCGACGCCACCGTAGTCGACCGTTGCCGTCAGGGTACCGTCACCGTTGTCGACAACGATAACCTTAAAGCCAAAGCTCCACGTTGTAGCGGAAACGCCATTCGGCAGCCCGAATAAATCTTCGTAGGCCGTGTAGTTAATGGTCCAAGCGAGCTTACCGTCCTTGTCGGTACGATGGGCAAGCCCAGCCGCCTCAAGATTGGCAAGCATCTCGGTGTCGTAGTGCAGCGCATCAAAGCTCACATGCCCGCCGATATTAGGCTTGAGGTTTTCGTAGCCCACAAGCTCGCCCTGATAGGCAATGCCGAACCAGAACTCGCCGTCGGCCATCGGACGACCGGTCAGGGTCTTGGTGGCGACAACCTGAGCAGCGGTACCACCAGGCGTATTGGTCGTAGCGCTGTAGCTGTTGTGGAACGGAACCAGGGCACTCTCGACCTTGTTCTCACCGCTCTTGTGGACCGTCGTATGCGTACCCTCGGGACCGCCGGAGACGGTCGTCGTGGCGGTAAGCGTACCGGCACCGTCATCGGCGACGGCGATCGTCACGGTACGCACGGCGTCGTCGTAGGTGTAACCGGGCTTGCCGTCATTCTTCTCGGCTACGGTGTACGTGAAGGTCTTGCCGGCGTCAGCCTGCGTAAACTTGACCTCATGGCCAGCCAGGATGTCGATCAGGCCGACCGTTGCCTCTGCCGTCGCAGGGGACTTGAAGTTGTTGGCTCCGGGCAGCAGGCCAAGCGCGTTGGCCGAGGCCTCGTCGGCAGGCGTCACGGTAAACGTGAACTGACCCTCGGTCATAGGACGTCCGGAGAGGCTCTTGCTGAGCTTGAGGCCGCCGGCCGCGGTGTAGTTAAGCTCAGTGCGGTACGTGTTGGTGAAGCGTCCGTTTTCCTTCTTGGTGACATTGGCGGTCAGCTTGCCCTCGCCGTCCTCAGTCACGGTCACTTCGGCGGTCGCGACATGCCCGTCATACGCCATGCCGGCCGCGTTACCCGCGTTCTCGCGGATCTCGTACGTGTAGGTTCCGGCAGCCGTGTAGCGGATCTTGCCGAACTTGACGGCAGCGATGCCATCCTTCGCATCGTGCTTGTTCACGGTCACGGTTGCAGGATCGGGCAGCGGGGTGCCCTCGGCGGCGGTGATGGTAAAGCTGAACTCGTCGGAGTCCGTCCAGTCGCGACCGTCGATAGCCTTACTCAGATCAAAGTCGAGCTCTGCGTCGAGCGGGGTCACGCTGTAGGTGTTCTTGAAGGTCGCAGCCGTGGCGTCCTTCAGGACATGCTCAGCCTTGAGCGTGCCATCGCCCTTGTCGGTAATGGTGGTCTCGATGGTGTACTTGGCGTCGCCGTACGTGATGCCCTTGCTGGTGGTTCCGCCGTTGACCTCGCGCAGCGTGTAGGTATGCTTGCCGGCCTCGGTGTACTTCACGGCGTTCATCGTGATGTTGCCTTCGGCATTGTTGGTGCCGGTGGCGACGACCTTGGCGTCCTCGCCCTCGCCCTCGACGAGCTCGAAGGAGAACTCGCCGTCCTTGAGGTCGCGCCCGGTCAGGAACTTGGTCGCGGTGACCTGGTCGGTGACACTGAACTCGCCAGGATTCGGCTTGTAGCTGTTGTTGAACTTCGCCTCGTCGGCTCCATTCAGCTCATGCTTTACCACGAGCTCACCCTTGCCGTTGTCGGTGACGGTCGTCTCGATGGTGTAGGTCTTGCCGTCGTAGGTGATGCCGTTGCCGGCGTCGCCCGGGACCTCGCGCAGCGTGTAGGTGTGCTTGCCGGCAGCGGTGTACTCGATGGGGCTCATCGTGATCTTGCCGCGGGCGTCGTTCTTGCCGGTGGCGACGACATCGTTACCCTCGACGAGCTCGAAGGAGAACTCGCCTTCCTTGAGGTCGCGCCCGGTCAGGAACTTGGTCGCGGTGATCTGGTCGGTGACACTGGAGCTCTTGGGGGCCACCGTGTAGGTATTCTCGAAGATCGCCTCGTCGGCGTTCTGCAGCTTGTGCTCCACGCTAAGGGCGCCGTCGCCGTTGTCCTTGACGATGGTCACGATAGTGTACTCAGAGGTGCTGTAGGTAATGCCGTTTTCGGTGGCGCCGGCCTTGGTCTCGCGCAGCATGTAGGTGTGCTCGCCAGCCGCGGTGTAGGTGACGGAATCCATCACGATCTTGCCGTCGGCATTGTTGGTGCCGGTGGCGACTACGTTATTGCCCTCGACGAGCTCAAAACGGAACTCGCCGGTCTTGAGGTCACGGCCGTCCAAGGACTTGATCGCGGTAATCTGGTCGGTGACGCTGGAGCTCTTGGAGCCAGGCTCGTAGGAGTTGGTAAACTTCGCCTCGTCGGCGCCCTTCAGCTTATGCTCTACGCCGAGCGTGCCGTCGCCGTTGTCCTTGACGACAGTCTCGATGGTGTAGGTCGCGGCATCGTAGGTGATACCACCGACGTTGCCCCTGACCTCGCGCAGCGTGTAGGTGTGCTTGCCGGGCTTGTCGTAAGTGATTTTGTCCATGACAACCGTGCCGTCAGCGGCGTTCTTGCCGGTGGCGACGACCTTGTCGCCCTCGACGAGCTCGAAGGAGAACTCGCCTTCCTTGAGGTCGCGCCCGGTCAGGAACTTGGTCGCCTTGATCCGGTCGGTGACGCTGGAGTCCGTAGGCGTCAGGTTGTAGGCATTCTTGAACTCGGCAACCTTGGCGTCCTTCAGGACATGCTCGGCCTTGAGGGTGCCGTCGCCGTTATCGGTGATGGTGGTCACGATGGTATAGGTCTTGCCGTCGTAAGATATACCGTTGCTGGCGGTTCCGCCGTTGACCTCGCGCAACGTGTAGGTGTGCTCGCCGGCCTCGGTGTACTCGATGGCAGTCATCGCGATCTTGCCGTCGGCGGCGTTAGTGCCGGTGGCGACGACCTTGTCGCCCTCGACGAGCTCAAAGGAGAACTCGCCGGCCTTGACGTCGCGCCCAGTCAGGGACTTGGTCGCGGCGATCTT
This sequence comes from Collinsella aerofaciens, assembly GCF_028206995.1. Lineage (GTDB taxonomy): Bacteria > Actinomycetota > Coriobacteriia > Coriobacteriales > Coriobacteriaceae > Collinsella > Collinsella aerofaciens_AQ. The sequence goes on along the minus strand of NZ_JAQLFL010000002.1, from coordinate 110,557 downwards.
ATCGGTGACGCTGAAGCTCTTGGGGGTCAGATTGTAAGCGTTCTTGAACTCGATGCTCTTAACGTCCTCGGCACCCTTCAGCTTATGCGTAGCCACCAGCTGGCCCTTACCGTTATCGCTGATGATCGTCACGATGGTGTAGACGTTTTCGTCGTAGGTGATGCCACCAGCGTTGCCCTTGACCTCGCGCAACGTGTAGGTGTGCTGACCGATCTCGGTGTACTCGATGGGGCTGAACGCAACATTGCCGTTAGCGTCATTCTTTACAGTCTCGATAAGCTCCGAGCCCTCGCCCTTAACCTCGTGCAGCTCAAAGCTGAACTCGTCTGCCTCGAGGTCGCGGCCGGTCAGGGACTTGGTCGCCTTGATCTGGTCGGTAACACTGGACTCAACATGATCCGCAGCATAGGTGTTCTTGAACTCAGTCTCGCCCGAGGTCTTCGTCGCAGAAGCCTCAAGCTTGCCCTTCTCATTGGGCTTCACTGTCACGGTAAACTCTGCAACGTTGTCGCTGTAGGCGATGCCGTCGACCGTGGTCCCGGCATGCTTCTCGCTAACCTTGTAGACATACGTGCCCGGCTTGTCATAGGCAATCTCGCCGAAGCTAATGCCCGCATGGCCCTTTGTTGCAACCGCAATCTTGGACTCAGGCATCGGGGCGTTGCCCTCGGACGTCAGGCCAAACTCAAACTTGTCCTCATTCGTCCAGTCGCGTCCCTCGAGCACCTTGACCAGGCCAAAGTCGGCAGTTGTCAACGTTGTCGGCTTGGTATTGAGCGTAAAGTTAATCTTGCCGTTATTGCCCAGATAGACATTGACCTTCGTCGCGCCGGAAACAACCTTCGTGTTGTTCCACTGGGGATTGATTACGTCGCGTGCGGTGTCAGTCGGGTTTCCGCCAACACGTTCCTTGGTGGTGTGGAGCTGATTGATAAAGGCGAGGCGCGCGGTACCAGCCTTAATCGACCAGTGATCGACGTCCTTTACCAAAGCGCCTTCAAAGCTTTCGAGCTCGCTTCCCTTAACCGGGATCGAAACGGAATCATCGTACGGCGCGCCCGACGAGTTCTGCGCCATAAACTCATCTTTGTACCAATAGGTCTTAGAGCCCGAAGGCTTTTCCGTTGCAAGCTTGGTGCAAGCTGCGTCCGTATAGACGGGCGTTAGCTTTTGGAAGTAGTAGTAGCTGTTCGTAGCAGCAGGCTCAAAGCTCGCGACCGTATCGCCCGCATCGTCGCCGGTCCACTTGTTGGCGTAGAAGCTAACGGTATTGGAATCAGCGTCCTTGTGCTCATTGATGTAATCCCGCAGTCCCGGTACGTCATTGGGAGTAAACAGGTTTTTGCGTGCAACAGCCTTTACACTCGATGCATATGCAACGCGGATAGGCGAGATGGCATCCGTGGAGTCAACCACGAACGTGCCCGCTGACTCGTCAACGATAAAACGGCGCAACGGAATGAGCGATGCAGGGACCTTGACTGTCACGATGTCACCGCGCTGGGGTTTTTTCTCGTCCGCACGGTCGACCGTGATCACCAGGTGAGCGAGCTCGCCATCAAACGTATAGGTATCGATATTGCCATCGGTCGACTTGGTGGCGGCGCCATAGGTCCTGCCGTTGTACTCGGCACCGGTAAACCCGTCGACCTGCATGAAGGCGCCCAGCTCGTCCTCGAATGTGATGTAACCGGAACCGTTGGGATTGTTGCCCTCGACCTTGGTCGGGAAACCCTTGCCCGACGTAATGGCACTCGAGATGTCCTTAAAGACCTGATCAAGCTCGGCGGCGTTGGTCGCCGACTTGTAGTAGCTGGCACCGGCAACGGGGTTGCCAAAATTGACATTCCACTTCTTAGTTCCAAGAAAGCCATAGCTTATGGACGATGTGGCATCCGGATAGTTACTCGACACGGCATGCATGAACTTGTTCTTATTGCTCGTGTCGTTGCTTGTTGGATCGTCGTCCGGCTTCGCACCGTTGAAGATACCGATGGTATAAATGGTCGCCCCGCCGCTCTTTATGGTCTTGGCGGTATTGATGGCGTCCTTAGCAACCTCGGCCTCAAAACCATTAGAACTCGTAGGAGAGCCATCGGTGAAGAACACGACGATCTTCTGGGCGCCCTCGCGCTCAGAGGTGATTCCCTGGGCCAGCTGCATACCGAAATCAGCCTGCGTGGCGCCGTTAGGCTTGATGGAGTTGACCGTTTCCTTAAGGCTCGTTGCGTCATCACCGACACACGGCGTCAGGGGCTTCATGGTCTGCGAGTGGTTGCACTTGTTTCCATTATTATCGCGATACGTATCGTTGCCGATTTCATCCTTCTTCTTGCCTGCGAACTTAACAATGGCGACCTTGTGCTGTTTTTCCGCGTCCTCAATGCCCTTGTTTTGCTCGGCAATGGTGTCGATAAAGTGGTTGGCAGCATTCTTGAGCGCAACGATACGCTTGGTAGAATCTCCACCACCCATAGAATCATCCATTGAGCCAGAGGCATCGAGCACCATTACGATGTCGAGCGGCTTGGAAACCAGCGACGTTGTATCGGATGTCGAAGACATCGCCGAAAGCGTGGTCAAAAAGTCCGATTTCCCGTCATCGATTGCTTGGACCGTCTTATCCGTCCAAATTCGGCCGACGTTTTGCGTCGTGACCTTACTGCCGTCATAGTCGCCCGCCCAGAACTACCAATGGTTACTGGTGTCGTGGTCGACTACCTTTGTCGCTTCCGGTCCGTCCATTCCGGTGCTGGACCTGGCGTTGGCCTCGGGCAGCATGGCAAATGCTGCAGCCGGCAACACCAGCACTACGGCCAGTATCACCGCCAAGAGACCCCTCGTGTACTTACCCATCGCGTCTCCCTTCTCGCGGTCTCAGACCTTGCATCAGCCTAAAGTTACGGAATGAGACACAATTTGAGCAGGTGACACATGCTCCAGATTCGATTTTGAACGTGAGACAAATGTCTCACCAAAGTTGAGACACGGCGTTTTCGCAGGAAAATAGGTGCGACTCAGAGCCATCGGGCCAAAATGATCCGTTTTCCTCCGTCCCCGGGGGCTCAAGGGCTGTCACCGATATGGTGCTATTTCAAAACTATGCCGGATTACGGGGCTAAAGTCGGAGTCCTCATCCATACCCCCTATTTTTGAAAAACAGCAAGCAATCTACCTGCGGTTTTGTTTTTGCGATTTTCGGTATGGTCGGAGGTTCGCTATCCAGCCCCGTAAACCGACATAGTTTTGTTCGCGACGGCACAACCGCGCGTTTAAGCGCGGGGCCGGTGGGGCATTTTTGCCCCACCGGCCCCTATCCCAGCTCTATTCCGGCGCTACTCCGGCTTGGTTTCTACCGTGGGGGTCTTGTCCGCCGCAACTGGAGTACGAGCGGTGTCCATAGTCAGGCAGTGCTTGGGGCAGCTCTCGATGCACTCACCGCACACCACGCAGGCATACGGGTCGATCGACCAGGTACCACCCTTGCGATCGACCGCAAGCGCGCCCGCCGGGCAACGGCGCGCGCACATGCCGCAGCAGATGCACACGTCCATGTCGTTGACGATGTGCCCGCGCAGGCGCTTGGGCGCCGCGAGCTTCTCCTGCGGATAGCACACCGTGACCGGCTGCTTGACCACAGAGCCCAAGGCCGTCTTGGCAAATGTCAGCAAACTCATGCCGCGCCTACCTTTCCGTGCAGCTAATGCAGGGATCAATGGTCAGGATAATCATGGGCACGTTGGCAATGAGCACGCCCTGCAGCGCATGCGTCAGACCTGCCAGGTTTTGCGACGTCGGCGTGCGCACGCGAAAACGGTCCAGATTCTTGGTGCCGTTGCCGCGCACATAGTAATACGCCTCGCCGCGCGGCTGCTCAATCACAACCTCGCCGCGCGCGCCGTCGGCCGGCGTAAGCTTGGTGCGCCCGCCGATACCGTCGTGTGGGATCTTGTCCACAAGCTCCTTAATGATGTCCATGGCCTGCGTGACCTCGGCACAACGCACCTGGCAGCGAGCATAGCAGTCTCCATCGGTGGCAACGATGGGCTCAAACGCAGCCAGGTCCGCATAGGCACCGTCGCCAAACATGCGCACGTCGTAGTCCACGCCCGAGGCGCGACCGAACGGGCCGACCATCGAAAGCTCCAGCGCGTCTTTCTTGCTAATCACGCCCACGCCATGCAGGCGCTCGCCGCAGCTGTTGTCGTCCAAAAACGTATGCACCAGGGCCTCGTAGTCAGGACGCATGGCATCGAGCGTCTGGACAATGCCCGCCAGCTCGGAGTCCTCGATATCGTGCTTAAGGCCGCCGATCTCGTTAATCGACAGAATCACGCGCCCGCCGCAAGTGCTCTCAAAAATCTTGAGTATCTGCTCGCGCAGGGTCCATGACCGATAGAACAGCGCCTCGAAGCCAAAGGCGTCGGCGAGCAGGCCCAGCCACAGCAGATGCGAGTGGATGCGCGAAAGCTCGTGCAAAATGGTGCGGATATACTGCACACGGCCGGGCACCTCGATGTCGAGCATGCGCTCGCAGGCGCTGGCATAGCCGCAGCTGTGGCCCACGGCGCAAATGCCGCAGATGCGCTCGGCGATGTAGCCAAACTGATGCATGTCGCGCTTTTCGGTGAGCTTCTCGAGTCCGCGGTGCACAAAGCCGATCTGCGGAATTGCCTCGAGAACGCGGTCGTCCTCGATCACCAGGTCCAGATGAAGCGGCTCGGGCAGCACCGGGTGCTGCGGGCCAAACGGAATAACGGAGCGATATGCCATGGACCTTACGCCTCCTTTTTCTGCTTGTCGCGGGCGGCCTTTGCGGCAAGCGCCGCGCGGACCTTGGCCGCCTTCTCGGGATCCATGGCGGCGAGCTTTGCCTCCATCTCGGCGGCCTTGAGCGCGGCCTTCGCAGCAGCCTCATCGTGCTGAGCATCGGAGCCGGCAGCCGCAGCGGGCTGGGCGGCAGCAGCGCTCGCAGCATCGCCGGCACCCGCGGCGCCCTCCCCCGCAGCGGCCGCGGCAGCGACGGCCTTCTCGGCCGCGGCCTTGCGCGCCTTGGCCTCGGCGGCAGCACGGACCTTCATGGCCTTCTCGCGCGCGGCCTTCACCTCGGGCGTGATAACGCTCATGGGTTCGGCAGTCGAGACCTGGTAGAAAAAGCCCTTAAAGTCAATCTGCATATCGGTGATGGCAAGACCAAACAGGTCGTGCGTTTCGTTTTCAAACGGGAATACCGCCGGATAGTACGAGCTGATGGACGGAATCTCCTGGTACTGGTCGATGCCCTCAACCACCAGGTTCTCGATCGCATAGCTGCCGTCCTGCGCAATATGCTCCTGAGCAGCACGAACGTCGATAAACGTATAGACCAAGCGATACGATCCGTCGTCCACACAGCGCTCGGCATGCATCTGCACAAAGCGCGCGCCGACGCCCTTGAGCGCCTGGACATGTGACAGGAGCTCATCGATCCCGACGGTAGTATAGATAGCCTTTTGCATTACTCGCCCTCCTTTGCAGCGGCGGGCGCGTCGCCGGCCGCGGACGTCCCAGCAGGCGCATCGTCAGCCCCGGCCCCCGCAGCCACAAACCCGCCCTCGCCCAGCTCAACGCCACCATCCCAGGTAGCGGCGCCGCCCACGGTAAGCGGATCGCCGCCAGCACGCATCACGGCCTCCTTCTGATCCAGGATGCCGCACGCCTCCACGATGGCATCGATCACCGTCTCGGGGCGAACGGCGCACCCGGGCGCGTACACATCCACGGGAATCGCGCGGTCCACGCCGCCGATCACGTTATAGGCATCGCGAAACACGCCGCCCGAGCACGCGCAGATACCGCATGCCACCACACACTTGAGCTCGAGCATCTGGTTGTAGATCTGGCGCACGACAGGCAGGTTCTGGGCATTGACCGACCCCGTCACCAAAAAGATATCCGCATGCTTGGGGTTGCCGGTGTTGACCACGCCAAAGCGCTCCGCATCGAACAGCGGCGTGAGCGAGGCCAGCACCTCGATATCGCATCCGTTGCAGCTCGAACCGTCGTAATGAATAACCCACGGCGAGCGCGACATTTTATGATCCATGGATGCCGCCTCCTAAATAAACACGTCGACGAGGATGGGCATAAGGTTGAGCAGGCCAAACACCAGCGCCACGCCCCAGCCGAGCTTAAAGCAGCTGCGCCAGGTGCTGCGTGCGAAGGTGTTGTCGATCAGCACCTCGACAAAATACGTCGCAGCCATCACGACCAGGGCGACCAGCCAGCTCACCGGGTTGTCCCAAACAAAGAACATGCCCACCCACATCAAAAACAGCACGGTCTCGCACCAGTGCATAAGGGTCATCTTGGCCAGCGTGCCGCCGCTCATCTCGGTGGCGACGCCCTGGACAATCTCCTGATGCGCGTGATGCGAGTACGAAAGGTCGAACGGCGACTTGCGTAGCTTGATGGTGAGTACCGCAAGCAGCGCCAAGAAAATGGGCGCACTGTACGCGATGATGGGCGCCGACTGCCCGGTTACGGCGATGGAGTCGAAGCTATCGGTAGCAAGGTACAGGCCCACGCTCATCAGCAAAACGGCGGGCTCGTAACTCATGACCTGTAGCAGCTCGCGGTCGGCGCCGACCTGGGCAAACGGGCTTTGCGTCGAGGCGGACGCCAGCACCACAAAGATTGCAGCGAGGGTAACCATAAAAGCGCACAGCAGCGTGTTGGAGCCCGACACAAAGATGCCGCCGCCCACGACGGTGAAGATGAGCGCGCACGCCATGTAGGTATCGTCCATGGTGTTTACGCTGGCAGGGGCCTTGCGCAGCAGCTTGGCAACGTCGTAGAAGGGCTGCAGCAGGCGCGGGCCCACGCGGCCCTGCATGCGGGCGGACAGCTTGCGGTCAACGCCGTCGATCAGGCCGCCCACAAGCGGCGCCAGCAAGGCAAACGCCACGGTACCAATAAAGATGCCCACGACGCCCGAACCTTCAAAATACTTGCCGCGCAGCACCGAGGGCGCGCTCATGGCAAGCCGCTCGGGCCCAATCCACGCGCAGCACAGCAGCGCAAACAAGATAATGCTGCAGCACACCACGCTACCCGCGGGGCCAATACGCTTCTCGCCAAGGGCGTCCTCCGAGTACCAATTTCGCTTTTCGGCCTTCACCTCGTGTCCCATCGAGCCGCGGAAATGGCGGTAATTGTCGGTTCCCACACCCGAAAGATATACGTTTACGTGCGGTTTGTTGCTCACGCGGAATGAAGTCAGCAGCACCACGGCGATAAACGCCACGATAACCACCATCAGATACATGGCGTCCTTGCCAATAACGTACGGCACGCGGCCAAACACCATGGCCAAGTAAGGCGACACCAGGCCGCTCGAGATAACCGGGAAGGCCACGCAGCACAGAATCAGGAGCGCGGCGATGGTGTTGAGGGCCATCCATTCGGTCTTGTGGACATTGACCTCAACGTTTTGAGCCGTGGGGTCGACGCCCGAAAGCTTGGCAAGCCACTTGCCCCAGAAGTAAAACGTCGCGGCCGAGCCAAAGGCAAGCACCATGATCATGAGCACGTTGCCGGTCTGCGCAAACGCCACCAGGGCGCCCCACTTGGACACGAGCATGCCAAACGGCGCCACAAACATGCCCATGATGCCCAGCATCATCAGCCGCGTCAGGTGCGGCATGCGGCTGAACATACCGTCCATGTCCTCGATATTGCGGCTGCCGATATGATGCTCGGCCGTGCCCACGCACAGGAACAGCAGCGACTTGGCCACCGTGTGGAACAGGATCAGGAAGATGGCCGCCCACACGGCCTCGGGCGCGCCGACACCCAAGCAGGCACTGATGAGGCCCAGGTTGGAAATGGTGGAGTACGCGAGCACGCGTTTGGCGTTGCTCTGCGAGATGGCCATGAGGGCAGCGAGCAAAAACGTGATGGCACCCACACTCGTGACCATAAAGCCAGTCACGGGATAGATGGCATAGAGCGGGCTGAGCTTGACCATCAGGAACACGCCGGCCTTGACCATGGTGGACGAGTGCAGCAGGGCGCTCGTGGGCGTGGGGGCAACCATGGCACCCAACAGCCAAGTGTGGAACGGCATCTGTGCGGCCTTGGTGAGTGCGGCGAGCGACAGCAGGATGACCGGCATCACCAGCAGCGCGGATTGCGCGGTTCCGGCGCCGGAAAGCTCGATCATGCCCGAGATGGTCAGCGGCATGCCGTTAACGTGCAGATACATGAGTCCGATCAAAAACGCGATACCGCCCAGCATGTTGAGAATGATCTGGGTGAAGGCGTTTTTGATGGCCTCGGGCGTGCGCGTGTAGCCAATCATAAGGAACGAGCACACGGTGGTGATTTCCCAGCCGCAGAACAGCCACTCAAGGTTGTCGCTCGTCACGATGACGAACATGGCCGAGAGGAACAGGAACATAAGCGCCAGGAACTGCGGGCGACGGTCGGGCGCGGTCTGCCCGCGCAGCGCGGCCTCGTGCTCGTCGTGGGCCTGGAAGTCCTTCATGTAGCCCAGGGCATACACGCAGATTAGGCTGCCGACGATGCCGACGGCGAGGACCATGATCACGCTCATGTAGTCCAGGTAGAGCGGCGTTGCGATGACGGCTTCGGCCGCGGGCAGCGTCATGGCTGCAAAGGCGAGCGAGCCCACCAGCTGGACGATGCCGAGCACCGTGGTGAGCGCGTTCCTATATTTGTACGCGTTGTACAGGATGACGGCGCACAGGATGACATCGATGACGGAGCTGATGATCGAGAGCACGTGCGAGGTGCCGGGGGCGACCTCAAAGCTCTGCGGACCCGTGCCAAAAAACATGACGGCGACTACAACTGTCACCGCCATAATAATGCCGGAACCTATGAGCCCCACCGCATCGCGGGCGCGGTCACCGCGCACGAGCAGCATGCCCAGCGCCGGTACCAGCGGAAACAGGGTAAGGAAATACAGTAGCGTCATACCATCACTCCCCCATGCAAAAACGCTGCAATTGTTTAACGTTATAGCTCAATTGAGGAGTAGCGGCGGCAGGTTTTCGGTCAATTGGGGAGTTTTAGGCGTACGGGGTAAGGAGTCTGTCCTCATTGGAGTAGAGGGGCAACGTTTCCTTACCGCGGCGACAGGCGCGCGGGCCGCTGCGCGGTTTATTGGCCACGTTGGAGAATGTCCCGATAGGCTCGCACCGGTCCAAAAAGTTGGCGCGGCAAGAAAAATGCGCCCCTGTGGGCGCACCATCCCGTTTGCTATTTCGCCTTTTTAACGCGCGGCTTGCGACCGCGCGGCTTATCGACCAGTGCGGACTCACCGCTCTCGCGGTACTGACGGCACCAAGCCTTGACCGAAGACTCGCTGGGAATCTTGTGCTTGATCATGGCCTCGCGAACCGTTAAGCCGTTTTCCAAGCGGTCCTTGACCACGGCGAGCTTAACTTCGTACGAATAGGTGTGATGATGCGAACCGGCGTTGAGAACGGCGTCGGCACCGCCCACAGCATACGCGCGGGCCCACTGACGAGCTGTGGCCTAGGGAATGCCAAGCTCCGCGGCGAGGGCGCGATGGCCGACCCCCTCTTGGAGGATCTCGACGGCGCGCTGCCTAACCTCGGGCACATGCGTGCGAGTCCTAGTTGCTTCCGACATACCTGCCACTTCTTAGCCTTAACCGTTAATCTGCTTTCTTACGTGCAAGTTAGATAGTAGCATTTTACTGTTTGCTCAAAGCAGTTAATTAAAATAGACGCGGCGTTATCTGGGCATTTGGCACCAAATTACGACATTTCTTTATCGATTATTTACGCTGGTAGCTGACTCGCAGCTAATCGTCATTCGCTTGTCAACAAAATTGACATCTCTTTATGTCCTTTGGTATAGAGGATATAGTTATTAACCCCTCCCACAATAATTTTGAGTGATCTGCAATGCAGTAGACGTCCTCACTCCTCATGATTACCGCGCATTGCCATCCACTGGAGCAAAACAAAAAGGGCGGGACCTGCTGCGCTTGCAGGCCCCGCACCGGTTGACACCCGACGGGACACAGCCGGGCGAGACGGATCCGTGCTACCGCCCCGCCTGGCCGCGATGTCCAACTACAGCTCGTTGGCCGCGTGATACGCCGTGCGAATGGCGCTCGCAATGTCGGCGGTGCGCTCGCCCGAGCAGTCGCCCACGCAGGTCACGGGCACCGTCACGCCATCCAGGTCAAACGCGTTGGCCTTGGAGCCCACGGCCATCACCACGTAATCGCAGGCGATCTTCACCGGCTCCTCGGCGCCGTCCTCGGCGGTGCGAACGGCCTCCACGCCCTCGTCAGTAATGGCGGTCAGGCGGGTCTTCACGTGCTGCTCCACGTTGTGCTCGGCAAAGTCGCTCATAATCAGCGGCAGAATGGTCTCAGACTCGCCCGCGGCAATCTTGTCGAGCATCTCCACGATCGCCACCTCGCAGCCGTGCTGCAGCAGATACTCGGCAGTCTCGGTGCCCACCAGGCCACCGCCAATGACGGCGACGCGGCCGCTGAGCTCCACCTTGCCGGCCAGCACGTCCCAGCTCGAGACGACCTTGTCCGAGTCGGCACCCGGAACGGGGATGACCACGTCGTGTGCGCCCACGGCCACAATCGCAGCGTCGGCGGCGTTGAGGTCCTCAGCGGTAGCGGCATGGCTGAGCTCAACCTTCACGCCCAGGCCAGGCAGAATCTTCTCGTAGTACTCGACCGAGCGCATGATCTCGTCCTTGCGCGGAGGCGCAGCCGCCAGCACAATCTGGCCGCCCAAGTGATCGCTCGCCTCGTAGATGGTCACGTCGTAGCCGCGCTTGGCCGCCACGCGTGCGGCCTCTAGGCCGGCGATGCCACCGCCCACCACGGCGATCTTCTTGTCGCCCTCGCCCGGCTTGATGGCGATGGTCGCCTCGTCACCGTTCTCGGCATTAAGCACGCACGAGATGTACTTGCGGTTTTGAATCGCGTCGACGCAACCTTTGTTGCAGTTGAGGCACTCGCGGATGGGTTCGCCCGTGGCGGCCTTCAGCGCAATGTCGGGGTCGCACATGAGCGAGCGGCCATAGGCGATGATGTCGGCGGCGCCGTCTTCCAGAATCTTCTCGCCGGCCTCGACCGAGACAACACGGCCGACGGTTGCCACCGGCACGGAGACCAGGGCCTTGACGCGCTCGGCCACGGGCAGCGTCCAGTTGTAGGGCATGGCGCCCATGGGCGGAATGGTGTCGCCCATGTTGCCGGTGTGGTTGGCCTGTGCGACCTGGATCATATCGATGCCCGCGCCCTCGAGCAGCTTGGCGAACTCGCAGGCCTCGTCGGGCCGCAGGCCGCCCTTGCCGCGCGGCGTGCCGTCGGGGTTCTCCATGATCACGGGGAGCTTGTACTCCACCATCAGCTGCGGCGCAGCCTCCTTAATGGCGGCGACGACCTCCAGCGCATAACGGACGCGGTTCTCGAACGAGCCACCATACTCGTCGGTGCGCTGGTTGAGGATGGCCGAGCACAGCGAACCCACCAGGCGGTCGCCGTGGACCTCGATGGCATCGATTCCGGCCTGCTGCGCGCGGGCGGCCGAGGCGGCGATGGCCTCCTTAATCTGGGTGAGCTGCTCTACGCTCGCCTCGTTCACAAAGTGCTGCATGTCGTGATGCAGCTTGGCGTAGGCCTGGTTGCGGATCTCGTTGGACTCGGCCATCTTGGCGGCAAAGGTCTCCTCGTCGCCGGCGGCCTTGGCCTCCTGCGCGGCCTTGGCAGCGGCCATGGAGCCCATGACCATGCGGCCGACACCGGGCACGTCGTACTCGGGGTGGAACAGCTGCAGCGCGACCTTGGCGCCGTGCTTGTGGACGGCGTCGGCCAGCGCCTTAAACGTGGGGATCTGGGCGTCGGTTGCCAGCTTGGGCGTGGGGCTTGCGGTCATGACGGGAGCAACGTCGCCGATGACGATGTAGCTCACGCCGCCACGGGCCAGGCGCTCGTAAAAAGCCAGGCTGCGCTCGCCAATGGAGCCGTCGCGCTCCTCGTAGCCGGTGGTCAGCGGCGGAAACATAATACGGTTTTTGAGCTCAAGGGGGCCAACCGTAATGGGCTGGAGCAGCTTGGATGCAGGTGCGGTCATGGACATTCCTCTCTTGTAGGCGCGGCGGCGATGATGCCGCGTAGTTGTCTAGAGGATATGGCATAGGGGTACAGCGGCACAACGGAAATCGGCGAATATCAGGTGGCAGCAGGTGGATGGGACGGGACGGCCCGTCGGTTTGTCTCAATCTGTAACAGTTACGCGGCAAAACTGGGTCTTACTGTTACAGATCGAGATATTCCCCTCGACCCAACCTCAACAATCTCAATCTGTAACAGTAAGACCCACTTTTGACCCCTACCTGTTACAGATCGAGACAAACCAAACCCGCCTGCCAGAAAATCTCAATCTATAACAACAACTCGGCAAAATGAGCCCCAGATGTTACAGATTTAGACAAACGGGACCCAACCCACCGGTATATCTCGACCTGTAACACCTAGCCGCCCAAATCGGGTCTAGATGTTACAGATTGAGATCTTTGATTGAGAGGTTGGGAATTGGGCTGAGAAAACAGTCCCGTGATAACAAAAAAGCTCGCCGGCTAGGCCGACGAGCTGCAAGTTCTTGGTCGCGGGGGCAGGATTTGAACCTACGACCTCCGGGTTATGAGCCCGGCGAGCTACCAGACTGCTCCACCCCGCAATGTCTGGGCGCCTCATGTGCGCAAGAAAGAATATTACGCGGGAGTTCGGTAAACGGCAAGGAAAAACTCGTGGAGCATAATTCCTTCATATTTAAACCCCTCAGCCCCTATCACCGTAAACGAATCGCAGCCGAGTGCCGTCGGCGGCGCGTATACAATGGTGCGCGTCCTTTTATGCCAACACTGGGAGTAGACATGCTGCTCGCTATCGATATGGGAAACACGCAGACGGCCATGGGCCTGTTTGACGGAGACGAGCTGGTGCAGTCGTGGCGCATGCCCACCGACCGCTCCTATACCGCCGACGAGATCCATGTGCGCCTGATGGGTTTCTTTAAGATGTACGGCCTTTCGCTCGACGCGGTCGACGCGATCGCCTTTGCCGGCGTGGTGCCGCAGCTCTCGCGCGAATGGCACGCCGTGGCCGACCGCATTGCCGCGGACGCCATCGTCATCGGGCCGCAGACGGCCGCGGTGACCAAGCTGCGCGCGGCGCGTCCCCAAGCCGTAGGCGCCGATCGCGTCGCTAACGCCGTTGCGGCCGAAACTTTCTACGGCGCGCCGGCAATCGTGGTGGACTTTGGCACCGCGACCAATATCGACGTCATCGATGAGGACGGTTATTACATTGGCGGAGCGATCGCGCCGGGCATTCGCATCTCCATGGACGCGCTTGCCGCCCGTGCCGCCAAGCTCGCCAGCGTGCCGCTCGAGGCGCCCGAGCACGCCATCGGCCGCGATACCGAGGAGTGCATCAAGGTCGGCGCCGTAACGGGCGCCGCTGCCATGGCCGAGGGCCTGGTCGCGCGCATGAAGCGCGAGCTGGGCCGCGAGGATGCCACCGTTATCGCCACGGGCGGTCTCGCCAGCATCGTCGCCGATTCGACCGATGCCTTCGACGTGGTCGACGGACAGCTCACCATCAAGGGTATCTGCGAAATCTACCGCCGCATGCAGGAGCTGGGATAGAGCAGGGGCTTAAGTCGAACACGCCCGATGCCACAGTCCCCGCAAAGGCTCGCCAAACCTATTCCTCAGACAGGCGAAACCCTCCCCGGCACAGGCCGAGGAGGGTCTTGTTGTCATCGTTGCCTTTGCGCGCTGGCGCCTCGCGCTACAGCCCGCGAATCCGTACGGCCTCGGGCGGAAACTCCTGCTCGCCGGCATCGGTCTTGATGGTCGCGCGGCCCCAGATGTCCAGGCCTGCAAACACACCGACCGCAAGCGGCAGGCCGTTGGGCGACACCGCCGCAACTTGGCGGCCCAGCAGCGGCACCATGTCGAAGTACTCGCCCAGCACGGGAGCCAGCGGCCCTGCGGCGCCTTGCGGCGTGTTGGCAACAACCGCCCAAGCGTCCACGCGGGCCAGCACGGCGGCGGCCAGCGTCTCGACCAGCGCTTCGTCAGCCACGTCCACACCAAGCTCGCCCAGCGCCGAACGCTCAATATCCACCGTCACGGCACCGAACATGCCCGCAGCAGCGGCACCGCCGTTCACGGCAACACGCGCGAGCGACGTCTCAAACGCAGGCGCACCGCACACGATATCGCTCGGCCACTGGATACCCACCTTACCGGCAAGGCCCAACCCCGGCGTCGAAGCCGTGCCCACGAGCGCGTCCATCATGCCCATCGCAGCCACAAACGGCAGGCCGTGGAAGGCATGCATGTTCACGTCCGGGCGCACGATCAGCGAAAACGTCAGCGAAGCATCGCCCGCGCTCCAAGCGCACCAGCCCGCGGACGCACCCTCGCGGCCCGCGTCGCGCGCGGCGTCAAGCTCGGTACCGGCGACAACAGCATTCATCTCGATCATCTACATACGCCCCAATTCGCCCACGATATGGCCCACGCGGTCCTCGGGCTCCTTGACCTCGACACCGTTGTAGCGGAAGAACCGCGCCGGGTCGTGCATCAGGTCCTCGAGCGGCACCAGCACAAAGTCGCGCTCGCCAATGAGAGGATGCGGCAGGCGCAGCTTTTTGCCGCCGTGAGTCTCGCCGTCCATCCACAGCAGGTCCAGGTCGATGGTGCGCGGACCGTTGGCCTTGGCCTTTTTGGAGCGGTCGCGCCCAAGCTCGGCCTCGATCTTCATGAGCTCGTCGAGCAGCACCAGCGGCGCCAGCTCGGTCTTGATCTCGATGACGGCGTTGGCAAACGCGTCCTGGCGCGTCTCGTAGGCCGGCTCGCTCTCGTAGATCTTGGAGGAGTTGGACACGCAGGTGAGCGGAATCTCGGCGATCATGTCGCGCGCGGCGCGGATGTTGTCGCAACGATGCCCCAAGTTGGAGCCCACGGCCACAAACGCACGGCGCGGCTGCGGCTTGGCGACGGCCCAGTAACCGTTCAGGAACTGCGCAAAACCCGCGGCGTCGTGCACGCGCACGATGTTGGCACCGGCCTGGATGGCGCCCAGGCACACGCCAAACGTGGCGGCATCGCGCGCGGCGGCCTCGGTCACGCCCGAGACAGCGCCCACAAAACGCTTGCGCGACACGGCGCACATGAGCGGATAGCCCAGTGACGCCATCTTGGCAGTCTCACGCTGGATGACGATGTCCTCGTTAGCCGACTTACCAAAGCCCGGGCCAGGATCGATGCAGATGCGGTCGCGCGACACGCCGGCATGGATGAGTGTGCGGGCCTGGTCGGACAGAAAGCCCATGACGCGGCGCATGATGGGCGCCGAATCGGGCAGGGTAAAGCGGCGGAGCTGAGAGGTGGGCACGTAGGCCTCCTCGCGGCGGGCGCTGCGGCGCATCATGGCGGCCAGGCGGTCATTGGACTCCGATGCGGCCTCGGTGGCCTCGGGCGCGGCCTCGGGCGCGGGCGCGACGGTCTCGGCGGCAGCAGCCTGCTCGGCGGCCGGCGTCTCCTGCCCCAGCTCGGTTGCAGGCTCGGACGTGGGCTCCGGCTCGCCAAACGGCAGTGAGGGCTGTACCACACCGCCCGGAAGCTTGGCCTCAACCTTGGGCTCGCCCAGCAACTTGCCGCGACGGCGACGGGCCGGCTTCTCGGCCTCGCGCGCGGCCTCGGCAGCCGCTTCGCGTGCCTTCTCGGCAACAAACGCCGCAGCCGAGGTATCGAGCTGCACCGTTGCGTGCGTGCGGGCGGGCGCGGCGACCTCGCCGGCATGCATCACGATGACGCCGCAGGTGCTCGTCTTAACAAACTCGACCATCTTGGGATCGGTGAAGCCGGTCACGTCATTGACGATCGAGGCGCCGCAGCGCACGGCCGCCTTGGCAACCGCCACATGACGCGTGTCGATCGAGACGATGGCGCCCTCCTTGGCCAGCGCGCGCACCACGGGCAGCACGCGGCGAGCCTCCTCGTCTGGGTTGACCGGGGTAAAGCCGGGGCGCGTGGACTCGCCGCCCACGTCGATGATGTCGGCGCCGGCGTCGAGCATCGCCAGGCCGTACTCGATGGCGGCATCCGGGTCGAAGTGCTCCCCGCCATCGCTAAACGAATCGGGCGTCACGTTGAGGACGCCCATGATGCGCGGACGGTCAAAGCTGAGCTCATACTTTCCGCACCGCCATGTCTTGCTGTCGTTCGCCATGAACATCCTCCTAAAATGCCCACGCCGCCGAGCTTGGGGAGCTGGCGGCGGGGTCGCTTTGCACTCAGTCTTTCTATTGTATCCGCGCGCGCGGGCTAGAACGCAAACGCGGCCGCGATGTCGCAAGAAATCAGCAGGTCGGCATTTGCATCCTGATCGGTGGGAGCAAGGTTGCATATGGCCAGCGTATCGCCGGTAAAGTATCGCGTAAGGCCTGCCGCCGGATACACCACGAGCGAGGTCCCGCCCACAATGAGGGCATCGGCCGCGGCGATGGCGGCAACGGCACCGGTCAGCACATGTTCATCGAGCGGCTCTTCGTAGAGCACCACATCGGGCTTGATGCGGCCGCCGCACGCGGGGCACGCAGGCACGCCCGCGGCATCCTCGTGCTCGCGCGAGCAAATCCACTCGGCGCTATAGACCGTGCCGCACGACTGGCAAATGTTGCGATGGACCGATCCGTGCAGCTCGAACACGCGCTGTGATTCGGCCATCTGATGCAGGCCGTCGATATTTTGCGTCACCACGGCATCAAGCTTACCGGCGCGCTCCAGCTCGGCCAGCTTGGTGTGGCAGCGGTTGGGTTTAGCGTTAAGCGCGATCATCTTGGTGCGGTAAAAGTCGAAGAACTCCGCCGGATGCGCCTCGTAAAAGCTATGCGACAGCATGGTCTCGGGCGGATAGGCAAACTGCTGGTGATACAGGCCGTCCACGCTGCGGAAATCGGGAATGCCACTTGCCGTAGAAACGCCAGCGCCGCCAAAGAAGACCACGCGCTTGTGGGTGTCAAACAGATCCGCCAGCGCGGCGGAGGCCTGTCTGGGGTCCGATATTGCCTGCGTCATATGAGTCCTCCGTCCTTGTTAGTCGGGCAGCGTTGAGCGACGTCCCAGCATGCGGCCTTTAAGTCAGCATGCGCGGATCCCACCCCGCCCCTGTTGCGCTAATCTTAAGCCTGCCAACCCCGTCGAAAGGACACCATGCCTCAGACTTACACTTTCGCCTCGTGGAACGTCAACGGCCTGCGCGCCGTGCTCAAAAAGGACCCGAGCTTTATCCAGATCGCGCAAGAACTCGACGTCGATATCCTGGCGCTGCAAGAGACCAAGTTGCAAGAAGGCCAGGTCGATATTGACCTGCCCGGCTATCACCAAACCTGGAGCTACGCCGAGCGTAAAGGCTATTCGGGCACCGCGGTCTTTAGCCGCCAGGAGCCGCTGCGCGTACTGTGCGCCGATGCGCTGCTGCCCTACGCCGGCGAAGGCGAGGCGGCCGTGCTCGTCGCCCAAGCCGCAACCGAGGGCCGCGTCTGCGCGCTCGAGTTCGACAAATTCTGGTTTGTGGATGTCTACACGCCCAACGCACAAAATGAGCTCGCGCGCATCGACGTGCGTATGGCCTGGGACGATGCCTACCGCGGCTTTTTGAACGCGCTCGAGCGCGAGACCGGCAAACCCGTCGTAACCTGCGGCGACTTTAACGTGGCGCATGAGGAGATCGACCTTAAGAACCCCAAGTCCAACCGCGGCAACGCAGGCTTTTCGGACGAGGAACGCGGCAAGTTTACCGAGCTGCTCAACGCCGGCTTTACCGATACCTGGCGCGCGGCAAACCCCGACGTCGAGGGCGTCTACAGCTGGTGGAGCTATCGCTTTAATGCCCGCAAGAACAACGCCGGCTGGCGCATCGATTACTTCCTGGTAAGCGACGCAATCGCCGACAACGTACGCGACACCGGCATCCGCGGCGACATCTTCGGCAGCGACCACTGCCCCGTCACCCTCACGCTAGAACTCTAGCCCCAAGTAATTCCTGGGGGGACAGAGGAAAACAGATTGTGTGGCCCCTCTCCCCCTATAAGTTGCGGTGGAATAGTTCCTGTTTGGGCAGCAAATAGCCAAAAACGAGAACTATTCCACCGCAAGTTCGTGAGGGAATGCGAAATGCCTTACAGCCCGTATTTCACGACGACACGGTTAATGCGGCGACACCAAGGCTTGTACAAGGCGGCCAAAAACACGCAGGTCGCAAGGCCGTGCGTAATATCGAACGGCACTGCCGTGGCAAGACGCGCCGCGGCACCCGCCCACGTGAGCGGCTGTACAAAACCAATGATGTCATACGCGTTGATCACGACGCCATAGAGCAGGCCCGACGCAAAGCCGTACGCCAGCAGCGCTGGCATGCGCACGGTGCCGTCGGCGCGGTCGAACGCACCCGCATACGCCAGCACACCGCCAACGTATCCCACGAGCCCCCAGGCATACATCTGCCACGGCGTCCACATGCCCTGCCCAAAAAAGAAATTGCTGGTCAGCGCTGCCAGCGCGCCAACCATAAAACCATTGCGGCGACCAAGCGTCGCCCCCGCGATAATGGCGATGGCGCTCACCGGTTTAAAGTCGGGAATGGGCCCAAACAGGATGCGCCCCGCCGCCGCCAGCGCCGCCAGCACCAGCGTGGGCATAATCTGGCGCAAACCCGGACGAGATGCCTCGTAACCCGCAAAGAACAGCGCAAGTACCAACGCCACCACAACCAGCATGGCCAACGCTGCCTGCTCAACACCCGCCAGCAACGCGGCAGCCATCACCGCCGGCACCGCCAACAACAGCGGGATCTCCAGTTTTGCAAGTAGGCGCGAAACGCGATAATCCGTCATCCCATCACGCCCTATAGAACACGTTGTCGGCAAAGAAGTCGGCCGGGGGCTCCATGCAGGCAATCTCGCCGTCAAACATCATGGCGACGTCGTCGGCTACCTGCTCGGCAAAGTCCAAATCGTGCGTAGCCATGATGACGGTGCCGCCAGCCTTCGCATGGTCACGCAGGGCGCGGGCGATGATGCGGCGGCTCTCCAGGTCCAAGCCCTTCGTGGGCTCGTCAAGCAGCAGCAGCTCGGGGCCGATCAGCAGCAGCTTTGCCAGTGCGAGCAGCTGGCGCTGTCCGCCCGAGAGGTCGTAGGGGTGGCGCGTCTCCAGGCCGTCCAGTCCAAGTTGCACCGCACGCTCCCGCGCCAAGTTCTCGTCATATCCGCAGGTCGAGGACCATTCCATCAGCTCATCGCGAACCGTCTCGGCAACCAGCAATGCTTTGGGATTCTGAGGCAGCAGCGCCGCCGAGGCCGCCCCGCGCACCATGCGGCCGCGCTGCAGCTTGGCGGTCTTCGCCAGCACCGAAAGCATTGTCGACTTGCCGCAGCCGTTACCGCCCGCAACCGCATGCACCGCGCCAGCCGAAAACGACGCATCGAGCCCGCGCAGCACCCAACCGCCCGCGCGATCGTAGCGAAACCAGCTCCCTGCCAGGGTGGTAGCCGACCCAGCGTGCATTTTTTGGAGTATTCTGCTTCCATCCGTGCGCGGGAAGGCTTCCGAGCCGTTCTCGAGCGACGTTTGCGCCACAAATTCGGACGATTTGTCCAATTTCGAACTTTTTTTCGCGCTCGATACATCCCGGGGCGGCTCCAGAAAGCCCAAATTGTCCTCACGCCTGCTGAATACTCCGTTTTTTGCACATCGGATGGCACCCCACCCCAACATGTCATCGGAAAACAGCGATTCTCGGCGTCCCAAAGAAGCCATATCCGCCACGTCGCGCACGCGACCGTCCTCAATCCGGTACGCACACGTCGCATACTCGAGCATCGGCCGCGGTTGATGCGTAGCCACAACAACCGTGCAGCCCAGCTCACGGTTCACGCGAAACAGCGCGTGCAGAAAATTCTTCTCGGCAACGGGATCGAGCTGAGACGTGGGCTCGTCGAGTAGCAGCACACGCGGACGCAGCGCCAAGACGGCGGCAAGCGACAGCAGCTGCTTGCGGCCACCCGAAAGCGTATCGGTATCGCGATGAAGCCAGTCCTCCAGACCAAGGAAATAGCTGGTCTCGGCAACACGGCGGCGCATCTCGTCGCGCGACATGCCTAAGTTTTCCAGGCCAAACGCCATCTCGTGCCACACGGTCTCGCACACAATCTGGTTCTCGGGATCCTGAAACACATAGCCCACGCGCTCCGCGGACGTCCGAACATCCATGTCGGCAACGCTCTCGCCCAGCACGCGCAGTTCGCCAGCGCGCTCGCCCGTCGGCGCGATCTCGGGTTTGAGCAGCGAGAGTAGCGTCGACTTGCCCGAACCGGTACCGCCAACAAGCAGCGCAAACGCACCTTGGGAAACACGCCAATCAAGCCCCTCGAGCACCGGTGCCTCGGCCCCGGGATAGGCAAAACTAAGGCCCCGCACCTCAATCGCAGGCACATCGGAGCCGCACGCCCCGCCCGTTACCGAGCAGCTATCCAACCGAGCCATCAGCCAAACCTCTTCTCATCAATCGCGTGCAACGCGCAAGGCAGCACCATCCAGGCAGCGTACACGACATAGCCCGGCCACGGCGCCGGCACCGAGAGCTGCGGATAAAACGAATACTGCGTCGTCGCGGTCCACGCCACCGCCACCGCGGCAGCACCAAACAGCGCAAGCCCAACCAGCGCGGCAACGTCGCTGAGTCCCAGTCGATACCGCGCATACGTCGTACGACGCGTCGCGGCACCCCACCCGCGTGAGCGCATCGCGTCCGCGCGATCCAGCGAATCTTCCATGCCCCAGCCCATCAACACGCTTGACGCCCGCAGACGCGAGCGCACGGGATCGGCCGGCGCGCGCCCCGGCACGTCAATCGCATCCTGCACCGCCAGCACCGTACGACCGCGGCGCAAAAACTGCGGGATAAGCCTCATGCACATCGAGATCATGAGCGCGATCACCGGTGCGGCATTACCCAGCAGCGCGAGCACCTTGTCGTATTCGAGCATCGACGCCGCGGCCTCAAACCACAGCACGCTCGCCACAAACAGCCCACCCATGCACAGGCCATATACCATGCTCTCCAGATACACCGCGCGCATGCCAATACGGAACAGCTCCGTCGAGCCCGAGGCACTAAACAGTGGATTGACCAGCGCGATAATCAAAATCACCGGCAGCTGCCAGCGAAGTGCGCCCAGCGTGCGGGCAGCCCCACGCGTCGCAAATCCATACGCCAACCCGCCCGCAAGTGACAGCGCAATCAGCACCGGCTGCATCGAGAACATGGTGAGCCCCAGCGTCAGCACTATATAGAGCGCCGGCACAGCTGGATGCGACATCGAGAATGCCGCGACGGGCTCGCCGCCAAACTCCTCTCGTATGTTGTCCACGGGCACCCCCGTCCCCTCGCTCAAACGACAGCTCCGCAGCACCGCCGCCATGCACGGCCAGCGCAAACGCCACGCCGGCGGCGCAAGCCTCAACCGCCGCAATCCAATCGTTACGCGCTCAACATATGCCTGCGGTATCATATTGCGCCGTGTATCGTTTCCAAGCACACGTCTCTATAACGTAACAGGAGATCACATGGACGCAACCGCAATTATCCTCGCCGCCGGCGAGGGCACCCGCATGAAGTCGAACCACTGCAAGGTTTCGCACAAGATCCTGGGCAAGCCCATGGTTCAGTGGATCGTCGACGCCACCATCAAGGCCGGCTGCAGCCGCGTCGTGGTCGTCATCGGCAGCCACGCCGACGAGATGCGCGCCCTCATCGACGGCGCCTACGCCAACAGCGCCACCAAGGTCGAGTGCGTCGAGCAGACCGAGCGCCTGGGCACCGGCCACGCCGTGAAGGTCGCGCTCGAGGCCTGCGGCATCACGCAAGGCCCCGTCGTCGTGCTCAACGGCGACTTGCCGCTCATCACCGCCGACACCGTCGCCAAGTTCGCGCAGACCGTCGCCACCGGCGAGCTCGCCTGCACCGTCATGACCATGACCCCGCCCGACCCCTTTGGCTACGGCCGCATCAAGCTGGGCGCCGACGGCCAGATCGAGCGCATCATCGAGCAGAAGGACTGCACGCCCGAGCAGGCCGCCACGCTGCTGGAGTGCAACGCCGGCTGCTACGCCTTTGACGGCGCGCAGCTCGCCGCCCACATTAACGAGATCGGCAACGACAACGCGCAGTCCGAGTACTACCTGCCCGACATGCTCGAAATCCTCAAGGGTCACGGCCAGGTGGTCTCCATCTTCCACTGCGACGACTACCGCGACGGCCTGGGCGTCAACAGCCGCATTCAGCTCGCGCAGCTCACCGCCATCGCGCGCGACCGCATCAACGAGCACTGGATGGCCGAGGGCGTCACGTTCATCGATCCCACGCAGGCCTGGATCGGTCCCGATGCCGTCATCGGCCGCGACACCGTCGTGTGGCCGCAGACGCACCTGATCGGCCACGTCACCGTGGGCGAGGAGTGCCAGCTCGGCCCCAACAGCCGCCTCACCGACACCACCGTCGGCAGCGGCTGCACCATCGATGAAACCATCGCCGTCGAGGCCGTCATCGAGAACGGCGTCGACTGCGGCCCGCGCGCCTACCTGCGCCCGGGTACCCACATGCTCGACGGCTCCAAGGCCGGCACGCACGTGGAGATCAAGAAGTCCACGATCGGCGAGGGCTCCAAGGTGCCGCACCTGTCCTACATCGGCGACACGACCATGGGCTCCGGCGTCAACGTGGGCGCCGGCTCCATCACCTGCAACTACGACGGCGTACACAAGCACAAAACCGTCATCGGCAAGGATGCCTTCATCGGTTCCGATACCATGATGGTCGCGCCCGCCCAGATTGGCGACGGCGCGCTCGTGGCCGCCGGCTCCGTCATCACTGAGCCGGTCCCGGCAGACGCACTCGGTCTGGGCCGCGCCCGTCAGGTAAATATTGAGGGCTGGGCCGCCGATTATCGCCGCCGCCTGCACGAGGACGACGAGGTATAACGTTTTACCAAGCATCTAAGGAGCCGCTTCCGTGGGGACGGCTCCTTTTTCTATGCTGACCTGCGCGGCCGGATGAGTGGTCGGTTCGTGTCCGTTGACGGTAAAGACGTTATCAAGACTCGATAAACCCCGCCGCGCGGTTACAATGCAACAAGGCATCTATATGGCATTCGATATAAAGGAGAAGGGTAATGCCGATTAATGATCCCGAGAAGTCGGAGAATATGCGCAAGTCCATCCGCGTGTATTCCGGTTCCTCCAACCGTCCCCTCGCTCAGAAGATCGCTGAGTTCCTTGGGGTCGAGCTTTCGGGCCTTACGCTAAAGCAGTTCGCCAACGGTGAGATTTACGCCCGCTACGACGAGACCGTCCGCGGCGCCGACGTCTTCCTGATTCAGTCCGTGGCCGGCGGCAACGTCAACGACATGCTCATGGAGCTGCTCATCGCCACCGACGCTGCCAAGCGCGCATCCGCCCGCTCCATCACCGCCGTTATCACCCACTACGGCTATGCCCGCCAGGACCGCAAGGCCGGCCCGCGCGAGCCCATCACCGCCCGCCTCGTCGCCAACCTGCTCGAGCGCGCCGGCGTCAACCGCATCATCACCCTCGACCTGCACCAGGGCCAGATTCAGGGCTTCTTCGATATCCCGGTTAACCACCTGTCCGCGCTGCCGCTGTTTGGCCAGTACTACAACGACATGCACTTCGACACCGACAACCTGGTTGTCGTCTCCCCCGATGTGGGCCGCGCCAAGGCCGCCAAGAAGCTGTCCGACATGCTCGGCTGCGACCTGGCCATCGCCCACAAGGGCCGTCCGCGCCACAACGCCGCCGAGGTCATGGGCATCATCGGTGACATCAAGGGCAAGACCTGCATCATCAACGACGACATGATCGACACCGCTGGCACCCTGTGCGCCAACGTCAAGGAGCTCAAGGCTATGGGCGCTGGCGATATCTACGTCTGCGCCACCCACGGCATCTTCTCCGGTCCGGCCATCGAGCGTCTGAACGACGCCCCCATCGTCGAGTGCCTCGTCACCGACGCCATTCCCGTCGAGGTCGGTGGCAAGATCAAGACCATCTCGGTCGCCGAGGAGTTCGCTCAGGCCATCTCCGCCGTTTACCACGAGGAGCCCGTCTCCACGCTCGTCGGCGGCGACTTCGCGCTGTAGTCGCTCGACCCTCGCATCCCTCCGGAAGCCCCGGACACGCCTGCGGGGTTATCACGCGAACGTCCTCGCCGCTTTGCGGCTGCGGGATGTTCGCTTTGATAACCCCTCCCGGCGTGTCCGGGGCTTCCTGCTGTCTCGGGGCAGCTGTTTTCTGAAATGACTTTGCTGCAACCTTTCCTCGCCTTCGGCGGGCGTGGTAGCCTTTGTCGTTGATTGAACTTTTGTGTAACGAAAGGATGAACATGGCAGCTGCACAGCCGCTTAAGATTCGCATGGTTGCCGGGCTTGGCAACCCTGGCGATGAGTATGCCGAGACCCGCCACAACGCTGGCTTCAAAGCAATCGACGAGTTGGCCCGTCAGGCCGGTGTCACGTACTGGAAAAACCAGGCAGGCGCCGAGATCGCGCTCATCAACATCAACGATCCCGAGGAAGAGGGAGGCAAGCGCCAGATTGTACTGGTCAAGCCGCAGTCATACATGAATACCTCGGGCGGTCCCATCTCCAAGCTCTGCCGCGAGTACAAAATCAAGGCCGAGGAGCTGCTCGTGATCCACGACGAGCTCGACATTCCCGCCGGTGACGTGCGCGTCAAGGTGGGCGGAGGCCATGCCGGTCACAACGGCCTGCGCTCCATCATCGACAAGATGGGCAGCCGCGACTTCAGCCGCATCCGCACCGGCATCGGCAACCCTCCCGGTAAGATGGCCGTCGCCGACTACGTGCTTAAGCAGCTGCGCGCCCGCGAGGCCGAGGATTTCCAGGACACCTGCGCCCGCGCCGCAGATGCCGCCGGTCTGGCCATCGTCCACGGCGTAATCTACGCCCGCGATCACGTAAACGGCGCCGCTTCCGCCAACGGCAAGCACTAGAACCTACTATTTAGGGACAGGTTTATTTTGGCAGGTTTTACCTGCGGAAACTCCCCAGTTGCGGCATCGCAATCAACCGCGCGCCGACATACATGCATAACGCTCCAAAGGGGGCCGGCCTCATCACAACCCGAGGCCGGCCCCCTTTGCCGTTTTACCTGATAAAACCGACCAAAATAAACCTCTCCCCCTTTGGTAGGCCAAAGTGGATAAACCCTGCTCCCAACCGCCGAAGATACACGTAAGCGACATGTCCATGAGGGTATAATTTGCACCGTATGTCTGCACAACGCCTGTGCGCGTACGGTTTTATTCGGGCTACCGTCCATTTCCGTGGAGGCACGGTTCGGCGGCCCTAACAAGAGAGGGGTTCTATGTATAAGATCCTGGAGAAGACGCAGTTCTCGGAGAAGGTGTTCAAGTTCCGCATCGAGGCGCCTGCAATCGCCAAGCATGCGCACGCTGGACAGTTCCTCATGGTTCGCGCCAACGAGACGGGCGAGCGCGTCCCGTTTACCCTGGCTGGCTGGAACGGTGACGAGGGCTGGGTCGAGTTCATCTTCATGGTGATCGGCAAGACCACCGAGATGCTGTCCACCTACGAGGCCGGCGAGTCGCTGCACGACGTCGTGGGCCCGCTGGGCGTTCCCACCGAGATGGCCGAGGGCCCCTGCGCCGTCATTGGCGGCGGCGTCGGCCTGGCAATTGCCTTCCCGGTCGCCAAGCACCTGGTCGAGACCGGTCACGAAGTTCACGCCATCATGGGCGCCCGCACCAAGGACCTCCTGCTCATGGAGGACCAGTTCCGCGAGCTCCTCGACGAGGACCACATCCACATCACCACCGACGACGGCTCCTACGGCGAGCAGGGCGTTGTTACCGCTCCGCTGGAGCGCCTGCTGCAGGACAAGGCCGTGAGCCAGGTCTTCTGCGTCGGCCCCGTTCCGATGATGAAGTTCTCGACCCTCACCGCCCAGAAGTACGACACCCCCATCACCGCGTCCCTCAACCCCATCATGGTTGACGGCACCGGCATGTGCGGCTGCTGCCGCGTCGAGGTGGGCGGCGTGACCAAGTTCGCTTGCGTCGACGGCCCCGACTTCGATGCCACCCTGGTCGACTGGGATGACCTTCGTGCCCGCCAGGCCGCTTACCGTTCCGAAGAGGGCGAGTCCCTCAAGGCCTATGAGGAAAAGAGCTGCGCATGCCACTAGTTAACGGTCGTTTCGTTGCCGATATGAAGTCGCCCCGCACCCCCGATAACGAGGAGCCGGCTGCCGAGCGCGCCTGCGACTTCCGCCCCGTCGACAAGGGCTTCACCGAGGAGATGGCGCTGGCCGAGGCCGAGCGCTGCCTCAACTGCAAGAAGCCGTTCTGTGTTGAGGGCTGCCCCGTCAACATCAACATCCCCCGCTTTATCGAGCAGATCCGCGAGAAGGACTTCGGCGGCGCTCTCGATACCATCCGCGAGGACTCCATGCTTCCCGCCATCTGCGGCCGCGTCTGCCCGCAGGAGAACCAGTGCGAGGGTAAGTGCATCCGTGGTAAGAAGTCCGAGCCCGTGGCCATCGGCCAGCTCGAGCGCTTCCTGGGTGACCGCCCCGAGCTCGCCTCCACGCCCAAGATGGCCCCCAAGAACGGCAAGAAGGTCGCCGTCGTCGGTTCCGGCCCGTCCGGCATCACCTGCGCCGGCGAGCTCGCCCGCAACGGCTTTGACGTCACCGTCTTCGAGGCCTTCTTTACCGGCGGCGGCGTGCTGGTCTACGGCATCCCCGAGTTCCGTCTGCCCAAGGCGGTCGTCAAGCGCGAGATCGACGGCCTGGAGGACATGGGCGTCAAGTTTGAGTACAACTCCGTCGTGGGCAACATGGCCACGGCCGAGGAGCTGTTCGAGCAGGGCTTCGACGCCATCTACGTGGCGACCGGCGCTGGCCTGCCCAAGTTCCTCAACGTCCCCGGCGAGAACCTGCCCAACGTCTTCTTCGCCAACGAGTACCTCACCCGCGTGAACCTGATGAAGGCCAACAAGTTCCCCGAGTACGACACCCCCACCAAGCACGGCAAGAACGTCGTCGTCTTTGGTGGCGGCAACGTGGCTATGGACGCCGTCCGTACCGCCAAGCGTCTGGGCGCCGAGCACGCCATCATCGCCTACCGTCGTACCGAGGACGAGATGCCCTGCCGTCGCGCCGAGCTGCACCATGCTAAGGCCGAGGGCGTCGAGGTTCTGCCGCTCGTCTCCCCGCTCGAGTTTGTCGCTGGCGAGGACGGCTCCGTATGCGCCGTCAAGGTCCAGAAGATGGAGCTCGGCGAGCCCGACGAGTCCGGCCGTCGTCGCCCGGTGCCCATCGAGGGCGCCATCGAGGAGATTCCCTGCGATGTCGCGATCTCGGCTATCGGCACCAACGCCAACCCCTTCGCAAAGAAGATCGGTGGCAAGATGGAGCTCAACAAGTGGGGCTACATCGTCGCCGACGAGGAGACCGGCCAGACCACCGATCCCCGCATCTGGGCCGGCGGCGACATCGTCACCGGTGCCGCTACGGTCATTCTGGCGATGGGCGCCGGCAAGAAGGCCGCCGCTTCGATCACCAAGAGCCTGCTGGGCGAGTAATCACCTACAGAGCTAGCCACCAAACGGCAAAGTCCCCGTCGAGCACACGCCCGGCGGGGACTTTTTCTATGCCGGCCGCCCAAACCACCACGATGGGGACAGGCACCTTTGTGATGGTTTTGGTCGGTTAGTCTTCGAGCTGCGCCACCTTGTAGCGGTAGGCTGCGGCAATAACGTCTTTGCAACCCTCGCGGCCCAGCTTGGCGCGGTTGACGACGATGTCTTTACCGCTCGTCATCTTCCACTTTCCGGCACTGTAGCGCTTATAGAACGCCTCGCGCGCCTTCTGCTGTTGCTTGACCAGCTTGGCACCCTTCTTTTTGTTAAGGCCACGCTTTTTGCGCACGATCTCGACGCGGTCCTCAAAGGGGGCTGTCACCAACACGGCAATGTGGTTGGGGTTGTTGCGCAGCAGGTAATCGGACAGACGGCCTTCGATAATGCAGCTCTCGGTCTCGCCCAGATCCAAAATCACCTGGCTCATCTTTTGGAACAACTTATCCGAGTACGAACGCGCATCGTAGCGGTCGGGCAGAAACGCCATGTTCTCCACGGCCAGGCGCTCGTCGTAGGCAGCCATCTTGTCGAGCGACTCGCCCGCGCGCAGCGAAGCACGTACCAGCAGCTCGTTATCGTACAGCGGAATCCCCAACTCGTCGGCAAGCATGCGACCAATCTCGTGGCCCTCGGCGCCAAAGTCGCGCGCGATGGTAATGACCACAGGACTCTTCTTATTCACCAGATCGCTCATCGCGATTCCTTTCTCTATGTGACAAAGGGGCTGTCCCTTTGCCACATTCTACGCTGCCACCATTCGCCTCTGATACGCTCGGACCAGCAGCGAGATACCAAAGTTGAGCACAAAGTACATCGCAAACACCAGGCCGTAGAGCATAAGCACCTGCGACAGGTCGATCGCGTGGGCCATCACGACGTTTGCCGTGTACATGAGCTCGGCCACGTTAATGCCCGAAAGATACGAGCTGTCCTTAATGACGGTCGTGCACTGGCTAAACAGCGCCGGAATGATCGTCTTAAATGTCTGCGGCAGAATGATGTAGCGCATGGTGGCAAAGAAGCCAAAACCCTGGCTCTGCGCCGCCTCAAACTGGCCGCGCGGAATCGAGTTGAGGCCGCCGCGCACAATCTCGGCCATAACGGCGCTGGTAAACATCGTAAAGGCGATGGTCGAAATCACAATGTCC
Organism: Collinsella aerofaciens; assembly: GCF_028206995.1. Taxonomy (GTDB): domain Bacteria; phylum Actinomycetota; class Coriobacteriia; order Coriobacteriales; family Coriobacteriaceae; genus Collinsella; species Collinsella aerofaciens_AQ. The sequence goes on along the minus strand of NZ_JAQLFL010000002.1, from coordinate 81,567 downwards.
AAACCCTGCACCGTAAAGTAGATAAACAGGATCCACAGCAGGTTTGGCGTGCAACGGAACAGCTCGATATAGGCGCTTACCAAAATACGGAACGGGCGGGGCGCATAGCTCTTAACGAGCGCCAGTACCGTGCCAAAGATCAGCGAGAAAAAGATCGACAGCGCCGAGATCTCGATCGTCTTAACAAAGCCGCCCCAAATGTAGAGCAGGTTGGTCGCGTTGAAGATTTCCATGCGCTAGGCCTCCTCTACGTTGTCGAGCCCCAGCTCGGCCAGACTCACGCCGCGCGGACGCTCCTTGGAGCGGCGCTCGAGCCACTGCACCAGCATGGCGAGCGGAAAGCAGATGATGAAGTACATAAGGCAGCAGACGATGTATCCCTGCAGGTAACCGTACAGACTCACAAAGTTGTCGGAACGGTACATAAGGTCGCCGCCGGCCACAAGTGCCAGCACCGACGTGTTCTTGACCAGGTTGAGCGCCTGGTTACACAGCGGCGGCAGAATGATCTTGAACGTCTGGGGCAGCACGATGTACCAGTATGCCTGCGCACGGGTGAAGCCCTGGCTCTGGGCCGCCTCCATCTGACCGCGCGGAACCGCCTCGATACCAGTGCGGATGACCTCCGAGATGTAGGCCGCGTGATACAGACCCACACCCAAGAAGCCCAGCACGAACGGCGCGATGCGCACCGGCTGGTCGGCACCGGTTATGGCCTGCAAAAACTGCGGACCGGCCATGTACATAAAGAGCACCTGCACGGGCAACGGGGTGTTCTGGTAAAACTCCACGTACACGCGGCTTATGGCGCGCAGCACGCGCGAGCGAGTGGTAGAGAACACGCCCAGCAGCGTGCCCAGCACCAGCGACAACAGCAGGCCGGCAACGACCACCTGCAGTGTCACGCCAAAGCCCTCCCAGAAGGGCCCCATGTTTTGAAATGTCGTCGACCAACGGTCGGCGTCAAATAATCCTTCGAGCATTTGATTCCTTCCTTGGACGATGCGCCTATACAAGACCCCAGGTCTTGACCTCTTGGTCGAGCCAGCCGTCGGCTAGGCGGTTGCAAATCACCCGATCGACCACGGCCGAAAGGTCGCAGCCCTTCTTGGTCGCCACGCCGTAGCCCTGCTCGCCAAACTTGACCTCGGGCTGCAGCAGCTCAACGGTCTCGTTCATATAGCCGGCCAGCGTGGAGCGGTCCATGGCAAAGACGTCGATATTGCCGGCGTCGAGCGAACTCTTGATGATGGGGTAGCCGCTAAAGGCCCTAAACTCGGGCTTGCAGCTAAAGCCGTTGTCCTTGATCATCTGCTCGATCAGGCCCTGCGTGGTGGCACCCTGGCTTACGCCAATGACCTTGCCGTCCAGGTCCTCAATCGAGGTAAAGCCCGAACGTTTCTTGACCATGAGTCCCACGTAGTCGGTGCGGTACGGCGTCGAGAAATCCCAGCTCTTCTTGCGCTCGTCGGTGATGGTGTAGGTCGCCGCGACCACGTCAAGTTGGCCGTTATCGATCAGCGGGCCGCGCGTCTTGGGCGTTACGTCAGTAAACTCGACAAGCTCCTGGGCGCGGGCCTCCTTGTAGCTCACGCCAAAGACGGCAGCAGCGATCTGGTAGCACAAATCGACTTCCATGCCCTCAAAGCGGCCCTTGGCGGTGTCGTAATAGCCGTAGCCGGGAACGTCCTTCTTAACGCCGGCATTCAGATGGCCACGCGATTTGATGGCCGCAAGCTTGGACCCCTTGTCGGAGCCCTCGCCGCTGGTGGAGTTGCCGCAACCGGTAAGCGCGGTCGCCGTCAGCGCAAGCATGCTGGCGCCAGCCAGCTGCAAAAAGTGACGGCGCGACACGGCCTCCCTCGTCATATCCGTCATGTCCATCACCGCGCCTAGTGCAGAATCTTGGACAGGAACTCGCGACAGCGCGGGTTCTCGGGGTTATCGAAGAAGTGCTCGGGCGTGCCCTCCTCCAGAATGCGGCCGTCCTCCATAAAGATGACGCGGTCGGCCACCTGGCGCGCAAAGCCCATCTCATGCGTCACGCAGATCATGGTGATGTCCTCCTGCGCGAGCTCGATCATGACGTCCAGAACTTCCTGGACCATCTCGGGGTCGAGTGCCGAGGTCGGCTCGTCAAACAGGATGATGGGCTGCTTGGTGCACAGGGCACGGGCGATGGCGATGCGCTGCTGCTGACCGCCCGAGAGATTCTGCGGATACTCGCCGGCCTTATGCGCCATGCCGACACGCTTGAGCGCGGCGATAGCGATCTCGGTCGCCTCCTCCTTGCTCTTCTTTTGTAGCTTGATGGGCGCGAGCGTCAGGTTGCCCAGCACCGTCATGTTGGGATACAGGTTGAACTGCTGAAACACCATGGAGCTATACTTGCGAGCCATCTCCAGGTGGTTCTTTTTGGTGAGCGGCGTACCGTCGATGACGACCTCGCCCGACGTGGGCTCCTCCAGATAATCGACGCAACGGATGAGCGTCGACTTACCCGAACCGGAAGGCCCGATCATTACGAGCTTCTCGCCGCGCTTGACGGTGAGGTTGATATCTTTGAGCACATGCAGGTCGCCAAAGTACTTGTTGAGATGCTTGATCTCGATCATGTCTGCCATGAATGTCCCTTCCCTGCGTTTACACGAGTTGAACTATTGTACGGAAAGAACCACGTTTTCGCAGCCCACACTACATTCCCGTAAAGAACCCGCAACCTTCCACTCACTCATTGGGGACCGACTTAAATGAGTGCCTACTCATTGGGCACTCATTTAAGTCCGTCCCCAATGAGCACCGCCCAGCAAAAAAGGGGCGCGACCGCAATGGTCACGCCCCCTCAGCCTCAACTGTGTACCGCTCGGCCCTTACGCAAGCTTTGCTCCGACGATCTTTGCTGCGGCCGGCTTATCGAAGTTGCCGCCGGTGGCCTTGCCCAGGGCACCCATAACCTGGCCCATCTGCTTCTTGGACGTGGCACCCAGCTCGGCGATAACCTGCTCGATCAGGGCCTCGAGCTCCTCACCCGAAACCTGCGCGGGCAGCAGGCTCTCCAGAATCTTGACCTGCTCGGTCAGGTTGTCGGTACGCTCCTGGTCGGTGCCGGCCTTGATGGACATCTCCAGCGTCTCGCTCGTCTGCTTAATCAGACGCTTGATCATGCTGTTGACGTCTTCCTCGGTCACATCGCGACGCTCGTTGACCTCGATGTTCTTCACCTCGGCCTTAACCTGGCGAATGATAGACAGGCGAACCTTGTCCTTGGCCTTCATGGCCGCGATCATTTCCTTCTGCAGCTCTTCGTTGGTCATCTGCAAATCCTCCTCAATAGTGCGGGCGGCACTCACACGAGCGCCGCCCCATGATTACTCAGTCGTCGACGAATTGTCGGTCGAACTCTTGGTGACGCCCTTCAGGCTGACGTTGTACGGCACGTCCTTGGGCATGGGGTTAACGGTGATGTCGGCGTCCTTCTTGTACTGCTCCAGCCACTCGCTGTACGCGGTGCTTGCCGCCTGCGTCTTCACCACGTTGGAGACGTACTTCTTGATGTCCTTGGGCACCTGCTTAATGTCATCGACCTGATTATCGACATGGAAGTAGTCGGTGCACTTGATGATGTGATAACCATAGGTCGACTCGACGACGTCGCTCACATCGCCCTTGTTGAGCCCCTCGAGCGCCGCCTGGTAGCTGTCGACGAAGGTGGTGAGCTTGTCCCAGCCCACATCGCCCTTCTTGTCCTTGGAGCCGGTATCGTCGGAGTACTGCTCCACGGCGTCCTCAAAGCTCAGCTCGCCGGAGTTGATCTTGTCCAGGCACTCCTGCGCCTTGGCCTTGGCGGCAGCTTTGTCCTCGTCGGAAGCGTCAGAATCGACCTTGATCAGGATATTCGACGAACGACGGGCATCGTTGTAGTTGGACAGGTTCTCATTGATGTAATCGACAATCTCGCTGTCCTTGGGCTTGCTGGTGGGTGCCACGGCATCCTTGAGCTTCTGCTGCGCCAGGCTCTCCTTGAGCGAATCCTTGTAGGTGTCCTCGGTGTAGCCGTAGGTCTTAAGCGTCTTCTTAAAGGTCTTGGCGCCGCCCGCGCTCTTGCACGCGTCCTTCCAAGCCTTCTCGACCTCCTTGTCCGACACCGTCACGCCGTTTTCCTTCTGCGCCTGCTGAAGCAGAATCTGCTGCGCGTAGGAGTCAATGAGCTGCTTGCGGTACTTCTTGGGCGTGAGGTCATTGTCAACCAGGTACTGTGCCCAGTCCTTGTCCTTGGTGTAGCCGTAGGACGTGCGCATGCTCATAATCTGCTTGGTCACGGTGTCCTCGGTGAGGTTGGTGCCGTTGATAGTGGCAGCCACGCCACCAGTGAGCTTATAGCCTGAGCTGGCGCTTTCGGTCTGCGACATCAGGCCGGAGCACGCCATGGCCGAGACGGAGAGCAGCATCGCCAGCACGCCGATGACCACCAGGACAATCTTGACGGTCTTGGACACATAGGTCTTGCGCTGCTTCTTGCGAGAGCTGGAGGCGGCGCGGGACCGTTGCTCGGACGTCGGCGCGACCTCGGGGTTCTTTTTCTTATTTGCCATGTTTGGCCTTTCGCATTACGAATCGAACAAACGCCATTGTGTCACAACGCAGCCCCCGCGACACACCTGGTGCATGGGGGACAGGTTAATCTGCACCATTTTGGTGCAAAGGGGACAGACCCGGCAGTCAGGGACGTTCCTTTTAGGCCGGCAGTTAGGGACGGTCCCCCAGTGCCGACCTTAAAAGTGGCGACGGATGGCGTCGACCATGCCCTGCGGCGTGGTCTGGCCAAGTACATCGGCTGCAGCGTCGGTGTCCATAAAGTTATTCATGAGCGCCTGAAGTGCCTCGACCTGGCCGCCCGGCTCGGCAATGCCCAGGTTGATGACGATCTGCGCCGGCACCGGGGCACCCATGCCCGCCATCGCGTTGAACGTCACAGGTGCGGCGGGCTTTACCACCGCAATATAGGGCTTGGCCACAAATCCCGGATCGGTATGCGGAATGGCGATGTTTGCCGCCGGCATGGCGAGACCCGTGGGATAGGCGTCCTCGCGCGTGCGGACGGCGTTGAGCCAACCCTCGGCAATGTAGCCGCGCGGGGCAAGCTCGCCCTCGAGCCGCGCAAACACCTCGCCCGGCGTCGCGCACTCCCAATCAAAAAACACCAGCTCGGGCGTAAACAGCGCTTCGTTATTCGCCATACGCTCACCTCTCTCACCTAGTCACCTGGGACGTTCTTAAACGACTAGTCGTTTAAGAACGTCCCCAATGACTACCTAAAACAAAGGATGGCCACTTGCGCCTTGGCGCCAATGACCACCCTGACTACTCGGCTAAATTGTACTGTGCGCCACTAGCCGCGAGGCGCATCAATTGCGACCTTGCCGCTCTCCAGCACGTGAACGCGACCGTCGGCGAGCATTTGCACGACCTCGGGATACAGCACATGCTCGATCGCGTGGATGTGCTCCTCGAGTGTGTCGACGTCCCAGCCCTCCTCGACAGCCAGCGCGCGCTGGGCGATGATGGGGCCGTTGTCGTAGATCTCGTTGGCAAAGTGCACGGTCACGCCGGTCACCTTGACGCCGCGAGCAAACGCATCGTCAATCGCATGGGCGCCGGTAAAGCTCGGCAGCAGCGCCGGATGCAGGTTGACCACGCGATTGGGGAACGCCGCCAGCAGCGGCGTGTGCACCATGCGCATGTAGCCGGCCATGACCACATATTCGCAGCCGCGCTCGAGCAGCTCATGCGCAATGATCTCGTCAGCCGCGATGGGATCGGCATAGACATCCTTGGACAGCGTGAGTGTCTGGATGCTCGCACGCTCGGCACGCTGCAGGCCCTTGGCCGAAGGACGGCTCGACACCACAAGTTCAATCGAGGCGTTGAGCTTGCCGGCGGCGATCAGGTCGATCAGCGCCTGCAGGTTGGTACCCGAACCGCTGATAAGCACGCCAATCTTAAGCGGCTCGGCCGTATCGGTGCCGGTCGGACGGGTGTAGGGTACAAAGCCCAGGCCCTCGGCAGCAGTCATCTGCTCGTTAGCGCTCATCGGAGTACACGACCTTACCGGAGCCCTCGACGCACTCACCCACGCGGAACGGCTTCTCGCCTAGCGCGACCAGAGCCTCGGTCACGGCAGCCTCGTCCTCGGGGGCGACGATCAGGCACAGGCCGACACCCATGTTGAAGGTCTTGCATGCCTCGTTGGGCGCGAGCTCGGCCTGACGCGACACGTAGGTGATGACGGGCGGAACATCCCAGCCCATCTCGGCGCCGTTGCGGGTGACCACGGCATCGACGTCGTCGGCGAGCGCGCGGTTGAGGTTCTCGGTAATACCGCCGCCGGTGATGTGGGCGATGGCATGAACGTTGGCGCCACCGCGCAGCAGCTCAAGAATCGGCTTGACGTAGATGCGCGTGGGGGCCAGCAGAGCGTCGGCCAGCGAAGCACCGCCGAGCTCCTCGAGCGGACGGCTCAGCTCCTCGGCCTTAGCGGCAGCGTCGGGCGTGCCCGGCTTGATGCCGTCGACACCGATAACCTTGCGCACGAGCGAGTAACCGTTGGAATGCACGCCGGTGGAAGGCAGGCCCAGGATCACATCGCCGGGGCGAACGTTCGCGGGGTCGAGCATCTTGGGACGATCGACAACACCCACGGTAAAGCCGGCGAGGTCGTAATCGGCGGGGGCCATGACACCCGGGTGCTCGGCCATCTCGCCGCCCACGAGCGCGCAACCCGCGAGCTTGCAGCCGTCGGCCACGCCCTTGATGATCTTTGCCATGTGCTCGGCCTCAATGTGACCGATGGCAACGTAATCCAGGAAGAACAGCGGCTCGGCGCCCGAAGCCAAAATGTCATTGACGCACATGGCGACCAGGTCCTGGCCCACCGTCTCGTGACGGTCCATGATCTGGGCGAGCACGAGTTTGGTGCCCACGCCGTCGGTGCCGCTGATCAGGATCGGGTCTTCCATATCCTTAAGCGCGGCGGCCGAGAACAGGCCACCAAAGCCGCCGATGCCGCCGATAACCTCGGGGCGGTTGGTGTCCTTGACCATCTGCTTAATAGCGTCGACGGCGCGGCCGCCCTCGGCGGTATCGACGCCGGCGTCCTCGTACGTCACATGCTTGCTGTCGCTCATCTGAGCCTTCCTCTCCCACTACCGTTTGCCGCACAGGCACCAAACGGTGCTCATAGTTGCGTTCATTTCGGCGCACGCCATAACGGCACGCGCCGTCATATCAACAAAACAGCAGGTAAAACCTACCAAAATAAACCTGTCCCTACATGGCAGGCTTTAGGCCTCGCCGTGCTCCTCTTCCCAGCTGCGGTCGTCGTATTTCTCGACCACGGCGTCGTCGTCAACGTGCAGCGGCTTGTCCAGGTTGCGGGGCTTAAAGCCCTCCATGAACTTGTCGCGGCCAAAGCTCTCGGGAATCGCCACGGGGTAGCGTCCGGTAAAGCACGCATCGCAGTAACCGCCCTTGGGCATGACCTTCAGCAGGCCCTCGACCGAAAGGAAGGCCAGCGAATCGGCGCCGATATACTCGCAAATCTCGTCGACCGTCTTGTTGGCGCTGATAAGCTGCGACTGCACGTCGGTATCAATGCCGTAGAAGCACGGCCAGATGACCTCGGGCGAGTTGATGCGGATGTGAATCTCCTTGGCGCCGGCGTTGCGCAGCATCTTGACGAGCTGCACCATGGTGGTGCCGCGGACAATGGAGTCGTCAATGACGACCAGGCGCTTGCCCTCGATGTTGTCGCGCAGTGGGTTGAGCTTCATACGCACACCCATGGCACGCAGCTCCTGCGTAGGCTCGATAAACGTACGGCCCACATAGCGATTCTTGATGAGGCCCTCGCCAAAGGGAATACCGCTCTCGTGCGAATACCCCTCCGCGGGCGGCAGGCCGGAGTCGGGCACGCCGATGACCAGGTCGGCCTCGACGGGCTCCTCATGTGCCAGCTGACGACCCATGTCATAACGGCAGGCGTAGACGCTCTTGCCGTTCATGATGGAGTCGGGGCGAGCGAAGTAGACCTGCTCAAAGATGCAGTTAGCAGGCTCTTCGGCGGCAGGCACGCCCTGCTCGGACACAAGGCCCTCGGCGCTGATGCGCAAAATCTCACCGGGACGGACGTCGCGGACGTACTCGGCGCCCACAATGTCGAGCGCACAAGTCTCGGAGGCAACGACCCAGCCGCCGGCACGCGTGACATGGGTGGCAGCGTCGACCGTCGCGGCGTCGTCTTGCGACGGCAGTTGCGAAACGGAAGCGGCATCGGCCTGGTCCAGGCCCTCGTCCACGAGCTTGCCCAGCACCAGCGGGCGAATGCCATGCGGATCGCGGAATGCGTAGAGCGCCTGCTCGTTGATGAGCGTCATGGCGTAGCCGCCGCGCACGAGCTCCATGGTCTTGCGAATGCCCTCGCGCAGATGGCCTGTACGCTGAGTAAAGTAGCCGATGAGTTTGGTCGCGACCTCGGAATCCGAGTTGGAGAGGAACGGTACGCCCAGCTCGATCAGCTGGCGACGCAGCTCGTCGGTGTTGACGAGGGTGCCGTTGTGCGCGAGCGCGATAATGACGCTATTGATGGTAGAGAGGTGCGGCTGAGAGGCTTCCCAGCTCTTGGCGCCGGCGGTGCCGTAGCGCACATGACCCACGGCCAGCTGACCGGAGAGCGTCGACAAGTCGGCATTGGAGAACACGCGGTCGAGCAGGCCCAGATCCTTGCGGACCATAACCGTACCGCCGTCACCAACGGCGATTCCCGCCGATTCTTGGCCACGGTGCTGCAGTGCACGCAGGCCAAAGTACGTCAGTCGAGCCACGTCGCGATCGGGCGCCCAGACACCAAAAACGCCGCATTCCTCATGCAGCTGGTCGGAGTCCGGATCATACGTCGACATGGCGTTCACCTGTCCCGCGGCGCGCTCGGCCGCGCGGATGGTTTCTTGAGACATGGCATCCCCTCAGAGCCTCGTATTTTGGCGTTACCCGCCTTATTATACGCACGGCGCGACGCGCTCCCCAGCGCATGAGCAGCGCTTTTTAAAAGCCCACCGAGCTTATTATCCGTTTTGCGACCAAACATTTTATTGGATAGTCCACTCTCAGGGGCAACGGCCTCGAAGACTTCCCGTGCGCCGTGTCTCGCCCGCGCTAGGGGCTACATTGTTGCAATTGGGACGTTCGTCCTGTCTTTTAGCTGGTCGTCGGCGTATCCTTGTAGGCTACTACAAGACGAGAAAGGTAGCGTATGGATCGAAATCAACTCGACCCCAGTGTCCCCAGCACCACGGAGGCCAAGAAGGTCCCCCTTATCATCAAGGTCTACGCAGTCCTGTGCACCCTATCTGGCGTGGGCACGCTCCCGTCAGTCGCCGTCTTTATGTGGCAGGTCATCACCGCACTCATTAACGGCAACGTCGCCGCTAAGCTCGGTGATAACACCCTGGTCGCGGTTGGCCTTATCGTCGCCGGCATTATGCTCTCGGCGGCAAGCGCGATCATCTTGATCGTCTTTGGCCTGGACCTCATCAAGGACCAGCGGCGCAATGCCGCCCGCCTGTCTTACGTCCTCATCGCATTTACCGTCGTGGAGCTTTTAGTTGACGTGATGCTCCAGGGCATCGGACCCTTCCTGCTGCGCCCCGCCGTCCAGCTTGTCATCCTCATTGCGCTGTCGGCCACCGTCGACCCCACGCTACGCCAGGAGCGCGAACTGCAGCGCCGTCTGCAAGAGATGCTCGACCGCGATGCCGCCGCCGAGGGGATGCTCGGCCGCGACGAAACCGGCGAGGGCTACATCAAGCTCAACTACTTCAACCTGTTCTGGGTATTCTTCGTCTGCAGCGTGTTAGGTCTCATTCTCGAGGAAGTCTGGCATATGGTCGTCGTCGATCCCGGCGTCTATCAGGACCGTGCCGGTATGCTATTTGGCCCCTTTAGCCCCATCTACGGATTTGGCGCGGTGCTCATGACCATGGCGCTCAACCGCTTCTATAAAAAGAATCCTCTGATCATTTTCCTGGTAAGTGCCCTGATCGGCGGCGCTTTCGAGGTGTTTGTAGGCTGGTTTATGCAGACCTCATTTGGCGTGGTGTCGTGGAGCTATTCACACATTAGGCTATTCGGCATGCCCGATCCCATCGCGGTATTGACCGGGGGACGCACATGCACGCCGTTTGCCTGCATGTGGGGCCTGGGTGGCCTCATCTGGATCAAGGTCTTGCTGCCGCGCCTGCTTAAGCTCATCAATATGATTCCATGGAAACGCCGCTACTCTGCTACCGTCATCCTGACCGCCGTCATGTTGATCGACGGCGTCATGACGTTGCAATCGCTCGACTATTGGTATCAGCGCGTCAACGGAACCGTTCGAAATATTCCCGTCGCACAGTTCTATGACAAGCATTTCGATAACGAATATATGGAGAACCGTTTTCAGAGTATGACCATGAGCCCCAAGGACGCCACACGCGTGTAGCAAACGCCAGAGCAAAATAGCTCCAACACATCAAAGCCCGCTGGCAGTTCAACATGAACTGCCGGCGGGCTTTCGCTATAGACAGACTCGGATTGCCGACGAGGCCTTACGCCTCGCGCTCGACCTCGCTCACGCACTCGTTCTTGATGGTGCCGACGAGCGACTGCAGCGCATCGACCACATGCGGGCGAATGTCTCCGCCAATGAGCACGAGCATGATGTCGTCGCCCACGGCGAGCTCGCCGCTTGCCAGCCACACGCGCACATAGCCGATACCCGGCATCGCGCGCGTGGCCTCGATAGCAGCCTGCACTTTCTGAGCATCGAAGCCGAACACCATGCCGCCCACCTTGTGGCCCGGCGCCACGCCATCGGTCTCGACACCGCGCGCCTCGGCCTTGGGCGTCGCGCGCACCACACCGTTATGTGTCAGATACATACCGCACGCAGGTGCCGACGAATCGGCCTTGGCCTCGCGCAGCCAAGCATCAACCGAAGGCATCGTTTTGCCATTCTCGAGCATCATTTCCCCTTTCACCGTCATTGAGTAGCCCATTATCTATTCCTCGACCGGCGTGAGCACCATGACGGCACGTGTGTTGCTCAGCGATAACGAACGACAGGTCACAAGCGTTACGACCTTGGTTGCCGAGGCGGCGCGATCGCCCGCATCGCTCGCCACGGCAGAGGCACCGTCGAGCATCTCGGACAGATAGTTCTTGAGCCCGTCGTCGCCCTCAAAGTTGGTCGCGCGCGCCTTGGAGTACGTATCCTCAACGACCTTGGTCGCCAGCGGACGCAGCTTATACGTTGCATCGCGCGTGATGTAATACACGTACTCGATGCTATCGAACGTCGCTTGGTCGGTGGTGTCCGAAATCACGTTGAACATCGACCCATCGTTCATATGGTGGCCGTAGATCGTGGTCTGCTGATCCACCATGCCCGGCGCGGTATCGTCGCTGTCCAAGAAGATCGCACCCGATGCATTGGACGTACCGTCAAACAGCGTGTTGAGGTATTTGGAGTTGTTGTTGGTCTGCACGACGGGATAGTTGATGTTGGTGCCGGGCGCGTAAATCCAACCCACAACCTCGGGATTCGTCTGGGCAAGTGCATCAAAGTCGATAATCGGCACGCCGCTGGCGTCCTTATCGCTTATATATTGCTTCTCGATTTTCTGATACGAATCGCTCGCCTGCTTATAGCCAATCTGAGCATTAATAAAGATAGCGGCAGCGGCGACAATCAGACCGATGCCCACGATGATGAGCAGAATGGGAATAATGGAGCGGCGCTTTTTGCGCGGCGGCTCGGTGTAATCCGACGGCGCGGCATGCGATGAAGACCGGGGCGGCTTCTTAGCGTTGCTATAAGATGAAGGTCGATATGCGGCCGGCGCGTCCTGTCGACGATGCGTCGCCGGCGTTACGGAACGCGGCGCGCGCGGCTGCTGAGGAGAGGATGTCCGACCCTGCTGTGCCGCATGGGCAGCACCCGGCTTCGACGGATCGGGAATCTGAGAAGCCTTGAATCGTTTTCCCTGATAGTCGGACATGGCTCTCCTTATACTGCGGTGAAACGGCGGAACGCCTAGGCGTCGGCCATCTCCTGCTTCATCTTCTCGATAACCTTGCGGTACTCGGGGTCGCAAGCGCCCAGAATCTGCGTGGCGTAGATGGCGGCGTTCTTGGCGCCGTTGATGGCAACGCAGGCCACGGGCACGCCCGAAGGCATCTGCACCATCGACAGCAGCGAATCCATGCCGCCCAGGTCACTCGTCTTCATAGGCACGCCGATGACCGGCAGCGGCGTAAAGGCAGCCACGACACCACCCAGGTGAGCGGCCTTGCCGGCGGCGGCGATAATCACTTTGATACCGCGATCGGCGGCAGTCGAAGCCCACTCGTGGACCTTCGCCGGTGTGCGGTGTGCGCTCGCAATGACAAGCTCATAGGGCACGCCCAGCGCCTCGAGCTCGGCGGTGCAACCTTCCATAACGCCCAGGTCGGACTTGGAACCCATGATGATCCCGACAACCGGCTTTTGATCTGCCATAAACAAAGACCTCCTGTTGAGAACGGCGACGCGGCGGATCCGCGACCCTTAACTACTGAGAGTAGTATAGCTGCTCCCGTCCCTGCGGTCTTTGTGGCGCTTCGCGGGCGGGCCAGGCTTTATCTTCACTCCGGTTGCTTCGCAAAGTCGTTCAGATAAAGCCTGGCCCGCCCGCGAAGCGCCCTGCGACCTACCGGGAATTGCCATGACGTACGTTGGCTGATGAATTGGAAGGAAAGGTCAACGGAGACTGAAGGCAATTGGTTCAGCGAAAAACCCTGACGAATCTAATTCGTCAGGGCCCCACCAACGCTCACTCGTCGTTCATCGTTAAAGCTAGATATTCTCTTCCGCCCATTTCTCGAAATCGAGTTCTCGTCTCTGAGCAGTTCGGTAGACTTCCATGTCTTCGCGAGCGCCTACCACTACGATGGCCATCTTTTCTTTAATTCTGATGAGGCGGTACACGATTCGAATGCCACTTCCCCTGAGCTTGATTTTCATAAAGCCAGTCAAATCCGTACCTGCCTTGTTTCCAAGAGGCTTGCCGAATCCACCTTCGTTCTGCGGCAATGGGTTCGTTCTGATTTTTTCTATAGCCTTAAGGACGATCTTTCGTTGGGAGCCGTCCAGACGCTTAATATCCTTGAGAGCATCCGGGTAGAAAGCGACTTCGTACCCACTCATTCAAACTCGACCTCATCCATCTGATCGAGTTCGTCCTGGCTCACACCCAGCTCTTCCATAACATCAGACAGGGAAACAAGCGCATCGTCACGTGCCACAGCCACTCTCTTAAGTGCCAACGTTAACAAGGCGAGGTCCTCCTCCGCTTGCTTCGCTTCCCTATATTCATCGGGTGTCACAATCACAAACGCTGGCTTGTTGTGTTTGAGAACCACAACTGGATTGTCGTCCCCAACCTTCGAAAATGCAGCCGAGCCCTTACCGTGGCTGAAATCGCTAATTGGAACAAGGTTGTCGAGCATCTGCAAAGCAGGCATACATACCTCCTAAAAATGAATTCTTTTTCGAATTCATTTTATCATTCTTTTTTGCTATATTGTACCACGCAACCGAAACAACCTTTTAGGATACGAATCCGAGCTTAGAATGACTGTTGGCCCTCGCACCGCCCTTGCCTCTTTTATTACGTCAAGTGGTATACAGCGAAGCAAAATGGCGATCTAAAGTGCGCGGCACTCACCTCGTATCGCTACAAAAAACAAACTGCTCCCCACCCACTCGGGCAAGGAGCAAGCCTCATTTTTAATCAGACTGAGAACCACGAATGCAGAAACACAGGCGACTTCAGTCCCTTATCGCCGAGAGACGTTATTGTACAGCCATTTCTTTAAGCTTCTCAGCCATCAACAAACACACGTCTTCCGATTGCGGGTACACGCCAAAAAGATCGAAGAAACCATGGTCACATCCGGCATATTCGATGACCTCGACATCGATTCCTGAAGACCGTAATTTTGTAGCCCATTTTTCATCGGGGATACGAAGCGGATCGTATTCGGATGTCACGATAGTCACCGGGGGGAAATCAGTGCAGTCCTCAAGCATTAGCGCAGAAATCAACGGGTCATGAGGAGACATTTTTCCGTGTGCACAAAGTTCGACCATCGGGCCGTCCGAATCGCGAAGATGGTCGATGCGAAAACGCGCAACGTCCTCTTGATCGGCTATCGCAGGAAAATCCTCATATCCCTCGCCCTGTTCGCCCGCAAGGTCGACTTCAGGATAGATTTCGAAGGCATGGGCTACAGCTCCAGCACCCCTGAGCTGAACACACGCATTAGTAAGGCTTCCTCCCGCAGAGTCGCCGGCGACCATTATTTTATGAGGATCGATTCCGAGATCCCCGGCATGCTCGCGCACATAATCAAGAGCAAGAACGCAATCCTCGATCTGCCCGGGAAATGCCGTCTCCGGCGCCAAGCGGTATTCCGGATAAACCACCACTGCACCAGACTTTTCGGCGATGAACTCGAGCTGATGTTCAAATTGCAGAACATTCCCCGCCATAAACGCGCCGCCATGCAGGTAAACTAGCGCTGGACTTGCCTCCTTATGATTTGGTGGCGTCCAGACGAATAAATCTATATAGCGATCGGCTGCCTCCATGAGGACCTCATCGCGCTGAACCTCACCATCGAGTAGGCGGTATGTCGGCTTATCCGGGCGATGACGCATTCCAATAAGGCTCGTCCAGCTCGGAGACATGCTAACATTCCGCATCTTCTTGCGGGATACCTCGAGAATTCGCGGGTCAAGCACATGCTCTCTTTCATCATCAGGAACCGGACGAATTTGAACCTCGAGTCCCCTCTTCTCGGTTATAAACGAGCGACCGGAGATGGCGCCAATCAACGCCTCGTCGTATTGTCTGCCCATCTTAAATCCCCTCTCGGCGATAACGCCAAATCGATATTTCCATAACTTTTGAGATAACGGCTTATGATGTCCTCAGTTGTCGTATATCTATGTACTAAAGAAACTGAAGACCAAGGGGTCCACCATGCCTGCAGCAAAAGACGAGCTCACTCAGCCAGAGCTTCTCTATCAGACCGTTGAAAACGATATCCTCAAGAAAATAGTTTCTGGCGAACTCCCCGGCGGCAGTCAGATTCCCACCGAAACCGAGCTTTGCAAGCAATACAAAGTAAGCAGGATCACCGTAAGACGCGCCGTACAGAATCTCATTGACCAAAACTTGCTCTACCGCCTGCGAGGCAAGGGGACATTCGTAAACCCATCGAAGCTCACCCTGAAACGAGGAACAAGCACCATTTTCAATTTGAGCTCCGACCCCCAATACGGCGATAAAACAACCAAGTCCATCTTGGAAACAGGCTTGATCAAGGCTGATGCCCACATTGCACGGGAGCTCAAAATTGACAACGGAACCGTAGTGCAACGAGTTGCGCGCTTGGTTTATATCGAAAATGCCCCCTGCGCCATCGACACCATTTATGCAACGCAGGGCACTCTACCCGGACTACTGGAGCTTCTCACAGACAATGCCCGTCTTTTCGACCTGATCGCCAACCATTACAGCATCGCAACCGGTATTGAGAAACTCAAAATCACCGCAGGAATAGCGGGGCTCCAAGAAGCAAACCTTCTCGGTTATATCGTTGGAGCCCCCGTGAGCGTTGTCGAGCACGTCACATATGCCTGCAATGAAATGCCGCTCCACTATTCGAAAACCGTTTGGCGAGCAGACGCATCGTCCTTCGAGTTCAGCATCTCAAAAGATGGACGCCTTCTCTAGCCCAAAATCCCCAGGACGCCGAGCACAATACCCGCAGCGAGAATGCCCACAATCTGCCAAATAATTTTGACCTGTTTCTTATTGCAAAGACACATGATCCCGAACGCGCAGAGCGGCAAAAGAGCCGGGAATATCCCATCGAGCGTTTCCTGCAACTTAAACGCGGTGTCGCCGAAGTTAAGAGCGAGCGGAGTGGTAACTGCAACGGTGGTCGCCACCATTCCACCAACTACCATTAGTCCCACAATCGCCAGGCCGGACGTAACTTTGTGCATTACATCAGAATCGTTCAGCTTCGAAATCATGCCACTGCCAAGCGAATAACCATACTGAAGCCCAAACCAGCGGATCAGGATCGTTGGGACATTATAAAGAAGCAGGAACAGGATTGGGCCGAGCAGACTGCCCGAAAGGCAAAGTCCTGTCACAACGCCCGTCGCAATCATGCGAAGCGTACTGGCAATCAGTGAATCTCCAATACCGGAAAGCGGAGCCATAAGCGATGCTTTCATGGCGTTAATTGAGGCGGTGTCAAAGTCCTGATTGTTGGCGTTTTCCTCCTCCATGGAGGCCACAATGCCGGCGACCAGAGGATTAAACGTAACTTGAATATTGTAGAACTCAAGATGACGCTTATATGCCTCGATCCGGTCTTCAGGCTTATCGTATAACCGCTTGATTACCGGAATCATGTCGTAGCAGAAACCAACGTTCATTTGTCGGTCAAAGCTCCACATGATGTTGAGTGGAAAGCTGCGCCAAAATAACGCCTTTAAGTCTTTCTTGGTTATTCTCTTATCGGTCGATTTATTTGACTCCGGCGAGAGCTCAAGAACATCATTAGAATTCGTTGTCATCGTCAACCTCCTTAGCGACCGCCGCACTGGCAGGCATAAAAATGTGAGCCATATTGAGAATCCCAATCAGGATCAGCGAAAACGCCACGATACCGATCGTCGGAATGTTTAGATAGGCACTCAGCAAGAAGCCTCCAAAGAATAGGAAGCTCAGCTCCTTGGTGGACAGGATTGACATAAGCTGCGCAAATCCAAGCGCGGGCAGAATACCCGTTGCGATCGTAAGCCCATTCGTAAGCCAATCAGGAATGGCGTCAATCAGTGCCTGAACAGCATCATTTCCAACGTAAAAAGCCACGCCGCAAATCAAGCCAAGCGCAATGATGTAGAGAATTCCATTGGTCCACATAGCGGCTGCAATCGTTTTGGGGTCGTCTTTTTCGGCACCACGATCAGCCCAGACAGCCATAGGAGGCGTAACAACGCTATACATAAGGCTGTCAAACATGCCGGCAAGCACCGCAGTGGGCATAGCAATAGTCAGAGCGGTCTCGGGACCCGCACCCATAGTAATCGCAAAGGCTGTTCCCAAAACTGAACCAACAATTACGTTGGGCGGCACGGCAGCACCAACCTGCCAGACCCCCATGAACGCGAGTTCGAGCTGGAAACCAACAATAACGCCAGTCGGAATATCACCCAAAAAAATACCGACGATCGCTCCGAGGACAATCGGCCGCTCGACCATCGCAGTACCGAGTAAATAATCCGATTGACCTATCGCAGCGGCAAGACCAACCAGAAAAGCCTGAAGCAGCATATTTCTCCCTCTTCCTACAAATCAAAACTTGTTACGATGCGTTTTTTCTCGCTAGCAACCTGCCTTACCTCGAACTCGATTCCATCAGCCATGGCTTTCTTAATTTCATTAATATCGGATTGGGAAAGGCGCACAGCAGGGCCAAGCTCCTTTACGCTATCCCCCAACGGTCGAGCGCCGCCTAAATTCACAGACGTTATTTTTGGACACGCACGCGCAACTTCACAGGCGTCATGTACATTTCCCGCAACAACAATTAGCTCGTATTTATCCACCGCGCTTCCGTTAAGGGCCACGATGGAATCTTCTACACTTTTGACAACCAATTTGGCATCAGCGGGTTTTGCAATTCGCAGCGCTTGAATTCGCTCTTTGCTTGCGGCGCACTCATCTGAAACCACAAGAATAGCGTTTGCTTCAAGCGTTGGATACCAAGAGAACACGGTCTGCCCATGCACTAACCGGCTATCGACGCGACACAGTTTAATCATTTTGCCCCTTTCTCGACTTGAACACAGACAATCATCCTTGACTGCTAATGGCATATTACGTCATATGACGTAATATGCCATTACATAATATCTTGAACGGTTGAATATCACCGCTAAATGGTATTTATCTCTAAAAACAGGAGGTGCAGTCCGTCTAGACACAGTGCGTCGGGGCGAGAGGGGCCGAGTTTCCTCCTGAGCGACTCTGCTTGCAGCCGGAGCGAAAGGGGGAAATCTCGGCCCCTCCCGCCCCGGCCGGGCAGCTCGACCTAAACCGTGTGCTGCGGCAGGTCCTGCAGGGCGATGACGTCCATGCCCATGTCGTTGGCACTGCCGTGGCCCTGCTGGTCCTCGCGCACGGCCTCGATAGCACTCACGTACGTGTTGGCGGCAGACATCGCGGTCACGCAGGTCACGCCGCGGCGCACCGCCTCGGTACGCAACAGATAGCCGTCGCCACGCGAACCCGGGCCGTACGGTGTGTTGATGATTACCGCAATCTTGCCATCGGCGATCAGGTCGCCGATATTGGGACGCTCGCCGTCGTGCGGGCCGCTGATCTTCTCCACGACCTCGCACGTCACGTTGCCTCCACGCAGAACGCGCGCCGTACCCTCGGTGGAGCAGATATCAAAGCCCAGGTAGCGCAGGATGCGAGCGACCGAAAGGATATGACGCTTGTCGCGGTCGCACACGCTGATGAACACCTTGCCGGCGCTCGGGTCGGGCAGCTTGTAGTCAATCGCCAGCTGCGTCTTGGCGTATGCCTCGGGATAGCTCTTGGCGATACCCATAACCTCGCCCGTCGACTTCATCTCGGGACCCAGGATAACGTCGGCGCCCGGGAAACGACCCCAGGGCATAACGGCTTCCTTCATGCAGAACCAGTCCAGCTGACGCTCGTCGCTCGGCAGGCCCAGGCTGGCGATGGAATCGCCCGCCATGATACGCGCCGCGCACTTGGCCAGCGGCACGCCGGTGGCCTTGGAGATAAACGGCACGGTGCGGCTGGCACGCGGGTTGGCCTCGATCACGTAGACGGTCTCGCCCTTGATGGCGTACTGCACGTTGACCAGGCCGCGTACGCCCAGCGCCATCGCGATGCGGCGCGTGGTCTCGCGGAGCTTTGCCTGCAGGCTCTCGCTAAAGCTGAACGGCGGAATGCAGGTCGCAGAGTCGCCGGAGTGAATACCGGCCTCCTCGATATGCTCCAGAATGCCGCCGATGTAGACCTCTTCGCCATCGCACAGGGCGTCGACATCGGACTCGATCGCACCCTCCAAGAAGCGATCCAGATACACCGGGTAGTCGGGGCTAATGCGCGCAGCCTCGGCCATGTAATCGCGCAGATGCTCGGCATCGTAGGCGATCATCATGCCGCGGCCGCCCAGCACGTAGCTCGGACGCACCAGCAGCGGGTAGCCAATGTGTGCGGCAACGGCCTCGGCCTCCTCAAACGAGGTGGCCTGACCCGCCGGCGGGTACATGATGCCCAGTTTGTCGAGCAGAGCGGCGAAGCGCTCGCGGTCCTCGGCAAAGTCGATGGCATCGGGCTTGGTACCCATGATGTTCACGCCGCTCTCCTCGAGCATGCGCGCCAGCTTAAGCGGGGTCTGGCCGCCGAGCGTCACCACGACGCCGTCGGGGCGCTCAACATCGATAACGTCCATGACGTCCTCGTAGGTGAGCGGCTCAAAGTAAAGGCGGTCGGACGTGTCGTAGTCGGTCGAGACGGTCTCGGGGTTGCAGTTGACCATGATGGTCTCAAAGCCGCGGGCCGCCAGCGCGTAGCTCGCGTGCACGCAGCAGTAATCGAACTCGATACCCTGTCCAATGCGGTTGGGGCCGGCGCCCAGGATCATCGCCTTGGGCTTGTCCGCCGGCGTGGTCTCGTCGGGAGCCACGCGCTTCTTGGCATCCGGGCTCGTGCGGTAGATGTTCTCGTACGTCTTGTAGTGGTACTCCGTGGCGCTCGAGAACTCCGCAGCGCAGGTATCGACCGTCTTCATGCTGGGAACCACGCCCAGGCCCTTGCGGTAGGCGCGCACAAAGCGCTCGTCCGAGCCGGTCAGCGCGGCGATCTCGGCATCGCTCGTGCCGTACTGCTTGAGCAGGCGCATCGCGTCGGCGTCGATATCCTCCACACGCAGGCCGCGGATGCTCTCCTGGACCTGCACCATGTCGTTGATACGGTTGAGGTACCACGGATCGATACCGCAGATGGCATGGATGCGGGCGATGTCCCAGCCGCGACGCAGGGCCTCGACCACAAAGAAGATGCGGTGCTCGGTCGGGGTTGCCACGGCTTGAGCGAGCTCGTCGTCGCTCAGCTTATCGGCACCCTCCTTGCCACCGGCGCAGATACCCTGGTGGCCGTCCTCCAGCGAGCGCATGGCCTTGCCAAAGGCCTCCTCAAAGGTGCGGCCGATCGCCATGATCTCGCCCACGGCCTTCATGCGCGTGGTGAGCGTGGGGTCGGTACCCTTGAACTTCTCGAAGGCAAAGCGCGGCACCTTGACAACGCAGTAGTCAATCGTGGGCTCAAAGCAGGCAGGCGTTGCCTTGGTAATGTCGTTGACGATCTCGTCGAGCGTGTAGCCCACAGCCAGGCGCGCGGCGGCCTTAGCGATGGGGAAACCCGTGGCCTTGGAGGCCAGCGCGGACGAACGGCTCACGCGCGGGTTCATCTCGATGACGATCAAGCGACCGGTGCTGGGGTTCACGGCAAACTGCACGTTGGAGCCACCGGTCTCGACGCCGATCTTCTCCAGAATGGCGAGCGAGGCCACGCGCATGCGCTGATACTCCAGGTCGGAGAGGGTTTGCGCCGGCGCCACGGTGATGGAGTCGCCGGTATGCACACCCATGGGGTCGAGGTTCTCGATGGAGCACACGATGATGCCGTTGCCGGCGTGGTCACGCATGACCTCCATCTCATACTCTTTCCAGCCCTCGATGGACTCCTCAACCAGCACCTCGTGGGCAGGTGAGAGCTCCAGGCCCTGGCTCACGATGGAGACGAGCTCCTCGTGAGTATGCGCGATGCCACCACCGGCGCCGCCGAGGGTAAAGCTCGGACGCAGCACGCAGGGATATCCCACGCGCTCGGCGATGGCCTCGGCGTCTGCCACGCTGTAGGCATAGCCCGAGCGCGCGACCTCCAGGCCGATCTCGGCCATGGCCTCGTTAAAGAGCTTGCGGTCCTCGCCGCGCTCGATGGCGGCAAGGTCGCAGCCGATCATCTCGACGCCGTACTTGTCGAGCGTGCCGTCCTTTGCCAGTTCGACGGCGGCGTTCAGACCGGTCTGGCCGCCCAGCGTGGGCAGCAGCGCGTCCGGGCGCTCTTTCTTGATTACGCGCTCGATAAACTCGGCAGTGATGGGCTCGACATAGGTGCGGTCGGCCAAGCCCGGGTCGGTCATGATGGTCGCCGGGTTGGAGTTGACCAGGATGACCTCAAAGCCATCCTCCTTGAGCACCTTGCAGGCCTGGGCACCGGAGTAGTCGAACTCACAGGCCTGGCCAATGACAATGGGGCCCGAGCCAATGACGAGGATGCGCTTGATGTCAGTACGTTTAGGCATATTAGTTCTCCTCGGTCTCAGCGGTCTCGGGCTCAGCAAAGTTCCAGCCGGCAAGGCGGTCCTTCGCGGTGTCGATGTCCAGGTAGTTCTCCTCGCCGTCCATGAGTCGCGTAAAGGCGGTAAAGAGATAGTGGGCATCGGTGGGGCCAGGCGAGGCCTCGGGGTGGTACTGGACCGAGAAGCACGGTGCGTCGAGTAGCTGGATGCCCTCGGCGGTGCCGTCGTTGAGGTTCACATGCGTCAGGCGAATGCGGCCGAAGCGCTCGTTCATCACGACTGGCGCGATGCCGCGGCGCACCCAGACGCGCAGATCTCCATCGGCCGCATGCTCGGTCTCGCCGCCGGAAAGCTCGGGGACAAGCTTGCCCAAGCTGGGGAACAGCAGACCAAAGCCATGGTTTTGCGCGGTAATCTCCACGCGACGGCTTACCAGGTTCATGACCGGCTGGTTGCCACCGCGGTGACCGAACTTAAGCTTTTCCATCTGAGCGCCGCAGGCCAGGCTGATCATCTGGTGACCAAGACAAATACCAAAGACCGGCACCTTGCCGATCAGCTGCTGCACCTGCTCGTAGGTCTCCACCACGGCGTCGGGGTCGCCGGGACCATTGGACAAAAAGACGCCATCGGGATTCATGTCGAGCACCTCACTCGCGGGCGTATCCCACGGCACGACGGTAAGGTCGCAGCCGGCGCGGACCAGACCCTCCAGAATGCCGCGCTTCACACCGCAGTCGTAGGCGACCACTTTGTGACGGGCAGGAGCGGCAGCCGTAAGCGCAAAGTCATGCGTGGCAGGCAGGTCGGCGGCCACAAACTCGTGAGGTACGGGGCAACTTACGGTCTTGACCAGGTTCTCGCCTACCAGCGTGGGCGCAGCGGCCAGACGCTCGGCAAGCTCGTCGACGTCGAAGATCTCGGTCGAAATAATGCCCATCTTGGAACCATTGTCGCGCAGGTGGCGCACCAGGGCGCGAGTGTCGACACCCTCGATAGCGACGATGCCGTGAGCGCGCAGGTACTCCGGCACGCTGACGGCCGAGCGCCAGTTAGAAGGCGTGGCGCACATGTCGCGAACGATCATGCCGCGCATGGCCGGAGCGCTCGCAGGGCGCACGGCGTCGCCGGGGAAGGCCGACTGGACGTCGGTCTCGTCGATACCGTAGTTGCCGATCTGCGGATAGGTCATGGTTACGATTTGGCCGGCATAACTCGGGTCGGTCATGACCTCAAAGTAGCCCTCGAGCGAGGTGTTGAAGCAAACTTCGCCGGTCGCGGTGCCCTCGGCGCCGCATGCACGTCCATAAAAAATGGTCCCATCCTCAAGATACAGGATGCAGGGACCGCAGGTGCCCTTGCTGGTTTTGGCCAGCATACGCTGGCAAAGCTCGCTGGGCGCGAAGGTGCGGGCGGCAGCGCCCGCGGTATGGTTGTTCGCCATAATTCTCCTTCCCGGTCTCACAGGACCGGCTTAAAGGTGTGTAGTTAGGCCTCGCGGTATTGTAACCGCAAGCATGCCTCATGGCGTTAATTTCATCGAAATGTTTACGAAATGATAATTATGACTTTCTATGCATAATGTTTTTTAATCCCCGTCCCAGAAAAATCATCCCGCGGGGCTTGTGGCTCACGCGGGATGATGGCGTCTTATTTTTTCTTGTCCTGCTCCAGCAGTTCGGACGGTGTGCGATCGGGCTTGCCGCCACGGAAAATCTCGCGGCCATGCAGACGATGCTCCAGATCGCGCTCGGCTTTTTCCTCGTCAATCTTGGTCTGGCTCACCACCGGGTCCTCAATCAACGACGACACCGAGTTCACCTGCTTCTGAATGCGCTCGGCGATGGTGTCATCCATACTCACGATGCGCATCTTCCAGTCGATACTCGTGGCGTTGGATGAGCTCTTGGTCCACACGAACGTCAAAATGGCGCTCTGGTGGCCGCGCGCGGGGAACATGCCAAAGAAGGAATCGTGCTGAATGTTGCTATCCTCGTCGATATAGGCGTGAACGTTATACACCACGCGGTCGATCTTATCGTTGAGCAACGCGTTGGTCGCAAGCGCCGCGGCCTGAATCTGCCCGTTGGACAGCAGCTCGAGCTCGTTGGCAGACGATGTGTCCAACACCGTCACCTCGACCGTGCCCGTGCGTTCATCGGCTTCATCGACGGTGAAGTCGAGCGGGAACTGCGTAAAGCCGTTGCCCCATTCAAGTCCACCCTTGAGCGCGGTCGAAACGGTATCGACCGAAACGCTCTCGGACAGGTTGGCGGTGTTCAGACGACGCATCACGCCGTAGCCAATCTGCATGCCCACGATCAGCACCAAAATACCAATGACCACGGCCATCGCGGTCTTCGTAATGGTATGGCTCACCTGCGAGCCCGAAGGATCGTCCTCGGACAGCGGGTCGATATGTTTTGCCTGGCTCGCGCGGTCCTCGCTGCGCAGCTGCGCTAGCGCCGCTTTGTCACCGCGCTTGGCCGCAGCCTCCTTCTCACGCATGCGCTCGGTACGCTTTTTGGCGAGCGTGGGATCCAAGACGCCGGATGCATCGATTTCGGAGAATAACTCCGTCACTTCTTCCGGAGTCAAAGGGTTCTTGTCAGCCATAAACTTCCTGTCATATCAATCAGTCGAGCTCGTGCGCACGCGCACCTTCGAACTGCATTCGATAGTAACGGGCATAGGTGCCGCCACGGGCGAGAAGCTCCTCGTGCGTGCCACGCTCCACAACGCGACCATGCTCAACGGTCGCAATCTCATCGGCATGCTTAATGGTCGAAAGACGGTGGGCGATAATAATCGTGGTGCGGCCGCGTGCCAGCTCTTCGAGTGACTCCTGCACCGCCTCCTCGCTCTCGTTATCCAAAGCACTCGTCGCCTCGTCCAAAATCAGGATCTTGGGGTTCTTGAGAAACACGCGCGCGATGGCAACGCGCTGCTTCTGTCCGCCCGAAAGACGGCTGCCGCGCTCGCCCACCACGGTGTCGTAGCCCTGCGGAAGCGACTCGATAAAGGCATCGATGTTGGCGCGACGGGCGGCCTCGGCGATCTCTTCTGCCGTAGCGCCCGGCTTGCCGTAGGCGATGTTCTCGCCAATCGTACCGTCAAATAGATAGACATCCTGCTGCACCAGGCCGATGGCGCGGCGCAGGCTCTGCTGCGTCACATCGCGCACGTCCTGGCCGTCGATGCTAATGGATCCGGCAGCCACGTCATAAAAGCGCGGCAGCAGCGAACAGGTCGTGGACTTGCCACCGCCCGAAGGGCCAACCAGCGCGATGGTCTGCCCGGGCTTGATGGACAGATTCATATGGTCGATAACGGGACGCTCGTCGGCATAGCCCTCGCCCAGCTCGACATCCTCGTAGTTAAAGCACACGTCGTGATACTCCACGGCGCCGGCAGTCACCTGCAGATCCGTAGCGCCCGGCTTGTCCTGGATATCCGGCGCGGTCGAGAGCACCTCGTCCATACGTTTAAAGCCGGCGATAGCCTTCTGATACGTTTCGGCCGAATTGACGAGCGTCTCGAGCGGCGTGCAGAACAGCGAAATATAGAGTGCAAAGGTCGCCATATCGACCGCCTGCAGCTGTCCCTGGGCGACCAGCCAGCCGCCCAGCAGCACCACGATCACATAGAGCACACCCGAGAGCAGGCCATACGTCGCGGTATAGAC
Source organism: Collinsella aerofaciens (assembly GCF_028206995.1). GTDB lineage: Bacteria > Actinomycetota > Coriobacteriia > Coriobacteriales > Coriobacteriaceae > Collinsella > Collinsella aerofaciens_AQ. Next base: position 56,315 of record NZ_JAQLFL010000002.1, on the reverse strand, counting down.
GCCCATGGCGTGATACATGTTCTCCTTGGACGAAAGATAGCGATTGTTTGAGGCGCGGAACTTGAAGCGTTCGGTCTCCTCATTGGCAAAGCTCTTGACCACACGCATGCCCGCCAGCGAATCCTGCAGCTGCGCATTGATGCCGCTGATTTTTTTGCGGTTGTCGCTAAAGACCTCGCGCATGCGCATGTTCTGCCAAAACATGATGACCGCAAACGCCGCCGTCACCACGGCCATGGCGAGCGCCAGCACCGGGGCAATGGTAAAGAGGATCACAAATGAGCCGATGATCTCGATGCCGCAGATGATGATCCACTCGGGCACGTGGTGCGCCGCCTCGCAGATATCGAACAGGTCGTTGACCACGCGGCTCATCATGTCGCCCGAGCTGTTGCGGTCGAAGTATGCAAAGCTAAAGCGCTCATACTGGTCGAACAGGTCCTCGCGCATTTTGGACTCCATACGCGCGCCCATCACGTGACCCCAATAGCTCACAAAATAGCGGCAGGCGCAGCGGACGGCATACATCAGCACCAAGCCCACCGCGATCATGCCGAGCGCCTGCATAATGGCAGCCTGACCCTGAGTAAATAGCCCACCGGTCAAATTGCGCAGAATAATGGGGAACGCCAGGTCAATGGCGGCAAGCACCAGAGCACAAACAGTATCAGCAACAAAAAGCCCCATCTGGGGCTTGTAATAAGACAAAAACCTCTTCAGCATAATCACCTTACGCGGTTTTACCAAACCGCGTTTCGTCTCGACGCTGCAAGTGCTCCATTTGGACAATCTGGCCTTCAATCGTCGGTCGCGTATATCCATACGCTTCCCTCCTCTTTTAGGCCACCTTGTCTCAAATGGAGCACTTTCGCTGACTTACACAAACCTGCGGGATCATCCCCGCTCGTTAAAGCTCGGCCCCGCCTAGTCGGTGCGCGATGCTGTCGCAGGCAAGCGCGCCTACGACGGTCTTGGCGTCTTCGATCTTGCCGTCGAGCACGGCGTCGATCAGCTCGTGCAGCGGCACCAGGTCCACGTTGACAAACTCGTCATCATCGGGGTTGGGCGCATCAAACTCGAGCTTGGTAGCCAAGTAGATGTGGATGATCTCATCGCAAAAACCGCAGGACGTGACAATCGACGTCAAAAAGCGAATACGACCAGCCTTAAAGCCCGTCTCCTCATGCAGTTCGCGCTTGGCGCAATCGAGTGGGTCCTCGCCCGGGTCGAGCTTGCCGGCAGGAATCTCGACCGTCACGCGGTCGATGGCGGTGCGGTACTGACGCACCAGTACGATCTTGCCGCTCTCGGTCAGTGCCACAACGGCCGCCGCACCCGGATGGCGAACGATATCGCGGGCGCTGCGGTGACCGTTGGGCAGCTCAACCTCAAGACGGTGGACGTCGAGAATCTTGCCCTTCCAGGCGCACTCCTCCGAAAGAATCTTCTCGTGCAGCTCGGCATCGTGCGGGTCGTCGTCGCCCAGCACCAGTGCCGGCTCGTCAGCGACCTCGCCACCAGGCTCGCCCTCGGCGTGCCCATACATGCGGCTGTCCTCTTCGACGATCTGCGCGTCCACGAGCTCTTCGTTCTTCTCGTCCATCCGTCTCATTCCTCTCGGATTTTAGGCATCCCAGGCGTCGCGGCCGCGCAGCGCGCGCAGGCCGATGTCGTGACGCAGGGTCTTGCCCTCAAAATCAATCTTCTCGCAGGCCTCGTAGGCAAGGTTGCGAGCGTTCTCGAACGTGTCGCCCAGAGCGGTCACGGCAAGCACGCGGCCACCATTGGTCACGAGCTGGCCGTCCACCACGGCGGTGCCCGCGTGGTACACGGTCACGTTCTCCATGGCCTCGGCATCGGCGATACCGGTGATGACCTTGCCCTTCTCGTAGCTGCCGGGATAGCCCGCGCTCGTCAGGACAACGGCCACGGCCCACTCGTCACGCCAGTCGAGCTCAATCTGATCGAGCTCGCAGTTGGCACAAGCCAGCATGACCTCGACCAGGTCGTTCTTAAGGCGCGGCAGCACGACCTGCGTCTCGGGGTCGCCAAAGCGGGCATTGAACTCCAGCACCTTGGGGCCGGCAGGCGTGAGCATAAAGCCGCCGTACAGGCAGCCGCGGTAGTCGATACCCTCGACAGCGAGCTCGGCCACGGTCTGCTCCATGACCTTCACCATCGTGGCGTGCTCCTCGTCAGTCACGATGGGCACCGGGCTGTAGACGCCCATGCCACCGGTGTTGGGGCCCTTGTCGCCCTCGAGCGCGCGCTTGTGGTCCTGCGAGGTGGCCATGGGGCGAACGGTCTTGCCGTCGGTAAAGGCCAGCAGCGAGCACTCGGGGCCAACGAGCATCTCCTCGATAACCACGGTGTTGCCGGCATCGCCAAAGGTGCCGCCAAAACACTCGCGCACGGCCTCCTCGGCCTGCGCAAGCTCGGTTGCCACGATAACGCCCTTGCCCGCGGCAAGGCCGTCGGCCTTGACGACCAGCGGGGCGCCCTGCTCGCGCACGTAGGCAAGAGCCGAAGCCTCGTCGGTAAACGAGCCGTAGGCCGCCGTAGGGATACCGGCGCGCTCCATGAGCTGCTTGGAGAACAGCTTGGAGCCCTCCATCTGGGCGCCCTCGGCACCCGGGCCAAAGCAGGGAATACCCGCCGCGCGCACGGCGTCGGCCACGCCCGCCACGAGCGGAGCCTCGGGGCCAATTACCACGAGTCCGCATCCGTGGCTCTGCGCAAACGCCGCCACGGCCGCAGGATCGCAGTCGTCGAGAACAACGTTCTCGCCGCAGCTCGCGGTGCCGCCGTTACCCGGCGCGATGTAGAGCTTGCCGGCGCGCGGTGATGCCGCGAGCTTAGCTGCCAAAGCATGCTCACGGCCGCCGCTGCCCAACAACAGGATGTCGATGGTTTGAGTGTCCGCCTTCAAGGGTGCCTCCTCTATGGATGAACGGCCCGCTCCGCGCGAGCCCTTTGTAAGCAAATATACCCCTCGGCCGCCCGTCCGGGCTGCAAAGGGGTATATCGCAATAACCAAATAGTCCCGATTACTTCCAGAATCGGTTGATAATCTGCTCGCGACCAGCGCCAACGCCAATGAACGTCACGCGGGTGTGTGCCAGATCCTCGATAAACGCCACGTAGTCCTGAGCCTCCTGCGGCAGCTCCTCAAAGCTGCGGCAGCCGGTGATATCGCACTTCCAGCCAGGAAGCTCCTCGTAGATGGGCTTGGCATGCTCAAAGCGCACCTGGTGCTCGGGCACGCTCGTGTAACGCTCGCCATCGACGTCATAGGCAACGCACACCTTAATGGTGTCGAAGGCCGAAAGCACGTCGAGCTTGGTCATGGCGATGTCGGTGAGGCCGTTGACGCGCGAGGCATAGTTGGCGATAGGGCCGTCAAACCAGCCGCAACGACGACGGCGACCAGTGGTCACGCCGTACTCATAGCCCTCCTCGGTCAGCGTGTGGCCAGCCTCGGACTCATAGGAAAGCTCGGTGGGCATGGGGCCCGAACCGACGCGGGTGATATAGGCCTTCATGACGCCCAGCACGCGGTTGACGTTCTTCATACCGACGCCGGAGCCGGTGATGGCGCCGCCGGCGGTGCAGTTGGAAGACGTCACGTACGGATAGGTGCCGTGGTCGATGTCGAGTAGCGTCGCCTGGGCGCCCTCAAACAGCAGGTCCTTGCCCTCATCGATCATGTTGTTGAGCAGCAGGCTCGTCTCGGTGATGTAGGGACGCAGGCGCTCGGCCATCGGCAGGTACTCGTCGCAAATCTGGTCCACGGTGTAGGTGGGCAGGTTGTAGATGAGCTCGAGCTCGGGGTTCACGCGGGCGAGAGCGGTCTCCAGCTTGTCGCGGAACAGTGCCTCGTCCAGCATGTCCTGCATGCGCAGGCCGATGCGGGTCATCTTGTCCTGATAGCACGGACCGATGCCGCGCTTGGTGGTACCGATGTTCTTCTTGCCGAGCTTCTGCTCAAAGGCGCCATCCAGATCGATGTGGTACGGCATGATGACATGCGCGTTGCCGCTAATCTTGAGGTTCTTGGTGGTGATGCCGCCGGCCTCGAACATATCGATCTCCTCAAGGACAACCTTGGGGTTGACGACGCAGCCGTTACCGATCACCGACACGTGGTCAGAATACATGATGCCGGAGGGCACCTGGTGCAGGCCGTACTTCTTGCCGTTGACGACGATGGTGTGACCGGCGTTGTTGCCGCCCGAGTAGCGCACGACGGCATCGAAGTCGCCGGCGACCAGGTCGCAAATCTTACCCTTGCCCTCATCGCCCCACTGGGCACCGACCAAAACGGTTGACGGCATGTTTACTCCTTACATTCATGGACTGTCTACGCACCACGCCGGCACGCAGAAGCACAAAACATTCCCAGTATACCCGTGCAACGGGCGCCTGTCCTACTCCTCGGCATGTGCCCCATCAAGCTCATAGAACTTGGTGGATGCCGGCAGGAACATCAGGTCGACGTCGCCGATCGGGCCCGAACGGTTCTTGGCCACGACGATACGCGTAACGCCCTCGTCGGGTCGATCGTCGCGCGAGGCTTCGGCCTCGTCGGCGGAGCGGTCCAAGAACATGACGATATCGGCGTCCTGCTCGATAGAGCCCGATTCACGAAGGTCGGAAAGCTGCGGACGCTTGCCGGTACGGGATTCGACCTGACGCGAGAGCTGCGACAGCGCGATGAGCGGAATCTTGAGCTCCTTGGCCATGATCTTCAGACCACGCGACATCTCCGAAACCTCGACGGTACGGCTCTCGGAGCGGCGTCCCGGCGGAGGACTCACCAGCTGCAGGTAGTCCAGGATGATGATTGCCTTCTCCTTGTTATGGAGCATGCGGCGGCTCTTGGCGCGAATCTCGGTCACTGTGGTGCCGGGCGTATCGTCAATCAGAATATCGAGCTTGGACAAGGTCTGCGTGGCCTCGTTGATATTGGCCCACTGCTCGGGGCTAATGCGACCCATGCGGAAGTCACTGATCGAGATCATGGCATAGGCGCAAATCAGACGCTGGGCAATTTCCTTACCCGACATCTCCAGCGAGAAGAAGCCGACGGTATAACCAGCAGCGGCAGCGTTGAGCGCCAGGTTCAGAGCGAACGACGTCTTACCTACAGCAGGACGGGCGCCGATGATGATGAGCTGGCCCTCGCGAAAACCCATGAGCATGCGGTCGAGTGACGGAAAGCCCGTGGGCACGCCCGCAGCCTGGCCACCGGCCTGGCACACTTCCTCGGCCTCGTTATAGGCCTCGACCATAAACTCGGTCAACGTCTTGTAGCTCGACTTGACCTCGCGCGCCGTAACCTTGAGCAGCTTGCTCTCGGCCAGCTCGACAACCTCTTTGGTGTCGGTGGGGGCGTTATATGCCAGCGCGTTGATCTCGTTGGTGGCGCCGATCAGCTCGCGCAGCATCGAGTCGCGGCGAACGATGGCGGCATGGTGCTGCCAGTTGACGAGCGACAGGGTCTGACCCATCAACTCCAAAATGTACGCCTCGCCGCCCACGGCATCGAGCTTGTTGATGCTTCGCAGGTAATCGATCAGCGAGATGGAGTCGATGGGAATGCGGCTGTTGTACATATCGACCATCGCAGTATAGATGGTCTTATGAATGGGCCGGTAGAAGTCATCGGGCTGCAGCTCGACCTGGGCCTCTTCGACCACCTCGGGCGATAGCAGCATAGCGGCCAGTACATTGGCCTCTGCATCTTGGTTTTGGGGAAGACCCAACTTTGAGCCGCGGTCCTCGACCGTCAGCCCGGTCTCCCTATCGTCATATGCCATGAGCATCCTCATTCATATCGCTTGCGAGCATCCATAGTATCAGCCACGATCCCAAAACGCGCCGCGCGCCGCCAATCATCACCGAACCAAACGGATAAACGGTCCTGTATATAGGACTTCGACGCAACGTTCACCATGACACTCACTCAGCGCAAAAAACAAAAGGGCGCCCTGGTCTCCCAGAGCGCCCTTCTTAGAACAAGATTGTTGCGTTGCAGCAAATGCTACTCGGCAGCAGCCTCAGTCTCGACCTCGGCGGTCTCGGCCTCGGCGACCTCAGCGGCCTCCTCGACCTCAGCCTCGGCAGCGAGCTCCTCGGCGGTAACGCCGACGAGAACGACAACCTCGGCCTTGATCTCGCGGTACAGCGAGATGGCAACGGTGTGGGCACCGGCAACCTTGATGGGCTTACCGAGCTCGACGCGCTTGCGGTCGATGTCCATACCGAGCTGAGCCTTGATGGCATCAGCGATCATAGCGGCGGTAACGGAGCCAAAGAGGATGCCCTCGTCGCCGACCTTGACGTCAACGGTGACCGTCTTGCCCTCGAAGGCAGCCTTGGTCTCGTTGGCGGTAGCCAGACGGACGGCCTCGCGCTTGGCGATGTTGTTGCGACGCTCGTCAAGCTGCTTGAGGTTGCCCTTGGTGGCGGCAACAGCGAGCTTCTTGGGGAACAGGAAGTTCTCAGCGTAACCCTGAGCGACCTCTACGACGTCACCCTCGCCGCCCTTGCCCTTGATCTCATCGAGAAGAATAACCTTCATGATGCGTCTCCCTTCTTAGCCGCGGTCGCGGTTGCCACGAGAGGAAACCACGGGGACGGTGTACGGCAGGAGAGCCATCTCGCGGGCGCGCTTGATGGCGTTGGCGATGTCATGCTGATGCTGCGTGCAAGCGCCAGTGACGCGACGGGGCTTGATCTTGCCACGGTCGGTCATGTACTTACGGAGAAGCTGAGTGTCCTTATAGTCAATGAACTCAGTGTTCTCCTTGCAGAACTGGCAGTACTTACGACGCGGCTGACGTGCAGAAAAATCATTAGCCATGTCAAAATACCTTTCATTTGGCAACTTCGGCGAACCGAAGCCGCCTCTCACTCAAAAATAGGTGAACAACCCCTAGAACGGGATGTCCTCATCGTAGACGTCGACCGCGGGCGGCGTAGCCACCGGTGCGGCAGGACGTGCTGCGGGCGCGGGAGCCGCGGGGGCGTAACCGCCCTGATCGTAGCCACCCTGGCCACCACGGGAGCTCATAAACTCGATCTCATCGACGATGACCTCAAGCTTGCTCCTGCGCTGACCGTCGCGCTCCCAAGAGCTGTAGCGCAGCTTGCCCTCGATCGCGACCTTGTTTCCCTTTGCCAGGAAACGGCTCACGGCCTCGGCACGGGTGCCGAACATGGTGCAGTCGACAAAGTTGGGATAGTCCTCCCACTCGCCAGTCTGCGCGTTGCGGCGACGATCGTTCACGGCAACGCCAAAGGACAGAACCTGGGTTCCGCCGGCGGTGGCGCGCAGCTCGGGATCGCGGGTGAGGTTACCGGTGATGTTCACTCGATTGATGCTCATAACTCACTACTTCCTCTTGGGGCACAAGCCCAGTCCAAAACGACAGTCTTACTCCTGGTCGTCGCGACGGACGATCATGTGGCGGACCACAGCGTCGGTGATGCGCAGGACGCGATCAAGCTCGGCGATCTGGGTAGGATCTGCGTGGAAGTTGATGAGGGTGTAGTCACCATCGGTGAGGTCGTTGATCTCGTAGGCGAGCTTGCGCTTGCCCCACTCGTCAACGGAGTCGACCTTGCCAGCGCCCTCAGCGATCGTGGTATCGATACGCTTCATAACAGCGAGACGAGTCTCGGGGTCGAGCGACGGGTCAACAAAGAACAGCAGTTCATAAGCCTTCATATTGTCACCTCCTCTGGGCAAATGTGGCTTCAGGTCGTGAAGGTGCGCCTGAAGCAGGAAAAGACTTGGTAATAATATCTTTCAACCTCCTAGGCTGCAAGAATATGCAGCTACAACCTCATGACCTCCACATATGCCCATACTCGCACGACGTTTCATGCGCATTCCAACCAAATGCTGACCAAAAGCTTGACGGATCTGTGGACAAGATACGGTGCCGTGAGGACAAGCTGAGCCAAGTCGCAGGTCAACGGGCGCATGGTTGTGGTCGCAAAATGCATACCAGTGGCCCACAGCACCACCCAAAGATTTTTAAATTCATTGCCAAATCGCTTATAAATACCCCTTTTGAACAATTGAGTTGATCAACTACGCTGGTCGGAAGCCGTTTTTTGGCATCTCAAACCCCGCTGCAACGCCAAACGCGGCCAAGCGTTTTAAAAAATGCCAACTTTTCTGTTTGCACTTTGCGATTCCTCGTGTATACTGACTTTCGCATTTAACGGAGAGTTGTCCGAGTGGCCGAAGGAGCACGATTGGAAATCGTGTAGGCGTCAAAAGCGTCTCCAGGGTTCAAATCCCTGACTCTCCGCCAGTTAATTCCAAAGCAGGCCTTCGAGCCTGCTTTGTTTTTACCCCACGCGGAGGGGTGGCAGAGTGGTTGAATGCGGCGGTCTCGAAAACCGTTTGGCCTGTATAAGGTCACGAGGGTTCGAATCCCTCCTCCTCCGCCATTTTGGTTGAGAAAGCTCCCAGATCGGGGGCTTTTTTCTTTTAAGTCCCTTACAAGCAAATACGGCGGAGGAGGAGGGATTCGAACCCGCCAGGGCGCAAAGCGTAAAGAAAACGCGCCAGTGGCGCGTTTTTAGCGCAGCGCGGTCGGCGTAAGCCGACCGGATAAATTTTGAGCAAAGCTCAAAATTTGGACATCCCTCCTATTCGACCACGCCCCCATCGCGTTCAGCATCAACCCGGATCCCCAAACATGGAACCTATGACCGTACCCAGTCCCGACCGTTTGCCGAGCAATAGGGTCGCAATCGGCGCCGAACATGTACTATGTACGGGCATTGTCTAAACCCGTAACTCAAAGGACCCCATCTTGCCCGTTGCCGCCGCTATGATCGTTACCGCACACGCCTCGGATGCCATGGTTGCCATCCCGTTTTGGCTCGAGATGTTCGCCGTCGTCGCGGCATCGATCTCGGGCGTGTTGGTCGCACGCGAGCACAAACTCGACCTGGTGGGCGCCGTCGCGCTCGCCGTGGTCTGTGGACTGGGCGGCGGTCTTTTGCGCGATATGACGCTGCAGGTGGGCAACGTCTACATCCTCAACCAACCGATGGCGCTCCCGCTCTCCATCGCCACCGCGGCCATCATCTACATCTTCCCGGCAATCGTCGACAAGCCCGAAAAGCTCATTCCCCTGCTCGATATCATCTCGGTGGGTATTTATGCGGCAACCGGCGCAGACAAGGCGCTGGTCTACGGCTTTGCGCCGGCGGTGTGCATCATGATGGGCTTTTTTACCGCGGTGGGCGGCGGCATGCTGCGAGATGGTTTTATGGGTGTGGTGCCGGGTATCTTCCAGCGCACCAACTTCTATGCCATCGCGGCCATCGCCGGATCGGCAAGCTATGTTTGCCTTGTCATGAGCGGCTTGGTCAGCAATGTCGTCGCACTGGTCGTTTGCGTCGTGGTGACCATGGGACTACGCTGGCTGTCGCTGCGCTTTGATATCAAAAGCCCCACCGAGGATGACATCGCACGCTTTTTGCATCGCAAAAAGTAGGTAGCGCGGGCTCATCCTTCGAAATGCAACCGAGAGGTTCTTTTAGAGCGCCCACGCGTTGGGTACCCTGTTAGGTATATGCCGAGTATCTAACGAAGGATTCACTATGCCCTGCAATCAACTCCCGTTGACCCAGCGCCGTAAAGCATGGGGCCGCATCACCATCCTATTCGCGCTCATCGCGCTGGCGATCACCGTGCTTCCCACGGCGTCGTTCGCCGGCACGGACACCGCAGGAAACGTACTTGCGACCGACAATGACGCCAATCCGTCCGGCGTCGAAGGTGACCTGTACTGGGCAGGTCAGGCCCTCAACTTGGATGATGTGTCCATCGGCCGCGATATCATCGCCGCGGGCGATACCCTCTCGATCCGTGACTGCACAGTGGGCGGCGCCGTCCGTCTGGCGGCACGCACCATCGACATTGCCAAGACCACGGTTGATGGCAGCGTGACCGTCGCTGGCCAGCATGTCGTGCTCAATTCCGACAGCACCGCCAACTGTTTCTACGCGATAGGCGAGACGGTTGCCCTGCGAGGCTCCACCAAGTCGGCAGCGCTTGCGGGCGACACGGTGACCATCGATGGCACCGTCAAGGGCGATGTCGAGGTTTGGGCCGACAAGCTCATCCTGGGCAAGAACGCCCACATCACCGGCACCGTGAACGCGCACGTCTCCGAGGACCCCGAGCGCGCCGCGGGAGCCGAGGTCGGTGCGCTCAAGATCGACCGCACCGAGAACGAGGATACTTCCACCGTTAACGATGTCATCGGCGGTATCGTCGCCGCGGCACTCTCGACCTGCTTTGTCGCTCTGCTGCTCGAGCTCATCTTTCCGCGCGCGACCGCCAGCGCCGCCGGCATGCTCCACCAGCGCTCCATGCCCCTGTGGGTGAGCGGTCTTCTGGGCACGATTGCTATCGTCCCCGCCGTCCTACTGCTGATTATCTCTATCGCTGGTCTGTCGCTTGCCGGAACCCTCTTGTGCGGCGTTATCGGCATCGCGTTGATGTCGAGTGCCTTTGCGGGGTGCGCGATCGCCCGCATGGTTGGACACAACCAAAACCGCTACGCCATGGCAGCCGTGGGCGGCGTAATCGCAGGCGCCCTCACGGGGCTTCCCCTCGTAGGTGACTTCATCAGCGGCGTGGCCTTTGTCTTTATGCTCGGTTACATCATCCAAATCATCTGGCGCAACGCCCGCGTCAAGCCGCAGCAGCCGGCTAACACGCCAGGACTCCCCACCGCTTAGCCGCCAACCACCACAAAGGGACCAGGCACCTTTGTGGTGGTGCAGACCAGCTCAGTCCCTATGCACAAAAAGGGCGCCGACCATTACGGTCGACGCCCTTTCTTGTTAGACGCTATAAAGTCCAGCGCTTATTTGTTGACCTGGCCGGCGCGGACGGCGGCCTTCTTGCGGTCGGTGGCGTTGAGCAGGCGCTTGCGCAGGCGGATGTTCTTGGGGGTAATCTCAACCAGCTCGTCGTCGGCGATGTACTCCAGCGCCTCCTCCAGCGAGAAGGTGCGGGGCGGCACCAGCTGAACGGAGATATCGGAGGTCGAGGAACGCTGGTTGCCCAGGTTCTTGGTACGGGCGATGTTGACGACCATGTCGCCAGCCTTGCTGCGCTCGCCCACGATCATGCCCTCGTAGCACTCGGTGCCCGGCTCAACAAAAAGCTGGCCGCGCTCCTGCAGCGTACCCAGAGCATAGGCAACGGCCTTCTCGGTGGTCATGGAGATCATTGCGCCGTTCTGACGGTTGCCGATCTCGCCGGCGTAGGGACCGTACTCCAGGAAGGTGTGGTAGAACACGCCCTCGCCGTGGGTGACGTTCATGATGCGGTTCTTAAGGCCCATGATGCCGCGGGTCGGGATCTTAAACTCGAGGTGCGTCACGATACCCGAGGTATCCATGCTCGTCATGATGCCACCGGAGGTACCGAAGACCTCAACGACCTTGCCCGAGTACTCGTCCGGGCACTCAACGACGGCCTGCTCGACAGGCTCCATCTTGTTGCCGTTCTCGTCCTTCTTAAACAGAACGCGGGGACGGCCGACCTGGAACTCAAAGCCCTCGCGGCGCATGGACTCCATCAGAACGGACAGGTGCAGAATGCCGCGGCCCGAGACCTCGACGCCGCTCTTGTCCTCGAGCTCCTCGATCTTCATGGTCACGTTGTTCTCGGCCTCGTTGAACAGGCGCTCCTTGAGCTGACGGGCGCCCACGATGTCTCCGTCGCGACCGACGAGCGGGGAGGTCGAAGCCTCGAAGACGATGGACAGGGTCGGCGGGTCGATCTCGATGGGCTCGAGCTCGACGGGGTTCTCGGGATCGGTGTAGACATCGCCGATATCGGTGCGGTCGATGCCCACGACGGCGGCGATGTCGCCGGCGCCGACTTCCTGGCACTCGGTGCGGCCCAGGTAGTCGAAGGTAAAGAGCTGCTTGACGGTAGCGGTGGCGCTGGAGCCGTCGTTCTTCACAACCAGAATCTGGTCGCCCTGATGGATGGCGCCGGAATACACGCGACCGATGCCGATACGGCCAACGAAGTTGGAGTGGTCGATGGTCACGCACTGCATGGCCAGCGGAGCGTTCTCGTCAACCTCGGGCGCGGGCATGTCGTCGATGATCATATCGAGCAGCGGATACATGTCCATGTTGCCGTCGTTGGGATCAAGGCGGGCAAAGCCATTCATGGCGCTGGCGTAGACCACGTGCTCCATGGCGAACTCAAGCTGGTCGTCGGTGGCGCCCAGGTCGGCCATGAGGTCCAGGCAGTCGTTGTAGGCCTTCTCGGGGTTGGCGCCCGGACGGTCGATCTTGTTGATGACGATCATGATCTTAAGGCCGGTGTCGATAGCGTGACGCAGCACGAAGCGGGTCTGGGGCATGGGGCCCTCAAAGGCGTCGACCAGCAGCAGGGCGCCGTCGGCCATACGCAGCACGCGCTCGACCTCGCCGCCAAAGTCGGCGTGGCCCGGGGTGTCGATGACGTTGATCTTGACGTCCTTGTACTCGATAGAGATGTTCTTGGCGAGAATCGTAATGCCGCGCTCGCGCTCCTGGTCGTTGGAATCCAGGACGCGGTCCTCGACCTGCTGGTTGGCACGGAAGGCGTCCGTGGCACGCAGGAGCTTGTCGACCATCGTCGTCTTGCCATGGTCGACGTGAGCGATGATGGCGATGTTCCTCAGATTGTCTACGCGCATGTAGTTCCCCTATCTTCTATCTATATACAACCGGCACGCGTATGCGACCCACCCAGCAATGCAACGCTCGGCGGGAATATTGAGCCTTTTACCGAAAACTCGTTTATTTTAGCGATTTTAGATGAGAGGGGTTTCCTCACCTGCAGGTTCAGGGTCGCTCCACATAAAACCATCGCCGGCGCCCATGCCCTCATACAGCACATATGCCGAAAAACCGCTCTCGAGCGTGGTTTCGAAGAAGCTCACGAGCAGAGCATCGTGATAGCCGCCGTCAATCTCGACGCAGCCGGTGTAGCCGATGGCATAGCGAGCGATACGGCCCAGGCCCTCGTCCTTAAGACCCATCTTGTGCTCGGAGATAAAGTTGGTGGCCGCCTCCAGGCACGCCTCTTCGCCGTCCTCGTCGAGCGCCGCCAGATAACGGTTGGAAGCAGCATCCTCAATTGCCACGACCACGCCAGGGTTTTCACCGGCGGCAAGGTCGTCCAAGAACGCGCCGATCAGATCGCACACCATGGCGTCGAGCTCGGCGGAGACGTTACCGGCATCCTGCATATCCTGTGCCATCTTTAGACCTTCCCATCGAGTCTGACGTCGTTACAGTTCTTGTGCCTCGGCGGCGATCTTGGCGGCAGCGTCGCGGGTGCGCATCATGTCCGCCGCGCGCTTGTCGAGCACCTTGATCTGACTGGTCAGCATGACTGCATCGACCACGCCCCAAATCACCAGGCCCGTAGAGATCGAAAACCCAAGCGCACCAACTGTACCACGAAGGCGTGAGCAGATTGCCGCGACAAGGGCGGAGACGACAACCATCTTGATAAACGAGCCGCGGCGCTCGCGGAGCGTGCGGGCCTGCGTCACATAGGCAATGCGAGCCGCCTCAGAAGCCTCCGAGCGCATCTGGGCCTCGCGGGCGATCGCAGCCGCCTCAGCCGACATACCGCCGGCCATCAGCGAACGCTCCGCATCCTGGCCGCCCCGCATTTAGAAGTCATCGGGCGAGAGCGTATGGACGAACTCGTCGAACTTCTCGAACTCCTGCTCGTCGTCAACTTCCTCGGTATGGGCAGAAACAGTGCCCAGGCGATTCATGATGTCGTCCTCCACAAACATGGGGGCATTGCTGCGCACGGCAAGGGCAATGGCATCACTGGGACGGGCATCGATCTTGCGCTCGTCACCATCGGCCAGTACGACAATCGTCGCGTAGAACACCGGCGGCTCGGCGCGAACGATCTCGATGCGCTCGAGCTTGGCGCCCAGGGCGCCAACAGTATCGAGCAACAGGTCATGGGTAATCGGGCGATCGGCGCGTCCGCTGTCGATGCCGCGGCTGATTGCCGCAGCCTCAAACGAGCCAGTCTGGATGGAGAGGGAGCGCAGCGGCGCGGGGGAATCCGACTTGCTGCAGCGTTCGCGAAGCACGATAAGCGATGGCACGGGACCGGCGGCCATGACGATGGTCTCTATGTCGACACGAACCATGGAACACCTCCGGTACGTAGCGGTTAACACGCGGCGGCCCGCCGCGTTGAATAGCTATACTACCCAAACTTTCGCGTAGCACACAAAATCAAAGTAGTTAATTTGGGACAGAGCTTTTTTGACTACCTTCTGTGGCTAAGAAAAAAGCCTCGAGGCAATTGCCCCGAGGCTTTTAACAGTTTTGATGGTGGACCTGACAAGATTCGAACTTGTGACCTCCCGGTTATCAGCCGGACGCTCTAACCAACTGAGCTACAGGTCCATCGCGCAAGGGATATATTAGACGAGTCGTTACGCGCGCGTCAACAACTTTTTTGAAAAACTTTGGAGTGTGCCCGCCGAGCGGGCACGGGGTCCAAGGTTGTCAAAAAAGCGGTCGGCGCGCAGTGCGCCGACCGCCGATATATGGGGTCTGATATTTTCTACCGCTAGGGTCTCTTACTCGTCGAGGAGATCCTCCGGCATGTCGTTGCCGTCGCCTAGGTCGACTGGAGCCTCTTCGGCGTCGGCTGCGGCCTCGGCACCTTCGCCCTCGGGCTTCTCTTTGGCCGCCGTCATGCGGGCTACGGCGCAGATGCGGTCGTTGTCGTCGACGGTCATCATCTTGACGCCCTGGGTGGCGCGGCCAGTCTGGCTGATCTCGTCGGTCTTAACGCGAATGACCGTCGCGCCCTCCGTCACGATGAACAGCTCGTGCTGCGGACCCACCGTCTTCATGGCCGCAAGGTTACCCTTACGCTCGGTCATTTGGATGGTGTAGACACCCTGGCCGCCGCGATTCTGCTCCGGGTAGTCCGCAACCGGCGTGCGTTTGCCGTAGCCGCGCTCGGTGATGACGAACAGATCGCCGTTGCCGTTAGTGACTTCCATGCCCAGAACGCTCACGCCGTCCTTCATACCGATACCGCGAACGCCGCTGGTATCGCGGCCGGTGGCGCGCACCTGCTCCTCGGAGAACATGATCGCCTTGCCCGCGGTGGTGGCCAGGATAATCTTGTCGCCCTCGCGCACGCGGCGCACGTTCAGCAGCGCGTCGTCGTCACGCAGGTTGATAGCGATCAGGCCATCACGGCGGCTACGATCGTAAGCGCTCATCACGGTCTTCTTGACCATGCCACTCTTGGTGGCAAACATCAGGTACTCGTCGGCCGGGAACTCGCGGCAGCTGATGACGCTCGCGATCTTCTCGCCCTCCTCGAAGGGCAACAGGTTGACGATCGCGGTACCGCGCGCCTGGCGCGTACCCACCGGCAGCTCGTGCACCTTCAGGCGATAGACCTTGCCCTTGCTCGAGAAGAACAGCACGTACTCGTGCGTGGACGCGATGAACATCTCATCGATAACGTCGTCCTCTTTGAGGTTGACGCCCGACACGCCCTTGCCACCGCGCTTCTGGGCACGGTAGGCAGCCACTGGGATACGCTTAACGTAGCCGGTGTGGGTGATGGTCACGACCATATCCTCGTCGGCGATGAGGTCCTCGACATCCAGGTCCTTCTCAACCTGGCTGATTTCGGTACGGCGCTTGTCGCCAAACTTCTTGGAGATCTCGCGCATCTCTTCCTTGATGACGCCCAGAATCTTCTCCTCGTGCGCCAGCAGGTCCTCGTAGTAGGCGATGGCGCGGCGCAGGCCGTCCAACTCTTCTTGGATCTTGTCGCGCTCCAGGCCGGTCAGGCGGCGCAGCTTCATCTCGAGGATGGCCGTGGTCTGCTCGGGCGTAAAGCCAAAGCGTTCGATCAGTCGGCTGCTGGCCTCGGAGTCGGTCTGCGAGGAGCGGATGATGCTGATGACCTCGTCGATATGGTCAAGGGCCATCAGGTAGCCCTCGAGGATATGCGCGCGGGCCTGGGCCTTCTTAAGGTCGAAGCGGGTGCGGCGGGTGACGACGTCGACCTGGTGGTCGATGTAGTGCTGCAGCATCTCGCGCAGGCTCAGGCATTTGGGAACGCCGTTGACGAGTGCCAGGTTGTTGGCGCCAAAGGTCGTCTGCAGCGAGGTGTACTTATACAGGTTGTTGAGCACGACCTGCGGAATGACGCCCTTCTTGAGCTCGATGACCAGACGGATGCCCTTCTGGTTGGACTCATCGCGCATATCCGAGATGCCCTCAATGCGCTTGTCGTTGACGAGTTGGGCGATCTTCTCCTGCAGGGTGCCCTTGTTGACCATGTAGGGAATCTCGGTAAAGACCAGGCGGCTGCGGCCGGTCTTGGTGGACTCCACATGTGCCTTGGCACGCACGGTAATGGAGCCGCGGCCGGTCTCGTAGCTCTGCTTAATGCCGGCGCTGCCCATGATGATGGCGCCGGTGGGGAAGTCCGGACCGGGCATGATCTGCATGAGCTCGTCGACGGTGGCGTCGGGGTTGTCGATCAGGTAGCAGGTGGCCTCGATCGCCTCGGTGAGGTTATGCGGGGCGATGTTGGTGGCCATGCCGACGGCGATGCCCTGGCTGCCGTTGACCAGCAGGTTGGGGAAGCGCGCAGGCAGTGCCACGGGCTCGGCGAGCGATTCGTCGTAGTTGGGCTGCCAGTCGACGGTATCCTTCTGCAAGTCACGCAGCAGTTCCATGGCGGGCTTGGCCAGGCGGCTCTCGGTGTAACGCATGGCCGCCGCGCCGTCGCCATCGATGTTGCCGAAGTTGCCGTGACCGTCGATGAGCGGCGTGCGCATGGAGAACCACTGCGCCAGGCGGACCATGGCCTCGTAGACCGCAGAGTCACCGTGCGGGTGGTACTTACCGATAACTTCACCGACCGTCCAGGCCGACTTTTTGTGTGGGCGGTTGGGGTAGATGCCGCTCTCGTTCATCGCGTACAGGATGCGGCGGTGTACCGGCTTTAAGCCGTCGCGCACGTCCGGCAGGGCACGCGCTGTGATAACCGACATCGAATACTCGATGAACGACTGCTTCATCTCGCGACCGAACTCCGAAATCTGGAGCTGGCCGCCGTTGATGTCCTCGCCGGCCGAGGCGCCACGATCGACTTCGCCAAAGCTCTCCTCGAGCTCACCGTCGTCGTCCTCTTCCTCATCATCATCGGCATCGGGGTTATAGGCGTCCGGATCGCCGTCCTCGCCCTGCTCAGCACGGGCAAGCAGGCGCTTCAGATCATCGGGCATACCGGCATCGCCGGCCTCGTCCATACCCTCGTTATTGTTGATATCGTCTGCCACGTTACCTCCTCATGGTTTGCGTGGTCTAATTAGTTCCCTACCACGGAGACGGCTTTTCCAGGTGCCGCAGATTCGCCCGAAAGAGGAGGGAAACGTACTTGGGTACGCGACCGACGATTGAGGGCGAAGGTGCGGTGGCTGGGAAAGCCGAACAGGTTAGGCATCTAAGAATCGTGCATCATGTGCATGCTTCTCGATGTACTCGCGGCGATAGCCGACCTCGGAACCCATCAGCTCGCGCACGGCGCGGTCCGCCACCACGGCGTCCTCGATCGACACACGCTGCAGAATGCGGGTCTTTGGGTCCATCGTCGTCGAGGCAAGCTGTTTGGGGTCCATCTCGCCCAGGCCCTTGTAGCGCTGGACGGTATAGCCCTTGCGCTTTTTGGTGATCTTGCCGTCCTTGGCCTTGCCGTCCTCGTCGTTATCATCGGGGTTCAGGCCCAGACTCTGGATGGTATCGCGCAGGATCTCGTCTTCGGGCTGGCGGCCGTTGGGATACACGTAGTGGATCTTGTTGCGCACCTTAATGCCAAAGATGGGCGGGCAGGCAACATAGACGTAGCCGGCATCGATCAGCGGACGCATGTACTTGTAGAAGAACGTCAGCAGCAGGATGCGGATATGCGCACCGTCGACGTCTGCATCGGTCATGATGATGATCTTGTGGTAGCGCGCCTTGGTGATATCGAAGTCGCCGCCGTCGCCGGCACTCGTCGTGACGCCGCAGCCGATCGCGGTAATCAGCGACTGAATGGTGTCACTCGAGAACGCGCGATGGTCACCAACGCGTTCGACGTTCAAAATCTTGCCGCGCAGGGGCAGAATCGCCTGGATGTCTCGGCGACGGCCGTCCTTGGCCGAACCGCCTGCCGAGTCGCCCTCTACGATGAAGAGCTCGGTCAGCTCGGCATCGCGCACCGAGCAGTCAGCGAGCTTACCGGGCAGGGACGCCGTCTCGAGCAGGCTCTTGCGGCGGGTCGCCTCGCGCGCCTTGCGGGCGGCATTGCGCGCCTTGCAGGCCTGTTGCGCCTTCTTGACGATCTCGCGAGCGGGCTTGGGATGCTCCTCGAGGTAATCGACAAGGCCGTCGGTCACAATCTTGAGCGTGAGCGCTCGCATATAGGAGCTGCCGAGCTTTGCCTTGGTCTGGCCCTCAAACTGCGGATCGGGCAGCTTGACCGAGATAACGGCCGAAAGGCCCTCGCGCACATCGTCGCCGGTCAGGTTGGCGTCTTTTTCCTTGAGCAGGTTCTGCTTGCGCGCGTAATCGTTGATCACGCGGGTGAGCGCGGTACGGAAGCCCTCAAGGTGCATGCCGCCTTCGGGGGTGTAGATGTCGTTGGCAAACGACATGACGTTCTCGCCGTAGCCGCTATTCCACTGCAGGGAAACCTCGACCTCGCCCATCTTGGCCACAGGCGCGTCCGGGTCCGATTTGCCCTCAATGTAGATGGGCTCCTTAAAGGCCTCGGGGACGTCCTTGCCCTCGTTGAGGAACTTGACGAAGTCGATGATGCCGCCCTCGTAGCAAAACTCCTCCACGTGGGGAGTCGCTTCGCGCTCGTCGGTCAGCACGATTTTGAGGTTCTTATTGAGGAACGCCGTCTCCTGCAGACGGTTATGCAGCGTATCGAAATCGTAGATGCAGGTCTCGAAGATCTCGTCGTCGGGCCAGAAGGTGACGGTGGTGCCCGTCGAATCCGAGGTGCCCACGACCTCCATCTTCTTGACGGTCTTGCCGCGCGAGAACTCCATCTCGTAGGTGTTGCCATCGCGACGAACCTGAACGACCACACGCTTGGACAGTGCGTTGACGACGGAGATGCCCACGCCGTGCAGGCCGCCCGAGACCTTATAGGCCGAGTTATCGAACTTACCGCCGGCGTGCAAGATCGTCATGACAACCTCGAGCGTCGGGATCTTTTTAACAGGGTGCTCGTCGACGGGGATGCCGCGCCCGTTGTCGACGACCGTGATGGAGTTGTCGGCGTGGACCGTCACCTGGATCTCGGTGCAGAAACCGGCCATGGCCTCGTCGACAGAGTTGTCAACGATCTCCCACACCAGGTGATGCAGACCGCTGGCGCTCGTCGAGCCGATATACATGCCCGGGCGCTTACGAACGGCCTCGAGACCTTCGAGAATCTTAATCTCGCCGCCATCGTAATCGTTTTCGTTTGCCACACGTCCTCCTTCAGTCAAGAAAATGTGTACAGCCTTACTAGTTTATCGTAAAAAAATACCCTCGGGAACGAGGGTATTTGGCTCTACAAGGCCACCAGATGCGATTTAAGGCTCTTTTTTGCTTTGCACGCCCTTGGCCCACTCGGCACTGGCTCTCATGGCATTCTCGAGGGCCTCGCGCAGTTTTCGGTCTTTGATGGGCGCCACTTGGCGCTCAATCTCGGTGCGCTCGGCCTCACTTAGGTCGGCGTGCGGGGCCGGCGGGCGCTCGGTCGTCGCCGGGCGCAGGCGCTGCTTGGCGGCGGGCGGCGTGTGACCGGGCGCGGTGGTTTTGAACACCAGGCCATCCACATGCGCACCGGCGCGCTCCATGCGCGCGCGGATGATCTCGCGCAACAGCGTCATTTCCTGCGTCCACGAGGGCGAGTCGAGATATACCAGCAGCTCATTGGACTCGGGCAGGTAGCGCAGGCCCGTCACATGCCGCCCCTCGCGCGTGCCCGAGCACACCGCGTTCCACGCGCGATAGACCGCGCGCGACTCCTCGGCAGCCTCCATCTGCGCATGGCGCTCAGGTGTTGCAGCCGCCAGGATGCGCTGGCGCTCTGCGTTTAAAAATCCACTGAAGGCGACCGTCTCGCTCTCGCGCTCGTAATTAGCACGTCTCACCCATGCTCACCACCTTGGCTCGACCGAGCAGGTCATCGGTAAAGTACCCCAGGTTGGTCGTGGTTATGACCGTCTGGATATCATCGCCGATCAACCGCAGGAAAGCACCGCGGCGCTCGCCGTCGAGCTCGCTCATCACGTCGTCCAAAAGCAGCAGTGGGGCGGTGCCCAGAACATCGCGAGCCACGGCCACCTCCGCCACCTTCCAGGCCAGCACCAACGTTCGCTGCTGACCTTGGCTGGCAAATGAACGGGCGGAGCGACCCGCCACGGTAAATTCAATCTCGTCGCGATGCGGTCCCACCAACGTCACGCCGCGGCGAATTTCCTCGTCGGCGCGCTCATCAAGGGCGGCCAGCATGCGCTCGTACGCCCAGCCCTTCAGCTCTTCGCGATCCTCGACCTGGGGCAAATCCCCCAGCGTGGACGTATAGGTCACGCTGGCAGCCTCGCCGGACGCCACTTGCCCGTAGGCAGCGTGCACATGGCCCGCCAACCGGTCAAGCAGGGCCAACCGGTGCACGAGCAGGGCCGAGCCCGCGCGGGCAATCGAATCGTTCCACGCGCCGAGCATCTCGCGGCAGCACCAGGTCTCCTTGAGCAAGGCGTTACGCTGGGTCACGCAGCGCCCATAAGCGCTCGCAAGATCGGCATAGCGTGCGCTCAGTTGCATGCCAAAGCCATCGAGGGCGGCGCGGCGCACACTGGCGCCTCGCTTAACCATGTCCAGATGGTCGGGGCAAAACAGCACGCTCGGCAGGACCCCGCGCACACCGGCGGCGGAGCATCTCTTGCCGTTGCGGCTAAACGAGCGTTTACCGTCCTCCGCGCTCAATCCCATATCAAGCACGCGGCCGTCGCCCTCGAGCCTCAGCTCGACCTTGCACGAGCCCACGCCATCATGGACGAGCTCGGCGGCGGTCGGATGCCTAAACGAGGCGCCGCTCGTCAGCAGCTGCAGCGCCTCTATGAGATTGGTCTTTCCCGCCGCGTTAGGTCCCGCAAGTATCGTCACGCCCTCGTCCAGGGCAAGGCGATAGCTATCGAAGCTGCGGTAGTGCGCGACGGAAAGATCGCGGGCGAACATGGTCATGGCGCAGCGCTAGATGCGGACCGGCATGACCAGGTACAGGTAGTTGATCTTGTCGTAGGACTTGAAGATGCCCGCCTGCGAGTAGCTCTTGAGCTCCAGCGTGATCTCCTTCTCTTTGGACAGGGCATTGAGGCAGCCGAAGATGTAGTGGTAGTTGAAGGCGATGGCACCCGACTCGCCCTCGGCCTCGACATCGATCGTCTCCTGCGCAAGGTCCTGGTCATTGGAAATGGAGGACAGGCCCATCTGCCCGTTCTCGACATCGATCTCGAACTTGACGGCGGGGTTGGCGCTCGCGATAACGGCCACGCGTTTGAGGGCGGCGTTAAAGGCGGCGACGTCGATCTTGACGCTCGTCACGCACGAATCGGGGATGAGCTGCTTGTAGTTGGGGTACACGCCCTCGATGCGGCGCGACACGTAGGTGGTGTTGCCGGCCTCAAAGACAACCTGGGTGTCGGTAGCCCCGATCATGATGGTTGCCTGGCTGGCCATGATGTTCAGCGCGTCGTTAAAGGCGTCGGCCGGAACGTTGAGTTCAAAGGAGCCCTCGAGGGTCGAGGTCTCGACCTGCGTATCGCACACGGCCAGGCGGAAGGAATCGGTCGCCACCAGGCGCACGGTGTTGTTCTCGACCTTCATGTGCACGCCACCCAGGATGGGGCGGGCCTTGTCGGTTGAGGTGACGCGCCACACGCGGCTGACCATCTCGGACAAGATATCGGTCGGCAGCTCCACGGCGCTCTCGATGGCATAGGCCGGAAACTCGGGGAAGTCATTGGCATCGAGCGTGTTCAGGCGGAACGAGCTCTTCTCGCAACCAATCAGCACCTGGCGCTCGGACAGCTCAAAGGTGACCGGGGCATCGGGGAGGGTCTTGGTGATATTTGAGAGCATCTTACAGGGGATAACCATCTCGCCCTCTTCTTCGACATGCGCCGCGATGCGATGACGGATCGAGATGGTGTAGTTAGAGGTCTGGAATTCCAAGATGCCGTCTTGCGCCTTGACGAGCACGCCCGACAGGATGGGAAGGGTGGATGCCGAAGCGACGCCCTTCATAACGACGCCGATGGCTTGTGTGAGCGAGCTCTGGCTGACGGTGAACTTCATCTTTTAATACCTTTCTATAGATATAAATATCTTAATAATAGTAATAGCACTGACGAAACTGTTGATTACTCCCAAAGACGCAGGTCAGACCCAGAAAGAGAATCGACAGCAACCTGTGTGCAACAGGGGTGGTTTTCCACGTTCAAAACCTGCGCAAAACTTTTCATCACCGCGGTTTGGGTTTTAGACACCTTATGTCCGTGGTTTCGACAAGTTTTCAACAGGTGTCTCTATTTCCCTACGAGCGCAGTGTAATTTTATCGCGCAGCGACTTGAGGTCTTCGGTGACGGCGCGGTCTTCCTGGATCATCTTCTGGACCTTTTTGTAGCTCGTGCTGACGGTCGAGTGGTTGCGGTTGCCAAATTCGGCGCCCACCGCCGTGGTCGTCATCTCGCACATCTCGATAGCCAGGTAGATAGCGATATGGCGTGCTTTGGCGATATTGGCGTTGCGACGCGGGCCGATGAGCTCCTCGTGCGTCACGCCGTACTGCTCTTCAATGACGGACTGAACCGTTTGCACGTTGATCTTTTTGGCCGATGTGTCGAAGTACTGGCTGGCAATGGCGTCGATATCGTCAAAGGTGAGCTCCCCGCCCTCGCGCTCGCGGTCGCCCGCCTCGCCGGCGCAGCGCTCGCAAAAGCTCTCGAGTTCGCGGATGTTGGTGCCCGAGACCTCGGCCATGTGTTTAAAGTGCTCGTCGGTCAGGTGTCCGCCGTCGCCCCCATAGGCCGCCAGCAGCGAGTCGTCGCCTACCTCGGGAGCGGCGACGATGGTGTTCTCGTAATAGCGCTGCAAGATCTTGTATTTCATCTCGTAGCTGGGCTCTGCGACCAGGCAGAGCATGCCGGCGTTGAAGCGGCTGGTCAGACGCTCGTCCATGCTCAGGTCCTTGGGGGCGCGGTCTGCCGCGATGACGACCTTCTTGTTGTTGCGGATGAACTCGTCCATGAGCTGGAAAAAGTAGTCCACGCTCGCGCGCTTGCCGATGATGTTTTGGATGTCATCGATGATGAGCACGTCCACGCCGTGGTACGCCTGCATGATGGGGGCGTTGCTCTTCTTTTGGCGGTCGAACTCGGTCATCAGGTCGTCCAGATATGCCTGGGAGTTGGCATACTTGACCTTGATCTCGGGCGACTTCTCGGCGAGCTCGTTTTTGATGGCAAGCAGCAGGTGCGTCTTGCCCAGGCCCGATTTGCCGTAGATGAACAGTGATGTGCACGTGCCGCGCTCGTCCGCGAGGGCGGCAAACTTGAGTGCCGAGCGATAGGCATGGCTGTTCTCGGGGCCGTAGACAAAGTTCTCAAAGGTAAATTTTGAGTTCGCGGCGAGCGGGGCTCCATCCGTATTCTGCTCGGCCGGCACGGTCGGCGCCGGTATGGGTGAAGCGGGGGTCGCAGCTTGCGTGGATTTAGTCGGCGCTCCGCCCTTCATCTGGTTCATCATGCGACGAAAGTCATCGGCCGAGAGCGTGTTCTTGATTGCAATGCCCGAATCCGCGCCCGCCGCCGCGTCGTGAGCGATGGGCATGTGCGTGACGGGTACGTTCGTTGACGTCGCCGCCGCGGTCGGCAACGGTGCTATGGTTTCACGGGAAACATCGCTGTGCTGGTGCTCGATTGTCGGCACGTTGCCTGCGGAGGCCGGCACCGCCGGGGAAGCAGCGGGAGCCGTGGCGGGCGCCGTGGCGGCAGCGGATTCCGTCGCGGCGCCTTGCGGTGCCACGATGTCGAGAGCAATCGGTGCAAAGGCGATTTCTTCCAGATAGGCCTCAATAGTCGGCTGATGCTTTTTGAGCTGCGCGATGGCAAAGCGCGAGGGGGCCTCGATCGTGAGCGTATCTTCGGTCAGGCTTATGGCGCGCGATTGCCCCAGCATGTTGATGAGGCGTGCATCTTGGCCGTCGCGCTGGCAAAAGGCGATGGCATCCCCCAGGATGATGCTTGCTTCCTCGTCCACTGTCTCTCCCGTTCTTTAGCTCTGAGCTCGCACGCGAGCGGCGCCGAGTTCGGTCAGATGGTATTTCTGGCCATGCTTGATGACCAAGCCGGCCTGCGCCAAGTCATTGAGCGTGCGTGACCAAGTGGGGGCCGAGTTTCCAAACGCCCTCGCAAGATCGGTTGCGCCGCACGCTTGATTTTGCGCCAGATAGCCCAGCGCGGCGTTGCCGCGATCGCTTACGAACACGTCCGGTTGTGGCTGTGCATACTGATTTACTGCATTAGGATACATCATTTGAGCTGCTGGTTGTTGAGAACTCTGCGTCGACGGCATTTGCTGTTGAAAACTTTGAGGCCACTGTTGGTAAGGCTGCGGAGGCGTCTGCTGGGCCCAGGGGTTGTACTGCTGCTGCGGCATCTGCTGGTACGGCTGCTGATATCCCTGCTGGTACTGCTGCGGGAACTGCTGGCCATACCCCAGTGGCGGCATCTGCTGATATGGATATCCCTGTTGGTACGGCTGATAGCCCATTTGCTGGCCACCCGGCGCCCCCGTCGCCTGCTGCATTGCTGCTGCATCCTGATCAGCCAGCGGCATGGCCTCTGGCATGTTTGGCGGCATCGACATAGATGCCGCCTGGGGCTCTTGTGTGGGAAGCATTCCGGGCTGCTGCATCTGTCCCACGGGGGGCTGCATCTGCTGCGTTGCCACGGGCTGCTGCGCAAAAGCTCCCGGCAGGGGATATGTGGGCTGCTCCGTCTCGGGCCGCACGGCAGCGCCGCGTCCGCCGGCACGCTCGATTTCCTGCACGCGTTTAGGGTTCAGGCTTACCGTAACCACGGTGCCGTTGCCCATGTTGTCCTCGATGGATACGGCACCGCCGGCGTTTTCCAAATACTCCTGCACCATGGGAAACCCTGCTCCGGTTCCACGGATATAGCGCTTCATCTTGCTGTTTGCGCTGGTAACGCCAAAGTCGAAAGCACGTTCCTTGTCGTCGATGCCGGGTCCTTGGTCAGCAAAGCGGATGGTGTCTCCGCCGTCCAGAATCGAGATGATGGGCTCGGCAAAGTGTGCGTGGATAAAGTTTTCGACAATCTCGCGGATGACCATGAGCGAGATGTGGCCACCTTGTTCTTTCATGCACTGGTAGACGGTGTTGGTCGTCTCTTCCAAATACGTGCGGACATCTTGCGGATCAATGACGATCACCCGCGGTGTCGACAGCATGTCGTCATAGACGGCGATGCGCGCGGCGTACATGGCTTTTGGCGCCTGCGTGGTCGTCTGCTCGCCTTCCGCACGCTCTTCGCGCACGCCGGTGATGTGCTCGTTGTCGGGTGCCGGGTCTCCGGAATCGACCATGGTGTAAAAGTCGTCAGACATGCCGCTCGCAATCTTTCAAAAGGTTTCGAACAAATAGTAGCTCACCGTGCAACGTTTCTCATCTTTCGACAACTTTTCAAAACTTGTCGAAAACTTTGGAAAACGGGCGAAAAGTTCTCAACATTGCCAACATGACCTGTTGAAAACTCGATGAAATATCGTGAAAGGTTGCCATGCACCGCTAAATCGAGCTTGGCTTATGGGGGAACCGTGTGAACTGCGCAACCTTTTACCTTTGATTTCTTGACATTTGAACATTGATTTCCCTACAATCTTCAAGCTCACGTGTCTATATCTGCGTCCGCGTCCCCGCGGACACTCGAAATGCAGCAGGAGGAACTTAAGATGAAGCGTACGTATCAGCCTAATAAGCGTAAGCGTGCCAAGACCCATGGCTTCCGTGCCCGTATGGCCACTAAGGGTGGTCGTGCCGTGCTCGCCCGTCGTCGCGCCAAGGGCCGCAAGCGTCTCACTGTCTAGCAGCGATACACACATCTCGCATGAAGACTATTAAGTCTCGGCAAGATTTCGAGCATGTGTTCAGTCAGGGGCGTCGTTTCAATCACCCTCTGATTCGAATGACCATATGTGAATCGGTTGGCGAAGGCGACTCCGGAAGGGTCGCCTTCGTTGGTGCTAAACGGCTCGGTTGTGCTGTCGTGCGCAACCGTTCTAAGCGTGTGATGCGCGAGGCCGCCCGCAGCTGTGGATTTCCCGTTACGGGTTATGACATCATCTTGTTTGCAACTCCCAAGACGAGGGTTTCCTCGCCGCAGGAGATGGACAAGGCGTTGCGTTCGCTTATGAAGCGCGCCGGCGTTGCCGGGGAGGAGCGATGAGCAATCACGTTTTGCGACGTGTTGCCATCGCTCCTATTCGCATATATCAACAGGTTATTTCGCCCTTATTGCCTGACGCCTGCATTTATTACCCAACGTGCTCGCAATACGCCATCCAGGCGATTGAGAAGCACGGTGTTTTGAGAGGCTGCTGGCTTGCCGTGAGGCGCATCGCTCGCTGCAATCCCCTGCACGTCGGCGGTTATGACCCTGTGCCCTAGCGGGCACTCGCTATCGGAGGAAAACTTACATGTGGGATTGGATCGTTAACATCCTTTTCGAGCTGCTCAAGCTCATCCAGACCTTTGCGGTCGACTGGGGCCTGTCCATCATCATCCTGGTGGTCATCATCCGTCTGCTGCTGACGCCGCTCATGCTCAAGTCGACCAAGTCGACGGCTCGCATGCAGGTGCTGCAGCCCAAGATGCTCGAGATCCAGGAGCGCTATGCCGACGATCCCCAGCGTCAGGCCGAGGAGATGCAGAAGTTCTACAGCGAGAACAAGTTCAACCCCATGGCTGGCTGTCTGCCGCTGCTGATTCAGATGCCTATCCTGTTCGCCCTGTTTACATTGCTGCGCAACCTGCCGCAGTACTTTAACGACGGCACGTTCTCGTTCTTCAACATCCTGCCCGACCTGACCACCACGCCGAGCGCCTCCTTTGCCGATGGCTTTATGGTTGCACTGCCTGCGCTGGTTTGCCTGATCCTGTTCGCCGTCCTGACCCTGATTCCGCAGCTCTATATGTCGCGCAACCAGACCGGCCAGCAGGCTCAGAGCATGCGTATGATGGCCGTTGTCATGACGGTCATGATGCTTTGGATGGGCTGGAGCCTTCCCGTTGGTGTTCTGCTGTACTACGACGTCTCGTCTGCTTGGCAGGTTATCCAGCAGATTTTTGTGACGCAGAAGGTCATCGACAAGGCGAAGGCCGATGAGGAGGAGCGTCTTAAGAACGCTCCGCTGCAGGTTGAGGTCATTCGTCGAGAGAAGAAGCCGCGCCCGCACAAGAAGAAGTAACGGGATATCAATCTTATTTAGGTACCTAACTTTTGGAGTACGTTATGTCTGAAGAGATCATCGAGGATATGCTTGAGGAGGTTGCCCCGCAGGTCGCGGGCGATTATCCCGAGATTGCACAGCGCTACAAGGCTGGTGAAGAGCTGACCGATGAGGAGCTCGACACCATTGCCGATGTTGCGATTTCCATCCTGCGTTCCATCCTTTCGCACTTCGATGCCGCCAACTCTCCTATCGATGAGTATGAGGGCGACGAGGGTGAGCTGATTTTGGATGTAACGGCTCCCGACCTTGCTGTTCTCATTGGCCGTCATGGTCGCACCCTTGATGCCTTTCAGGTTATGTTCTCTTTGCTGGTGAGCCGCAAACTTGGCTTTAGGTATCCGGTTGTAGTGGACGTAGAGGGATACAAGAGTCGCCGTCAGGACAAGGTTGCTTCCATGGCTCAGTCTGCTGCCGAGCGTGCCATCCGCACTCATAAGAGTGTTTCGCTTCCGCCCATGAATGCCTACGAGCGTCGACTGGTTCACATTGCACTTCGTGGCAATGATGCCGTCGATACTCATTCTGAGGGTTCTGACCCTGATCGCCATGTGGTGATTGTTGCTCGATAATCTTCTCGAGCTTATGCTAAGGGGACGTGGTTTCCACGTCCCCTTTTTTTGTCAAAAGTTCTCGATACACTGATTTTTGTCAGAAAGGAGCTTTCGTTGTTAGTACTTACTGATCAGCAGGCTGACGAGATGTTGAGTCGTCTAACTTCCTATTGCAAAGAGTATTCCTTGAGCGTAACTGATGTTGAGCTGAGGAAATGTATTCAGCATTTGGATTTGGTTCTAGAAACAAATAAGACAACCAATCTCACCCGTATTCTTAACGTAGAAGATGCTGCAGTACTTCATATTCTCGACTCACTTGTTTTGCTCCCCTATATCAACAAGGCTCCTGAGGGAGCTTTGCTCGATATGGGAACAGGTGCGGGCTTCCCTGGTATTCCATTAACCATAACCACGCATCGTAAAGCTACTTATATTGACTCAGTTGGCAAGAAGGTTGATGCGGTTAATTCCTTTGTCCATGCTCTTGGATTGAAACATGCTCATGCGGTTCATGATCGTCTTGAAGAATATGCTCGAAGACATAAGAAGCAGTTCTCTGTTGTAACCGCCCGCGCACTGGCCCCTCTACCGATTCTTGTTGAGTATGCGGCTCCGTACCTCAAGGATGGAGGGCTATTTGTTATAACCAAGGGCAATCCTTTGGATGAGGAGCTTGCTTCCGGCATGTCAGCAGCTAAGATTTGCGGCTTCACTTTGCTTCTGAATGACGCAAATGATTTGCCTGAAGGCTTGGGTCACAGGGAGTTCATTGTTCTTAAGAAGAGTCATCCAGCATCCGTTTCATTGCCTCGTGCAAATGGCGTGGCAAAGAAGAATCCGCTTGCCTAGATGTTTCACGTGAAACATAATGGATACTAACAACTTGCAGTGTTTCACGTGAAACATGGCGGTTGATATCGATTCGGAATGTTTCACGTGAAACATCCTCCGTTTGACAGCTTTAATACACACCAGGAGGGACCGTGGGATTTCGCGACGTTAAGCGTTCTAAGAGCGCAAAAGACACGCGTATCATTGCAATCATCAATCAAAAAGGCGGTGTCGGTAAGTCAACGACGGCTGTAAACCTTGCAGCGGCACTGGGTGAGCAGGGTCGTAAGACACTGATTGTCGATTTTGATCCGCAGGGAAACAGCACCAGTGGATTCGGAATTGAAAAAGAAGACCTTGATCACTGCATCTATGATGCATTGTTGAATGATGTGCCAGCAGAATCACTCGTTCTTGATACAAATTGCAAAAAGGTATTCGTAATTCCAGCTACAATTCAGCTTGCAGGCGCCGAAATTGAGCTCGTAAGCGCAATTGCACGTGAAACCCGCCTCAAAGATTTGCTTGAGCCGATTCAGGACGAGTTCGATTTTATTTTCATTGACTGTCCTCCTTCGCTCGGCCTGCTTACTATCAACGCCTTGACCGCAGCGGATAGCGTTTTGATTCCGATCCAGTGCGAGTATTACGCACTCGAGGGCGTTACGAAGCTGCTTGAGTCTATGAAGATGGTTAAATCACGTCTTAACAAGGGCTTAGACACCTATGGTGTGCTTATGACGATGTATGACTCGCGTACTTCACTATCGAATCAGGTTGTTGAGGAGGTTCAATCGTACTTTGGTGATAAGGCGTTTAAGACGCTAATCCCCCGTACGGTTAAAATCTCCGAAGCTCCGTCTTTTGGAGAACCGGTAATTACCTATGCACCTCAAAATAAGGGTGCAAAAGCATATATGAACCTTGCAAAAGAGGTGATCAAGCGTGCCTAGTGTAAAGAAACGTGGCGGATTGGGACGTGGACTCAATGCTTTGGTCTCAGAGGCCGAGTATGAGACCGGCGGTTCGGCTGCATCGGCTTCAAATGCCGCATCTGAAACAAAACTACCTATTGAGGATATCGTTCCCAACCCTAATCAGCCACGAATTCATTTTAACGAAACTGAACTTCGCGAGTTAAGCGAGTCAATCCAAGAGCACGGCGTTTTGCAGCCGCTTTTGGTTCGCAAGCATGGAAACGGCTATGAGATCATTGCTGGTGAGCGACGTTACCAAGCTTCAAAGCTTGCTGGCCTTGAAGAATTGCCAGTTATCATTAAAGAGGTAAATGATGAAGAGATGCTGGCTCTTGCTCTTATCGAAAACCTTCAGCGTTCTGATCTGAATCCCGTCGAAGAGGCTAAGGGCTATCGCCAACTCATTGATGCCAGCGGGATGACCCAGGAGGCATTGTCGAAGGCAGTAAGCAAGTCACGCTCTGCAATTACAAACTCGCTGCGTCTTCTCGATCTCCCCGAAGTAGTTCAGCAGATGATTTTTGAGGGCAAACTTACTGCTGGTCATGCACGTGCGATTCTTGCAGTTCCCTATGAGGACGCGCGTATTCGACTTGCAGAGAAAGTTGTTACAGAGGGCCTTTCCGTAAGAGCGACAGAAAATCTTGCTCCGTTGTTTTCTGCCGGAGAGAGACCTAAGACGCCAAGGCCTGCAACGCCTCAGTCCTTTAAAAAGGCTGCCCGTGTGCTTCGTCAGGTATTTAATACCAACGTGCGTGTGAAGAGCTCGCGTGGAAAGAATAAGATTGAGATTGAGTTTAAAGACGAGGAAGAGCTCTCTCGTATTCTTGGCGAAATGATTCAGTTTGATCAAGGAGGCCAAGATGAGGAATAAGATTTTAACAGCGATTGCATTGGTGACGACTGTCGCGGCTGGTGCCTTTGCTGGCTATAAGATCGCGACAGACGATGAACTTCGAGGTCGTTTGCTTCGTGGCGCGCAAGATATCGTTGATACTTCCAAAAAGAAAATGGATGTTATGACGGAAGATGTTGCCATGCGTACTGCTCAGGTAACGAAGAATCCCAAGATTAATCAAGGTTGGGTCAGCAACCAATGGGAAAATGTAGGCTATTAGGTACCTAACAATTACTCAGCATATTTTGAGGGGTCCTTGTCTGATTCATGAGACAAGGACCCCTTATTTTGGCCGTAAAAAATGGGACAGGTAGCAGCTGATTCAAAATTAAGGTCAATAATTGAAACGACCCCGGTTGCATATTCTGTAACCGGGGTCGTTCGATGTTTCACATGAAACGTTTTGGGATGCGACTCCCCTATGCGTTCTTCTGAACTTTGAAGCGCTGCTTCAGCTGTCCGCAAGCGGCGTCAATATCGTTACCACGGGAGTTACGAATCGTGGTCTCGATGCCACGGGACTCAAGACGACGCTGAAGATCCTCAACCTTATGAATCGGCGACGGCTTGAGCGGGCTACCCTCGATGTCGTTAAGCTGAATGAGGTTAACGTGGCACAGCGTTCCCTCGCAGAAGTCGCAGAGCGCCTGCATCTCGGGATTCGTATCGTTGACGCCTTCGATCATGGCATACTCATAGGTCGGGCGGCGGCCGGTCTTCTCGGTGTAGAGCTGAAGCGCTTCGTGAAGGCGAAGCAGCGTGTACTTCTTAACACCGGGCATGAGCTTATTGCGCGTCGACTGGATGGCGGAATGCAGGGAAACGGCAAGCGTGAACTGCTCGGGGATGTCGGCAAATTTGCGAATACCGGGAATAACGCCGCTGGTAGAGACGGTGAGGTGACGAGCGCCGATACCGATGCCATCGGGGTCGTTGAGGATTCGCAGCGCCTTGAGAACCTCGTCGTAGTTGGCAAACGGCTCGCCCTGGCCCATGAAGACTACGCTCGTGGCGCGCTCGCCAAAGTCGTTGGATACATGAAGTACCTGGTCGACGATCTCTTGAGCGGTCAGAGAGCGCTTGAGGCCGTTGAGACCGGTAGCGCAAAAGGCACAGCCCATGCCACAGCCTGCCTGGGTGGAAACGCAGACGGAAAGTTTGTTGCGACGGGGCATGCCGACGGTCTCGACGGAAACGCCGTCGTGGTACTCGAGCAGATACTTGCGAGAGCCATCTTTGGAAACCTGCTTGGTGAGTTCAGTCGGCGTGTCAAAGGCAAAAGCCTCTTTAAGCTGCTCGCGGAAAGCCTTGGGAAGGTTGGTCATATCGTCAAACGAACAAACGTTCTTCTCAAAGACCCATTCGATGAGCTGCTTCGCGCGGAAGGCGGGCTGGCCAAGCTCGGCCACGAGCTCGCGAATATCGTTTTGGCTCAAGTCGCGAATGTCCTGAGATTTAGTCCTGGGATTCATGGAAGCCTTTCGATTTTGGGGAAACGTAGAGGGTATCGCTACAATATGGTATCAGCTGCAGAAATTATAGAGGAGGAGTCTGCCCATGCCGGGTAAAAGCCTAGAGAACATGCACGTAGCGGTCTTGGCGGGCGGTCATTCCGCTGAGCGCGAGATCTCGCTCAATTCGGGAAAGAACGTCGTGGTTGCCTTGAAGGAGGCCGGCTACACTTCGGTGGAGCTGCTCGACACGGCTGCCGATGATTTTATGGTAACCATGGCGACCGGCGGCTTTGACGTGGCGTTTATCGCCATGCACGGTGCCGGCGGCGAGGATGGCGCCATGCAGGGCGCCATGGAGACCCTGGGTATCCCCTACACGGCCTCGGGCGTGCTTGCCAGCGCCTGCGGTGCCGACAAGGAGGTCTCTAAGCTCTTGTACGCCAAGGCGGGCATCCCCATTGCCCCCGGCCTCGCGCTCGAGGTGGGCGATGAAGTCGATATCGATCGTATCGTCGAGGTTTGTGGCGAGCGCTGCTTTGTGAAGCCGGCCGTCAACGGTTCCAGCTATGGCATTTCCCTGGTCCATGAGCCCTCCGAGCTGCCCGCGGCAATCGCCAAGGCGTTTGAGTACGGCGACAAAGTACTGGTCGAGAAGTGCATCGAGGGTACCGAGATCACCGTCGGCGTATACGGCGAAGATGACGTGCGCGCTCTGCCGATTGTCGAGATTCGTAAGCCCGAGGACTGCGAGTTCTACGATCTGGACGTGAAGTATGTCGACCCTACGGACATCCATCGCATTCCGGCGCAGATTTCACCCGAGAATTACGCTCGTGCCCAGGAGCTTGCCTGTGCTGCTCACAAGGCCCTCGGTTGCCTGGGTATCTCGCGCAGCGACTTTATCGTGAGTGAGGACGGCCCCGTTATCCTCGAGACCAATACCATTCCCGGCATGACCGATACGTCGCTGTATCCGGACGAGATCCGCCACACCGACGACATGACGTTCCCGCAGGTCTGTGACAGCCTGATCCGTATGGGCCTTCGTCGAGCGGGCATTGCATGCTAATCGAGGACGCGGTTTCGTCAGGAACGCCGCAGTTTGTCATCGACTCCTATGCCACGCTTGCCGAACGCGCCAAAACGCAGTCCTTTGGTCTTATCGAGGAAGATGTGATTGTCCTCGATACCGAGACCACAGGTCTTTCGGTGCAGGACAATGAACTGATCGAGATCTCGGCGGCCCGTCTTTCGGGCCGCGAGATCGTCGACCGTTTCGATACCTTCGTGCATCCCAAGCAGCTGATTCCCGCCGAGATTACCGAGCTCACGAGCATTACAAATGCCGATGTGGCAGATGCCCCGTCGGCCGTTGAGGCCGTCGCCGCTCTCGCCGATTTTGTCGGTGGTTGCCCGGTGATCGCACATAACGCCACGTTCGACCGCTCGTTTATCGAGTCGGTCAAAGGCGGCGTCAACGTGAGCGATATTTGGATCGATTCGCTGGCGCTGTCGCGAATCGCGCTTCCGCGCCTGGCCTCGCACAAGCTGTCTTTTATGGCCGATCTGTTTGGCTGTGACTCGGTATCACACCGTGCCAATGCCGACGTCGACGCCCTGTGTGGCGTATGGCGCGTGTTGCTCGTGGCGCTCACCGACTTGCCCCAGGGCCTCATGGCGCGCCTAGCCGACATGCATCCGGATGTGCCTTGGTCCTATCGTCCTATCTTCTCATTCTTGGCAGGGCAGAACCCTGGTTCTATCTTCTCTCTCAGCGCCGCTCGTGCTGACGTTCTCAAGGCCGATCGCGCCGACGATCGGGTGGACGCCGACGAACTGCCGGTCCTCAAGATGCCGAGTCGTGAGGAGATTGAGGCAGACTATGCGCCAGGTGGCCTGGTCAATCGCATGTATCCCACTTACGAGCCGCGTGATGAGCAGATCGCGATGGCGCTCGAGGTCCGCGATGCGCTGGTCACGGGCACTCATCGTGTAATTGAGGCGGGCACAGGCGTCGGCAAATCGATGGCCTATCTGGTGCCTTTTGCCGAGGCGGCACGCCGTAACAACATCACGGTTGGTATTGCGACCAAATCGAACAATCTTGCAGACCAGCTCATGTACCATGAGCTGCCAAAACTTGCCGAGCAACTGGACGGTGGTCTGTCATTTTGCGCTCTCAAGGGGTATGACCACTATCCGTGCCTGCGCAAGCTTGAGCGCATGAGCCGCGGCCAGGTCGAGATTACCACCAAGCGCGATCCGGCGGACACGCTCACGGCGGTCGCGGTCATTATGGCGTACGTCTGCCAATCAGCCGATGGCGACCTCGACTCGCTTGGCATTCGGTGGCGCAGCGTCAACCGCCCCGACTTTACGACGGCCTCGCGCGAGTGTGCTCGTCGCCTCTGCCCGTTTTTCCCTGATAAATGTTTGGTCCACGGCGCTCGTCGTCGTGCGGCGCATGCCGATGTGGTGGTCACCAACCATTCCCTGCTGTTCCGCAATGTCGCGGCCGAGGGCAGGATTTTGCCTCCGATTCGTCATTGGGTAATCGACGAGGCCCATTCCATCGAGCGCGAGGCACGCCGTCAGTGGGCGCGCGTGGTATCGGCGGACGAATCACGCGTTCTGTTTGAGCGTCTGGGTGGCTCGAGCACCGGCGCGCTAAGCCAGGTTTCCCGTGATTTGGCAACCTCCGAGGGCTCTACGCTCTATCTGGGCCTTACTGCCAAGGCGACGTCGACGGTTGCGCGCGCGAGCATGGCAATCGCCGACGTGTTCGATGGCGTTCGCGAGCTCGGCCGCCGTGCCCGTGGGGGTTATGACAATGCCAATCTATGGATTGGCCCCGAACTGCGCGAATCTGACGACTGGCATGATTTCTTACAGTCGGCCTACGTTGCCATCGACGCGTTGGAACAGGCTGACAAGAGCGTCGACGCGCTGGTGCAAGCCGTCGCCGCCGACAAGCCCGAGGTTGTTGTCGACCTGGGTGATATCTCGCGCCGCTTGCACGAGCTGGCCGAGAACCTCAAGCTCATCATTGACGGCACCGATGAACACTACGTGTATTCGCTGCAGGTCAATCGCAGGTTGCGTGCCGGCGGAGAGTCAATGACCGCAGAGCGCATCGACATTGGCGAGGCCTTGGCAACCGAGTGGCTGCCCGAGGTTCACACGGCTATCTTTGCCTCGGCGACCATGACGGTGTCCAAAAGCTTTGAACACTTTAACCACGCGGTCGGCCTCGATCGCATCGGTGCTTCAACATCCTCATCGTTGCACTTGGACTCGAGCTACGACTTCGATTCGAACATGGCTGTAGTCGTTGCGGGTGATATCCCCGATCCGCGCGATCGTGAGAGCTATCTTACGGCGCTCGAGCGCGTGCTGGTCGACGCCCATCTTGCCATGGGCGGATCGGTGCTCACACTGTTCACCAATCGGCGCGACATGGAAGACCTGTACGCCCGCGTTGAGCCCAAGATGGCCCGTGCGGGTCTGGAACTCAACTGCCAGCAGCGCAACTCATCTCCTCGTCGCCTGCGCGACCGGTTTATCAGCGAGCCGACTTCATCGCTTTTTGCGCTTAAGGCCTTCTGGGAGGGATTCGACGCCAGCGGCGAGACGCTGCGCTGCGTCATCATTCCCAAGCTGCCGTTCTCGAGCCCTACGGACCCGCTCTCGTGCGAGCGCAACCTGCGTGAAGACCGCGCTTGGGCGCGCTATTCGCTGCCCGAGGCGGTGCTCGAGGTCAAGCAGGCGGCTGGCCGCCTTATCCGCTCGTCGACCGATTGCGGCGTGCTGATTCTGGCCGACCCGCGCCTGGTGACGAAGGGCTACGGAAAGAAGTTCTTAACGTCGCTGCCCACGAGCTCCTACCAGCGCATCGAATCGGCGCAGATCGGGCACTATCTGCAACTGTGGCGTGCACGCCACGAGCGGCGGCGCTAAAGCGGACAGACGAGGGTTTTTGCCATATCGCACAGACGCTTTGACAGGGCGGGGTCATCCAAGATGCGGATGGCTCCGCCCGCTGCGATTATCTGGCTCAGTAGCCAACGCTCGGAGCCGTAATGCACGGTTACCGTTGCCGTGTCTGCCCCGCTGCGCTCGATTAGGGTGATGCCGGCCCAGTCCAGATGCTCTGCCATATCGAATGGCATCAGGAGCTTTGCGCTACGCTGCGTCCGGGCAAGGGAATCGTGGAGGGATGCGACATCCGGTGCGTGAGGCACGACGGAGTCTTCCGTCAAGGCGAGTCCCTCGATTTTATCCATGCGATAGGTGCGCTGCTCATCGACTGTGATGTCCCAGGCAATCAGGTATGTTTGGTCGCCGTTTGCCGTAATGCGCAAGGGGTCGACCAGACGCTCGCGTGGCCGTGCATCGTTCATCGAGCGATACGAGATGCGGCAGCGAACGCCGTCCTGAATGGCGCAGCTCAGCTGCTGCCAGTGCGACCCGTGGTTGACGGTGTCAAGGACGCGCTGGTTATAGCCGAGCTCTTCGGGTAGAAGGGCATGTCGAATCCGAGCTGCCGTCTGCGGCTCGATCCCCAACGATTCAAGTTCATGGTTGAGCACAGCGCCCTCGGCGGCACTCAAGCGCAGCGGTAGCACACGCCCGGCGTCACCGGTGAGGACCACATGCTCGCCGCGGCATTCGCAGATGATGCGCGCGCCCGATTCTCGATCAGCGAGCGTCGAGACGATCTCGAGAATCTCGTCGAGCGATACCCCTGTGATGTCAAAGCGACTGCAAATCTCGGTTCGTGTCATGCCGCTCTCGCCGGCGGCGTAGAGGGCCTCCATGATGTCGATGGCGCGCGAGAGTCTCTGCTCGCTGGTGAGTTTACGCACGGGCATGCTCGTGCACCGTCCTTTCAATGAGGTGGTTCCACGCCTGCTTGAGCGATTTGGGGGCCATGGGCCTCATGCCGTCCATGGCGTGGGCCATGCAAAATGAGGCGGCGGCTTCAAGGTCGCGCACGTCAACGGTCCAGATCCATCCCGCATCGGTGTGTGCGAGCTCACCTCGCCCGCGCGTGAGGCCGTTGATCATATCGATCTGCGTCTGAGGGGCGAACGAGAACGTGGCTGCAACGGGCGGTCGGTCGGCGAAATCGAATTCAAAGAACAGATAGTCGTTGAGATTGAAGTCCGTAGGGATGGCGTAGGCCTTCGAAGGACGCCAAGCGCGAACGATACGGTCGCAGCGGAATGTCCTGATGTCGTCGGTGACATTGTCGAGGCCGCAGAAGTACGCCACGCCCTCGCGTTCGAACATGCCGTAGACACAGACGGTACGTTCTTTCTGCTCGCCGCGTCCGTTCTGATATAAAAATCGCAGCGCGCATCGCTCGGCAAAGGCGCTCCATACCGCATCGACGGTGGGAGAGCGGCGGATCGGTACTTCGTCCACCGCCGACATGCCGGTGAGGTAGGCAATTTTGGAGCGAATATCGGCAAGCGGCGCGGCAAAGGTGGAAGAGCCGGCCGCTAGCGTCTGGTCGATGGCGTTGAGTAGGATGTCGGCGTCGTCTGCGGTGATGAGGCCGCCTGCAGCAAACGTGTGCTCGCGGTCGATTGTCCACGAGCTTTCCTCGGTCTCCTGCGCACCGGCGGGGCGAACCTCCTTGATTAAGATGCCACGCTCGAGCAGTTTGTCACGATCGCGCCGAAACTTGCGCTTATCCGAGTCGATGTTGCCCGAGCCATATCCCAGGTCAGAATCCAAGACGATCTGCTCGGTCGTCAGCGGTTCGGGGGAGCTGTTGAGCACAAAGAAAAGGTTGAGGATGCGCTGAGCCGTTTTATCGAAACTGGGCTCCGAACTTCCCTTTTTAATTGTCGCGGTCGCGTCGCTTGCCGTCATAGAGTCCTCGCATAAGAAGGTGGTTTGCTGCCATGATTTTAGTCCGATATGGAGATTAGGCTATATCCTTGTCCGCTCGGGGCGTTAAGATGGCCCGAATTCGGTCGTTTGCGCTCGCTCGGGGTATACTTTCGACTATATACGGTTCTAATGTGCATGCATTGGGCCTATTTGTCGGATTATGGATGTGGAGCGCACATGGCGAACACCCAGAACTATATTAACCACCTGCTGCAAAACACCGGCATTACGCCGGCATGTAGCGAAGAAGAGCGCTTGGCTGCCGAGGATATCGCTCAGATCTTCCGCAACCACGGCTTTGATCCCGAGGTTCAGGAGTTCAATGCCCCGGCGCCCAGTAGGTTGGCATTTGCCGTTACCGGTATTCTTGCGTTTGCCGGCGCCCTGTTGATGGGCATCGGCGGCGGTATCGGCTTGGTCGGCACCTTGCTGGCCATTGTCGGCGCCGTTCTTTACGTGCTCGAGCGCACGGGCCACCCCGTGGTTTCGCGCCTGGGCAAGACGGGCGTGAGCCAAAATGTCATCGCCTACCACAAGGCCTCGGGCCCGCTCGCGTCTCCGCGCAACCGCCCGGTGGTCGTTGTCGCACACTACGACTCTCCCCGTGCTGAGCTGCTCGCCCGCGAGCCCTATGCTTCGTATCGTGCGCTCATCGCCAAGCTGTTGCCCGTTGCCACGGTTGCCCCCGCTGCCGTTGCCATCCTGCGTATCCTGCCGCTCCCCGGCGCGCTCAAGGTTCTGCTGTGGATTGTCGCGATCCTCGCTTCCCTCGTTGCACTTGCCAACGCGGCAAACATCATCTCTAACCGCCATATTCTTCCCTATACGTCCGGCGCGGTGTGCAACAAGTCTTCTGTCGCCGCTATGCTCGGCGTTATGGACAACGTTGCTCCCTTCCAGGGCGAAAACGAGTTTCCCGACGATGTTCCGTTCGATACCTATTTTGGGGAGCAGAAACGTCGTGCCGAGGAAATGGCGCGCGCAGCGGCGGAGTATGCCGCGGCCCAGCAGCAAAACGACTACGGCAACACCATCGAGTACGAAGAGCCTACCTACGTCGAGGACGAGTTCGGTCAGCCGATTGCTCCCGACGCTCAGACCGAGCCCGAACAGGGTGAGGCTTTCGACGAGCAGATCGAGGGCTTTGAGGGTGCGTCTGCTGACGAGACGCTGATTGGCGCCATCGTGCCCGAGGATCAGAATCAGGCTGTCCAGGCCGAAGAGTTCAATGACGAGGTTCCCGCTGCCGAGCCGGCGGAGGAGCCTGCCGCGGCTGAGCCCGAGCCCAAGCTCTATCGCAATGCCGCCGGCAACATCCGCTTTGGTTCGGATGCCATCCGTGCGCTCGGAATGCTTCCCGAGTCCTGCACGCTCGATTACGAGGAGGGCGAGGAGCCGACGTTTGAGCCCGAGCCTGCCCCCGTCGTGGCTGCGCCTGCGCCCGTTGTCGCTGCGGATGATGAGTCTGCCGCGGTTACCTCTGCCGTTGCCGAGCCCGAGGCGGTGTCCGCGATCGATCCCGCGGCAGGACTGGACATTTTGGCTCCCGCCGCGCCGGCGCAAGACGTTGCGGACGAGTCTGACGACGATTACGTTGAACAGCCGAGGCGCGTGTCTTACGAGAGCGATACTGATTTCTCGGCCGAGATTCCCGCGGCAACGCCCCATGCCGATATTGCATCCGCGTTCTCTTCGATTGGCGCCAGCGCTTCCAACTTCTTTAAGGGCGCGCTTGCAAAGGGCAAGAAATTTGTCGACGATTTCGAGGAGAAGCGCGCTGCCGCACGCGAGGCTGCCGAGCAGGAGGCTATCGCTCAGCAGCAGGCAGCCGAGGCGGCACGTGAGCTCGCGGCGCAAGAGTTCGAGCAGAACGAGGCTATGCAGTCCGTGCCCGTCGATGCTGCCGAAGCTACAACGTCTTTCGAGGCCCAGCAGCACGTCGATAGCACCATGTCGTTTGATGCCGCGCAGTTCGATTCCACGATAACGTTTGAAAAGCAGGGCACCGCGATTGCCGAGCCCCTTCCTGCTTCCGATGAGCAGGACGACGTGGCAGACGATGACGAGCCCATTGATGCTGCCGAAATTCAGGATGCTGCTGAGGACGAGCCCGTCGAGGCCAACTCTGACGAAGAGCAGTACGCGGCAGCCGAGCAAGATGATTCGACCGAGGTCGAGCAGGAGGAAGTGTCTGCGGTTTCCGAGACTCCCGAGACGGATGAGTCGAGGCCTTACTCCACGCAGATTTTCACCATGCCGACCCCGAGTGGTTCCGGTGCCACGGTTGCCGATACTGCTCCCACCCAGGACGAAACGGTCGATTCCCTTATGGCCCAGATTTCCTCCCAGGCATCACCGCGTCCGCAGATGAATGTTCCCGATCCGGCGTCGGCTCCGTCGCCCGCACCTTCCTCGTCTCCGCTGGCTTCGGTTCCCGATCCGCCGCTACCGTCGATGAAGCAGGCAAACGTTGCGTCTCGCACGTCGCTGTTCGACCTTCCCGACCCCTCCGCGCAGGTCAACGACCCCTTTGCTACCGCCCAGGGTCCCGAACCCACATCGGCACCCGTTGTGCCTCCCATGCCCGTTGCGTCGGGCGCGCAGCCGATCGAGACCATTTCGGCTCCCGCCCCGGCGGCACCCAAGTCTCGCAAACGCGGCCTGGGTGGCCTGTTCGGTCGTAAAAGGAAAAACGAGCAGGACAGCATGAGTGATTGGCTGGGCGTCGAAGACGATTACGATGCCAAGAAGTCCGGTCGCGGTATCGGTTCGTGGGATAACTTCGAGGACGATAACGATGGCTGGAAGGGCGGCGCTACGTCTTCCGATGGCGCTTCTTCCGAAGATATGCTCTCGGCTGTCGCCTCTATGGGCGATGATGAGCTGCTCGGTCACGATATCTGGTTTGTGGCAACGGGCGCCTCGGATTGTGATGGCGCCGGCATGAAGGCCTTCTTGGCTTCGCATCGCGATAAGCTCCGCGGCGTATTCTTCATCAATCTTGAATCCGTCGGCGCCGGTAGGCTTTCGGTGGTGACGGTCGAGGGCGAACAGCAGCTGCTCAAGGGCGATCGCCGCATCATGAACCTGGTCAGCAAGGTGTGCAAGTCGTTCCATGTCGATTGTGGCGCGCTCGAGATGCCCTATGCCAAGACCGATGCCTATGCCGCGCTCGAGGCGAGCCGCCGAGCCCTCACCATCGCCGGCGTGGACGGCACGCGTCTGGCTTGCGCTCGTACCGAGGACGACCTGCCCCACAATGTCAACCCGACGAACATTGCCACGGTATCCGAGGTCGTGACCGAGGTTATCCGCCGTTCGTAGACGGAGCTCTAAGGAGTCAACGTGTTTTCGTATATTAAGCGCCATTGGCCTGTCTACGTGATTTTGACCTTGATTGCCATTGCGTTAGGATTTGGGGCTGCCTACATCGTGGGTGCAAAGGGCTCGACCCCCGCCTCCGCAATCAGCGAAGAGGTGGAGCAAGAACAGAGTACGGGTGCCGATGGGATTCCTGAGTCCGAGCAGGCAATCGTTGATGGTGGATCTTCGTCTGCAGAGTAGATACGGCGATTTACATGATTGAAAGCGGGCGAGCCAGGGGACTGGCTCGCCCGCTTTTTCATCGCGCTAGCGCTTCTTTGGGGTCGACCTAAGGCGAGCGAACCATAGGGCTGCGGCACCCGAGGTCAGGAGCGCGGTGATGCAAGCGGCGATGGGAACTGATCCTGTTGCCGGTAGGTCCTGCAGTAGGGTACAGCGTTGAATGACACGGTCCTCGTCATGTGACTCAAGTTTATCGCCGCCGCCGTTGCGGCAAAGATCGACGCGTGCGCTGTTGGTGAGTGCGGTTTGGGGCGTATAAGCCGACGTCGCCTGCATGTGCACGATTGCGCCCCGAGCGTCTGTGCCAAGGATTGCTTTGGCATCGTCAAGGTCGTCGTGCTCATCTTTGAGATCATCGCGGGTCCAAGAATCCGCATCGCTTCGAGTCGTAAAGTCGGCGGCTACCGCACCGTATTCAATTCGAATGCCCGTTACGACGGTATTGGGTGTAAGGTCGAGCTCTTCCGCCTCGAGTGTGGTGGATTCCGTGGTCGAGACATCCGCCTTCCAGAGGCGCCAGCCGTCGTAATCGACGAGGCGACAGTCCTCACCAAGGCTCTCTTTTACTTCGTCGGACTCAAGCCAAGGATTTTCGTGTCCATCGTCAAGTGTCGCGTTCGCCGGTTCATCGACGTCTGTCGAGTCCAACGGCGTCGTGCGATACCACACGTTGCACAGACCGTTGAGGTCGCCGATGGCGACGGGGGTTTCGATTGAGACGAATCTCGCCGTATCGTCCTCGGCACACTCAAGATCATCGGTAATTGTGAACTCATCAACCCAGGTAGTTGAATCGTTTCGAGCGTCGATGGTATAGGAGAAAAGTCCATCCGTATTGGTTTGCGTCGCGGCGCGATTTTTACCATCTCCGTTGGCCAGCAGACCCTTTCCGATAGGTTGGACAAGCTCCTGACGCTTGTCGACCTGTCCTTTGATCTCGATGGGCGCATCCTTCATCGCGACGGATTGGACTTCTCTCGTATCCTTTATTTCAAACGTTATCTCCTCGGCAAGGTCATAGGTCCGCGGAGACATCATTTCGCGCAACGAGTAGGTGCCGGGTGCAAGATGTTCGACGCGGTGCGGCTTGTCGGATGAGGTCCAGGAGTCTATTTCGGTTTTATCGGGACCATATAAGGTGAGTTGTGCGCCTTCCACTTCCTGCTCACCGCTTGCATCGACCTTGGAGATATCAACCTTGGTGTAATCGTCGGATACGTTAAGCCGTGCTTCTACAACGGGCGTTTTCTGGTCGGCATAAGCGAGGTCTACGATATGGGGCGTCCGGTCGAGTAAGAAGCCGGTCGGCGCTTGAGTCTCGACAACCTCGTAGCGCGCGGTACCAGATCCCAGCGGCAGGTTGTCTGCGCGTGCTTCGCCAGTTTCATCCGTCGCGACGGTCGCGACGGTCTCACCGTCGATCGCGGCAATGCTACCATCGGGGCGCACGATATCACCCGAGGCACGGATCTCAAAGATGGCGCCCGCGAGCCTGCTGCCGTCTACGGCATCGGTTTTAACGATCCTGATGTTTCCGGTCGCGGCGTGGTCATAATACGAGGCGATTGCAACGGGCGTTAGGTTCATGTCGGCGGGTATGTTTACCTCGATCTCTTCGCCGACAAGATAGGGCTCTTTGGCCGAGGTTTCGCGTACATAATACGTGCCCGGCACGAGCGATTCGGGCAGTGTGACGGTCCCGGTCGCGTCAGTCGTAAAGGTGTCCATTACGTTATGTGCTGGAT
The DNA here is from genome assembly GCF_028206995.1 of Collinsella aerofaciens. Lineage (GTDB taxonomy): Bacteria > Actinomycetota > Coriobacteriia > Coriobacteriales > Coriobacteriaceae > Collinsella > Collinsella aerofaciens_AQ. The sequence continues at coordinate 12,640 of NZ_JAQLFL010000002.1, read as the reverse complement.
ACCAGCAAGTTTGTGAGACAGGTTCGTGATTGCTGTCGAGGAGTTGGAAGGTGAATCCGGCTAGTGGAACAGAAGCGCCTGTTTGGGCGTCGCGTTTTACAATCTGGAGATGCGTCGACAGAGCGTGGTTATCCACGATATATTGAAGCTCGGCGCCGTTGGAAATCTGATTGGCCCCGACGGTCCATTCCCCTGCACGTTTAAAACCCTCGGGGACGGTTTCCGGAACCTCGCGAACCGTGTAGCCGGCACGGTCGTATGGGACGGCTCCGTGGACACCGGCGGGTCGCTTACCTGTGCCGAACCATGCTTCGGGCTGGTCTTTGGTGGAGGCAAAGCCATAGATGTTTGTGGTCAGTGTGCCAACAACCTGCTGAGAGCTGTTGCTGACAACCTCAAAGACAACACCACCCGCCGGCTGCTCCAGGCCGGATTGGTCGCTATTGCCGTAATCCTTGAATTTGGAAATCTCAAGGTTAAACGCAATGGGGATATCGGAAACGCGAGATTCGATCTCAACCACGCCTGAATCGCCGAGCTGGTCGGCTCCAACGGTATAGGTCCAGCTGTCGTTGGATGGCAGGTAGCCCTCGGGGGCTTTTGATTCGTAGATGGTAAAGGTTCCTAAGGGGACATCGGCGAGGGCGGCCCGACCGCTTTCGTCGGTCGTGAGGATTTGTGCCCATCCAGGGGTTGATTGCGACACACACGTGAACTCTGCTCCTGCGAGTGAAGATCCCACCTGGGGGCCGGCATTCGTCGCGGCATCGAGTTTTACGATACGCAGGTTGATGGTGCCGGGCTGTTCATCAATGGCGACCCGCCCGCCGTCATTCCCCGTGGTAAAGGCGATGCGATCACGACGGGGGACATAGCCGGCCGGCGCCTTCGTTTCAATCAGGTAGTACGCCGTGTTGGGTAGGAGTGTTGCTTGCGCTCGACCGTTGCTGTCCATCTTGATGGTGCCGACACGCGCGCCGCTGGTGCTCTCAAAAATATCGAATGTTGCCCCGGTAAACTGATAGGTATTGTTTCCGCTGGTAATAACGGTGTCAGCAGACTGCTTTTGGAAGGAAACAGAGACCGCCGGCAGTACATAGAGCATGTCTTGACGTTTGCTGCCGCCCGATACGGCTCCTAGATAGCGTCGCGCGCGGTGCGGAGCGGCTTTGATGCTTCCTGATTTTGCGCTGTCGTGGAGCCACCGCGCAGCCGCCACGACTTCATTGTCGGCGGTAAAGTGTCCGCTCTTGGTTTTGCCCTGAGCGGTCGTGTAGGAGTAGGTGCCGTCGACATGGGTAGTGCCGTTGAGCATCCATACGGCAAGCTGGGTGGCGGCGCGGGCGCGATCGGGTGAAAGATGGTAACCGCCAAACGACGTGGCGGTAGGATATCCGTGACAAACGATTGCCGCGAACTCGTCGTCGAGCCACACCCAGCCTTGATCAAAGTTGAGCCATGGGCCGCCCGGTTTGGTGGGGCCGGGGCGCTCCTGGTTCATGCAGTAGGCAATCGAGGTGTCTTGAGCTTCATACTTGCCGATGAAGAAGGGTCCACAATCATCGCTAATAGTGCGGAAGCCGAGCTGGTCGTAGCCATCGACGGCAAATGCGGCTCCCGGTGCCAGGCAGCCGAAAAGCAGGAAGAGGAGCAGGAGCAGCGGACCTGTTGCGATTGCGCTGTGGACAGAGTGCGTGGGTGCGTTGGACATGGCTGCTCCTTATCCCTCGTGCGCCGCACGGGGAGGCTGCGACGCGTAGGATGAGGCTACCCCCGAGGTTCATGCGGGTAAGTACCGGAGCCTGACCAAAAGCTTGCCCGATTTCTGACAAATCGAGCTCAAATACAACAATCAGATAAAAGTGCAGGTAGAAGATGGTAAGAAAAGAAAGACAAAGGTCCTCATCTCCACAATTGGCGCGGTTTTCAAATGATTCTCCACAGCTAAAACAAGCATCGACACCCTTGTATCGAACAAGACAACCGCGTTATACTATCCCCCACATATGCGGGCATCGCCAAGTGGTAAGGCATCAGCTTCCCAAGCTGACACTCGCGGGTTCGAGTCCCGTTGCCCGCTCCATTCGAATTTCAGGCACGGTAACGTTTCGTTACCGTGCCTTTTTCAATAAAGTGCCGGGACTCGAACCCGACAGGGTGCGAGCGTTAAATAAACGCGAAGCGTTTATAGCGAGCAGGCGAAGGCGCCGACAGGCGCCTGAAGCCGGTGCGGATTTGCGAAGCAAATACGCGGACGTCCCGTTGTCCGCTCCATGGAGCACAGAAGACCTCGGGACGGCCAATTCAACAAAGTCTTCCCCATCGTCACCGTGAATCCGAGGGGATCGACCGCAGCCGGTGCGTATTTGCGAAGCAAATGCGCGGACGTCCCGTTGCTCGCTCCAATTCCAAAATGTTAGGTTAATGCCTGCTGCCCATACTTGCACCTGCGCACGGTACAATGGTTGGGTTACGACCAACGTGCCAATAACCAAAAAGGAGCCGCTATGATCGATCGCTATACCCGCCCGGAGATGGGACACATTTTCTCCCTCGAGAACAAGTACGCCATTTGGCAGGAGATCGAGGTCTTGGCCTGCGAGGCCCAGGCGGAGCTCGGCAAGATCGGTATTTCCAAAGACGAGGCCCAGTGGATCCGCGACCATGCCAACTTTGAGAAGGCGAAGGTCGATGAGATCGAGGAAGTCACGCGCCACGACGTCATTGCCTTCCTGACCAACATGAAGGAGTACATCGATGCCGATGTTCCCGAGGGCGACCCCAAGCCCAGCCGCTGGGTTCACTATGGCATGACCAGCTCCGATCTGGGCGACACGGCCCTGTGCTACCAGCTCACCCAGGCCTGCGACCTGATCATCGAGGACGTCAAGAAGCTCGGCGAGATTTGCAAGCGTCGCGCTTTCGAGGAACGCAATACGCTCTGTGCCGGCCGCACTCATGGCATCCACGCCGAGCCGATGACCTTCGGCATGAAGTTTGGCTCTTGGGCCTGGGAGCTCAAGCGCGATCTGGATCGTCTTGAGGACGCCCGCAAGAATGTTGCCTTCGGTGCTATCTCGGGCGCTGTCGGCACGTACAGCTCCATCGAGCCGTTCGTCGAGGAGTACGTCTGCGAGCACCTGGGCCTGGTTCACGACCCGCTGTCCACGCAGGTTATCAGCCGCGACCACCACGCCTATCTCGCCGGCGTTCTCGCCACCACCGCAGCCACCTGCGAGCGCATCGCGACCGAGGTCCGCAATCTGCAGAAGACTGATACGCTCGAGGTCGAGGAGCCGTTCCGTAAGGGCCAAAAGGGCAGCTCCGCCATGCCGCACAAGCGCAATCCCATCACCATGGAGAAGGTCTGCGGTCTGTCGCGCGTCGTGAAGTCCAACGCCCAGGTCGCCTTCGATAACGTCGCCCTGTGGCACGAGCGTGACATTTCGCACTCCTCTGCCGAGCGTGTCGCCCAGGCCGATAGCTTCATCGCACTCGACCACATGTTCCAGTGCCTCATCCGAGTTATCGACGGCCTGCAGCTGTACCCTGCCCGCATGATGGCCAACCTCAATAAGACCCGCGGCCTCATCTTCTCCTCCAAGGTGCTGCTCGCCCTCGTCGATACGGGCATCACCCGCGAGGACGCGTACGCCATTGTGCAGGAGAACGCCATGGCAACTTGGCACGAGGTACAGGATTGTGTCTCCGGCCCCACCTTTAAGGAGCGTCTCGAGGCCGACCCGCGCTGCACCGTCAGTCAGGAGAAGCTCGACGAGATCTTTGATCCGTGGGACTTCCTCACCCGTATCGACACGGTCTTTGATCGTCTGGAGCAGCTGAGCTTCGAGTAGGTTCGGGCATAACGTTAGCTTTTTAGGGCGCTTTGCTGGTAATGTGTGTTGCCGGCAAAGCGCCTCGTTGCATTTAGGGAAAGACGGGGATAATAGTCGTCTCGAATAACATTCTGAGAGGGGATCGCATGATTTCGTTTGATTACAAGCCTCAGGGCGTGTGTGCTCGCAATATTCACCTTGATCTTTCCGATGACGGCAACAAGGTGATGGGCGTTGAGTTTACCGGCGGCTGCGACGGCAATCTCAAGGCTATCTCCAAGCTGGTCGAGGGCGCTCCTGCCGATCGCGTAATCGAGGTTCTCGCCGGTAATACCTGCGGTATGAAAAAGACCTCCTGCGCCGACCAGCTTACACGCGCTATCGAGGCCGCTCGCACCGAGATCGCCTAATGGGTATCGCCGATCACATCAAGAACGGAATATCGCGTCGCGGCTTTGTACTCGGTGGGGCTGCCGCGGGCGCTGCCACGGTGCTTGCCGGATGCTCGAAAAAAACGGGCACCAGCGATGATGCCGCCGGCGAGCCGCAGGTTATCAAGGACGATTCCAAGATCATCTCGATTACGGATGAGTACGAGGCAGTCGACATCGATCTTGAGCCGGCGGCGTCGTGGACGCTGCCTCTGGGTACGCTGCTGTACTACTGCGACGGCGATTACGCCGCGGCGATGATGGCGCCCGCATCGGCGCTGCACGCCAACACACTCGGTGTGCTCAACCTGGGTGATGGCTCGCTTACCACATTAATCGAGGATCCTATCGAGGGCACGGGATATGCATTCTACGATGTCCGTGCCGGCGACGGCGTATTCGCGTGGGTTGAGATGAACTTTGCCAATTCATCGTGGAAGCTCTACGCTCAAAATCTGTCGGGCGCTTCGCTCTCTGGCGACGTGGTTGAGCTCGATCGAGGTGGCAAGGACTATGATCCGCCCCTGTTTACGGCGTTCGGGTCATCGGTCATCTGGTATAAAATGCCTTCGGCAGGCGGCAATAAAACGAGTAGTGATTCGTTTTGCTATCGTCGCTCGCTTGATGAATCCAAGGCCGAGGTAATTTGGAAATCGACGGGCCGCTTTGCATCGGCCCCGCGCGCGAGCGACGGCATTTTGACCATCTCGCCGCGTGTCCGCAACGACGAGGGCGTCTACTACGGCATAACGGCAATCGATCTGACCGACGGCAACAACACCAAGCGTGCCCAGTTGGTCCTCCCTTCGTCAGTTTCGCCTTTCGAGGCCGTATATATGGGCGATACCTTCGTGTTTTCTATCGAGGCGGCCTATAGTGGCGTGGGCAGCCTGGGCAATATGGGCACGTATATCGGTAATGAGGGAGGGCCGTACCTCTTCCTGTCACGCGAGCCGCTCGCATGTGCGGCTGGCAAGAAGAATAAATACCTTGTTAAGGTACAGGCGTCGCATTTCCTGATCGACACCTCTGCCAAGACCTATGGCTCGCTGCTGTCGCCCGACCGCGCTTTGGAGTATGGCGATTATCCAGCTACGGCGGGAAAATCGGACTCATTCCTTACGTACGCCACGGTGCGCAACAGCCAGGGTATACCAGAGACGGTCACTGCACGCCTATTCTCTCTTTAAGCTTAGAGGGGTTAAAAAGGCGCCAACAGGGGAATAAACGCGTTGTAATTGTGAGTACCGCCCGCCGAGCTGCCGCGTCATAGCGGCATCTGGCGGGCTCAGGTGCGTTAAAATGGGCTTGTTCTTAGCTAATTGAGACAGGGGGGCCGTGTTATGGCTTCAGATGCAAAAAAGATTCTGCTGGTCGAGGATGAGAAGGCAATCCGTGACGCCGTCGCTGCCTATCTCGAGCGCGAAGGCTACTGGGTTGTGGGCGTCGGCGATGGCCAGTCCGCGATCGAGGAGTTCGAGAAGCATCAGTTCGACCTGGTCGTGCTCGACCTTATGCTCCCCAAGATCCCCGGCGAGCGCGTTTGCCGCACCATTCGCGATACCTCGGATGTCCCCATCATCATGCTGACGGCTAAGGGCGAGATCGAGGACCGTATTATCGGTCTTGAGCTCGGCGCCGACGACTATCTGATTAAGCCGTTCTCGCCGCGCGAGCTCGTCGCCCGCGTTCGCGCTCTGTTCCGCCGTGCCCATCAGGCCGACGAGCCCGCCGTCGAGGTACTCGACTTCGGCGATCTGGTCATCGATATCTCGGGCCACAAGATCTTGGTCGAGGGCAAGGAAGTCGATCTGACGGCTTCCGAGTTCAAGCTGCTCACCACGCTTGCCCGCCATCCCGGCCGTGTGTATAACCGCATGGAGCTGGTCGAGAAAGTGCTCGGGTATGACTTTGAGGGCTATGAGCGCACCATCGATAGCCACGTGAAGAATCTTCGCGCCAAGCTGGGCGATGATCCCAAGAAGCCCAAGTGGCTCTACACCGTCCATGGTGTCGGCTATCGCTTCGAGGCTCCGGCCAAGACCGATAAGTCGGACGAGAAATAGGGAAATCACATATGACACCTGCGCGCTTTGAAATCGGACAAAAGCACAAGCAGGAGAGCGAGGCGGGTTCCAAGGCTAGTTGGAACACGCCTCGTTCCGATTCACGGCCAACGATGAGCTATCCCTCGCGCATGGCACTTGCTTTTGCTCTGACATCGCTCATGACGGTATTGGTGCTGGTGGGCGTTGTCTCTGTTGTGTGGGGCACGGTCTTTTCGGATTACACACGCTCCAATATCGTCGAAATCGCAAATTCCGCTGCCGAGAAGTTGGCGACCTCATATGAGGAAAACGGCTCTTGGACCGCGGGAGAACTGCGCACGGTCGCAACGTCGAGTTTGGTTTCCGACGATCTGGGCATGCAGGTCGTCAATAAAAAGGGTGTGATCGTTTATGACGATTCCTGGCCCTCGGCAAGCGCCACCGCCGATGTACGCGAAAACCAGGCTACGACCGACGACACGAGCGGCAAGAGGGCATCGCATAGCCCGGTCTCGTCTGCTCCAACCGACTCCGATAGCGTTGCTAACGTCGAGATTGTAACGTCTTCCGGCGAGCATGTCGGACAGGTAAAGCTGTGGGCCATCGGCTCCGACGCTCTGCTCACCAAGGCGGACTCTGCGTTTAGGGAGAAGACCTTTAACGCCATGGCCCTCGCCGCGGTTGTTGCAATCTGCATTTCGGTCGTTATCGGATCGCTCGTGTCGCGCATGCTCACCAAACCGATTCATCGCATCACCAGTACCGCAAAGCAAATCCGTGACGGCGACCTGTTGGCTCGCACGGGGCTGCGCGGTGATGACGAGATCGATCAGCTGGGTGAGACCTTCGATGAGATGGCCACCTCGCTCGAGAAGGATATGAAACACGAGAAGCGCCTGACCTCAGACGTTGCACACGAGCTTCGCACGCCGCTTATGGCCATGCTCGCAACGGTCGAGGCCATGCAGGATGGCGTGTATCCCACCGACGATGAGCATTTGGAGACCGTTGCTTCCGAGACGCGTCGCCTGGCTCGTCTGGTGCAGCAGATGCTCGACCTATCGCGTATGGAAAACAGCACGGCTCCGCTCAATCTAGAACCGGTGGACATGGTTCCGTTCGTGCGATCGATTGTGAACGGCCAGGAGCGTCTGTTTGCCGACCGTGACCTTCGTCTTCGCTTTGCAGATGAAACCCAAGGGCACGACGATGTCGTCGAGGCCGATCCCGACATGATCACGCAATGTGTTATCAACCTCATGAGCAACGCCATGCGCTACACCCCCGAGGGCGGTTGGGTCGTGGTGTCGGTGCTCAGTGACCGCAGGCACGTCAGCATTGCCGTTTCTGATACCGGCATCGGTATTGCCAAGGACGATCTGTCGCGCATTTTCGGGCGGTTTTGGCGCGCCGATGCCAGCCGCGCCCGCGAAGCTGGCGGCCTGGGCGTCGGCCTCGCCGTGACCAAGCAGATCGTCGAGCGTCACCATGGCTACATATCCGTGGAGTCGGAGCTTGGAAAGGGTACGACTTTTACAATTCATCTGCCCCGCGAGCACACGGCGGACGCGGCATCTACTACAATGGAGCACTAGCTTTTCGCTATTCGGTGAAGGAGGGGCCGCGTCCCTGCCGCTCCGAGTTTGCGAAAACATGCGGGAAAGAACCCGCATTTCTGTCGTATTTAGGTAAGGAGTGACTCACGTGACAACGATGGAGCGTCGTCCGGATTCCCGTGGCAAGGTTCGTGATATTTACGATGCCGGTGAAAACCTGCTGATGGTCGCCACCGACCGCATTTCTGCGTTCGACTTCATTCTTCCCGACGAGATTCCGTTTAAGGGAGAGGTGCTCAATCGCATCTCGGCATTCTGGTTCGATAAGTTTGCCGACATCGTTCCCAACCATCTCGTTTCCATCGACCCGGCGGATTTCCCCGAGGAGTTTGCTGAGTATCGTGACTACCTCGCTGGCCGCGCCATGCTGGTTAAGAAGGCCCAGACGATTCCTATCGAGTGCATCGTCCGCGGCTATCTGACCGGTTCGGGCAAGAAGACCTACGACGAGAACGGCACCGTCTGCGGCATCCAGCTGCCTGAGGGCCTGACCGAGGCTTCCAAGCTTCCCGAGCCGTTGTTCACGCCGTCCACGAAGGCCGAGATCGGTGACCACGACGAGAACATCTCGTTCGAGCGTTGCTGCGAGATCGTGGGCGAGGACATCGCCACGCAGATTCGTGACCTTTCCCTCAAGATCTACAAGGCCGCTGCCGAGTACGCCGCGACCCGTGGCATCATCATTGCCGACACCAAGTTCGAGTTTGGTGTCATCGATGGCAAGGTCACGCTGATCGACGAGTGCCTCACGCCCGACTCCAGCCGTTTCTGGCCTGCTGCCAGCTACGAGGAGGGCAAGATCCAGCCTAGCTACGACAAGCAATTCGTCCGCAATTGGCTCAAGGCCAACTGGGATATGACGGGGGAGACCCCGCACCTGCCCGCCGAGGTCATCGATGGCACGTCCGAGCGCTATCGCGAGGCCTTCCAGATCATCACGGGCTCCCAGTTCACAAGCATGAAGGAGAACGCATAAGTGAGTACCCGTAGCGCCACGAACAAGCGCACGCAATCCCACGAAGTTACCGGGGTTGCGCGCAAGTCTGCCGCATCTGCTAAGCCCGCCCGCCAAGCAGCGAGCTCCGTTCGCGTCGTGCCGGCTTCGTCTAAGGCACGCCGCAAAGAGCTCGAGAAGGGCGAGAACCTCGAGGGCCTCTCTAAAGAGGAGAAGCGCGCCCGCAAGGCTAAGCAGCGCGCCAAGGAGGACCGCATCTATACGGTGTCGAATATCCTCCTCAAGCAGGACGAGGACTACACCAAGCGCCGTCGCATCTGGTGGATTGTGCTCGCCATTGGCATGGTGCTCGTCGTGGCAATTTGGGCCTCGCTGTACTTCGCTCCCGCTGGCATGGTGTCCAGCCCTGTCCAGATGGTCGGCATCGTTTTGTCCTATGTCATCATCCTGGGTGACTTTATCTACGACTTCGCTCGTATTCGTCCCTTGCGCAACATGTACCGCGCGCAGGCCGAGGGCATGTCCGAGAACAAGCTCAACGCTCTTATCGAGCGCGCAGCTGCCGAGGAGGACAAGAAGGACTCCAAGAAGAAGTAGCGTTTGCATACATACTTATCGCTAAGATATAAGGCGCGTCGTTTTTGCGGCGCGCCTTTTTACTGTTCTATAGATAGATGGAGTGGCACATGATTCGAGCTGCCCTGACGGTCGAAGAGGCCCTGGAGGGTATGAAGTCCCTGGAGCCCAAGATTAAAAACTATGCGCGCCTGGTTGTCCGCAAGGGCGTAAACGTTAAGCCCGGCCAGGAAGTCGTCGTTCAGTCTCCGGTTGAGTGCGCGCCGTTTGCGCGCGTGGTGGTCGCGGAGGCCTATGCTGCCGGCGCCGGCCACGTGACGGTCATCTGGGCCGATGATGCCGTGACGAGGCTCACGTACGAGCATGTCGAGAAAAGCTATTTTGAGCAGACGCCCGAGTGGAAGCGCCTGCAGCTGGATTCCCTGGCCCAGGACGGTGCCTGCTTTATCTTTATCGAGGGTGCGGACCCCGCCGCCCTTAAGGGCATCGATCCCGCTAAGCCCGCTGCAGCTTCTAAGGCAAAGAACACGCAGTGCAAAGTTTTCCGCCGTGGACTGGATTACAACATCAATCCGTGGTGCATCGCCGGCGCTCCGGTCGTGGCTTGGGCGCGCGAGGTGTTCCCGGGAGACGCCGATGAGGTTGCAATCTATAAGCTGTGGAATGCGATTCTGCACACCGCTCGCGCCGATGGCCAGGACCCAGAGAGCGACTGGGAACTCCATGACGCCGCATTCGAAAAGAACCTGCGTTTCCTGAACGACAATCGTTTCGACCGCCTGCATTACACCGCGGCAAATGGAACCGATCTGACGATTGGCATGACGAAGGGTCACGAGTGGGCCGGCGGCAAGGGCAAGACGCCCGATGGGCACCCCTTCTTCCCCAACATTCCCACCGAGGAAGTCTTCACTTCGCCCGATCGCATGCGCGCCGACGGTATCGTGTACTCGGCCATGCCGCTCATCCACCACGGCAATAAAGTCGACGATTTTTGGATTAAGTTCGAGGGCGGCCGCGTGGTGGACTACGACGCCCGCGTGGGCAAGGCAACGCTCGCAAGTATCATCGATACTGACGAGGGCGCTGCTCACCTGGGAGAGGTCGCGCTCATTTCCAAGAACACGCCGATCCGCGAAAGTGGTGTTCTGTTCTACGATACGCTCTATGACGAGAACGCTAGCTGCCATCTCGCGCTAGGTGTCGGTTTCCCCGAATGCATCGAGGGTGGGTACGACATGTCCAAGGAGGAGCTCCTGGAGCATGGTGTTAACGTCTCGAGCACGCACGTCGATTTTATGATCGGCACGGACGACATCGATATTACGGGCATTACGCCTGATGGACGTGAAGTTGTGATTTTCCAGAACGGCCAATGGAGTTGGGAATAGTCCCAGACCGTGGTACAATGCCACCCGCGGGCCGTTAGCTCAGCTGGCAGAGCAGGGGACTTTTAATCCCAAGGTCCAGGGTTCGAACCCCTGACGGCCCACCATAGAAAAGAAAGCGATCGACTCCGGTTGGTCGCTTTTTTATTGCCGCGACACGGGTTCGAACCCGTCGGGGCGCGGAGCGCCGCAGCGGCCGCCTGCGGAGCAGGCTGAACCCCCGACGGCCCACCCAACGAAAGGAAAACAAAATGAAAACAGATAGATACGGAATTAGCGGCAGCACATTAAAGATAATAGCGGCCATTTCGATGGTTCTCGATCATGTAAGCAGGATCGTCCTGACCAATGGAATCATGACTCACGCATCGTACAATCAGATATCAGACGAGCAGTGGGCGATTCTAAGCGAGGCTTCGGATGTGCTTCATGTTCTTGGCAGAATTGCATTTCCCTTATTTTGCTTTTTGATAGTTGAGGGATTTTTGCATACTCATGACATAAAGAAGTACCTGCGAAATATGCTTGTCTTCGCAATCATTGCGGAGCCCATATACGATTTCGTTCAAACCGGGCAGCTATTTGACCTTCGGCAACAGAATGTTATGTATGAGCTCCTGCTTTCCTTGGTCTTTTTGATTATTCTGGAAAAGATACAAAGTCTTTCAAAATGGAAGAGGCACATTGCAGAAATTGCTCTGATTGTTTTGACAGCACTGGCAGCTGAATACACTAAGCTGGATGGCGGTGCGTATGGCATTCTGCTTGTGGCTGCATTCTATTTATTCCACGACAGCAAAGCTAAGATGTTCTTTGCTGCAGTATGTGCAGTGCTCCTTTCGTCATGCCATATAATTGGCGGCGGATTTGAGTTCACTACAGCTAATATTTTTAATCCTGATGTTGCTGCCGCGATAATTTCGTTGTTGCTTATCAATCTTTATAATGGCAAGCGAGGGCTGAAGCTGAAATATTTCTTCTACATTTTCTATCCGGCACATCTTGCTCTGCTTTATGGTGTCTCGCTTATTGTTTTGAACTGTCTTTAAAAACTCTCAAACAAGTCTCTGAAAGCAGAAACAAATTGACCCTAAGACTGCTTGTGAATTTCCGGAAGACCTGAGAGATGCGAGGATAGACAACGAGGGCTGCAGAAAGATGCTTCTCAGTTCTCTGGCGGATCGCATGAATCTGTATGAGGATCACTTCCACACACTCATTGATAACAGTGATAAACACGGCAGATCCTCAAAACATGAGACTGCGAAGGTCGAAAGATGCTTCGAAAGCATGAATGGCAGCGAGAAAACGAGTTCGGAAGCACCCTCTGGATGCTCCAGCATAGAATAGAAAGCGGTCAACTTCGGTTGGCTGTCTTTTTTTGTCGCCCTTTCATGGGTTCGAACCCGTATCTATCTATATATAAGAACGCTTGGCGAACAAAACCCGCCTTTTACCGATGGGAAACAAATAGCTGATGCCTTTGGAGTAAAGTAGCGCTCCAGAGATGACCGATGTCTCAATACTCATAAAACAGCTGGTCATCGCCAATATCAGAAGCTGCTGCTTCGAATACGGCCTCAGCGAAGCAACTGAGGGTTCTATTCATTTGTGAACAAATTATGGAGTGCGCGATTCCCGCCCCCGGGGCCCCTCCGGTCTGGCAATATATCTCCTTGCCGCGCGGCCCGGTGGAACCGGATCAGCCGCAAAGCGTGCACCTTGAGAACCGGATACTGCGAGGATGGACACACCAGATGTGTCGCATCCGGGCAGACATCGAACCATTT
>NZ_JAQLFL010000029.1 GCF_028206995.1 Collinsella aerofaciens | reverse complement strand
TCTACCTGCACTGATAATTGTTCTCGGGGGAAGCGGGCACTGCGGGGCGCGGCAACGGCGCGCGATTTCCGCGTCGCAGCGCTACCCTGATGCTGAATGCCGGGACGATGACCCACTGACCTGCTGACGCCTCTTCGGCCGTCCTCAAATCCGACCTGTCTCGCCCCGGCATCCGCGTCCCGGAGTCCTGCCATGACCTAATAGGAGCATGAGCGCGGACAATCGGACAAGCCAATTGGATTGTAGCGCTCCCGTCAGTGCAATGTCTGGGAGACCCGGGCGCGGAGCAGGCGGCAGACCGAGGGGAGCGAAAATGGAAGGCGAAACGGTCATCGCGGGCGTCGACACGCACAAGGACGTGCATGTCCTGTGCCTGCTCGACGGCCTCGGGAGGAAGATCTGGAGCGGGAGCTTCGGGGCCGACCCCGAGGGCTACGACAGGCTGGCGGAGGCGATAGGCGACCCGGGGAGCTGCATGGTCGTCGGCGTCGAGGGCACGGCATCGTACGGGGCCGGGCTGACGAGGAGGCTCGTGGAGCTCGGGTACAACGTCGTCGAGGTGCTCAGGCCCAAGAGGGACAAGGTGAGGCCCGGCGAGGGGAAGAGCGACCCGCTGGACGCCGAGCGCGCGGCGCGCAAGGCGGCGTCCGGGAGGGGCTGCTCCGTGCCGAAGTCGCAGGACGGCTGGGTCGAGGCGGTGCGCCAGCTCTACGTCGCGCGCAGGCTGGCCGTCGCGACGTCCACGTCCTGCGTGGCCTGCGCGAAGTCGATGCTCACGACGGCCCCGAGCGCCCTGAGGGAGCGGTTCAGGGGCCGCGAGCGGCCGAAGGACCTCATGCCGCTGCTCGCGCGCGGGAGGAAGGCGGGCGACGCGCTCGAGGAGAGCGTGCTGGCCTCGCTGCGGTCCGTCGCGGCGGTCTGGAAGGAGGCCCGCAGCCAGGTCGAGTCCCTCGACGAGCGCATCCGCGCGCTGCTGGAGGCGAACGCGCCCGCGCTGCTCGGCGTCGAGGGCTGCGGCACCACGACCGCCGCCGCCCTGGTCGTGGCCGCCGGCGACAACCCCGGCAGGCTGAAGGGCGAGGCGGCGTTCTCGATGATGTGCGGCGCCTCCCCGATCCCCGCGTCGAGCGGGAAGACGGACCGGCACAGGCTCAACCGCGGCGGCAACCGGCAGGCGAACTGGGCGCTCTACGAGATCGCGATCAAGCGCATGGCGTACGACGAGAGGACGAGGAGGTACGTGGCGAGGCGGACCTCCGAGGGGAAGTCCCGGCGGGAGGCGGTCCGCTGCCTGAAGCGCTACATAGCGCGGGAGGTGTACCACGTGCTCATGGACCCGAACCCCGACGGCGCCGCGCCGGAAGGCCCCGAGCTCGCGAAGATGCGCAAGGCGATGCGGGTGACTCAGAAGAAAGCCGCCGCGGAGCTCGGCCTGTCCGCAGCCACACTCGGGCACTTGGAACGGGGGAAACGGCGGTCGACGAAACTGGAGAGGAGGTATTACGAGCTCCTGTGCGAATTGGAGAGAGCGCTCCCGCAAACTGCCTCTTGACAACTTATAGGAGCGTCGGTTTT
>NZ_JAQLFL010000028.1 GCF_028206995.1 Collinsella aerofaciens | reverse complement strand
GCGAGGCTCGAGAGCGTCACCACTTACATCCAGAGGGGCAAGTCGCCGAAGTATTCGACCGTCGAGAAATACCCCGTGATCGCCCAAAAGTGCAACCAGTGGAGCGGATTCTCCGTGGAAAAGGCGAGGTTCATCGACCCAGCCACCGTATCCAAGTACGCGGATGAGCGGATTCTGAAGGATGGTGACCTTCTCTGGAACTCGACCGGCCTCGGCACGTTGGGCAGGATGGCGGTCTATGACTCGGCGAAAAACAGATACGGCTGGGCCGTCGCCGACAGCCACGTGACGGTGATCAGGACGCGGGAAGATTGGCTTGATCATCGGTTTGCCTTCGCCTATTTCGCGGGGCCGTCAGTCCAGTCTGAAATTGAAGACCAGGCAAGCGGCAGCACGAAGCAGAAAGAGCTTGCGCAGGAGACGGTCAGAAACTACCTAATCCCAGTTCCGCCCCTCGCCGAGCAGCGTCGCATCGTTTATGAAGTTGACTGGCTTTTCAAAATACTTGTCTAACTGTTTTCATGACCTCGTCGAAAGGAAGATGTCATGAGAATGTTTGTACAATACTTGCAGGAAAAGGGTTATGCGGAAAACACTGTTGATTCTTATTCCTTTGCAATATGCCAGCTTATCGATAAAACTCAGTCTCTAACAAACCAGTCACTTCTTGCGCACAAAGAGTGGCTGGTTTCTTCATTCGCTCCGAAAACGGTTAACAACCGCATCGGCGCAATTAACACCTACCTTGATTTCATCGCTTTCGATGGAATCCGACTCAAAGGAGTGCGAATTCAACAGAAGCCGTTTCTCGACAATGTCATCAGCAATGAACAATACATGCAGTTAATCAGCGGCCTGAAGCAAGACGGTGATTGGTTTTGGTATTTCATCGTTCGCTTTCTTGGTTGTACGGGTGCGAGAGTAAGTGAGTTAAGACAGTTCAAAGTAGAACACGTTACCGCTGGATATATGGACATTGTTTCAAAAGGCCAGAAGCTCAGGAGAATTTGGATACCTGACTCTTTGCGTGAAGAAAGTCTTACATGGAAAGCCAAGCCAATGAAAGGCCTTCTATTTCCAGGCAAAAACGACAACGCGATTACTTCGCGCGGCATATCCGTAGGGTTGAAGCGTGCCGCACTGCGCTATGGCGTCGACCAAGACGTCGTATACCCGCATTCATTTCGGCACTTGTTCGCAAAAAACTTTATCAACCGCAACCCAGATATTTCACTGCTTGCTGATCTTATGGGACACGAAAGCATTGAGACAACGCGAATCTATCTGCGGCGCACTGCCGATGAACAGCGCGCCGCGGTTGATGAAGCAGTCAATTGGTAAGAGCAAATACTTCGGTGACTCTAGAAACAATTCGTTTCTGCTCGCTGGCCGGGGGAACAGGAACTAGAGCGCGATACAGCCTGTTGTCATTGATTGCCGGATAGGCAACCCCCTTTGCGTTCTCATTGGCATTTGCATAAGAG
Source organism: Collinsella aerofaciens (assembly GCF_028206995.1). Classification (GTDB taxonomy): domain Bacteria; phylum Actinomycetota; class Coriobacteriia; order Coriobacteriales; family Coriobacteriaceae; genus Collinsella; species Collinsella aerofaciens_AQ. Next base: position 332 of record NZ_JAQLFL010000028.1, on the reverse strand, counting down.
TCAAAGCTAGGAGAAACCAAAAAGTAGAGAAGAAAACTAGGAAGGAATCCGTCAAGACATGAAAGGACAGCAAACCCAGTACTTGCGATGGGCTTAATATTAAAATCCTTATCTACGATACAGGCATTATGCAAATAAGGGCGGACGGTCGCATAGAGCACATCATTCTTTGCGACTAGCTTTCTTGCTCGTGAGGGCGCGTCAGCTGCATTTATAACAGTTTCTTGTCCGAGCTTTTGGTTCACATTGTCAATCGACGAGATGTCGATATAGGCAAAACGCGTCTCAGGCCTCTTCTGCCCGCGATTCAAGACAAGAGACCCTAAACGACG
>NZ_JAQLFL010000027.1 GCF_028206995.1 Collinsella aerofaciens | reverse complement strand
TGCCGCAGCGGCAAGGCGTCGTGGGAGATTCCGGGGACTCGGTATGCTCTGTCTGAAAAGACCCCGCATTCCGAAAGGATGGGTATGGATCAAGTAATCGATGCCATGATGCCGTTCTTCATGCTCGCTATCGTCCTGTTTGTCATAGAGACCGTGTTCGACATGTTCTGGCGCGAGCATAAGAAGGCCAAGCGTGAGCGTGAGCGTGAGAGGAAGCGGGAGAAGCGTCGGCAGGAATACCAGGACCGCCGTATGGCAAACGATGCCGAGCATGCGAAGGTTACCCGTGCGATGCGATATGACGTCCTGCGCCGCGACGGATTCAAGTGCGTGAGGTGCGGGCGCGGCAGCGCCGACGGGGTCAAGCTGCATGTCGACCATATCGTCCCCGTCTCGCGCGGCGGCAAGTCCACCATGGACAACCTCCAGACGCTCTGTGAGGACTGCAATTGCGGCAAGGGAAACAAATATCTCGAATAGGAGAATAGGAGGATCGGCTGAGTTTCAAAACGTTCTCGGTTCGGATGGCAGGATGCACCTCGAACGGCAATTCGGCAACCAGAGAATTGACCTCACTACGGGAGACGTCAAGACGGTAATACCCGGGGTCGGAGGCATGAACACCGTCATCGATGAGAAAGGCGTCCATACCGAGATGCAGATCGGGAACATGCGCCGGACGCTAGGCAAGAACGGGTTCGACTGGATGCTGTAGGCGTGATTTGCCGCTGCGGCAAGACCGGTACGGAAATCTGAAATAGCCATACATTCGAGCCGTTTCTATTCACCCTGAGCGAAGGGGGCCGCATATGCATGCAGCGGCAATTTCGCCTCGGGGGGGGTCGCTCGTAGGGCGGCCAATCTCCGAGGCCAATCTATCATCGAGTACGTCCTGATCATCGCGATCATCGGCCTTGTGATCGTGTTCGCCGGACCCGGCGTTGCCGGGGCCATCCGCAACCAGTTCAACCTGGTCGGCAACACAGTGAATAATGGGACGACCGGCGGCGTCGAGGGCGGTGGAACATCCGGCGGCGGCTCCACAGGGGCCGATTCCGCGACCGTCCAGGCGGCTATAGCCAAGGACGCGAAGGACTGGACGCTCGACGAGCAGAAGGCCGTGGCAGAGGACATCGCCGCCAAGGGCGAGGCCTCGCCCGCCTACGCGAAAGCCAAGGCCGCGATGGACGCCGGTACCAAGTTCTCGATGAAGCTAACCGATGGTCAGACGCTCGAGTACAAGATCATCGGCATCAACCACGACGACCTCGCCGATGGTTCGGGCAAGGCGGGCCTGACGTTCCTCACCACCTCGACGACCATCTCTTCCCGCATGAACGCCACGGACACCAACGCCGGCGGCTGGGGGAAGTCGGAGCTCCGCGGGAAGATGAACTCCGGCGAGATCTGGAACCTCATGCCCTCCGATTTTCAGTCCAAGGTGAAATCGGTCAAGAAGCTCACGAACAACGTCGGGGGCGGTAGCGCGAACAAGAATGCCGCCGTGACGGCTACCTCAGACAAGCTGTTCCTGCTCAGCTACTCCGAGATCGTCCCCACCTCCTACTGGGCATCCAGCTATCCCTGGACTTCTAACGAGGGCACCCAGTACGAGGCGTTCAAGGGAAAGGTGACGAACAATTATTCGGGTAACGATTGCCTGAAGATTGGCGACATTTGGTGGGAGCGCTCGGCGGATCCGTACTACTCCTACTACTTCCTCGGTGTCAACGGCATCGGCGATCCGTCGCACAGCTACTATGCGGCGGGCTCGTATTGCGTCTGCCCCGCTTTCTCCTTCTAATCTACGCCCCTGAACCCCTCCGGCATTCGCCGGAGGGGTTCCTTCCCAGCTGGAGGCCCCATGGTTCCAAAGAGCAGGCAGACCGAATCGGTCTCGACTGAGTATCTCCGACAGGCGCG
>NZ_JAQLFL010000026.1 GCF_028206995.1 Collinsella aerofaciens | reverse complement strand
CCGAACCCGGAAGCTAAGCCCCATCGCGCCGAGAGTACTGCGGGGTCGGCCCGTGGGAGGCCAGGGCGCCGCTGACCGGTGGACGGCACCGAGCCGTACGCTTGAACTGAGAAGGGGGAGGCCTCGCGGCCTCCCCCTTTTTTGCGTTTACGTGCAACATTCCTTATGCAATTAAATCAATTTAATCATCCACCGCTGAATATAGACGTTCACCGTTCTTTGGTCGGTTCTTTGTTCTCAATGGACTAATATTTGCTTTAGCGCACTGCTGCGCTTGTCCTGTTTTACACGGGTCGTTTTATTGAATGTGACGGAAGGACTCACATGGCAGATGTTCATGAGCTGCTTGATACTTGGATTGCCAATGTCAAGGACGAGGAGCTCCTCGCTGAGCTTAACACGATGAAGGAGCAGGGTGATGAGGACGCCATCACCGACGCTTTCTTCCAGGATCTCGCCTTCGGTACCGCCGGTCTACGTGGCACTATCGGTGCAGGCACTAACCGTATGAATATCTATACGGTTGGTCGCGCGACGCAGGGTTTTGCTGACTATCTCAATGCGACCTTCGAGCATCCGACGGTTGCCATCGCTCGCGATAGCCGCAATAAGGGTGAACTGTTCGTTAAGACGACGGCTGCCATTCTTGCCGCAAACGGCGTGACTGCTCTCGTGTATCCTAAGATTTCTCCCGTGCCGACGCTTTCCTGGGCCGTCCGTGACCTTAAGTGCTCCGGTGGCATTTGCATGACCGCTAGTCATAATCCAGCGCCTTATAACGGCTATAAGGCCTATGGCCCCGACGGCTGCCAGATTACCAGCGAGGCTGCCGATGCAATTTCTAAGGCTATCGCCGAGACCGATACGTTTACCGGCGTGAAGTCCATGGACTTCGATGAGGCTCTTGAGCAGGGTCTGGTCAAATGGATCGATGACTCGTGCCTCGAGCGTTATTATGACGCCGTTCTCGCCCGCGGCGTGACCAACCTTTCTGCCGAGGAGATCGCTGGCGCTCCGCTTAAGCTCGTCTACACTCCGCTCAACGGCACCGGCCTCATTCCCGTCACGACGGTGCTCGAGCGCGCTGGCATCACCGATGTCACGGTTGTTCCCGAGCAGAAGGAGCCTAACGGCGATTTCCCGACCTGCCCGTATCCTAACCCCGAGATTCGCCAGGCCATGCAGAAGGGCATTGACCTGTGCGAGCAGGTTCACCCTGATCTGCTGCTTGCAACCGATCCTGACGCCGATCGCGTTGGCGTTGCCGTTAAGAATAGCGATGACTATCTGCTGCTGACCGGCAATGAGATGGGCGTTCTGCTGCTCGACTATATCTGCAAGACCCGCGCTGCTCGCGGTGAGGACCTCACTAAGAAGGTTGCTGTCACTACTATCGTTTCTTCCGCCATGGTTGACGCTCTGGCCGACGAGTACGGTTTTGAGCTCCGTCGCTGCCTGACGGGCTTCAAGTACATCGGCGACATCATTACTTCTCTTTCCGATGCTGGCGAGGTCGATCGCTTTATCTTCGGTTTTGAGGAGAGCTACGGCTATCTGGCCGGCGACCACGTGCGCGACAAGGACGCCGTGAGCACTTCGCTTTTGATTTGCCAGATGGCGCAGTATTACAAGCTCCAGGGAAAGAACCTTGCCGACGCGATGCACGAGCTGTACGAGAAGTATGGCTACTATCACAACAAGACGATTTCGCTGAGCTATCCGGGTGCTGAGGGTGCGGCAAAGATGGCCGGCATCATGGCCGGTCTGCGCGAGAACCCGCCCGCGGAGCTCGCCGGTTCCAAGATTGAGGCCGTCGTTGATTACAACACCTGCGTGAACGGCCTGCCGAAGGCTAATGTTATTGAGTTCGATCTTGAGGGTGGCAACAAGGGTATTGTTCGTCCTTCCGGCACCGAGCCCAAGATTAAGCTGTACATCTTCGCTAAGGGCGCGGATGCCGCCGAGGCAGATGCAGCACTTGACGCGATCGAGGAGTCCGGTCGCAAGCTGCTGGCATAAGGTATTTAAGAGTCTTCTATAGCTATAGATGGGCTAAAGAGGGGATCTCGGATGCGAGGTCCCCTCCTGTTTTTAACCAGCCAGCCGAGAGTACTTATATGTGTAGGAAATGTGTACACCCAGATTCCCGCCCCCGGCGCCCCTCCGGTCTGGCAATATATCTCCTTGCCGCGCGGCCCGGTCGGACCGGATGAGCCGCAAAGCGTGCACCTTGAGAACCGGATACTGCGAGGATGGACACACCAGATGTGTCGCATCCGGGCAGACATCGAACCATTT
>NZ_JAQLFL010000025.1 GCF_028206995.1 Collinsella aerofaciens | reverse complement strand
GAGACGCGGGCGCAGAGGGTCTATACGAGCCGTACAAAGGACATCGACAAGGTGCGCGGCGCGGTCGATAGGGCGGTCGTGCAACCTGCGGAGGACGAAGCGGCGCGAATCGTCGCGGACGCGCAGGGACGCGCCGACGCGCTCGTGCGCGATGCCGAGACGCGCAGGGACGAGCTGGTGGCTCAGGTCGCCGATGGCGAGCGCAGGCTCTCGGACGTGCGGATGCAGGTCGACGAGGAGACCGACAGATTGGAGTGCCTTCGGCAAAGAGTGGACGGGGTTGCGCGAGACGTTGCGGAACTGGAACCCATCGCTGCCGATGTTCGCAGGTTCGAGGGTGCGGGACGCGCTGAACGCGGCGCAATCCTCGATTCAATCGCTGCTCGATGCGCAGGAGCGGCGAGAGCAGCTAGAGCGGCAATTGAGGAGCTTGGAGACCGAATCTGGGCGCTGATGCGTCCCAAAAAGGCGCAACGCACCGAGCGCAGCTTGGATGATGTGATGAGGGAAGCCACGGAAGTCGCGCGTGCGACGAAAGCGTTGAGCCGTAACGATGTTGCGCCGACGAACAGTAGGCAGCGCGGGCAGGCTCGGTGAAACGTAAACTATAGTTTACGTTTTTGGAGTCCATGATTGTGGACTCGAAAGCGCAGGTAGATGCGCAAAATAAAAGGGCACCGCGCGATGCGATGCCCTATAATGTTTGTTGCTGGTTCTGGTTGCAGCCACAACCAGCTTAATGGAAACGGAAGGTGTAGTTCCGTCCCGTACATGACTATTCTAGCAAGACCGCGAGGTCAGGGCTATAGATAGTCGTAAAAACGGAGCCACCTTCCATGATTTTGGAGGTGGCTTTTTTCATGGGAATGAATGAAAACGAGGGCAGTTCTGCATACCCGCCGAACCCGGATGTGAAATCCGGCTCTTGTCTAATAGCCGGATTTCAACCACTTACGGTGGTTCACCCCTCTTACTGGAATGCATACAAGACCGAATCTGGGGCAACGTTCTCAATCGATATGGTTCGCCTGAAGCTGTCGTTCATCAACGGCAAGGGCGAGTGTTTGAGCACGCACGCCCAGACCTTCGACTGCGACAGCATGAGCGCGTGGACGAGCAAAATTCGACCCGGCGGCTGGTACGAGCTTTGGAGCTTCGACCTCGGCGACAGCTCGGTCGCGCTCGGCATCGGCTTCATGGAGCCGAGCTGCAAGGTGAACATGAATCGCGGGTTCATCGAGTTCAACCCGAACAAGGTTGCCGGGGACAAGCGGTTCTGGCGGCTGCTGGAAAAGCTCGCGCCGTGCGTCTCGCACGGCCGCTTGAAGAGGTTCGACCTCGCCTATGATTTGCCGACGAGCCGTCTGGACTGCCGCCTTAGCAAGGACAGGCGGATGTACAAGTCGGTCATCAGCAACGGAATCACGGAATACCTCGGGGTCAAGAACACCCCCGGATACGTGAAGGTCTACGACAAGGCGGCCGAGATGAACCTGTCGGGTGTGCTGACGCGCATCGAGCTGACGTGTGACGGAGAGTGGGACGCTGGGCAGGTTGTCGCGCACTGGCCGCAGGTTCACGCATGGCACAGCGATGAGAACACGCGCGACTGGGTGCGCGTGGTAGGAATCATGCTCGCCGAAAAGGCCGAGCGCGGCGAGGAAGTCGAGACGCTCATCAATATGCTCGGCTGGCGTTCACGACCGAAGGTGCGCGAGTATCTGCGCACGCCGATGGTGGAGCTGCCCGCCGACTGCGCCGCCGCAGCCGTAGCCGAAGCGCGAAGCTGGTGCGCTCGGTTCGAGTAGGCGGGTCAATGGAGCAGGCGGTGACTACGGGGGCGGAGTAGTTCCGCATAGCGGATCTACGTAGCCCTCGTTCACCGGCTGCGGAATTGACGCGACGGCCAACCGAATAGACCAGACTTGATTAAGGGTCGATGGACGCACTGCGCCATCGACCCTTTCCTTGCCCGTGTCTCGACTGGATGAGACCTGCAGAATCGGGCGGCTCATTATTTTTCGCTAACTACGTCCGAAAAATAATGTGACAAATGACAAATGACAAATGATCACAGGGTGGGGTGGTTTGGAGGGGTGAAACCCCTCCATCTCGGCGCAGCCGAGTGGGCAAGGAAGCCCATCAAATCGGGGCACGTATATATTCGGCTACTACGACCGAATATATACATGACGTGTGACGTGTGACGAACAGCCGCGACAAGGGGGAGTTTGAGGGGGCTTGCCCCCTCATGCGAGCGCCGCCGCGAGCTGTCCGAGAACCGTGCCGCCGCGGTCTCGGAGGGGTGCAGGGGTGTCCCCTGCCACGTCCTTAGCGTAGCTAAGGTCTAACGTGCTATACCTTATACTAAGGACTGAACGCATCTTCAACAGTCACAGGGGGTTTACGCGTGGCGCATATCGCGAAATACAAGGCATCGGCGGTCGGCAAGCTCTGCGCCCACTACAACCGCTGGCAAGGCATCGACAACCCGAACGTGAGCCGCGAGAACATCGACAAGAGCCGCACACATCTCAACTACACCCTGGGTGTGTATGAGAAGGACGGGAAGCGGTTCATCGGCAAGGTTCGGGGTTCGGCTTCGTGGGCAACCGTCAAGGGGCGCATAGACGCCGTGAACGCGCGCGCCAAGGCCGAGGGGAATCGTGCCACGCGCAAAGACGCAGTGGTGATGGCTGACATGGTCGTGACGTTGCCGCCGAACGTGCCGCCAGAAGACGCGTACAAGTTCTTTTGGAATAGCTACCAGTACATCGCCGACCGCGTGGGGTGCGGAAACCTCATGGGCGGCTACGTGCACATGGACGAGACCACGCCGCACATGCACGTACCGTTCACGCCGATTCTTGACGGGCGGTTCAACTACAAGAAGATGTGTGATCGCAAGTTCTATCAGACCTTCCACAAGGGCTTAGGAGACCGCCTTGAGCAGAAGATGGGCTACCGCCCAGAAGTGGAGCTGAGCGAGGAGACGCGGGCGCAGAGGGTCTATACGAGCCGTACAAAGGACATCGACAAGGTGCGCGGCGCGGTCGATAGGGCGGT
>NZ_JAQLFL010000024.1 GCF_028206995.1 Collinsella aerofaciens | reverse complement strand
GCCTCCTGCCTATCCTCTACACGCGGGACCAGCGGCCAATGCCAAGCTGCAGTGAAGGTTCACGGGGTCTTTCCGTCCTTCCGCGGGTAAGTCGCATCTTCACGACCAGTGCAATTTCACCGGGTCCATGGTCGAGACAGCGCCCAAGTCGTTGCGCCTTTCGTGCAGGTCGGAACTTACCCGACAAGGAATTTCGCTACCTTAGGACCGTTATAGTTACGGCCGCCGTTTACCGGGGCTTGGCTTCGGGGCTTCGCCGAATCGGCTAACTCCTCCGCGTGACCTTCCGGCACCGGGCAGGCGTCAGACCCTATACGTCGCCTTGCGGCTTCTGCAGAGTCCTGTGTTTTTGGTAAACAGTCGCTTGGGCCTCTCCACTGCGGCCCGCCTCCGCTCCCCGGGCGAGCCGGTTCACGTACGCGCGGGCACCCCTTCTCCCGAAGTTACGGGGCCATTGTGCCGAGTTCCTTGACCATGGTTGACCCGATCGCCTCGGTATGTTCTACCCACCCACCTGTGTCGGTTTGCGGTACGGGCGCGCACGCGCCTGCCTAGGGGTTTTTCTAGGGACCTCGGGCTCACTCGCTTCGCTTAAGTGCTTCGTCCGGAGCCTCGCCCTTGATGCGGACCGGATTTCCCTGGTCCGCGGGCCGCGCTCCATCACGGGGACGTCCAGAACCCCGCCGAGCCACCCCCATCCGTCGCCCCGTCGGTCGTAGCGCCGCGTGCGCGGTGCAGGAATGTCTGCCTGCTGCGCGTCGGCTACGCCTCCCGGCCTCGCCTTAGCCCCCGACTGACCCTGGGAGGATTAGCCTTGCCCAGGAAACCTCGGGTTCACGGCGGACGAGTTACTCTCTCGTCTCTCGCTACTCATGCCAGCATTCTCACTCCCATGCGCTCCACCGTCGGTCGCCCTCCGGCTTCTCCGCCCATGGGAAGCTCCCCTACCGATTCTGAAAATCAAAATCCCGCCGCTTCGGTGTCCAGCTTAGCCCCGTGTATTGTCGGCGCATGTCCACTCGACCAGTGAGCTGTTACGCACTCTTTGAATGGATGGCTGCTTCTAAGCCAACATCCTGGTTGTCTGGGCGGACGCACATCCTTTGCCACTCGGCTGGAACTTGGGGACCTTAGCGGGCGGTCCGGGCTGTTTCCCTCTCGAGCACACAGCTTAGCCCACATGCTCTGACTGCCGCGCTCTGGGCCGCCGGCATTCGGAGTTCGGTTGGATTCGGTAGGCGGCGAAGCCCCCTCGTCCATCCGGTGCTCTACCTCCGGCGGTGAACGCGCGACGCTAGCCCTAAAGCTATTTCGGGGAGAACGAGATATCTCCGGGTTTGATTGGCCTTTCACCCCTATCCGCAGGTCATCGCCGCCGTTTTCAACCGACGTGCGTTCGGCCCTCCACGGGGTCTTACCCCCGCTTCAGCCTGCCCACGGATAGCTCACCCGGCTTCGCGTCCGCGGCGCGGGACTCAAGTCGCCCTGTTAAGGCTCGCTTTCGCTCCGGCTCCCTTTCGGTTAACCTCGCCCCGCGCCAGCGACTCGCTGGCTCATTCTACAAAAGGCACGCCGTCACACCATAAAGGTGCTCCGACTGCTCGTGGGCGCACGGTTTCAGGTACTGTTTCACTCCCCTCCCGGGGTGCTTTTCACCTTTCCCTCACGGTACTGGTGCGCTATCGGTCACAGGGTAGTACTCAGGCTTGGATGGTGGTCCACCCAGGTTCGGACCGGGTTTCACGTGCCCGGCCCTACTCAGGGACCGCGTCGCGCCGTCCGGTCTGGGTTCGCGTACGGGGCTGTCACCCGCTGCGGCCGGCCCTCCCATGCCGTTCCGCTCCCCAGCCGGACCTGCGCCCGGGGGCGGCAGCCCCCGGATGCGCGGCCCTGCAACCCCGTCGGCGGAACCCCTGCCGGGTATGCCCGCTCGACGGTTTGGCCATCGGTCCCCTTTCGCTCGCCGCTACTCGGGGAGTCTCGAGATTGATTTCCTCTCCTCCGGGTACTTAGATGTTTCAGTTCCCCGGGTTGTCCTCCCCCCGCCTATGCGTTCAGCGGGGGGATATGCACACTGCTGTGCATGGGTTCGCCCATTCGGAGACCCCCGGGTCGAAGGATGTGTGCTCCTCGCCGGGGATTATCGCAGCTTGCCGCGTCCTTCATCGGCTCCCTGTGCCAAGGCATCCGCCGTGCGCCCGTGGTATCTTGCGGGACCGCACTCGGGCCCGCGGGATATCCACGTGTCGCTAAAGTTAATTAATCGATATCATGAATAGCGCTCGTATGTCGCAATTCGGGTATCTCATACCGCGGCACAGTAGTTGACTGTGCTCGCGATCAGATGCTCCTCACTCATATATAAGTGAATTCTTCTTGTTTGGATCGGATGAATGATTGCTATCATTCTTGATTTAATCGCAGAAAAGAATCGAGTCTGGAAGAATGATCTTCCATCTCTCTCCTATCGCTATGCGGCTCTCAAGGTACGCGGGTGCGACCCCGGGGACCGGGTGCTGCGGGGACTTACTCCGGGCGACATCAACCGGACGGGCTCCTGCCCTCTATTCGAGTTAAGTTGATCTCTCTAGAAGATTTATCTCCCTAGAAAGGAGGTGATCCAGCCGCACCTTCCGGTACGGCTACCTTGTTACGACTTCACCCCCCTCACCCTCCACACCTTCGGCGCCTCCCCCCTTGCGGTTGGGCCGGCGACTTCGGGTGCAGACGACTCGGGTGGTGTGACGGGCGGTGTGTACAAGGCCCGGGAACGCATTCACCGCGGCATGCTGATCCGCGATTACTAGCAACTCCGACTTCATGGGGGCGGGTTGCAGCCCCCAATCCGAACTGGGGCCGGCTTTCCGGGATCCGCTCCCCCTCGCGGGGTGGCATCCCTCTGTACCGGCCATTGTAGCACGTGTGCAGCCCAGGGCATAAGGGGCATGATGACTTGACGTCGTCCCCGCCCTCCTCCGCCTTGACGGCGGCGGTCCCGCGTGGGTTCCCGGCATCACCCGATGGCAACACGCGGCGGGGGTTGCGCTCGTTGCGGGACTTAACCCAACATCTCACGACACGAGCTGACGACAGCCATGCACCACCTGTATGGGCTCCTCTCGGCCACGGGGTCTCCCCCGCTTCACCCATATGTCAAGCCCTGGTAAGGTTCTTCGCGTTGCTTCGAATTAAGCCACATGCTCCGCTGCTTGTGCGGGCCCCCGTCAATTCCTTTGAGTTTTAGCCTTGCGGCCGTACTCCCCAGGCGGGACGCTTAATGCGTTGGCTGCGGCACGGGGGGATCGTCCCCCCACACCTAGCGTCCATCGTTTACGGCTGGGACTACCAGGGTATCTAATCCTGTTCGCTCCCCCAGCTTTCGCGCCTCAGCGTCGGTCTCGGCCCAGAGGGCCGCCTTCGCCACCGGTGTTCCACCCGATATCTGCGCATTCCACCGCTACACCGGGTGTTCCACCCTCCCCTACCGGACCCAAGCCGCGGAGGTTCCGGGGGCTTCGGGGGGTTGAGCCCCCCGCTTCGACCCCCGGCCTGCCGGGCCGCCTACGCGCGCTTTACGCCCAATGAATCCGGATAACGCTCGCCCCCTACGTATTACCGCGGCTGCTGGCACGTAGTTAGCCGGGGCTTCTTCTGCAGGTACAGTCTTGACTCTTCCCTGCTGAAAGCGGTTTACGACCCGAAGGCCTCCGTCCCGCACGCGGCGTCGCTGCGTCAGGGTTCCCCCCATTGCGCAAGATTCCCCACTGCTGCCTCCCGTAGGAGTCTGGGCCGTGTCTCAGTCCCAATCTGGCCGGTCGGTCTCTCAACCCGGCTACCCGTTGTCGGCACGGTGGGCCGTCACCCCGCCGTCTACCTGATGGGCCGCGGAGCCATCCCCTCCCGTCGGGGCTTTAGCCCGGGCGCCATGCGGCGCCCGGGGGTATCCGGTATTACCCGTCCTTTCGGGCGGCTATCCCGGGGGAGGGGGCAGGTTCTCCACGTGTTACTCAGCCGTTCGCCACTCGCTTCCCTCCGGAGAGGGGTGCCGTTCGACTTGCATGTGTTAGGCGCGCCGCCAGCGTTCATCCTGAGCCAGGATCGAACTCTCCGTCCAAAATATATGGGCTTCGAGCCCGTCCGGTCCTCTCAGTCATTCGCTGATCGGTTCCGTTCGATTCATATGGTTCTAGTATAGGAAAAGGAATTTCTCGGGGCCGCCTCTCGGCGGCCTTGCGAAAAACAAATCCAAGTTAGACCATTTCAAATGGTTCGATGTCTGCCCGGATGCGACACATCTGGTGTGTCCATCCTCGCAGTATCCGGTTCTCAAGGTGCACGC
>NZ_JAQLFL010000023.1 GCF_028206995.1 Collinsella aerofaciens | reverse complement strand
GGAAGCCCTCATAGGCACGTTATATTATCAATAGAATTATTGTACATCTAGAGCCAGAAGAAAAGCGCCCATCCCTAGGCGGTGAGTAGTCGCGTCAATTCCGCTATCGGTGACTACGGGGGCGGAGTAGTTCCGCGCAGCGGATCTACGGAGACCTCGTTCACCGATAGCGGAATTGACGCGACGGGCGAGCGCGACATCAGACTTGGTCGAGGGTCGATGGGCACACCTGCTCATCGACCCTTTCCTTGCCTGTGTCACGGCAACGAAAACCTCTGGGATGGGATGGGGGGAATCCTTACTACGACAGGATTCCCCCCATTGTGTGCCATGTGCCATGTGCCAGCCGAGGGGGAGTTTGAGGGGGCTTGCCCCCTCATGCACGCGCCGCCGCGTGCCGCCAAGCCGTAGGCGCGGAGCGACCCTAAGTCGCGGAGAACCGACGGTGGTACACTGTCGGCGCACCCCTTTTCGTGATGAAAAGGGGAGTACGTTACCCTTTTGTTCCAAAAGCCGGGAGGTGCCGCCGCCGATGGGTAAGCAGTACGCAATCCTTCGAGTCCAGAAGTGCAAGGGTGCCGAGGTAGGTGCCATGCAGTACCACAACGACCGCGAGCCGGGGAAGCACACGAACCCGGACATAGACCAGTCCCGAACCCGGATGAACCGAGAGTTGTGTCCGCACGCCGACTACGAGGGCGAGGTGCAGGCGAGGATTGACGCGGGCTACAAGGGAACCCGCAAGGTGCGCAAGGATGCCGTGAGGCTCGTCGAGGGCATCGTGACGGCAAGCCCAGAGTTCTTCGAGGGCGCGAGCGCCGAGGAGGTGAGGGACTTCTTCGAGGACGCGCTCGGGTTCTGCCGCGAGGAATTCGGGGAGTCGAATCTGGTGCACTTCACGGTGCATATGGACGAAGAGACCCCGCACGCCCACTTCGGCTTCGTGCCGCTGAAAGACGGCAAGCTCTCGTGGAAGGGGTTCTTCCCTGACAAGGCGGCGCTCGGTGCGATGCAGGACAGGTTCTACGGGCGCGTAGGGGCGCTATACGGCCTTTCTAGGGGTGAGAAGCGCTTGGAGGGTCAACCGGCAAGGCGGCACAAGTCCGTGGCCGAATACAAGGCCGAGAGCCGCCGAGTTCAGTCCGAGCTGGACGAGAAGGCCGAGCAGCTCGAAGCGGCACGGGAGGAGCTTGCATCCACCCGGGCGCAGCTCGCCGAGTGCAGGTCGCAGGTCGAGGGCTTCGCCGCGAGGTTCGAGCGCATCAAGGCCGAGCTGGCGCAGATAGCCGAGTGCCTGTCGGTTAGGAGGTTCCTCGGTAGCTTCAAGGCCAAGCTCGCCGAGTTCGCCAAGAACCCGATTTGCAAGGCCGCGCTCGCGGCCGGTCGCGACTTCATGACGGCACGTGACGGCAGACGAGCGGAGAAGGTGCTCGTCAACGGTGCCAGGGAGAAGGTCGTGGAGATGGAAGGGCTGTCGAGGGAGATGGGCGAGTGGTCTCTGCTCGATGAAGTCGGGGATATGAGGGGTGCCAGAAGGGAGCTTGACGGCCACGAAGCCCCAGCGCGACCGCTCGATAATCAGGTGCTTTAATCAGGTATACTAATCTGGTATACTTATTGGGAAAGAAAGGAGAGCGGCAGTGGTCAGAGTACACGGGAACGCCCTCAAGCACGGGCTTACCAGCGATGAGGTCGCGTATGCGTGGGAGAACCCGATTAGATGCCGTCAGCGAAACGGCACGGATGACCCGCCGCTCTGGATTTCGGTCGGCTCGCTTCCCGACGGTAGATTTGCCGAGCTGATTGGGTTTATGGATATCGACGGCGTTTGGTGCGTGTTCCACGCGATGGTGCCGCCGACGAAGAAGTTCAAGCGTGAGCTGGGATGGAGGTAGACATGAACGGAATCGTTGCCGAGAACGGCAAGGTCGTTACCGATGAGATGATTGCCGATTGGGAAAGCGCTCTCGAACGCGACGAGTGGCCAAGCGGATGGGTGAATGTGGGCGAAATCGTCGAGGGGAAACTCCCGAAAGCAGCGCCCGAGACGGTGACGCTGTCCCTCAAGGTTCCAGTTGCGATGAAGCGGGCTCTTGAGAAGGAAGCGAAGGCCGAGGGCAAGTCGACGGGTGCGTATGCCCGCGGAATCCTCGCCGATGGTCTCATGGCCATAGCGTAAAGCAGCAGGGGAGCTAACAGAAAGGGGAGCCTTGAAGGCTCCCCTTTCCTGCCGGCGACCCTGTTGTAATTTGGGCCAGAGCTTCATGGCTAGCCCCTCCAAGCCCTCCTGAGCCTTTGCCAGCGGCTCAGCTTCTGCTCGGTCGATTCCAGCGCGAGCGTCTGGGCGGTCTCGTGGTGGAGCGCCTGAGCGCCCTGCACGGCCTTGGTGCTGTCGGCCACGGTCTCCATGAGCTTGGCTATCTGCTCGTCCTTCTTGGCGAGCTGCCCGATTAGCGCCGCGACAGCCGCCGAATCGCCGCCGTCTGGGGTGCTGGCATCTGTCTGGCAAGTGTCTGGCATCTGTCTGGCAAGGCGTATGGCACGCTCGACGGCGGCTCCCTGCGCCACGCCCCACCCGGCGGAGAGTTTCACCAGTTCATCGTATGCGTCTTCCTCGATTCGGAAGGTCTTCTTTACCTTGGCCAAGGTGCTGGCTCCCGTCTGGCAAGTGTATGGCAAAGTGTATGGCACGTATTCAACCACATTGGTGTTTCCCTTCCCAGTCCCTAATCGAAAACGCGTTCCGGACTGATATCCCGGATTACCTGTAGGTAGTCTTCACCCTCCGGTTCATTCATATCCTCATAGGTGCGCCATGACTTAATGTTCTGCATCACCCAAGGCTGTTTGGATAGAGTCGCGCAAACAGGGCACTGCGCCCCGAACTGCACCTTGCGGTTCTTTGCCTGCCAAGTGCCAAGACCGATGCGCACGTTGCCCATCTGCTCCGCATACTTTCCCACGCAATCGTAGAGGTCATCTACGTTGTAACCATTCCTTTTTGCCTTCTCATCATCGAACTCGATGGTGAAGCGCCAAGGCTTCGTTGCCATATCACTCACCCGCCTTGATTTCCGGCTCCGTCATATCGACGTGAACGTGCCCGTTTTCGTACCATGCACCGTCCGGTAGACCGTCGGTGTCGCACCTCCAGCCCCTCAGCCACTTGATGACGGTAGACCTCGACACGCCCAGCGCCTTTGCTATGTCCGAGTGGTTGGCATCCGGGTGCTCCCGGGCATAGGAGCGAATCAGCTCGCGCTTCTCACCGCTTCCCTTCGGCCGACCCTGCAACGCATGACCGGCGTCCTCGTTCAGAATCTCAAGGTTCGAACGCGCCATTCTGAGGTGCAGCGCCTGCTTCCTGTAGTTCCGCTTGTTTTTCGGGATCGCTATTCCCGATATCCTCTCCAAGTCCTTGATGGGGAACTTCTTGTACCGCAGGTCAAGACATTCGAGAGCGTTCTCGACCTCATGGTCGTTGCCGAACGGGTGCTCGGTGTCTACCGAATCTAGGAACGGCACCAGCGAATCCATGTCCGCCTTGACGCGCTTACGGTCGGTGATGCCGCACTTCACGGCGTATATCGCCAGAGCCATCAGGCAGAAGTACCTGTGGCTGAACGTCGCGCCCGCACGTATCTTGCGCAGCCACCAGTTGTAGAGGTCTTCCTTGGCATTCCACGAGCCGTCGGCGCGTCCGCCGCCGACGATGACTTTCTCGTACCACTCGGGGAATCTCTCCTTGGCCTGTTCGAGCGTGTACCTTGTCTCCCTCCACTTCTTCGACAGGTCTACCTGTTGTTCCGGGGGAAGGAAGTCGTTCAGCTCTTCGAGCGAGAAGGGGTGCGTGTTGACCGCGAACGCCCTGACCGTGCCGCCGTCCTTCGTCTTGCCGCCGATGACGCGGAACCCTTGGTTGATGCCCTGGTGCTGCGGGTGCTCCCATTCCCTCGACGTATGCTTGTTCCACATCCTGTCGGTCAGGTGGTACTTCATGTCCTTCAGCAGGCTCTTGGTGTTCGGGTATAGGTCGGCGGGTTCCTCGAGGACGTAGTACAGATGGACGTTATGGCCGCTCAGGATGATGTAGTTCGGCTCGGGATAGACGGGGTAGTCGCTTCGGCAGTTGTACAGGAACGCCGTGAGCGTGCCGTCATCCTGCCCGTCGAGGTCGAAAATCATAGCGCACATCTTGCTCTGCGCATCGGCGGTGTTCGCCCTGCCCCAGTAGGTGAGACCGTTCGTTATCGCCCAGTTCGCATCGCGGAACTCGGCAAGGGTCTCCTCGAACGTGTCCTCGAACAGGATGCGGCGGCGTCTCCTGTCTCCGACGAGCTTCCCGTCGCTGTCGTAATGCCCGCCGAACGAGCCGAGGATTATCGGGTTGGCCTTGCACAGCCCGCCCGGCTCGCCCTCCGTCTGGATGAAGCCATCGCCGAGCCGGAAGATATCCGAGTAGACTTCCATGGCCGACACCTCAAAAGCCCCGTATTCAAGAAGAACAGACTCAAGAGACAACCCACTCACCAACCCATCCCGGAAGCCCTCATAGGCACGTTATATTATCAATAGAATTATTGTACATCTAGAGCCAGAAGAAAAGCG
>NZ_JAQLFL010000022.1 GCF_028206995.1 Collinsella aerofaciens | reverse complement strand
GCGACGCGGAAATCGCGCGCCGTTGCCGCGCCCCGCAGTGCCCGCTTCCCCCGAGAACAATTATCAGTGCAGGTAGAAGGCCTGTCGATTTTCGAAAAAGGCGGTCATGGTTGGCCCCATCGAGTTAAACGTAGTAGATAGGCCCTTTTCGTGGCGGACCATCAAACGAACGCCGACGCTTGTGCTGTAGCCGCTCCGATCATTCGTAAGTTGCGGTGGAATAGTTCCTAAATTCGACTACTCAAGGCTAAAACCGGAACTATATCACCGCAACTTAGGAGGGAGGGGCGGGGGGGGGTACTAGTTGGGTGCTGCCGTCGGGCTGGGATGGTTTAGGCTCGTTCGCGATGCTTCCATCGTTTACGGCACCAACGCATGAGTGCTTTTACGACCGGGATGGTGATGAGAATTACCCAGGCGGGATGGGGTTGCCCCAGACAGAGCCACATGTAGAGGAACCATGCCTCGGCACTGACCGAATAGACGACATCGATCAGCTTAGATAAGTGGCGTTGGTCGATAAAGTCGCCAAGCGCGTAATAGACGGGAATCAAAAAGACGAGGAAGAGTCCCGTAGCCCATGTGCCGTAGGCAATGCCGAGCACCAGGTAGGCGAGGGTGACGAGCGCGGGGAAGGGGAATTTGTTCCATGTACGTCCGACCTTGGTGTGGAAATGCTTGCCATGATGGTCGAGCTTGTCGTGTGCTTCCTTCCAGCTGGAAAACGTCTCGCCGTCGATGGTGACGGTGCCGTCGTCATTGGTATGCACGCTATGTCCATCGTCCTCAAGCGTATCGACATGCACGCCGTCTGGCCCCACATGCACCTCTTCGCCCTTGCGCTCGTTGGTCACATGGATGCCGTTCCAGCCAACACGGACTTCCTCGCCTTTATTGGGATCAATGACGTGGATGCCGCGCGCGAGGGAAATATCGACAAGTGGTTTGTCGCCGCAATCGGCGTGCTCGGCAGAATCTTCGGCCTCTTTAGCCTCATCCACCGTTTCGGTGCTGCCGTCCTCTGAGCTATCGGCATCGCTAGCCGCTTCCCCATACAACAACTCATCCAGCGACACGCCATACAGCGCGGCGAGCGCAATAAGGTTATCGGTATCGGGCGAGGATTCGCTGCGCTCCCATTTACTGACAGCCTGACGACTCACGCCCAGCTGTGCGGCAAGCGCCTCCTGAGAAAGCCCGGCGGCCTTGCGGCGATCAACGAGCCGCTGCGCCATCGCAAGATCCATGGTGGTTCCTTTCGTTTGATGGTCGAATCGAATGAGCCGAGTATGCCGAGAACAACCGGTAGCGACCACCATTTCTAGTTAGAATCTGCTCCAACCCTACCGCAACTACCGGTAGCAACCCCTAACGACCAGCCATTTCAGGACAAATGTCAGTGCAAGTAGCAGCCAAGAGCCCCCACTCAGTAAATTGCGGTGGAATAGCTTCTAGATTTAGCCATTTGCGGGCTAAGCAGGAACTATTTCACCGCAACTGAATTTCAGACCAGGCACCCGCAGCAAGAAGACGAATTGCCTCGGCGAGTATGTAAACGAAGGACCCTCCGACCCCGCCCGACGATTTCGATTGGCGACCTTTGACGGAGTCAAGGGAGGAGCCAAATCGAAATACGTCGGGCGGGGTCGGAGGGTCCGATGGGATGGATTTCGGCCGAGGCTATTCGTCGCCGAAGCTGATGCCCAACGCCTTGGCCTCGCGCACCAGATCGCTCTGGGGGTCGACAAACTTGAGCTTGCCGGCGACCTCCTCGAGCGGCATGTGGCACATCTTGCCGTCACGCAAGGCAATCATGTAGCCAAACTCGCCACGCAGGCAGCCGAGCGCTGCCTCGACGCCGCACTGGGTCGCAAAGATGCGGTCCTGGGCGTCGGGCTGGCCTCCGCGCTGCGTGTGACCGGGGATGGCGACGCGGGTCTCGCGACCGGTCTTGGCCTCGATCTCCTTGGCGATGTCGTACACGATTGACGGGCTCGTGCGCTCGGCGAGTTTCTTCTTGTACTCCTTCTTGGACAGCGCCGCGTCCTCCTTGGAGATAGCGCCCTCGGCGACGGCCACGATGGTAAAGCGGCTGCCGGTCTCCATGCGATGCTCGATGGTCTTGATGACGTTATCCATGTCGTAGGGGATCTCGGGAATCAGGATGACATCCGCGCCGCCCGCGACGCCGGCGTACAGTGGAATCCAGCCAACCTTGTGGCCCATGATCTCGATAACGAACACGCGCCCATGGCTCGAAGCGGTGGTGTGGATGTCGTCGATGCACTTGGTGGCGACGTCGATGGCGCTCGTAAAGCCAAACGTCAGCTCGGTGCCCCAGGTGTCGTTATCGATGGTCTTGGGCAGGGCGATAACGTTGAGGCCCTCTTCGCGCAGGCGGTTGGCGGTCTTGGTGGAGCCGTTGCCGCCCAGCATAAACAGGCAGTCGAGCTGCAGCTTATGATAGGTGTGGACCATTGCGGGTACCTTCTCGACGCCATCGGCCTCGGGAATATCCAGACGCTTGAACGGCGTGCGGCTCGTGCCCAGGATGGTGCCGCCGCGGGTGAGGATGCCGCTAAAATCGGCGGGCGACATGACGCGGAACCTGCTGTAGATAAGGCCCTGATAGCCGTCCTCAAAGCCATAAATCTCGATAGGCTCTTCGCTATTGGTCATAAGCGTTTTGACAATGCCGCGCATGGTGGCGTTGAGCGCCTGGCAGTCGCCGCCACTAGTAAGAAGACCGATTCTAAGCATGGTGAATCCTTCCGGGCAAGTTATAACATGCGCATAAGTTTACCCCCGCACACTGTTGATACGGGGGTAAAACGTGTTAGCTCAAATGTATGGAAATGTAAGCAACGTCAGGCCAGCGTAAGGACGACGGTGCCAGCTCCTTACAGCGCGAAGGCATCGATGTCGCCCCAGTGGCGGCGCAGCGTGATGGCGGCAGCGGGCTCGGTGTTGTCAAAGACGACCGACCACTGCGTGTTGCTGGTGATGTCTTCCGGATTGGGCTCTTGCGCCGCAGCGCGTAGGGCCTTCCAAGCGACTGCCTCGTTCTGGGCACCGACATGGGCGTCAAGGACATCGGCGATTGCGACGGCGCGCTCTTTACCATGGCCCAGCTCGCCATTCTTTTGGTTGGGCAGCACTTCGTCGCCATAGCAGGCATAGAAGTTCGTAACCTGGCGTACAGGAGTCGCTTTGAAAGCGCGGTCCGGATCGCGCGGATCCCACTCTACTACGCGCGCGTCACCGGCGGCGTCGTTGATAAAGAAGTGGTAATCGCGTCCTGCCATAGCGTGCATGTCGTAGGCGGAAAGCAGGTCGACAGCTTCTTGCGTGGTGGCGGCACGGTCGAGCACCAGGCGGATGGCGAGCGAGGTATTGATGGCGGGGCGTTGCGTGTCCTGGTCACAGGGCTTGGAATCCAGGGTGAGTACGGCAATGGACACGCCGCATTCATTAACACCGTCGAGCTGGGCAAACGGGCCCATCAACGCCGCGGCGCGTCCGGTGATGGAGTCAAGCGGAGTGTTGGCGCCCAGGTTATTGAGGGCGGCAAACCCGATGGAAGCATAGCCGCCGCGTGGGTGATTGCGCACCAGCAGCGCCGAGGTGTCGTCCTTAAAGTCGTAATTGCGACCGGTGCGCACGCGGCCTTCGGCATCTACGGCGACAAAAGCGCTGCAGGCAAACTGGGGCGCCTGGACATGTGCCGGCACACCGGGCAGCACCTGCGCCACCACGGCATCGATGTAGGCCTGGTCGTCGCGCACGCCAGCGGCGATGATGCGATCAAGATCGTAGTCGTAGGCGATGTCGATTGCGTACAGGTCATAGCCATCCGCGTAGCCGGTCAAGTGTTTGAGCGACGCGGCGGACTTGATTTGCTTGTGATAAACGATACCGGTGGCAGCGGCAAGGCCGACGGCGACTCCCGCGACACCGCAGGCGATGGCAATGTTACGTGGCTTCATGACGACTCCTCTCGTCCTGTTAGCGCAATTGTCGCAAAAGGAACGCGGGCATGATGGCTCAAGTTGGTGAGCGGCGCGGAATTAAGCACGGAATGAAGAGTGCGGCGCTGGCGTGGCGGGGTATGCTGGAGGGGACCATCAACCCAGCGAAAGGGGAGAGCATGACGGATCAGGAAACGCCCGAGCGCGCGCACGTGACGGCCGACGATATCGAGGCCGCCAACGACCTTATCGACTTTATCGAGGCATGCCCCAGCATGTTTCATACGGCGGCGACCATTATGGCCGAGCTCGACGAGGCGGGCTTTACCTACCTGCCCGAGAACGCGGCATGGGACATCGAGCCGGGCGGGCGTTATTACACGCAGCGCAACACCTCGAGCGTCGTTGCCTTTAAGGTGGGCGAGGACCTGGCTGCTACGTGGGGCGAGGACGGCGTTGCCGGCGACTATCATTTTCAGCTCACGGCGTCGCACAGCGATTCGCCGACGTTTAAGGTCAAGGCTGTGCCCGAGCTCGACGGCGCAGGCGAGACGCTGCGTCTGAACACCGAGGCCTACGGCGGCATGATCGACTACACCTGGTTCGATCGTCCACTGGCGCTCGCGGGCCGCGTGCTGGTGCGCGAGGGCGACCGTATTGAGAGCCGCCTGCTTGCCACCGAGCGCGAGGTTGCCATTATTCCGAGCCTTGCCATCCATATGAACCGTGGCGTTAACGAGAGCTTTGCTCCCAACCGAGCCGTTGACCTGTGCCCGCTCATCAGCGCCGGTGAACTCAAGCAGGGAGATTTTGACGCTCTGATTGCCGATGAGCTGGACGTTGAGCCCGAGCAAATTTTGGGCCGCGATCTGTTCCTGGTCAATCGTCAGGATGCGCGCATTTGGGGCTGGGCCGACGAGTTTATCTCGACGCCCAAGCTCGACGACCTGGCCTGCGCCTACACCTCGCTGCAGGCATTTTTGGGTGCCGAGAACGCGCGCGACGTTTCGGTCTTCTGCTGCTTCGATAACGAGGAGGTTGGCTCCGAGACCAAGCAAGGAGCCATGTCGACGTTCTTGGCCGACGCGCTGCGCCGCATTAACGGATCACTGGGCTTTGACGACGAGTCGTACCATCGCGCCCTTGCCGCCTCGATGCTCGTGAGCTGCGACAACGCGCATGCCGTGCACCCCAACCACGCCGAGAAGTGCGATGTTCGCAACCAGGTCGTACTCAACGGCGGTATTGTCATCAAGGAAGCCGCCAACCAGCACTACTGCACCGATGCCTTTAGCCGCGCGGTGTTCCAAGCCATCTGCGATGACGCCGACGTGCCCACGCAGGCCTTCGCCAACAAGAGCGATATGGCGGGCGGTTCGACCCTGGGCAACCTGTCGAACATGCAGGCGAGCATGCATGCCGTTGACGTGGGCCTGCCGCAGCTTGCCATGCACTCGAGCTACGAGACCGGCGGCGTGCGCGACGTGATGTACGCCATCCGCGCTCTCACCGCCTTCTACGAGCGCAACCTAACCATCAACGGCGCCGAAAGTGTGGAACTCTAAAATCTGCCAAAAAGGGACAGGTTTACTTTGGCAGGTTTTATTTGGGCAAATGCCGCAATGCCAACAGCTGGACAGAATTGTTATAACACCGCAGGTTGAGCAAACGTCAGCGAGCGATGTCCAGAGCGAACAAGTTGGCATGAAAAAGGCAAGGCATAGACCTTCTGGTCATGCCTCGCCTTTTGAATGACAAATTGTCGCTCTGGGCGGCGCGCAGCGTCGACCGGTCCGCCGTTCGTTAGAACGGCGGAACCCTAATGTTCAATCCAACAGCGCAGGGTCTCGCCGGCTTGCAGGTGACGCAGATTCTCCGCGGCAATGTCGACCACATTGTTGAGCGTGGCTGCCAGGTGGAACCAGCCGGAGACGTGTGGCGTGATGAGCATATTAGGCGCATCCCACAGTGGGCTTGTCTCAGGCAACGGTTCGGGGTCGGTGACGTCGACCGCGGCGCCGGCGAGATGTCCCGACTCCAAGGCGGCAACCAAGTCGTCGGCGACCACAAGGTCGCCGCGGCCGCCGTTGGCAAAGAAGGCGCCCGGTTTCATCGCGGCGAAGAACTCGGCGTTCGCCAGGCCGCGGGTCTCGGGTGTGCTCGGCATAAAAGATGCGACGACGTCTGCCTCCGCCAAGCGCTCAGACAGGGCATCCATGCCGTCCATGTCCTCAAACACAATGGGGTAGACGAGCGGATGGCGCTTGATGCCGCGGACGTGCGCACCCATGCCACGGCAGAGCGTGGCAAAGTGGCCGCCGATATCGCCCGCGCCCAGCACCAGCACGTTGGCGTTTTTGAGCGAGGTAACCGGCCCCAAATCCTTCCAGCGATGCTCACGCTGCAGATCGTGATAGCCGGGCAGACGCTTCATCATAGACAGCACCATGGCAAACATGTGCTCGCTCACAGCCTGGCCGTAGGCGCCCACCGAGCAGGAAAGCTTAGCGTCGGCTGGCACGGTGCCGGCGGCAAGGTAGTCGTCATAGCCGGCGGTCTGCAATTGCAACAGCTGGAGATGCTCGCATGCCGTGAGCATGCCAGGGTCGATGTTGCCCAGGATCACGTCGGCATCGGCGACCTGCTCGCGCGTGGCGGCGTCGGGGCTCGTGTAGATAAAGTCCTCGCCCGGAGCGCTCGACTCAAGAATTGCGCGATGGCGGTCGTTGACGGGCAACAAAACCAGGATGTTCACAAGCAGTCCTCTCCGCTCGACCTGCCAAAAAGGGACAGGTTTATTTTGGCAGGTTTTATCAGGCAAAACGTTCAAATAAAAACGCCGGATGCAAGACGAGCGTACCCGTCAGCATCCGGCGCATCCGCAGCTACCAGCTGAGCAGCTCGTAACCGTCCTCGGTCACCACGAGCTGTACCTCGCACTGGGCCGAGTCGCTGCCGTCCTTGGTGCGCACGCACCAGCCGTCACCCTTGCTAATCTTGATGTCGGGCGCTCCGGCGTTGACCATGGGCTCAATGGTAAAGACCATGCCCGGAGCCATGATGGTGTCCACATCGGGTGCCTCGGTGGTAAAGCCCACAAACGGGTCCTCGTGGAACTCCTTACCGATGCCGTGTCCGCCGTACTCGCGCACCACGCTAAAGCCGGCGTCCTCGACCGTCTTTTGCACGGCCTCGGCCATAACGGACAGCGGCAGCCATGGCTTGACGGCCGCCAGACCCGCCTCCACGCTGGCGCGGGTGACGTCGACCAGGCGCTGGCGCTCGGCAGAGACCTCACCGATGCAGAACATGCGGCTCGAGTCGCTAAAGTAGCCGTCTAGGATTGTGGAACAGTCCACATTGATGATGTCGCCCTCGTGCAGCACATCCGCATCGCAGGGGATACCGTGGCAGACCACGTCGTTGATCGAGGTGCACACGCTCTTGGGGTAGCCCTCGTAGTTGAGGTCGGCCGGCGTACCACCGTGCTCGACGGTGTAGTCGTAGATCATCTGGTCGATCTGATTGGTGGTCATGCCTGCGGCGATGTGCTCGCCTACGTAGTCGAGCACGCCCACGTTGATAGCGGCCGAGCGCTTGATGCCCTCGATATCGACGGGTGTCTTGTAGAGCGTACGGGGCAGAACCTCCCAGCCTTCCTCCCACAGGCGCTCGAGGCGCTCGTCGAAGGCGCTGTGACATTTCTTATATTTTTTGCCGCTGCCGCACCAGCAAGCGTCATTGCGGCCGGGCACGGGTCCGTTGTCAAACATGGCTAACTTCCTTTCATTCGCAGCTAGTATAGCCCACCCACGCGTCCATAAAAGTTGCGGTGATATAGTTCCTATTTAAGCGTTTTAACAGCACAAATAGGAACTATATCACCGCAACTGATGGGGCGGGATGGCGGGCACTAGCTGCTGCGTGGTTTTGCTAGTAGCTCACCTGGCAGGGGATGCCGAGGGCTTGGACGCGCGCGGCGATGGCGTCGAGCACCTCGGGCGCTGCTTTGGCAAGGCCGGCGACTGGTGTCTCGCGCGCCACCGTGTAGATGGTCGCTTCTTGTGGGCGAATGCGCTCAAGCGCCGCGAGCCAGGGGGCGACGTACTCCTCGCCGGTGTTGTCGATGAGCTTGCCCTGATACTCGCCGTTCAAAAAGATCGTCTGGATAATAACGTGACCGTCAAAGCTTGCGAACGTCTCGATCTGGTGCTCGACGTCGTAGGGGCCAACGGGCTGGTCGAGCAGCTGGATAAATGCCGGGTCGACGGTATCGAGCTTAAGAATGTTGTCGTCGACCATCATGAGCGCGTCGTGCACCTCGGGGCGGTCGGCGCGCGTGCCGTTGGAAAGCACGGCAATCTTGGTGTTTGGGGCAAGCTCGTCGCGCAGCGCGACAGCGCCGGCGATGGCCTGCGGAAACTCCGGTGCGGCGGTGGGCTCGCCGTTGCCTGCGAAGGTGATCACATCGGGGAGCTCGCCCTCGGTTGCCATCTCGCGCAGCTTTGCCTCGAGCGCGTCGAGTACCACGGCAGCTGTGTTGTACGGCTCGTGACAGGGGCGCTCGGCGTTGAGGCCGTTTTCGCAGTAAATGCAGTCGAACGTGCAGATTTTGCCGCTGGCCGGCATCATGTTGACGCCGAGCGAGAGACCAAGGCGACGGCTGCGAACGGGCCCAAAGATGGGGCTGGCATTCAAAAACGTAGACATAGGCATATGCTCCTCAAGACAATTGTGCCTAAGCATAGCATCGGCTCCAAAGCAGGGTGCAGGCTCTTGCTTTACAAGTTTCGTTTTTTCACGTCGCTCATTATGCCGTGTCATGAAAAGCCTCGGGTCGGGTAAAGTTAATCTGTTAACAAGGCGTAAAGAAATGCGGGTCTATCCAGCCGTACTGACGCGCAGCTGGATGGGCGTTGATGATGGGGGCACAACATGGATTTTACGGTCGAGAATGCGGGCACCACGATTGCCTGTCGCGAATATGCCGGCCCGGATGTGTCGCCTGATACTCCTGCCTTGGTGTGCGTGCACGGCGCTTGTGTCGACGGCACATTTTTCGACGGCATCGCATGTGAGCTCAGTCACAACTACCGCGTAATTGCCTACGACCGCCGCGGCTGTGGCGGCAGCAGCGAAGCGGCAGACGGCAGCTATGATCTTGCCGCTCAGGCCGCCGACCTGCAGGCCGTGATCGAACACGTTGGCGCTCCGACAAATGTGCTTGCGCACAGCGCCGGTACGTTGGTGGCGCTGGAGCTTCTTCGCACCGAACCCCATCTCGTCGCCCGTGCGATTCTGCATGAGCCGGCTGTGTCGGCCGAAGGCGTCGGCATGGGCGCAGCTCCGATTTTGCTCGATATGATTGCGGCTGGAAAGGTTTCAAGGGCGCTTCGGCTTTTCTTGGGAGCTCTCGGCGACTTGGACCCCGAGGCTCCTGGGACGACCGAAGCGGAAGCCAAGCATGCCCTGCGCAATGGTCGTTGCTTTATGGCCAATGAATACGGAACAAATATGACATATGCTCCCGACTGGGAGCGCGCCCGCGAATCAAAGGCGGTGTCGGCTGTGTTTTTGGGCGAGCTTTCGGTCGGTACACCCCGCGAGGCTGGTACGCGAGCGGCTGCCGAATATCTCGATTGCCCCCTTGTGACGATCCCGGGCGCGCATAACGGTTTGCGCGATCGCCCCGTTACGGCGGCAAACGCCGTTCACGATGTCTTGGAGCGTTAGCACGCTCGATGACCTGCGGGGAGGGGGACTGTTGGCGTTTCGTCATTGTTAACGAATGCGCCAATAACCACGCGCCCGCGGTTCCATTACCACCGTTTGCCAGGTCATAAAAATGTAACAGCATTCATGTGCTTACCTGCATCGGCAAGGTGTTACCCTTGTAGCATTTGGAACCCACCGCTACCATGCGAAACTATCGAAAGGGCCCCATATGCTCAATAATCACGAGGTCAATCTAACCGACGAGGAGGCTGCCGCTGAGGTCGCCCGCGTCGCGAAGACCTACCCCGTGGTGCGTTTGCTGTCGGCCGATCAGATTAAGAGCGAGCCTAACTGCCTGCTCGCCGGCGATCGCTGCCCTTGTCTGCGTCAGTTGAGTCTTGAGGCTTTGGCAGACTCCGATGAGGTGTCGGAGCAACTGCTCAACGATGGTGTTGAGTACCGCGCTCGCCTACGCCCTCTAAAGGTCGAGGGTGAGCCTCGTGTCTTGCTGATGGTGCGTCCGATCGATGAACAAGAGGCTGCAGAAGAGGACCTTGTCTACACCGACGTGCTGACGAGTGTGCGCAATCGCCGATATTACGAGGAAAAGCTCCGTAGCGCCCGCATGAAGGCCGGCGTTGCGGTGATCGACCTTGACGATTTTAGGGTCTTCAACGATACGTGTGGCCGTCATGCCGGCGACCTTGCGCTCGGTGCCGTGGCGACAGCCATACGCAGCGGTATTCGTTCGACTGACGAACTTGTGCGCTATGGCTGCGACAAGTTTGTGGCCGTCATGCCCGATATTCCCTCCGATGACTTCGCCCGTCGCCTGCGTCAGGTATCCGATGCCGTTCGTTCCGCGTTTATTCCGGGCCATGAGCACGTGAGCTTGACGGCATGTGTTGGTGGCGTTCGCATTCATGGCGAGACGGTTGATGAGGGCGTTGGCCGCGCTGTCCAGTTACTGAGCCGTACTAAGGCAAAAGCCGGTACGGTCGTGACCGATGGCGATTTCATCGAGGCCTTCCAAAGCGAAAAGCCTTTGGTGCTTATCGTCGATGACTCCGAGATGAACCGAGCCATTCTCAACGAGATGCTCAAGGACGAGTATTGCATCCTCGAGGCCGACAACGGTCGTACGGCGCTCGATATGGTCGACCGCTATGGCGATGAGTTGTCACTCGTGCTGCTGGACATTGTCATGCCGGGCGTGAGCGGCTTTGAGGTGCTGGCCGATCTGTCGCGCCGATCGGTTGTTGACAATCTGCCTGTCATCATGATCTCGAGCGAAGATTCCGACGATGTGGTTCTGCGCGCGTACGAGCTGGGCGCCTCGGACTATATCAGCCGCCCGTTTGACTCCCGTGTCGTGCGCCGCCGTGTAAGCAACACCATCCGCCTATACGCCAAGCAGCGCCGCCTGACGAGCCTGCTGTCCCAGCAGTACAACGAGCGCGTCAAGAACAGTCGCATGCTCATTGACATCATGGCCGGTGTCATGGAACTTCGCAATGGCGAGAGTGGCAGGCACGTTACGAATATCGAAAAGCTGACCGAGCTGCTGCTTGGCTGTCTAGTCCAGCGTAGCGACACCATTTCCCTCGACAACGAGGAACGCTCCACGATTGCCCTGGCTTCGGCGCTGCACGATATCGGCAAGATGGCGATTGACGATGCGATTCTCAACAAACCCGGACGCCTTACGTCCGAGGAGTTCGAGATTATGAAGACGCATACCACGATCGGCGCCGACATGTTGCTTGAGCTGGGTTGCCATCACGTCGGCAATGCGCTTATGGAATATGCGTACCAAATTGCGCGTTGGCACCACGAGCGCTGGGACGGCAAGGGCTATCCCGATGGCCTTAAGGGCGACGATATTCCCATTGCCGCGCAGGTGGTCTCGGTGGCCGACGTGTACGATGCTCTGACGAGCGTGCGTGTGTACAAGGACGCTATTCCGCACAAGGAGGCGATCCAGATGATCCTGGACGGTAAGTGCGGCACCTTTAACCCGCTGTTGCTCGACTGTCTGCTCGAGGTGCAAGACCGTATTGCCGAGACGTTGGCACGCCCCGCCGACGTTGTCGCGTTTCCCACGATTTAGTTTGACCTAAGGAGTTTTAATCCATGATTTCCATGCGTGAGGCGTATGAGAAGATCGGCGCTAATTATGATGACGCGTGCGCTCGGCTGATGGGCGAGGAAATGCTTGCCCGCTTTGCCCTCAAGTTTTTGGATGACGAGAGCATGGACAAGCTGGAGGCCGCCATGGCGGCAGGAGACGCCGAAGGTGCGTTTATGGCAGCGCACACGCTCAAGGGCGTGAGCCAGAACCTGGGATTCGATAATCTGTACGAGCCGGCGGTCGTGGTGACCGAAGCACTGCGCGGCGCCGATGCCGTTGACGGCGCTCGCGAGGGAATGCATGCGTTGCAGCAGCAATATGCGGCAACGATGTCGGCTCTGCGCGAGGCGGCTGAATAAGAGCTTGCGGGCCTTGATGACTATGAGAGTGGATAATCTCCCGTTTTAGGCCCGGTGGCGGCCTCAAAGTGGGAGATTATCCACTCTCGTTCGATATATGTCCAAAAATCCACGCTCACTCCTCCGGGTTACTAAATGGCCTATGCGCACTGGCGGGGCTTTCCGCATGCAATCAATATCGTTGTTCGATAAACTGTTCGAATAACGATAGAGTCGATGAGGGTGAGTGTATGTCTAACAGCGTTCAGCGTATGGCCAAAGCGGGCGAAAATATCAGGAAGCTTGGCTTTTGCATGGCAGCCGTTTTTGCAGGGATGCTCGTCGCTTTTGCCGCGTTGGTTGTTTACGTGATCTGGTATGCGGTTGCAAACGTTGCCTCTGTCGATTCTTTCGGCGTCGTGACGCTTCTCGATGGCGGGTGCATCGTTATCCCAAGCGGACTGTGCCTGGCACTCGTCGTGGGTATTTCGCTTGTCGTTCTGTGTGGGATCAGCCGTAACATCTCGCGAGGCGTCTCGCCCTTTACCAAGACGCATGTGCGGCTTATCCGTGTTCTTGCGCTTGCCTTTGCTGTTAACGCCGCGGTTTCGCTTATTGGTGCCTACGGATCGGTCAATCTTACCATTGGTGGGCTGGAGCTTTACGTCGTGCCTCATTCCTTCGTTATTGAGATTTGCCAAGGCGTTGCCTTTGATGCGGGGTCGCTTATCGGCGCGGCTGTCTGTCTGTGTATCTCGGTGATCTGGAGTTATGCCTCGCTGCTCCAAGAGCAGTCTGACGAGCTTGTGTAGGAGGAAGCATGAGCTATCTCATCATCGAGCTTGAGACGCAGCTACTTAAGACCGGAAAGACCAGTGCTGATCTGATTCGTGCCACGGGGCATACTCCGGCTAATATTTCTAAGCTAAGAAACGGAAAAATTAAAGCTATTCGCCTTAAGACGCTTCTCGATATTTGCGATGAACTTGACTGTCAACCGGGAGATATTATTCGGCGGGTGAGTGAGAAAGAGCTTGAGGAGCTTATTGTTGAGCGTGCAAAAAATGTCGTGAGGCAGATGCGGAATGGTGGAGGCAATGAGGCGTCGCTTCCAACATCAGTCTTTGCTGTAGATTTGAGCGACGAGTAGCATATAGCGAGCAGCTAAAACGAGATATTGGTGTGATGGGGCCCGTGTCTAGCGCGGGCCCCATCTCTTTAGATTATCTTGACAAATATAAGTTATCGATAAACAATAACACAAAGTAAAAGCGATAATAGAAAGGAGGAACGATATGAGCTGGATTGTCAAACCGAGTTATGTGGACCCCGGTGGTGGGTGCAACGGTTACTGCAAGACATTCTGTGGAGCACGCACTTGCGTCAATAACTGCAGCAAAAACTTCTGTTTAGTTAATCTCTAGCAGTTGCGGCTGCTGCCAGGCGACAGTCTGGCAGCAGCGGTTTTGCTATCAAGCAGAACGGGAGGCCAATGAGTGCATCAGCGATAAAGCTATCAAAGGTGTCAAAGCGCTACGGGAAACGGCGCGTTTTGCATGACGTTTCCTTCGAGGTGCATCAGTCTGAGCTCTGTGCCCTTGTCGGTGCAAACGGTGCGGGCAAAAGCACGCTTATTAAAATCGTATTGGGCCTCTGCGAGCCATCGTCGGGGAGCGTGGAGCTCTTTGGAGGCAAATCAAAGAGAGAGCTTAGCCTGATGCGGACGCGTGTCGGCTATGTGCCAGATTCCAGCGGAGCATACCAGTCCCTCAGTGCGGTTGAGAATCTTCGGATCCGATGTGCGGAATGGGGGCTTGATGAGAAACGTGAGGTTCCTCGCGTTTTGAGTCTAGTTGGACTGGACGTCGAAGAGAAAAAGAGCGTAAGCAGTTTTTCTCTGGGAATGAAACGGCGGCTGGATATAGCTACGGCTTTGTTGGGTGACACTGACCTGCTTATTTTTGATGAGCCAGCAAACGGTTTGGACCCGCTGGGCATCGAGAGTATATGGGCCCTTATCGGTCGATTGAATCGAGAACAGGGTAAGACCATGCTCATCTCTAGCCATGATTTGGATGAGTTGGCATCAGTTGCAACAAGTTGCGTGTTTATTCATGACGGCGAACTGCTGAAAAAGGAATCGATGGACGTCATAAGGGATGAGGCGTCGTCCCTAAAAGAGTATTACAGGCGCTTGATGAAGGCGGTCTCGCTATGAAGCGGGCGATCCATCCCATAAAGGCAGATATGATGCGTTTGCACAGGATGTTTCCGGCGAAGTTTGGTCTTGCGCTTATTCTGGCGTTCGGCCTTCTCTTCGGTGTCTTTCTAAAAAACGGAACAACGTTGCTCGCCTTTGGCAATAGCGTTTTTGGGGAGGATATTGGTTTCTGCTGGAATGTAATCGATCCTTCTGCACCCGATGAGTTCCTTGTGCGCAGTGCTTTTGCCGGCACGTCTCTGTTCGTTCAGCTCATCGTTTGCTTGGCGATTTTACAGGAGCGCGGCTATGAAGAGGGACACCGAATTTCTTCAGCAAGAGGTCTTACCCGCTTTAATGGGGTCCTAGCACATGTGCTTTCGTCTGCTTTAATAATTGGCGCAGCATATAGTGCGCTTTGCCTTCTTCTTTTTGCAATAGCGATAACACGTGGAGGGCAAAACTATGCGCATAGCATGCTGGCTGCATTTTTGCCCGCAATGATAATCAACGCCGTATTGGTGATATCGGTTGCGTTGGAGACGGTAACCATCTATCGGATTACAAGCAGCGCTGTATTTAGCGGGGCTGTGATAATAATCGGATTTGTCATGAGCTTGACGCTCTACGGAACTTACCTTCAGGCGCCCATACCGTCCTTGCGATGGATTTTCCTTCTTCCGGGGCCGTATCTTGGAGTCGGAAGTGCTCTTGGGTATAGCGATATGGGGCAGCTGACGCTTCTGGGATATGGCGTGGCAGCCAGCTGTCTATCGGTATTGATTTACGCTCTCGTGAGCTTTCGCGCTGGGGGTGTGTTCAATGGCTCGTCAGATTAAAAGACTTCTCCAGTCAGAATGGAAGCATGCGAGCAAATGGGCGTACGCCTTAATCCTGGTAATTTATGCGTGCATGGTGGTATTGCAGCTTAATTCTTTCCCGATGTGGTTCTGTAGCCTCCGTGAGAACAGTTTCTTGGGCTTTTTCCCAGACCCGACGCTTCGGCTATCGGCAGAGGATGTCCTTCTATTTGGTAATGCAGGGGTTTTTCGCGGTCTGCTTTTCAACGTAGCCCCGTTGGCTCATGCATTGTTCTTTCCGTTCATCGCAGCTTGCATTGTGCCGCGCTTTGTCAGTTCGGGCTTTATTGAGGAACCGTGGGGGTTGTCGGAGGCTCGGGGAGGGAAGCGTGTGTGCGCTATCGTTGCTCGAGTGGTGCTGTCTTCTTTTGCCCTTTTGGACGCGTTTATCCTGTCGAGTGTCGTTTTGTACTGTCTTAACTGCGTAATCGTTCTGGATGCTCAGCAGTATTTCAACATGCATGTATTTTGCTATCGACTTGTTCTTGCTGCCGCTGCCTGCCTTGCATACGTGGTCTCTTGCGTGATCGCTGTTTCCTATTTTGGGTCCGGCTTCGGTCCGATTGGCATGCTGTTGCTTGTCAACGTTGTAGCGATCTACATACAGATCGGGGCCAATTCCATGCTTCCGCTTCCAGCCTCGATGCTCATGTGGATTTGTGGCGTGACCCCGTTGGGGAATAGTCAATGCATTTCGATTCTAATTGACTGCCTAATAAACGTAGCAAGCGTTTTTGCCATTTGCTTTACCGTCGACCGATTGCGGTCGAGATTTCTTTGATTGCTTGTGAGGGATAAACATATGAGACCGTCTCAATACAACCTGATTGAAAACCGTGGCGAAAGGACGCTGGTGATGAATGCGAAGACCGGTGCGATCCTTTCGTTAGATAAGCAGCATGCAGAAAGAATGTGCCGCATGGTATCGGGAAGCGAATGGGAGCCAGATGAATTGTGCGAAGCGTTGCTTCAAGGAGGGATGCTGTTAGAAGATGATCGTGACGAAAAGGAGGAAATGAAGGCGATAGGCCGTCTTGTTCGGTTTTCTGATCGCTCTCTCGGCATGACGATAGCCCCGACATTGGAGTGCAACTTCTGTTGCCCATACTGTTATGAAAAGGGGCAACGCAAAACGACAATGACTCTGGAGGTCGAAGACTGACTTGTTTCATTCGTGAAAGATCGTTCACGGGGGCTGAGCGAGTTTGACATCAGTTGGTATGGTGGAGAGCCGCTGCTACAAGTCGATAGAATTCAGCGACTCACAGAGCGTATAAAGGGGGTCCTTAATCCGGAGTGTTCCTATGCAGCATCCATTGTCACAAATGGGTATCTTCTGACGCCAGAAGTGGCTGCGGCTCTCGCGGCTTGTGACGTCAAGATGGCTCAGGTGACTTTGGACGGTTCTCGACAAGATCATGATTCCCGGCGAATCTTGCGGAACGGACAGCCGACATACGATGCGATTCTAGACAACGTTTCTAAAGTCACCCATCTGTTAGATATTTCTATCAGGTGCAATGTCGATGCCCATAACATTGTCGGTGCCGGCGATTTGCTGGATGCGCTCGAGGAAAAGGGCCTTAAAAACAAGGTGGGATTCTACCTAGCGCCTGTCGACAATATCAATGATACGTGCCCAAGCGACAGTAGTTGTTTTTCGATGGAGGCATTTTCTCAGGAAGAGCTGGACTTTTATAGCCATGCCGTTGATAGGGGGTTCTACGTTGACCTGACGGTGCGCTTTAATCCGGCTATATGTGGCGCTGTTTGTGCAGGGTCATTTGTAGTGGATCCGGAGGGCTACCTTTATAAATGTTGGGATGAAATCGGGATGCGTGAACGCTCCGTCGGCACACTTGCCGAAGGGCCGAGGATGAATGCTCAGCTTGTCCAATGGCTAAACTATGAGCCGAGCGATCATGAGTGTGAAGAGTGTTTTGCCTATCCCTCATGCATGGGAGGTTGCCCTAATCACGCTCTTCATGGAGGGTCAAAACAGTGCGTATCTCAAAGGTATCAGGTGCGCCAACGAATGATTTTGACCGAGAAAGCTCAGCGATTGCTTTCGGAACTGGATTCAGCTCATGTTTAATCTCTGCGCAAGAACAATAATCAAGAATCCAAAGTATATAACCTATCTTCTAATGTGCCTGCTCTCGCTTGTGGTTGGTCTCGCAATTCCTTTTCTGACGGGGCAACTGGTCAACAACTTTGTCGGTGTCGCGCGAGATGGGGAAAGCGCAATCGCCATCGGCGCTGAGATAGCAGCGCTGGGTATTGTGCGAGCCGGTTTGAATTGCGTCAGTGAGCTGGTCTATGTCGATCTGCAAACACATGTGGGATTTGCATTGAATGAAGAGGTGATAAGTCACGTTCAAAGGCTACCACGGGCCTTCTTTTCTAATTTTGATGCCTCATATTACAACCAACAGATTAATCATGACGCTAACGATTTGGTGATATTTGTTATAAACGCAAGTGTCCAAAGCGTGAGCAATATAGTGACGTTGCTTGTGGTGTTTGTTGTCCTGGCGACCATAAACGGTCACCTGGCAATGCTGTGTATGGCTCTGGGCATAATAGGTGGCGCGGTCTATTCGCTTTTCAAAAAGTGTTTGTTCGCAAGAAGTTTCGAGGCTCAAGAGCAGGAGGCTCGATTCTTTTCCGATCTGGAGAAGCAGCTTAGCAACGCACAATTTATCCGCAGACATGTTCTATTCGAGGTTTTCAAGCAAAGGCTTGAGCACTCTTTTGCAGAGCTATATCGTTTCGTTTATCAGAACCAGCAAATTAATGCGACCTTTACGTTTGCCAACACTGCCGTCACATCTTTGGCACAGGGTGGAATCTTGATCCTGGGCGCAAAGGAAGTTCTCGACGGCAATTTGCTGCCCGGCTATCTTATGACGGCGCTAAGCTATTACTCCTATTATTCTTCGGCTATTGAATTCTTCCTTGCGCTGGGCAAGGACTATCAAACGTCAAAGGTATCCTACGAGCGTTTGCGGCGCTTGCTGGACATGCCCGAGGACTCAAACGGGGACATTATCCTCGATGATGTTTACGAGGTGAACTGTTCCGAGCTGGCATATAGCTATCCGGGGTCTGTAAAGACCGCGTTCGGAGACATTCGGGCTTCTTTAGAAAAAGGAAAGGTATACGCAATCGTTGGGTCGAACGGTTCCGGTAAGAGCACGCTGCTGGATGTGATAAGCGGTTGCGATCCAGAAAACTGCAAGGGTGATATTTGGATTAACAGCAAGCCCCTGAGCTCTCTGGACCGTTATGCGCTGCGAAAGCGCAATATCGGGATTACGGAGCAGGAGCCGCCCCTGACCGAAGGGTCGATACGGGACAATTTAACTCTTTGCTGCAGAAGCGCTGAAGAGCGTGACCTTGAGAGCCTCATTGAGAGAATGGGGCTTAAAAAGATGGTCGATTCAAGTGGTGGACTTGATGTCGAGCTGGACGATAGGCAGAACAATATTTCAGGAGGGGAAAAACAGAAAATAGCGATTATTCGCCAGCTGCTGAAAAACCCGGACGTGATGATGTTTGATGAGCCGACATCTGCACTTGACAGCCAAAGCAAGCAGGCGTTTATCGAAATCCTTAAGGAAAGAAAGGGGCGACATATCACGGTCATCGCTACGCACGACCCTGTGCTTATTTCGGCATGCGATGAAGTGATTGAAATTGCCTGACGGGTTAGTGGACCGCGCATATCAAATTCAGGGGGGCGGGCACCGTAGCTGGTGTCCGCCCATTACAGTCTGAAGTGGGCCACCGATAAATTTCGATGGCGAGCATTCGGCGCATTGCCTACGATACGGGCAAGC
>NZ_JAQLFL010000021.1 GCF_028206995.1 Collinsella aerofaciens | reverse complement strand
GCGACGCGGAAATCGCGCGCCGTTGCCGCGCCCCGCAGTGCCCGCTTCCCCCGAGAACAATTATCAGTGCAGGTAGACGGCTTGCGGATTTTGCGAAAAGTCGGTTATGGTCGACCCATGCGGGTTAAACGTAGTAGATAGGCCGTTTTTGTGGCGATATTCATGTGATGCGGCAAAGGGGCTGTCCCTTTGCCGCATTGCCTAGTCTAGGCGGACTGGATCGTGGGGGTAGGCGTTGAGAATCTCGACGCCGGACTCGGTCACCAAGGCCAAGTCCTCGATGCGGACGCCGGTGTGACCGGGGAGGTAGATGCCCGGCTCGATGGAGAAGGTCATGCCCGGCTCGACAACCTGCTCGTTGACGAGCGAGACGTCGCCCGGCTCGTGATCCTGCAGGCCGATCGAGTGACCCAGGCGATGCGTAAAGTACTGCCCATAGCCCGCATCCTCAATCACGTCGCGCGCGGCGCGGTCCAGGTCGCACATACGAACGCCCGGCGCGATAAGCGCTTCGGCGGCCTCGTTGGCACGGCGCACGATGTCGTAGATGCGTGCCGTCTCCTCGTCCGGCTCGCCCCAAAAGAACGTGCGCGTCATGTCCGAGCAATAGTTGCGGCGACGTCCACCAATGTCGAACAGCACCACGTCGCCACGCTTGAGCACGGTGTCGTCGGGCTCGTGATGCGGGTCGCCGGCGTTGGCGCCAAAGCTCACGATCGGCGGAAAGCTAAAGCCCTCGCAGCCGTGCTTTCGATACAGGCCGAGCATCTGGTCGGCAATTTCGCGCTCCGTTACGCCCTCGTGGACGAGTTTGATCGCGTCGGCCATCACGGCGTCGTTGGCGGCCGAAGATGCACGCATGAGTTCCTGCTCGGCGGCATCCTTGTAGGTGCGCGCGGCGGTGACGGCAAAGTCGCCCAGGAAAAACTCGCTTGCGGCGTGGCGCTCCAGAAGGGGCATCAAAAAGCCGGAGCGCATGACGGTATCGATGCCAAGCGGCTTGGTCGGATCGATCTCGCGCGCGATGGCATCGGCCACGACATCGGTATCGGTGTGGTAGGTAACGCGGGCATTGTCGTACTCGGGCAGCTGATGCAGGGCGTTGACCAAGATTACGGGCTCGTCATCGCTCGCGAGCAGCACACCGCAAAAACGCTCGAACATATCGGCATAAAAGCCGGTCAGGTAATAGATCGACCACGGATCGTTTACGAGCAGCTGTGCGCCGGGGTGCTGAGCCTCGAGCGCATCGAGCACGCGCGCCACACGCTGTTCATCGACATGTGCCATGAAACATCCTTTCGCTAGGCTGCCACCATGGTATCCCCAATGCCAGGGTAGTCAATTTGGGACGGGGCTATTTTAGCTGCGTCAAACTTGCGGGCTAATAGGTAAAAGTAGCCATAAGAGGCCAGTCCCAAATGGGCTGGTTTCAAAAGTATGGCGGATTACGGGGCTGGACCTGTATTGCTTGACCATGGAAATAATTGCGAATTTAAAACCGCAGGTAGACGGCTTATCAAAAATCGAAAATTGCCGGTATGGATGGGGGTCTACGAATCGGCCCCGTAATCCGGCATAGTTTTGAAATGACACTAAAGTAGACACAGGCTAAATACCGATTCCAAGGATAGTTGCGGTGGAATAGTTCCTGGATGCCGGGGTTTTGGCGGAAATCAGGAACTATTTCACCGCAATTGAGGAGGGGCGGGGTGGATGGCGGGGTAGCTAAAAGAGCCCGTCCCCAATTAGCTACTTGGGCTCGGTCGATGTCCATGCTGGCGATTAGGTTGATGTTGGTGTTGAGGAGGTCGGGGAGGACGACGTCGCCCATGCGGATGGGGGCGTTGACGACCAGGCCTCGGATGAGGGCCATGGCTTGGGCGTGGAGTTCTAGCGGGATGGCTTCGGCCGTGCGCACGGGTAGCAGCGCCTCGTCGCCGC
Organism: Collinsella aerofaciens; assembly: GCF_028206995.1. Lineage (GTDB taxonomy): Bacteria > Actinomycetota > Coriobacteriia > Coriobacteriales > Coriobacteriaceae > Collinsella > Collinsella aerofaciens_AQ. Next base: position 19,068 of record NZ_JAQLFL010000021.1, on the reverse strand, counting down.
CAGATACGGCCACGGTTGTGGTGAGCACGCGCATGGGGCAGGTGAGCTCCTGATGTGCGAACTTATCACCGCGCGGGCATCTGTTGCCGGTCACGGAGCGCACCTCTGCCACGGCGCCGTCTGCGTCACGCTCCACCTCCACGGTCAGGAGGCACTCGGATGGGCAGATGGTGCAGTTGAACTTGAGCGTTTCGATCACGTTATCGCTCATAGTTTATGCCTCCTCGACGGGGTCGACGGATAGGACAATCTCGCTGGCACCCAGGTCGAGTGTGCGCTGAATCACCTTTGCCGGCAGCGGGAAGCTTTCCATAACGCTCGGCTTAAACGCTCGGACCTTGCCGGCGAACAGCTCCTTGCCGTCGGCTAGGATTCGTACGCAGGCGGCGTTGACCGGTCGGCATACGCGGAAGTTGAGTTTGGTGAGTGCCACAGCCGTAATGCGTCCCGGCAGCGCGTAGCCCGCAATGCCGACGGGGGAGACCGTGAGCTGGCAGCCTGGGCCCGCAGCGTCCGCATCGGCCACAGCACCACAGACCAGTGCGTACGCCGCCGCAGCTGCGCCAGCCCTCTCGGACTCGGTCGTCACGTTGTCGGCCAGGTCGTGCACGTGCAGCACGTTGCCGCAGGCAAAGATACCCGGCACACCCGTCTGCAGACTCTGGTCCACCACGGCGCCGCGCGTGCGCGGGTCAAGCTCTACGCCCGCGGCAACCGAAAGCTCATTCTCGGGAATCAGGCCTACCGAAAGCAGCAGCGTGTCGCACGGAACAATGCGCTCGGTCCCCGAAATGGGCGCCAGGCGCTCGTCGACTTGGCTCACCTCGACGGCTTCCACGCGGTCGTGCCCGATCACGCGCGTGACTGTGGTGGACAGATGCAGCGGAATTCCAAAGTCGTCCAGGCAGTTTTTTACATTGCGGCGCAGACCGTTGGCGTACGGCATGAGCTCGTACACGCCTTCGACCGAAATCCCCTCGAGCGTGCAGCGACGTGCCATGATCAGCCCGATATCGCCCGAGCCCAAAATGACGGCGCGCGAGCCGGGTTTGAGGTTTTCGATATTGATGTATCGCTGTGCTAGGCCGGCCGTAAACATGCCGGCGGGACGGCTGCCGGGGATCTTGATCTCGCTGCGGGTGCGCTCGCGGCACCCCATGGCAAGGACGACCGTGCGTCCGGTGAGCTGCAGCATGCCGGCGGGGCTCATGAGCGTGACGGTGTGGACCGTGGTGTCTTTCGCAGGTTTGCCCGAATCAATCCCAATCACCATACTGTCCAGGAACAGCGTAATGTCGGTCTCGCGCACCTGATCGATAAAGCGCTGCGCGTACTCGGGACCGGTGAGCTCCTGCTTAAAGTGCGAAAGGCCAAAACCGGGGTGAATACACTGGCGGAGGATGCCGCCCAGGTTCTGTTCGCGCTCCACGATGGCCACGCGCGCGCCGGCCTTATTCGCGGAAAGCGCGGCCGCCATGCCGGCAGGTCCGCCGCCGATAACGACCACGTCGAACGCTTGCGTCGGTACTGACTCAACGGCACCGCTGTCTGTAGCGCTCGATTTGAATTCCGCCATCCTAGCGCACCCCCTTCAGCGGTCCCTCAACCAGCCAAGAACCTGCGTCCTCCAACAACACCTCGCTGGGGTCGCAGCCCAGCTCTCGCGCCAGGATCGCCACCACACGGCTCTGGCAAAACCCGCTCTGGCACCGACCCATGCCGGCACGACAGCGGCGCTTGACGCCCTCGACCGAAACCGCGCCCGGTCGGCGTTGAATCGCGGCCACGATCTCGGCCTCGGGCACCGTCTCGCAGCGGCAGATAATCTGGCCCCACGCGGGGTCGGACTCGATTAGCTCTTCCTTGCGCGCCAGTGGTGCGCGGTCAAAGTCGTCCGGCGCGCGGCGAATCGGGTTCCAGTCCGCCCGCTCGTGCAGCTCCACGCCCGCCTCACGCATCACCTGCTCCATGAGCTCGGCAATGGCCGGCGCGCTCGCCATGCCCAGCGACTGAATGCCCGCCGCCTGGAAAAGCCCCGGCACCACGGCCGACTGTCCAATAAAGAAGTCGTTCGTTCCTTGAATGACTGGACGCCCGCCGGCAAATGCGCGCACCACGCGGCGCGTGTCCAGATCGGGCACCAGTTTGCGCGCGCCGGTCAGGAGCGCGTTCACATCGCTCGCATAGGTCTGCGTGTCGCCCGCCTCGCGCACGGCAGCCGTGGCGGTGATCACGGTGTTGCCGTGCACGGTGCCCGTGACGATAACACCCTTCGACACCGGCGTCGGCACGGGGTAGAGCGGCATGAGCGTGCGCGGTTCCTTGTCCAGCACCACGATGTTGCCCTGACGCCAGACCATATGGAACTCCTCGGCGCCCGCCATATGCGAGATGTCGGCGGCGCCGTTGCCCGCGGCGTTTATCAGATAGCGGCAGCGCACGTTGCCAACGGGGGTCGCCAGTGTGAAGCGCGCGTCGTCGCCCGAGCCCGCGACTTCAATCGCTTCCACCGGAGCGGACCGCATAAACGTCACCCCGTTGGCCACGGCGTTTTCCATCGCGGCAATGGCGACCTCAAAGGGATCGACAAAGCCAGTCGAGGGGCACCACAGCGCGCATGTTGCGTCGGTACTGGCACGCGGTTCCAGCTCGCGGATGCGCTCGGGGCCGATAATCGACAGCTCGGGCACGCCGTTGGTAAGGCCATTCTGGCGCAGCTTCTCCAGGTGCGCGCGGTCTTCATCGTTGAAGCCCAGTACCATCGACCCGGTGCGGCGGAACAAAAATCCCAGCTCCTGGGACCAAGTGCCATACAACTCGCAGCCGCGGGCGTTGACCTGCGCCTTTACGGTTCCCGGTGCCGGATCGTAGCCTGCGTGCACCAGGCCGCCGTTGGCCTTCGATGCGCCCAACGCAATATCGTTAGCCGCCTCGACCACGCAAATGGACAGGTCAAATCGCGCGAGCTGCCGCGCGATGGCGCATCCGGTGATGCCGGCGCCGACAATCGTGATATCAAACGTTTCTGTCACAGTGTCTCCCAGACGAGTTGACAGGCCGTCAATAAGACTATCCTACGGTCCGCACACCCCCAGTGCGGCGGCAATGCGGCGAACAGCCCCGCAACACCCGCCAACGGCAGACGAGGGGAGACCCGGCAACGTCGACAACCTCGTCTGCCGACAACTACGGCAACCGTTCGTCTCGATCTGTAACAGTTAGACGAGGATTTGGGTTCAAGATGTTACAGATCGAGATTGAAGTCGGGGAGGGACCCCTGTGTCTCGATCTGTAACATCTAGACCCGGATTCCGCTCCCAGCTGTTACAGATTGAGATGTTTGTGTCCGCGCCGGCCCCGTACCCGGCCGTGGTCCCATATAAACAAACCCCGTGGTAAACTTGACCGGACTGTTAATATTCCGAAAGGTATCCGTAATGTCCAAGTACATCTCCGAGCTCATGTCGCCGCAGCTCATGGGCGTCGTCTATGCCTTTGTTGGCTTTATCATCGCCCTGTACGTGCTGTCGGTCGTCTATGTGTTCATCGACGCTCGCCGCCGCGGCGCCAGCGCCTACGTGGCATGGGGCATCATCGCCCTCATCCCGTTTGTAGGCCTCATTGCCTACCTGGTCCTGCGTCCGCACTCCTACGCGTCCGACCGCGAGGAGCAGGAGCTGGACATGGCCCTGCGCGAGCGCCAGCTTGCCCAGTACGGCACCTGCCCGCAGTGCGGCGCGCCCATCGAGAAGGACTTCGTCGTCTGCCCGGTGTGCGATACCCAGGTTCGCAACGTGTGCCCCAGCTGCCATCGCCCGCTCGATGCGCACTGGAAGGTCTGCCCCTACTGCCGAACTCGCATCCAGTAACGCATCCATCGCCTGGCCGGCCGCAAGCCACGGGTACCGTGCGTCCCGCGCAAGCCACGCGCACCCCGCGCCCCGCCCACACGATGAAGCATGCGTAGAAAATCGCCCGCCGTGCCATTAAGGTGCGGCGGGCGCTTGTATACCAAGGCAACCTGCCTATAATGATGCAAGTCAAAAACGCCGAGCGCATCACACACACTTGCATCAGGCATCCGAGAGGAGAAAACATACCCATGAAGGCACTCTACAATGACGGTTCGGTGGCCGAGCTCCCGCAGGACGAGGTCACGCACGTCATCCGCCACTCCGCCGCGCACATCATGGCGCAGGCCATCAAGCGCCTGTACCCCGAGGCCGACTTTGCCTACGGCCCCGCGACCGACAACGGCTTCTACTACGACGTCGACCTGCCCGACGGCGTCAAGATCAGCGAGGACGACTTCCCCGCGATCGAGGCCGAGATGAAAAAGATCGTCAAGGAGAACCTCAAGTTCACCGTGTACGAGAAGCCCCGCGCCGAGGCCATCGCCCTTATGGAGGAGCGCGGCGAGAAGTACAAGGTCGAGCACATCGGCGACCTGGACGACGACGCCCGCATCACCTTCTACCAGCAGGGCGACTACATCGACATGTGCGTCGGCCCCCACATCTGCTACACCAAGGCTCTGAAGGCCTTTAAGCTCACCGGCGTCTCGGGCGCCTACTGGAAGGGCGACAAGGACAACAAGATGCTCACCCGCATCAACGGCGTCGCCTTTGCCACCAAGGAAGAGCTCGACGAGCACATGCACATGCTGGAGGAGGCCAAGAAGCGCGACCACCGCAAGATCGGCCGCGAGATGGACCTCTTTATGATGCGCGACGAGGCCCCCGGCTTCCCGTTCTTCCTGCCCAACGGCTTGATCCTTAAGAACACACTGCTGGACTACTGGCGCGAGATCCACCACAAGGCCGGCTACGTGGAGATCTCCACGCCGCTCATCATGAACAAGCAGCTGTGGAAGACGTCGGGCCACTGGGACCACTACAAGGACAACATGTACTCCACCGTCATCGACGACGAGGAGTACTGCATTAAGCCCATGAACTGCCCGGGCGGCGTGCTGGTGTACGCCTCTAAGCCGCACTCCTACCGCGAGCTGCCCATCCGTGCCGGCGAGATTGGCCTGGTGCACCGCCACGAGCTGCGTGGCGCCCTGCACGGCCTGTTCCGCGTGCGCTGCTTTAACCAGGACGACGCCCACCTGTTTGTGCGTCCCGACCAGCTGACCGACGAGATCGTGGGCGTGGTTAACCTCATCGACTCTGTGTACCAAAAGTTTGGCTTTAAGTACCACGTTGAGCTTTCCACCCGCCCCGAGGACTCCATGGGCTCGGACGAGGATTGGGCGCGCGCCGAGGAGGGCCTGCGCACCGCTCTGGAGAAGCTGGGCATGGACTACGAGGTCAACGAGGGCGACGGCGCCTTCTACGGCCCCAAGATCGACTTCCATCTGGAGGACTCGCTCGGCCGTACCTGGCAGTGCGGTACCGTTCAGCTCGACTTCCAGATGCCGCTCAACTTTGACCTGGAGTACGTGGACGCCGACGGCACCAAGAAGCGCCCCATCATGTTGCATCGCGTGTGCTTTGGCTCCATCGAGCGCTTCATCGGTATTCTGATTGAGCATTTTGCGGGCAAGTTCCCCACCTGGCTGGCTCCCGTACAGGTCAAGGCGCTTCCCGTCTCTGAGAAGAGCCGCGACTATGCCCACGAGGTGTGCGCCAAGCTGGAGGAGGCCGGCATTCGCGTGGTCTGCGACGACCGCGACGAGAAGATCGGCTACAAGATCCGCGAGGCCCGCAGCATCGACCGCGTGCCCTACATGCTCATCCTGGGAGAGAAGGAGGTCGAGGCCGGCAACATCTCCGTCCGCGATCGCTCCAACGAGACCGTTCAGATGACCGTTGATGAGTTTGTTGCCAAGGTTCTCGAGGAGATCAAGACTCGCGCCTAAGGCAAACTTCACAACAATTAACATAGGCGACCGTCCACAAAGGGCGGTCGCCTTTTTCATGCCGAAATAAGAAAAGCCGCTGGTTGAGCGGCTTTTTTTGTTGCACAAAAAGGTACAGGTTTTTGTATCTTTCGACAGACGACATTATACAAGCAATTAATCGGCGTTTGCCCAGATTACGCAAAATGTACTGCTAGTAGGTACATCTCCATACCCCTCTACAAAAACCTGTACTTTTGCGACTGCGCCTAGCTGCGAGCGAGAAGCCTGTTCTAAACGCCCCTGCATTTCGTGTGCATCGCAAAGCCAAAAGAGGGGGGGGCATGGAACAGACGGCACGGCGCCAAGAGCGGCTGCCAGGCGCATTTAACGGCGTCACCACCAACAGCCAGCACGGTCGCGTCCGCTGGTATCTGGTCCACACCCCCAATGGAAAAGAGCGCGAGACCTGCGAAAAGGTCCGCTGCATTATCTCGCACGAGCTTATGAAAGACGCCTTTGTAATGCAAAAGGAGTTCTGGTTTAAGCGGGACGGTGCCTGGTCGCTCCAGACCAAACCCATGTACAAGGAATATTTCTTCGTCGCTACGCACGATGCCGCCGCGCTTGATAGGGCTTTGGCCCAGCTGAGCTTTGGCTGTCGCATCGCCGGCAGTAGGGAGCGGGCGTACATGCCCATGCCGGACGATGTACAGGACTGGTACCGCAGCATACTGGACGATGACGGCGTGGTGCGCAACAGCGTCGCGCGCATAGAAGACGGCGTGCTGCACATAGAGCAAGGGCCCTTAGTGGGGCAAGAGGCCCGTGTAAAGAAGATCGACCGTCATAAGCGCTGGTGCCTGGTGGACGTGGGCGAAGGCGACTCCGCTTTTAGGGAGCTGCTACCGCTTGACGTTCCCAGCAAAACGTAAAGGGAGACGTTGTACCGGCTGTTCGTACGCTTTTTTGTATTTACCGATTGGGGGATCCCTGGGGAACGGGGACGTAAGTTTGACTGTGGCTGCTAAGGAAATGACAGAGAGCTGTGCATCAATGGGGGATGCACTAGCTATTAAAGAGATTAAGCCGAGCGGTACGCTTGGTTACCGCTTTATTAAGAGGCTGTTTGATCTGGTGTTCAGTCTTTTGATGAGCGTACTGCTGCTTATTCCTATCGCCATCGTGTGCGTGCTCATTAGTCTCGAATCGCCCGGCAGCCCCATGTATACGCAAGAGCGCGTCGGCAGAGGCGGAAGGACTATCAAGATTATTAAGCTTCGTAGTATGGTCGCCGATGCTGGCGATGTACAGAAGTATCTGAGTCCCGAGCAGCTACATCAGTGGGAAGTCGAACGCAAGGTTGACGATGACCCTCGTATTACCAAGATTGGTCAGTTTATTCGTAAGTGCTCTATCGACGAGATGCCTCAGTTCCTGAACGTGCTTAACGGCGATCTTTCCGTTATTGGACCGCGTCCCATTACAAGGGATGAGCTTGAACAGCACTTTTCCGACGAGGAAAAGGCTGAGCTGCTCTCTGTTCAGCCCGGTATTACTGGTCTGTGGCAGGCAACCGATCGTAACGAGGCAACCTTCGAGAGCGGCCTGCGCCAGAAGATTGAGCTTCGCTATGTCCAAAACCGTTGTTTTGCGATGGATTGGAAGTGCTTTACTGGCACTTTTGGTGCCATGTTTGGAAAGAAGAGAACGGGACGATAGATGCAGACAAACTTTTCTTCTTCTTACAGTGTGTTGATGAGCATTTACAAAAAAGAAAATCCTGCCTTTTTAATTCAAGCTTTAGACAGCATGCTGAATCAAACGGTTTCTCCTGCCGAGATCGTCATGGTCAAGGATGGTCCGCTTACGCATGAGCTTGAAGACGTGCTCCAAGATTATGACTTCCTGCATCCCGGACTGTTCAATTTTGTTTCGTATGAAAAAAACCATGGACTTGGGTATGCACTGCGCCAAGGCATCCTTGCTTGCTCTAACGAAATTGTTGCACGCATGGACACTGATGATATAGCTCGTCCGGATCGTATGGAGAAACAGCTTGCCGCTATTGATAGTGGTCTCGATATGGTCGGAAGCGATGTTATCGAATTCGTCACGACTCCCAATGAACCTGTTGCGGCCACAGATCTTCCCAAGGGCATCGACGCTATACGTTCTTATTCCAAAAGGCGAAATCCCTTTCGTCATCCTCCTATGACGTTTAGAAAGTCGAAAGTCATGGAGGCTGGTAACTACAGTTCCGATTTTCTCTACTTTGAGGATTGGGACCTTTTTAACAGGATGCTCGCATGTGGCTGCAAGGCGGATAACCTGAAGGAACCGCTTGTTGCGATGCGCGTTAGTGGGGATTTCTATGCTCGCAGGGGGGGCTCGCAGTATCTTAAGTACGCTAAAGCATTTAAGCGTGCTCAAGTTGAGCGTGGCTATTTCACAAAATGCGATTATATCTGTTCTTATTTACCGCATGCCGTCGTCTGTCTGATGCCAAATTCCGTTAGAGCGTTGATATATCGTTTTGTTCTCAGGAGGTCTTAGATATATGGCTTCTGATGTTGCTAAGCCTCTGGTTAGTGTCATTGTCCCCATGTACAACGTGGGTATGTTCGCGCTTCCTTGCGTAAACTCATTGCTTGGTCAGACTTATTCGAATATCGAATATATTATTGTGGATGATGGATGTACTGATAATACTATTGATCTTATTGAAGATGCCGTTGGATCAGACACGCGATTTAAGATTTTGCATAAGGAAAACGGCGGTCTTTCTTCTGCTCGTAACTTTGGTACTCAAAGGTGCCACGGCGATTATGTCATGTATGTTGATGGGGACGATTTGATTGATTCGCGAACTGTTGAGTTGATGGTCGAAGCGGCTGACAAGTATCAAGTTTCGCTCGTTATCGGCTCCTTTGCGAAGACGCCTGTTCTTGATAACTATAAGATGGGGCAGAATGTAGAATTCCATGTTGAATCTGGAATTGAGCATTTACGAAAATTACTTTTATTAAGCGGTGAGAGCGGCTCTGCGTGCGGAAAGCTCTTTGAACGATCTCTTATTAACGACCTTGTCTTTCCTGAGGGGCAGCTCTTCGAAGACATGGGCGTAATTGCTAAAATTTGTTCCAAAATTCAAAAGGTTGCATTCTCTGATGCGTGCTTTTATGCATACGTGACGAGACCTGGTTCCATTACAACGCTCAGAAAGCAGGGTTCCAAGCATGCTAAAGACATGGACAGGACTATTGAGACTGTTCGACGATTTGCCGGGTCTGAATTTCAGGGCGAGTTTGAGTGTTTTCAATCATTCTGTACGCTCCGCGTTGCAATGAGGGTTGATCCGGACGGATTTGATAGTAAGGCTGACGCCCAGAAATATTTGAGGAATGCTCGAGGGCTTGCCTGGAGGGCGTCGAGGAACCCATATGCTTGTTCAAAATGGAGGTTACGCTGTGCTCTCTTTTCTATCTCTCCTAGGGTTCATAACGCTTTCTATGCGTTATATGCTGCAATTTCTGGTAAGGCTATCGGGTAACTCCCGTGATAAAAGGTTGATAAGGTGAGTTTTTCTATTAGCGCGCATCTGTTTAACGTTACTGAATGCCATGGCAGCTTTTTGTATAACATCTATTTTCAAGATGTGTTTAACTGCTGTGTTGGTGTTTTCGACGTGGTTTCGACCGGAGGTAAATCGACGGTTTACAAACGATATGCAAAGCAGGTGTAGAGATGCCAATCTATTTCATTGCCTTTGTGTCCCATATTGCATTGCTATATTTTTCGGTAAAGATACCTAATAAGCGCGTCAGTTTTCTTCTAGCGGTTATCGCGGTTCTCCCCCTTTGTTTGGTGGCGGGGCTGCGCGATGCATCTGTCGGTACCGATACCTCGGCATATCCTCTCAGGTGTTTTTACGCCTCGCAGTATTATTCGCTCACAGGTGCTATGGGTGCTTGCTCAGATCAAGAGCCGCTATTCGTAATTCTTTTCTGGATCCTGGGGAGACTGACTGGTGATTTCCACGCTGTTCTTTTTCTTTGTGAAGCCATCGTTCTCCTTCCCTATATTTTAGTTGTTAGGAAGTTGTATCCTCGCGGGTATCCTGTCGTAGGTTTCTTTCTTTGTTTCGTTGTGTTCGGTTATACGTTAAACATAATTAGGCAATGTCTTGCTACTAGTATGCTCGTCATGATGCTCTATGAGCTGTTCCGTGAGAAGCGCGTCCCCGCTATTGTTTATTTGGCTCTTGCAGTTGGCTTTCACAAAATGTCTATCATAGGACTTTTAATTTGGATTATTTATATTTCATGCTTCAACCGCAGACACGAACGTTCATACAAGACCGTTGCACTTCTTGCATGCGTTGGCGTTATCATTTTTGCTATTTGTGTTATTATGATTGGACCGGATGTAATGGAGCTTGTGTCTCTATTTACGTCGTCATATAGCTTTCAGATCAAACACGCTGGAATGGGCTCATTTAATATCACAATGCTTATTTATTTTCTATTTTGCCTTGCTATATGGATGTTGGGTAGTAAGGGTTTGACCACGAGCATTGATCGATGGACACTTAATTTTTATACGAGCTGTGGCATAATTTCTTCCTTATTCGCTCAATTTGCGAGCATCAGTCCTGAGCTAATTCGACTCAGTTTCCCTTTTCTTTTCATTTCAGGTTTGGTTTACCCCTTTTTATCTGAAAACCTTGGTAGAGAGCGGTTTCTAACTGGAACTCTGGGCTTTTTATTTTTCGTGTTTTATTTTGTCATTACGTTTGTATATGGCGGCAGCTGCGATCTTTTTCCGTATTCGTCGGCGCTATTAGGAGTTATTTATGCATGACGAAACGCCTGACATCAGTATTGTTGTACCGGTATATAACACCGAGCGTTTTCTTCCCGCTTGTCTGGAATCTATTGATATTCAAGGGACCGGCTCTTTTGAGGTGATTCTTGTGGATGATGGTTCCACCGATGGATCTCCCGAGATTTGCGATGCTTATTGCGATAAGCGTGAGAGAGCCTTCGTTATTCATAAGGACAACGAAGGTCTTCTCGCTGCACGTCGAGACGGTCTTCGTAAGGCGAGTGGGCGTTATATTCTTTCGCTCGACTCCGATGACGCTCTTCTTGAAGGCTGCATCAAAAAGGTATGCGATGTAATTGCCTCGACTGGTGCTGATATCATTTCATTTGACTTTACCATGGGATTGATTCCTATTAAACCCTCGTTAAAAGTTGATATCTGTTCTGGTATGCATACGGGCGAATCTTTTGATGCTGTTAAAAACCTGTTGTGCGGATGCGATTTCAATAGCGTTTGGAATAAGGTCATTCGGAGAGATTTGTTTGCCAGTGATGAGTGGTACTCGAAACGAGTTGGCCTTATGCACGGTGAGGATCTTTGTCAACTTCTTCCTGTTTTCGATATTGCAAAGAGTTTATTTCACATTGACGAGCCGCTTTACTACTATCGTCAGCATGGCGCTAATAGTACGAAGCAGTTTAAAGAGGATCAGATAACTGATTGGAGCTTTGTAAGCGACGAGTTGATTCGTTATGCGAGTGAATGGTCGAGCGATTCAGTAAAAAATGCCAAAAGGGGTATCTGTCGACACTATTGTGATCTTGATGAAGTTCTTTGGCATTGTGAAGTGGATAAAGAGGTGAAAAGGCAATTTGATAAAACAATTAAAAGCGAGTATCAGAGTCGAATCAGCAATTGTCCGGACTTAGTTCATAGTCTTGTTTTGTCAAATTGCAGTATCGTTTCTTTTTCTGCTCGGCACTTACTAAGCTGCTTTAAATGTCTCCGTCGTCTATTTGTATAATGCAGGTCATTATTGCTTTTTTCTAATATATTTAGTTGGAGCATTATTAGTCCTGACCGAGCTTGTCCTTAGCTTTCAATTAAGTGACAAGAATTTACGATTGAACCGATATCAAAGGTTCAGTCTTGTCGTGCGGTGTATTCATTCCTTGGGCTTTAGTTATTTCGGTCGATGCTTAGAAGCTGGTCTTTGCACGTTTTTTCAAAGAAGTTCTTCAACGCCCCCATGGTCTGGGTGAGTCAATAGACGCTTTCGTTTGTGATTTATTGTTTGTAGTCTATTCCTCTATGGGGTGCCGTCTGCGATTGGTCTTGTTGATTGCATGTTGGGGCATCATAACTTAAATGTTCGAATTGATGGAAGCGCATATTTATTCGACTTTGAAGATGGGAGGAGTCAGTTGTTGCATATTCTTAATTTAATTAAGAAGGCTATAAAACTTCTACTTTCTAGCCCTATTTATGATGGTTTACTTAGGTTATGTCGTCGTTCCGATGCTATATCCTATGCGTCTAAGGTGAAGCTTAGCATGGTTTCCAAGAGACCATCCAATATGTTCATGCCTATTGTTTTTAAGGAAGGCATATCTTACGACATTTCTATTATTGTGCCTGTATACAACGTTGAAAAATACCTCAAACCTTGCCTTGATTCCATTGTGACACAGGAGTTTTCTGGCAAGTTTGAGGTTATTATTGTAGATGACGGGTCTAAAGATGATTCTGGCGTTATAGCCGATTTGTATGGACTAATGCCTAATGTTCTTGTAATTCACCAAATAAACGGCGGCCTTTCCGCAGCACGTAATGCGGGTCTTAGAGTTTCTCGCGGTAAGTACATCATGTTCGTGGATTCTGATGACATGATCGGGCCAGGGTATCTTGAGGATATGCGGAGCAGACTCGATGAAACATCTGCGGATTTCGTTACATCGACTTTTAGATATATGTCTGATGATGGTTTGCTTGGCGAGATAGAGAACGATAGAGCTAGTTGGATGGTGCCGTGGGGCAGGCTATATCGTCGTGAAGTCTGGAATCGACTAGGTTTTCCCGTTGGTGCATGGTACGAAGATCTGATTCATCCGGTATGGATAGATTGTCGCTTTAACGATGAACCTTGTTATGATTTGAGTGGCTATTATTACCGAATCCGTCCTGGATCCATAATGCAGTCTACCCCTACGAATGTTAAAGGGCTTGATTCGTATTGGGTTCTTGATGAGTTGATTTCTTTACGTGCAGAGCTGGGGATTAATTATAGTCAGGAAGACTTCAATCGCATTTTTCCTTTGTTCGGACCGCTCTTGCTTGGGAGAACTGTCGCTCTGGACAACTGCGCTCGTAAGATTTTATTTGCTTGTTGTTGTGACACGTTCAATTCAATTGATGAGTTCAGCAGAGTGAGTACTTCGATGAATGGTAGATGGAAGGATATTGAGAAGGCTCTGCGCACTTCGGATTACAGCCGCTATCTTCTCGCATCGCTTTCTCTAGCTGCTGATGGGGTAACTGGACTCAGCCTTTCAGATGCTATTCATATTTGGGTGAACAGGAACAGATAAATAATGAAGATTGGAACGATTACTTTCCACGGTGCTTTAAATTTCGGGTCTGCACTTCAGTCTTATGCGCTTCAAGAAGTCTTGAAAGGCATGGGGCATGAGGTGCGAATAATCGACTATCGTTCTCGTGACTATGAGCAATATAGGTTTTTCCAACCTCGCCACCCGAAGATGACGCTGCGCGCAATGCGCTGTTGGCGTAAGCAGTCGTCTAGAAAGGCTGCATTCGCGGAATTTTCTAAAAAGTATTTCAGGCTTACAAAGAGACCGTATTTCTGGAAAAAAGAAAGTGATATGTACGAACTCGCTGAGCAGTTTGATTGTTTTATTTGCGGAAGCGATCAAATTTGGAATCTCGATTGCACACAAGGTGTTGTTGGCCCCTATTTCCTTTCATTTGCCGGAGATAGTCGACGAGTTGCTTACGCTCCCAGTCTTGCTCACACTTTCTTTAGACCGGAGAATTTTGATGAGCAACTTGTATCCGATTTACTTTCAAGGTTTGATTTTTTGTCTGTTCGCGAGGAGGAGACGGTTCCGCTATTTCAGCCACTTGTCGATACGCCTATCGACGTTGTTTTAGATCCCACACTTTTGTTGGAATCCGATGACTATACCGACATGGCATCTAAAGATGTCTTGCAAGGTGAATATATTTTCATGTATCTTTTGCGTGAATGTCCTGAGCTTATCGAGAGCACCGTCGCGATGACGGAGGCAACAGGCATGAAGGTGGCTTATATATCTGAGAATAATCTAGATATCCCGAATTCAATTAACCTGTTTGGCGTTGGCCCTGAAGAGTTCGTTTCTCTTATCGCACACGCAGACCTCATCGTTACCAATTCCTTTCATGCAACTGTATTCTCTGTTCTCTTCCATAAGCCCTTCCGCGTATATGCAACAGATAAGTCTGGTGCGCGTATGCGCGACTTGTTGGGCAATATCGGGCTGTCTGACCGTTGCGTCAACGTTATGTGTGCCGACGATGTTCCCCCTTGTGACTGGGGTGATGTGGACTCTCTTCTTGATTCTCTGCGTGAGCATTCGTGGGCTTATCTTAGAAAGGCGCTTTCGTAATGGGAGAGACAAGCCGACTTATCAAAAATACCGGCATTATCGCAGTTGGCGGCATGGCAACAAAGCTCGTGTCGTTTCTTCTGCTTCCGCTCTATACATCGGTTCTTTCCACTGCTGATTACGGCACCGTAGACTACATCAATACTATTGCTTTATTTTGCGTTCCTGCGGTTTCGCTGCTTATGGATGAAGCGCTGTTTCGGTTTCTCATTGACTGCCGTACCGATGAGGATCGGTCTACAGCCGTGACAGCGTCATGCGCTGTACTTCTTGCCGGATGCGTATGCTTTGCAGTCATGGCGATTCTGGTATGGTTGCTTTTTGAGCCTGAAAATCTTGGCTGGGTCGTGGGACTTGTTGTTGCTGGCGCGCTTCTGCAGATGGCTTCTGCTGTCCTTCGTGGTTTCGGGGATACCGTGGGATATTCCGTCATGAACTTTGCCGCGAGTGCTTTTACCATTTTGCTCAATGTTCTCTTTATCGCCGTTCTTCGCTGGGGCGTTGTGGGTATGCTATCTGCAACGGTCATTGCGCAGGGCGGTGTTGCTCTCGTGTTCATGGTAATGCGGAGGCTCTGGCGTTATATCGATCCGTCGGCTCTCTCTATCTCCTATGCTTTAAACCTTCTACGGTATTCATTTCCGCTCATCCCTAATAAGGTTTCCTGGACTATTAATAACTTGCTGGACAGGCTCATTATCATGAGTACGCTTGGGCCTTCTGCTGCCGGCGTGTATGCAGTGTCGTACAAGTTCCCCGGTATCATGGATCAGGTGTATGGCTTTTTCTATCAGTCTTGGAAGGAGAGTTCAGCTCGAGCCCTAAACTCTGATGAGGATGAGTCGGCTTTCTATAACTCTGTGTATCGGGCGCTAAGGCGTTTCATGATGAGCGTCGTTCTGCTTATGTCCGCGCTTATGCCTCTTGTGTATGGCGTCCTGATTAAGGGTTCATTCGGCGAGGGCATGTTGTATGTACCGATATTGCTCTTGGCGACGTACTTCAGCAATATTTCCGGTTTTTATGGCGGTATCTTCACCGCACATAAAGAGACTGGAATTATGGGAACCACTACTGCGGTGTCTGCTGCTCTTTGCGCCCTGCTGTGTGTCTTGTTGATTCCACGCTTTGGTCTATATGGAGCGTCTTTTGCAACCCTCTTGGCGATGATCGTGGTGAATGAGTACCGCAGGATTAAAGTCGCTAAGTTTGCGAAGCTTGTCGAAGACCGGGCTGAGCAGATTCTGACTTTGGTTTCAATTCTTGGAGTGTTCGCCTTTTATTATCTGTCTGCCTACGGTGCTGGCTTTTTGAGCGCTATTGCCTGTCTTGCAATTGCGTTGGCTTTTTTCGGTTATATGAATGCGGACATTCTGCGCAAGTTGCTTTCGGTTCATAAATAGGGGGGGGGTAACTGCATGTCTACTGTGAAAAGGGAAGAAATTCCCACGCTGTTTGAGTCGCCATCGCATTGCTGCGGTTGTGGAGCGTGTGCCGCTAGTTGCCCTAGAGGCGCCGTTACCATGTCCGAGGGTAAGGATGGGTTCGTTCTTCCTGTAATTGATGGTGATCTTTGCATTGGCTGCGGCGCGTGCATTAAGGCGTGCGGTCTTAACCGAGGGATAGGCTCTAATTCCGCCGGACCGTTCTTTGCCGCCGCCGGTAGGGACGATGTCTCGGAGTCCGCCTCCGGTGGCGTTTTTGGTGCATTTGCGCGTGAGCTTATTGCTTCTGGTGGGGTCGCATATGGCGCTGCCTATGAGCGCGAGGGGAGCATCCTTCGGGTGCGGCACCGTCGCGCGGCGAGCGTTGACGGGCTTCGTCCACTGCTTAACTCAAAATATGTGCAGAGTGATGCAGGAGCTTGTTTTGCCGACGTGAAGGCGGACCTTCGCGAGGGGAGGCGGGTTCTTTTCTGCGGTACGCCTTGCCAAGTCGCCGGCCTTAGGGGCTTTCTCGGAGGCGATTATGAGAACCTGACAACCGTTGACCTGGTCTGCCACGGCGTCCCTTCCGGCCGCATGTTCGCGGATTGCGTTGAGGGCTATGGCAGACAGCTTGGGTCTCCCGTGGTTGATTTCCGGTTTAGGTGCAAGCGCGAGGGGTGGGACAACTCTCTTCTTCTATTTCTTCTTCTTGAGGACGGAAGAGAGGTCACCATTCCTGCGGCGAAATCCCCCTACTACGACATGTTCCTGAACCTCAAGACTCTTCGCGATAGCTGCTATAGGTGCCCCTATGCAGGGAGATTTCGCGCCGGCGATCTTACCATCGGTGATTTTTGGGGCGTCGACGTTAATAGGCCCGACGTTTTGAAAGATGCTGAGAAGTTTAATCAGATGAAAGGTGTCTCCTGCTTGCTCGTGAATAACGACCGCGGCAGGGAGTTTATTGAATCCAGCAACGCTCTGGACTTGTACCCTGTCGAATTTGACGATATCGCTAAAGGCAACGATCAGCTCCGCCGCCCGAGCACCCTTCCAAAAGACAGACAGCTCTATATTGACGCATTTGTCGAAGGTGGTTGGCATGCCATTGAGTGTATGTATAAAAGGCGTGAGCGGGGAATATTTTTTTATACTAAGAAAATAGCACGAAGGCTTCTCCCTGAATCATTTCGGGAGATTGTCAAAAAGTATTTGAAAGATCTTGCAGACTAGGTAAGAAGCCACGCCTGGGCGGGCCCCCCGTTGGGCTCGTAGAGCCATACCGTGTTGCCCTCCGAGGTCCGCTGCCCCCGGTCGTCCAGCGCCAGCCCGGAGGCGGACGTGAATGAGTAGCGGCCTCCGCCCAGGGCCGAGACGCGCCACAGCTGCGAGGCGGAGCCGTCCGCCTCGGCCAGCACCGCCCGGTTGCCCGACTCGGTCAGCATCAGGCCGCCCGAGGAGACCCTGTAGAGGCCCGTCGCCCCGTCGCGCTCGAGGGAGAGGGCGCCCGCGCCCGAGGACAGCGAGCAGCCCGATGCGGAGGCCGACACGGCCATCCGGGCGTCGAGGGCGGCCGCGAGGCGGTAGGAGCCGTCGTCTATAACTTTCTCTAATGTTGCGATTCGGTATTTTGCTGCCAGGTCGTACCTAGCGCTCCATTTGCTGTTCGATTCCTTGGTGACGTTTGATGCCGCAGTAAGCTCAACCTTGGCGCCTTGAACTTTCCATTCCCTCTGGTTCATTGCGTACGCAACAGTCCCGTTCTGAATCCCCGAGATGCTCGGCGGGAAGGACTGGTTGTCGGCATCGATGGAAAAGCTCTCTTCCTTGGCATCCAAGTGCTGTTGAATGCGGTCGGCATACTTTTCTGCCCAATCAGCGGCCTTGCCGTTTCGCGCAAAGTAATTGTTGGACAGGTCGGTCGAGCGGTAGGCGTAGCCGTCCTTCTGGTAGTTTGCCGTGTGGTCGGAGTGGGCGATTGCCATGAGCTCGTCGGTCAGGCCAAAGTACAGATGGCGCTGGTCCAGGTCCCCGTACCAGTTGTCGCTGGTGTCGTCCCAGGTTAGGTCCATCTGGCACCATTTGCCGTCGATCTTTACGGCGTTCCAGGTGTGGCCGTTGCCGGTGATGCGGCCGTTGGCGATGCCCGCGGCGTCAAGGAGCTTGGCGTAGATGCGCTGGTAGCTCTCGCAGGTGTCCTGGTGGCGCGTGAGGCCGCTTTCGGCCGAGCACCAGTTGAGGCTGTGGTCGTACTCCAGCTGGTCGAGCGTCCAGTCGTGGAGCCATAGCGCCATGTCGTATTCCGAGCCGTTTGTCTCTTGCCTGCACAGGTCCACGGCGTCGTTGACGATCTGCGTGACGCTTGGGCGGGCGGCGTCGTTTACGGTCACCTCCGCCGTGGTGCGCAGGTAGTAGATCCCCTTGTCGTTTTGGGGGTCGTTTCTGTCGTTGTCCATAAAGTAGAAGTAGATGCGGTACGTGCCCGACGCCGTGAAGTCAAAGGTAAAGTCGTGGCCCGCGGTGCCCAGGGTGTAGTAGCTGGACCATGCCTGGCGCGACGGGTCGCAGACGCTTTCGTGGCTGCCGCCGTCCCAATAGGTGGGCACGTCCATGCGCGCCTTGGCCTGGGACGAGCCGTTGGCCTGGGTTACGTGGAAGATCGTCGCGGTGCCCGCGGGGGCGTCGTTCCACGAGACGGTGAAGGTGAAGCCGTTTTGGGTTGCCGTGGCGGAGTGGGCGTAGGTGGTTTGTGACGTGGTGGAGATGGCCTCGGGCGTGGGGTTGGCTGGGGCTCGGGGGGATGGGGCGGGGGTGGTGGTTGCGGCGGCGTCTGCGGTGTTGGCGTCCGCGGGGTCGGTCTGGCTGGTGGCGGTAGATGTTGCGGTGCTGTCCTCTGCGGAATCTGCTGTCGCATTTGTGTTGGTGCCTTCTTCAGCCTTGCCTGTGCCGCTGCTCGTGGCGTCGGCTTGCGCCTGCTGCGTGGCTGTTGCCTGAGGCTGGATGGCTTCCGCAATGGCTGCCATGGGCATCGTCGCGCTGACCATAGACGTGCACGCGATCGCGCAGAGCAGGTAGTAAAGGGATCGTTTCATAGCGGAGCCTCTCGGTGGGCAGCCAATAGGGTCCGAAGGCAGCTCCAGGCCAGCACTCCGCACGCGGTTTATTTTACGGGAACCCCAGTCAACATCAGCGAACTTTCTGGGGAATGTTGGGAGGGGAGTAAGGGGGGGTGTTCCTATAGTTTTGTCAACTGGGCAATGCTGTTTTCGAGATTGAATCGCGACATGCTAACGCCAGGCCT
>NZ_JAQLFL010000020.1 GCF_028206995.1 Collinsella aerofaciens | reverse complement strand
TATTACGAGCTCCTGTGCGAATTGGAGAGAGCGCTCCCGCAAACTGCCTCTTGACAACTTATAGGAGCGTCGGTTTTATTTTTCGTTTTCCCGGCATGGTTGAGGGTATCCAATTAAACGTAGTAGATAGGCCCGTTTTGTGGCATACGACCCATTCAAGCCCAATCTCGAAGGCTAAAGAGAGCCTCTCATCCGCACCTGCGAGCGAAAACCAAATAAAATGAAAGGCAAATGGAAAGCCCGTTTGACGAGCGGAGAACATATGCGCGACGTAACCGAAAGCGACTGGAAGCTGTTTAAGAAAATGCTTCCTCAATGGCAAGAACGTTATATGGAAAAGCTCATCGGCCAGTACGTTGAGATGCTGAACGGCGACAGCGAAGCGTCCAGTAGATTTTGGGCACTAGAAGAGCGCCTCAATAGAGACAAGCTGTCCTCAGGCGTAATTGCAAACGACATTCGCCGCAGCACAATGCACCGCGAGATAGCCAATTTGCTTATCGACAGCGTGATCACCCTTGACGACCTTGACGGTTTTACCGAAGACATTAAGAGCTATGCGCAACACTGGATTGGCCAGTAAGAGCACTGAACGACAGACATCCCCAGCAAAACGGGGCAAACGCTGGGCCACCTAATGGTTGTCCGGCGTTTGCCCAGATAAAACCTGCCAAAATATACCTGTCCCTTTTTGGCAGGTTACTCGGCGCTCTTGAGGGCGCCGACCATGTCGATCTTGTTGAGCGTTCGATTGGTGGCAAGGTTGACGATAAACGTAAAGGCAAAGGCCAGCAACACGGATAGCACGTAGCTCAGCGGCTCGACCTCAACATCAAAATACAGCGACGGCATCTGCAGGATGTACGTAAAACTCTCGGCCAGCAAGCCGCCTAGCGGTACGCCCAGTGCGGCGCCAATCGCCGTGAGGATCAACGTCTCCTTGTTGACGTAGTGGTGCACCTCGCCGCGACGGAAGCCCAACACCTTAATGGTCGCCAGCTCGCGCTCGCGCTCGGAGATATTCGTGTTGGACAGCGTAAACACCACCACAAACGACAGGCACGCCGCCATAAAGGTCACGAGCACCACGACCGAATTGATAATCGTAAAGTTCGCCTCATAGTTTTCCCAATGCTCGGCCGTACTCGAAATCGTAAGCCAACCGTCACTCTTAAGATTCTTGCTAAACGCAATCTGGTCGGCCGACGAACCCTTGAGCAGTGCAAAGATGCCGTTAAGACGCGCGCTTCGGCCGAACGTGCGCTCATAGGTGCCCTGCGTCATGTAAAGCGTGTTGCCCAGATAGTTAAGCGAAATGTCGCTGACTTTGACCTTGGCAACATTGAGCGACGAATCCTGGACGTGAGCCGTATCGCCCGGCTGAATCCCCAGCACCAGCTGTGAACTTTTGCTCAGATACACGTCTCCGTCACGCAAAGGCAGCGGTTCTTTGGACTCATCCTCCAGACGCACGTAATCGCCCAAGTCACTCGTGCGGTCATCGGGCACCACGATCAGCTGCACAGTCTCGCTCTTGCCGCCAAATGTAAAGGTGACGTTGTCGGTCATAATCGGCAGCGTCGAAGTCACGGTCACGTTGGAATCATTGGACGCGCTGCGCCCATCCAATGCCGCGCACGTCTGTGAAAAATCGTCGGGATTGGCGACCGCCAGCAGATCGTAGCGCGTGACGTGGCCGTACTGCTTGGGCGACAGCGCGACCGACGTATCACGAATGCCCATGCCGCAAATTACAAGCGCTGTGCAGCCCGCGATGCCAAAGATGGTCATAAAGGCGCGCTTTTTGTAGCGGAACAGGTTACGCGCCGCCACCTTGTTCAAAAAGCCCATGCGACGCCAGATAAAGCCGATGCGCTCAAGCAAGATGCGCGAGCCGGCACGCGGGGCCTTGGGACGCATAAGCGAGGCTGGGGTCTCGGACATCTCGTGGCGGCAGGCGATAATCGTAGCGCCCACCACGCCCACGGCAAACAGCGCCACCGACACGAGCGACGACACGATGTCGTACGAAAGCAGCATCTGGGGCAGCGAGTACATGTCGTCGAACACCGTAAACAGGAACAGCGGCAGGCCCACAAATCCGATGATGTTGCCGAGCACGCCGCCGATCAGACACGCCCACAGCGAGTAGTCCACGTATTTGGACAGAATACGCCCACGTGAATAGCCGAGCGCCTTGTACAGGCCAATAAGCGTGCGCTCCTCCTCGACCATGCGCGTAGCGGTGGTAAGGCTGATGAGCACGGCGACGATAAAGAAGATAAACGGGAACACCGTGGCGATGGCCTCAATTGACGAGCTATCGCTTTCCACGCTCGAGTAGCTTGCGATATTGCCGCGGTCCTGGATGTACCACGTACATTCGCCTAGATCGGAAAGCTCGGCGCGGGCATCGGCGAATTGTTGGTTGGCGGCGGCGCGGCGCTGGTCCAACTCGGCCTGAGCTTGGACGCGCTCCTCGCTGCCCTCGGCCATACGGTCGATGTTGCCCTGTTCAATCCCAAAGAGCATATTCGCCTGGCGTTCGGCCGCATCTAAGCTTGCCGGCGTGTCAACCGTCAACTCCTGAGCACGTGCCTTCTCACGCTCCTCGCGGATCTTCTCGATATTGCCCTTGACCTCGTTGATCTTTGTCGTGTAGGCGTCCGAATAGGAGCTGAGGCTCTTGGCTCCCTCGACGATCACGTGGACCGAGGAGTAGGAAGAAGATGTCGCGGCGTCCTCGTTCACATAGAACTTATAGTCCGCAGCCGAAGCAGCGCGAAAGGCGTTGACTGTCGAGTCGGAGCTCACGTCGGTGGGATCGAGGACCTCGGCCGTAATGGTGTAATCGCCCGCGGCAAACTGGTCCTTGGCACTTTGGTTCGACGAGCTCGCGTCATTGGCGGCAAAACTCACCGTATCGCCGAGCTTTTTGCCCGAAGCCTTCAGGAACTTCGAAGTCACCGCGACCTCATCGGCGCTCTCGGGCAAATCACCGCTCACCAGCACCGGTTGATCGATATTCTCCTTGGAAAGACTTTGCACGATCACGCGCTCGCGTGTTGTGCCCACGGCGGTGTAGGCGGTCTCGGTGTAGATACCCTCGGCCGTCTCGACGCCGTCGACCTCTTGGATAGCCGCAAGATCGTCGCGCGTAAGGCCATAGGTCGACTGCACGTTAATGTCATAGACATTCTGCTGGTCAAAATAGGCGTCGACCGAATCGCGCAAATCTTCGCAGCCTGCCTTAAGACCGCACATCACGCTCGCGCCAAGCGCGGTGATGACCACGATAGACAAGAAGCGCTTAAGACTGCCGCGGATTGTACGGTAGATGCCACGGCGAAAAACCGTCGGCACCATATCGTTTGAGCTCTGAGCGGTGCGGTAGGTCGCAAACTCCCGGTCGCGACCCGCGCGCTCCGTATCGTGGTTTTGGCTGTTTTGGCGGTCCTGGTCCATGGGCGCTACCACTCGATCGTCTCGATAGGCACGGGATTTTGCTGGACCGTCTCGCTCTCCACGCGACCACTCTTAAAGCGGATCAGGCGATCGGCCATGGGCGCGAGCGCGGAGTTGTGCGTGATGATGATGACCGTAATGCCCTGCTTGCGGCAGGTATCCTGCAGCAGCTGCAAGATCTGCTTGCCGGTTTTATAGTCGAGCGCGCCCGTGGGCTCGTCGCATAAAAGAAGCTTGGGGTTCTTGGCCAGTGCGCGGGCAATGGACACGCGCTGCTGCTCGCCGCCCGAAAGCTGCGCGGGGAAGTTGGCGAGGCGCTCGCCCAGGCCAACCTGGCGAAGCGTCTGTTCGGCATCGAGCGAATCGGGGCAGATCTGAGCTGCAAGCTCAACGTTTTCGAGCGCCGTCAGGTTGGGAACCAGATTGTAGAACTGAAAGACAAAGCCGACGTCGGCGCGGCGGTACTCCACAAGCTGCGCCTCGTTGGCAGAGCTCACGTCGCGCCCGTCCACTGTCACGGAGCCGGAGGTTACCGTATCCATGCCGCCTAGGATGTTGAGCGCCGTAGTCTTGCCGGCGCCCGAAGCGCCCAGGATAATGGCGAGCTCACCGCGCTCAACGGTAAAGCTCGCGCCGTCGAGCGCATGGATGCGGGCATCGCCCTCGCCGTATGCTTTGATGACGTCTTTGAATTCGATATAGGCCATCGATCGGTTCCCATCTGGTCGGATAACTCTTTAGTATTACCCATTTCACGCCGACCAAAAAGGGACAGGTTCATTTTGGCAGGTTTTATATGGGGAAACGAGGAGCGCAGGCAAGCGCCGGGAAGGCAGAGAAATCATCGACGGGGTCAGGCCGACCGCCAAACACAACGCACGCATCTCTATCTGTCAGCAAAATCATTCGAACAGCTGTTCGTTTCTATGATATGATTCCGTTATCTAAGCAGGCCAATACGCAGAAAGGCGGCCAACATGGCGTTCGACTTTAAGAAGGAATGCAAGGAGCTCTACAAACCTGCAAGCAAGCCGAGCATCGTAACTGTCCCGCCTATGAGCTACGTTGCCGTTCGCGGAAAGGGCGACCCAAATACCGAAGGTGGCGAGTACCAAAACGCCCTGCCGCTGCTTTACGGCATCGCCTATACCGTCAAGATGTCGAAGAAAGGCTCAAGGAGTATCAAGGGCTATTTCGACTTTGTGGTACCGCCGCTCGAGGGTTTCTGGTGGCAAGACTCCCCGAGCGGCGACATCGATTATGTACGCAAGGACGATTTCAACTTTATCTCGTGCATTCGCCTGCCCGATTTCGTCACCCGAGATGACTTTGACTGGGCAGTCGCGGAAGCCACGACCAAAAAGAAACTTGACTTTTCTGCCGTCGAGCTGCTTAAAGTTGACGAGGGCCTCTGCGTTCAATGCATGCACACCGGGCCCTACGACAACGAACCGGCGACCGTAGGCGCTATGAATGAATACACGACCGAGCAGGGCTATGTCCCCGACTTCTCAGACACCCGTTTCCATCACGAAATCTATCTCTCCGATCCACGCAAATGTGCACCGGAGAAACTTAAGACTGTGGTTCGTCATCCTATCAAGCGCGCTGAATAGCGTGGAGCGTCATCTCACGCGCTAGGTTTTAAGCCAGCCAACCAGCCGCCTCCTAGGCCGTCCGGTAATTATCTTGACGCGGCCCGTCGCATCTTATAAGTTTGTTTTGCTAAAGCTGGAAAGCCTCTCAACGATGCGCAGCTCCAGCTCTTTTTCTATCAAGAGGCTTAAATGAAATACCGGAAGTCGCGGATATCCATCAACGAACAAATAGCACTATTGACAGAATACAGGGGTCTTAAGTGCTCTGATCAAAGCGAACTCGAGCGAGCTTTGGTCGAAGTCGGCCACTACAGACTGTCGGCCTACTGGTTTCCCTACAAAACCAAATGCAAGTCCGGGATTACCATCTTTCGCGAAGGCACAACATTCGAAACCATCATCTACACGTATGAATTTGACCGAGCCCTCCGGCAGTTAATGTTTGATGCGGTCGGCAGAATTGAGATCTACCTCAAAAGCAGAATTGCCTATCTTGCCTCTGAGGAACGCGGGCCTTTCTGTTACCCAGATGTCGCCATAACGAGGCTCAACTCGGCATGTCCATCGCGCTTTGCGCCGCGCTGGGCTACGCAGCCGTCTTTGGCAGCGCCACCAATACGCTGCTCGCACCCATCCTGATTGGCTGCGAAGTCTTCGGTTTCGGTAATCTGCCGGCATTCTTCATCGTCTGCGTCGCGGCTTACCTGTTCAACATGGATAAGTCGATCTATGCCCTGCAGAAGCGGGCGTAGAAAGATGTCCAAGCAAGTGGTCTCAACCGGAAACGGCATCCCACTCTAAGGCTGTATTCCGGGACACGGTTTCCGTTTGGGACGCCATTCGGAAAGCGCATCCCGCTCTTTCACGGCGTCTTGGCTATGCAAAGTGCTCGAACGTTATTCCTCGTACGCGCCCTCGAGCCGAAGCAGCCACTCCTTGCGATCAAGCCCGCCGGCATATCCGTTAAGCGAGCCGTCGGCCGCCACCACGCGATGGCATGGCACAATAATCGAAACAGGGTTGCGAGCGACCGCGGCCCCCACGGCACGGGGAGACACAACGGGTGTCTCATTTCCCGGCACACGATGTCGAGCCGCAACACGCTGGGCGATCTCGCCATACGTAGCGACCTCGCCACGCGGAATAGAAAGCAGCTCGTACCAAACTTCACGCTGAAACGCCGTGCCAATCAAATGCAACGGCGGCGTAAACCGAGGTTCCTGCCCTGCAAAATAAGCATTCAGCCAAGCCCACGAACGCTCAAGCACCGAAGAAGCCGCACCATTTGCAGGACTCACCGACGACATGCCGCCAGCACCAGAAACTGCATCGGCGCCTTCAACATGTTCAGGATCTTCTTTGAGAAGCGTGGAGCCAAAATGCTCCTGTCCCTCAAACCAAAGCCCCGTCAGACCGCGGCCATCAGCGGCAAGCAAGATTTCGCCCAAAGGCGAAGCAAACGTCGTCGTGACCACCAGCGGCTCCTTTCAAAACTCCGCAACATAATACCGCGAATTGTGCAGACAACCCCAATCGACCCCAAAGTCACCCAAGGCAGCAGGCGCGCAGCGCCGAGGCCGCCGCCGGGACCAGGGCCCGCAACAGCCACGCGCCCCCACATCAGCCCAGCGGCCTCAACCAACAACGGCCCCATCGCAGGCCGCTTGCAGCAGCGTCACCGCAGGCGGGGGCCGGGCTCAGTTTTCAGAACACTCCGCAGACCAGTGTGGCGCCTTGTCCGCGGCTCCGAAGGAGCAGGACAAGGCGCCACACATGGTCGAGGACGTTCTGAAAACCAAGCCCGGCCCCCGCCGGACAGGTCACACTACTCGCAGAGCAGCTTAGCGATCTGGACGGCGTTGGTTGCCGCGCCCTTACGGATTTGGTCGCCGCAGCACCAGAAGGTAATACCGCGCGTGGCCTCGGGGTTCGAGATGTCGCGACGCACGCGACCGACCCAGATCAGGTCCTGGTCGGACGTATCCATCGGCATGGGGAAGCGATCGTGCGCATCCTCGGCGCTCATATCGTCAACCAGCTTCACGCCCGGAGCGGCAGCCAGCGCAGCACGGGCCTCTTCCACCGTGATGTCGCGCTCAAACTCGAGCGTAATGCTCTCGGAGTGCGAACGCAGCACAGGGACGCGCACGCAGGTGCAGTTCACGCGCAGCTCGGGCAGATGCATGATCTTACGGCCCTCGTTCTGCAGTTTCATCTCCTCGGAGGTAAAGCCCTCCTCCTTGACGCCGCCAATCTGCGGAATCAGGTTGCTCGCCAGCTGGGCGGCAAACGCGCGCGGCTCGGGAATCTCCTCGCCACGGCCCAGGGCGGCCAGCTGAGCCTCGAGCTCGGCCATACCGGGCGCGCCAGCGCCCGAAGCTGCCTGATACGTGGACACGATCATACGCTTCACGCCGGCAAGCTGGTGCAGCGGCCAGGTGGGAACCAGGCCGATAATGGTCGCGCAGTTGGGGTTGGCGATAAGGCCGTGATGCCATTTGATATCGTCGGCATTGATCTCGGGCACGACCAGCGGCACCTCGGGATCCATGCGGAAGGCGTGGCTGTTGTCGACCACGACGGCTCCGCGCTTGACGGCCTCGGGCAGCAGCTCCTTAGCGATATCGTCGCCGGCAGCGCCGAGCACGATGTCGCAGCCCTCAAAGGCCTCGGGGCAAGCCTCTTCGATCACGATTTGCTCGCCGCGGAACTCAACGGTCTTGCCCGCGGAGCGTGCGCTTGCCAACAGCTTGAGCTTGCCGACCGGGAACTCCTGCTCGTTGAGGCACTCGAGCATCTGGGTGCCCACGGCTCCCGTCGCGCCCAAAATAGCAACCGTGTACTGTTTCATGCTTCCCCCTTTAAAGGTTGTGGCTTTTGCTCGCATGCCGAGCAGGCCGATTATTGTTGCCAGTTTATACAAGAACGGGGCGGGCACGAAACCCGCCCCGTCGAAACGAAACCGAAACGAAACGCCCCGCCGTAGATTTTTGAGACATGATCCAAAAATCTACCGTGCAGTCGCTACTTTTTGAGCGCAGCCAGGGTGGGATCGACCGGCGTGGGAGCCTCCAAGTCGGAGACCTTCACAATGCCGTTCTCGTCGGAGAAGGCACGGTAAATGGTCTGAATCGCCAGGTCGAAGTCTTTCTCCTCAACACCGATAATGATGTTGATCTCGTCGCAGCTCTGCGAAATCATGCGCACGCTCACGCCGGCCTGGCCAAGCATGCCAAACAGGTGGCCCGAGATACCCGCGCGGCCGCGCAGGTTACGACCGACGGTAGCGATGAGCGCCAAGCCCTCGACAACCTCGATCTCGAGCGGCTCGACCTCCTGTTGAATGTCGCCCACGAGCGAGTACAGCGAATCGTGAACGTCCTGCTCCTGCACCACGGCGCCAAAGCGGTCGACACCGGTGGGCATGTGCTCGACGGAAACGTCATAGCGCTCGAACACCGAAAGCGCACGGCGCATAAAGCCGACGCGGGGCTTGGTGCGGTCGCGGGCGACGTTGATGGCGACAAAACCGCGCTTGCCGGTCACGCCGGTAATGATGGGCTCCGCCTCGCCTTCATCAGCCGTCTCGCTAATGATGGTGCCGGGGTCCTGCGGCGCATTGGTGTTCTTGATGACCAGCGGAATGCCTGCCTCGCGCACGGGGAACACGGCTTCCTCGTGCAGGACGCTTGCGCCCATGTACGAAAGCTCGCGCAGCTCCTCGTAGGTAACGCGCGCAATGGGCTGAGCCTCCGGAACAATACGCGGATCCGCAGAATAGAAACCCGAGACGTCGGTCCAGTTCTCGTACAGGTCGGCGCCCAGGCACTTGGCCAGAATCGAGCCCGAGATATCGCCACCGCCTCGATCGAGCAGCTTGATCTGGCCCTCACGCGTCGCGCCGTAGAAACCAGGCATAACAAAACCGCCCTGCTGGCCGTACTCCTGCACCAACTCGGAGGTGCGGTTCATGCTGAGCGTACCATCGTGATGGAACGCCACAACCGTCGCGGCGTCCAGGAACGGCAGGCCCAGGTACTCGGACATCAGGCGAGCGGTGAAGTACTCGCCGCGGCTCACGAGCTCCTCGGTAGAGTAGCCGCCCGAGCGGGCGCGCTCGGCAAAGGCCGCGAACTCCTCGCGTATGGGATAGGTGAGCTCCAGCTCGTCAGCGATATCAAAATAGCGCTGACCAATGTCCTCGAGCAGCTCCTCACACGACACGTGGTACTTAACGTGCGCGTTAACCAGATAGAGCAGGTCGGTCACCTTGGTGTCACCCTTAAAACGGCGACCGCAGGCGGAAACCACCACAAAACGGCGAGCCGGATCGGCATCGACGATGGCCTTGATCTTCTTGAAGTGTTCGGCGTCGGCGACCGACGAGCCGCCAAACTTGGCAATCTTAATCATGGGCTGGAGGTTACCTTTCTAAAAAGCCTCTGCGAACCTATTTTGCGCGCTCTGATACCATGGTTTCACCGATTGGGACCAAGGCATCCGAGGAGCAGTGTTATATGGGAACTTATCATAGTACACGAGGACGCACTTTATCGTGCTCAAGTAAGGTGGCAATCCGCACCGGCATCGCTCCCGACGGGGGTTTGTTTGTCTCGGACGAGCTCGGCACCCAGCAGGTCGATATCAGCTCGCTTGCAGCTAAATCGTACTTTGAAATCGCTCAAGATGTGTTGGGAATGTTACTGAATGATTACACGGCCGAAGAAATTTCGGCGTGTGTCGACGAGGCATACCGCGGCACGTTCGCGAGTGAAGAGGTTACGCCGCTCGTCAAACTCGACGCAGCGCCGGGCGCTGACGCCCCTCAGACCTATGTGATGGAGCTCTTTGGCGGCCCCACAAGCGCCTTCAAGGATGTCGCCCTGCAGATGCTCCCCCGTCTGATGGCCCGCACTTCCGCCAAGGACGGCGGCGCCGAGCGCATCATGATTGTCACCGCCACGTCGGGCGACACGGGCAAGGCCGCGCTCGCCGGTTTTGCCGACGCTCCGGGCACGGGCATCACCGTCTTTTATCCCGAGGGCAAGGTCAGCCGCGTCCAGAACCTGCAGATGTCCACCCAGGAGGGCGGTAACGTCGCCGTCTGCGGCATCCGCGGCAACTTCGACGACGCCCAGAGTGCCGTCAAGCGCATCTTTGCCGATAAGGAGCTGGCCGAGCGTCTTGAGGCCGCCGGCACGGTGCTTTCGAGCGCCAACTCCATCAACGTCGGCCGCCTGGTGCCGCAGGTCGTCTACTACTTTGCCGCCTATGCGCAGCTGCTGCGCGCCGGCGCCATCGAGGCCGGCGACGCCGTGGAGTTCTGCGTGCCGACCGGCAACTTTGGCGATATTCTGGCCGGCTACTACGCCAAGCGCATGGGTCTGCCCGTCGCCAAGCTCATCGTCGCGAGCGACAAGAACAACGTGCTCGCTGACTTCCTGACTACCGGCGTCTACGACCGCAACCGTCCGTTCTTCACGACCATCTCGCCGTCGATGGACATCCTTATTAGCTCCAACCTGGAGCGCATGCTGTACTTCCTGTCCGATGGCGACTGCGAGCTCGTTGCCGGCCTTA
This sequence comes from Collinsella aerofaciens, assembly GCF_028206995.1. Lineage (GTDB taxonomy): Bacteria > Actinomycetota > Coriobacteriia > Coriobacteriales > Coriobacteriaceae > Collinsella > Collinsella aerofaciens_AQ. The sequence goes on along the minus strand of NZ_JAQLFL010000020.1, from coordinate 12,624 downwards.
TGGAGCAGCTTGCCCAGACGGGTCGCTACGAGGTTCCCGCCGACCTGCTGGCAAAAATTCAGAGCGTCTTTGGCTGCGGTTGGGCCAGCGAAGACGAGGTTCGCGCTGCCATCAAGAGCTGCTGGGACGCGAACGGCTACGTGATCGACCCGCACACCGCCTGCGGCTATCACGTCTTTGAGCAGGTCGCCCCCGCCGAGGGCGCCAAGGCCCGCGTGCTGCTTTCGACCGCCAGCCCTTACAAGTTCCCGCGCGCCTGCTGCGACGCCCTGGGCCTCGACGTTCCCGAGGATGATTTTGAAGCCATGCGCGTGCTCGAGCAGGCCACCAATACGATCGCACCGGCACAGCTCGCCGAACTCGAGTCCAAGCCCGTCCGCTTCGAAGACGTCTGCGACGTAGCCGACATGGCCAACTACGTAGAGCAGGCTGCAAAAAAGATAGCAACCAACTAAACCCCTTATAAGGCGCCGGCGAAAGCCGGCGCACCTTCTTTTATCAGATACCTACCGGGATGATGACGAACGTGCATAGCGTGCCTGGCTGTTTAGTTCGTCGCGAGTTCCGCACGCAAAGGAAAGCACTTAATGTGCTTTCCGTCTTGCGCAGGACTGCCCGAGCAGCGAACTAAACAGCCAGGCACGCCAGGAGGACTCACATGATCAAGATCACCGTCCCAGCAACAAGCGCCAACTTGGGCATTGGCTACGATACCCTCGGCATGGCCGTCAGCCTCTACTCGCACTTTACCTTCGAGTGCGCCGACAAGCTCACCATCACGGGCTGCCCCGAGGAATTCCAAAACGAGAACAACCTGGTCTACGTGAGCTTTGTCGATGCACTGGCCGCATGGGGCGAGCCGGCCTTCCCCGTCGCCATCGACATTCAGACTGACGTTCCCGTCGCCCGCGGCCTGGGCTCCAGCTCCACCTGCGTCGTCGCCGGCATTATGGCCGCCGCCGCGCTGACGGGCCACACCGTCGACCGTGCCGAGCTCGTCCGCATTGCCACCGAGGTCGAGGGGCATCCCGATAACGTCGCCCCCGCCATCCTGGGCGGCGCCGTCTGCTCCTTTACGCCGACCGATTCGCTCCCCCAGTGCCTGCGCTACGAGGTGAGCGATCGCCTGCGTTTTATTACCGTGATTCCGCCCTACGAGGTACACACGAGCGAGGCGCGCAAGGTCGTGCCGCAGGAGATTCCGCTCTCCACCGCCGTGTGGCAGATGGGCCGCATCGCCGGTATGACGCGCGGCTTGGAGACTGGTGACCTCGACCTGATTGCCGCCGCCAATGACGACCGCATCCAGGAACCCTATCGTCGCCGTCTGATTCCCGACTACAACGCCGTGCGCGACACCTGCCTTAACGGCGGCGCCAAGACCATCTGGATCAGCGGTTCGGGCTCGACCCTTATGGCTGTGACCGACGACACCATCGTGGCAAAGTTCCTGCAGGTCAAGCTGCGCGAGCAGTTCCCTAAGTGTGATACGCATATTCTGACGTGCGACACCGAGGGCGCTCAAATCGAGTACCTGTAGACATCGCCAATCGGTCTGTCCGGGCCACCCAGGGGCATCCCCTTAAAAACGTCCTCGCACTTGAGGCCCGCTTATCCTGCTCCTTCGGAGCTGCGGATAAGCGGGCCTCGTGCTGCGGAATGTTTTTAAGGGGATGCCTCTGGGTGGCCCTATGGCAACGTGGCTAGCGATGTCTACAGGGACCCACGCTTTGAAGGGGCGCCGGGCTGAAATTATGGCTTTTTATTGATAGGGGCACTTGCTAGGCTGGAGCACTTACTAGAGGCACGCCTCGGCGATGCGCTTTTTGAGTTCGTCGATGCCGGTGCCGGTCTGGGAGCTTGTGATGATTACGTTCTCGGCCGGGACGTTGAGCTGCTTTTTGATGGCTGCTGCCTGGCGGGCCTGCTGGGTGCGGCTGAGCTTGTCGGCTTTGGTGAGGCAGACGATAAAGTTGAACTCGTTGCCCTGCAGGTAGTCGATCATGTCATGGTCGAGCTTACTGGGATCGTGGCGAATGTCCACCAGCGACACAACCAGGTTAAAGCTGCGCTCGGAGTCGAAGAAGTCGCCGATGAGCTCGGCCCACCGGTCGCGCTCGGCCTTGGAACGGCGGGCGAAACCGTAACCCGGCAGGTCGACAAAGTGCACGTCATCGGCCTCAAAGAAATTGATGTTGCTCGTCTTGCCCGGCGTACTCGAAACCTTGACCAGGTTCTTGCGGCCAAAGAGCTTGTTCATGATGGACGACTTGCCCACGTTGGAGCGGCCCACAAAGCTCACCTCAGGGCAGGTGGACTCGGGGATCTGCGAAACCTTGCCGTAGCTGGCGACGAACTTGGCAAGCTGATAGTTAATGGAATCGGCCATGGACACTCCTTGGTCGTAGGTTCTTACAAATAGACGCGCTATTGCGCAGCGGCAATGCGGCGGACGATATCGAGCGTGATGTCACTTGCGACACGCGCATACTCGAACAGATCGAACTCGCGCTCGCAAATTGCATCGTACGCCTCGTCACAATTATCGCTGATAGCGCGCAACACCAGGCAATCGACACCATTTTTGGTTGCGACATGGGCAATTGCCGCGCCCTCCATGCCGACACAATCGGCATGCGTCGCCTCGATAGCGTCATTGCGCATGGTGGCGCCCGTCACAAAGCGGTTACCCGTGGCAATCGTGCCGACCAGGAACTGCTTGGTGCCCTCGTTCGAAGCGACTGCATTTTTCGAAGCGTCAACAAACCCACGCTCAGCAAGCACGTCGGCGGCAATATCGACCAGCGCGGGCGTCGAGCCAAACTCCTCGAGCCCCGGTGCGGACTCGGCGATAAGCGCGGTATCGGTATCCAGATAGCGTAGGCGTTTGCCAATGACCACGTCGTCGATATGGAGCTTGGGGTTCAAACCGCCCGCAATGCCCGAAAACACAACAGCCTGCGGAGCATACTTGCTAATGAGGTGCTGTGTTGCAGCGGCGGCGTTCACCGTGCCCATGCCCGCCGTTGTGGCGACAACTGTCAGGCCGTCGAGCTCACCGCTCACAACGGTCAAGCCTGCCTCCCGTGCCTCGCAAACGTCGCTCAGCTCTTCCTTAATCTGCATGATCTCTTTTTCGAGCGCACCGATAATCGCGATGGTAGCCATACCATTCCCCAAACCTATACGAAATTCTCAACCAAGGTATGGTACCAGCATTTTGTTTGACCTCGCCAAACGAACACGCTAAGCCAGTGCAGCTCGCGTATCAAACAGAGCCTTTGCAATCGCAGCCGTAACCTCGCTCGAACGGTCGCTCGATGGCATCGATGTCATGACGCTCATGACATAGGTACGGCCATCGATGTCGATGAGGCCTGCATCGCATGTCGAATAGTAGCCGTCCTCGCTGATCCAACCCGCTTTGTTGCGCACCAAGACCTGATCGTCCGCAATGCCATCGCGAATAAACGAGCGCGATGTTGATGCCAAAAGGCCTGACAACCACTGTGAAGTCTCGGTATCCATGCTCAGATACTCGCTCATCTCGCGCCATAACCTCGCAGAAGTGCGCGGGCAGTAGGTCGGAAAATCACTCATCGGATTCAGTGCCGTTTCGTCATCAACACCCAGATTGGCAATCCAATCCTCATAGCCATCATGGTCAAACGCCGCGCGTAACGCGATAAACGAATCGTTGTCTGAGTTGGCGACGGCATTCTCGATAAGGTCGCGCACCGTCTGCCAGCCCATGCTGCAACCACCATACGTGGCTAAAGGCCCATCGAGCGACACCCGCCCCGATTCGACCAACGTCTCGCAAATATAGAGCGCATACAGCGCTTTGTAGCTGCTCGCTCCATACACCTCGACATCAGCGTTATACGTCACGCCCCTACCGCTCGATAGGTCGTAGAACACTACACCCACGTCGCCCAGCTCCTGCGCCCGACACAGGGCATCCTGGAGCGAGGCAAGGCTCTCATCCTCCAAGGCAAGAGTCTTGTTATCCACCAACGAGAAGGTCCGAACGGTATCACCCGAAGGGATATCGTTGAAGTCCGCCTTCGAAAGTCTCGTCTTGAGATCTGCCGTCGACAGAGCTTGATCTGCCGACGCTTTGAACTTTGAAACCTTCTCGTTTTGCAGCTGTACCGTTGACGCATCTGGGCGCACCGTTCGCTCCGAGGCGTAGGTTTTAACGGTAATTCCGAGGATAATAACCGCCGACGTTAGCATCCCAATGGCGGCAATCTTCCTCACGCGGATGCGAGCGCCGGCAAGGCCACGCGAAGACGTGCCCTTCGTCTTATATCTGCTGCCATGCTGCGGCACATACTCGTCCCGCGATGCGATGTTTCGCACGTGGTCTCCTGACTGCCACCGTTTATATACGAGCAGTATGATACCGAGCAGGCATTTCTTTCCAAAGATATTCAGCGGCGTTTAAGGTGTCTTTAAAGAAACCACAAGCGTATTTATCCAAATGGCACGATTCTGTTGCGCATCTCACCGCAACCCAGAGAGCAGTCTTTTAAGGACGGGGCTCTTTGGCAATCAACTTGGTGCCCAGGGGCACTCATTTAAGTCTGTCCCCAATGAGTGCCTTTGGGGAGCGAAAATGGCTCGCTAGCCGATGGCGTTTTTGAGTTCAGCGCGGCGCTTTTTCATGCCCGTCATGACGGCGTTGCGCAGCTCGGGCATGCGCGCGGTATCCATCTGTGGAACGCCCTCGAGCTTATAGGGAATCCCCAGCTGCTCGTATTTGACGACACCCATGGTGTGATACGGCAGCATCTCCAGGCCGACCACGTTATGCCACGGGGCAATCAGGCGACCGAGTGCCTCGCACTCCTCCACCGTGTCGGTAATGCCCGGCACCACCACGTGGCGGATAACGACCTTAATCTTGCGACGCGCGAGCTCATCACCAAACGCCAGAATGCGTGCGGGATCGCAACCGGTCAGCTTTTTATGCTCGACGGGATCGGCGTGTTTAATGTCGAGCAGCACCATATCGGTCTCGTTGAGTACGGCATCGAACTTCTCGGGATGCGCGGGATCGAACGCATAGCCGCAGCTATCCAAGCAGGTATGCACGCGGCCATCGGGGTTGTTGTGCATTGCACGGAACAGGTCGGCCAAAAACTCGGGCTGCAGAAGCGGCTCGCCGCCCGAAACCGTAATTCCGCCGCTGCGATAGAACTCGTGGTTACTCTGGAACTCATCCATCAGGTGTTCGACGGTCACCATGGTGCCGCCGTTAACCGACCAGGTATCGGGATTGTGACAATACGCGCAGCGCATGGGACAGCCCTGGACAAACACCACAAAGCGAATGCCGGGTCCGTCGACCGTTCCCATCGTCTCGATTGAATGCACGCGGCCTAGGGCAAATGCGGAATCCTCAGGACGAGCGTCCACACCCTCAAGCGTCATCTCAGCCATTCCCGCTACCTTGCCTCTCCTTGGATGCAACCAATTAAAATGCCAGAGCCATTCTAGCCCATGCGCTTGCGTTTAAACGTCTCGGGCTAGAATGGCACGTTTTAATCTATCCCCCATCACCATGGCTGGGGTCTACGTCGAGATGTCAGGCTGAAGAACGCTCACCTGCGGCCTTTACGCCTTAAGCGTGAGCACCGCACCGAAGGCGGTCGGGCCGCAGTGGCTCGAGATGACGCCACCAACCTGAGTCCAGGTAATGTCCTTAAAGCCCAGGTCGCGCGCATAGATTTCCATGTCGTCGCGCAACTCCTCGGAAAGACCCACCGAATACGCCAGGCCAATATGCGAGTAGTCGATCTCGCCCTTGGCAACCATGTGGTCAATAAAGGCACGGGCGCACTTGAGCATAGAACCGCGGAACTTCTTGGTCGCCACGAACTTGCCGCCCGTCACCTCAATGCAGGGCTTAATCTTGAGCAGGTGGGCACCGAGGAATGCCACGTTGGACAGACGACCGCCTGCCTTAAGGAAGGCAAGGTCCGTAGGAACAAAGCCCAGCAGCACACGGTCCATGACGGAGTTCGTAAATGCAAAGATCTCGTCGACGGTGGCATCGGGGTGAGCCTCGATGTATTTGGCGGTCTCGACGACAACAAGCGACTGACCCACCGAGACAAAGCGCGTGTCCATGGAGAACACGTAGTCGCGGCCCTTAGCTGCAATCTTGGAGGACTGATGCGAGCAGGTCGTGGCCTCGGAGTACGCAAGATGCAGAATGGTCGCATCGGGCTGCTCGGTATGGATACGGTCGTACACGTGAGCAAAATCCGCAGGCGCGCAGCCGCTGGTCTTGGGCATTACGCCAAACTCGTTGCAGCGTGAATAAATCTCGAGCGGATCGATCGAGCCGTCCTCGACGGTCTCGTCACCAATCATGACATGCATGGGCACGCGCACGATGCCGTAGCGTTCGCAAAGCTCCGGCGTCACATCCGACCCAGACTCAACCACGATTACGTACTTGCCCATTATTATCACGACCCATCTCAACATTGGCTTTTCAATACATGGCACGCGCCGCCGCACTGTTGCACAACGGCGTCCAAGCGCCAAAGAGACGCCGCCCCTTGCACACAACAAAGGACAGCGTCTCCCTGGAAAACTCCGTGCATCCTGAGATTCTACACGGTTTATTAAGGAGTGTTACTTATTCCGCAAACGGTCGCTATACGCGATAAACGGTAGCTGGCCGCGGTAACTGCGACACATTCCGCCCAGCAAGTCCAATCGTACTCCATGCACGGTTAATGCACGAGGCGGTAGAAATTCATCGATACCGCACCCTCGGCGTGCAGCTCCATCGCCGGAACCGCCGGCGAATAGGTACGGCTCGTAAGTGCCGCCTCGCCGCCATTTGCAAAAATCTCGACCATCGTAGTGTCCGAAAGCACGCGTAGGTCGCGAAGCTCGCCGAGCTCAATCGACCTCTGGTCGCGCCCATAGCCTTCGTCACCCATATCGAGGGTAAGCATCCCGTCCGTATAACGCACAAAGACACCCTTGCGGATTTCGAGCTCGACCATCTTGGCGCCCTCACAGGAAACCACAAGATCAAACAGGCGGCCCGGCTCCTCAACGGTTTCACCGCCTGTCGCGCGAACGCAGTCGCCGCGCACCTTCTCAATCTCGTGCGCCGGCTGCTGACAGAGCTTACCATCGCGTATGCTCAGCTCTCGCGGCACCGTCAACGCGCACTGCCACCCGCGTGCCACCGTCGGGTTTTCTGCCGTCGCATCGGGGCAACCAGACCACCCGATCATCAAACGCCGACCCGCAGCATCCTCAAAGGACTGCGGTGCGTAGAAATCAAAGCCGGCATCGACCATCGGGGGCATGCCCTGCCCGGTGATCTTAAAGCTCGGCGCCTCCCAATCGGCCTCGATGGAGAACCACACGCACTGGTGCGGATTGCGGTAACACCAACCATCGGCGGGCACACCCTGCGGACAGCAAACGAGAATAAGCTCGCCATCAAGCTCAAATAGATCAGGGCACTCCCACATAAAGCCAAACTTCTCGCCCGGCTCAATGCGCGTCGCATAGCTCCAGTCCTCTAGATCGTGCGAGGCATAGACAAGCACGCAGCCACGATTGTCTTTCGTACGAGCGCCGAGAACCATGTAGTAGATACCGTCGTGTTCAAGGATTTTGGGGTCGCGCACGTGCGTACCGATATCGTCGGGGTAATCGACCGGCCCAACAGCCATGCGCTTCTCGCCCAATTCGTCGGGATTCTCGGCAACCATATGAATTTGGTTTTGCTCACGGCCCGTCAACACGTAGTCGTAATCATCGCGGTCAAAATGCTTGACGTTGCCGGTATAGAAGTAGTGAATCTTACCATCACGTACAAAGGCAGAACCAGAATACGCTCCACTCGAATCCAAATCGGAATCGGGAAACAGCACGGGACCGTGATTCTCGTAGGTCACAAAATCCTTTGTCGTCAGATGGTTCCAAAGCACTGGACCGCCATGCGCAGCATCGAACGGATCGTATTGATGATAGATGTGATACGTATCACCAATCTGAACCAAACCGTTGGGGTCGTTGAGCCAGCCAAGCTCAGGCTCCACATGGAACAGGAGCCTATCGGGGTCGGACGCGATGCGAGCCGCCGTCTCGTCCTGTCCAGCTCGCCACTGCTCATAGTCCGCGCGTGTCACCTTATTTTTTTGATTAAACATCGCCGTTGACTTTCTCGTCTATGGGGAAGGACGCTCGACTCACACGAGTCGAACGCCCTTCCTCAAATGGACTTATCCTCAGATTACGCTGAACGGCTCAACTAGAAGCTAACGTCGAAGCCAGCGCCAGCGCCCTCTTCATCGGTGGTCGGCACGCCCTTTGCCTTGTTGTAGGCAAAGATCAAGACGATCGGCACGATAAAGGCGATGAGATTGCCGGCCACATACCACACGAGCGTCTCGGGCGTAACGATGAGCAGGCCAAGCACACCGGTCAGACCCTGACCGATAGCGCGCACCTCAAAGAGCTTCACGAAGGCACCGCCGCAGCCTGCACCGATGCAAGCGCAGACGAACGGGATGATCGAGTAGCGCATGTTTGCAGCAAAGATTGCGGGCTCGGAGATACCGACCAGCGTCGGGATAAAGGACGACATGCAGATGTTGCGCTCTTTGGAGTGCTTCTTGTGGATGAGATACATGCCGATGGCGCCGCCGCCCTGGGCGATGATGGAAACCGACCAGATGGCCTGGATGTAGTTGAAGCCGGTCGTGGCAACGAGGTTGGCCTCAATACCCTGGATGAACTGATGCGTACCGGTAACGACGAGCGGCTGCAGGAACGCGGCGAAGACAAAGGCGCCAAAGACGCCCATCCTGTTGTACAGGACATCGATTACGCCAGCGAGGACGTCGCCGATCAGGTTGCCGAGCGGGCCGAACACGGTGAACAGGGCAACGTTAGCAAGAATCAGGGTAACGGTCGGGACAAAGACAAACGAGACGACCTCGGGGATGTACTTCTGGGCAATCTTTTCGACCTTGGCCATAAACCAGGCAGTCAGGATTGCAGGGAACACGCCGCCCTGGAAAGCAACCATGGGAATGGAGAGCGGACCAAAGTTCCAGTACTCAGCACCCGTCGGATCCATAACGAACGTGTTGCGGTTCATAAGGCTCGGGTGAACCATGACGATACCGACGAGGATGCCCAGAATCGGGTTACCGCCAAAACGCTTCACCGCGCTGTACATAACCAGGACAGGCAGGTAGTCAAACGTGGTGGCGATAATGGCAAAGAAGCTTGCGAGGTTCTTGAGGAACTCGCTGTGGTCGGCAAGGCTACCCTCCATGCCAAAGAGGCCGTTGGCAACGATCAGCGACTTAAGGCCGATGATGATAGCAGCGCCGACGAAAGCGGGAATGATGGGGATAAAGATATCCGAGAATACCTTGAGGACCGAGAAGAACTTGCCCTTCTTGTCCGCCTCGGCGCCCTTGACCTCGGAAGCGCTGATCTCCTTAACGCCCGTCAGAGCCATAAACTCATCGTAGACCTTGTTGACGGTACCGGTACCGAAGATGATCATGAGCTGGCCGCTGTTGTACAGCACGCCCTTGACGCCATCGATGTTCTCGAGCTCGGCCTTGTTGTACTTGCTCGTATCCTTGAGCACCAGACGCAGACGCGTAACGCAATGCGTGGCGCCCTCGATGTTCTCCAGACCGCCGACGTTATCGACGACTTGCTGAGACACTACTTTGTAGTCCATGTTCCTCTCCATTCCCTTACGAAATCATAAAACGTTTTGATGCCATTACAGAGACGCGATCGTTGCATTTGCGCACTTGAGCGTACCGTCGGTGACCGTCAGTGCCACACCCTGGCCCTGCTTATTGCAGAAGCGCGCGTTAAGCGCAACATCATCGACAAAGATGGTCGCGATATCGTCGTCAACGACCAGACGCACATGATGAGTGCCCTCGCCCTTAAAGAACAACGGACGCTCGAGGCCCATGTTGTTGACCTGGAACCACGGATACTGGGGGGCCGCCATAAACTCGAGCTTGCCCTCACGCAGGTTGGCGCGGAACTCATAGGCAAGACCGGACTCGGCGTCCTCGGCAAGCTTCACCGAGAAGCCGGCAGCGTCACCGGCGAGCTCGATGTCGGCATCGAGCATATAGGTGGAACCGGCATCCGCGGCGAGCACCTGCTCGACCTTGCCCGACTCGCAGGAAAGCTCAAAGGCCTCGACTGCCTTAGCCTCGCCAAAGGCGCCAAGCATGCTGTCAGGGAGCTTGGTGCCGAGCGTTCCGTCGGCACGCTGAACGATCTCGAGAGGCATAAAGGTGCCACCCCACAGGTAAGAGCTGGGATCGCCACCCTCGTCACGCGTAGGAACCCAACCAAAGAGAACGCGGCGCTCGCCATCAAATGCGGTACGCGCGGCATAGTACGCGCGGCCATCGAATGAATCGTCAGCAGGAGTGATCCAAGGACCGTTGATGGAGCGAGACATGCGGTAACGGGTCTTGTTGCCATCACTGTACTCGGAGAACACCAGATACCACCAGTCGCCCATCTTAAAGAGATCAGGCATCTCGAACATGGTGTAAAGGCCCGGATTCCACCAGTCGCCCTGGAACTCCCAGGTATCCAGGTCCTTGGAGGTGAACTTGACCAGACGCCCGGTCATCAGACGCTTGTCCTCGCCCACGCGCGTGCCGAGGATGAGCATGTACTCTTCGTTCTCCTCATCCCAAAGCACAAAGGGATCGCGCCAGTTGCGGTCATCGTAACCTTCCTGGGGCGGAAGCAGCGTCTCGGCGATGTTCTTCTCCCACTTGACGGCGTCGTCACTCGTTGCGTGAAGAAGAACCTGCTTCATCAAGCGTGCGCGGACCTTATCGCGATTGCAACCAGTGTAGAGCGCATGGTACTTGTCGCCCACCTTAAACACCGTGCCGGCATAAACATACTGGTCGACTTCCTCGTCGCCGCCACGCTCAAGGCTCTCGCCAAAGTCCTTGTAATTGACGAAGTCCTTGGTTGTCGCGAGTGCCCAGCCAAACGGCTCTCCGAAAGGTCCGGGGTTTCGCGTGTCACGCTGATGATAGAGATAGAACGTGCCGTCCTCGCCGTACGGCATGATGTCGCCTACCCAAATTCCCTCAGGCTGGTAATACACCTTGTGCATCCGAGACTTCCTTTCTCACGAGATACTAACTCGGTACAACTGCAAGATATGTCAATCGTTTTCATATGTCAAACGTTTTTACACCAATACGTCTTTTCGCAGTTCCAGTCGTCGGCAAACGGTTGACATATGCCGGCGAACGGTCATCAGAGGTGTTTGAGGAATTCTTTTGGCACGGGATGAACTACGCGGTTTTACCCTCAATGAGTTCAACGGGGAGCTTGATATTCGATTCGGGCTTTTCGCCGTTAATAAGAGCAATGATGGATTGCGCCGCGAGCTCTCCGATGCGATCGATATCTTGGCGAACGGTTGTTAAGTCAGGCATAAACGTCATAGTGCGGCGGGCACCATCCGCGCCCACGACCTTAATATCGCCCGGAGCGCTCAAGCCGCGCTGCTTCATCACGTTAAGACAGATAGCCGCCATCGTGTCGTCTCCCGCAAAGATGCCGTCAATATCGGGGTTCTCATCGAGGATCTTCGCAACGACCGCACTCTTTTCGTCGTCGGGCTTAACGAACTCGACCTCACGGACAAGCGCGGGCAAACCGGCCTGCTCAACAACATCGAGGTAGGCATCGGTACGCTTATTGGCAGGCATGCGCATGCGGCTATTGCTGCGCAGGCACAGGATGCGTGAACATCCGTCATCGATCAGGCGACGCGTGGCAAGTTCGCCGATGCTATAGCTGTCGCTCGCAATCTGAACAGAGGCTTCGCCAAGGTCGCAGTCGATACCAACCAGACTCAAGCCCATCTCGGCATACGCCTCGGCACCGATATTAAGCGAGTTGACGATGACGCCATCAACCATATTGCGTCGAAGCATGTCGATATAAGAGCGCTCAAGCTCGGGTCGATTGGCGCTATTGCACAGCAGCATCTTAAAACCGTTTTCGGCCAGGGTATGCTCAATGACTTGAACCACTTGGGCATGAAACGGACTGCTGACATAGGGGACGATCATACCGATAAGATTCAGGCGACCGTTGAGCATGGCACGAGCGATATCGTTGGGCGTATAGTTGATGCGCTTCATCGCGGCATGGACCTTATCGCGGGTCTCTTGGCTAATATAGCCACGATTATTAAGCACACGAGATACCGTAGTAGGCGAAACCCCCGCCACCGCCGCAACTTCCTTGATGCCAGGCTTAGCCGTATCCTTAGAACGAGCACTCTCGCGAGCCATAGCACCCTCCCCCATCAACATGTCATACGTTTACATACGAACAAAGCATACCCCAACAACAGCGGGATGACGGTAACAGTACAAGTAAGTAAACGACTCATCCAAATAATTAGGAGAGTTCCGCCTAAAGGGTGACTACACAGGACCCAGCCGGGGCTGTTTGGGCTACCTCCCAAAACATTCCGCACTGATATTTTCTGTATTGAAGACGTCGATGATGCCCCCATATACCATTGGCGTCGACACCATAAGA
>NZ_JAQLFL010000001.1:261371-403649 GCF_028206995.1 Collinsella aerofaciens | reverse complement strand
TCCTGCTCTACAGTCCTGCTCACGACGGAGGCCACATTAAGTGGCCTCCTGTTCGTGCGGAACTCGCGATAAACTTAGCCCGTGCCGGGGCCGCTGAGCCCTGACCTGCCAATATGAGATAGGTTTATTTTGGTAGGTTTTATCTGAGGAAATGCTGCTGCGGCTATCTACAGATCTGAAATCTGACTACTGAATAGACTGTCTAACTCAATAGCGAGCGGCACCAACCAGCCCTTTTGCTATTCCCGGCGGGGGCCGCGGGTAAAGTTTATCGCGAGTTCCGCACGAGCCGGAGAGCACTTAATGTGCTCTCCGTGCGAGCAGGACTGTAGAGCAGGAAACTTTACCCGCGGACCCCGCCGGGAATAGCAAAAGGGCGACCCCTTAGGAGTCGCCCTTGTTGAGCTGATTGTGTACGGCTGTTACTCGGCGTCGTGGTGACGGCGGGGCTTGCGGCCTCCGTTGTCGCCGGGGCGGCGCGGACGGTCGCTGCGCTCGGAGCGCTCGCGACGCGGACGCTCACGGCGCTGGAAGTGCTCGCCGTCGCCCTCGGAAGCACCCTCGGCGCGAGCCGGGGCCTCGGGCTTATCCAGACGATCGAGCGAGATCTTGCCGCGATCGTCGACCTCGATGACGACGACCTTGACCTCGTCGCCCACGTTGAGGACGTCCTCGACCTTCTCCACGCGGCCCTTGGCGACGCGGGAGATGTGCAGCAGGCCGTCCTTACCGGGCAGCAGGTTCACAAAGGCGCCGAAGGGCTGGATGGAGACCACGCGACCGGTGTACTCCTCGCCCGGCTCGGGAACCTTGATGATGAGCTTGATACGCTCGACAGCCTGGTCGACGGACTCGCCGGTGCCGCCGACAAAGACGGTGCCGTCCTCCTGGATGTCGACCGAAGCGCCAGTCTCGTCCTGGATGCCGCGGATGACCTTACCGCCAGAACCGATGACGTCGCGGATCTTGTCGGTCGGAACCTGGATGGAAACGATGCGCGGAGCGGTGCTACGCGTGGTGTGGCGCGGCTCGGGGATCACATCGAGCATCTTCTGCAGGATGAAGGCGCGACCCTCCTTGGCCTGCTGCAGGGCGCGGGCCAGGATGTCGAAGGTGAGGCCGGTGGCCTTGTTGTCCATCTGCAGAGCGGTGATGCCCTCGGTGGTGCCGGTGACCTTAAAGTCCATGTCGCCCAGGAAGTCCTCGAGACCCTGGATGTCGGACAGGACCACGGTCTTGCCCTCCTCCTGGATCAGACCCATGGCGATACCGGAGACCGGGCGCTTAATGGGCACGCCGCCGTCCATAAGGGCGAGCGTGGAGCCGCAGGTCGAAGCCATCGAAGAGGAGCCGTTGGACTCCATGACCTCGGAGACGACGCGGATGGCGTAGGGGAACTCGTTCTCGTCGGGAAGCACCGGAAGCAGGGCGCGCTCGGCAAGGTTGCCGTGGCCGATCTCGCGGCGCTTGGGGCTGCCCATGCGGCCGGTCTCGCCGGTGCAGAACGGCGGGAAGTTGTAGTGGTGCATGTAGCGCTTGCCCTCGGTGGGCTCGATGGTATCCAAACGCTGGCCCTCGTTGAGCATGCCGAGCGACAGGACAGAGAGCACCTGGGTCTGGCCACGCTGGAACAGGCCGGAGCCGTGAACGAGCGGCAGGTAGTTGTCCTTCACCATGATGGGGCGAATCTCATCGGCGGCACGGCCGTCGACGCGCTCACCGGTCTCGACGACCATGGTGCGCATGGCCTTCTTCTCGAGCTTCTTGAGCGCCACGGGGATCTCGCGCTCCCAAGCGGCCTGCTCCTCCTCGGTGAACTCGGCACGGATGGACTCCTTCAGAGCCTCGACCTTGCCGATACGGGAGAGCTTGTCGGCGTCGCGAAGGGCGGCTGCCATCTCGTCGTAGTGGTCGAAGATGCGCTCCTGGACCTCCTCGACGGGCTGATCGAGCGGGTACTCCTTCTTGACGATGGGGCCGTTGACCTGCTCCCACTCGGCGACGAACTCGTCCTGAGCCTGGCAGAAGGCAGCAAGGGCCTCCTGGCCAAACTTCATGGCGGCGAGCATGTCGTCCTCGGAGATCTCCTCGGCGCCGGCCTCGACCATCGAGATGAAGTCGGCAGAGCCGCCCAGCTCCAGGTCCAGGTCGGAGTTCTCGCGCTCCTCATAGGTGGGGTTGACGATAAACTCGCCGGTCTCCACGTTGCGGCCGATGCGCACGCAGGCAAGCGGGCCCTCGAAGGGCACGCCGCCAAGCGTCATGGCCAGAGAGGCACCCATGACGTTGATGACGTCGAAGGGGTTGACCTGGTCGGCGACGAGCGAGGTGGCGACGATGTGCACCTCGTTGCGGAAGCCGTCCGGGAAGCTCGGGCGAATCGGACGGTCGATCATGCGCGCGGTAAGCGTGGCCTTCTCGCTGGGACGGCCCTCACGCTTGAGGTAACCACCCGGGATGCGGCCGGCGGCGTACATCTTCTCGTTGAAGTCGACGGTCAGCGGGAAGAAGTCGTAGTTCTTGCGCTCCTTGGAGACGACCACGGTGTCGAGCATCGTGGTGTCGCCCTGCTTGACCAGGCACGCGCCGGTGGCCTGCTTGGCAAGCTCGCCCGACTCAAAGGTGTAGGTCTTGCCGTACAGCTCAAAGGTCTTGGATACGAGTGTCATTGTTCTCCTTTACCCCACAGGCCCCTTGCCTGCGGGCTTCTCATGTGACGCGGGCCCCCTGCCCCCGCCACGCTTCAGAGCGTGATTGTTCACGCCCTTACACAAAAAGAGCGCCCCGCTGCGCAGGACGCTCTTAGCATGTACAAATCCTACTGGATGTTGTCGCGGATGCCCAGAGCCTTGATGAGCTCACGGTACTCGACGATGTCGTTCTTCTTGATGTAGGAGAGAAGACGACGACGACGACCGACGAGCATGAGCAGACCACGACGGGTGTGGAAGTCCTTCTGGTGGGACTTCATGTGCTCGGTCAGCTCCTTGATGCGCTCGGACAGGATGGCGACCTGAACCTTGGGGTTGCCGGTGTCGACCGGGGTGTTACCGAACTGGGCAGTCAGCTCCGCCTTGCGCTCTTTGGAAACAGTCATTGTTTCACCTTTCGTTTTGCGTCGCCATCGGGCGACTCGATTCGCCTCGGACTGGGAAGCCGCCGGTGGAGCGAGCAACCAAGGTCGAGGTACCAACAGGTCGGTATGTTACCACAAGCAGCCCGCGCCTGCGCATCATCACCGACCCAACATGAATTCCATCGCACGGAGGCGCTGATCGGTGTGCGTCGCAGCCCAAACATGCGAAAGCCCCAGCAAAAAGGCTGCGGTATGCGGGTCGATTCGCTCGGCCAAAAGTGCATCGAAGGTCATGGACATGAGGGCGCGCAGCCATGCGGCCTCACCGGTCGACACCAGTTCGGCACCTGGAACGCTCGACGCGCACGACCCGCACATGAGGCCGCCCGCCTGGGGCGAAAAATACGACAGCATGGGGTCTCCGCACAGCACGCAGGCCGAAAAATCGGGTCGATAGCCAACGTGCGACAGCAGCTTAAAGACATATGCCGCAACAAGTAGATCCATATGCGCCGTGTCGAGCCCGCTGCCCACCAGGGCAAGCGCTCGCTGCGTTATAGCAAAGGTAAACGGGTCCTCGGCGTCCTCGAACGAGCACACGCGCGCGACCTCGGCGATCGCGCTTGCGGCGCAGGTCGTCTCGTAATCGGGCGCAACGCCGAGCGGCGCCTCCATAAGCTCGGCCTGGGAAACCACGTCGAGTGACCGTCCATGTGCGAGCAGCATATCTACCGTACAGAACAGCTCGCAGCGCGCAGCCAGGCGTCCGCCGGGTTTGCGGGCGCCCTTTGCCACGGCACGAACCTGCTGCCCCCGCTCGTCAAGCATCGTCAAGATCAAGTCGGTCTCTTTGAGCTTAGTCTTATCGAGCACGAGCACTTTCGTGCGATATGTCCGGGAGCCTGCCATGCGCGCCGCGCGTCCTTAGTCCTCGGCGTTGTAGCCAAAACGACGAATCTGGGCCTCGTCGTCGCGCCAGCCAGCCTTGACCTTCACGTCCAGCTCCAAAAAGACCTGCGTACCAAAAATGCGCTCAAGATCGCGACGGGCGTCGATACCGATATGCTTGATCATCTCGCCGCCCTTACCGATGATGATGCCCTTTTGGCCCTCGCGCTCGACGTAAATGGTGGCGTGCACGCGCAGCACCTTCTTGGTCTGCTCAAGCGCATCGCAGATCACGCCAACGGAGTGCGGAATCTCATCACGGGTGCGGCGCAAGACCTTCTCGCGCACAAACTCGGCAACGAGCGTCTCATCGGAAGCGTCGGTACCCATGTCCTCGGGGAACCAACGCGGACCCTCGGGCAAAAAGTGCGCAACGGTCTCGATAAAGGCATCGACGTTGAAGTTCTTGACCGACGACGTCACGATCTCGTCGTCATATTCCATGAGCTCGTGGGCAGCCTTAAGCTGTTCCATGACCTGTGCGGGGTCGGCCTCATCGGCCTTAGTGAGCACCAGGACCTTCTTGCAACGGGCGCATCTGACGCGCTCGGCAACCCAGGCGTCTCCCCTGCCGATCGGTTTGGTGGCATCAATCAAAAAAGCGACGACATCGACATCGTTCAGCTCGAACAGCGCGCTCTTGTTGAGCTCGGATCCCAGACCGTCCTTGGGCTTATGAATACCCGGGGTATCGACAAAGACCAGCTGGTAGCCGGGACGGTTGACGACGGCGCGCATGCGGCGGCGGGTCGTCTGGGCCACCGGCGAGGTGATGGCGACCTTTTTGCCATAGCAGGCATTAAGCAGCGTGGACTTGCCGGCGTTGGGACGACCGACCAGGGCCACAAAACCGCTGCGGAAACCGGGCTCCACGTCACCAAAGCCCGCGAGGCTGTCGCCCTCGTCGCACAGGGCGTCGAGCTCCTCGTCGCTCATGCCCTCAAACGGGTCGAACTCCTCGACATCCTCGAGCTCCTCGGTATCCACCGCGTCCAGAACCTCGTCGTCCAGAACCTCATCGGTAGGCTGCGTATTATCGGACATGGGAATCCCTTTCTAAATAAAGCCAAGCGCGTGGGCAAAGACCAGCAGGCCCACGATTGCGGCGGTGATGGAAAGAACGTACACGGAAGCGGCGGCGATATCCTTGGCGCGCTTTGCCAGCGGATGAAGTTCCTGGGTCGCCAGGTCGACGATCGCCTCCATGGCGGTATTGCACAGCTCGCCGTGAATCACCAGGCCACAGCAGATGATAACCGTGGCCCACTCGGCAATGTCGAGGCCGATAATGCAGCCGGCAATGACGGTACACACGCCCGCCACGAGCATGACCTTGATGTTACGCTCGGTTTTAACGGCGGTGACAAAGCCCTCCATGGCGTAGGAGAACGACTTTAAAAAGGACGGATGGTCCTTGTTCGATCCGGGAATCATAGACGGCTCCTAGTCGTGGGCATGGTTGGTGATGGGACCGACGTGAACCAACTTGGGGTCCTCACCGCGCTCGAGCGCCAGATCGCGCAGGATGGCATCCTCACGGGCCTCCATGACCTCGGCCTCGTCGTCCTCGATGTGGTCATAGCCCAGCAGGTGCAGCATACCGTGCACAAGCATCAGCCGGCACTCGTCGGCGGGACTGTTACCAAAACCGGGAGCCTGGCGAGTGATAACCTGCGGCGCCAAGATAATATCGCCGAGCTCGATCGTCTCGTCGGCGGGAATGTCCTCGTCAAAGGCAGAGTCGCACTCAAACGAGAGCACATCGGTGGTGCGATCGATACCGCGCCACTCGTGGTTGAGCTCATGCATCTCGTCCTCGTCGACATACGAAAGGGAAATCTCGACTTCACGCTCAACGCCCTCGGCGGCAAGCACAACCTCGCAGATGTGCTCCACCTCCTGCGCATCGAGCAGCGTATCGAGCTCGGCATCGTTGCTGATCAATACACTCAACGGGACTCCTTTCGGTCGCGCGGGCGCTGCTCGCGCACGTCATCATAAGCGTCGTATGCCTCGACGATACGTCCCACCAAGGCATGGCGCACCACGTCGGCGCGCTCGAGGTGCGAAAATGCGACATCGTCGACACGGCCCAAAATCTGCTCAACGTCAGCAAGACCGCCACGACGACCCACCAGGTCGCGCTGGCTCAGGTCGCCGGTAATCACGAACTTGGAGTTAAAACCCAAGCGCGTCAGAAACATCTTCATCTGCTCAGGCGTGGTATTTTGCGCCTCGTCGAGCACCACGAAGGCATCGCTCAGCGTGCGGCCGCGCATATAGGCAAGCGGGGCGATCTCGATCACGCCGCGCTCCATAAGCTCATCGGTGCGCTCGCGATCCATCATGTCAAAAAGGGCGTCGTAGAGCGGACGCATGTAGGGATCGATCTTTTCCTCGAGGGTACCGGGCAAAAAGCCCAGGTTCTCCCCCGCCTCGACAACCGGACGCGTCAAGATCAGACGGCCCACCTCGTGGCGCTTGAGCGCGGCAACGGCGAGCGCCATGGCCAGATAAGTCTTACCGGTGCCGGCAGGACCCAGGCCAAACGTGATGGTATGCGAGCGAATGGCATCCACATAGCGCTTTTGGCCGAGCGTTTTGGGGCGAATGGCACGACCGCGATACGAAAGCAGCACGTCATCGCGAAGCGACGTAGCCTCGTGCTCACCGTCGCGCAGAACGGCCAGACAACGCGAGACGTCGTCGGCAGACAGCGTGCGACCGGCGGCTGCCTCGCGAAAAGCGTGTTCTAAAAAACGCGCCACGAGTTCGACCTCGTCCGGGGCGCCGCCCACGGCAATCTGGTCACCGCGCGCAACCACATGGGCGCGAACCAAGTCTTCGACCGCGCGAAGGACAGCGTCGCCGGCGCCCAAGACGCGCGAGGGGTCAATCCCCTCGGGAACGGTAAGTCTAATCTTCGAGGCTTCCATGGACCTCCCTGCGAGCATGGACTAAGCCGGAATCATCGACTCCGATGATAGCAACATCGAGCAGGCACGGGGCCTTGAGCCCGCAGACATCGTCAAGACGGGCATGATGGAACGAGCCGAGCGTCAGGTTGTCGCCAAACTCGAGCACCGCACGCTCGACCGTGCCCACGCGGCGGCGGGCATCGGCGATCGCAAGCTCCTGAGCGGCGGCACGCATGCGGCGGCTGCGTTCGGCCATAATCTCGGGCGGCACCTGATCGGGCATATCGGCCGCAAGCGTGCCGGGACGCTTGCTGTAGCGGAACACGTGCATACGCGAAAAGCCCACGCGACGGCAGAGCGCCAACGACTCTTCAAACTCCTCGTCCGTCTCGCCTGGAAAACCGACGATGACATCGCACGAAAGCGATGCCTGCGGCAGATTGGCGCGAATCATGCGCACCGTGTCCTCGAAGGCCTCGCCGCTATAGGGACGACCCATGCGATGCAGGGTCGCCGTGCAGCCGGATTGCACGGGCAGGTGCAAAAACGGGGCGATGCGCTGCGGATAGCGCGCCATGACCTTAAGCAGGCGCTCGGAAATGTCCATGGGCTCCACTGAGGAAATGCGCACGTGGGCAATCGTAGTGCGCTCCATAATGGCCTCGAGCAGCTCATCGATCTCCACGTGTTCGTCAGTCGCGCTCTTGCCGTCATAGGCGCCCAGGTTCACGCCAGTCAGCACCACCTCGGGCACACCGGCCTCCTGGGCCTCGCGCACCTGCTCGAGCACGGACTCGACGGGCACGGAGCGCTCGGGGCCGCGCGCCTTCCACACAATACAGTAGGTACAGCGATGGTTGCAGCCGTCCTGAATCTTCACACCCAGGCGAGAGCGACCGAGCGCGTCGACCACGTCTCCGTCGCTGCAAGCGGGAACGCTATCAGACTCAACGCCCAACACCTCACAGACGCGTTCGGCGACATCGATCTTGGACGGCTCAGCGATAACGCGATCTGAAAGCTCCAACAGCTCCTCGGGATGCAAATTGACCACGCATCCGGTCACGAGCACATATGGCTCGTTTGGGCGGGCCAGCGCATGACGAACGGCCTTACGGGTCTTGGCCTCGGCCTCGCCCGTCACAGCGCAGGTATTGATTACGATCAGGTCGGCATCCTGGGGCTCCACCATCGTAAAGCCCTGGCGCATAAGATCGGCAGTGATACGGTCGGACTCAACTCGGTTGACGCGGCAGCCAAGGTTGACGACGGAAATATGGGGTGCGAGCAAGCGGGCTCCTTAATCGAGGATATCGTCGAGGGCGCTCTTGATACGATCGGTTACCGACTTCTTACCGGAAGCGACGTCATCGCCCATCTCGTCGGAAAAAGCGCGGAGCAGCTCGCGCTGCTTGTTGGAAAGGTTCGTGGGAACGACCACGCGGAGCTGCACGATCAGTCGACCGCGTGAGCCGCCACCGCCGATACGCGGCATGCCGAAGTTGTTGACGCTGACGGTGTCACCATACTGCGTGCCAGCGGGGACGCACAGCTTGACGACCTCCTCGGGCATAATGCCCTCAACCTCGATCTCACAACCGAGCGCAGCCTGCGCGATGGAGATATCGCTCACCAGGTACAGGTCGTCGCCATTGCGCTTAAAGCGCTCGTGATCGGCGACGCGCACATTGACGATCAGATCGCCCGAGGGCTCGCCACGAAGGCCGGCCTCGCCAAAGCCACTCACGCGCAGCTGGCGACCGGTCGAGACGCCGGCGGGAATATCGATGTCGATCTTTTCGTGCGAAGGCGTGCGGCCCTGACCGTCGCAAGTCTCGCAGGGATGATCGATGACCGTGCCCTCGCCGTGGCAGTCGGGGCAAGGCGAAGAGGACTGAACCTGGCCTAGGAACGAGCGCTGGACCGTGGTGACATAGCCCGTGCCGTGGCAGCGGCTGCACTGCTTTTCCTGTGCACCCTCGGCCCTACCGGTACCGTTGCAATCCTCGCAGGGAGCAAGGCGGTCATAGCTGATCGTCTTTTTGCAGCCAAGCGCAGCTTCCTCGAGCGTCACCGAAAGGGAGATGGCCATATCGCGACCGCGACGGCGCTCGTGCCGATTTCGGGCGCCACCGCCGGCACCGCCGCCAAAGAACGACGAGAAGAGGTCGTCCATGCCCATGCCGCCAAAGATATCGTTGATGTCGACATAGCCGGAGCCACCAGGGCCATCGGCAGTACCAAAGCGATCGTAGTTGGCACGCTTCTGCTCATCGGAAAGGACAGAATAGGCCTCATTAAGCTCTTTAAACTTGGCCTCGGCCTCGGGGTCGTCCGAAACATCCGGGTGTACCGTACGGGCTTTCTTTAGAAACGCGCGCTTAATGGTCCGCGCGTCGGCATCCTTATCGACGCCAAGTACCTCGTAGTAATCCCTATTTTCCGACACGACCGAATCCTTCCGACTTTCAATATTGTCACAGTGCGTCCTATACCCATGCAAGGCCGGCCGCAAACAGAGGGTTTGATGTTATTGCATCCCGTAGGGCGAAAGCATCGCACGCTGCGAGCAGCTCGCAAACCAAACCGACACGAGCGCGAACATGAAGCCGTTGGCAAAACCGTTGGCAAACTGCATCGCGCCACGTTTCCACCACAGCAGGCTACGGTGAAGAACCCCATCCGAGAGCACCATGAACAGACCCATGGCAAACGGAATAAAACACATCACGGCAAAGGCCGAGAACACGCCCGAGATGGCCGACAGCAGCAAAAACGGCGCCACGATGCCCATCAGGTAAAAGCCGGTACGGGCTTTGCCCTCCAGGCGCTCGGCCTCCACATGGGCGCGCCCGACCAGGTCACCACCTGTGGCTCCATTGGTACCGGCGTGGCCCATGCCGCTAATGCGAACCTCGTCGCCGTCGTGCGTGCCGGCAGGGAACTCAATCGTTTGCTCGGAGGTCACGCGAGTACGTCCGCTGCCGCCGCAATCGGGGCACGGATCGGCTACGACCTTGCCCGAGCCGCCGCACTCGGGGCAAACCGACTGAAACGTGCCGGCGCCAAACAGGAAGGACAGGTCCACATCGATATGGCCGCGCCCGCCACAGCTTGGGCAGGTATGGGCATGCTCGGAGGAGACAGAGCCCGAGCCGCCGCAATGTCCGCACGTATCGAATCGCGTGTAGCGAACAGTTTTACGGGCACCGCCCTTAGCCTCCTTGGCATCGAGCTTAATGTCGACGACCACGTTGGCACCGCTTTCGGGATTGTAAGCTGCCCGCCCGCGACGCGGCTGACCCCAAGCGCCGCCAAAGGGAAAACCGCCCTCAAAGGGATTGCCGTACCCGGCACCGCCGGCATAGCCGCCACCGTAGGGCGAGGCCGAAGGTGCACCCGCAAAGGGATTGCCCGAGCGCATGGCATCATAGCGCGCACGCTTCTGCTCGTCCGAAAGCACGGCGTAGGCCTCGGAAACCTCTTTGAACTTTTCCTCGGCATCCGGCTCTTTGTTGACGTCCGGATGGAGCTTGCGGGCCTTTTGTTGGAAGGCCTTCTGTATATCACGTGAGGTGGCGTCCTTGGAGACGCCCAAAATCTCGTAGTAATCTTTTTCGTTCATCGTCGCCATGCGCGGCAACCTCCTGCTCACAGCAGCGTATATATTGCGGTAATTCTACCCGAGCGGCCTATGCTAGACCCCAAAACAGCCCGAACAGCACATTTCCATCGAGCCAACCCAAGTGGGTGGGTGTAAGGCGGACACGGGCGCGACCTGCGATAACGTCTCTCGATGTGACGCGCCCCACATGGCCCTCGACATCATCGGGCACCCAGGTGGCAAGGCCCAACTCGAGCGCACGGTCACAGGCCGATGCCAAATCATCTGCAGGAATTATGTTCGCCGCGCGAGCCAACAGGTCAGACCCAACGCCACGCGTCATGCGGCAAGCGAGCATCAAATCCTCAGCCGCTGCCTCGCGCTGGGACAGATACTCGGCATCAAACGCCGTCGCGGCATCGTTGCGTTGCACCAGACGCACGCGATACGCATCGCCTCGAGAAGACACGCCAGAAAAAAGCCCGGCCAAGCGGTCGAAATCCCCAGCATCAAGCATACCAGCGGCAGAGCGACCCAGGCCCAGATAGCCCTGTCCGGTCCAATAAGCAATGTTGTGGGCACACTCATGACCGTCGAGAGCGTAGCTCGCCACCTCATACGGATGATAACCGGCCGCAGTCAGACAATCACGCGCCACGTCCATGCATGCCACCTGAAAATCCTCATCAGGCTCGAGCGACTCGTCGCGGCACGCCATGCGATAGAGGGGCGTCCCCTCCTCGAGCGTGAGCGGGTAAACCGACACATGGTGCGGAGCCGCCGCCAGCACGCCATCGAGCGTGCGCTGCCAGCTCGTGGCCGTCTGTCCGGGAAGGCCGCACATCAGGTCGCAGGACACATCGAGCCCAGTATCCTTGACCGTCGCGATGGCAGCGAGCGCCCGATCAGCATCGTGAATACGGCCGATGGCGGTAAGCTCGGTGTTATCGAGCGTTTGCACGCCCAGAGAAACGCGTGTGACACCAGCCTTGGCAAGCGCAGTGGCAAGCTCGGCGGTCAGCGACTCGGGATTGGCCTCGCAAGTAAACTCAACGGGGGCGCACCACGGACGAATGCGCCGCGCCAGCTCCACCAGGCGCCCCCCCGCCAGCGACGGCGTGCCGCCGCCAACATAGACGGTGCGGATCTGGTCAAGGGCCCCAGCCTTGCCAAAAGCATCGAGGCGCGCGTACAACTGCTCAAAATAACCATCGAGCGCAGCGCTCAGGTCGCACGGAGCAAAACTGCGTGAGTCAAAGTCGCAGTACCGACACTTTTGGGCGCAAAACGGCACGTGCACATACAGCGCGGTAACGGCCACCGTTAGGCCTCCAGCGGATGAGGGGGCACCGATTCGCCAGCAGCAAGTGCGGCCTCGCAGGCCACCACATCGCGCTCGATATCATCGACCAATGCCATGAACTCCTCGTATGTGGAGCAGCGCACCACCTGGGCGCGCCAGGCCGCAGCATGGGGCATGCCCTTAAGATACCAGCTTGCGTATGTGCGAGCGCGCGACATGAGCGGCAACAACTCGTACGTGAGCGTCAGGTGCTCGCGCAGGGCATCCAGGCGCTCGACCGAGCTACGCACCGGTACCGGCGTGCCATCGAGTGCAAGAGCTCGAGCATCACCGAACACCCACGGATTGCCGTAAATGCCGCGCGCGATAAACACCGCGCTGGCGCCGGAGCTGTGCAGATGCTCCACGGCATCCTCGGCGCAGAACACGTCGCCCGAACCGATCACGGGAATCTCGACGGAATCGGCCACCTCATCGACGACCGACCAATCGGCCTGGCCCGTATAGAGCTGCGTGGCGCAGCGACCATGCACCGCCACCGCGGCGGCCCCTGCTCCCTCAAGCATCTGGGCAAACGTCGCGGCATTGCGGTCTTCGGCGTAAAAGCCCTTGCGGATTTTTACGGTCACGGGCACATGCGCCGCGCCCACCGCCGCCTCGACGATCTTCTCCGCCAGGTCAGGCGTGCGCATGAGCGCCGAGCCCTCGCCCTTGGTGACGACCTTGCGAGCCGGGCAGGCCATATTGATGTCGATGAGCGACAGGCGATCGCCCACACGCTCCTCGACGGCAGCGACAGCGCTTGCAAACTGATCGGGCTTGGAGCCAAAGAGCTGCACGCAAATCTGTTGTTCCTCATCGGCCGGCAGCACCAGGCGCCACGTCTTATTGCTGGCATAGGCAAGACCCGCAACGCTCACCATCTCGCTATAGGCAAGATGGGCACCGCGGCGGCGGCACATGATGCGATAGGCGGGGTCGGTCACGCCGGCCATGGGAGCCATAAGGAACGGCTGCTCGGCATAGGCGCCCAGCAGCCGCTGACTATATTCGGAAAGCGCCATAGACCTACTCGTCCACCTTGAGAATCGCCATAAACGCCTCCTGAGGGACCTCGACCGAGCCGATGGCCTTCATGCGCTTCTTGCCCTCTTTCTGCTTCTCGAGCAGTTTGCGCTTACGCGAAATATCGCCGCCGTAGCACTTGGCAAGCACGTCCTTGCGACGCGCCTTGACGGTGGAGCGAGCAATGATCTTGTTGCCGATAGCACCCTGGATGGGCACCTCGAACAGCTGACGCGGAATGATCTCCTTGAGCTTGTCGCATAGGCCGCGGGCAAGACCGTAGGCCTTGTCCTTGTGGACGATAAACGACAGCGCGTCCACCTCGTCGCCCGAAAGCAAGATATCGAGCTTAACGAGCTCGGAGGGACGGTACTCGTTGAACTCGTAGTCGAGCGAGGCATAGCCCTTGGTACGACTCTTGAGCTGGTCAAAGAAGTCCAAGATGAGCTCGGCGAGCGGCATATCGAAGCGCATCTCGACCGATTTGCTCGTCAGGTGGATCATGTCGGTCGTAACGCCGCGGTGCTCGATGGCGAGCTGCATAACGGCACCCGTGTACTCAGGCGGGCAGATGATCTTTGCCTTGAGGTAGGGTTCCTCGATACGCTCAATGCGCGTGGCCTCGGGAAGGTCCTGCGGGCTGCGGACATCGACCATCTCGCCATCGGTCTTGTACACGTGATAGTCGACCGAAGGGCTCGTGGCAATGAGGTCCAAGTTGAACTCACGCTCGAGGCGCTCCTTAACGACCTCCATGTGCAGTAGGCCCAAGAAGCCCACGCGGAAGCCAAAGCCGAGTGCCACCGAGGTCTCGGGCTCCCACACCAACGACGGGTCGTTGACGTGGAGCTTATCGAGTGCGTCACGCAGGTTCTCGTAGTCCTTGTTATCGATCGGGAACAGGCCCGTATAGACCATGGGCTTGGCCTCGCGGTAGCCGGGAAGCGGCTCGGGGCAGGGATTCGACGCCCACGTAAGGGTATCGCCCACGCGCACGGCCTCGGGGTCCTTCAGGCCCGTGACCACGTAGCCCACCTCGCCAACCGTCAGCGCATCGACCGGGGTCTCGGCGGGACGCTTGACGCCCACGCCATCGACCAAAAAGTCGCCCTTTGCCTGCATCATGCGCAGGGTATCGCCCTTTTTGATGGAACCGTCAAAGACGCGCACCGTGGCGACGACGCCACGATACTCGTCGAAGTACGAATCCAGAATGAGTGCCTTGAGCGGCGCGTTCGCATCGCCCTTGGGCGGAGAGATCAAAAAGACAATGGACTCCAGCAGATCGTGGATGCCCTCGCCGGTCTTGCCCGAGACACACACGGCATCATCGGCAGGGATCGCCAGGTCATCCTCGATCTCGGTCTTAACCTCATCGGGATGGGCCGAGGGCAGGTCGATCTTGTTGATGGCCGGCACAATGTCCAGATTGGCGTTCATGGCGAGCGTCGCGTTGGAGACGGTCTGCGCCTCGACACCCTGGGTGGCATCGACGACGAGCACCGCGCCCTCGCAGGCGGCCAGCGAACGCGAGACCTCATAGGTAAAGTCCACGTGGCCCGGCGTATCGATGAGGTTGAACTGATACGTCTCGCCGTCGTCGGCGTCATAGGACACGCGGACGGCGTTGGACTTGATCGTGATGCCGCGCTCGCGCTCGATATCCATGGTGTCGAGCAGCTGCGACTCCATGTCGCGCTCGTCGACGGTATGGGTGAGCTCGAGGATACGGTCACTGATCGTGGACTTGCCATGGTCGATGTGCGCAACAATTGAGAAGTTGCGGATGTGGGAAATGTCAATTGAAGTATTCATGCGGACTATCTTACCCGAGCGATACAAAAAATGGAGCCTGTTCCATAAAACAGGCTCCATTTATGCGCGTAATCTGTGTGGTGTGAAATATACAACTTAGGCGTTGATGCTGTTCACGAGCTTGGCAAGACCGGACTTGCGGTTGGAAGCCTGGTTCTTGTGGATAACATGCTTGGCGGCAGCCATGTCGAGACGCTTGGTGACGGTCTTGAGGGCAGCCTGGGCCTTCTCGGCGTCGCCCTCGGCGACGGCGGACTGGACGTGCTTGGTCAGCGTCTTGAGCTCGGACTTGACAGCCTTGTTACGCATGCGAGCTGCCTCATTGGTGCGGATACGCTTCTTCTGAGACTTGATGTTTGCCACTTCTGGAGTTCCTTTCGAGTTCCTTGCAAAAAATGTATGACACCTCTGAGACACGGTGAGGTCATGCAAGCGCCTACTATAGCACGCTCCCCCTCAAAGGGATAGAACGAATTTGTCAAATAGGCAGGTATCATCACGATTTTCTCAAGATGTTCGTAATCCAGAGCAAAAGCGCGGTCTGAGAATCGGCCGAACCCTTCAGTGCGAGCTCCACATCGACCGCGCCCTCGAGCGCGGCAACGAGCTCTGCCATCGAAAAGCGACGTGCCCAGGTCAGGTGATTCTTGACCTGCCAGGACTGGAGCTTAAGTGTTGCAGCCAGCTCACGACCCTGTCCGCGCGCATCGAGCGCCTTGGCAACGATAAGCTCGCGGATGCGGCCGCACAGCAATGTGTAAGTCCACACGTAGCTCTTGGCGGGCAGTAGATTGAAGAGCTCGAGCGAGCGTCGCATGTCACGGGCCGAGACCGCATTGAGAAAGTCCCAGGGTTGAACCTCGGCCGTACGTACAATCCAGCGCTCAACGTCGGCAAGCTCAATCTGGGGCACCTCGACCATCTGGGCAAGCTTAGCCAAGTCGTTATCGAGCATGCGAGTGTTTTCACCCGAACGCGAGACGAGTTCCTCGGCGGCCGCCGTCGTGATCGACTTGCCGTGCTGCGTCGCCATCTGCTGCACGCGGCGCGGTAGCTCCCAGCGCTTGGTGCCGGAGCAATCGATCACAGCCTTCTTGTCGATCTTGGCGATCGCCTTATACAGGCGCGTGTTCTTGGCAAGCGAGTCGGCGATGATGAGGCAGACCGTTGTGGGACTGGGACTCGCCAGATACTCGACGAGCGGCTCCGAGACCGACTTGGCGAGCTTTGAGCAGC
This sequence comes from Collinsella aerofaciens, assembly GCF_028206995.1. Classification (GTDB taxonomy): domain Bacteria; phylum Actinomycetota; class Coriobacteriia; order Coriobacteriales; family Coriobacteriaceae; genus Collinsella; species Collinsella aerofaciens_AQ. The sequence continues at coordinate 387,684 of NZ_JAQLFL010000001.1, read as the reverse complement.
CATCAAGGATTACCAGGCGAAACTCGCTGCCCATGGGAAAGGTGTTGAGCGATCCGATAATCGACTCGATATCGGGGTCTTTGGTCATATCGCGCTCGTCGAGGTTGAACTCGACCATGCCCGACTTTTCCAGACGCGCTTTCATACGCGAGACGGCGTGATCGCGCTTGACTCCGTCGGTACCGACGATCAGATATGCCGGCAGCAGACCGGTTTCGGACATTGCGCTCCCCTCCCGCAGGCCTTCGTATTCGCTCCGTGCCATTCTAGCCCAGGGGCCCACCACACGCCAACGACGTCGTCACGGTCGCTGGCATCGCATCGCAAAGCCATTCGCAGTCGGCGTGACGGTAATGTCGCCGTGTTCGATAGTGCACGCGAACACGCCGCCCGCTTCCTTAACGGCATCGATGCAGGCATCGGACGGATGGCCGTATCGATTCCCTTCGCCCGCACTCGCGAGGGAAAGCTCGGGCTTCAGGACGTCCAGCAACTCATCATCGACTGAAACCTTAGAGCCGTGATGCCCAAGTTTAAGTACGTCGATATCCCCCACCTCCTGCACGAATTCCCGTTCTTGGTCGATCTCGGCATCACCGGTGAGGAGCATACGCAGGCCCTTGCCTTCCTGAACATATGAGAGCAGCAGGACAAGCGAGTCCTCATTTCCCTCGCCATCCACGGACTCGAATGGCCACATCACGCGGGCGCAAAATGAGCCGATATCGACCGTATCCCCACGGCGCACCTGCCGATACTCCACGCCAGGTCGGTTCAATACCTCGGCAGGAGCATCCTCCAGCGCATCCGCCGCCACGGCAATCGTACCGACCGAAAACTGTTCGAGCACGGCAGGCAGACCACCCCAGTGATCCTCATCCCAATGCGTCACAAAGACGGCATCGATATGGTGTACGTTATTGCGAACCAACGCCGCCACCACGCGCTCGTCGAGCCCGCAGTCGACGAGTGCCACTGCACCGCCCTGGCGGATAAGAATCGCATCGGCCTGGCCCACATCGAGCACCGTCACAGAAGGCGGAGCGAATCGATCCCAGTAGACGTACGGAATCGCAGCCAGGAACACCAGACATGCAAGCCCCACCGCCACAGGACGTGCACGGGGACGCGGCCACCAGACCAGCAGCACCGCCAGCAAACACGGCACTAGATAAATCCACATGCTATCGGGCGGCACGCTCACGGATGCACCCGGCACGGCGGCAAACAGCTGCTCGAAGAACAGCACGCAACGGGAGGCAATCATGGGCACAACGAGCGCCCAAGTCCGCAACGGTGCCACGAGCGAAAAGGGAACCAGCACGATCGACACGGCAAGCAGTACGCTCACCACCGGACCGATGACCGCATTTGCCAGCGGAGCAATGAGCGAGAACGTACCGAAGGCAGGAATGGTAATGGGAAGTGTCGCCAGTTGCGAGCACAGCGTGACGGAAAGCATGCTGGCAACGTCTGATGGCACACCCAGCTCACCCAAAGCGTAGGTCGCATAGGGGCAAAAGCACAGAATGGCTAAGACGCTGGCACATGAAAGCTGAAAGCCCATCTCGAACAGAACCGTCGGCCGCAGCAGCACAAAGATGGACATGGTTACGAAGAGCGCCGATGCGCCATGCCGACGCCGCCCCGCGCCGTTTACGACAAGCGTCGCGAACACCATGCAGCACGCGCGCACGGCCGAGGGAGACGCGCCCGTAAAGGCAGCGTAGCCCACAAGCGTTATCGCCAATATCGCCCGTTGAAGACCGCGTGAGCACCGAGTCTTTTGCAATACACCCTCGATTACAAACCCCACGATTGCCAAGTGGCTGCCCGAGACGGCGATAAGATGCGCCGTTCCCGTCACCGAAAACCAGTCGCCCGCCGGCTGGGCGCGCAGCTCGGCCGAACGACCGCAGACGACACCGGCTATGAGTGCACGCGCCGGGTCGGTCGCAGGCGCGATGGACGCAAGCAGCCCATTTCGCATCCGAAGAAGCGGCCCCGGAGAGTCCTCATCGACCGACAAAATCCGAACGACTTTAACCTTGCGCACCTCGCCTCGGAGCACGCGCGATCGTCCATACGAATCGTTCTCAAAACGTGAAACGCGACCGATAACACGCACGTGCGCCCCGACCTTGAGCTCGAGGTCGCACGATAGGCGAACCATTGCCAAGTTCTTACCGTCCGCGCGTGCCTCGCAGGTATAGGAATACACGTCGTCGTTTATGGATGGGTCACCCTGCACGACAAACTCAAGGCTGCTTGCCGCTCGACCGTCGAGCGCCTTCGAGGCGCTTAGCACGCCCACAGTCCACCACGCCGAGACGACCGCTCCCGCCACGAGACCGACGGACGCGGCATACAGCCACCGCTTCCAAGGGGCAAGCCGCGCACAAGATTGAGCCAGCACAACGAATACCGCCGCCGTAACGGGAATGGCCCATAGCGGCCCGACCGCCGAAGCCCGCTCCCACAGCAGCGCATCGGCGGCCACGTTGAGCACCAAGGCGCAGCTCATGCACATGCCGGCACACAGGGCCATCGTCCACGGCATCAGAGGCCGCGGAGGCATCACATGCTCGCGCTCGGTCGCACTCATACGCAGATGGAATCTTTGATTTTGGCAAGCTTCTTCTCGCCGATTCCCGACACACGCATCAGATCGTCAACCGAGGCAAAAGCACCGTTCTTTGTCCGCTCATCGATAATCGACTGGGCCATGGAGGGACCGATGCCAGAGAGCGTCTGCAGCTCTGCCGCGCTTGCCGTATTGATATTTACTAGGCCTGTTGCGCCACTCACGCCCGATGATGCGGAAGCCCCACCATCAACACCAACTTCCGCAATGGACGCCTGCTGCTCCCCTACCGTTGGAACGTGAATCTTCTGTCCATCGACGATCTTAGATGCCCGATTGAGCCCCGTAACGTCTGCCTCGGGCGCCAGCCCGCCGGCGGCATCAATCGCCTGAGCCACCCGCGCGCCGTCCTTGAGACGATATACACCGGGCGACACAACGGCGCCATCAACATCGACATAAACGTCTGCCGCGTCAGAAGCCTTAGACGAAGAGTCTTCGGATGTCTTTCCGCTCGAGGCATCGCCGGATCCCGGCTCCACCAACGAGCCCGAACCATCAGTGCGCTCAAACGACACGCCGCCGGCACCGCCGCCAAGGTTCGCCATCGCCAAGCCGCTCGCCATCGCAATGACAACCAGGATCGCCATCACCACTGCCTTATGACCGAGCAGCTTGTCCGCCAAGCGGTCCACCCGTTTGACCCGTTCGTGTTGTTCACGCTGCGCCATAGCAAAACCTCCCAACACCATCGTGTCAGGAAAGGAACCCCGCAACAGCCACGCTCCAAAACCGGTTTTTGCGGTCAAACCAAAAGCTGACCAAAACCTTGCACAAATCTGTCCATTTATTCAGACACGCGTCAGCAAATGAACACTTAGCCGCAAAATGTCCAGATAGCAAAAGACCGACGATGCAAGCGCATCGTCGGTCTATGCACAAATTTACTCGTGATCTTGGTAAATCTCACGCGGAGCAAGCTCCGAATGTTTGCGCTTTAAGGTCTTAGGGGCCTTATACGTGTTGCTTTCGAAGTCGATGTACTCGGTCTGCTTGAGCAGGCGCTCGATCATCTCCTCGTGATCGAACAACTCCCAGGCCTCATGCACGGCATCGAGTTTAGCGTGCGTCTCGGGACGGCGCGGCATAAACAGCGTGCAGCAGTCGGGAGCAGCCTCGGTCGAGATATCGAACGTACCGATCTCCTCGGCGCGCGCGATGATCTCCTGCTTGTCCGAACCGATGAGCGGACGGAACACGGGGATCTTCACGGCCTCGTTAACGGCCATGATATTCTCAAGCGTTTGGGAGGCAACCTGCCCAAGCGATTCGCCCGTCACGATGGCCTTGGCGCCCTCGATGTGTGCAATGCGCTCGGCAACCGAATACATAATGCGGCGATACATGATCACGCGCAGGTTGCTGGGACAGGTGACCGAAATCTCACGCTGGCAGTCGCCAAACGGCACCACGTACAGGCGGCCGATCTGGACACCCGGCTCAAGCGCACGGATGATGTCCTGCACCAAATACTCGCTCGTATCGGGCGTCTGCGGACGACCAGAGAAATGCACCGGCACGCACACCGCGCCGCGACGCGCGAGCATCCAGGTCGCCACCGGAGAATCGATACCCGACGACAGCAGCGTCACGACCTTGCCGGCAGAACCAACCGGCAGACCGCCCACGCCGCGCTCGGAGCGCGCATACACATAAACGCTACCCTGGACCACCAGTACGTGCACCATCGCATCGGGGTCGTGCATTTGAACCTTTTTATCGGGGAAGGCCTCACACAGCACCTCGCCCACCTGACGATTGATGTCAATCGAGGTGAGCTCATAGTCGGTATTGGAGCGCTTGGCATGCACCTTAAACGAATCGAAGGAACCAAACTCGCGCAGCGCCTTGACGGCGGCGGCACAGTACTCCTGCGGGTCGCGGTTAGTGTGATACGCCAAAGACACACGAGCAACGCCGGGAACGGTGCGAATGACACGCGCCGCCTCATCGGCCTGATGCTCGTTAAAGGTCACGAGGATATAACCGGAAATTCGAGACACGGCATTCACGGAAAAGGCGGCCAAGGCCGCCTTGATGTTATCCATGAGGATATGCTCAAAATGTGCGCGGTTCTTACCCTTCAGTCCAACCTCGTGATAGTGGACCAGGCAGACGCGAGCCGCCATTTAGGCTTCAGCAACCTTGTGGCCGAGCGCCTTCTCGTAACGGGCCTCGTCGTAAGAGATGTCGCCGTCGACAATCTCGTCCATAGCCATCGAGATGGTATCGGCACCGGAAAGCCCGATGGTGATGTCATCGACATCCTGGACGGCAAGCACGCGGTTGTGCTGGCCACGCAGCATGCTATTGATGTCGCAGGCGCGCTTGGAGGCAAGCGAAGCGAGCAGGAAGCGGTTGTGATCGGTCTTCTCCAGAAGATCGTCAATGCAAGGCTTTACAACGGACACGGACCTCAGTTCCTTTCATGCATATCGAGAACGCGAACGAGTTCATCGGTCGCGCGGTCGAGATCGTCATTAACCACGACGTCGTCGTAGCGGTCGGCAAGGGCAAGCTCATCGGCGGCGTTTGCCATACGCAGCTCAATCGTCTCGGGCGTCTCGGTACCGCGACCGACTAGACGCTCGCGGAGCACCTCAAGCGAAGGCGGCTTGATAAAGATCAGCACGGCCTCGGGGAAACGCTCCTTCACCTGCAGGGCGCCCTGGACATCGATCTCCAAAATCAGAGACGCGCCCGAGGCGAGCTTGGATGTGACCTCGCTCACCAACGTGCCGTAGCAGTTACCGTGGACCTCGGCCCACTCAACAAACTCACCGTTTGCCACGCGGCGGTCGAACTCCTCGCGCGTCAGAAAAAAGTAGTTGACGCCGTCGACCTCACCTTTGCGTGGTGCTCGCGTGGTAGCCGAAACCGTCAGGCCCAGGTTCGAGCGGCGCTCGCGCACACGAGTGACGAGCGTACCCTTGCCTGCGCCTGACGGTCCAGAAATCACAAAGAGCTTGGAATCCTGAGCGCTCACTTATTTGGTCAGCTGCTCGAGGAGCTGCTCGCGCTGACGGACGCCGAGGCCCTGGACGCGACGGGTAGCGGAGATACCGAGCTCCTCCATGATTTTGGCGGCCTTGGCCTTGCCATAACCAGGAAGAGACTCGATGAGGGTGGAAACCTTCATGCGGGAAGCGATGGGGTCATCGGAGTTGAGCACGGACTCGAGGGACTTCTCGCCCTTCTTGATCTGCTCGCGAAGCTCAGCGCGGGCGTGACGTGCGGCAGCAGCCTTCTCAAGAGCCTGCTTGCGCTGCTCATCGGTAAGCTGAGGGAGTGCCATTCGTACCTCCAAAAAGTTGGGTTATATCTGATTCAATAATTGGCATTTTAGCACGTAGAACGTACAAAATGCCCAATCGCGGCTCCATAGGTTAGACGATACCCGCAAAAAGTGCAATATACTGCGCCCAAAGTTAAGCCCCTGACCTGCGATTCCACACAAAGGATGGGAAAGTTTACGCAGGCACAGGGGCTATTTTGTGCTAATGAGACCCAAAAGTGGTGACTTAGGGGAATCTTTTAGGCGACGTTTTCGACCAGCTCAGCGACAATAGCGTCAAAGGCGGCAACCGGATCGTCGGCGCCGGTGATGGGACGGCCCACCACGATGTGGCTTGCGCCACGCTCGATAGCCTGGGAAGGCGTCGCCACGCGGGACTGGTCACCAAGGGCGGCACCCACCGGACGCACACCCGGAGTCACGATCAGGGCATCGGGACCCAGCAGCCCACGCATGTCGTGAGCCTCCATCGGCGAGCACACGATACCGTCGATGCCGTTGGCCTGAGCGAGCTTTGCCAGGCGGGCGGCCTCCTCGGCCACGGGCGACTCGACGCCGATCTCGCTCAAGGCATCCTGGTTCATGCTCGTGAGCACGGTGATGGCGACGAGCTTGGCGCGGTCCTTGCGCGCCTCCTCGGCGCCCTCGCGGCAGGCAGCGAGCATGGCGCCCGAACCCAAGCCGTGGACCGAAAGCAGATCGGCACCGGCAAGCGAGGCCGAGCGGGCGGCACCGCGAACCTGATGCGGAATATCATAGAACTTGAGGTCAAGGAAGACCTTAAAGCCCAAATCCTTGAACGTCTTGACGATCTCAGGACCCTCGGCGTAATAGAGCGTCATGCCAACCTTGAGCCAGGCGGCATGGCCCGAAAGCTCGTGGGCAAGCTCGAGCGCACGCTCACGGTCGCAGTCGAGGGCGACGATAACACGGTCGCGGGCATCGGTCTCTAGCATTCGAACGCACCTACCAGTTCGTTGATGTCCTTCACGCCCTGAGACTCGGCCCAGGCCTCGAGCTCGTGCGCGATCTTGAGCGAAGCGCACGGATCGACGAAGTTGGCCATGCCGACCGACACGCAGGTGGCGCCGGCCAGGATAAACTCGGCCGCATCTTCGCCGGTCATGACACCGCCGACACCGTTGATGGGGATATCGACGGCCTGAGCGACCTCCCAGACCATGCGAACGGCGATGTGGTGGCACAGCGGGCCCGAAAGGCCGCCCTTGGGCTTGGCCACACGGGACTTGCGGGTATGGACGTCGATGGCCATGCCCTGGATGGAGTTAATGACCGAAAGGCCGTCGGCGCCGGCGGCCTCGAGAGCCTTGGCAATCTCGGCAACGTTAACCGGAGCCATCTTTACGAACAGCGGCTTATCGGTCACCTTACGGCAGGCAGCCATAACGGCAGAGGCGCCCTCGGGCGAGGAGCCCATGGCGGCACCGCCGGCGGCAATATTGGGGCAGCTGACGTTGATCTCGTAGCCGGCAGCCCAGGGGCACAGCTCGACATACATCTCGAGCGCGCGGACAAACTCCTCGACGGAGTGACCGGCGACCTGACAGATGACCTGACAACCGTCCTTGGAGAGCTGCTCGAGCCACGGACCGGACTCGCGGGCAAAAGCGGCCACGCCGGGGTTCTGAAGGCCCACGGAGTTAATCATACCGCCGGGAATCTCGGCCATGCGGGGCGCGGGGTTGCCGGGCCAGGGCTCGGCAGCGCAACCCTTGGTGGTGATGGCGCCCAGCTGGGAAACATCAAAGAAGTTCTGGAACTGCCAACCGTAGCCAAAGGTACCGGCTGCGGTGTTGATGGGGTTCTGCATCTTGACGCCGCCGAAATCGACGGCCATGTTCACGGTACCCACTAGAAGACCACCACCTTGGAAGCATCGAACACGGGGCCGCACATGCAGGCGCCCTTCATACCGTCGACCGTCTCTACATTGCAGGTGTTGCAGGCGCCAAAGCCACAGCTCATCATGCGCTCAAGCGACACCTCGCAGTACGCACCGGCCTCGGCGGCAGCGGCGGCGACTTTCTTCATCATGACAGCGGGGCCGCAGCTGGCCACATAGTCGTAGCCGCCCTCGCCGAGCAGCTCGGCTGCCGGGTCGGTGCAAAAACCGTGCGTGCCCAGCGTGCCATCATCGGTGCACACGTTAACCGTGGCGCCCAGCGCGCGGAACTCATCGACACCCACGGCCTTGGAAGCGGTGCCAAAGCCCAGGCACACATCCACGTCAACGCCCTGCTCGGCAAGCATGCCGGCGAGGCACAGCACGGGCGGAACACCGATGCCGCCAGCAACGAGCAGCGCCTTCCTGGTACCCTCGGGCACAAGCCAGCCGCGGCCGCCAGGGCCCAGCAGATTAGAGGTGGAACCGGGGGCCATCTGCGACAGACGACGGGTGTCGTCGCCCACGACGGCGTACCACAGCTCGACGGTGCCGGCCTGGGCGTCGGCGCGATAGAAGCTCAGGGGCACGCGAAGCAGCGAGGACGCATCGCCGGGCACGGCAATGTTCACAAACTGACCGGGCTTGAGCGCACTTGCAAGCTTGGGGGCCGAGATGACGAGCGAGAAGATGCCGTCGGCGATCTCCTGGTTCGAGACGACCTCGAAGTCGTGCATGCGTGCAGTGGAAGGTGTGGGCATAGACGCTCCAATCCCCCATGCGGTTGCATGGTCAAAACGAACAGAAAGCGCGGCACCGCAAGGGCACCGCGCACAAAAGCGATAAGGCTATGCTAGCAGATGCAGCCGTCGGCGAGCGTCTGCTTACCGCCGACAAACACATCGGTGGCACGGCCGGTAAGCGTGCGGCCGGCGAAACCGGAGTTTTCGGCGCGCGACTCGTAACCGTCCTCGCCAACCGTCCAGGTGGCGGACGCGTCGAACACGGTCAGGTCGGCAACGGAGCCCGCCTTGACCTGAACCTGGTCGAGACCCAGGATCTCACGCGGTTTGATGGCCATGAGCTCGACCATGCGGCCCATGCTCATCTTGCCCGTGTTGACCAGCTCGGTGAGTACGAGCGACAGCGAGGTCTCGAGGCCGATCATACCAAAGGGCGCAAGCTCGAACTCGCGGGCCTTCTCCCACGGGGTGTGGGGAGCGTGATCGGTGACGATAGCGTCGACGGTGCCGTCGATGACGCCCTGACGGATGGCCTCGGCATCCTCCTCGGTACGCAGCGGCGGGTTGACCTTGAGCGAGGTGTTGTAGGTCTCGTCCAGATCGTTCTCGGTCAGGAACATGTGGTGCGGGGTGGCCTCGCAGGTAACCTGAACGCCGGCGGCCTTACCGGCACGCACGAGCTCGAGACCGTGAGAGGTGGAGATGTGCTGGATGTGCAGCTTGGCACCGGTCAGCTTGGCGATCTCAATGTCACGGGCGATCTGGAGCTCCTCGCCGGCAGCCGGCCAGCCCTCGAGAGCCAGACGGGTCGAAACCTTGCCCTCGTTGATCTGGCCGTGGCCGACCAGGTCCTCGTCCTGGCAGTGGCTCATAAAGACCTTGCCGAACATCTTGCCGTAGTCCATGCAGCGACGGAGCATGCCCGCGCCCTGCACGCCACGACCGTCGTCGGTGAAGGCGACGGCGCCGTGGGCGACCATATCGCCCATCTCGGACATGGCCTCGCCCTTAAGACCGCGGGTCATGGCGCCCGACGGATAGACGCGGCAGTGACCGACCTCGGCAGCACGGGACTTGACGAACTCCACGACGGTGCCGTTATCGGTGACGGGATCGGTGTTGGGCATGGAGCACACGCCGGTAAAGCCGCCCTTGGCAGCCGCGCGGGTGCCGCTCTCGATGTCCTCTTTGACCTCGTAGCCGGGCTCGCGAAGATGAACGTGCATATCCACCAGGCCGGGAACGAGGTACTTGCCGGAAAGGTCGCGGACCTCGGCTCCCTCGACGGCGAGATTCTCGCCGACCTCGGCGATCTTGTCGCCGTCAATCAGGACGTCAACGACACCGTCAAGCTCGACGGACGGGTCGACGACGTGGGCATTCTTAAGAAGCAAGGCCATTATCGGCACCTCCAAGCAGCAGATACAGGATAGCCATACGCACGCAGATACCGGCGTAGACCTGCTCCAGGATGACGGAGCGTTGCGGGTGGTCGGCCATATAGGAATCGAACTCGACACCGCGGTTGATGGGGCCCGGGTGGCAGATGATCGCGTCGGGCTTCATGAGCTTCTCACGGTCCTTGGTCAGGCCGAAGAGCTTGTGGTACTCGCGAATGGTCGGGAACGGGGCACCCTCGAGGCGCTCCTGCTGCACGCGCAGCATGTAGACAACGTCCAGCTCGGGCAGGACGGAATCGAGGTCGCTCGTCACGTGGTCGCAGCCCAGGACCTCGGGCGCCGGCGGCAGCAGCGTGCCGGGGGCGACGGCATAGGTCTCGCAGCCCATGATCTTAAGGGCGGGGATCAGCGAGCCACAGACGCGGGAGTGCGCGATATCGCCGACGACGGCGACCTTCAGACCGTGGAAGTCACCCTTGTGCTCCCAGATGGTGTACAGGTCGAGCAGGGCCTGCGTGGGATGGTTGTGCTTGCCGTCACCGGCGCAGATGACGCTCGCGGGCGAGTTCTGCGTGACGATGTAGGGAGCACCGGCGTGCTTATCGCGCGCGACGATGCAGTCGATCTTGTAGGCGTTGAGGGTCTCGACGGTGTCGACGAGGCTCTCACCCTTAACCGTGGAGGTCGAGGAGCCGCCAAAGTTAAGGCTGTCGGCCGAAAGACGCTTCTCGGCGAGCTCGAAGGAGCTGCGGGTGCGCGTCGAGGGCTCGTTGAACATGTTAACGATGGTCTTGCCCTTGAGCGTAGGGACCTTCTTGATTGCGCGCTCGTTGACCTCGGAGAACGCCTTGGCGGTCTCGAGGATGAGCTTGATGTCCTCTTCGGAGTACTCGGTAATGTCGATCAGGTGCTTATGGTTGAACGCCACGGTACTACTCACCTCCCAGCGGCGCGGAGCCCACGTGGGAACCCGGCGCGACGTCGTTAATCTCGACGGCGGTGTGGCCGTCGACTTCTTTCATATATAGGTGCACGTTCTCCTCATGCGACGAGGGAACGTTCTTGCCGACAAAGTCCGGCGAGATGGGGAGCTCGCGGTGACCGCGGTCAACGAGAACTGCCAGCTCAATACGGCTCGGACGGCCCAGGTCCATGACGGCGTCCAGAGCAGCGCGGATGGTACGACCCGTGTACAGGATGTCGTCCACCAGCACGACGCGCTTGCCGTCGACGCTAAAGGGAATGTTGGTAGCGTGGATCGCGGGAGCGAAATTGGTCGCATAGTCATCGCGGTAGAAGCTGATGTCCAGGCTGCCGAGCGGAACGTCGACGCCCTCGATCTCCTTGATCTCCTCGGCGAGCTTCTTTGCCAGAAGGTCGCCGCGCGTGACGATGCCGACCAGAGCGAGGTCTTCACAGCCCTCGTTGCGCTCGAGAATCTCGTGCGCGATGCGGGTCATCGCTCGATTGACGGCGGTCTCGTCCATGATGACCGCCTTGGGGGAAGTCGTGCCCATCGATCTCCTTCCTCACATGTCTTGACTGCTGACACAGTCAAAAAAATAGATGCCCGACCGCTCAAAGCGGACCAGACACCCACAGGAAGGGCTGCTCTTTGGCAGCTATATAATTCCATGTGGGTATCTCGTACCCCTTTAATGGTCAAGGGATAGTGTAGCCAACCTCGAGCTTAATTGCGAGCATAAATACAAAGCAATCCATAAACGGAGCCCAACGCTCCATAAACCTATATATATATTTGTGGGACGAGCTTGAAAACGTACGCACGAGCTGGCATAATCCCCTCTGCTGCACGCAAATCGGATCTACGTCCAGGGCCGTGGCGTGGGCACTATCGCCAAAAGAGGAATATCTCTGTGTAGATTACGCACAGGGAGCTGCTTCTGTGCTATAGTTCAGGCTTGTTTGTTAACGCGACATGTTCGTTTGTCGCCCAAGGAGGGTCAGTTATGTCCAAAGTTTGCGAAGTTTGCGGTAAGCACCCCGTTGCCGGTCGCTCCATCAGCCACTCTCACCGCGTCACCAACCGTAAGTTCCGCCCCAACATCCAGCGCGTCTACGTCGTCGTCGATGGTCACCGTCGCAAGATGAACGTTTGCTCCACCTGCCTCAAGTCCGGCAAGGTTGCGCGCTCCTAAATAAGGTCTTACCAACAAGTACCTCGGACTCTCCGGGTCAAAGACCTCGCGTTCACATAGAACTTACCAAAGGCGCCCTCCCCTACGGAGGGCGCCTTTTTGCACTCATTGGGGACAGACTTATATGAGGGTTTGCAGATGTCAAAGGAATCATAGCGCAGCTGGTATGCCTTGTAACTAACGGTACGCCTCGAGCGAGTCGGACGCACCTTACACGGGATTGAAATGGATGTAATCGAGTAGCTGCACCGCCTGTGTGTCCAACTCAACCGCGACCCGCGAATAGCGATTATCAAACAGATGTCCCTTTTTCCCATTGAAATACTCATGAGAGTCTGTACCCAATGAGCGGGGCGATGCAGCAGGCAGATAGTTTTAGTTAAAACGATTCATTTTATTGAAGCGTTTTAGTGTGCCTTTTAGAGGAATCTTACCGTTCGCCGAATAATTTCTTGCTATCATGCAAGGCGTAGGGTAAATCTCCGATCGCAAGGAGACACAAATGGTGAAAAAGTCACCGGAAAACACTACTCCCGCAATTGTGGACAACGTAGAGGCGCTTGAGGCCAAGCTCGCTCAGATGCGAGAGGCCCAGGCGCTTTTTGCTACGTACACGCAGGAGCAGGTCGACAAGATCTTCTATGAGGCCGCCATGGCCGCCAACAAGGCTCGTATCCCGTTGGCGAAGATGGCCATCGAGGAGACCGGCCGCGGCGTTCTTGAGGACAAGGTCATCAAGAACCACTACGCCGCAGAGTACATCTACAACGCTTACAAGAACACCAAGACCTGTGGTGTCCTGGAGCGCGACGAGGCTTACGGCATCACCAAGATCGCCGAGCCCATCGGCATCGTGGGCGCCGTCATCCCGACGACCAACCCCACCTCCACCGCGATCTTCAAGACGCTGATCTGCCTGAAGACCCGCAACGCCATCATCATCTCCCCGCACCCGGCTGCCGCCAAGTGCACCATCGCCGCCGCCAAGCTCGTGCTTGACGCCGCCGTCAAGGCCGGCGCCCCCGAGGGCATCATCGGCTGGGTCGATGTCCCCTCCATCGAGCTGACTAACATGGTCATGCGCGACGTCGACATCATCCTCGCCACCGGTGGCCCGGGCATGGTCAAGGCCGCTTACTCCTCGGGCAAGCCCGCCCTGGGCGTTGGCGCCGGTAACACCCCGGTCGTCATCGACGACACCGCCGACGTGCTGCTCGCCGTCAACTCCATCATCCACTCCAAGACCTTCGACAACGGCATGATCTGCGCTTCCGAGCAGTCCGTGACCGTCATCGACAGCATCTATGACCAGGTTAAGGCCGAGTTCCAGAAGCGCGGCTGCTACTTCGTCAAGCAGGGTGCCGAGATGGAGGCCCTGCGTGCCGCCATGTTCAAGAACGGCGCTCTCGATCACCGCATCCCCGGCATGGCTGCCGCCAAGATCGCCGAGCTCGCCGGCATCGAGGTTCCCGCCAAGACCAAGATCCTGATCGCCGAGGTCACCTCCACCGACCCCGCCAAGGAGGAGTTCTCCCACGAGAAGCTCTCCCCGGTCCTGGCCATGTACCACGCCAAGGACTTCCAGGAGGCCGTCGACAAGGCCGAGCACCTGGTGCTCGCCGGTGGCCCGGGCCACACCGCCTCTCTGTACGTGCACCCCGCCCAGGCCGAGAAGATCAGCCTGTTCGAGCACGTCATGAAGGCCTGCCGTATCGTCATCAACACCCCGTCCTCGCACGGCGGCATCGGTGACCTGTACAACTTTGGCATGAAGCCGTCTCTGACCCTGGGCTGCGGCTCCTGGGGCGGCAACTCCGTCTCCGAGAACGTTGGGGTGAAGCACTTGATCAACGTTAAGACTGTGGCCGAGCGCCGTGAGAACATGCTGTGGTTCCGCGCTCCCGAGAAGGTCTACTTCAAGAAGGGTTCCACGCCCGTCGCCCTCGACGAGCTCGGTACCGTCATGGGCAAGAAGCGCGCCTTCATCGTCACCGACCAGTTCCTCTTCAAGAATGGCAACACCCGCGCCATCGAGGCCAAGCTCGACGAGATGGGCATCGCCCACGACTGCTTCTATGACGTCGAGCCCGATCCGTCGCTGCAGTGCGCACGTCGCGGCGCCAAGCAGATGGCTCTCTTTGAGCCGGACGTCATCATCGCCGTCGGCGGTGGCTCAGCTATGGACGCCGGCAAGATCATGTGGATGATGTACGAGCACCCCGAGTGCAAGTTTGAGGACATGGCCATGGACTTCATGGACATCCGCAAGCGTATCTTCACCTTCCCCGAGATGGGCAAGAAGGCCTACTTCGTCGCCGTCCCGACCTCCTCGGGTACCGGCTCCGAGTGCACGCCGTTCGCCATCATCACCGACAAGGAGACCGGCATCAAGTGGCCGCTCGCCGACTACGCGCTGCTCCCCAACATGGCTATCGTCGACGCCGACAACTGCATGACCGCCCCGCGCGGCCTGACCGCTGCCTCCGGCATCGACGTCATGACCCACGCCATCGAGTCCTACGTCTCCATCATGGCTTCCGACTACACCAAGGGCCTCTCCGAGCGCGCTGCCAAGCTCGTCTTTGAGAACCTGCCCTCCAGCTTCACGAACGGCGCCAAGGACCCGCACGCCCGCGAGGAGATGCACAACGCCTCCTGCATGGCCGGTATGGCCTTCGCCAACGCCTTCCTGGGCCTTAACCACTCCATGGCTCACAAGCTCGGCGCTTTCCATCACCTGCCCCACGGCATCGCTAACGCCGTCATCCTGACCCGCGTCATGCGCTACAACGCCGCCGAGGCTCCCGTCAAGATGGGTACCTTCTCCCAGTATCCTTACCCCAACGCGCTGCACAACTACGCCGAGATGGCCAAGTACTGCGGTATCGAGGGCAAGGACGACAAGGAGGTCTTCGAGAACTTCATCACGAAGCTCGAGGAGCTCAAGGACTTCATCGGTGTCAAGAAGACCATCGCCGACTACGGTGTTGACGAGCAGTACTTCCTCGACACCCTCGACGAGATGACCGAGCAGGCATTCAACGACCAGTGCACCGGCGCTAACCCGCGCTACCCGCTCATGAGCGAGATCAAGGAGCTCTACCTGGACGCCTACTACGGCCGCGAGCCCCAGGACTACGCCGTCTGCTAGTTTTTAGCACGGTTTTTTGCGGCGGGGGTGCACGGGTGTTTCACACACCCCCGCCGTCGCTTCTATCGCATCGTTGAAAGGATGCAACCATGCTGCTACCCGATTCCAAGACCGAGCTCGTCCGCCGTGGCAACAAGGTCGTTTACGACCTGGGCGACAAGATCGTCAAGGTCTTTAACGAGACCAAGCCTGTCTCCGACGTGTTCAACGAGGCTTTGAATCTTGCCCGCATCAATGAGTGCGGCATCCGCAGCCCCAAGGCTCTCGAGGTTTCCCAGCTCGAGAACGCCAACGGCTGGGCGCTCGTGACCGAGAAGGTTCCGGGCACCACCCTTGCCGAGAAGATGACTGCCGAGCCCCAGCGCTTCGGTGAGTACCTCGAGATGTTCGTCGACCTCCAGATCGAGATCCACGGCTACACCTCCCCGCTGCTCAACCGTCAGCGCGACAAGTTCGCCCGCATGATCGACAGCCTTGATCAGCTCAATGCCACCACGCGTTACAACCTTCAGGAGCGTCTGGACGGTATGACCAAGGAGTTCAAGGTCTGCCACGGCGACTTCAACCCCTCCAACGTCATCGTCGGCGACGACGGCCAGCTCTATGTGTGCGACTGGGCACACGCTACCCAGGGCTCCCCTGCTGCCGACGTTGCCACCACCTACCTGCTCTTTGCCCTCAACAGCAAGGACCAGGCCGAGGCTTATCTGGAGCTCTACTGCGACCGCGCCGACATGCCCATGCAGGTCGTGCGTCAGTGGACGAGCATCGTCGCCGCTTCCGAGCTCGCTCGTAAGCGCAACGTGAACGATGAGTTCCTGAAGAACTGGATCGACGTCGTCGATTATCAGTAATATCTGAGCGATTTATTTCGCATCGGAGGCACAAAGGAAACCCCGCAGCTCGCATGGGCTGTGGGGTTTCCTTTTAGCGATTGAGTACGCCGACAAGATAAAAGGACGGCCCCGCATCTCCCCTATCTGGAGAAATGCGGGGCCGTCCCGTATATCGAACTACAAGCGAAATCGCCGATTAACGGCGTGCCGCCTTCACAAGCTCGGCGACCTTGGCGACGACCTCGTCGATCGCCACGTCCTCGCGCTCACCCGAAGCACGGTCCTTGAGCTCGACGGTGCCGTTCTTGAGGCCACGCTTACCCAGAACGACCTGATACGGGAAGCCCATAAGGTCGTTGTCGGCAAATTTAAAGCCGGGACGCTCGTCACGGTCATCGACGACGACCTCGATACCCTCGGCGCACAGGCCATCAACGATCTGCTCGCAGACGGTAGCGCACTCCTCCTTCTTGGGATCGAGCGGAATCACCGCGACCTCGTACGGGGCAACGGAGACCGGCCAGACGATACCGTGCTCGTCGTTGTGCTGCTCCACGACGGCAGCGAGCGAGCGGGACACACCAACGCCGTAGCAGCCCATGATGAGCGGCTTCTCCTTGCCGTCCTCGTCCATAAAGGTGGCACCCATGGCCTCGGAGTACTTGGTGCCCAGCTGGAAGACCTGAGAGACCTCGATGCCGCGGGCAGCGGAGAGCGGCTTGCCGCAGTGCGGGCAGGGGTCGCCGGCGACAACTGTGACCAGATCGGCCCACTCATCGACGGTAAAGTCGCGCTCGGGGCAGGCACCGGTAAAGTGATAATCGACCTCGTTGGCACCGCAGGCCCACTGTTTGGACTCGCGCAGGCTCTCGTCGCAGACCAGACGAATGCCATCGGGCAGGTTAACCGGTCCGATAAAGCCCTTGTGCAGACCGTTCGCCTGAAGCTCCTCGTCGGTCATCATGCGATAGCCCTTGCCAAAGACGTGCTCGGCCTTGCAATCGTTGAGCTCGTGATCGCCCGGAACAATGGCCACGACCGGCTTGCCCTCGGCGTCGATGAGTGCCAGCGACTTGCGCGTGCCGTTCTCGGGGAACCCAAAGAACTTAGCAACAGCCTCAATGGTGCCCATGCCCGGAGTCTCAACCTTGGTGAGCGTACCGTCACCAGGACCCTCGGTCACGACGACCTTGGTGCTTGCAGCCTCGTCATCGGCAGCGAAGCCGCAATCGTCGCAGTAGACGAGCGAAGCCTCGCCGGCGTCAGCCAAAGCCATGTACTCGACGGAGGTATCGCCACCGATCTCGCCAGAATCGGCGACGACGGGCAGAGCCTTGATGTAGCAGCGCTCGCAGATATTGGCGTACGCCTGCTTCATCTTGTCGTACTCCTCCTGCAGGCTCTCCTGCGTGGCGGAGAAGCTGTAGGCGTCCTTCATGATGAACTCGCGGCCGCGCATCAGGCCAAAGCGGGGACGGAACTCGTCGCGGAACTTGTCCTGGATGTGGTAGAGGTTAACGGGTAGCTGCTTGTAGGAGCGCAGCTCATTGCGCACCAGGGCCGTGACGGTCTCCTCGTGCGTGGGGCCCAGGACGAACTCGCGACCGTGACGGTCGTCAAAGCGCACAAGCTCCTTGCCATAGGCGTCGATGCGGCCGGACTCACGCCACAGCTCCGCGTCGACCATGATAGGCATCATAAGCTCCTGGGCGCCGGCGGCGTCCATCTCGTCGCGCACGATGTTCTCGATCTTGCGAATCGAGCGCCAAGCAAGCGGCAGGTAGGAATATAGACCGGCGGCCTCCTTGCGGATCATGCCGGCACGGAGCAGCAGACGGTGGCTGGCGAGCTCAGCGTCCGCCGGATCCTCTTTAAGCGTCGGCGCATAAAGCTTAGACATATACATTGCTCGGGTCATTTATTTCTCCTCAATAAGCTTGTCGACCTCGGCCATAAGCGCGTCGACAATTTGGTCCTCAGCTACTTTACCAATGATCTGGCCATGCGAAAAGAGCAAGGCCTGACCACGTCCGCAAGCAACGCCCAGATCGGCATCAGAAGCCTCGCCGGGGCCATTAACGGCACATCCCATCACAGCGATCGAAAGCGGCGCGGAGTAGTTCTTAAGCCGCTCGGTAACCTCCTCGGCAATGGGAATAAGGTTAACCTGGCAGCGGGCGCATGTGGGGCACGAGACAATCTCGGGGCCACGGCGACGCAGGCCCAACGACTGCAGAATACCCCAGGCAACCGGCGGCTCCTCAACCGGATCGGCTGTGAGCGACACACGCATGGTGTCGCCAATGCCTTCGGAAAGCAAGATACCCAAGCCTACAGAGCTCTTGATGGTGCCCTGGAGCTTGGTCCCCGCCTCCGTCACGCCCAGGTGAAGCGGAACGTGGGGAATCTCACGCGACAGGGCTCGATAGGTATCGAGCGTCGTTTGCACGCTATGGGCCTTGGCCGAAAGCACAATGTTCGTAAAGCCGCGGTCCTCAAAGTGCTTGACGAAGCGCTCGCTCGACATCACGAGCTTTTCGGGCTGCGTGAGGTCGTCGCGCTCGGCGATATCCTGCTCAAGCGAGCCCGCGTTCACGCCAATGCGAATCGCGCACCCAGCGGCGCCCGCGGCATCGATCACGGCATCGACCTTGGCCCAATCGCCAATGTTGCCGGGATTGATGCGGAGCTTGGCGGCACCGGCCTCTACGGCGCCGATGGCGAGCTTATGGTTAAAGTGAATATCGGCGACGATCGGCACCGGAGACTCGGCACAGATGGTGCGGAAACCCTCAAGCGCGGCCTCAGTGGGCACGCTCACACGCACGATATCGCAGCCAGCCTGCGCCAACGCGCACACTTGCGCAAGCGTTGCCTGGGCATCAGCGGTATCGGTGCAGGTCATGGATTGGACCACCACCGGCGCGCCGCCACCGATCTGCACGCCGCCCACATGCACGGGGCGCGTCAACTCGCGAGGCAAAGGATGGGATAAAGACAATCCAAACACTCCCCTACAGAATAAATCGAAGGATGTCGGAACGAAGCATATAGACAAACAGCAGCGCAAAGAGCGCGATGCCCACATAGCTCACAATCGTCTGGACCTTGAGCGGAAGCTCGCGGCCCACAATCTTTTGAATGATCTCGATGACCAGCTTACCGCCATCGAGTGGTGGGATGGGCAGCAGGTTCATAAAGCCAAGCGAGAACGAAATGAGGGCGGCAAACGAAAGGAATGTGGCAGGGCCGGCAGCAGCAGCCTGTGAGGACATAACGCTAATTCCCACGATCGAGGAGGACTGATCGAGGATCTCCATCGTATGCTGCGGCTGGAGTAGGCGCATCACGCCCTCCGCTGTCTGCACGACATAGGAGAACGACAGGCGAGCCGACGTGATGGGGTCTAAACGGACCACCTGCGTAGAGGCATACACACCTAGGCGCTCGTCCTCTTTGAGCGCAACCGTGGTCGAATGCTGCTTGCCGTCACGCTCGTACTCGATGGCGATATCGTCCTTACCGGCAGCCTTGCCGATGGCATCGTAAACATCCATCCAGGTAGAGCACGATACTCCGTCAACCGAAAGGATCGCGTCGCCGCCCTCGATACCCGCCTTGGCGGCAATAGACCCCTCGTCAACCTGACCGATCACGTTGGTATCCATCGGCACGGTGACACCCGCAATGGAATAGATACTCATAAGGAGCAAAAAGCCTGTCAAGATATTGACAATAATGCCCGCGAGCAGCATAAAGGCGCGCTTGAGAAAACCCTGGCCAAGATAGGTGTGCGAACGCTCTTGTGCAAGGAACTCGGCCTCGCCGCACGGCAGCTCCCACACATCGCCCTCGAAAGTTGAATGTTCGCGATCGAAACGGCGGCCGTCAAAGGTGGTGTAACCCGCCGCATCTCGCGGCAGCGTCTGATACTTGGTGGGATAGTAGCTCGGCGAGGGCTTCTCCCCTTCCTCATACCAAGGCGCGATAGAGCCCCAACCCAAGAGCAAGGCGCATGCCTCGAGCACAACCTCCTCGGATAGCTCGAGCTCGGCGGCAAGGTCGGCCACGGTCACGCGACCATGACGATAGATAGCCGCGAGCACGCGATCGGCGCAGGAGACGTCGGTCGGATCCATACCGCAGATGGCAGCGTAGCCACCCAGCAGCAGCGGGGTCACGCCAAACTTGGTTCCAATGCGACGCGACGTGTAATGGATGTCAAAGCGGCAAGGCAGGCCCAAAAAGAACTCGGTCACACGGACGCCGCAGGCACGCGCCGCCAAAAAGTGGCCGCCCTCGTGCAAAAACACGAGGACGGAAAGCATCAGCAGGCCCCAAAAGACCGATGAGAGAACGCTCAGAACAGTATCCATAAAACGAAAAAGCAATCCTTATGGGTTAGGAACGGGTTGCGGCGAGCACCTGCGCAGCCTTTTCACGCGCCCATGCATCGATGTCGTGAAGCTGCTCAAACGAATCGACCGCCTGCAAATCGTGGGAATCCATGCAGGATTCCACAATGCGATCGATATCGGTAAAGCTGCAACCATCGTGCAGGAAGGCATCGACGGCGACCTCGTTGGCGGCATTGAGCACGCACGGCATGGTGCCACCCGTCTTGCCGGCACGCTCGGCCAGTGCCAGACAGCGGAAGGTATCCATGTCGGCAGCATCAAACGTGAGCTGCCCCAGCTCGCGGAAATCGATACGAGGCGCCGGGGTATCCCAACGCTCGGGATACGAGAACGCGAACTGGATGGGAATACGCATGTCAGAAGCACCGAGATGCGCCATCACGGAGCCGTCGGCGAACTCGACCATAGAGTGAATCTTGGACTGACGCTGCACGACCACGTTAATGAAATCGAGGTCGCAGTTAAACAGATGCATGGCCTCAATTCGCTCCAGGCCCTTGTTCATGAGGGTGGCGGAGTCGATGGTGATCTTGGCACCCATGGCCCACGTGGGATGTGCGAGGGCATCGGCACGCGTCACGCGATTGAGCTCGTCGCGCGTGCGGCCAAAGAACGGACCGCCCGAGCAGGTGAGCCAAATACAATGAGCCTCGAGCGGGTCCTCCCCCAGATAGCACTGGTAGATGGCGGAGTGCTCAGAGTCGACTGGAATAAGCTGGCCCGGTTGCGCCAACGGCATAAGCAAGTCGCCGCCGACGACGAGGGACTCCTTGTTGGCAAGGGCAAGACGCTTATTTGAGGTCAAGGCCGCATGGCTCGCCTCGAGACCAGCGGCACCCACAATAGCAACGAGCACGCAGTCGACATCGTCGCGACGCGCGAGCTCGCAAACCGCCTGCGCGCCAAGGCCAAGCTTCGTTCCCTCGGGCAACTCCTGCAGCACGGCGTCATCGCCATGAGCGACATCGGCCACGGCAACCGCCGGAACCGAGAACTCGCGGGCAGCGGCAACAAGCTCGGAGGTGCTGGAGTTAACGGACAGCGCCGTCACCTGCAGGCGATTGGCATGCTGGCGGCACACATCGAGCGCCTGGGTGCCGATGGAGCCCGTACAACCCAGGATGGCAACACGGAGGCGTCCATCGGGGCCATACGTCGTCTGGAATGACATTACAGCACGCCTCCGATCATCAGCATCAGCTGCGCGGTGATGCAGCCGAAGATAAGCGAATCGCTACGATCGAGCATGCCGCCGTGGCCCGGGATAAGGTTGCCGGAATCCTTGACGCCCACACCGCGCTTGATGCGCGACTCGATGAGGTCGCCGATAACGCCCAGAACGGACACGACCACGCCGCACAGCAGCGCATAGGGCAGGCTGAGCTTGTAGAAGTGCGTCGCCCACAGAATGAGCCAAATCAAAACCGAGCCCAGGATGCCGCCGACAAACCCCTCCCAGCTCTTTTTGGGAGAGATCTTGGGAACCATCTTGTGCTTACCGATACGGCTGCCCACGATGTAGGCAAACGAATCGGAGACCCAAAGGGACGCGCAAACGCCCACCGAAAGCAGGGCGCCGGCAAAACCGGGCACGGCATCGCGCAGCAGCACGATAGCCGACAGCATAAAGCCAGTGTAGATGGGACCCATGAGCGTCACGGCCACATCAGAGATGCGGGTACGCGGCGACCAGACATACCAAATCCCCACAGCGAGCATCAGGGCAAAAAGCAGGGCATTCAGCAACATCGAATCGCCCAACGCCGACAGCGGAAAGAGTACAGCGGCAGCGATACCCATGCGCTCGTTAGCCATCTTGCCATCGAGCCTTGTCATACGGAAAAACTCATAGCAGCACAGACCGCTCATGACGGAAACAAAGATGGCCGTGGGCACGATACCCAAAACCAAGCACAGGATAAAGACAACGGCGTAGACGATACCAGCGGCGGCACGGGTAATAAAGCCCGCCAGCCACGAACCGGTGCCGCTCTTCGCTGCAGGCGCTCCCGCAGTGGTAGCTTTGCGCGCAGGCGTCTTGGGAGCAGATGCCTTGGGACGATCGGACACGATTAAGCCTCCTCGGTCTTGCTCAGTCCACCAAACCTACGGTCACGGCCCTGATAGGCCAAAATGGCGTCGACAAGGCCCCAACGATCAAAGTCAGGCCAATAGGTATCGGTGACATAGAACTCGGAATAAGCCACCTGCCACAGCAGATAGTTCGAAAGGCGCAGCTCACCAGAGGTACGAATCACAAGCTCAGGATCGGGAAGACCGGCGGTATAGAGGTGGGAGGCCACCATGTCGTCATCAATTGCGGCAGGATCGATCTTACCGGCGGCAGTGTCGAGTGCGATTTGACGGACAGCGCGGGTAATCTCGGCACGCGCGCCGTAGTTGACGGCAAGCGCCAGCGTCATACCGGTGTGATCGGCGCACTCGGCAAGACCGCGTTCAAAAACGTCGCGGGTCTTCTTGGGCAGCGCGGAAATATCACCCAAAAAGACAACGCGCACGTTTTCGCGCTTCAGAAGCGGCAGCTCGTCGATAAACGTCTTGGCAAACAGGTGCATCAAGACGTTGACCTCATGCTGCGGGCGGTTCCAGTTTTCGGTAGAAAACGCATAGGCCGAAAGCACGTCGACGCCCAGACGCACGCAGGCAGTAATAATCTCGCGAAGGGAGACAATACCCGCCTTGTGGCCCTCAGTGCGTGCAAGACCGCGCGACGTGGCCCAACGACCGTTGCCGTCCATGATGCACGAGATATGGTGCGGAATGTTATTGAGGTCAAGGTCGGAAAAACCGACGCCCGCAGGGGCGTCGGCAAAGTACTCGACCAGTTTATGCTCGTCGTATTGCACCTTAGATCTCCATGACCTCGGCTTCTTTTTCCTTCAGAAGCTCCTCAACCTTGGCGACATACTCATCAGTGTGCTTCTGGACCTTGGCCTGCTCGCGACGGACATCGTCCTCGGTGAGCTCCTCATCGCGCTCGAGCTTGTTGTTGAAGTCGCGACGGATGTTACGGATAGACACCTTGGCCTGCTCGGCGTACTCGCGGCACTCCTTGACGAGCTCGCGACGGCGCTCCTCGGTGGGAGCCGGGAACGGAAGACGAACGACGGTGCCATCGGAGTTGGGGGTAATACCCAGATCGGAAGCGCCGATGGCCTTGACGATAGCATTGATGAGTGCCTTGTCCCACGGCTCGATGAGCAGCATGTGGGCCTCGGGGGTCTTGACGGCGGCAACCTGCGTGACCGGCGTAGGAACACCGTAATAATCGACGGTGATGTCGGACAGAATGTTGGCATTGGCGCGGCCGGTACGGACCTTGGAGAAGTTATGCTTGAGGGACTCGAGCGACTTGTCCATATGGGCGGTGATGTTCTCTGCCATGCTTAATCCTCCTGATAGACGAGCGTGCCGACGGGCTCACCCGAAAGCGCGCGCTTGACGGTGTCCTCGCCATCGATGTTGAGGACCAAAATCGGCATACGGTTATCCTGGCACAGTGCCGTAGCCGTGGAATCCATAACCTGCAGACCGCGGACGAGCACCTCGTGATAGGTAATCTTGTCAAAACGGACGGCATCGGCGCACTTGACGGGATCCTTGTCGTAGATGCCGTCAACCTTGGTGGCTTTAATCAGAATCTCGGCGCCGATCTCGCACGCACGAAGAGCCGCGGCGGTGTCGGTCGTAAAGTACGGATTGCCCGAACCGGCAGCAAAGATAACGACGTTGCCCTTGGAAAGGTGGTTGATGGCGCGACGGCGAATATAGGGCTCGCAGATCTCGTTCATCTGGATAGCGCTCATAACGCGGCAGGGAACATCGTTGTGCTCGAAGGCATCCTGCAGGGCGAGCGCGTTCATAACGGTTGCCAGCATGCCCATGTAGTCGGCCTGAGCACGCTCCATGCCACCGGCAGCGCCGGCCATGCCGCGGAAAATATTGCCGCCGCCGACAACGACGCCGACCTCATGGCCAACGGCGAGCAGCTCCTTGACCTGTTTGGCAAGATGGTCGGTAACCTTGGGGTCGATGCCATACTGGCCGTCGCCCATCAGTGCTTCGCCAGAAAGCTTAAGAAGCACGCGTTTATATCGGATGTCGGACAAAGCGATCCTCCTTTAGATTGAACTCTCAACATTCTATCAAAGGCTCTAAGAAGAGCCATGAAAAAGCAGGCTGTGAGTAAAACCCACAGCCTGCTCATTACCAGCTACAAGAGCTTATTTACTCGCCACGGACCAAACGGTCAAAGGCAACGACGGTAATGGTGTCGCCGAGCTCCTTGGAGACCTGCTCAGCGTACTTCTTGATGGTGAGGGAGCTGTCCTTGATGAACTCCTGCTCGGTGAGCACGGACTGCTTGTAGAACTTCTCCAGACGGCCGACAGCCATCTTCTCCTGGATAGCCTCGGGCTTACCGGACTCGGCAGCCTGAGCCATGTAGATCTGCTTCTCGTGCTCGACGGTCTCGGTCGGAACCTGATCGCGGGTAGCACAGATCGGGGCGACGGCGGCAACCTGAAGGGCAACGTCGTGAGCGAAGGTCTTGAAGGACTCAGCCTGAGCGGTCTCGGCCTTCTCGAAGGCGAACTCGACGAGGACGCCGATCTTACCACCCATGTGGATGTAAGAAGCGAGCGCGCCGTTCTCGGCCTTGCGAGCAGCGAAGCGGGAGATCTTCATGTTCTCGCCCATGATGTGAATCATCTCGGTGAGCTCGGAGGAAACGGTCTCCTCGCCCATCGGCTTCTCGAGCAGAGCGTCGACGTCAGCAGGCTCGGTGGTGGCGACAACCTCGGCGACCTTGGAAGCAAAGCCGCTGAACTTGGCGTTGGAGCCAACGAAGTCGGTCTCGCAGGAGAGCTCGAGCAGAGCGCCGGTCTTGCCATCCTCGGAGACGAACGCGGCGACAGCGCCCTCGTTGGTCTCACGGCCAGCCTTCTTGGCAGCCTTGGCAAGGCCGTTCTTACGCAGAACGTCGACAGCGGCGTCCATGTCGCCGTCAGCCTCGACGAGAGCCTTCTTGCACTCCATCATCGGGGAGTCGGTCATCTCGCGGAGCTGCTTGACCATAGCGGCGGTAATCTGGGCCATTGTGGTTCCTTTCAAAGAGATGAAAAAGAATTAACTAAGACTGATTTACTCGGCCTTGGGCTCAGCGGCCATCTCGGCCTCGGAGACCTGCTCCTTGCCGGAGCCAGCGAGGCAGGCGTCAGCCATGAGCTCGCACATAAGGGTGACAGCGGAGATAGCGTCATCGTTGCAGGGGATGCCGTACTCGACCTCGTCGGGATCGGAGTTGGTGTCGATCAGAGCGACGACGGGGATGTTCAGGCGCTGGGCCTCCTTGATGGCGTTCTCCTCGCGCTTGGTGTCGATGACGAAGAGAGCCTGGGGCAGACCCTTCATGTCGCGGGCGCCACCGAGGTTGGTCTGGAGCTTGGTGAGCTCCTTGCCGAGCACAGCCTGCTCCTTCTTGGGCAGAACAGCCATGCGGCCGTCCTCGACCATAGCCTCGAGCTCCTCCATGCGGTTAATGCGGGAGCGGATGGTGACGAAGTTGGTCAGCATACCGCCGAGCCAACGCTGGTTGATGTAAGGCATGTTGGCGCGCTCAGCAGCGTTCTTGACGGCCTCCTGAGCCTGCTTCTTGGTGCCGACAAACAGCACATTGCCACCCTTGGCGACGTTCTTGACGAAAGTGTAGGCCTGGTCGGCGTCGAGGATGGTCTGCTTGAGGTCGAGGATGTAGATGCCGTTGCGCTCACCGAAGATGAACGGCTTCATCTTGGGGTTCCAGCGACGGGTCTGGTGACCGAAGTGGCAGCCGGCCTCGAGCAGGGTGCGGATATTAATCTTGGTAGCCATGTTAAACCTCCTGTGGTTTGCCTCCGCGCGGGGTCATCCTCCAAAACCAACCCGGACATGTGCTACCAAAGCCCGGGCACCACGGTATGAAGTAGCCGCGCGTGCGTGATAAAAACATGTTGCCGTGAAGCAACCCGATGAATGATAGCAGGAATGCATCTTCCTGCCAACCCGCAATCAAAACCACACACCTGAGTGCGGCGCGGGACGTCCCAGCCACTATTCGCCGCGGGGATGGGCTTGAGCCACGGCACGTTTGAGCCGATCGGGTGTGAGATGCGTGTAGATCTGCGTCGTGGACAGGCTCGCATGACCCAGCAGCTCTTGAACCGAGCGCAGGTCCGCACCGCCCTCGAGCAAGTCGGTCGCAAAGGTATGGCGCATCGCATGCGGGGCGATGTCAGCCGGAATGCCGGCGAGCGTCGCCAGCGTATGGAACCGCCGCCGGAGCATGGCAGCGCTCATGCGATTGCCGCGCGCCGATATAAACAGCGGATGCGGCCCGGTAGCGAGGTCACGGCGCTTTGCCCGAGCGAGCAACTCCGGTCTCCCCTCCTCAATATAGAAACGAGCCACCTCGAGCGCACGACGATACAGGGGGACGATACGTTCTTTGCTCCCCTTGCCCCACAGGCGCAGCGTGCGCTCGGACCATGAGATGGATTCCACATTGAGCGCCGCAAGCTCTGAGATGCGGGCACCCGAGGCATAGAGCAACTCGAGCATCGCCGCATCGCGCAGTCCCGCGGGTGTTGAGGTATCGGGGGCTTTGAGGAGTGCCTCCACCTGTTGGGTCGTCAGCACACCGGGCAGATCGCGCGGGAGCTTGGGCGAGGATATTGCCGAGACCGCATCGCCCTCGACAATCCCCTCGACAGCCATCCACCGATAGAGTGAGCGAATGGCAGACAGGTGTGCCGCAAGGGTCCGAGCCGCCACCTGGCCACGCGACAGCTCGGCCAAATAGGAACGAACGGTCCGTACGTCGGCGGCGCGAGCGTCGATGCCCTCGCGTTCGCACCAGGCAGCAAAGCGCTCCAGCCTCGAGCCATAGGCCGTCACCGTGTTGGGAGAAAGTCCCTCGACGCGTGCGATATAGGCGATAAACGAGTCGACGGTGTCGTACAGGTCAAAGGCTATGACCGGTCGCCTCCAAACAGATCGGGGCGAGTAGCCAGATAGGCGTCAAGGGCCTCGAGCGCACGGTCCGCATAGGCCTGGTAGCGGTCGCGCTTGCTGCGGCGCTTACCATCCTCGAGTGGCGGCACCAGGCCAAAGTTGACATGCATGGGCTGATAGCCCACGGTGGCAGGATCGGTCGCATAGCCCACGAGCGCACCCAGGGCGCCCACGCGGGGCAACTCGACGCCCGCGGCACCGATAGCCTCGGCATAGGTGTTGAGCGCCGCGAGCAGACCTGTCGCCACGGCTTCCATGTACCCCTCGGTGCCGGTGATCTGACCGGCCAGGCGCACGCCGGTACCGGGCACGGCAAAGGTGCCATCGAGCACGTGTGGAGCGTCGACAAAGGTATTGCGGTGCATGACACCGTAGCGGAAGAACTCAGCGTTCTCCAGGCCCGGCACCATATGGAAGACGCGCTTCTGCTCGCCAAAGGTCAGGTTGGTCTGGAAGCCCACCAGATTGTAAGCGGTCTTCTCCTTGTTCTCGGCACGCAGCTGAATCGCCGCCCAGGGGCGACGTCCGGTACGCGGGTCGGTGAGGCCGACGGGCTTCATGGCGCCAAAGCGAATAGCGTCCTTGCCGGTGCGTGCAACCTCCTCGGCAGGCTGGCAGGCCTGGAACAGATCGCCGCCCTCAAAATCCTTGAGCACCACGCGGTCGGCCGTGGTAAGCGCCTCGATAAAGGCCTCGTACTCCTCCTTATTGAGCGGAGCGTTGAGATAGTCGCCGCTCCCCTGCTCCTCGTAGCGCGACTGCGAGAACAGCACGTCCATATCGAGCGTGGAGGCATCGACGATCGGCGCCGCCGCATCAAAGAATGCCAGGGCATCGCCACCGACGAGCTTCATGACCTCTTCACTCAGCGCCGGTGAACACAGCGGGCCCGCGGCAATGACCACGTGACCCTCGGGAATCTGCGTAACCTCGCCGTGCACGACCTCGATATTGGGACGAGCGGCAACCTCGGCCTCGACAAACTCGGAAAACTTGACGCGATCGACCGCCAAGGCGCCACCGGCGGGAACAGCCGCGCGATGGGCGCAGTCGAGCAGGACTGAACCCATGCGCTCAAGCTCGGCCTTCAGCAAACCAGCCGCGGAATCCGGACGGG
The DNA here is from genome assembly GCF_028206995.1 of Collinsella aerofaciens. Taxonomy (GTDB): domain Bacteria; phylum Actinomycetota; class Coriobacteriia; order Coriobacteriales; family Coriobacteriaceae; genus Collinsella; species Collinsella aerofaciens_AQ. The sequence continues at coordinate 358,947 of NZ_JAQLFL010000001.1, read as the reverse complement.
TCGACTTAAACGAATTGGAGCAGACGAGCTCTGCCAGGTGATCGGTATGGTGGGCCGGGGAGCTCACCTGGGGGCGCATCTCGCACAGCTTTACGGCAAACCCGCGGTCTGCCAGCTGGATCGCGCATTCCGAACCCGCCAGACCGCCACCGATAACCGTCACCTGATCGAACTGCATCTGCAAACACCTTTCTAATTGACACGTTTTCCATTGTGACCGAAGGGCGTCTGGGCGTGAAGGGCAAACTTGGAGGGCGCATACCTTCCATCCATCATGCGCTCGATAAGGCCCTCGAGTTCAAGCGAACCCAAGAGTTTGAGTACGCCGACAGCATCGAGTGAGACGAGCGCCGCGATGTCGTCGACCTTGAGCGGAGAGGCGATGAGCGCATGCATCACGGTCTGCTGTGTTGGATTCAGGTCGGCAATGCCGGGAGCATCGGGGCGCGAGTAGCGCAGGGTGCCGTATATGCGAGAGATAGCCATCTCGATGGACTCCTCGTCGACAATGCAGCAGGCACCGTTCGCAATGAGGTAATTCGTGCCACGCGACTCGGGCGATAGGATCGACCCCGGCACGGCAAGAAGTTCGCGCCCCAAATCCATAGCAGCCTCGGCTGTAGAAAACGTCCCGGAAGGCATACCCGCCTCGGATACAAAGAGGGCTTGCGACAGGGCCGCGATCACGCGATTGCGACGCGGAAAGGCAAACTTGCGCGGACCCATGCCCCACGGAGAGATCGACACGACCGCGCCGCCCGTATCGAGCGTGCGCGTAATAAGCCCCGCGCTCGAACGCGGGTAGACCACGTCGGCGCCCGTACCCAGCACCACGACGTGTTTGCCGCCGGCGTTGACCGCAGCCCAACCCGAGGCCTGGTCACAACCGACCGCGCCGCCCGAAACTACCGTCACTCCCGCCTCGACCGCCACCTTTGCCGCAAGCTCTGCCACGGCAAGACCATACGGCGAGGCCTTGCGCGCGCCGATGATGGAGAGCGCGGGCGTCGAAAGCACCTCGGGGTTGCCGCGCACATAGAGCGTCTGGGGTACATCAGAAAGCTCCAAAACGGTCTCAGGATACAACGCGTCGCCTGGATGCAGCTCGAAGGTCCCCTCGGCCATCATTGGTCCCTCCTTCCCTGGTACATCGCCGCCTCGAGCACGTGGTCCTGCGTCACTTGCTCGCTCTCGGCGACATCTGCGATCGTGCGCGCAATGCGAACCAGGCGCACGATGCCACGCCCTGTGAGATGTGTGCGTTTGGACAGACCGAGTACGCATTTCTCGGCAGCATCATCGAGCTCAAAGCTCGAAACGACACCGTCAATGGACCGCGTCTCGTCATCCTTGGCCTCGGCATCCGCATCGTCCATACGGGATTCGCGCCAAGCGCGAAAGGCGCGACCGCGCACAACGTAGTCACGTAACTTGGCCGACGATATACCCTCCGCACCCTCGATAATCACTTGGGGGTCGGGACGGGTCACATCGATCATCATGTCGATACGGTCGGCCAAAGGACCGCGCAGTTTAGACCGATAGCGCTCGACCATCGATGCCGAGCAGCGGCATGGCACCTCACGGTCGCCCAAAAAGCCGCAGGGGCAGGGATTGCTCGCAGCGAGCAGCTGAAAGCGCGACGGGAAGGTAAAGGCCCCGTCGACGCGTACGATCCTCACATAACCGCGTTCGATGGGCTGACGCAGCGCCTGCAGTACACCCGTGGGAAACTCGGCAAGCTCGTCCAAAAAGAGCACGCCGCCATGAGCCAGGCTAATTTCGCCCGGATGCACTGGACGTCCGCCGCCGATGAGGCCCGCGGTCGAAATGCTGTGATGCGGGCTGCGGAAGGGGCGATGCCCCGCAAGCAGTCCATCGATGTTCTCACCCAAAACCGAATGGATGCACAGCGCCTCCTGTTGATCCTCAACGGAAAGCTCGGGCAGGATGCCGGTCATACGGCGCGCAAGCATCGTCTTGCCCGATCCCGGGGACCCAATCATGAGCAAGCCGAGTTCTCCTGCCGCCGCAAGCGCCATGCCGCGTTTAGCGACTTCCTGCCCCAGCACGTCTGCATAGTCGAGCTCAGGCTCAAAGGTCGCCTCGACGCCCTCAGAATCCAAGTAGTGCCGCGCGGCATCGCCCATACCATGAGCAAGCTGAGACAAATGATCGATGAATCCACAATCCACGCCCGCGAGTGGCACATGCTGGTCGGACCTGCCGGCGATAAAAGACAGCCCCATATCACGCGCCAATAGTTGAAACGCCACCTCGCCCTTGACGGGAAGCACCGTACCGTCCAGACCAAGCTCACCTGCGATAAGGCAGCGATCGAGGTTGTCACGGGGAATCTGCCCATCGGCCGCCAATACCGCGATGGCGATGGGCAGGTCAAAGCCGCTACCGGTCTTGCGGATATCGCCGGGTGCCAGGTTAACGGTAATGCCCGAGCGTGGGATCTCGAACCCGGCGGAGCGCATCGCACAACGAATACGACCACGTGACTCCATCACCTCCATACTCGGGATGCCGAGCATCTGGATGCCCGGGATGCCACCGACAAGCGAGACCTCGACCGTGACGTGAATCGCCTCGACGCCGCGGATGCAGGCCGCGTGAACGGCAAACGTCTCGAACGCCATCACGACACCTGCCAATCGAACGCGTTGTACTGGTGCTCGATCTCGGCGATATGCCCGCCGCGAATGGTGACGCCCACGGCATCGAAGCGAATCGCCTTGAGCGGATAATGCTCCATGAGATAGCAGCTTGCGATGCGGCGGTAGCGGCGTTGCTTTTGGGCATCCACGGCCTCCTCGGGAAAGACCCGCGTGGTGCAATCCAGGGCGACGCGTCTCGTCTTGACCTCGGCCATCACAACGACATCGTCGAGCTCATCGAGCAGCACCAGGTCGGCCTCGCCCTCGGTGCAACGATAGCCCTGCTCCAGCAAGGTGTAGCCGCGCTCGTTAAAGTAGTCGATTGCGATAAGCTCGCCCAGCATGCCCAGCTCGCGAGGACTGAGTCCCTTGATAAACTCGGGCGTCATCGCTCCGCAGTCGAGCTCGCCGTTTTCCCAACGCTCTTTGAGCTGCTGCGTCTTGCTCTTTTTGCTTGCGGCACTCATGGGGTCTCCTTTCCCGCACACTGCATTGCCCCGATGATGAGGGCACCTTTCATGCGGGTAAGTACCGGAAGCAAACCAAAAGCTGACCAAATGCCGACAAAAAACGGGCCGTACGCAGCAATGGTGTTGCATACGGCCCGCTACCAGCAGGTTTATAAAACCCCAGGGGTCCCTATCTCCACAATTGGCCTAGAAAAGGCGCTCAGTCTGCAGAAAGTTTCCGCAAAAGCTCACGCGGTGCAGCGGACAAAGTCCATGTTTGCGAATGGCCTCGATGTGCTCGGGGCTCGCATAGCCCTTCGACTCGGCCAGATGGTACTCGGGATACTCGGCGTCGTACTCGACCATCATCTCGTCACGCGTGACCTTGGCCATGATGGACGCCGCGGCGATGCAGGCGATCTTGGCATCGCCCTTCACCACATCGCGCTCGTTAGGAACGGCGCCCAAGGGGTTGCCATCCATAAGCACGCAATCGGGCTCGAGCCCCGTATCGGCCACGGCGCCCGCAACGGCGGTACGGATAGCACGGGCCATGCCCATCTCATCGATATCCTTAGGCGCGATATGGCAAAAACCGATCGCCGTCGCCACCTCGGCAATCTTCACTGAGAGCAACTCGCGGCGCGCCGGCGTGAGCTTTTTGGAATCGTTGATGCCCCAGACGCGCGGCTCCATAGGAAGGCAGACAGCGCATACCGTCAAAGGACCGGCCACCGATCCGCGACCCACCTCGTCGACACCAACGACCACTCCATCGCCGCCAAGCTCATGCATAAGCTCGTACATGTCATTGACGCGCTCGCGCTCGGCAAGCTCTTTGGCATGGCGTTTGAGGGCGCGTTCGCAAGCCTTGATCACCTGCTGGCGCGGGTCCTCGCGATAATGCTCCACGAGGGCGGGAATCTCCTCAAACGTGGCGCTCGCCAACTCACCGGCAACCTGCGATGCCGAAACCGAGCTCGTCATGTTGGCCATACCAGGCCCTCCTTGCATGCAAATCAGATAAAAAGAAGGGCCACCCGAAGGTGACCCTTGTGTCCAAACGAGTGGACAGACGCTGCGATCTTCTTAGCGCTTCTCGGGGATGCGAGCAGCCTTGCCCACCTTGTCGCGGAGGTAGTACAGCTTGGCGCGACGGACGCGACCATGACGAACGACCTCGAGCTTGGCGATCTTGGGGCTGTGAAGCGGGAAGGTACGCTCAACACCGACACCGAAGGACATCTTGCGGACGGTGAAGGTCTCGCGGGCACCGGCGCCGGCCATGCGGATGACGTCTCCCTGGAAGACCTGGATGCGCTCGCGGTCGCCTTCCTTAATGCGGTAGTGAACCTTGACGTTGTCGGCGACGCGAACCTGAGGAATGTCCTCGCGGATCTGCTGACGCTCGATTGCGCGGATGTAATCCATGTGCAATTCCTTACTCTTCTAGAGGTGCCGTACCACCATGGCCGGCACGTAGTTGAACAAACGTATTCGAGTATACACGCGCGGGTTTGCGCTGCAAGAACAATTTTTTACGCAGACAAAAAGACAAAACCCGCACATGATAACCGCCCGTCTCACAAATGAGACGGGCGGCATGAAGGGGGGCTACACTAGGCGTCTACGCCCAAAACGTTAGGCGGGACGCTTGGCCTCGAGCTTGGCCTGGGCGGCAGCCAAGCGCGCGAGGGGCACGCGGTAGGGCGAGCAGGACACGTAGTCCACGTCGGCCACGTTAAACAGGCCCTTGATGGACTTGGGGTCGCCGCCGTGCTCGCCGCACACGCCAAAGTGCATGCCCGGGTTGGTGGCGCGGCCCTTCTCGACAGCCATGCGCACCAGCTCGAGCACCGCCGCGTCGATGGTCTCGAAGGGATTGTCCTTCAAGATCTTCTTATGCATGTACAGCGGGATGAACTTAGCCTCGGCGTCGTCACGCGAGAAACCGAAGGTCGTCTGGGTGAGGTCGTTGGTGCCAAAACAGAAGAAGTCTGCGTAATGGGCGATCTCGTCAGCGACCATGCAGGCGCGCGGCAGCTCGAGCATCGTGCCCACGGGAATATTGAGCTCGACGCCCTCTTCGTCAGAAACCTCGGCGATCACGCGTTCGATAACCTCGCGGGTCTGGACATGCTCGGCCGTGATGGAAACGAGCGGAACCATGATCTCGGGGCGCGGGTCGACGCCCTCCTTGATAAGGTGGGCAGCAGCCGTGGCGACGGCGCGAACCTGCATGAGCGGCAGATCGCCAAAGACGACGGACAGGCGCACGCCCCGTAGGCCGAGCATCGGGTTGGACTCGACCATGCCGTCGATACGACGCAAGCGGGCGCGCAGGACGGCAAGCTCTTTCTCGCTGGCGCCAGCGGCTTCCTTCTTGGTGATGGCGACCTCGAGCTCGCGAGGATTATCCAGGAACTCATGAAGCGGCGGATCGAGCAGGCGGACGACCACATCGCGACCGGACATGGTCTTGAACATCGCCAGGAAGTCCTCGGTCTGAACCTTGAGCAGGTCGGCCAGGGCCTGCTGCTTCACGGCCTCATCGTCAGACAGGATAAAGCTCTGGATGATGTTCTTGCGATCGCCCAGGAACATGTGCTCGGTGCGGCACAGGCCAATAGCCTCGGCGCCAAACTCGAGGGCGAGCATGGCATCCTCGGGATTGTCGGCGTTGACACGCACATGGTTGGCATGGCCGCTGGTCTCGTCCAAACGGATTTCGTCGGCCCAGGACAGGATGGTGTCCAGGTCGCCGGTGAGCTCGGCGGAGACCAGGTCGACGGGACCGTCGACGACGATACCCTGGGTACCGTCGATGGAGATAACGTCGCCTTCGTGCAGCACGCGGTCGCTGCCCTCGATGCGCACGACCTTCTCGGCGGCGTCGATGTGGAAGCGCTCAACGCCGCAGACGCAGGGCGTACCCATGCCGCGAGCGATAACGGCGGCATGGCTCGTCTTTCCTCCGTGGCTGGTCAGAATGCCCTCGGCGGCAACCATACCCTTCAGGTCGTCGGGGTTGGTCTCCCAACGAACCAGAATGACCTTGTGGCCCTCGTTGGCGCGCGCGACGGCGTCATCACTCGAGAACACAACCTCACCCACGGCGGCACCGGGGCTGGCGTTCAGACCGCTGGCCAGCGCCTCGTACCTCTTGGAAGCGTCAAACTGCGGGTGCAGGAGCTGGTCGAGTTGCGCGGGATCGATACGGCTCACGGCCTCTTCGCGGGTGATCAGGCCTTCCTCGACCATTTCGATGGCGATGCGCAGGGCGGCGGTGGCAGTGCGTTTACCCACGCGTGTCTGGAGCATCCAGAGCTTGCCCTGCTCGATGGTGAACTCGATATCGCACATATCGCGGTAATGGTCCTCGAGCGTCAGGAACACGCGCTCGAGCTCCTCACCTGCAGACTCGAGGCCCGGGGTGGTCTTGAGGTCGGCAATGGGCTCGGTGTTGCGGATGCCGGCGACGACGTCCTCGCCCTGGACATTAACCAAAAAGTCACCGTAGAACTCTTTGGTGCCGTCGGCCGGATTACGCGTAAAGGCGACGCCCGTCGCAGAGGTCTCGCCCTTGTTGCCAAAGGCCATGGCCTGCACGTTGACGGCGGTGCCGAGCTCGTCGGAAATACCATGCTGCTTGCGGTAGATGCAGGCACGCTCGTTCATCCAGCTGCCAAAGACGGCCTGGATTGCAAGGCGTAGCTGAAGCTCTGGGTCGTGCGGGAAAACGGGCTTGCCGTCAGCGACCTCGAGCTCGGGATACAGGGCGGCCTCGACGTTATCAGAGAAGATGCCCTTGAAGGTCTCGACAAGCTCCTGAAGGTCCTCGGCCGAAAGCTCGGAATCGACGCGAACACCGGCGACCAGGCGGGCCTGGGTCAGGGCGTTCTCGAACAGGTCGGCATCAACACCCATAACGACGTTGGAGAACATCTGAATAAAGCGGCGGTAGCTATCCCAAGCAAAACGCGGATTTTGCGTCTGGGCGATGAGCCCCTGAACGGAGTCGTCGTTGAGGCCTAAGTTGAGGACCGTGTCCATCATGCCGGGCATGGAGAACGGAGCGCCCGAACGAACCGACACGAGCAGCGGATCGGAGGCGTTGCCGAGCTTCTTGCCGCAGCGGGCCTCGAGGTCCGCCTCGGCAGCAACGATCTCATCGAGTGCACCCTCGGGCCACACGTTGCCGGCACCGGAGTACTCGACGCAAGTCTGGCAGGTAATAGTAAAGCCACCGGGAACCGGCAGGCCGATACGGCTCATCTCGGCAAGGTTAGCGCCTTTGCCGCCAAGCACGAAGTTCATGGACTTGTCGCCCTCGGTGACACAGGTGCCCTGGGCGTCGGTTCCAAAACGGTAAACCCTCTTGCAATCGCTCACGATACTTCCCCTTCCATGCGCTCTCGCGCACGACCGTGGTAACGAATCGACCCGCCGAATGCGGGCCGTGAGGGAACTATACGGCGGGTTTTGGGCAGGCTTGAGCAGAGGGTGCGCGGTTTGGTAAACGTGCTAAAACTGGCGGTAAACGGTAGGTAAAGGTGGTTACCTTATGAAGATACCACTGCAATAAAAAAGCAGGTCAGTGCGATGTTTTTGCTAAATCGCTTTACCATAAGTAGCTAATTTGGGACGGGGCTTTTTTAGCTGCCCCCGTCGGCAATCGGCCAAAAAGCTCGCGGCCTCAGTCGGGGTAGCTAAAAAAGCCCCGTCCCAAATTAGCTACTTTTGTTGGGCTCGACGGGCGGCGCGGCGGGCACGGGCTTCTTGGATTTCCTCCAAGTGGCTAATGATCTCGGCAGCGCTTTCCTCGATGGCCTTGCCGTCGGTACGCACCACAAAGCAGCCTAGGCGTTTCATGAGGGCACGAGCTTCCTCAAGCTCGCTGCGCACGCTCTCGGGCTCGGCATAGGAGCCGGCAACGGCACGAGCGTAGTCATCGCCCAAGCGGCTATCGCGAATTTCGGAAATCACATCGACGGTCGAAATCAGGCCGAACAGGCGCATCGGGTCGACCTCGTAAATCGACTTCGGCGGCTCCATGCCATGGGCCAACGGAACATTGGCAACCTTGTAGCCCTGATAAGCCAGATACATCGACAGCGGCGTCTTGGACGTGCGCGATACGCCCAGCAGCACGATATCGGCACCCGACAAATCGTCGCAACCGCGCCCGTCATCGTGCTCAACGAAATATTCCATGGCCTCGATACGATGGAAATAGCGGTCATCGGTCCTGTGAATCACGCCCGCGACGCCTTTGGGCGGCACACCGATGAGCGACGATAGCACGGCGAGCGTCGGACCGATCAGGTCGACCGAACGGATATGCAGCATGCCCAGGTAATCGAGCACGCGGGCGCGAAGCGCCGGATCGACAATGGTGTGAAACACGGCAATATCGCGATGGTCGGCATCGACGCGCGGGCCCACAAACGACTCCACCTGCTCCACCGAGGTCACCTTGGGCAGGCGCAACAAACGAAAAGCCCCTTCATCAAATTGCCCGGACGCCGCAAGCACCACCTCACAAGCGGTATCACCGAGCGAGTCGGAGATAACGATAACGGTGGGACGAGCGGTGACCGGGCAATCCATGCGGGGCTCCTTTTGCGCTTACGCGCAGGCTGGCTTACTTTTTACGAGCAAGCTCACCGATGTTGGCGATGCCGGAGAAAACGGCCTCGAAGCGGTTGAGCAGCTTAAGGCGATTATCGCGGAGCTGCTCGTCCTTGTCCATGACCATGACCTCGTCGAAGAAACGGTCGATGGGCGCGCGCAGGGCGGCGAGGGCAGCAAATGCGGCCGGGTAGTCCTCGGCAGCAAGGGCAGCATCGACAGCAGTCTGAGCAGCCTCGGAAGCATCGGCAAGCGCGAGCTCGGCCTCGCCCATCAGGCTGCGGTCGTACTCCGCGCCCAGCTCGGACTTGGAGATATGCGCGGCACGGGCATAGGCCGTAGCCAGGTTGTCAAAGGTCTCGGCATCGTTCTTGCGGGCCTCGTCGAGGGCGGCGCAGCGGGCGAAGAAGACGGACGGGGCGATGATGTGCACCGCAGAGACGGCGGCAACGGTATCGGCCGGGATCTTTTCGTCGCGGGCCATGCTCACCAGGCGGCCATGGAAGAAGTCGCGAACCTGCTGGGCGACCTCGGCGGCGTCGAACTCAATGCCCTGCTCGCTATAGAGCTCGAGGGCGAAGTCGATGAGCGACGTGGGGTCGATCGGCAGACGGTCGCGCAGGATGTTGATGATGCCGATAGCGGCACGACGTAGCGCGTAGGGGTCGGAGGAGCCGGTCGGGGGCTCGCCAATGGCAAAGATACCGGCGATGGTATCGAGCTTGTCGGCGCAGGCCACGATGCAGCCAGCGGTGCCCTCGGGCAGCTCGTCACCGGCAAAGCGGGGACGATAATGATCGCGAATGGCGTGGGCGACCTCGTCGTTCTCCCCCATCGCGGTGGCGTAGTAACCGCCCATCACGCCCTGCTGGCTCGTGAACTCGACGACGGCGTTGGATACCAAGTCGGCCTTGCACAGGTGCGCGGCGCGAGCGGCATCGGCGGCCAGGTGGGCGCCCAGATGGGTCTCGCGAGCGATGGCAAGCGCGAGTTGCTCAATGCGCTCGGACTTGGCGAGCACGCTACCGAGCTTCTCCTGGAAGGCAACCTTGGCCAGGCGCTCACGGAACTCGTCGAGGGAGATCTTCAGGTCCTCCTCGTAGAAGAACTTTGCGTCGTCCAGACGGGCGCGCACGACGCGCTCGTTACCGTCGATCACGCGCTCGGCATTCTCGGGCTTGCTGTTGGAAACGACCACGAACTCACGCGTGAGCTTGCCCTCGCCGTCATAGATCGGGAAGTAGCGCTGGTTGGTGAGCATGGACTCGCAGATGATCTCGTGCGGGACCTTGAGGAACTCCTCATCGAAGGTACCGACGAGCACCGTCGGCCACTCGCAGAGGTTAATGACCTCCTCAAAGACCTTCTTGGGCGTATCGACATGGCAGCCGGGACGGGCAGCCTCGACCTCGGCGATACCGGCAAGGATGGCCTCACGACGACGCTCGGCAGAAAGCACACCGGCGTCCTCGAGCACCTGCTCGTAGACGGCGGGGCTGGCGACCACATGGTCACCGGGGCCAAGTACGCGATGACCACGCGTGGTGTTGCCACTCGTCACGTCGGCAAACGACACGGGCACAACATCCTCGCCCAAAAGGCAGCAGATCCAGCGGACCGGACGAACAAAGGTCGCATGCTCGTGACCCCAGCGCTGGCTGCGGTAGTTGGGCCACTGCAGGCCGGCGATGGTCTTCTCGCACAGAGCGGTCAGAATCGGCGTAGCCGGTGCGGAGGGAATGTTCTTCTCGGCGAACACATACTCGCGACCGTCAGTGTCCTCGCGACGGACCAGGTCCTCGGCAGCCACACCGCACTTGCGGGCAAAGCCCTGGGCGGCCTTGGTGGCGTTACCGTCAGCGTCGAAGGCAATGTTGGCCGCGGGGCCACGCTTGACCTCGTGAACCTCATCGGTCGCGGTGGCGACGTTGGCAACGAGTGCAGCCAGACGACGCGGGCTCGAGATCACGCGGACCTCGCCGTGGGCCAGACCGGCCTCGTCGAGGCCCTTGGCGATCATGGTGCCAAGCTGCTTGACGGCATTGTTCAACGGTGCGGAGGGCATTTCCTCCGTACCGATCTCAAACAGGAAATCCTTAGCGTCTGCCATGGCTTACGCCACCTCGCCTTCCTGGTCGGCATTCTCGTTGACTCCGGCGACCTCGGCCATGTAGGCCTCGCAGCACGCCTTGGCGACGGCGCGGACGCGCAGGATGTAGTTGGCACGCTCGACTGCGGACAGGGCGCCACGGGCATCGAGCAGGTTGAAGGCGTGGCTGCACTTCATGACACAGTCGTACGCCGGCAGCGGCAGCTTGCGCTCCAGACAGGAGTGACACTCGGCCTCGTAGTCGTCAAACTTCTGACGCATCATCTCGACGTTGGCGACCTCAAAGTTGTAGGCGCTGAACTCGCGCTCGTTCTCGAGGAACACGTCGCCATAGGTCATGGGCGTGCCGTCGGGCAGGTAGCTCCACACCAGGTCGTAGACCGAGTTGACGCCCTGGGCGTACATGGCGATACGCTCCAGGCCATAGGTGATCTCGACGGGCACGGGGTCGACCTCGATGCCGCCCACCTGCTGAAAATACGTAAACTGCGTGACCTCCATGCCGTTGAGCCAGACCTCCCAGCCAAGGCCCCAGGCACCCAGGGTCGGGCTCTCCCAGTCGTCCTCGACAAAGCGGACGTCATGGTCGTTGGGGTCCAGGCCAATGGCGGCCAGCGAACCCAGATAGAGCTCCTGGGCGTTGACCGGCGAGGGCTTGATGAGCACCTGGAACTGATAGTAGTGCTGCATGCGGTTGGGGTTCTCGCCGTAGCGGCCGTCGGCGGGACGGCGGCAGGGCTGCGCATAGCAGGTGCGCCACTCGGCGGGACCGAGCGAGCGCAGCGTGGTCGCGGTATGGAAGGTACCGGCACCGACCTCGGAGTCATAGGGCTGCATAATGACGCAGCCCTGCTCGCCCCAGTACTGCTGGAGGCGCAGGATGATGTCTTGGAAGGAAAGCGATGAAGCGTTCATGCCTCTAATATCCCCTCGTCGAAACGATTACACGGTTAGGTACTGTACTATAGCGGTTTTTAGTCGATAGCACCGATGCGGTTGAGCGGCCAGTAGCGAACGAGTGCCACGGCCATTAAATCGGAGCGGTCGACCGGCCCAAAATAGCGGGAGTCGGCTGAGTTCTCTCGGTTGTCGCCCATCACCCACACACACCCGTCGGGGACGGTGTAGGGATAGCTTACCTGAGCACCGGGCGCTTGGACCGAAAGTGGCCAGCTCATGCCCGTCGTATAGTCCTCGTCGAGCGCTTGGCCGTCAACGACCACCTTGCCATCCTGCAGGTCGACCGTCTGGCCGGCCGTGGCAATAACACGCTTGACAAGAACATCATGCTCGGAGGTGCCATCGGGGTTGTGAAACACCACGATATCGCCCTGCTTGACGGGCTGACCGAGCTCGAGGCTCACCTTTTGTGCCAGGATCTGGTCGCCAATCTCGATCGTGGACTCCATGGAGCCGGTGGGCACCACAAAGGGCTCGACCACAAAGGTGCGGATCAGGAAGGTGGCGGCGAGCGCGATTAGAATGACCAAAACCCATTCCAAGGCGCCCCGCAAAGTGAAAACGGACCTCTCGCCAAAATCATGTTCAAGATGAACTCGTTGGCGGCCTTTATTGTCCTCTATGTTATTCACCTCTTCCAGAAAGCAAATCCTGCGCGTAAGCGCGCTCCTCGGGCGTGAGCCGCGCCGTCTCGATCAAGTCGGGACGCCAGCGGCAGGTGCGCTCGATGGCGTTCTTGCGACGCCAGACATCGACCTTGGCGTGATCGCCGCTCACAAGCACCGGCGGCACGCCCTCGCCGTTGAACTCGGCGGGACGGGTGTACTGCGCGTACTCGAGCAGGCCTCCGTCCTCGGCGGTCGAGAACGACTCGTCCACATTGCTCATCTCGTCGCCCAGGGCGCCGGGAATCAGGCGTACGACGGCATCGGCAACGACCATAGCGGGAAGTTCGCCACCCGTAAGCACGTAGTCGCCGATCGACAGACGCTCATCGGCATACGCATACGCACGCTCGTCGACGCCCTCGTAGCGGCTGCACACAAACAGCAGGCGCTCACTTTTGAGCAGGCGCTCGGCCACATGCTGCGTAAAGGGCTCGCCACAGGGGGTGAAGAACACTACGGTGGGCTTGGGACCCTCGGAGCTGATGGCCTCGATGGCCTCGGCAATAGGCTCGACCTTCATGAGCATGCCCTGCCCGCCGCCGTACGGCTCGTCATCGACGGTACGATGGCGGTCGTGCGTCCAGTCGCGCAGGTTATACGCCTTAAAATCAAAAAGGCCGGCCTTGCGGGCGCGGCCCAAGATCGATGTGGACATGACGGGCTCAAACATCTCGGGAAAGACCGAAAGGGTCTCGATCAGCATGTTGTCCTCCCTACTTGTCCATATCGATCAGGCCGTCCATAATGTGGACGGAAATTGTTCCTGTGTCGGGAAGATCGAGCACGACCTGCTCGATCACGGGAATCAGTACCTCGCCGTACCGATCGCCCTCAACAACCCAAACATCGTTAGCGGGCGTCGACATGATCTCGACGATCGTGCCGAGTAAACCGAAGCGCTCGTCGACCACCTCGCGACCCATCAGGTCGGTATAGGCAGCGTCGAGCGAATCGAGCTCAAAATCGTCACGATTTGCCAGCACGTAGCATCCCGTGATGCCCTCGGCGGACGTCAAGTCGTCAATGCCCTCAAACGAGACCAGATCGCCATCGCCCGTATCGGTGACGGACACGACCGTGCAAAAGCGGTCGCGCTTGAGCGCCGGCGGCGTCAGGGCGACGCGCATACCCGGCTCTAATACAGAAGGAAGCCCCCGCAGCGGCTGCGCGAGGACCTCCCCCTTCCTTCCGTGCGGCTTGACCACACGGGCGATGTTTTTGTACTGGGACCTCAAGGTCCTAGCCCAGAACCTCTACCTCGACAGCAGTGTCGAGGCGAGCGGCCAGTGCACGGGCGAGCGTGCGAATGGCCTTGATGGTACGGCCACGACGGCCGATGACCTTAGCGACGTCATCCTCGGCGACCGAAACCTCAATCGTAGAGGCGTCGTCACCATCGATGACCTCAAGGCTCACGGAATCCGGGTCGTCGACGATCTGAACAACGAGATATTCGACGAGATCGGCGATGCGATCTGAGAGCATTGCCTCACCCTCGAGCTGTGCAGCGTCAACCTCAGGCACGATTTACTCCTCGGCGCCCTCAGCGGCCTCAGCGGCAGCCTTAGCGGCCTCGGCCTCTTTGGCGAGCTGCTTCTTGGACTTCTTGACGACGGTCTCGGTCTTCTCGCCCTCGTTGGCGGCCTTGACCAGAGCGGCGACGGCGTCGGTGAGCTGAGCGCCCTTGGACTGCCAGTCGGCGATCTTCTCGAGGTCGAGGTTGATGGTCTTGGGGGCGGTCATCGGGTTGTAGCGGCCAACCTCCTCGATGATACGACCGTCACGCGGGGCGCGGGAATCGGCGACGACGACACGGTAGTACGGACGCTTCTTAGCGCCGTGACGAGCAAGGCGAATCTTGACTGCCAAAGGAAACTCCTCCAACCAAGCAGCTTTAGGCTGCAACTACAAACAAACAGTTGAACATAATACGCCATCGACGCGGGCAGGTGAAGTCCGTGAGACCAACTTCTTCGGTGTAGTCGAGGGCAAATCCATATCTTAGACAAGAATTCGGGATTTGCAAGCACATACACGCACCCCACATGAGCTGCGCGGTATACTCATGACATGGAAAGACGCGAACATACATACGGTTATGAGGATGCCATGGGCGTCACGCCGCCTCCCTGGACGGGTCCGGCGGTGGGCCTCATGGACCTCGATGCGTTTTTTGCGAGCGTGGAGATGCTCGACCATCCCGAATGGCGCGGAAAACCGCTCATCGTGGGCGGAGACGCCGATTCGCGTGGCGTCGTGTCCACGTGTTCATATGAGGCACGTCGCTTTGGCGTGCACTCCGCCATGCCCTCGGCCGAGGCACGGCGCTTGTGCCCGCAAGCCATTTGGACGCACGGGCACTTTGATCGCTACCGCGAGGTGAGCGCGGAAGTCATGGCGATTCTCGCCGACGAGACCCCGCGCGTGGAGCGCGTATCCATCGACGAAGCCTTTATCGATATCACACCGGGTCGCTTTGCGCCCGAAGACCCGTTGCTGGTTGCGCGGCGTATAAGCGACCGCGTGGCAGGGCTGGGAGTGACCTGTTCCATTGGCGTGGGCTGCAACAAGACGGTCGCAAAGATCGCAAGCGAGCGTGACAAGCCGTTTGGATTGACGATTGTGCGCCCCGGAACCGAGCAGCGCTTTTTGGCCGCGCTGCCGGTATCTGCCATGAGCGGCATCGGGCGCTCGGCCGAGGAGCGACTGCGCCGCATGCGCATCTACACCCTCGGCGAGCTATCACGTGCACCGGAATCCACCTTGGCCTCTATTTTTGGCGTCAACGGCGAGCGCATGCGTCAGCGTGCGCTGGGACTCGAAATCTCCGAAGTTACGAGTCTCGATGAAGAGCGCGAGGTCAAGTCGGTCAGCAATGAACGCACCTTTGCTAAAGATTTGACTGAGCGCGGGGACATCAAAGCGGCGATTGCGCTGTTGGGCGAGTCGGTTGGACGCCGCCTGCGCCGTCAGGGACTGACGGGCGCCACGGTGACGCTCAAGCTCAAATACTCGTATGGCAGCGGGCGTACGGCACAGCGCCGGCTGCCTCATCCGACCGACGATGAGAACATCTTCGTGGCGGTTGCACTCGAACTGCTCGACAACATCTGGCAGGATGGCATGCATGTTCGCTTAGCAGGCATCGGCATGAGCGATTTCGACCACCAAGGCGGGATCCAAACCGACCTGTTCTGCGAAGTCGACGACCGCGGAGCCCAATCCAGCGACCGACGCGACCTCTCCGTCGCTATCGACGCCGTCCGAGACAAATTCGGCGACACCGCCCTTTCCTTCGGCCGCCAATCCCGCTTCAACGATTAGTCCCTGAGGCAAAAAGAAAGCCGGGTAGCTGCGGAAAACCGCAACTGCCCGGCGATATGCGTGAGGGTAGCTAAACCCCGTCTCAAATGAGCTACTAGAGGAGATTGAGGGGGAGCTGGGGGGCGTCTCCCCAGAGTTTCTCGAGGCGGTAGAAGTCGCGGGCTTCGGGAGTGAAGACGTGGACGACAACCGAACCGTAGTCCATGAGCATCCAAGTCTTCTGCTCGCGGCCCTCGATGGAGAACGGATGCTCGCCGCAAGCCTCGGCGACCTTCTCCTCAATCTCGTCGACGATCGAATCAACCTGGCGGTTGTTGGTGCCGGTAGCAAGGACAAAGTAGTCGCACACATCGGAAAGCTCAGTCAGGTCGAGCACCTGAACGTCCTCGCCCTTCTTGTCGTAGGCGGCCTGCGCGGCGGCGCGGGCGACATCCTCGGCGGCGACACCGCTCGCGGACAGCGAGGCGGCGGTGCGGTCGGACGTGGCGGCGAAGCTCTTGTGCTCCACATCCTTGAGAATCTGCTCGTCAGTCATGGTCTCGTCGGCCATGGAATACCTCTTTCTAGACGCACCCGAGCTAGCGTAGCTGGGCGTAATGGTTGTAAATCGTAATAGCCGTGGGATAAAGATAACGCCCGGACTGGATCACATAGACCAAACCCTGCGCAAAACAGGAGAAGAACAACTCATCGAGCGTCGACTCCCCCACCATCTTGCGCAGCGCATGCGCATAGTCGCCGTGGCGGTTGGGCTCGATGGCATCGGCCACAAAGACCACCATATCGAGCGGCGTCATGTCGCAAGCTCCCACGGTGTGACGGTCGACAGCCTGAAAGACCGCCGGCGACAGCCCGGGAAAAAGCTGCGGAAGCTCATAGGCGGCAACTGGGCCATGCAGCAGCGGTGTCGCGGCCGAAGGAGAGCCGGCAACCTTGATGCCATAGTGAAGCGCGCGGGCCACGAGCTCGTCATCGGAAAGCACCTTGTCCCAGTCGTGGATCAAGCCGGCGGCAGCGGCATCAAAGCGGTCAACGCCGTAGACCTCGGCCAGATGAAGTGCGGTCTCGGCAACACCCAGCGAATGCACATAGCGCTTGCGCTTATCCTTCATGCGAACATCGAGCAGCTCTTGAATGCGCTTGAGCAGTGCGCGCTCATCGCCCTCAAACTGATCCTCTACCGACAACGTAGACCCCCATCACTCAAAATCTTCTTGGCCCAAATCGGCATATAGCCTGCGTTTGCGAATGTAGCCGAGCACGGACTCGCTCGTAAGATAGCGCACGCTCATGCCGCGGGCAACTCGCTTACGAATGTTCGTCGAGCTGATCGCCAGCGCCGGAATCTGAATATAGCGCACGTCGAACGGCAGCCCCGACTCTTTGATTCGGGCACGCGCTGTATCGATATCAAAGCCCGGTCGTGTCGCCGCAATAAAGGTAGCAAGCTCAGCGATTCGTTCGGCATCATGCCAGGTCACGATATCGATAATCGCATCGGCGCCCGTAATAAAGTAGAGCTTTACCTGCGGCGGGTAAAAGTCGCGAAGGGCATGAAGCGTATCAGCCGTATAGGTTACGCCCGGGCGGTCGATCTCGAACCGGCTCGCCAAAAAGGCCGGGTTCGCGGCGGTGGCGAGGACCGTCATGGCATAACGGTCCTCGGCAGGCGTCACCGGCTTGTCAAGCTTAAAGGCAGGCGTGCCCGCCGGCATAAAGAGCACAGCATCCAAGTCGAGGGACTCACGCGCCTGCTCAGCGGTCACCAGGTGCCCGTAATGGATGGGATCAAAGGTGCCACCCATAATGCCGAGCCTAAACTCCTGCCCGTCCTCTAGAGGAAGCTCGGGCAGACCGATTCCACCGCGCAGCGACATGGCTTACTCGCCCTCCGAGGTCTCGGCATCGTCCTCGGCATCCGCCGCATCGACAACCTCGACGCCCTCATCCGCAGCATCGGCCACGTCAATGGCCTCGACGGCAACGTCCTCGCCAGCATCCTCGAGCTCTTCGTACTCCGAGAAGTCCTCGGCGCCCTCAAAGTCAAAAGCGCGCTGGCAAATGCGGACCTCGTCGCCCGCACGGCAACCGGCCTTCTCGAGCGCGTCGTCAACACCCATACGCGCAAACTTATGCTGCAGGTAAATGACGGCTTCCTCGTTTTCCCAGTCGGTCTGGATGACCATGCGCTCGATGGCACGACCGACCACGCGGAAGGCACCGGGCTCTTCCTGGACAATGCGGAAACGCTTCTCGCGCTGCAGGCGGCGACGCTCCCACTCCTCGTCGCGCAGATCGACCGGCTCATCAGAGACCGCCAGCTCGGCGCGAAGCTTAGCCACCTGCTCGCCCACGGCAAGCATCAGCGTGTTGAGGCCGGCGCCCGTAACAGCAGACACGGCAAAGAACATATGGCCATCGTCGAGCGCCGCACGCTTAAGGTCGGCAATCTTGTCGGCCGTGCCCGGCGCATCACACTTGTTGGCAACGACGATCTGCGGACGCTCCGAAAGCTCGGCGCCATACTGCTCGAGCTCGCGGTTGATGATGCGATAGTCCTCGACCGGATCGCGATCCTCAAAACCACCCGTCATATCGACGACGTGCATGATGAGTGCCGTACGCTCAATGTGGCGCAGGAACTGGTGACCCAGGCCCTTGCCCTCGCTCGCGCCCTCGATGAGACCGGGGACGTCGGCAACGACGTAAGAATATTCGCCGGCACGCACCATGCCGAGGTTCGGCACGAGCGTGGTAAACGGGTAGTCAGCAATCTTGGGGCGGGCGGCACTCATGCGCGCAATGAGCGATGACTTACCCACCGAGGGAAAGCCCACAAGCGCGGCATCGGCCATAAGCTTCATCTCGAGCTCGATCCAGTGTTCCTCGGCAGGCTCGCCGAGCTGGGCAAAGGCCGGAGCGCGACGCACCGACGTCACAAAGTGTGTGTTGCCCAGACCGCCGGCACCGCCGGGCGCCACGACGACGCGCTCGCCGTCGTGCACCAGGTCGGCAATCTCGAACATCGGGGTCTGCGTCTCGGGATCGAGCTCGCGCACCACGGTACCCATAGGGACCTTGAGAATCAGGTCCTCGCCGCTCTTACCGTTACGACGGGCACCCTGCCCGTGCGTGCCGCGCTCGGCGCGGAAGTGATGCTTAAAGCGGTAATCGATCAGCGAAGACAGCTGAGCATCGGCCTGGATGACGACATTGCCGCCACGACCGCCGTCGCCGCCATCGGGGCCGCCCTTGGGGACAAATGCCTCGCGCCTAAACGACATGCATCCGGCTCCGCCGTCGCCGCCGCACACGTTAATGCGGCTGATATCGGTGAACTGTGACAACAGAATCGCCTCCTACAAAAAAGAGGGAGACCCTTGAATCCTAAAACTCAAGTGCCTCCCACATATGTGCTCTATGAAGGGTGAATTACGCGTTCGCGAGCGGGCGTACGCTGACCCTGTGCTTGATACCCTTGTGGAACTCAACGGTACCGTCGACCAGCGCGAACAGCGTGTCGTCCTTACCACGGCCAACGTTCTCACCCGGGTGGATGTGCGTGCCGTGCTGACGGACGAGAATCGTGCCCGTGGTTACCGTCTGGCCGGCATAGCGCTTCGTGCCAAGGCGCTGACCGCGGGAGTCACGGCCATTACGGGAGGAACCGAGTCCTTTTTTGTGTGCCATTGTGTATACCTACTCTTTCGTTACGAGTGTAATCTACTCGGCGACGGGAGCCTCGGCAACAGCCTCGGCCTCTGCCTTGACAGCCTTCTTGGCGCGGGACGTAGCCTGGACCTTCACGATCTTCAGCTTGGTGAGCTTCTGACGGTGACCCTTCAGACGACGATAGCGCTTACGCTTGTGGAACTTGAAGACCAGCTGCTTCTCGCCCTTGAACTGCTCAACGATCTGAGCGGTAACCTTGGCCTTGGCCAGCTTGTCGGGATCGGTGACGATCTTCTTACCATCGTTGAGGAAGATAACCGGCAGGGTGACCTTGTCGCCCTCATTGCCCTCGATCTTCTCGACGGTGATGACATCGTCGGTGGCGACCTTGTACTGCTTGCCGCCCGTGTTAACGATTGCGTACATGTTTACTTACCCTTCATGCATCAGTTAGTGCAACAGCCGAATATAGTAGCAGGCGAAAAAACCCCCGTCAACGAGTATGTGGAGCAAATCCACAAGTTCGCACAGGTATGGGGCTGACGAGTCGGCCCTCGTCGTCCTCGCATGCTTGATTCTGACGCTCGACATCGTAGGAGCAGATGGTCACGAGGTCTTGCATACCGGTGGAAACAATAGGTGCATCCACGCCCGGGGTCAAGCCCTGCAACAAAACATCAGCAGCAGAAAGCAAAATTTCCGGACGCATAGAGCCCTCGTTGTCGGCATGGGTGTCGAGCATGAGAACCAAATGGTCCGGGCGCTCCCCCGCCGTGAGCTCATAGCCAACGAGCGTGTGATCCAAATCCAAGCGCTTGCTCTTTTTGCCGCGCGCGTAGTCGATGCCATGATCCGCGCGCAGCGTGTCGATCGCACGACGCACCTCGTCGGCGCTCACGGGCGCCTCGGGATCCAGGTGTAAGTCGATGCGATACGACAGGCGCGTGAGCTGCGCCGTCAATGCCGGCGTGCGCACGTCGATGTACGCCGCCTCGATGGGCGCCAGATCGGCCGGAGACGCCGCAGCCAGGCGCCCAAACGCCTCGTCGAGCGCCACGAACTCGGTCATAAACAGGTCATACCACTCGCAGGTCGACGACGTACCCACCGGCAGCGCCGAAGAGAAGCCCACGCGCATGTGCGGAGAGAAGCCCTGCGTGACGGCATAGGGAAGTCCCGCACGGCGCACGATGCGCTCAATGGTATGGATTACTTCGAGATGGCCCAGGTACTTAAGGCGATCGCGCTTGCCATAGCGAACACGAAGCCTAAAGAGCGAGGGGTTGTCGGTCAGGCGCTCACTCATGCGCGATCACCCATCAATACATTCTTGGCGTGGAGCGTGGGGCAGATCCCGCAGCCGGTGCACGACGTGCGGGTACAGTCGGGAGTCGTGACGCCCTCGAGCGAGCGACGGTACTCGCGCTCGAGGAAGCCGCGCGTGCAGCCGGGGCTCACGTGCTCCCACGGCAGGCGCCAGTCCAACTCGTAGGGCAGGTGCACGAGCTCATTGAGGTCGATGCCGTTTTTGGCAGCAGCTTCCTTCCAGTTATCGAGCGAGAAATGCTCTACCCAGGCGTCAAAGCGAGAGCCCGAGCGCCAAGCATCGATGATGACGGGCGTCATGTCACGACCGGCGCGGGAAAGCGCGGCCTCGATGAGCGAGGTCTCGGCATCGTGGTAATGCACGCGGACGGCACGGTTGCGAACGCTCGTGATAAGCAACTTCTGGCGACGCTTGACGTCGTCGTAGTCGAGCTGCGGGCACCACTGGAACGGCGTGGCAGCCTTGGGGATAAAGACCGAAACCGAGATGGACACCGAGATCGAGCCGCGACGAGCCTTGGGCACCACGGAACGACCGAGCTCCAGCACGTGATCGGCCAGATTGGCGATGGCCACGATGTCCTCATCGCGCTCGCCGGGAAGGCCCATCATAAAGTAGAGCTTCATGCGGTTCCAGCCGGCCTCGAAGGCCGCCTTGGCCGCACGGTCCAGGTCCTCCTCGGTCACGTTCTTGTTAATGATGTCGCGCATGCGCTGGCTGCCGGCCTCGGGCGCGAACGTCAGGCCGCCCTTCTTTTCGCCGGCGACCGACTCGGCCATATCCACGCCAAACGAATCCAGGCGCTGCGACGGAATAGACACGCGTATACCCGTATCCTCCAGGCGACGGTTGAGCCTGCCGAGCACGTCGCGAATGCAGGAGTGGTCGGTCGTGGAAAGCGAGGTCAGCGACACCTCGTCATAGCCGGTCTTTTCCAGACCCTGAATCACCGACGAGACGATCTGGTCGGCCGAGCGCTCGCGCACCGGGCGATACGTCATGCCGGCCTGACAAAAACGACAGCCGCGGGCGCAGCCGCGCAGGATCTCGATAGACAGGCGGTCGTGAACCAGCTGCGCATAGGGCACGCACGACTGCGACAGCGGATTCGTGGCGCCGAAATCCTCAACGACGCGCTTGTAGACCACGGTCGGCGCATCCTTGCCTTCACGCGGCACGGTGTAGCCATGCGGCGAGCAGGGCTCGTCGTGACGAACCTCATAGAGCGACGGCACGTAGTTGCCGGCAATGGATGCAAGCTGCTCGACAATCTGCGCGCGCGGGACCCCTTCGTCACGCAGGCGGCGATGCAGCTGGCAGGTCTCGAGCAGCGATTCCTCGCCCTCACCGATGAGGATGGCATCGAAGAAGGCCGCGTACGGCTCGGGGTTGTACACCGAGGGACCGCCGGCAATGATGATGGGGTCGTCTTCGCCTCGGTCAGCCGCCAACAGTGGAATGCCAGCGAGGTCGAGTGCCTCGAGGAAGTTCGTCACCGCCATCTCGTGCGGCACATGCAGACCGACGATATCAAACGAAGCGACCGGCGCTGCACCCTCGAGCGAGAGCAGCGGAATGCCCGCCTCGCGCATAGCGTCACCCATATCGGGCCACGGCACATAGCCACGCTCGCAGGAGATGCCCTCGGCCTGGTTAAGGATGTTGTAGAGGATGGCGATACCCTGGTTGGGCAGACCGACCTCGTACACATCCGGATAGATCAGGCAGCAACGGTAGTCGGCATCGGCCTTGGAAAGCGTGCCCCACTCGTGATTGATATAGCGACTCGGCTTCTCGACCTTGGCGAGCAACGGCTCAATTAAATGAAAACAGTCTTGGTATGCAACGCGCAACGGAAAACCCCTAAGCAGCGAGATCTGATGCGTCCTGATAGGACGCCATAGGACGGGTAGCGCCCGCGACCGTGGTCACCAGATCGCGAACGCGGGAGAACGTGGCAGTGACCACCTCGTTGGCACGGCTGTAGTCGACATCGCGCTCGTAGAGCGAAACGAGCGCACGGCCCATGCCATAGGTGCCCGCGGCGGCAGTGAGCGCCTTGACGGCAAACCCAATATGCGGCGTCTGCTTGACAAGTGCGCGGGTGACCGCTCGGATCACAAGACCGCCGGCAAGCACGCCCGCGACCTCGTAGCCGCGCTCAGGCTTAATGCCGCGTCCAAAGACGGCAGCGAGCTCAAAGAGCATACCCACCTGCGCCAGCGCCATAACGGGATAATCGGCGCCCGGCAAAAACACCAGCGCACCGGTCGCCATATTGGTGAGCGCGCACGAGGTGATGATACGATTGGCCGCCGCGATGCGCATGAAGGCAAAGTTCGCCGCAAAGGCCGTTTCCTTGTCGGTGCGATCGAGAATCCAGCGGGCAAGCGTCTCGAGCAGATACGTCTTATCGGTTGCCGCTACCACGCCGAGCATGGGCGTGGACTCCTCGATAAACGGCACCTCCACAGCAGACTCGGCAAGCACGCACACGGGCGCACCGGCGATCACGAGCTCCTGCACGGCACTCTCCAAGCGGTCGGAACCACACGAGAGCACCAGCACCACATCGGTATCGGTCTTTGGAGCAATTCGCTCCTCCCCCAGACGCTCGACGCGCACAATGCCCGAGGTCGTCTGCGGCACAAAGGCGTCACGCACCGTCTCGGCCAGAAAGCGCGAGGCGGACGAATCCAGATAGACCGAGACGCGCACCGGCGTATCGGAATCCTTCTTAACGGACGCGCCCATCTTAAAAGCGCGGGTCAGCTTATCTACGGGAATTTTCATAGCAAACCCCTCCAGCGGTTACGCGGCGCCCGAACGATGCCGCCATATGGATTGTACGATACCCACCGTCAGCAGCTGAATCATCATCGAAGACGAACCGAAGCTAATAAACGGCAGCGGAATACCGGTAATCGGCATCATACCGATGCACATGCCGATGTTTTCGAAGGTCTGGAACGCCCACATACCAACGATGCCCACACACGAAAGACGCAAAAACAGCGACTCGCACTTAAAGGCGACGCGAATCGTCGAAAAGATCAGCAGCACGTAGAGACACAGGAGCAAAAAAGAACCGCAAAAGCCAAAGGTCTCGGACAGGAAGGCGAAGACGAAGTCGGTGTGGAACTCAGGCAGAAAGCCGCCGGCCGACTGCGTCGCATGACCCAAACCCTTACCAAAGAAGCCGCCCGAGCCAACGGCGATAAGCGACTGCTGCAGGTTGTAGGCATCGTCCGAATCGGCATTATCGGGGTCGATAAAGACCGTCAGACGGTTCATCTGATACTGCTTGATGAGCACATCGTGGCCGAGCAACGAATCAAAAACCGAATCGAGCGCCAGAACGAGGGCCACCAGGCCCACGAGCAGGGCCAGGGTCGACAGCACCCATTCGCGGCGTGCGCCGCTCATACAAATGACGATGGCGCCCGAAACAAGCACGACCAGGCCCGAGCCCAGGTCGCCCATGGCAACGACGGCCAAAAACGGAATGGACAGCATGCCGCAGAGCTTGACGTAGTCGCGAACGGTATCGATGCGACCGTTATACTGCGAGCCAAGCGTAGCAATAAAGAAGATGGTGATGAGCTTGGCAAGCTCAACCGGCTGGAACGTCAAACCGATACCGGGAATCTTGATCCAGCCCGTCATGCCCAGACCGCCCGTATAGGACAGGCCCGGAATCTTGGGCGAGAAGATCACGATCAGGTCGATGACGAGCAACGCCGTCGAGAAATTGGAAATACCGCGCAGGTCGGTACGCCAGACCAACACCGCCAGCACCGCTCCGATGCCGATTCCCAGCAGATGGCGTGAGAACGAAGCATCGGCCTTAAACTGCGAAGCCGACCAGATGATGATGGCACCGTAGGCGACGAGCGCCACAGTGGCCACGAGCACACCGATATGCACCTTTTGGCGAAACGTGCCGCGCGAGGCCGAAAGTTGCTTGTTGACGCGGTCCAGGCTGCTGCGAGAGCCAGTCTTGGTTGAACGGAACAGATCCGCCGGAGAAAAATCCATCGCAACCTCCTATCGAACCGAAGAATCGCCCGAGGCCGAAGAGGTATCGGGCTCGTCATAAATCACACCGAGCACGTCGCGCACGACATGCATCGCGGTATCTGAGCCGCCGCCGCCCTGCTCTAGGACAGTAGCGATGACATACTTGGGATCATCGGCCGGTGCATAGGCGCAGAACCACGCGTATTCGTCCTCGCCGCTTTTCTCGCCCGTGCCCGACTTGCCGTATACCTGCGGCGTCAGGGTGCCAAAGTGAGCCGCCAGGGACGTCGATGCCGTGTAAATCACGTCGTGCATGCCGTTGCGAACAAGAGCCAAATCCGAATCGCTGTTGATCTTGGCCTCCAGGCGCTTCTTCTTGCCCTTGCCGTTGTACTTATAGGCATCGCCGTCGCCATCGCGCGACACGGCAGACAAAAACACGTGAGGCACGTACTGTTTGCCGCCGTTGGCAAGACCCATATAGGCACACGCCATCTGCAGAGGCGTCACCAGGATGTCGCCCTGGCCGATGGCGATGTTGGTCATATCGCCGGCATTCCACTTGCGATCCTCGGCAGAGGCGTCGGTGAAGTACGACTCTTTCCACTCGGCATCGGGAATACGGCCCGCGCCCTCACTTGGCAGATCGATACCGCAGGTCTTGCCTAGACCCCAGCGACGAAAGACCTCCTGCAGGCCCTCGGGATGTTGCTCGTCATAGAAGAACGCCTTGCCCATGTCGTAGAAGACGGGGTCGCACGAGTTGGCGATACCCGACTGCAGCGTCATGGTGCCGTGGCCGGAATGCAGCCAGCAGTACTTGCCCCACGACTTGCCCAGACCCGTCCAATAACCCGTGCAGTTGGTCGTCTGCCCCGACGTGTAGGTTCCAAACTCAAGACCGGCCAGTGCCGAGAGCGGCTTGATGGTCGAGGCCGACATGTACTGTCCGCTAATGGCGCGGTTGAGCAGCGGGTGCGAACCCTTATCATCATTGAGCTCGGTCCACACGTCATTTGAGACGCCGCCGATAAAGACGGACGGATCGAACTTGGGCTCGCTCGCCATGCCCAGGATCTCGCCATTGTTGGGATCGAGACACACCACAGCGCCGTTGCCGGCATTGCTGTAGCCAGTGGTCTTGGCAAGCTCGATAGCGCTCGCCAGCGCCGACTCACAGGCCTGTTGGATCTTAAGGTCGAGCGTGAGCTTAATGTCGGAGCCGGCCTTCGCGGGCACGGCGCCGGCCTGACCGGTCACATTGCCCGAGGCATCGACCTTAACGGTCTGCTCGCCACGAATACCCTGCAGCAGGTTTTCGTAGTAGCTCTCAACGCCCGCCTGGCCCACGATATCGCCCGACTGGTACGTAATCTTGCCAGCGGAAGCATCGTCATCGCCAGAGGTTTTCTTATTCTGGGCCTCGAGCTGCTCGGAGGTAATGGTGCCGGTATAGCCCAAGATATGGCATGCCGTCTCGCCATATGGATACTGGCGCTCGGTACGCTCGGCAATCTTGACTCCCGGGAACTCGCCGGCATGCTCCTGAATATAGGCAACCGTGGAGCGACGGACGTCAGTCGCGATGGTATGCAGGCTCTGGGCGCCCTCTGTATTGTCCTGGATATTGCGAAGGACCGCCACGTAAGGCATTCCAAGCACGTTGGCAAGATGGCGAACCAGAACCTCATCCTCGGCAAGGTCGCGGTAGGCCACGACAGCAAGTGAGGGACGGTTCTGGACAAGCGCCACGCCATTGCGGTCGAGGATGCGACCGCGCACAGCGGGCGTGGTAACGGTGCGAGTCTGATTGCTATTAGCCTGCTTCTCGTAATAGTCCGACGAGACCATCTGCATGCCCCACAGCTTGACGGCAAGCGCCGCGAACATCGCGCCCACACCCGTGGTGAGGATGGAAAAGCGGCCCTTAAAGGCGGTCGCCGCGGTATTGCCCTCGCCCTCGGTGGCGCGCGGGGCCGTTCCATGCTGCGTATCGTAGGTAAAACGGGAATCGCCACGACGCATGATGACCAGCGCGACCACGATGGCCACAACCAGCACGATACCGGCGATAATAACCGTCAACTGGGAAGACATCTACGGGCCTCCCCTATTTGAGCTTGCGGGTCTTGGGCTTAAAGCGCATACCCGTCTGGCGTCCGCCACGTGCGGAGAATCCATAGCCGGACTGCGGTACGACGCCGGACATCAAAAACGGAATGGCAACCAGACCCGTCAGGATCGAGGACGGCAGCGCATGGCCGAAGATCGCCACGACAAAGCTCGTCTCCAAACCCATAAACAGCAAGATGATGCTGTAGATCACATTAATGACGAGCGCGAAGGCGCCCACCGTGACGCCGCGCGCACTAGGGGTACCGACCGTCTGGCCGACGGCGCTGTGCACCAGGGCAAAAGAACCCACGGTCAGCAGGAGCGACATAACGCCCACCGGCACGGCAGCGGACAGGTCATAGAACAGGCCGCTGCAAAAACCGCACACGATGGCACGGGTCGGGTCGCCCGAGAACACGCTTAGGCACACCAGGATAATCATGAAGTTGACGCGACCGCCCGCAATGGAGATCTGCGGTGCCAGGCCTGCCTGCAGCAGCACGCACACGATGGCGGCGATCACAAACGTGCGGGAGCTCATCCCCTGCTCGTGTAGATCCATGGACATGCCCCCTATTCGCTCGAGCCGGAATCGGTCGTTTCGGACGTGTCGGAACTGTCATCCGAGCTCTCGTCCATCGTCTTGGTCGCAGCGTCGCGCGACGTTCCCTGCGGCGTGCTGTTGGCCGTGCTCACGTCCTCATCCGAAGCCGATTGTTCGTCGGTCAGCGAGGTGATGACCAGCACTTCCTCGTTGTTCTCGGCCGTCGTCTGGGCGCGCACCACAATGGTGTAGTACACATCGTTTGCCGATTTCTCAACCGACGAGACGGTGCCGAGCGGTAGACCCTTGGGGAACACGCCGCCGATACCCGAGGTCACGATGATGTCGCCAACCTTAACATCGGAGTCGACGCTCACGTACTCAAGACGCAGCGTGCCGTCAGCCTGACCCTGCAGCATGCCCTGGGCGCGCGTGTCCTGCACCATGGCGGACACACCCGAGTTCTCGTCGCCAATCAGGCGCACGGTCGACGTTTTGGCCGAAACCTCGATGATCTGGCCGATAACACCGGCCGAACTCGTCACGGGCATGTTGATGGTAAGCCCGTCGGCGGAACCCTTGTCGATGGTGACGGTCGAGGTCCAGGCATCGCCCGAGGCGCCAACGATACGAGCTGCGGTCGATTTGAGGTTGTAGGTCGACTGCAGGCCGACCAGCCCCTCCAGACGCTCAGCGGTCTTTTGAGCCTCGGAGAGCTCAGCAACTTTAGAGGTCAGCTCCTCGTTTTGTTTCTTGAGTTCGTCGAGCGTGTCCTGCGACGCCGTAAGGTTAGAGAACACGTTGCCGATCGCATTGAAGGGAGCCGCCACAGCCGAGCCCACAAAGCGCACCGGCGAGGTAATCGTCGTTACGCCCGAACGCACGGCATGAATCGGTCCTGCCTCGCCCTCGCGGATGTAAAACGTGAGCAGCAACACCGAAATCAGGCTGAAAACAATCAACGGGCGCATACCCGTTGATTGTCGCTTGGTATTCAGATTTGTGGAGAAACCCGAAGATCGTGCCAAATGGAATCCACCTTTTGGAAATTAAGCATTGGTCTGGACGAAGCCGCCATCAAACGCATTGGCCTCGAGCACGCGGGCACAGCCGTTTACGACGTTATCGAGCGCCGTGGGGCTGACGTTGACCGAAACGCCGGTCTCATCGCGCAGGCGCACGTCGAGACCGCGCAACAGTGCGCCGCCACCGGTCAGCAAAATGCCGTAGTACATAAGGTCCGAGGCAAGATCGGGGGGCGTAGCGTCGAGTGCGTCCTTGACGGCCTTGGCCATCTCGTCGAGCGGCTTGTTGAGTGCGCGACGAATCTCCTCGCTCTCGATGCGCACGGTCTTGGGCAGACCGGTAATCACGTCGCGGCCGTTGACCTCGACGTCGAGCTCGTCCTTAAGCGGCACGGCGGAGCCGACCTTGATCTTGATGTCCTCTGCCGTACGCTCGCCGATGGCCAGGTTGTAGGCATCACGAACGTGCGTGAGGATGGCCTGATCGAACTCGTCGCCGGCAATACGGATGGACTGCGAGACGACGATGCCGCCCATAGCGATAACGGCAACCTCGGTGGTACCGCCGCCGATGTCGATGACCATGGAACCGGTGGGTTCCTCGACGGGCAGGTCGGCGCCAATAGCAGCTGCCATAGGCTCTTCGATCAGATAGGCCTGGCGGGCACCGGCCTGGATCGTGGCCTCAAAGACAGCGCGCTTCTCGACCGACGTGACACCGGAGGGAACGCAGACGACAACACGCGGACGCGGAGTCCACGGGTAGCGCTTCTCGGACGCCTTGTCGATAAAGTAGCGAAGCATGGCCTCGGTAACATCGAAGTCGGCGATGACGCCGTCCTTCAGGGGACGAACGGCCACGATGTTGCCGGGCGTACGGCCGAGCATGCGCTTTGCCTCGATACCGACCGCCAGGATGCGCTCGTCGTTCTTGTCGATGGCGACAACGGAGGGCTCGCGAATGACGATGCCCTTGCCGCGCACGGAGACAAGCGTATTTGCGGTGCCGAGGTCGATGGCAAGATCGCCCGCATAGCTACCGAAGAACATATCCATCAAAGAAAACAACGCAACTCCTGATGTGTTGGATGATTGCTGGAAAACTACTAGCTCATCATACTAGCGCAAGCCCGGCACCTCACTTGCGGTGAAGCGCCGGGCAAAGCTAAATCCCATAAGGTCACTACTGGTTGTCAGCAGCCGAGAAATCCATATCGAGCGAAGAAACGGCCCAGCCGATATGGTTGTCGGAGCGCACGAACTTGACGGTGTACTCCTGCTCGCCGCCCTTGGACAGCGATGCCTTCACCTTGGCGGTCGTCTCGGTCATGGACTGATCCATGCCCTCGACGGACACGGTGGCACCCTGCGGAATCGAGGAGATGATCATCGACTTAGCGTCCTCGGACAGGCTCGAGGCCAGGCAAGACTCGGCCTTTGCGGCGTCACCGTCGCCGGCAGCCTGGAACAGATCGGTAACGACAGACTCCTGAGACGGGAAGCCAAAGCCGCGCGTGTAGGCAAAGCCCAGACCGCCCGCGGCGATCAAAATAAGCAGAAGCAGCACGATGAAGACTTTAAGACCCGTATGGCGATGGCGACGACGGACCTTGGCCTGCTTACGATCCTGACGGTCCTGCTGGACCATCTCGGACTCGGACAGCGTAAAGAAGCCGGTGTCCGAGGGATCGGGCATAAACTGACCGGTCGCGCCCGTAGGATCGAGAGGATCGACGGCAGGAGCGTCCATCGCGGGCGCCGGAGCCGTGGCCATAGCCGTCTGGGCAGACAGCGCGGCAAGCGAATCGTGCACGCGGGCAAGCTCATCGGCCTGCTCGGAGGTGAGCTGGTAGATGCCATCGGCAGTAGCGGTGTTAAAGGCGTCGAGTGCGTCGGAGGGACGGCCGGCGGCAGAAAGCGCCTGACCCATGCCGGCGTTGAGCGCACGCGTGTCGTCGCGGGGGCCGGCAAAGTCGATAGCCGTGCGGTAGGTCTCCACGGCGTCCGCCGGACGGCCGAGCTTAATGAAGCAACGACCGAGCTCGCCGAGTGCGGCGGCAGGAGCCGGATTGGCACCGTCGATGGCAGCCTGACGGAAGGCGGTTCCCGCGTTGGCATAGTCGCCCGACTGGAACAGCGCATTGCCCAGGCCCAGATAGGCCTTGAACGGCGTGGCATAGGAAGCATCCTGCGTAGCGGCAGAGAAAGCCTGAGCGGCCGTCGTGTAGTCGCCCACGGCAGCGAGCGCCTTGCCGCGGTTGGTGAGCAGCGCGCCGCGCTTGCCGTAGGTACCGTCGTTGAGGGCGGCGGCATAGGCCTCGGCGGCCTCGGCATACATGCCAAGGTGCATCAAGGCGTTGCCACGAAGGTGATCGGCCTCGCCCATAATCTCATCGGGAGTCTTTGCCGCCCCAAGCATCTGGGCTGCAGCGGAAAAATCACCCGCGCGGTAAGCGGCGCGGCCCTGTTGGATCAGCTGGCTATTCAAGGAAGTCCCCTTTACTCGTGAACGATCTCGACATGGACGATCTCATCGCCGGCACGCAGCTGCGAAATCACATCGAGACCCTCGACCGTGGTACCAAAGACGGTGTAACCAGAATCGAGGTTATGCTGGGCACCCAGGCAGAAGTAGAACTGCGAACCCGCGGAATCGGGATCCATGGAGCGTGCCATGGCAAGGGCGCCATCGACATGGCTGTTGCGCGGATTGGTGGCAAACTCGCCCTTGATGCAGTAGCCGGGGCCACCGGTACCGGGCATGCCGTCGGGGCCCTCAAGACCGGCAGCGACGTCGGCGCCGGACATGTCGCGGGTATTGGGGTCGCCGCCCTGGATAACAAAACCGGGCACATAGCGATGGAACTTAAGGCCATCATAGAAGCCCATCGTGGAAAGCTCGCAGAAGTTCGCGACATGAATGGGAGCGCCCTCGCCGTCAAACTTGACCTTGATGGTACCCTTCGACGTCTCGATTACGGCGCACTCGTCGCCGACAAGCTGATACTCGGGCGTGTAGAGCTCTTTCTTAAAACCAAACATGTGGTTCCTTCCTCGTGCGTTTAAAGCATATTTGTACGAATTGTAGCAATAAGCATGCGCTTACATCAATTGCGCACGTAGGTTATGCCGACTATGGCGAACTAATTTTGGGAACGCTGCTGCGGCTTCCAGGAGCCCACATTGGCGTCGTACTGGTTCAGCGCGCTGTTGCCGCCCTGTGCGATGGGCGCCAGGATCTCGCTTTGGTGGGAACTCATCGACTCGCCATCGGGAATGGCCAGCGAGATATCCCAGCTCTGGCAGATCACGTCGACACGCTCGTACATCCACTCGGCAAGCTGCTTTAAGTGGGCGATGTCGTCCGCATAGACCGTATCGTCCTGATACTTAAGGTTGTTAAGCTCATCTTGCGTCTTTTTGATCTGGTCGCGCAGGGCGTAAGCACTCTGCGACAGCTCCTGACGGGTGGACAGCGGCGATCGGAGATAGCCGTTGTTAAAGGAATCGATGACCTCGCCGATCTGGTCCTCGTCACCGTAGGACACGATGGTCTGATACAGACCGTCGAGCCTGGTATAGAGCTGGTTATCGGTGAGCACGGTTTCTTCCTGGACCACCTCGGCAGAATCGTCTTGCTTGGTATCGTCCTCAGTCGCCTCGCCCTTTTGGCGCGTAGGGAAGGTCGTCTGCGCGGCCTGACCAAACTGGTCATAGAAGCCAGGCATGACACCCATGGGATCGGCCGTCACGAACCAATAGGCACCGCCGCAAACGACGGCAAGGACCGCGATGACGATGAGCGGCTTGGGAATATGACGCTTGTGCTTGTGATAGGCGTCCTCGTCGGGATGCACCTTGCG
This sequence comes from Collinsella aerofaciens, assembly GCF_028206995.1. Lineage (GTDB taxonomy): Bacteria > Actinomycetota > Coriobacteriia > Coriobacteriales > Coriobacteriaceae > Collinsella > Collinsella aerofaciens_AQ. Next base: position 326,573 of record NZ_JAQLFL010000001.1, on the reverse strand, counting down.
CTTGGGTTTTTGAGCATCGTCATGCAAGGAAACCGGCGTGGGAATATCGACCTTGGGGATACCGAAATCCTTATCGAAAGCCGGCAGCACGCAGGTCTCGTTAGGATCGGCGGCGTCCGAAAGCACCGCAGCGGCAGAGGCCGGCGCATGAGGCACCTCGGTATCGATCTGCTCTTGCGTTAGGCGCGGAAAGCCTGCCGTGCGGCCCGCTGCCAGGTCGGATGCGGCCGCGTCCTCGGAGAGGATACCCGGAGCGGGGCGTCCGCATTTGGGGCACGTACGATCATGCGGAGAAAGACGGGCACCGCAGCCCTCACAGAACACGAACTCGGTGTGCTCGGGACCATCGCCCGGACCCACATAGGCGTTGCAGTAGGGGCAGAACGAGGCGCCGTCCTCGATAGTCTTAAGGCAATGCGGGCAGATCACGGCATCCTCTTTTCGAAGCAATTCAAACAATCGAGGTTAGAGCATAACATCGCCACGGCCCCACAGGAACAAGGCACCAATTCAACATCGCCAGGGCGCGTAGCTACTTCTTCTTTTTGCTTGGCATCGAGACTTTGATGCCTTGGGCGGACTTGGTCACACGAGAGCGCTTAGCTCCGGTACTCTTCTTTTTCTTGGGCTGGGCCTGGGCCACGCCCTCGAGTGCGCGGGCCTCGGCCTCGCGAGCGGTGCGATCTTCGCGGCGCTGCGCCATGTCGGCGGCGACGCGCTTGGCAAAACGTTCGGCCGTCGAGCCCGTCGAGCTCACCTTGCCGCCACCGCGACCCAGGCGGACGCGCACACCGCGGCCAAAACCAGTTGCGGCATGACGACGACGCGGCTTGAGCGAATCCATCATCGTGGCGAGCTTAAAGAACACCGAGCAGGTAAAGACCACGATAACAGCCAAGATAACCATCTGGCCCATCGACAGGTTGGCAATAGACAGCAGCTCCGGGAATCCGATAACGCCCACCAGGATGCCGGCGACTACAAACACAAAGAGCACCACACGTAAGGGCGTAAGAGGCTGCGAGATGCGCCAGATTAGGCTGACGCTCGCCGCGCACGACGTAAGCAGGCACATCGTAGACAGCGTGAGCTGGCTAAAGCCAAACACGCGCGCCACAAAGATGTCGAGCGCCGCAGCCAAAATGACCGCAATCGACGCCGGCAGTGCACGCTTGAGTACGTTGCTCAAAAACGCACCCTTCACACGAGCATTGTTGGGCTCCAGGCCCAACACAAAGCCCGGCGCGCCGATGCAGAAGAAGTTAATGAGCGTCATCTGGATGGGCTCGAAGGGGTACGGCGGCAGCGCGATACACAGCGCCGCCAGGCCCATCGAGAACAGCGTCTTGGTCAGGAACAGTGAGGCCGAACGCTGCAGGTTGTTGATGGAGCGACGGCCCTCGGCCACCACGGCGGGCATCGAGGCAAAATCGTTGTCGACGAGTACGATTTCGGCCACATTACGCGCGGCATCGGAGCCGGCCGCCATGGCGACGGAGCAGTCGGCCTCCTTGAGCGCCAGCACGTCGTTGACGCCGTCGCCCGTCATGGCCACGGTGTGCTCGCGGCGCTTGAGCGCCTGCACGAGCTCGCGCTTCTGCTGCGGGGTCACACGACCAAAGACATGGTAGCGGTCCACTGCGGCATCGAGCTTGGCCGGCGTATCGAGCGTCGTGGCGTCCACATAAGCGTCCGCCCCCGGCACGCCCACCACGCGCGCGATCGACGACACCGTACGCGGGTCGTCGCCGCTGATCACGTTGAGGGTCACGCCCTGCTCGTTAAAGTAGCCGATGGTCTCGGCCGCCGAGGTACGAATCTCGTCGCGGATGGTCACAAATCCCACGGGCTCGGCCTCGCCCACCATATCCCCATCGGGCGTAAAGCCGTCCACGCGCGCCACCACGAGCACGCGGCAGGTATCGGCAAGCTCGGCGACACGGTTCTCGACCTGGGCAAACGCACGATCAGAGAGCACAAATTGCGCGGCGCCCATTACGTAGGAGCCCTGCGCAAAAGAAGCGCCGCTCCATTTTTTAGACGACGAGAATGGAATGACCGACAGCGGCTCGGACACCTCGACCGGGCGATCGGCGTAATAGTTGAGCAGCGCCTGGCAGGTCTCGTTGGCATCGGCCGAAGTCGCACGTGCCACGTTAGCCAGCGCAAAATCGAGCACTGTGGTATCGACGGGAACAGCCGCCTCGTCCGAGTCCACGCCAAAGCCAACACCCTCAACAGGCAGCGGATACGTGCCCTCGACCTCCATACGGCCCGACGTGATGGTGCCCGTCTTGTCCAGGCACAGCACGTCGACGCGAGCGAGTGTCTCGATGCAGTAGAGCTGCTGTGCCAGCACCTTGCGGCGGGCCAGGCGCACCGTGGCGATGGCGAGCACCGACGAAGTCAGCAGCACCAGGCCTTGCGGGATCATACCCAGCAGGGCGCCCACCGTGGACAGCAGCGCCGACGAAGGCACATGACCGGCCAACAGCTCGGAGAAGCACCACGAAAGCGCGCTATCGCCCGGGGTTCCCGCAGCATCCCACAGCTCGCTCACACTCGAGGCAAACAACGCCAAACCGAGCGGGATCATGATGATGCTCGCAAAGCGCACGATGGCGTTCAGCGCGTTCATGATCTCGGAATTAACCTTTTTGACGTACTTGGCCTCGTTATTAATTTTGGCCACGTAGTTGTCGGCGCCGACATGGATCACGCGGGCGCGCAGCAGGCCCGAGTCGATAAAGCTGCCGCTCATGAGCTCAGAGCCTGGCTGTTTCTTAATAAGGTCGCTCTCGCCCGTCAGCAGGCTCTCGTTCACGAGCGCCTCGCCCGACACCACCACGGCGTCGGTGGGAATCTGGTCGCCGCGCCCCAAGCGGATGATGTCGTCGAGCACGATCTGGTCCAGGCCGAGCTCCACCTCGGCGCCGTCGCGCACCGCGATGGCCTTCTTGGAGGTCAGCAGCGTGAGCTTATCGAGCATCTTCTTGGAACGCATGGACTGAATGACGCCAATAGCGGTGTTCAAGAACACCACGAACAGGAACGTCAGATTCTTAAACGAACCGGTCAAAATGACCAGGAAAGCCAAGATCACGTTGATCAAATTGAACAGCGTGCAGAGGTTCTCGATGATGAGCTCTTTGACCGACTTGGTCTTGTGTTCCATGTTGCGGTTGATTTTACCGGCGGCGATACGCTCCTCGACCTCGGCGGTTGAGAGTCCGCGCTCGATATCCGTTGCTGCCATACCACGTCCCATCACGTCGCGTCGGTATAAGAAAAACCGCCCGGACCATGCGAGGTTCGGACGGTCTTACGTTCGATGGTGCCCCGTCTGCCTAGATTCTAGAACCGAGATCTGCGCCGTTGGGACCGTCGTGCTGCTCAGGATACCACGGGCGGCGTAGCGACACCTTTTCTCGAGAAAAAACCCGCCCGGGATAACCCGAGCGGGCTGCGGCTAGCGCCTGTTGATGCTCACAAGGCACAGGCCGATTGTCGCCACGGTGCCGCCGAAGAGCGCGCCGAGCACGAATGCCAACGCGATCATGCTAGTACGGGTTGCCGTCGGTGACGCAGACCTGGAGTCGGTCGAGCGGCTCGCCGTAGAAACCGGCGTAGTCATCGCCGCCGTAAGTGGAGCCGTCGTCGCACACGGTATCGAGCCATCCGGGGCGCACGGTGGTCTGCGAGCGGTACCACGCCTGCTTGTACTCCTCGCCGCCCGGGGTCACGTAGTACATGCGCACACCGTCGATGGTGTGGCCGGCGATTCCGGCGCAGCCGTTCACGGTGTCGTTGCGGTCGCCCTTGGTCACATAGCCGAGCCAGCCGTCCTCAATGGTGTGAACCTGATACTTGAGCGTGCCGCGGTCGACGCGTGCGCAAAGGAGGTCGTGCTGTCGGCACGGGTAGCCCGCGAAGCCGTTGTCCCCGGCGCCGAAGTCGGTCACCTCGTCCAGCCAGCCGCCGCCCTTGAGGTGGAGGGAGTAGTGGACGGGGATGCGCTTGCCAGATGCCTTTGAGAAGCCGCCGGATGCCGCCTGGGCGGGCTTTGCCGCGGCAGGCTTGGCGGCGGTGGAGGGGGCGGGTGCCTTGCCGCCCTTCATCGCGTCGTACCACGCCTGGGCGCGCTGCATGTAATGGTCGCGCTGGGAGCCCGCAAGCTCGCCGGGGCAAGCCGTGGCGCTCCAATAGCGGTGCGGGAACACGTTCTTGCACCACTCGGGGCGACCGAGGCCGTAGTACAGGCACAGGGCCGCGACAAGGTGCGCGCCGCTCTCGATTGCCTTCTCGTGGACCGTCCACGGGTTGCTGCCGCTGTTCGCGTGCTCGATGGAGATGGTCGTGTCGTTGCCGCGCCCGCTGCCGATTCCATCGCCGCAGGCGTAGGCGCGGTCGGTGTCGTTGACGTGCTGCACGATGTAGCCGTTGCGGTCGACCGAGTAGTGCGCCGAGCAGCCGTTGGCACCCCAGATGCCGTTGCACTGGCCGGCGTTGAGGTCGCCGGCCATGTGGTGGATGGTCACGCCCTTGATGCCGAACGGGCGGCCTGCGGAGAAGTTGCGCCCCAGAAGCTTGTACTCGTCCGGTTGGACGTTCGCGAAGTCTGCCATGTTAGTCCTCCTTGATGTCGCCGAGCGCCAGCAGGGCGTCCAGCCATTTGTCCGTGATGCCGACAGATTTGAAGGCCGCATAGGCCACCTGCACGCCGCCGACGGCGGCGAAGATGGACGTAACCCATGCCGAGGGTTCGGTCGGGACGCCGCCCGACATGGCCGTGAGGGCGCCGCATCCTGCCGAGACGGCGATGGCCGTCCAGCGGGCGACATTGCCCGTCATCGCCTTCGTCTTGATGGCCTGCACGATGTACGGCACGACCAGCACCGTGCATACCGTGAGGCCCGCCTGGATCTCATTCATTCGATTTGCTCCTATCTGTCGGATTCCTTGCTGTAGATCAGGTCGACGCGGTCGCAGATGTGGTCGACCTTCTCCGCCATTCCCTGGCTGCGCGCCTGGCTGTGCGCAAGGTCGTTGTGTAGGACCTCGTTGGATGCCACGACCGACTCCATGAGGGTCTTCATGGCCTCCATGAGGCTGTTGCTTCGCTCCATCTGCGCGGCGATGCGGCCCTCCATCTGCGAGCGCTCGCGGTCCCGCTGCGCGCGCTCGTCTACCTCGGCCTGCTTCCGCTCCTCGCGCTTCATGTCGATGCCGGCCTTGCGCTCGTTCTGCCGCTTGTACTCCTCGAGGAATTGGCGGCCGAAGTAGAACGCGATGAGGCCGAGAAGGACGCCACCGAGCCATCCCGGTCCGTAAGGCGCAAAAAGTTTGAGCACTTCCATCCCGAGCGCCCTCCTTCCGCCTATTCGGCCGCGTACTCCTCGCCGGTGATCTCCTTGTACTCGTCGGCGGTGATCCACTTGCACTCGACGGCCTTATGTACTCGCGCCTTTGTCCAAAGAGATCGGTCGTAGTACTTCTTGACGAGCGCGAAGTGCTTGGAATGCCCGTCGGTCTTCTTCGTCGGCATTACTGGTCACCTCCGACCGTCATGAGCAGGTAGTCGATGTTCGCCGTGTTCTGCTCGGTCTGCGTCGGATTCGACGCCTGCTCGCGCATCTGGCCGAGCAGCGCCGGTACGTCGGGCGTCTCGCCTCTGTCGTAGGCGGCGAGCGCCGCGGTGTAGGCGAGCTTTCGCGCCTTCCGCTCAGCGTACTCGTCATCGTCGATAACGCCCGCGTCGTACGCCGCGTCGGGGTCGCCGATCTGCGACAGCAGATCGCGCAGGGCGTTGACCTCGGCCATGGTGCCATCTTGAAGCTCGTTGGGGCGCGGCGTGTCTTCCTCAGTGTCCATGCGGACTCCTTTCTTGTCGGGGAATGTGCCGCCATCGTATTAGCGCCGTGAGATTGCCGAGCCGCTTTGATGGGCGCAAAGGAAGAAGGCGCGCCGCAGCACGCCTTCGATGCTTCTGTTATTTCGCAGCCGCTTCGCTTAGGCCGCTGCTTTGAGTTGCGGGTTCTCCGCTATTGCGAGGGCTTGCTTCCGCTTGAATCGTCCCTCTGTTTGGCCTGCATTGAGCACCCCCCCCCTGCGCGAGATTTCCGAACAGGCTGCGGTACAGCGCGTCCATGGCCCGCACGCTGCGGTGCGCGTCTAGCCGCTTCATGCCTCCGCGCCAGCTCTGGTAGCTCTGCTCCACCTGCTCGGGGGTCATGATGCCATCGGCGACCATGCGGGCCATCTTCTTGAGCTTGCGGCGCTCCCGCGTTATGGAGTCTCGGCACGGCTTCACGACTATGCGGCCCGTCTCCGTGTAGAAGATGCGCTTCTTCAGCCACGTGAACCCGCGCGTGAGCTTCACCACGCGCGTCTTGCGCTGGTTCAGCTCGATGCCCAGCTCGGCGCATTTGCCCTCTATCAGCAGCAGGCACACCTGCAAGTAGTCCTTGGACTCGTGTATCAGGTAGAAGTCGTCCATATATCGACCGTAGGCCTCGGGGCGCAGCATCTCGGTCACAAAGTGGTCGATGCGGTTGGGGTGGGCCACGGCGCATATCTGGTTCGGCTCGCTGCCCAGCCCCAGGCCCACATCGCCCTGCGCGTCTATCAGGCGGTGCTCCAAGGCGACCACGCGCGGATCTAGCAGCGCGGAGGCCACCTGGTCTTTGACGGGTTGGTGCGCTATGCGCGCGAAGTAGTCGGAGAAGTCGCCCAGGAGGATGTAGCCCTCGCGGCCGCGCCGCCTCCAGTGGTCGGCCAGGTGGCGCTTGAGCAGCTTCAGGGCGTAGTCGGTGCCGCGCCCCTTTATGTTCGCGGAGTTGGCGGCTATGAGGGTGGGCACGATCGCGGGCACGAGCGCGTTTTGTGCCAGGGACTTCTGTACCACGCGCTCGGGGAAGTGCACGGCACTGATATGGCGCAGCTTTCCGCGCTCCCACAGGTCGAACCGTATGAAGCCCCGGCATATGTCGCGCCCCTCCAAAAGGTCGCGGCGGGACAGGACGGCGTTGCGCAGGTAGCTTCTCATGTATCGCTGCGTGGATGCCTTCCACATCACGCCGCGCGCGGCCTGCTTCGATGCCTTGCACAGGCTGTTGAGGTCGGCCACGGTATCAAGCGTGCACGCCTTGACGCGCTCGGCCTTGGCCTGCGCGCGCTTCTCCTCGCGGCGCTTGCGGCGCGCCGCCCGCCTTTGCTCGGAGTTCACAGGAGGCACCCCGCGCGGCTTGCAATGTGGCTCTGGCAGCCGCTTGAGGTATGGCCATGAAACGCGGCGAAGCCACGGAGCGCCGCGCCATGCAAGCAGCGTCCGGCCACCCTCGCGGGGTGCGTATTTACGGGCGCATGCCCGACGGTCGCGCCTTCCTTCCTCTTCGCGCTCTGCTTTCGGCCCTGGGGCCTACTCGGTCTGGCAATAAGGGAATCCGGGGCGGGGGCGAACCCAGACGTTCGTCGCCGAGTTGTAGTTGGCATTGCCGTTGTTGTTGACATAGCACACGTTGGACGCGGAGCCCGACGCAACGGAACGCAGCCACCAATTGTACCGATAAACAAGGCGCGACCGCCGTCCATTATAGCGAACGCAGGCGCTCTAGCTCGGCCTCGGCCTCGGCTATGCGCTCCTCGGTGGACTTCTTGCCGGTGACGCGCACGTTCTTGCGCGCGCCCTTCAGCAGCCTGATCTCCTCCTCGACCATGGCCGCCAGCCCCTCGAAGCGGTTGGCGTTCACGGGCAGGCCGATATCCATGAGGCACTGCATGTCCAGCATAAGCTGCTCGCAGTCCGCTATGGCCAGCGTCAGGTAGCGTTTCCACTCCAGCGCGTTGAACGAGCTGTTGGGGTAGAAACAGTCGGCGCGGTTGACGTTGTACACGATGCCGCGCGCCGTCTCCACGGTCGGCACCGCGTTCAGCAGCCTGTAGGCCTTGGGCACTACTGAGGAGGACGCCATCAGCTTATTAACCTCAACGCGGATGGCGATGGCCTGTGTGAAGAACTTGTACTCGGACACCTCGCGGTTGCGCTGGTAGACGCCGCTCACGTGCACCTCCTGGGGAAACTGGCGGAAAAAACGGCCCGCTTCGCGGGCAGGAGGCGACCGCGCAAGGCGGTCGCCTAGAAGCAGAGTATAGAGCACTCGGCTGGCTAGCCGACGAGGAAGCCGGGGCGGGGGCGAACCCAGACGTTCGCCGCCGAGGTGTAGTTGGCAGTGCCGCCGCTGGCGACATAGCACACGTAGGACGCGGAGCCCGACGCAACGGAACGCAGCCACCAACGGTACCGATTTCCGTTGACTCGGTGAGCGGTGTCGCGGAACAGGTCCCACTGGCAGTCGAAGCCGACGCTGTAGCCCTTGGTGCCCCACACTGGGCAGCCGTACACCTCCATCTCGGACAGCGAGAACACCTTGCCGATATCCTGCCAGCTCCACGAGTTGGAGTCGTTGAGCGCGCCGCTTGCGCTGTAACGCTCCTCCAGCAGGACGCGCTGGGTCAGCAGGTACTTGGTCAGCCCCTCGGGCAGGCAGGCCTCGAAGGCCGTCTCCCACGCCTTGAGGTTGCTGTTGGGGTAGGGGCATTTCCGGTCGGCGGTGCCCTGGTTCGTGTTGGTCGTGTTCCACATCAGGAAGCTGTCGTTGACAACGCCGGTCACGGTCTTGGCCACGGCGATGGGCGCGGAGGCCACGAACGCGATGTGGTGGCCTTTGGAGCTGTCGCCGCAGCAGTAGTACGGGTCGAAGTGCGCCAGGAGGAAGCGCACGGACTGCTGGGCCGCCACGCCCGACGCGCTTACCAGCGGCACGTCGATGTAGTCTCCCACGCGCAGGCCCGCGAAGTTGCCGTTGGCGGCTCGCTTGTGCAGCGCGTCGTACACGCTGCCGTTGCCGATCTCTCCAGCCAGGATGGTGGCGATGTTCTGCCCGCCGTACTTGCCGATTTGGCCCTGGCGGTTGTACTCGGCGTTGTTGAGCGCCGTCTGCGCGTTGCTGCGCGCGGTATCGTCGATGACGTTGAGCGGCTGGCCGCCTACGACCAGCGTCTTTGCATTTGCCATTTATCCTCCTTAGGAAAGGGTTACCGTGCTGCCCGATACCGAGCACGTGCTGCCGAACGTCACCGTGTCCCCGGATACCGACGCCTTGCCGGCAGGGCAGTAGACCGTGCCGTCCATGTAGATGAACTTGTCTGTCGCGTCGGCGAGCATCGTCGCGAGCTGGCCGTTCTGGCGGCGCAGCTCGGCGATGTCGGACTCGCCGGCGGCGCCCTGCGCCGCCGCGTTCGCGATCTGCAATGCCGCGCTTGCCGCCGCATCGGCCCTCGACGCCGCACCGCTAGCGGCGGATGCCGCATCGAACGCGGATTGACCGAGCCGAGATAGCTCAGTGCTCCACTTCCTATAGAGCTCGTCGAGCTCCTGGTCGTAGCTGACGGCAGGCCCTGTTGTCCCGTCCACATTTTCCAGGATGACGAGCGCGAAGTCCTCGGTCGTCTCGGAGGCCCCGTTGGCGCTGTAGAACTCGAAGTATGCCAGCCTGCACCTGCCGGTGCCGTTGACGGCCTCCGGCGCCAGCGTGGCGCTCACCGATACCGTGCCGACGGTGGCGGCGCAGCGAGCCCACGTGCCGTCGGCATGGAGCACGCACAGGCGCGCTGACTGGTAGGTCGGCGTGTAGGCGGCGCCGTCCGTGGTGAGTGTCGCGGTCACCCGCTGGGTCTGGGTCTCGCCCCGGCGCACGGTGACGCGCTGCGGGATGGTGCCCGGGCGCTTACGCATGTCGAGTGATATGGCGTGGTTGATCATTCCTTGGCCTCCAGCGCCCTGAGCGCGGCGAGCGCGGCCTTGAAGGCCTCGACCGGGTCGACGGCCTCGGCCCCCTCCCCCGTCTCCTCGGCCGTGGCCGGCTGCGGGTCGACGATGGCCGAGAGCGCGTCGAAGCACGCCACGGTGGCAGCCGTGCGCTTGTCGACGTACCCGGCGGTCGCCAGCGGGATGCCGTTGACCGTGGGGTCTGGCTTGCGGACGTCCGCGGCCTTGACGACCTCGCGCGAGCCGTCGTCGTACTGGGCGACAAATATGAGTCCGGCGTCCTCGGCGCGCTGGAGCACGTCCGGGTCGTACTCCGTCAGGCACTGCTCGTTATTGCCGATGATGTCGTGGACCGCGTAGCCCACGACGATTTTCTTGCTTGCTTCCATTCCTTCTTGTCCTTTCATCTCTTATCCGCTCCACCCGGACGGCATGGTCGACACGCCGATCAGCAGGCCGTTCCTGAACTCGAGCACCGACGATGTCTGGGACTGGTCGTTGAAATATTTCTTGCCGTTCTCCGTGTAAAGCGGGTGGTATGCCGCTCCGACCTTGGTCGTCAGGCCTGACCACGTCGTGACGCTCGTGTCGGCGCTGCCGCTCACGCTGAGCCTCGGGGTCGAGACTCGCACGACGCCCTGTCCCTGCAGCTGCAGTCCGTGGTAGATAATCGACGGATTGTCGATGTCATGTGAGGTTGAGGAGCATTCGATGTATCCGTACTGCGTGCCGTCCTTGAACCCAGCCAGCTTCCCGCTCGAGTCGAGTTCCATGGCGTACCTGCTGCTGCGGTTTCCACCGGTGAAGCTTCCGGTCGCCGTGATGTTCTTCGCCGTCATGTAGTTGGTCGTCAGCACGCCTTCCTTGAGGTTCCACGAGTTGCGCCCCTTTGCGTCCGCGAGAGTCCCGGTTGCGATGTATGTCGCGTTGACGTAGACCCTGTTGTTGCTCATGTAGAGCCCCTGGTCGGCACCGTTGTTGGTCAGGCGGTCGAAGATGGCCTTCTGGTCCATCTGCTCGTCGTAGGCGCTCAGGATGCCGTCGGCGTAGTCCGACGCGTTCTTCTGCTCGATGGCGTGGCGCGCCCCGGTCGCGGCATCGGCGTAGTCCTTGACCGCGCTCGAGTAGGCTCCGAATGCGGCGTCGTACTCGTGCATGGCAGCCTTGAGCTCCTCGGCGGTCTTGCATATGATCACCTTGTCGACCTTGTCGGCATAGGAGCCGTACGTGCCGCCCTCATCGGTCGTGCCGAAGGCCTTGGTGTAGCGGGGGCCGAGGACGGACGAGAGGAACTGGGCGCTGAGGGCCTTGTTCGACTTCAGCGCGTTGTACTGGCTCGTGAGCTCCTCGCGCTCTTTGTCCACGTCCTGCTTGGCCTTCTTGACCGCCGCCCTCTCCGCCTCGGTCACCACACCGTCTTTGGCGAGGTCCTGCACCGTCGTGTCGAGGCCGTTGAGCGAGCCCGTCAGGTCGTGCGCGCTCTGATAGGCCTTGTTGTACGCGGCTTCCAGCACCGGCGCCGTGTGGGTGACGCTGCCGTCGCCGTAGGTGACGCGCTCCATCGACCAGACGAAGTATCCGTTCGACCATTGCGGGAGGTCCTCGGACCATCCCAGCTCTGGGTTCTGCGCATTAATTGGCGGCACGCTGTCCGACTGGTTCCTCGCGTACAGCTTCACGCGCGAGACGATGGCACTGCCGGCCATCTGGTTTGATCCGTTGATGGCCTTGGCGAGGCACGGCGCGGTGTACGTGACCGAGCCGTCCGTCCACGTGATCTTGCTCCTCGTCCAGATGTACTTGCCCTTCGCCCACGCGGGCTGTGCCTCAGACCAGCTGCCTCCGGACTGCGCGGTGGCGCTCATGGACAGGTAGTACTGCTCCACGATGCCTTTCACGCCGGTGCCGGTGGAGCCCTTGTCGCCCTTCGCGCCATCAGTGCCGTCCCTGCCACTGATGCACACGGGCTCGCTGTACTCGATGTCTCCGGACTGCATGGTGGTCTTGGTGCGCGTCCAGATGTACTTGCCCGACACCCATTGCGGCGCCGTGGTCTGCCATCCGCCCTGCGGCTCGGTGACGCGCGACGTTCCCTGGGCGTACTCGACGTCCACCGACGCTATCACGGCATCGGCGACGGCGATGTCCTTGCCGTCGAGCTTGGCGCCGGGGCCTAGATGGACCTCGCTCTCGTCGAGGTTCCAGTAGTTCTTGCCGCTCCTGTCTTGGATGGTTCCGGCCTTGATCAGGTCGCCCATGAGCGTGCCGACCGTGATTAGGTCGGCGGTGAAGCCCGCGCCGGTGCCGAAGGTGCGCCAGTCCCACGAGCCGTCGGCCTTGCAGCCGGAGGCGATGCGGAAGCCCTGCGAGCACAGCTGCATGGCGCTGCCCTTGCCCGTGGTCGAGCGGCCGTTTGCGTCCATGGGCACGGATGCGTAGATTGTCCCCTGCTCGAAGCTGGTGAAGGTGTAGCTGCTGCCGGACATGTTGAACTGGGCGTTCATCGCGTCCATGACCTGCTGGAGGTACGACGGCGGCGTGGATGCCGCCACGTCCCAGCTGGACGAGCGCTTGGACAGGCTGGACACTTTCTGCTGCTGCGCCAGCAACATGTCCGCAATTGTCTCGGTCACGTTGCCGAGCGTCACGCGGACGGTGCCGCCGAGCTCATCGGTGACGAGCTTGGTCACGCGGCCCTCGCAGCGCAGCGCCGGGCTGAATGCCGTATCGACGATCTGGACGTCGTCGCCCACGGCGACGCCCTCCCACTCGCGTCCGAACTGCACGAGGTCGACGGCGTCGGCCTCGTAAGTCACTCCCGGCTCTTTGCGGGAGCCGAAGTACGCGCGGGTCTCGGCGAGCAGCGTCGCCGCGTCCTCGCAATTTGGATTTTCATATTGCCCGAACACGTGGGCGTGCCCGCCCCTGCCGTCAGGTCGCCCGTACAGCTTGAGCGCGGTCGCGTCCTCCACGTAGTTCTTGCCGTTGTTAATGTCGCCGAAGGTCAGCTTGCGGCCGTATCCGCCGGTATCCGTCTCGATACCCTTGCCGTAGCCGTAGCAGGCCGTTATCGCCCCGTAATGCTCGGTGCGGGAGACGGATGCCAGGTCCTTGGTGTAGGTGAACCGGCGGTGACCGCCCTTCGCGCCTCGGTGCGAGCGGATGCCCACCCTGCGAGAGGCCACCCTACCGCCGGATACGGTGATTTCAGTCTCAAGCTCGCCGCCGCATTTCAAGATTGACTGGAGAGCCTCGCGCGACGAGGTGTGGTAGAAGGTCAGGCCCTTGTCGACGGTGCCGGTCTGGTCGACCGTTCCGGCGGTCCAGCGGGTCGGCCCAAGGCAGACATTCAGCGCCTGCAAGAAGCCGTAGCCGTAGGGGCGCTTGTCCTCGATATAGTCGCCGTACGTCTCGCAGATTGAGTTGATCGCCGTGTCCGTGTAGACCGTATCGCCTCCGGCGTGGAGGCCCTTGGGGTCTTGGCAGACGTGCTCGTGGACCTTGCCGAGGCGGTCGGCCCACACGAGGCGGTAGCCCTGCTTGAGCGCGAAGGTCGTGGCGATGTCCACGCTGTCCTCGCCGTTGAGCTCGTCGGTATGGGTGAGGGCGAGCAGCTCCTCGGGGCCGATTGTCGATACGTAGGCGTCCTGCCACGTGTATACGTCAATTCGCACCTAGAGCCACCTCTCCTCCCATTCGAGCGTCGCGGTGCCGCCGCTCGTCTTGATCTGCTGCACGCCGTCGAGCGAGAAGAAGTCGCTCGCGACGGTCACGGGCCAGTCCGCGCCGTTGACGGTGCAGCGCTCGGCGCGCATGTCCAGCACGACGGTCTGTGCGCCCGTGAACGACGCCTCGACGCGGACGAACCGCCCGGTCGAGACGTTGGTGATTGTCCAGCTCGAGCCTGCCGGGGGCCTGCACGTGACCGTAGGGTAGGCCCTGTAGTTGCCACCGGCGGCGACGGCGCGCTGGGATGCCGACACCTGCTCGGAGCGCCGCTGCCCGTAGGCGGCGGGGTCTGCACAGTAGAACCCGAGCGTGAGATTCGGCATGTGCGCGTTGCGCCCCTGCTCCGCCCCTCCCCTGTAGCGCGCGAGCATGTAGCGCTCGGGGGCGTCGTCGAGCACGAGGGCCTTCTCGCCGCCGGACAGCGCCGAGGCGAGCACGGCCCTTGCCTCGGCGACCTCGTCGAGGGAGCCGCCGACGATGTTGCAGTCGACCGCTATCTCGACGGGCTCGAGGCCCGTGGCACGGACGTGCGTGCCGTCCATGCCGGGGACCTCGGTCTCATCGAGCCGCACCTTGGGGACAACCGGTCTCGTGACCTTGGTCACCAGCAGGTACGGCGTGAGGTCGATTCCGCCGAATATCATGCGAACCCCCTTGCGGCGAGCGTGTGCCTGCCTCGCATCGCGATGGCGGAGGAGACGCGCTCCGAGTCGATGTACATGTTTCCGTCCTTGTCCCGGATCTGCTCGAGGACGGACAGGATGCCGGCGAGGGCGTCGTCTGAATCCTCCTCGGGACGCGCAGGCGTGTAGACCGCGGACGGCGCGACGGTCAGGCCCGTCGAGAGCATCCCCTGCGCGGTGTCCATGGCGCCGCTGATGGCGGAGACCACGGTGCCGGTGCCGGAGCCGATGCCCTGCGCCCAGCCCTGCATGAGGGCCTTGCCCGAGAAGGTCGTGTAGCCGTGCCCGGAGAAGGGGCCGACCTTTGCCGGCGAGAACGGGAAGAAGGAGCGGATTCTGGAGACTGCGCCGGAGACCGCCGAGGTCACCGAGCCGATTGCGGACATAATGCCGTCCTTCAGGCCGTTGAGTATCGACTTGCCGGAGTTGAAGAGCCAGTTTCTCGCACCCGAGAAGAACCCGGTGATCTTGCCCTTGATGCTCGTGACGGTCCTGTAGACGGAGTTGATTCCGTTGGAAGCCGCGCTCTTGATGCCCTCCCAGATGGACGAGCAGGCGCTCTTGATGCTCCCCCACATGCTCGACCACGTGGAGCTGATGCTGTTGAGCACGGAGCTGATCACGCCGCTGACCTGATTTATCGCCGAGTTGACGGCGAACTTGATGCGTCCCCAGACGACCTCGGCGAAGTCGCGGACGGTGTCCCACACGCTTGACCAAATCGAGCTGATTCCGTCGAGCGCGGACGTTATCACGGACTCGACGACCCCGATGGCCGCCCGCACGGCGAACTCAATCTGAGACCAGACGAGCTCGGCTACCGACTTGATGGTGTTCCAGACCGTATCCCAGTCTCCGCTTATCGCGGCGGTGACCGTGGAGATGACTGCCTGCACCACGGCCATCGCGACCTGGACGGCAGTGGAGATTGCGCCCATCACCCCGGTAAGCACGGCCGAGATGACCGGCCAGACCGCGTTCCAGACGGCGGAGATGATGCCCATCGCCACCTGGATGGCGCCCTGGATGAGCGGCATCGCCGCCAGCACTGCGGACAGCACGGACTGCACGGCGGGCATGGCGATGGCGACGAGCTGCGAGACGGTCGTCATCACATCCGCGATGACGTTGACCAGGAAGCCGATGACCGGCGACAGCGCCTGCACGATGCCGAGCACCACCTGTATGCCGGTGGAGAGCACCGGCAGCACGGCCTGCGCGATGTTGAGCAGCGCCGTGCCGATTGGCGCGATGAGCGGAGCGATGAACCCGATTGCCGCCTTGATGCCGTTGCCGACGGACGTGGCCACGCCCAGGATTGCCTGAAGCGCCGAGCAGATCTGCGAGGAGTCCAGCTTCGGCAGCTTGATACCGATGCCGGCGAGCGCCCCGACGGCGATGTTCCACGCCGTGGCGAGCGCCTCGGATACGATGGGCGTGAGCACCGACGCGATGCCGGAGAGCGCCGCGGGGAGCGCCTTGATGATGCCCTGCCCGATCTGCGCGACGCGCGGCGCGATGTTCTTGGCGACCGCGCCGACGGACGTGAGCAGCTGCTCGGTGAGCTGCGAGAAGTCCACGTCGTCTCGGCCCAGACCGGTGAGGAAGTTCTCCCACGATGCCTTGGCCATGCCGATGGAGCCGGAGATGGTCGTCGCGGCCTCCTTGGAGGTCGTGCCGGTGATGCCCATCTCGGACTGCACGGTGTGGATAGCCTCGACCACGTCGGCGTAGCTGTCGATGGTGAGGTCGGCGGTCTTGCCCTGCGCCGCGCGCAGCTTGTTGGCGTCCACGATGAGTCGCTCCATCTCGGACTTCGTGCCGCCGTAGCCCAGCTTCAGGTTGTCCAGCATCGTATAGTTTTGCTTGGCAAAACCTTGGTAGGCGTTCTGGACGTCGGCCATGTCCGAGCCCATCTTGTTGACGTTGTCCGCCATGTCGCCCATCGCCGTGTTGGCGGACTCGGCGGCCTTCGCCACGTCGCCGCCGCACGAGCTCACGAGCGATGCGGCGAAGCTGGTCGCCTGGGTCATGTATTGGTTTGCGCTCATGCCGCACGTCTTGTACGCTTCCGCGGCGTATCCCTGCAGTTTGCCGGACGCGGAGCCGAAGAGCGTATCGACGCCGCCGACCAGCTGCTCGTAGTCGGCGTATGCGGATACCGCAGCGCCGCCGATTGCGGTCACCGCCGTGGTGAGCGCGCCCATGCCAGCCGCGGCGACGGTCCCGACGCCCCTGGCGACGGTGCCGAGCCCGCTCAGCAGCCCGCCCGAGCGCTTGACGCCGCCGTCCACGCCGGAGGTCATCGAGTCGCCGAATGACTTTCCGGCCTTGGAGCCCGTATCGCCGAACTCCGAGCAGATGCTGCCGGCGAAGCCCTTCATGGACGGCATGAGCGTGATGCACGCCGAGCCTACGCTAGTCGCCATCCCGTCCTCCTAATCCTAGAATCTCGTCGATTTCCGCCCTGTTCGCGAGGGCGTTGCGCTGGTGCCTCTTGAGCTCCGCGAGCTGCCCGGGCGTCTTGAGCGGCTGCGGCTCCTGCGGCGGCCGGTGCTTCTTGTCGCTCAGCCCCCACGCGAGGCTCCTGAGCTGATGCTCGATGCGCCAGAGCATGTACGTCTCCTCGCTCCATTTGAGCTCCGGGTACATGCGGCGCGCGCACCTCGACTCCTTCGGCAGCTGCTCCCACAGGAGGGCGGCGCGCCGGAGGTCGTCCGGTCCGCCCTCGAGCGGGAGGTCGATGCCGTAGTACTGGCGGAAGTCCGCTACGACTTCTGCGCGGTGCCCTTCGAGCTCGAGGACGAACCCTGGGAGTTTTTTGCCTTCGCCGCCTCGAATGCGGCCTGCATGAGCGTGCCCGTGGACTCGACGGAGCCGCCGAGGCGCTCCATGTACTCCTCGTCGCGGCCAGCGAAGACGCGCTCGAAGGCCTCGAACATCCCGCCCGGCTCGGTCTCGCTCTTGGCGAACTGCTTGTTGGTCTTGTAGCTGAGCAGCTCGTCGAGGTCGGCGGTGAACTCGCCGTCGATGCCGGGGATGGTGAACGTGAGCTCGGTCATTACTTGCCCTCCGCGGTCTCGGCGGCCTTGGCGACAGCGGTCTCGGTGGACTGGATGTAGTCGTAGCAGGTGTTGCCGTCATCGTCGGTAAGGTACTTGACCGTGAGGGCGCGCGCAGCGAGCTCGCCAACGGCGAGGGTGAGGTCGTCCAGCTCGGAGGACTGGGCGAGCGGCACGACCTTGCGCCAGCGGCGGCCGTCCTTGAGCACGAGCTCGAGCACGGCGGGCCACGTCTCAGTGGAGTCGCCGTTGTGCTTGACCGTGATCATGCCAGCCTCGTCCTTGACGTTGCCGGAGCCGTACATGACCTTGAGGGTCGCGGCCTTGATCTCGGCGAGCGTGAGCTGCGCGCTCTCGACGCGGGAGGTCTGCGGCGACGCCATGAGGTCGCCGTTCATGTCCTTGATGTCCTCGGAGTCGGTGTCGAGCGTCTCGACGTAGCCGTCCTCGCTGATGTAGCCGAGGCATTTCCACGCCTCGGGCAGCGCGGTCGTGTAGTCGGTCGGCAGCGCCGTTCCGACGGGAGCGGTGAAGATGTAGCCGCCCTTGACTCCCTTGGCGCTGGAGACGTTGGCGACGTTGTTCTTGTTGCTTTCTGCCATGATTGCTCCTTATTCGCAGATGGTCAGGTTGATGTTCGTCTGGTATCTGGGAGTCCCCGTGTCGGGGTCGTCCCATCGGTACGTGCCGTCGGGCACGGCGGAGAACACGTTCGGCTCGTCCTCGATGGCGGAGCACGCCCGCTCGACGGCCTCGGCGATCTCGCGTGCGCGCCTGCGGGTCTTCGCCCACGACGTGGCGAGCACGTGCGGCGACTGGATGAACCGTGTCGCGCTCGTGGCGGCGAGGGTGACCTGGACGAACTCATCTGGTCTCTCGCGCGGAACGTCCGGCACGCACTTGATGCCGGTCGCGCGCATAAGGCGCTGGGCCACTACCCTCTCGATGTCCATCAGTCACCTCCGAAGATTGCCTGCAAGCGGTTGTGCTTCTTCTCGCTGCGGAAGGCGTGGACGCCCTCTGTGTGGAGCGAGCGCCCCTTGGCGAGGGAGCCGCCCATAACGTCACACACGTATCCCGTGTCGCCAGACTTCTTCTCGAGCGATGCGTTGGCGGACGCGATGACGGCGTTTGCCTTCTGGTCGAGCATGGCCTGCACGCCCCCGCCGTTCATGACCTCGGCGTATCCGCCGCGGTTCCAGCCCTTCCACTTGATCTTGACCTCGCACTTCGCCTTAGCCATCGGTTCGGGTCACCTCGCAGGTGAGGTCCCAGGGGCCGGGCGTATTGGCCGCTGTGTATCGCTTGGGGTCGCCGACAACCTTGTAGTCGGTACCTCGCACCGTGACGGTCGCGTCCTTGAGGTCCACATCCGCGCCCTTCGGGAAGCAGAGCGTGTAGGCGACCGTCACGCCGTTCGGGCGCGTCGAGTCGAGGTCGGCGGTCGCGCCGGGGCAGACCACGACGTTGTCGACCGCCGTCTCGGTCACCGTCTCGCCGGTAGGCTCGCCCAGCTCGTCGAACGACTGGGCCGCATAGCGCACGGTCACGGTCTCGCCGGATATGAGGTACATCATTCGGTCACCCCTCCCCTCTCCAAAGGCGTGAGCGCCCCGAGCGCCTGACCGGTGAGGCCGAGGCGCCTGAGGTCGTTCTTCCCGAGGTACATCTCGCCGAGCGCCGAGCCGTAGGTCACCGATGCGGTGTAGATTCCGGCCCCCTGGCTGTACTGCGTGGCGCCCGCCATCGCGGACGGTGCCGTGAGCACGCGGTTGACGAGTAGGCAGCACACGGCGGTGGCGGCACGGTCGAATGCCGGGCACGCCCCCTCGGTGTACTCACCGATTCGGTCCTCGAATGCCGCTAGCATCAGGTCGGATGCGTCCTGCAGCAGCACCCCGGTGCGGGCCTCGTCCGCGGGCTCGCCGTAGCGGCCCCTGTAGTCGTCCACGCTGGCGAGCGCGGCCATGGCTACTCGGCCTCCATGATCCCGGCGTCGATGAGGGCCTGAACGACCTTCGCGACGGTCGGGCTGGCGCCGGGATTGGCGACCTTCTTGGGCAGCACGAGCGGCTTGCCGTCGGTGGACACGAACGCGACGTGCTGCGGGAGGATGCTGGACGCCTTGTCCGCGTCCTCCACGATGAACTTCTGGACTAGATGAGCCATCTCGGTACCCCCTAGGCGCTCTTGAGGACGGCGAAGGCCTTGGGGTCGAGTACCGCGTAGGCCAGCACGGCCTCGGTGCGGTAGGCGATCTGGTTGTAGCCCTTCAGGTCCTGACCGGTGTTGTCGGGGTCGCCGTACTCGATGACCTCGGCGGTGATGTCGCGGACCATGCCCCACTTGATGGCGGAGAAGTCGCCCATGATGGCGGAGACCTTGGTCGGGGTCTTTGCGAGGCGGCCGTTCACGGTTCCGGACACGGAGGCGGGGATGCCGTCGAGGTTGCCCACGTTGAGGGACAACGGCACCTCGGGGTACAGACGCTGTCCGGTGGCCGGGACGCGCAGCTTGCGCAGCTCGGAAGCGAACTGTCGGCTCATGGCGATTCCGTTGATGCCGTAGTCGAGCAGGGCGTCGGAGAGGGAGTCGATGTCGTCGACCGGGGAGTCGGTCTTGGTGACGCTGTGGACGTTCTCGTCCGCGGTCAGGGCGGTGTAGCCGCTGAGGGCGAGGCCGGTCTTGGGGTTGATGGCGTGGTAGATGATGTAGTCGAGCGCGCGGCCCGCGGCGGCGGTCTGGTCGGCGATGATGTTGGAGATGATCTCCAGCTGGTTGTCCTCGTCGGCCCACTTCAGCTCGTCGGAGACGCGCGTGGTCGTGACGATCTTGGCGCGCTTTGCGACCACGGGGTCGGTGGAGATCTCGGAGCCGGACTTCTTGCCGCCCTCGGCGACGACCTCGGCCTCTGCGGTCGGGTTGAACACGAGATAGGTCGTGTCGGCGAACTTCTGCGGCGTGCTGGGGCTCAGCGTGGCGATGGTGGAGGTGTCCTTCACCTTGCCGATGATGGTGGAGACCACGCTGGACGGCAGCGTGATTTTCTTGGTGTCGTTTGCAGCCATTTCTGTGCCTTTCTTCGGGTTTGGCTTACTTCAGGAGGCGCTTGGCGAAGTCTCGCAGCGCCTCGTCCCCGTCCTTGCCGCCCTTGTCGAAGCTGCCGGGCTTCTCCACTCGCGGCGCGGGCTTTGTCTTGAAGGCGGCGAGCATCTTGTCGCACCATTCGGCCATGCTCTCCTCGTCCTCGCCGACGATGAGCTCGGCGGGGACTCCCTTCTCCTGCGCGACCTTGGCGGCGGTCTTGGCTCGCGCCTCGGCCTTCTCCTTGGCGTCGAGTCGCTTCTCGAGCTCCGCGACCTTCTCGTCGGCGGTCTTCTTCGCCTGGTTGGCCTCGTCGAGTGCGCTTGCCGCGCCCTTGTTGGCCTTGGCCTGCTTCTCCCACTTGCGGGAGTGCGCCTTCTCGGCCTCGTAGAGCGCCTTGTAGTCGGGCTCCTCGCCCCCGGTCGGCTCCGTACCGCCCGTGGGCTCCGTGTTGGTCTCTACTGCCATGTCGCGTCCTTTCCCGGACCGTGCGGCCCGTCGGGCCAGCCGTGCGGCCGAACCCCTTAGATGTACGTTTCGGGCCGTGCGGCCCTGTCGCGCGGCAGTGTCCTACGGGCGTGAGATTTGGCCTGTTTGGCGTTTTTCGGCATGAAAAAAGCCGCCCGTGGGCGGCCATGCGGTATGATGAGATCAGGCGGAAGCTGTTTGACTCACCTATTGAGACATGCAGCTCCCGCCTATTTTTTTATCGTTTGGAGCGACCCGTCGTGCCCCAGCATCCGCACTTCAGAGATTCCATACCTCTTCATGTACTTGCGTATCCACGCTTCGGCTTGGCTGTCGGTGACCGACTTGTTCTCGCTGACATCGAAGACGGCGAACCGCACTCCGTTCTTGTTGGCCACGGACTTCATGTGCGACTTGAACGTGTTCTCCGATTTCGACGTGTACACGGTCTTGATTTCGATGCCCGTGGACAGGTCGGCGCGGCTTACGGTCGTTTTTCCCTGCGCGTTCTCGCTCTTCAGGTGCACTTCGTCTTCCCAGAACTCGGTCTTGTAGCCCAGTGCCGCCAGCTTCTCCGCGGTTCTCCTCTCTCCGGGGTCTACCCTCCACCTCTTTACCTTGTCGCGCCTCACCGCATCGTCCGTGAACGTTATGCCCTTATGCTCACCGCCGGCGTACCAAGACGGGTCGCGCAGCTCTATCTCGGATGCGACGCGGTTGTTGAGGTAGGCGGTGTACGCCTTCCCCTCCTTGTTGCCGTGGCGCCTCACGAGCGCTTCGCGTTCGTCCTCCGGCATTGCGTACCAATCGGAGGCGATGCCGTCGCGGCCTCCGAGCGCGGCCAGGCAGTCGTTATACCTCTCGTACATCCCGTCAGGGTCGTATCCCTTGACCGTAGTCACCCCGTCGAAGCCGGGAACGATTCGGCAGTCGCAGTGCGCGTGCGAGTGCTCGGCCGCCTCCTCGGTCTTGGCGTAGAAGCCGAACGACGCGAGCATGAGGCAGAACCCGCACGTCTCGCCGCGGGGAACGCGGGCGTACCACGGCTTCGCCGGGTCTTTGCGCGCGTTGTGGGCGACGCACCTGTTGGCGGCGCGCCTGATCTCCTCGTCGACCCTCGTGACGCACCGAGAGACGAACACCTCGGGGGCGCCCTCGACGACCTTGCCGATGAAATACCTCACCGCGCCGAGCGTGGCGTCCGGGTCTCGCATGGACTCGGCGACCGCCCGATACTTCCCGGGGAAGCCCTGCGACGCCCTGACCGCGTCGTAGTATTCGGCTGCCCTGGCGGCGGCGCACGTGTCGGCGTAGTACCCGAGCACCGCCTCGATCGTCTCGTAGGCCCTCTCGCGGAGAGCGGCGACATCGCCGCCACCGCCGCGCTCCCAGCTCGACAGCAGGGACTCGAGCGCCGGCCTCACCTTCGCCTGGGCGTCTGCCGACAGCGCGTTCACCTCATCGGTCAGCTCGTCCAGCAGGCTAGTCGGCACCGCCGCCATTCTCGCCCTCCTTCGGCTCGAACAGCGATGCGATAGCCGCGCCCGCCTGCGCCTTCTTGGCATCCGACTCGATGCGTTGGATCTGCTCGTCCGTGTAGTCGAGCATCTCGTAAGCGACCGTGGAGTTGGCGAGCTTGGGGAGCGCCTGCACCTGCTTGAGCAGCGCGTCTGACAGGCTCACCGTGGACGGGTACGCCGGGGACAGGAATCGCGGGTTGATCTCATGCCCCGCGTCGCGCTCGGTGGCGAAATCGGTGCCGTTCGCCACGGCGAGCGCCATGTAGGCCACGTTGCGCAGCGCCGTGCCGTTGTCGCGGTTGAGGTTCTTGGCGTCGATGACCAAGGGCTCCAGGGACGCGGCGATAGCGTCCGAGGAGGACGGGTTGTCGTTGGACACGCCGAAGAAGCTCACCGGCACGTTGGTCACGGCCGACATCTGGCAGGCGAGCTGGCGCAGGTACTCCGTGAGCGGTGCCATCTGGAGCTGCGCGGACTGCCAGACCGTGGGCTTGTCGCCGTCCGGGTCTTTCGTGATCTCGTTGACCGCGCCCATCGAGGCGTCGTACTTGTTGCCGTCGTTGAGCATCTTCTTGTAGGTGCCCAGTAGCCAAGTCTGCGGCAGGGTCGCGGCCTCGGCGGCGACCTCCATTCGGGCGCGCTGCCGGATGGCGTCGTCGGTGATGCTCATCACGGAGCGGCTTATGCGCGAGGTGCCGAAGGGGCGCTCGAGCGTCGCGCCGTGTGCCATCGGCTCCATGAGGCAGCGCCCCATCGAGTGCTCGCGGTACTCGGCTACCCACGAGCCGCCGTCGCGCGTGAGCACCACGAGGCTGTCGTCGGTGAGCAGGTGCACCACGGTCGGCACGCGCTCGGTGTCGCCGGGCATCTTCTTGGACTCAGCCACGACGATGCCCGCCCTGATGGCCTTGCGAGCGTCGTCCCACAGGGCCGCCGCCGCGGTGGCGGGGTATGCCGAGATGACCGGGTAGCCGCCGCCGTCCGTCACGGTCCAGAAGCCGCAGCAGTGCTTCAGCTCGCCGATGAGGTTCTTGCGGTAGAGGCGCTCCAGCTGGTTCGACTCGCAGATGGCGCGGAGGGCCTTGCTCGTCTGCTCGTCCGCGCACGTGTAACCGTTGAAGATGGAGCGGTCCGCCAGGGCGTGCACGGCCTTGCGGGGCCAGTCGACGCGCGGGTTGATCTTCTTGGCGAGGCTCGCCGGCATGGCGATGCCGAGGTCCTTCACCGACACGTGCCCGAGGTAGTAGTCCTCGCGCTCGAGATTGCTGGCGCGGTGCTCGCGCCAGACGGTCATGAGCTCGCGGACGAGCGCCGCGTCGCCCGGCTCCAAGCCTGCGGCGGATGCTACCTGCCCCGCCAGTTCCATGTTCACTGCTGCCATCAGAAGCTGGCCTCCTGTTCCCTTCGCGGGTCTCGTTTCGTTGTTCTCGCCGCCCAGAGGGCGAGCGATGCGGACTCGATGGGGGCGGCGATGGAGTCGGGACCGTCCTCGAAGCCCCACCCGTCCCTGCCGATGTCGCGCTTGAGCGACTTGCGCGCCGAGTCGTCGAGCGCCGGCGACTCGATGTGCGAGAGCGTGCCCGAGTCGACCTCGTCCTTGAGCATCGACGCCGCAGCCTGCACGATTGCCGGGGTTCCCATCTCGAGTGCGCACTTGCTGAAGCCGCCGTCGAGCATCCGCCGCTTGAGCGCGTCCGCTCCGGACTTGCCGTCGATGCAGACGCACGCGATCTCGTCTCGGTTGCGCAGGAGCATGTCCGAGATCGCGACCGTTCCGCCCGAAGCGCCCATCACGTCGTACAGCTCGACGTAGGACGGTCCGTCCCTGTCGGCGAGCGCCCAGGACACCGCGGCGCGGGAGCCGTCCACGGAGAACTTCACGCCGAAGGCGAGCTTTCCGCCGGTGGGCGCTGAGTCGCGCCGGCACCCGTCCCACTTCTTGGAGGACAGGGCGTAGAGGAGCGAGCCTCCCGTCTTCGCCCACCATCCGAGACGCTCGCGCGCGAACACGTCGGGCTGCATCTGCTCGGACTCGCCCTTGACGGCCTCGTAGTTGAGCACGGTGCCCATGGACGGGTTGAACTCGTACCATCTCGACTCGTCGTGGACGTCGCCTATCTCGTCCGCGCCCCACTCGATCCACGCCATCTCGGACTCGCCGTCGTGCACGTCGTCGTGGAGGTCGCGGAACACCGTGCCGACGTTGTCGGGGCCTGGCGGCGTTCCGAGGTAGATGGTCTGCGGGTTGTGCATCGCGCTCGCCGAGATTGCAGGCAGGGACGCCGCCTGCTGCGTGTCCGTGAGCTCCTGCGCCTCGTCGTAGATGAGCACGTCGTAGGTCTTGCCTCGCGCCAGCGAGTTGGTGCGGGTGGTGAAGCGAATGAGTCCGCCGTTCTTGAGGCTGATGGCCTGCTGCCCGTTCGTCTTGCGCACGGCGAGCAGGAGGTCGTGCAGCTCGGTCTCGTCCTCGTCCTCGAATGGCTGGGACAGCTCCTTGAACATCTGGTCGGAGGTGTCGCCGTGCTGGCAGGTGTACAGGATCTTCTCGCCGTTGAGCGCGCCGTAGAAGCACCTGGCGCGCACGACCCAGCTCTTTCCGTTCTGGCGCGGGATGGAGATGCCCAGCGTGCGCAGCAGGTACTTGTCGCGCGCGTCGCGGGCCAGCATCGCGTCGAGCAGGTGCGGCTGCCACGGCAGCGGGTCGCCGAAGTAGGCGGTCGCGAGCTCGCAGGCCATCTCGCCGTCGCCGCTGAGGTCCTCCGGGACGTTGGCCTCGTATGTCGGCGTCTGCCTGGGCTCCATCAGGCGCCCGCCGCCTTGGCCTTGCGCTCGCGGTCGGCGAACATGAGGCTCAGCACCCTAGCGCCGTCGCTCTGCGGACGCGCCTGCTGCACCTGGATGGGCACCGCCTTGCGCGACAGCCCGAGCAGCTCGTTGAGCGCGCGTATCTCGGCTGTCGCCTGCTTGAGCACGGACACGGCGGGGTGCGGACGCTCCATGATGGCGTGCCGCCCGTTCTTCGCCTTGACTGGCTTGTAGCCGACGGGGTCGAGCACCTTCACGGACTTGCCCCTGCTCATCGCGTCCTCCGCAGCCTTCGCCACGGCGTGCCAGTAGCACAGCAGCGCGAGGTTCGGCGCGTCCTCGTCGGAGAAGCGCCCCGATGCGGTTACGCTCGCCCAGATATGCGATTGATAGTCGTCGGATGCGACCGATTCCGGCATCTCCGGCATCACGGCCTCCTTTCTCGTGCCCGCATTGTGCGATGCGTGTGAGATTCGCGGCCTACCCCCGCCCTGGGGTCATGGGGCGGGGGGAAATCGGCACTGAGCAGCATGGGTGTCCTTGCACCCCGGGGAGGGGCGATGCCCCCGCCATCGGCGGCTCAGCGCCCCGGAAAAGCAGTGGGGCGCAGCCGTGCCGACGACCGCGCCTCCAGTTAGGCTTTTCAGCCTCGCCTATTCAGTTATCTCGAGCCTTCAGAACAGCCTCGTGCGCCTTATCTCGACGGGCTTCGCGTCACCAGGCATGTGCTTGCCCTTCCTCTGGTTGCAGATGCGGTGCGCCGCGTCGAGGTTCGAGTAGTCAAGCACCGCGCCGCCCCTCGCCCTCGGCACCACGTGGTCGGCCTCGAAGCTCCACGGCGTGCCGGGCGGCAGGCTGTAGTCTATGGGCTGGCCGCATATGTGGCACGGCCTGCCCTCGGCGCGGAGCCTCGCCTTGAGCTTGCGCTCGGCGTTGCCGTTGGAGCTCCACGTCATGCCAGGCGCTTCCTCGCGAGGTAGTCCTTCTTCACCGACAGGGTCGGGGTCTCGTCGGTGCTTCCTATCTTGATGGTGAGCGTTATGGGAGGCAGCACGAACCTCTCGTCGATGTCCCCCGCCACGTCGTCCACCATTGACTCCAGCAAGGCCGCGGCGTCGCGGAGCTGCTGCGCCACCCTCTCGCCGGCGCTCATGCGACCAGCCCCGCGAGCACCTGCCAGCACCACACGACGGCGGCGGCGCACAGCAGCACGAGTGCCGTCACGATGAGGCACCCGATGAGCTTGCCGGCCAGCCTTACGATCCCGTCCATTCAATCCTCCAATCTCACCCGCACGCCATGCGCACGAGAACGGTCAAAACCACGGCGAGCGCCCATGCGGACCTCGCCGCCCACGCCAGCAGCGCCGCCAGCGGCATCAGCCACAGAACATGTCGCACGCCGCCTCCTGCATGTCCCTCATGTGGTTCGCTATCCATGGGAGCGCCCAGTAGGCGACGTCGCTCGGCTCCGCGTCCGCCCCGTCGAACTCCTGCCGGAAGGCGTTGTCGAACTCCACCTCGCAGATGCCGTAGTCACAGCAGCACTCGTACATCTTGGTGCATTCGGCGCACGTCGGCCCGCCTCCGCAGTGCCTGTCGATTGCCGCGTCGGTGCATCCGGGAGGCAGGTTGTAGCCGCTGCCTGGCTCACAACTGCCGTCCAATGCTGGTCACCTCCTCGCACCAGGACTCGCACGCGTACATCTCGACGTACCAGTGCGCATCGTCCTTTATCTCCTCCAGAATCTCCTCGAGCGGCCTGT
This sequence comes from Collinsella aerofaciens, assembly GCF_028206995.1. Taxonomy (GTDB): domain Bacteria; phylum Actinomycetota; class Coriobacteriia; order Coriobacteriales; family Coriobacteriaceae; genus Collinsella; species Collinsella aerofaciens_AQ. The sequence goes on along the minus strand of NZ_JAQLFL010000001.1, from coordinate 299,631 downwards.
CCGCGTCGAGCTCCTCGTCGGGAATGTCCACGACGTGGGTCTGCGTGATCTCGAATCTCATCTCTCCACCTTCTTCCTCACGATGTCGCGCGGGTCTTCGCCCATCGCCTCCGCCAGATTGAGCAGCAGGTTCATCTTCACTTCCCTGCCGTCGCGGATGGCATGGCCCAGGCTGCTGAGATTGACGCCGGCCGCACGCGCCAGCTGCTTGAGCGGCACGTGGTTGTCGGTTCTCCAGTGGGCGATCTTCTCGGCGTCCAAAACGTATTCCGTAGTCATGGCTCGATGGCCGGCTCGCTTCGCGCAGTAGTATTCGCAGGTGGCCTCGTAACTTCCCATGATGAAGCCGTCAATCTTGCAGGCGCGCCCGTCGTAGTTGGCGCACGTGCCGCACGTCTTCCCATTCATTTCGCCCTCCAGTTCCACAGGTCGATTGATGCGTTCCGAGCCGCCTCGGGAGGGACGTTGCGTCCACGAGTCTCCTGGAATCGGAAAGCCATTCATCAGTCCTCACCTCTCAGCTTGCGGATGCGCTCCTGGATGGCCTTGAGTGCCAGCGAATCGCAATGGCATTGACTATCCCTTGGCAGGACGCACGTGGAGCATTCTTCCGACGGACTGTACGCGCAAAGGCTATCCGCCTTAATGCACCTGTCCAAGTCCTCTTCCAGCTTCTCCCAGCTATCGGGCTGGGTAAGGTACATGAGCTCGGGATCGAGTTTCCTGCCCGCGTCCGTGACCGCGCGCCAGCAGTTCCTCCACTCTTTCTCAAGGTCGGAATCGGTCGTGAACACCCAGTACACGATGTTTCGGGCCGTGCCGCCGTAGCCGTACATCACCTTGGTGCCCAGCGGAATCTCTCGCCCCTCGGCGTCCTTTGGTAAGTGAATCATCGTTTTCTCCTATCTGGCGTTAAACTCCATCCATCCCTATCTGTTCGCACCACTGGCGGGCCATCGCCTTTGCGATGCCCGGGAACGTGCGGCTGCGAACCTTGGCGCGTTCGTGTGGCGGCAGATGCCACGCATCTGCGTACCATGCAGGCATGGAGTTGCCTGATTTGAATACCTTGCGCGGCTCAGGCTCGACCTCATCAGTCGGTTTGAGCGGATCGAGTCCCTTCAGCCACAGGCACCTCTTTTTTTCGTACGGGTCGCCGAACATGTACGGCTGCACGATCTGATCTGGCTTGCGCCATCTGGTACTCATGCAGCCGACGGGGTTCTCGATTGCGACGTGCGGTGCATTGCACTCGGCGAACGCCATGAAGAACTCGACGGCGGCCTCGCGGTCAGCCTTGCGCTCGCGCGCTCTGTCGCCGTACTTCCCCTCGTCGAACCAGCGGTTGCCGGTGACGGTGAGGTACGTGCATGGCGGGTGCGCGATCACCAGGTCCCACTTGAGCTTGAGCATCTGGAGGGCGTCGACGTTGAGGTGCATGAGGTCGTGACCCCCCCCCCGCTTCCTCAAGGTCGCAGCTGTAAGCCTCGTGTCCCATTTTGCGAAACTCGAGCGCCACGCGCTGTGACTCCTCGCAGGCGATTAGGACGCGCATCTACGCCACCCACTTCCTGACGACGGCCACGTCGTACATGCCCTCGAGGTAGCCGACGGCCCTCGCGGCCTTGAGGATGTTCCGGGCCTCCCCGTTCCAGTCGATTACGCTCATCGCGCCTCCCAGTAGTTGCATATGGCCTCGGCCTGCGTGCGGTGCACGAACTCGGGCCTGCGTTCGCACTCGTACTCCGTGCGCTCCACGCCGTGGACGGTGCGCAGCACCGTCGCGCAGCAGTGCGAGCAGTTCTCGCAGCGCTCCTCCCGGAGCCCGTCCGCGTAGATGTCCGGCCTCTCGTCTCCCGTCATCTGCATCCCCTCTTCCCGTACCTTCCGTCGTTTACCATGTTCTTTACGTGGCGCCGTATGTCCTGCGCCGCCTGGTCTCCCTCGGGCGGCAACTTCCGCCCGCTCGCGCATTCGACGCAGTGGACGCGCCAGCCGCCGCGATAGCGCTCGAAGTGCCCGAACCCGGGAGGCGTCCACCTGCCGCACTCGCGGCAGTAGCCGCCGTAGACGTTCCTAGCCATTCCCCTGCTCCTTCCTGTACTTGCCGCCCATCACCGGCACCTCCCGATACTCTTCAGGTACAGGTTGTTGCGGCGCGAGCGGGCGAGTGCGCGACGGCGACGGCGCCGCCACTTCGGGTCGAGCGCCTTCGCGAGCTTCCTCATGAGACGGCGGGCGTCTCGGAACACGCGGGAGATGCTCTCCCACAGCATCTCGGCGACGGCATTCGCGGCATCGCCGATTGCCTCCAGCAACCGCGTCGCCGCCCAGCTAAGCGTCCCGGGGTATGGCGCCTCGGACGTCTCGTCGGCCTTCTTCTCGTCGGTCATCGGTATTCCTTCCATTCGGTTCCTATTCGCATTCATAGACATCGCGGGCCATTGATTCCGCGAGCGCGCGCATGTCGGTCACCTCGGCGCACTCCGCGCCGAAGAACATACCCAGCTCGCCCCTCTTGTGCCTGTCGCACCGGTAGGCGCGGCAGATCTCGGGCCGCGCGGCGTATACCGCGCACTCACGCGCATCCGTCAGGTACGGGCACAGCAGGTCGTACTCCACCCTGGGCTCGGCGGGCTGGATTCCGTTCCGGCGCACGTACACCTCGAGGCGCACCCGGTCGAACGGGCTCACCGGCAGGAACCGCGAGCAGCACTCGCCGCAGCCCCTGCAGTCGCCCGTGTACAGGTCGGTCACGTCGTCGCTCTGGAGCCCGGCGTGGATGGCGGCGGCGACGGCCCTCTCGTCATTCATCGGCCTGTCCCTTCGCCCTTGCCGGGCGCGGCGGCCCCACTACTTGGAACATTCGGCCACCTTCTCGTCATAGATCCTCTTGAGGTCCCGGCGCATGAACCGGGTGAGCTCCTCCTCGCCGACGTCGTCCGCCAGCGCCACATATCGCATCGCATCGTGGCACCATTCGTCGAAGCCGAGCAGCCTGCCGCTGAACGCGCTCTTGACGTCCGTGACCTCGGCGTAGGTGAAGCGGGTCAGCATCTCCTCGCGCATGACCCTGTCCGCGAGCGCCTCGATGGGTGTCTTGGGGCGGTTGATGATCCGTCTGTAGCCGTTCGCCCTCTTTGTCATGGCGTCGAGCCGCTTTGCCAGCCTGTCGTTCTCCTCCGCGAGGCGCTCGTTGCGGCGCTGCTCACAGTCAAGCTCGGCGAGCACGTACTACTCGCAGTTGTTGATCTCCATCGTCATTTCACCTCTCGGATGATCTCGTTTCCGTATCGGTCGGTGATGACCCAGTAGCCGAACATGTAGAGGTCGGGGCTGTGCGGCGGGTACTCCCTGAGCAGCGTGCCGGACCACCATGCCTCCTCGGCCGCCCCGGTGTGCCACACCCACTCGGCGTGCAGTCCGCCGTCGTGGAACTTCCCGTGGCACCCGGTCGTGCCGGAGCCGCACAGGGCGAACAGCGGGCTGCGCAGCTCCCACACCCCGTTGGGCGTGACGAGCCTGAACGTCTTCCCCCACGACCTGCGGGCGACGTGGTGGCAGTTGGAGGCGCGCCTGCCGCACACCGCGCACCGGGCCTGCGTCGGCTCGTATGCCGTGTCGTGCGTGTACCTCGCCCCGAGGTGGGGCTTGCCGTACAGCTCGGCGCGCTCCTTCGGCCATCCCCTCAGCAGGCCCGCGTCAAGAATCATGAGAGCCTCCTCTCGCACGCGGCGCGTGCGGCAAGCAGCCTCTGCGCGTCCTGGTACAGCCCGAACCGGTCCCTGCTCGCGGTCGTGCCCCTCGGGGCCTCGACCTTGGCCGGGTCGATGCCCGGGTGCTCGGACGCCCAACGGCGCTCCTGCTCGGCCAGCGCCTCCTCGGGCGTCCTGGTCGGCCTGAACGTCGCGGCCTCGACCTCCGAGGCGGTGGGCTTGCCCCTCGCCCGGTCGTCGGCGTCGATGCGCTTCTGGCGCCTTGACCAGTCGAGCGCCAGGGCGCCCCAGTTGCTCACCGGCTGGCCGTTGCTCTTGACCCAGCCCTGCGACTCGAAAAAGGCCCAGAAGGCGTCCGGGTCGCCGCTCAGGCAGTTGGCGCCGAAGTACCCGCGGGCCTCCTCCAGCGACGGCGGCTCGAACTCGGGCGGCGCGGCGGGGGCATCGCCCCCATCACAGGACAGCTCAGCACAATCCAGTTCAGGACAGGACAGGCTAGGGTAGGTTAGGTTAGGGTTTTCACTTTCCGAAACCTGCGTTTCGGGTTTGACTGAAACTGGTTTCACGTTTGGAAAACCTAGGTTTTCACTTTCGGAAACCTCGGTTTCGGGTTTGTCTGAAACTGGTTTCTTACGCGGGCGGCCGCCCTTGCCGCCCCTGCCGCGCGCGTCCTTGGAGTTGTCGATGGCGTTCTTCATGGCCTTGAAGACGCGGCGGAGGTGCTTCGGGAGGTCGGGTTCGACTCCGTGCAGGCCGTACATCATGATCGCGTCGGCGAGCACCGCGCGGTCGCGCATGTCCTCGGGGTCGCTCTCGTCGAAGTCGTCGTAGACCTCGGCGAAGCTGTCGAACACGGTGAATGCCATCAGAACCACCCCCATAGAAGCGAAGAGAAGAACAGGAAACCCGCGGAGAAGGAGGCGGCGAAAAGGGCCGCCTCCCAGTGGTCGCGGAAGATGTCGGGTACGCGCCCCATCAGAACGGGATGTCCTCGTCGTACACGTCCAGCTGCTGCTGGGCGGGTGCCTGCTGGGGCGCGGCCTGCGGTGCCTGCTGGTAGGCCTGCTGGGCGTTCCATTGCGGCGCGGGCTGCCGCGGCGCCGGCTGCGGGGCGTATGCCCGCGGGGCGGGCTGCGGCGGGTACGCCTGCTGCTGGTAGCCCTGCGGCGCGTACTGCTGTGTCTGCTGCCCGTTGGGGTTCTGGCTCATGAGCACGACCTCGTCGGGGATGATCTCGACCTTTGAGCGCCTTCCGCCCCCGTTCTTGTCCTCCCAGGAGCTGTAGCGCAGCTTCCCCTCGATGGCGACCTTCATGCCCTTGCGCAGGATGCGCGAGAGCGCCTCGGCGCGGTTGCCGAACATGGTGCAGTCGATGAAGTTGGGATAGTCCTCCCACTCCCCCGTCTGCTGGTTGCGGCGGCGGTCGTTGACGGCCACGCCGAAGCCCAGCACCTGCATGCCGCCCGGCGTTGCGCGCAGCTCGGGGTCTCGGGTCAGGTTGCCCGACACTACCACTCTGTTGATGCTCATCTGTATATCTCCTCTCCGCCGCTCGTCCATGTCCTCTGGATGTCGGCGTCCACGGTCTTGATTCGCAGCTTCAGCGCCATGATCGCCTCGGATGAGGCCTTGTAGAGCGCCTCCGCGCAGTCGCGCAGCTGCTTCTTCTCGGCTATCTCCTCGCGCCCCCGGCACAGGTCGCCGATGATGGTCACCGGCGTGCCCTTGGAGCGCTCCTCGAGGATGGCGATGCGCAGCGCCTTTCGGTAGTCCGCCTCGTTCTCGGCGTACTGCTGGCCCGTCCGCCTGAGCGTGTCCAGCTCCGCCATGAGGCGCCCGAACAGCTCCTCGCGCTGCGCGTACATGTCCTGCATGGCCTACAGGACGCGCCACGTCGGCGTGGCGCAGCAGCCGGGGTGCCTCTTGAACTCCTCGTACTGCTCTTTCGACTCGAAGGTGTAGGCCGTGCCGCAGGCCTTGCACTTCGCCGTGAACCCGCCGCTCTCGGGCGGCTCCTTCTCGGGCCTGTCCGAGAGCGCGTCCGGGTCGCTCTGCCCGTCGATGGCGAACAGGCCGCACAGCGCGTACTTGCGCGCGTAGCTCGACGCCATCCCGGTCACCTGCGCGTCGTCGGAGCCGCTCTTGTGCTCCGCCTCGCGGGCGTAGGCCTTGAACTCCTTCTTCTCGCCGTGCCCGTCCACAAAGAACAGGGTGCACGTGGCCTCGACGTAGTAACGCTCGCCCACCTTGCAGATGCCGTCCTGGAGCGTGAACGCCACGCCGGCCTCCTTGCAGGGCTCCTTGAGCGCGGCGACGATGTCCTCGAACGAGCGGTAGCTGAACTTCCCGAACGCGTTGTAGCGCGCCTTGGGGACGGTCACGGAGCGCTGCACCTTGGCTATCGCCTGGGAGAGCGTCATCTTCTCGTCGGCCATCTAGCGCACCCCCTTGCACTTGATGGTGCCGGTGATGCCTCGCTCGCGCAGCGCCGCGGCGAGCAGCTCCATCTGCGAGCGGGTCGCGAACGGGATCTCGACCGTCCACGCGCAGGACAGCTCGGGGCGCGCCGCGGCGGCGGGTTCCGCCTGGCGCCTCGGCGCGGGGCGCGGCGCGGGCTTGGACTCGACCGCCTCGCGCATGGCGGCGATGCGGGCGTCCTCATCGTCGGCGGCGCGGGCGGCGTTGAGCGCCGAACCCAGGTCGAGCGTGCGGAACAGCTCGCGCTCGGCGACCTCGTAGTGGGCCATGGAGTCGCGCTGCGCCTTGAGCGTGTCCCAGTCGCGCGCGACGGCTGAGACCTTGTCCTCGAGGGCCTTCTTGGCCTTCGCCTCGCCGAACGACTTGTTGAGCCATCTGTCGTCGTGCAGGCGCTCGTAGGGCACGACCGGCGAGAGGAGCTCCGCGAACTCCCTGTAGTGGGCCTCGAGTGCGGCCCTCGCGCCCGCCTTGCGCCTCTCATCCGCCTCGTCGAGCTGCGCCTTGATGCCGTCCGACGCGCCGTCGATGATGGACGTGATCTCCTTGCAGCGCTTCTCGAAGGCGGCGAGCGGCTTGTTGTACTCGCGCTTCACGGCCTTTCGGCGCTCCTCTATCTCGGACTTGAGCCCGTTGAGGTAGGAGCGGTCGTGCTTCGCCTCCTTGATGGAGTCGTCCTTGGTCAAGTCGTACTTGGCGCCCTCGTAGTCCGCGACCTTCGCGCGGACGTGGGCCTCCAGCGCGTCAAAGTTGGCGCTGATGACGGACGGCGAGTACGTGACGACGAGGTCGGACGCCTCTTGCTCCTCGATGACCTCGGCGATGACCTCCTCGGCCCCGTTCTCCCCAGCCATTACCTGACCTCCTCGTTGAGCATCCGGTTGTACTTCCTCTCGGTTAGCGCCTCGTCGATGACGGCGGCGTGCTCGACGATCCACTTGGCGAGCCTCTCGCGCGCGTCCATGAACTTGTCGAACGCCTCGTCGGACTTCGTTATGACCGAGATGGTGAACATCGCCTGCTCCTCCGTGGCGAGGTCGGCCAGCTCGGCGAACATCCCCTTGTAGTCCTCCATCACTCGGTCACCTCCCCGTCGTGGCTCACGAACAGGATCTGGGGCTGCTTGCTCTGGATGGACAGCCAGACCTCCTCGCCGCTCTTGCGGATGGCGTCGAACGCCGCGCTGTCCTCCGTGTCGACCTCGAACTGCAGGACGGCGACGCCGCCCTTCACGGTGGCCTGCTTGAACTTGGCCTCGATCTCCACCGGTATGTTTGTGCTCTCCATTGCTATTCCTCCCTGTCTGCGCCCGCGAGCATCGCCGCGAACGTCTCCAATGTCATGGTCACGAACTGCTCGCCCGGGATGGCGGTGCCTCGGCGCTTCCAGACGACCACGCCGTAGTCCGCCCCGCGGTTCCTGCGCTCGGTTTCCGCCTCGCGCAGCCACTTGGGCAGCTCGTGCCTCCCCTGGTAGTCCTTGCACTCGATCGCGATACCCCGCCCGGCCATCGACACGCCGCGGATGTCGCCCGTGTCGTGCGAGCCGGTCTTGACCTGCCTGTCGATGTCGGCCCCCAGCCTCCCGGCGAGGTAGTCGGCGACCAGGCGCTCGAACCTCGTGCCCGCGTCCTTGGCGGTCCTCCTGCTCCTACTCATCGACGAAACCGTCGCTCTTGGAGCGGTGCTTGTTGAATGCGTGCCTCAGGTGCGGGTAGCGCGCCTCCATGATGCGGGCGAGGCTCGGCGCGAGGCCGTTCTTCACACCGACGTGCAGCTCGTTGCGCACCATGTGGATGAGGTAGTTGATCGAGACGTAGCCCTTGCGGTTGAGGCGGGTGGCCTGCTCGACCATGAAGTCCCACGCCCGCGGGTGCTCGCCTATCCATGCGCGCGCATCCGCCATGTCCTGCTCGCCGTCCGCGCCGAGGCCGAATATCTCGAGCTGGTTGCTCATCGGCTTCTGGCGGTACCTCTCGTCGTTACGCATTGACGGCTCCCGCAGCGCATGCGGCCTTGGCAGCCTGGACCGCGCCGTCCATCGTCGGGAGGACGAAGACGGTCAGGACCGCCGCGAACAGGACCGCGGCGGCGATGAAGCCGACCATGGCCCCCGCCCTGAACGCATCGGAGTCGAGCTGCTCGCGGACGGTCGGTCGGTATGGCTTGGGTGCTATGATGGTCTGAGCCTCATGTCTGGGGCTGTTTAGGCGAGTGCTCACAAGTTGGTAGCTGGGGGCGCTCGCTTCTTTGTATGTGTACATCTTGTGTTCCCTTCTGATGTTTCCGCAGGTCAGGGCTAGGGTGCTTTTTAGGGTCTTTATTTTTGGGACTTTTTCGCGCGGCTCTTGGCGCTGTAGCACCTCTGCCGCTCGCGATCGTTCCGCTTAGACCTCGCAGTCTCCTCGCGCATCGCGCTGGCCTGCTCCCTGAGGTCTGCCACGTGGCCCTCCTTCGTGCACTCCGCACACCATCCGTTCGCCTTGTTGAGCGGCTTGAACGTCATACGCCCGCACTTTGGGCACATCCAGCGCATCCGGAGCGATATGCCGCACTTCCTCGCCTGGAGCTTCACGGCCTCGGTAGTCCTCCCGAGCGCCTTGGCTATCTCCTTGGCGCCGTCGCCGGCGTGCTCCCTCAGGTACCGGATCTCACGTGTCGACCATGGCCTCACTGTCTCTTGCTCCCCTCCTTCCTCTCCCATTCCCGGTACGCCGTCCGAAGCGTCGAGCACATGGTGTCGAGCGCTATCTCGCGCGTGGTCTTGGGCTTCTCATCGTGTTCTTTGGCGTCCATTTAGGACACCGTCAGCTCGTGAAGCTCATCAAGCGATACCCCGAGCAGGCGCGACAGCTTGTAGGCTTCAGATAGGCTGAACTCGTATGAGCCTCGCACCTTGTTGAAGAACGACGAGCGGCTGATGCCGAGCTTGTCCGCGATTGAATCGCGGGTCTCGTTGTTCTTTTCGGCGTACTCACCGACCTTTTCAGACAGGTTCATTTCTCTCCTTTCCTCCTGTACAAAACTTTGTACTGGAGACAGTATTGTACAGAACTTTGCACAGTGCAATACTTTGTACGTGTAAATATTTGGACTGTTAGGGGAGGCCATGGAATACCGCTACGTACTTGCTTTTTACCTCGACAAAAAGGATATGTCGCCGGCAGAATTGGCCAGCAAAATCGGTTCCCCGCGCTCAACGATCTCCGCGCTCCTTAGTGGACGAGCCAAGGAGCCCACACTTGGAAAAGCGAAGGCCATAGCGGACGCGCTGGGAGTATCGCTTGATGAAATGGCTAAGAAAACGTTTGAGGAGTGACCCATGGGATTGTTTGGAAACATACTGAGGGCGGCCGGCATCGTAGCTAAAAAGCCGTCAGGTAAATATCCTGAGCCGGCGGTGCCAACTCCGCCGGCATTCATCCCGATGAGTTACGAAAACAACGTGGCACTTTCCGGTGACTGCGAACGCCAGGTCTACGTGTACTACGGCGAACCGCTGAGCGGCATCAAGATCGGTGAGTATTTCGGCGCAGACATCGTGACGGAGCCGCTTGTGCTGACCAGCGCGCTGACCGGTGGCACATGGGACACGTCCGATAACGGGGTGGCGCTGGCATACAGGGGTATGGTATTCGGGGCAACTTCGGCTCTCGGGCAGACGCTCTCGAAGATAGTGCGTAGCGGCACGGGCGTCACTGTAAGGTGCAGGATGGTCGGGTGGTACGCACCGGGCGTTCCCGACGTCATCATGACCATTCCCGACCCAGATGAAATCTTCGCCTGGGTCGATGCCTGCGAGGGGCTTGGCAGATTCGTCGCATTTGACAAACGGCACGATGAGGAATGCGAGGCGGCGACATCCAAGGTGCAAACGGCGCGATGGCTGTCTAAGATGTGCGGGCGAGAACTGCCGGTGGGCGTGGACGGAGACTGTGTCTACATCGAGGATGACAAGTGGGCCGGCAGGAGAAAAAGCGGGATATTTCCGGTCGAGGTCTCCACGGAGCTGATCCCGACTCCTCGCGGGTCAAAGGCGAAACCGCATGTCGCCGTCTTTGTGAACGGGGCGATGGCGGCCGATGTCAGCGCGAGGTGCGTGCACTACAAGACCCTCGCCGAGCATGCCGGCGAACGCCCCTATTTCGCCTGCTGCCAAAAGCGCGAAGGTCACGACGGCTCTCCCATATGGAGGGTGACCGTTGTCTATCTCGGAAGATAAAAGAGCCCCGTCGGCAGCGCTGGTACCGCTTTAGCCGACGGGGCATCCAACCAGTGCACCCATGCAAACTCAACTTGAAGGAAGGGTGACATACACATTATGCCAAAGAGGGCAGTGATATACGCGAGATTCTCGTGCAACAGGCAGCGCGAGGCCTCGATCGAGGACCAGCTGCGCGTCTGCCGCGAGTGGTGCGCGCGCGAGGGCTACGAGGTCGCGGCGGAGTACTGCGACCGCGCCGTGTCGGGGCGCACCGACGACCGCCCCGAGTTCCAGCGGATGATAGCCAACGCCGGCGAGAGCGAGATCGTCCTCGTCTACATGATGGACCGCTTCAGCCGCGGCGAGTACGACGCGCCGATATACAAGCGAGAGCTCGCCACGCACGGCGTCAAGCTGGTCTCGGCGCTCGAGCAGATACCCGACAGCCCGGAGGGCATCATCTACGAGAAGCTGCTCGAGGGGCTCGCCGCCTGCGAGTCGAGGAAGACCGCCATCAGGACCAAGCGCGGCATGGAGGGCAACGCCCTCAAGTGCAAGACCAACGGCGTGCGCATCTTCGGCTACCGCAGGAACGAGGACGACGAGTACGAGGTCGACGAGGCGCAGGCGGCGTGGGTGCGCGAGGCCTTCGCGCTGAGGCTTGAGCGCATGTCCATGAACGCGATAGCGCGCGAGTTCGCGCGGCGCGGCCTCAGGACGCGCAAGGGCAACCCGTGCGGCCAGGCGATGGTGCAGCAGATGCTGCGCGACCGCAGGTACACGGGAAGGTACGAGTGGGGAGGCATCGTCCGCGAGGGCGGGATGCCGGCGATAGTGGACGAGGTGACGTTCATGGAGGTCCAGGGAATCAAGTGCCGCAAGCAGCGCTCGAGCGAGAACTGGGGCGACTTCGCCCTCGCGGGGACGGCGCTGTGCTCGGAATGCGGCAGGAACCTGCAGGGCGTGAGCGGCAGGGGCCGCAACAACGTGAAGTACGAGTACTACAGCTGCCCGGGGTCGTGCGTCCGCAACATCAGGCGCGAGGAGCTCGAGGGCTCCATAGCCTCGGCGCTGCGCGGGCTGCTCGGCGACCGCGGCGAGGCGCTGCAGATAGCCGACATGGTGGCGGAGCGCGCGGACACGGTCGAGGTGCGGGCTCGCCGCAGGCAGGCCGAGGACTCGCTCAGGGCTGCGGAGAGGGGCCTGAGGAACATCCTCAACGCCATCGAGCAGGGCGTGATAGCACCGGGCGTGAACGAGCGCATAGCCGAGCTCGAGGAGCAGCAGGCGCGCGCTAGGTACGACCTCGAGGCCATCACGGACGAGCGGATAGACCCGGAGCGCTTCGCCGACTTCCTGCAGTGCGGGACGGCGCTCGACGACGCGACGCTGCTGAAGGCGTTCGTGTGGCAGGCTGTCGTCTCGGAGGACGAGATACTGGTCACGCTGAACTACGACAAAAAGGGCGAACCCGCCAGATTGGACATCCAGCGGGTTCGAGCAAAATTGGAATGGTGCCCCATGTTGGATTCGAACCAACGGCCTTCTGCTCCGGAGGCAGACGCTCTAATCCCCTGAGCTAATAGGGCCAACGTTTGGCATTATACCCAAGTGCACCACGGGCTATCAAAATAAAAGAAAAAGCTTTGCAATTCCGAGGAAGACGCGGCGCAACGGCCCACTTTAGAAGGCAAAAGCGAGTCAGATAGTATAAACTCTCATGCACCATATATACACGGCTCGCGATGCGGGCCGTTTTTGCAAAAGTTATCCATCGAGGTGAGAGGCACACCATGATTGCAATTTTAAAGCAGAGCGCCAGCGACGAGGCCGTCGGCCATATCGTCAGCTGGATTGAGAAAAAGGGCCTGAAGACCGATGTCTCGCGCGGCGAGAATGAGACGATTATCGGCCTGGTGGGCGATACGACCAAGATCGACCCGTTCCTGCTCGAGTCCATGGATGTCGTCGAGCGCGTGCAGCGCGTCTCCGAGCCGTTCAAGCGCGCCAACCGCAAGTTCCACCCCGAGGACTCCGTCATCGACTGCGGTCACGGCGTCAAGATCGGCGGCGACCAGTTCCAGGTCATCGCCGGTCCCTGCTCCGTCGAGGGCGAGAACCTCATCCGCATCGCACGCCGCGTGAAGGCCGCCGGCGCCACGATGCTGCGCGGCGGTGCCTACAAGCCCCGCACCTCCCCCTACGCCTACCAGGGCATGGGCCCCGCCGGCCTCGACCTGCTGTGCGAGGCGTCTGCCGAGCTCGACATGCCGATCGTCACCGAGATCATGGATCCACGCGACGTGCAGGTCTTCTTGGACAAGAAGATTGACGTCATGCAGATCGGCGCCCGCAACGCCCAGAACTTCCCCCTGCTCAAGGAGGTCGGCAAGACCCAAACCCCGATTCTGCTCAAGCGCGGCATGTCCGGCACGATCGACGAGCTGCTTATGGCAGCCGAGTACATCATGAGCGAGGGCAACGACAACGTCATCCTGTGCGAGCGCGGTATCCGCACCTTCGAGACCCGCACCCGCAACACCTTCGACCTTAACGCCGTGCCGGTGCTGCACCACCTGTCGCACCTGCCCGTCGTCGCCGACCCCAGCCACGCCACCGGCTACACCCGCTACGTCGAGCCCATGGCGCTCGCCGCGACCGCCTGCGGTGCCAACGGCCTGGAGATCGAGGTCCACGACGAGCCGAGCCGCGCCTGGTCCGACGGCGCCCAGGCCCTCACCCCCGATCAGTTCGACGACACCATGCGCCGCATCCGAGCCATCCGCGAGGTTGTCTGCCAAGAGACCATGGAGTAGCCCATGGGTACGGTGAGAAACGCGCGCGTTAACCAGGGCGGCCCCAAGTGCGCCGGCATCGTCGGCCTTGGCCTCATCGGCGGTAGCTTTGCCCGCGGCTATGCACAGGCGGGCGTCCGCGTGCTGGCCTGGGACCCCGATGACGATGTCATGACGGCCGCCAGCATGGGCACTGTCGCCGGAGAGCTCAACGACAAGACACTCGGCGAATGCGACATCATCGTCCTGGCTTGCTACCCCGAGGCATGCATCGAGTGGCTCGAGACGCACGCCAAGGCGCTCGCCGACGCCACCGACACCGACGCCATCATGGGCCCCGTGGTGATCGACACGGTGGGCGTCAAGGGCATCGTGTGCGAACGTGCCTTTGAGCTTGCCCGCGAGCACGGCTTTTACTTTGTGGGCGCGCACCCCATGGCGGGCACCCAGTTCTCGGGCTACGCTAACTCTCGTGCCGACCTGTTCCAGGGCGCCCCGCTGGTGCTCGTACCGCCCGCGGTAGACGATGCGCTCAAGCTGGAGCTTTTGGGCCAGGTGCGCGAGATGGTGCGCCCCTTGGGCTTTGGCAAGTTCAGCGTGACCAGCGCCGCCGAGCACGACCGCGTCATCGCCTTCACGAGCCAGCTTGCGCACGTGGTATCCAACGCCTACGTCAAAAGCCCCACCGCCCAGGTCCACCACGGCTTTTCGGCCGGTAGCTACCGCGATCTCACCCGCGTGGCGCACCTCAACCCGCAAATGTGGTCCGAGCTCATGATCGACGACGCCGACGCGCTCGCCTTCGAGATCGACCATCTGATCGAGTCGCTTGGCGCCTACAGCCGTGCGCTCAAGAACCGCGACCAGCGCTATCTGGAGAATCTCCTTGCCGAGGGCGACCGCATTAAGCGCGCACTCGACGACGAGGCCTCCCACTAGACCACCTATCACGCCAGGTCGAAAGGACCGAAGCTTATGGCGATTACCATCGATATCGACACCGCACGCCCCTACCAGGTGCATGTTGGCACGTTTTTGCTGGAGCAGGCGGGACCGCTCGTGCGCGCCACTGCCGGCGGCACCAAGGCCGTCATCGTGACGGACACCAACGTAGGCCCGCTCTACCAGATGCCCGTTAAGCAGAGCCTGGAGGCATCAGGCTACGAGGTGAGCATCTGCACCTTCGAGGCCGGCGAGGCCCATAAGCGCGCCGAAACCTATGTTGCCATTTTGGAGTTTGTGGCCGAGCACGAGCTTTCGCGCTCCGACGTGATCGTGGCACTCGGGGGCGGCGTCGTGGGCGATGTGGCGGGCTTTGTGGCCGCGACCTACATGCGCGGCTGCAAGTTTGTGCAGATCCCGACGAGCCTGCTCGCCATGGTGGATTCGTCGGTGGGCGGCAAGACCGCCATCGACCTGGCTGCCGGCAAGAACTTGGCCGGCGCCTTTTGGCAGCCGAGCGTGGTTATCGCCGACGTGGGGTGCCTGGCCACCCTCACGCCCGAGCAGTTCGCCGACGGCTGCGGCGAGGTCGTCAAGCACGCCGTGATCGCCGACCCGGAGCTTTTCGCCAAGCTGGAGAAGACCCCGCTCACGCTGGAGCTGCTCAACCGCGATGTGGCCCGCGTAGCACTCATCATCGCCCGCAACATCGACATCAAGCGCGCCGTGGTCGTCGTCGACGAGCACGAAACCAACCAGCGCAAGCTGCTCAACTTTGGACACAGCGCCGGACACGCCGTCGAGGCCTGCGAGCACTTTGAGCTCGGACACGGCAACTGCGTGTCGATCGGCATGGGCATCATCACGCGCGCCGCGGCCCTGCACGGCGTTTGCGATGCTGCACTGCCCGGCCGTATTGAGGAGCTCTGCGCCCGCCACGGCCTCAAGACCCGCTGCGACCTCAATGCCGATGCCGTCTTTGCCGAGGCGCTCCACGACAAGAAGCGCGCGGGCGACACCATCGACCTGGTGATTCCGCACGGCATTGGCCGCTGCAGCATCGACCGCACGCCGCTTTCCACTTTCCACGAACTCATTGCCGAGGGCCTCGGCCAGAAGGGAGACGCATCCGCATGCTAGCCCGCATCACCCCGTCCCCGCTTAAGGGCACCGTTCCCGCCATCGCGTCCAAGTCGATGGCGCACCGTCTCATCATCTGCGCTGCCCTTGCCAACGGAGAGACGCATGTGACCTGCAACACCACCTGCGCCGATATTGAGGCCACGGTCCGCTGCCTCACGGCGCTCGGCGCCCGCATCGAGACCGTCGAGGACGGCTTCCAGGTCCACCCCACCATGAAGAGCATTGAGTTCGGCCTGCTCAAGGCCCTTGCCGGCGGCACGCTCGACTGCGGCGAGAGCGGCTCCACGCTCCGCTTTATGCTGCCCGTCGCCTGCGCGCTGGGGGCAGAGGCAACCTTTGTGGGACAGGGCCGCCTAGGCGCACGCCCGCTGTCCCCGCTCTCGGACGAGATCATTGCCGCCGGCTGCGACCTACAGGGTCTGGGCGGTTTTCCGCTCAAGACAAGCGGACGCATGCGCCCGGGCACCTTTGTGCTGCCGGGCAACGTAAGCTCGCAGTATATCTCCGGCCTGCTGCTGGCAGCCCCGTTGCTCGCCCAGCCCTCCTGTGTGCAGGTGACTGGCCTCATTGAGAGCCGCCCCTACATCAACCTAACGATCCAGGCCATGAAGGCCTTTGGCGTTGAGGTCAACGTCGAGCGCATTCCGGCCAAGGACGGCCAGCCCGAGGTCACGAACTTCCGCGTGAGCAGCGGCTCGTACCGCACGCCCGGCAGCGTGGCCGTCGAGGGCGACTGGTCCAACGCTGCCTTTTGGCTGTGTGCCGGCGCTATCGGCACCGACCCCATCACCGTCGAGGGCGTGTCCCTGAGCTCCGCACAGGGCGACCGCAACGTGCTTGCCGCGCTTTCGCGCTTTGGCGCCCGCATCGTGCGCTCCACCAACGCCGCCACCGTGCAGTCCGACAAGCTCGCCGGCTTTGAGATGAGCGCCCACGACATTCCCGACCTGGTGCCCGTTATCTCGGCCGTGGCCTCGCTGGCACAGGGCCGCACCTTTATCCGCGATTGCGCCCGCCTGCGTATCAAGGAATCCGACCGCCTGGCCACCACCACCCGCGAGCTCACCGCGCTGGGCGCGCAGGTGCGTATTGCCGGCGACGACCTCATCATCAAGGGCGTCGATGCCTTTACCGGCGGCGAGGTCGATTCGCACAACGACCACCGCATCGCCATGATGGCCGCCATCGCCGCGAGCCGTGCCACCGGCGAGGTCGTGATCCACGGCGCCGAGGCCGTCAACAAGTCCTATCCCGATTTTTTCGACCACTACCGCCTGCTGGGCGGCAAGGTCACACTCGAGGAGGAATAGCATGTCCTCGACCTTTGGCAACGTCTTGCACTTAAGCATCTTCGGCCAATCGCACTCCCCCGCTATCGGCTGCTCGCTCGATGGCATCCCGGCGGGCATCGCCGTGGACCAGGAGAAGCTGCAGGCCTTCCTCGACCGTCGCGCCCCCGGCCGCGACGAGACCGCAACCAAACGCCGCGAGGCCGACGCAGCGCATATCATCGCCGGTGTGATCGATGGACATACCACCGGCGCGCCCATCGCCGCGATTATCGAGAACACCAACACGCGCTCCAATGATTACACCGAGCTGCGCCGCAAGCCCCGTCCCGGACATGCGGACTTCCCTGCGCGCGTGAAGTATCACAACATGCACGATGTCGCTGGTGGCGGGCATTTTTCCGGCCGCCTAACGGCCCCCTTATGCATCGCCGGCGGCATTGCGCTGCAGGCACTTGAGGCCCGCGGCATTCAGGTCATGGCGCACGTCGCGCAGATCGGCGGCATCTCCGACCTGCCGATGGACGATATGGTCTATCGCGAGGCCGACCGCAAGGCAATCCTTACGAACGATCTGCCGTGCATTGACGCCGCCGCAGCCGGCCGCATGCGCGAGGAGATTCTTGCCGCGCGCGACGAGCTCGACAGCATCGGCGGCATCGTGGAGTGCGGCATTTACGGGCTTCCCGCGGGCATCGGCGACCCCATGTTCGACGGCATCGAGAACCGCATCGCGCAAATCGCGTTTGGCATTCCCGCCGTAAAGGGCGTGGAGTTTGGCATGGGCTTTGCCGTGGCCGCCATGCGCGGCAGCGAGAACAACGATCCGTATCGCATCGACGCCGAGACCGGCGAGATCGAGGTTGAGTCCAACAACGCCGGCGGCATCCTGGGCGGTATTTCGACCGGCGCGCCCGTCATGTGGCGCATGGCCGTAAAGCCAACGCCCTCGATTGGCCGCGAGCAGCAGACCGTAGACATGGACGCCATGGAAAATGCCGAGCTCTCGATCCACGGCCGCCACGATCCCTGCATCGTCCCCCGAGCCGTCCCCGTAGCCGAAGCAGCCGCCGCCCTCGCCATCTGGGACGCTCTCCTCGAGGACGCCGCCCAGCTCTAACCCGACTCACCTGGGTTGCCTGCCAACTCAGCCGTTACGTGAAAGGGGCCTCCATGGACCTTGCTGACATCCGCCAGGCCATCGATGGCATCGACACCACGCTCCTCAACAGCTTTGTCGAGCGAATGGACATTGCCACCGAGGTAGCCAAGTCAAAAATCGAGATGGGCAAGGCCGTCTTCGACCCCGCCCGTGAGCGCTCCAAGCTCAACAACCTCGCCAGCCGCGCGCCCGAGCGCTACAAGGCGCAGACCATCACCCTGTTCCGTCTCCTCATGAGCATGAGCAAGGCCGAGCAGCAGCGCTACATCAACGAGCTCAAGGGCATCACGGTGTCGCAAAAGGCCCATGCCATGGCCGCAGCCTTTGACACACCCTTCCCCCAGACGGCAACCGTCGCCTGCCAGGGCGTCGAAGGTGCCTACAGCCAAATCGCCGCGTGCAAACTCTTCGACGTGCCCGACATCGCGTTTTTCGAGACCTTCGAAGGCGTCATGCGCGCCGTACGCGACGGCTTCTGCGAGTTTGGCGTGCTGCCCATCGAAAACTCAACCGCCGGCTCGGTCAACGCCGTCTACGACCTGCTCGCCCAGTTCGACTTCCATATCGTGCGCTCGCTGCGCCTCAAGATCGACCACAACTTGCTCGTCAAGCCCGGCACCAAGCTCGCGGACATACGCGAGGTCTACAGCCACGGTCAGGCCATCGCGCAGTGCGCTAGCTTTATCGAGGCGCACGGTCTGCACGCCACCAAGTACCCCAACACCGCCATGTCGGCCGAGATGGTCGCCAGCTCCGAGCGCACCGATGTTGCCGCCATCGCATCGCGTAGCTGCGCGGCACTCTATGGCCTGGAGGTGCTGGAACCCAATATCCAGGACTCTGACAACAACTACACGCGCTTTGTCGTCATCAGCCGCGAGCCGCGCGTCTATCCCGGTGCCAACCGCACCTCGCTCATGATCACCACGGCCAATGAGCCGGGTGCCCTCTATCGCGTGCTCGAGCGCTTCTACGCGCTCAGCATCAACCTCATCAAGCTCGAGAGCCGCCCCATCCCCGGCCGCGACTTTGAGTTTATGTTCTACTTTGATCTGGACTGCCCCTTTGGCAGCAAGGCCCTCGACGACCTGCTCGATTCCATCGACGACGTGTGCGAGAGCTTCACCTACTTTGGCAGCTACACGGAGGTGCTCTAGATGACCGATACCGCCGCAACCCGTCCCTACGGCGTACTGGGCCGTGTGCTGGGCCACAGCTACACCCCGACCATCTACAAGGAGCTCGCGGGGCTTGAGTACGTGCGCTTTGAGCGCGAGCCCGAGGACCTCGCGGCCTTTATGACCGGCGACGAATGGGAGGGCACCAACGTGACCATCCCCTACAAGCGCGCCGTCATGGACTACCTGGACGAGTTGAGTCCCCTGGCCGAGCGCATGGGCAACGTCAACACCATCACACGCCTACCTGACGGTCGCCTGCGCGGCGACAACACCGACTACTTTGGTTTTCGGTGCCTGGTCGAGGAGTTGGGCGTTGAGGTTGCCGGCAAGAAGGCCCTCGTGCTCGGTGCCACCGGCGGCGCCGGCACCACGGCAAGTATGGTGCTGGGAGACATGGGCGCCATCGTCGTACCCGTGGGTCGCACGAGCGAAGTCAACTACAGCAACATCGCGCAGCAGTCCGACGCCGCCCTGCTCGTCAACTGCACGCCTGCCGGCATGTTCCCCCACTGCCCCGACGCGCCTTGCACACTCGAAGGGCTCGATGCGCTCGAGGGCGTTATCGACATTGTCTACAACCCCGCTCGCACGGGACTCATGCTCGAGGCCGAGCGCCGCGGCATCCCCTGCATCGGTGGCCTGCTCATGCTTGTTGCCCAGGCGGCACAAGCTGTCGAGCGCTACACCGGCCAAGTCACCCCGCGCGAGCGCATCCTGGACGTAACGGAGCGCCTGTCACGCCGCGAACAGAACATCGCGCTGATCGGCATGCCGGGCTCGGGCAAGACCCGCGTGGGCGAGCAGATCGCCCTGCTCACGGGTCGCGAGCACATCGACCTGGATCGCGCCCTCGAGGAGCGTCTGGGCATGCCCTGTGCCGACTTTATCGTCAAGCGCGGCGAGGCCGCCTTCCGCGAGCAGGAGACGGCGGCGCTGGCCGACATCTCCAAGCGCAGCGGCCTGGTGCTCTCCACCGGCGGCGGCGTGGTAACGCGCGACGAGAACTACCCGCTGCTGCACCAGAACAGCCAGATCGTGATGCTCAACCGCAAGCTCGACGAACTCGCTCATAAGGGACGCCCCATCACCGCCCGCGACGGCGTCGACAAGCTCGCCGAGCAGCGCATGCCGCGCTACCGCGCTTGGGCCGACTACATCATCGACTCACGCGACTGCGCCGCCAACACCGCCCAAGCCCTCCTCGACACCATCCCACCCGCTCTCTAACCAAAACCACCACAAAGGGGACAGGCACCTTTGTAGTGGTTTTCCAATCGCAAAGGAAGCAACCATGAAAGCACTCGTCATCAACGGCCCCAACCTCAACATGCTCGGTATTCGCGAGCCGGGCATCTATGGCAGCGACAACTACGACCGCTTAGTGCAGATCTGCCAGGAAGCGGGCACCGCTCAGGGCTTTGACGAGATCGAGGTCTTCCAGTCCAACCACGAGGGCAGCATCGTCGACAAGATCCAGGAGGCTTACGGAAAGGTCGACGGCATCGTCATCAACCCGGCCGCCTACACGCACACAAGCGTGGCCATCCTGGACGCGCTCAAAGCCGTCGCCATCCCGGCTGTGGAGGTCCACATTAGCGCAGTCGAGACCCGCGAAGACTTCCGCCAGGTGAGCTACGCCCGCCTAGCCTGCTTCGCCACCATCACCGGCGAGGGCCTGCAAGGCTACGCCCACGCGCTGGAGCTGCTGAGGGAACGTCTCGAAAAGTAGCCTCGCGAGCAAATCCATCAACGCGATTCACACGCTAATAATGCCAGTGCCGCCAGCAGCAACCTCGCTACTGGCGGCACTTTATTACTGGCATATAATCATTGCAGTCACACAACGTCTGGAGACGCGCATGTTAAGCATCCATCTGGGGGATTACCCCGGTTCCATCTACGATACCGAAACCTATTTTAGGAACTCATACTTGGACTCATGGTTCGAAGACCCTATGGCCGCACAGATTATTAAAAGCGTGGACGGATCAGAGCTCATCGGTCCCCACAACATCGTAAGCAAACAGCTGGGCTCGATCACCCCACTCGAACTGTCCGGCGGCGTTAAGACGCTGCTGCTGGTGCGCAATCTCCCAAATATGGTGTTCAACGCATCCACCTGCGGAGACAACTGTGCCCGCTGGCTACTCAAGATCGGCAAAGAGCAGGATGTGATGGTGACCTTATACCACATCATGAAATTCCCCTGGAAGAGCTTTGAAATCCGCATTGAAAACGATGGCCGCATCGTCAGAAACATGCAGGAGTTTGTCGGCGCCACGAATGACTTTTTGGATGTTGATGAGTAATGAAGGGAACGCATACCGTTGTCGTAGAGCGTGCAAAGGTCAAATACACACTCACGTTTAAGCGCAATATTTCCTTTATACGCGGCAACAGCGGCACGGGTAAAACGACGCTCATCTCGATGATTCGCGACTACAACGACCGAGGACCGGAAAGCGGCGTTGCACTCAGTTGCGACGTGCCTTGCGAAACGCTTTCCGGCAGACGCTGGGAGCGCGAGCTATCGATCATCGAAGATTCAATCGTCTTTCTAGATGAGGGTAACGAGTTTATCTACTCAAAGGACTTCGCCAAAGCCGTCAACGGCTCGTCCAACTATTTTGTTCTGATATCTCGTCGCGATGCCAACGAGCTCCCCTACAGCGTTGATGA
Source organism: Collinsella aerofaciens (assembly GCF_028206995.1). Lineage (GTDB taxonomy): Bacteria > Actinomycetota > Coriobacteriia > Coriobacteriales > Coriobacteriaceae > Collinsella > Collinsella aerofaciens_AQ. The sequence continues at coordinate 278,046 of NZ_JAQLFL010000001.1, read as the reverse complement.
GATCCTGAAGCTAGTCAACACGACAAGTAAAACAATCAATGGCCGCAAGAGCGACAGGCGCTTCTACTCGGTGACCAAGCCGCTATATGACCACACGGCAAGTATGCTGTATCAGGATCTAAATGTTGGATTCGAGGTACCCGACGCCGTAGTTGTCGAGGATAGCAAATCTGGCTATCAATTCTACGACGCTCTTTGCAACCGACTCGGGATCCCCTGCTATACCGCCACCGGCGTTGCGAATCTAAAACGTACGATTCACGAATGTCCCGAGCAAAACATCCTTGCTATTGGAGACGGAGCAGCATTTGGTCCCTACATCGAAAAGGTGCTCGGACAGCGCGTTTACAAGAACGTACGCTTGTTCCTCCCCGAATCATTCGAGTGGACACTCCTGCAATCTGGCCTCATTCCCAGTAACGATATCTTAAAAATCCTCGAGGATCCCTCAAGCTATATCGAAAGCCGCGACTACCTGAGCTGGGAGCGGTTCTTCACCGATGTGTTGATCAAATACTCGGCAGACACTCGCTACGCCTACAGAAAGGTAAAGCTCAATGAGCAGTACCTGAGGCCGCAGGCGATGAATGCAGTTGCAAACGTCTTGCCCGAGTGCCTGAAGGCAGACTAGAAACAGCGGGGAGGGCCAAGTTGGTCCTCCCCGCTTTTGTTACGCCTTCTTGATCACGTACGCCAATCCAATATCGCAGGCACAGCGTACGATTGACGCGAAGAACCACGATGCTGGCAGCGTCATAAGCAGAGGCTTGCTCACGCTCGGCTCCAGCCCCCTTTGGCGCGCCGTATAACCAATCCACATCAGCAGCACAATAGCAGCTCACGCCACGGCTTCGGCCTAAACGTATACCCGGCAAGAACAAAGAACACCGGCATGTGAAAAAGCCCAGACCACCAAGCGGTCCGGGCTTAATAAACGATGGTGCTCCATGGCGGATTCGAACCGTCGACCTTGGGATTAGAAGTCCCCTGCTCTATCCAACTGAGCTAATGGAGCAAATAACCACACGCCCAAGCAAGCGCAAGCCTGTCGGGCGCAAGTAATTATAACCTAGTTGAACTGCTCGCGATACGCCTTGCAGACCTCATCGACCGGGCCGTCCATGCGAAGGTCACCCTTCTCAATCCAAACGGCACGCTGGCAGATGCGCTCAACCTGCTCCATGGAGTGCGAAACGAACAGAACCGTCACGTCACCGCTCTGGATAAAGTGCTGAATGCGAGCCTCACACTTCTGCTGGAAGAACACATCACCGACGGACAGCGTCTCGTCAACGATAAGAATATCGGGCTCGGTAATCGTCGCGATTGCAAAGGCGATACGCGCCACCATGCCCGAGGAGAAGTTCTTAAGCGGCATATCGACAAAGTTCTGAAGCTCAGCGAACTCAATAATGCCGTCAAAGTTGGCGTCGATGAACTCCTTGGTATAGCCGAGCAGGGCGCCGTTCAGATAGATGTTCTCGCGGGCGGTCAACTCGGGGTCAAAACCGGCACCAAGCTCAATCAGCGGCGCAATGTTACCGTGCACCTTAACGCTGCCCTCGCTGGGCTCGAGCACGCCGGCGATAATCTTGAGCATCGTAGACTTGCCGGAACCATTGGTGCCCACCAGGCCCACGACCTCGCCGCGATGAATATCAAACGAGATATGCTTGAGCGCCCTAAATTCCTCAAAGAACAGCTCGTGCTTGGCAAGCTTGATGAAGTACTCCTTGAGGTTGGTCAGCGACTCGGACGCCATGTTAAAGATCATGGTGACGTCGTCGACCTCGACAGCCAGAGGCTGCTCGCTGTAATCAACAACAGATTCAGTCATCACAGCACTCCTTAGATGTAGAGGATGAACTTGCGCTCGGACTTATGGAACACGGCATAGCCGATGACAAGCGCAATGACCGCCCAAGCCACGCACATACCAAACGTCATAAGCGAGGGCGTAGTCTGGAACAGGAAGATATCGCGCATAAACTGCAGGTAGTTATACATGGGGTTCGCATAGACCAGAATGCGCACGAGATGCGGCATTTGCGCAACGAAGTCGGTCGTCCAGAAAATAGGCGTGATGTAAGTCCACGCCGTAATGACGACGCTCCACAGATGCATGACATCGCGGAAGAAGACCGTGAGGGCGGAGAGCATCATGCCCAGGCCCATGCAGAAGCACATAAGCAGCAGTAGGCAGACCGGCAACAGAATCAGGTGCCAAGAAGGCATAACGTGGAACCACAGCATAACGATGGCAACGGCGACCAGCGAGAAGGCAAAGTTAACCAGCGAGAAGAGCACCTTCTGTACTGGGAAGACCCAGCGGTGCACCTTAACCTTCTTGAGCAGCGGGGCAGCACCCACGATCGACGTCAGGGCCTGGTTCGTGGACTCGGACATGACGGCAAAGGTGACGTTACCCACGATCAAGTACAGCGGGTACATCTCGGGCGTAATTGAGCCATTGCGGCCCTGGGCGAAAATCGTCGAGAACACGATGGCCATGACGATCATCATCAGCAGCGGGTTGAGCACCGACCATGCGACGCCCAGAACGCTACGGCGATACTTGATCTTAAAATCCTTGGTAACCAGCTGACGAAGGATAAACGCGTCCTTCTCAAATTCGTTCTTAGCAAACGTCGCAGGCAGACTGCGAGTTTCTTGTTGCTTTGTCTGATCCGACACGGATGCAACTCCTTTACTCGTAATCGTTGACAAACGAACAGTATAGACCCGACGGCCATGCAAACGATTCGCGCAACAAAACTGGAGAACTAACCCACATCTTAGGATGCCAAGCCCAAACGGCTATACTTTCAAGGATTGAATGTATAAGGAGCATTGAGTGAATTCTGATTCCATCGCCGTCATCATCCCCTGCTACAACGAAGCGCTCACGATCGGCAAAGTCATCGACGACTTTCACCGCGAGCTTCCGCAGGCGACGGTCTATGTCTATGACAACAACTCGTCGGACGATACCTCACGCATCGCCACCGAGCACGGCGCCACGGTCCGCTTTGAGCCCCGTCAGGGAAAGGGCAACGTGTGCCGCCAGATGTTTCGCGATATCGACGCCGATTGCTACCTGATGGTCGACGGAGACGACACCTACCCCGCCGAGGCGGCCAAAGCCCTCTGCGAGCCTATCCTCAGCGGCACGGCCGACATGACCGTAGGCGATCGCCTTTCCAACGGCACCTACGCCGAGGAAAACAAGCGTGCCTTCCACGGCTTTGGCAACAATCTGGTCCGCGCCATGATCAAGTGGATCTATGGTTACAGCTTCGATGACGTCATGACCGGCTACCGCGCCATGAGCCGCCCGTTCGTTAAAACCTTCCCCGTGCTTTCCGAGGGCTTTCAGATCGAAACCGAGCTCTCGATTCACGCCGTCGACCACCGCTGGCGCATCAAAGATGTACCCATCGAGTACCGCGACCGTCCGGAAGGCTCCGAGTCCAAGCTCAATACCGTGAGCGACGGCATTAAAGTCGTTACGATGATCGGCACGCTGTTCAAGGACTACCGCCCGCTGAAGTTCTTCAGTCTGGTTGCGCTTTTATTCGCGATTATCGGCCTGGCTTTGGGCATTCCTATCTTTGTTGAGTACTTTCAGACCGGCCTGGTCCCGCGCTTCCCCACCGCCATGCTCGCCGCCTCGTTTATGTTCCTGTGCGGACTGAGCCTTGCGACCGGATTCATCCTGGATTCTGTGGCAAAGGTTGAGAAAAAGCAGTGGGAGGTCAACGTGTACAGCAAATACGCCTACGATGACCAGCCCGGCCACCCTACTTCCAAGCCAAGCGAGAGGTAGATCTTCCGCAAAATACTATTGGCACCACTGCGCAGATAGCCATCAACAAGAAAAGCCGCCGTTAAAGAACGGCGGCTTTTACTCTCGAAAAGTTAATAGCGGCTAGAGCGTCTTAAGGTACTCCCCCAGCTCTTCCTCCCAGTCGGGCATGTGGAAGCCGACCAACTCGAGCCTGGACAGGTCGAGTGCGGAGTGGACCGGGCGCGGGGCGACGGGGCCCGCGGCGCTCGCGTAGTAGTCGGCGGTCGATACCGGCACGACCTTCTCGCCGTTGCCGTTGGCGGCCTCGAAGACGGCGCGGGCGATATCGGCCCAGGACTTGACGGTGCCGGAGCCCGTGCAGTCGTAGGTGCCGTAGGGGGCGTGCGTCCCCAGCACGTGGAAGATGGCCTCGGCCATGTCGCGCGTGAAGGTCAGGCGGCCCAGCTGGTCGTCCACGACCGTGACCTGCGTGAGCCCGTCCTCCGGGTCGGCGACGCGGTCGGAAAGCCCCTTCATGGTCTTGACGAAGTTGTGCCCCTCGCCGATGACCCAGCTGGAGCGCATGATGTAGTGGCGCGGGCAGCCGGCCACGGCGATGTCGCCGGCGGCCTTGGTCTGGCCGTAGACGGACAGCGGGCTGAGGGGCTCGTCCTCGGTATGGACCTCGGCGGTGCCGTCGAAGACGTAGTCGCTGGACACGTGCACGAGCGTGATCCCGTGCCCGGCGCAGGTGCGGGCGAGGAGGGCGGGGCCGGTCGCGTTGGCCTTCCAGGCGATGACACGGCCCTCGGGGGTCTCCGCCCTGTCCACCGCGGTGTAGGCGCCGCAGTTGATCACGGTGCCGTAGAGCGACCAGTCGTATTTGGAGTAGGCCTCCGGGTCGGACATGTCGAAGGTGTCGATGTCGCAGAAATCGAAGTCCTTCGCGACGCCGCGCTCCTCGGCCAGCGCGCGGACCGCATGACCCAGCTGGCCGTCGCAGCCGGTGACGAGGGTGCGCTTCGGCGCCATGGGGACGACGTCCTTCAGCATCGGGTGGTTGAGGTCGGCCTCGGAGACGGTGGCCTGGTCCAGCGGGATCGGCCACTCGATGGCGAGCTCGGGGTCGGCCAGGTTCACGAAGGTATAGGTCTTCTTGAGCTCGAGGGACCAGTGGGCGTCCACCAGGTAGGTGTAGGCGGTGCCGTCCTCCAGCGCCTGGAAGCTGTTGCCCACGCCGCGCGGGACGTAGATGGCCCTGGACGGGTCGAGCGTGCAGGTGAACACCTTGCCGAAGGTCTCGCTGCCCTCGCGCAGGTCCACCCAGGCGCCGAAGACCGAGCCGCGGGCCACGGAGATGAACTTGTCCCAGGGCTCGGCGTGGATGCCGCGGGTGACGCCGCGGCTGTCGTTGTAGGAGATGTTGTTCTGGACGACGCGGAGGTCCGGGATGCCCAGGGCGGTCATCTTGGCGCGCTGCCAGTTCTCCTTGAACCAGCCGCGCGAGTCGCCGTGGACGGCGAGGTCGACGACCTTCAGGCCCCCGATGCCGGTCTCGGTGACGGAGAGGTCCTTCTCGAATGCGATGTCTGCCATGTGGGAAAAGCTCCAATCGAAGAGGTTGGGAAACCGGGGGCGCCCGCGCGGGACCGCAGGATCATCCCCATGCCCTGCGGCCCCGCGCGGGCGCCCCGCGGCGCGGTTCGCCGGGATGCGGTCTTACTGCCCCTGCGCGCGGTAGCGGGCCTCGGTGGCCTCCTTGGCCGGGCGCCACCAGGACTCGTTGGCGACATACCAGTCGATGGTTGCCTTGAGCCCCCCGGCGAAGTCGGTGTGGGCCGGCCTCCAGCCCAGCTCGCGCTGGAGCTTCGTGCTGTCGATGGCGTAGCGGCGGTCGTGGCCGGGGCGGTCGGCGACCCAGTCGAAGTCCTCGGGGTCGCGGCCCATGGCCTCCAGGATCATGCGCAGGACCGTGATGTTGTCCCTCTCGCCATTTGCCCCGATGAGGTAGGTCTCCCCCATGCGGCCCTTGGTGAGGATGTCCCAGACGGCGCTGGAGTGATCCTCGGTGTGAATCCAGTCGCGGACGTTCTCGCCCTTTCCATAGAGCTTGGGGCGGACGCCGTCGATGATGTTGGTGATCTGCCTGGGGATGAACTTCTCCACGTGCTGATAGGGTCCGTAGTTGTTGGAGCAGTTGGAGATCGTGGTGCGCAGGCCGTAGGTGCGGGTCCAGGCGCGGACCAGCATGTCAGAGGACGCCTTGGTGCTCGAGTACGGGCTGCTCGGGTGGTACGGCGTCTCCTCGGTGAACTTCGCCGGGTCGTCGAGCGCCAGGTCGCCGTAGACCTCGTCGGTGGAGACGTGGTGGTAGCGGATGCCGTACTTGCGGACGGCCTCCAGCAGGCGGAAAGTGCCCTCCACGTTGGTGCGCAGGAACGGCTCGGGGTCGGCGATGGAGTTGTCGTTGTGGCTCTCTGCGGCGTAGTGCACGATGGCGTCGTGGCCCGGGACGATCCTGTCCAGCAGCTCCGCGTCGCAGATGTCGCCCACGACGAGCTCCACGCGGTCCGAGGGCAGCCCGGCGATGTTCTCGGGGTTGCCGGCGTAGGTCAGCTTGTCCAGGACGGTCACGTGGACGCCCGGGTGGTTGTTCACGACGTAGTGCACGAAGTTGCTGCCGATGAAGCCGCAGCCGCCCGTGACGATGATGTTCTTGGGTTCAAAGATCTCAGACATGAAAATCCAATCTGAAGCATGTACAGCTTCTTTAGTATGCCGCAGGAAGTGACGACGCGACACTATTCAACAAAACTATCGGACATTTCGGCATGCGATAAGAGCCATAACCTTCGCAGAATTACCTCCCGTACAAAACGCCTCCGGAATGCAGTCTTTGTCGTAGTGAAAAACCGAATCCTCAGTTATTTCACGTAAGTACTTATAGAAGAAGTCTTCCCAGCTTTTAAACTTCTCACTGTTTACAAAGGCTTCTGGGGTTTCCAAAACCGCCTTAACATCTAACCCTGAAATTACGCCAGAGCTCAGCAGAAGCCACTCGAATGACTCGGGAAGACAAACCGTAACAGTATCGCGATGAATGTCTTGCAGCTTAAGGACGCGGTCCGCATAGCACCCAAATGCCGCTCCGTCCGCGACAACAAACACGCGATCGTCGAAATGCTGATCCAACCAGCCCAAAATCGCGCTGTTCGTCATGGCCGAAGCACAGGTAAGCTCACTATCAGCGAAATGCCGTTCAAAGAACTGGAAACCAGACTTACTGTCCTCGCATAGAAGGATAGAAAAGTCCTGTTTTGGCGCCGATCGGGAAATAGCATAACGATGATTTCCGCGATCTTGATAAACAGGGACGAAGGAATGGTATTTTCCGCTCGTCTTAATCTTGTAAATCTCATCCACGCTATACGGAAGATTGGGGAAATCAGCCCTTGAGATCAGCACAAAATAATTCGAGGAATACAGCACATGATGGGCAAACTCATCAGAATGAATCTCTTTTAAGCCCTCATCGACAAATACAATCGAGTCATGAACGGACGAAAGCTGGTTTCGCCAATCATAATCGGTCAGGGCGACACAGGGACAATCGCATTGCAAGGAAACACCCGACTGCTCACCCGTTCGCATGTAGTCTGCGACCATATCAAACAGTGTCGTCTTACCCGTGCCGCTATCGCCACGCACAATAGTGATGTTTCGCTTGATGGTAAATGTGTACTTGGTTCCCCTACGGCGGGAAATCTTAACAAGATGCGAACCGTTCATAAGCAGCACCTACAGATACGGAATCGACTCGTGAATCAATTCGGCCATGTTATGAACGATTCGACCGCTGTTCGCGACTTTGATTTTAAACTCCTCGCGACCAAAGTCCATCACATGATAGAGATTCACAACGAGCTTGCGGTCTTTCGCGATGTCGAGAATCCACTTGGCACAGTTATCACCACAGGTCGAAGCGTTAAAAAAATGCTTACGATCAAATCTCATAAGCAGCAACGTTTTCACGCCACCAGAAAGCTGGAGTGGGGAGATGGAACCAAGCACAGGGCTTTCGATGACGTTTTCGGAGACAACATCCGATCGATCGACATCTTTAATTATCGAGACCGCATAGGGATCCGTAATCCAAGAAGACCGGTAAGAGTTTTTGAAATATGTCGCTGTGTTGTAAATCGCTTCTGGCATATCGCCAAAGTAGACGCTTAACACATCCACTCCCAATCATATTGGCTATATGGTCACCGTAATCATAACGAAAGGGGCCACCAAATAACGGTGGCCCCTAAAAGAAAGCAAGAAGGCGCTAGTACTCGCGCGGGCTGTTGACGATCTCGCCGGCGGCGACCTTCTTCAGGTGCTGGCCGTAGACCGACTTGCCGTAGGCCTTCGCGGCCTCCTCCAGCTCGGCGGTCGTGATCCAGCCGTTCTCCCAGGCGATCTCCTCGGGGACGGACACGGGAAGGTCCTGGGAGTGCTCCACGGCGCGGACGAACTCCGCGGCCTCGTGCAGGCTCTCCATGGTGCCGGTGTCCAGCCACGCGTAGCCGCGTCCGAGGGTGACGACGGACAGCGTCCCCTCCTCCAGGTACATCTGGTTGAGCGTGGTGATCTCCAGCTCGCCGCGCGCGGACGGCTGAACCTCATGGGCCTTGGCGGCGACGTCGCCCGGGTAGAAGTACAGGCCGGTGACGGCGTAGGAGCTCTTGGGGCGCTCGGGCTTCTCCTCGATGGAGACGGCCCTCCCCTCGCCGTCGAACTCGACGACGCCGAAGCGCTCGGGGTCGTCCACGTGGTAGCCGAAAACCGTGGCGCGGCCCGACTGCGCGTTCTCGACGGCCTTCTTGAGGTGGCGGCTGAGGCCGTTGCCGTAGAAGATGTTGTCGCCGAGCACCAGGGCGCACGGCTCGCCGGCGATGAACTCCTCGCCGATGGTGAAGGCCTGCGCCAAGCCGTCCGGCGAGGGCTGCTCGGCGTAGGAGAGGTTCACGCCGTAGCGCGAGCCGTCCCCGAGCAGGCGCTCGAAGTTGGGGAGGTCCGTCGGCGTGGAGATGACCAGGATGTCCCGGATGCCCGCCAGCATGAGGGTGGACAGCGGGTAGTAGATCATGGGCTTGTCGTAGACCGGCAGCAGCTGCTTGGAGGTCACGAGCGTGAGCGGGTACAGGCGGGTGCCGGACCCGCCGGCGAGGATGATGCCCTTCATAATTGAAGAACCTTTCTAACAGAAATCAAACCGTTAGGTTAATTTTATTATTAATAATCCCACAATGCTAAATTCGCACAAGAACCTTGCCGACTACTAGGATTTTAGATCACGTTTAATTTGAGTGGTGGAAACTTCCGGCGTGCGTGGCAGGTAAACGACATCAACGCCCTCATTCTTCAGGAAGTCGAACTCGCCTTTCCAATCATCGCCCATAACAAACGTATCGATATGGTATTCACGCACGTCAGTCACTTTCTGGTCCCATGATTCTTCGGGAATCACAAGGTCAACGTAACGAATTGCTTCAAGAAGGGCTTTGCGTTTATCAAAAGAGAAATAACACTTCTTTCTCTTCTGATTCCAATTGAAGTCATCGGTAGACAAAGCGACTATTAGATAGTCGCCATACTGCTTGGCCCTCCTTAGTAAATTGATATGCCCGTAATGTAGTAAATCAAACGTTCCATATGTAATAACGCGCTTCACGTCAATGCCTACCAAACCTAAATACACGACTCAATGACCCCGAAAGAGAATGCACGGGCTCATCTGAAAGAGAGTGTCCGCGCTCCATGAGACATGAAACATAGTCAGCTGAATCCCCAAGCTCACATCTGTCGAAATTGACACACAGCTCGCCAGCCGAGCCATCAAAGCCTGAGACCAGAATCTGAGGGTCAAGTCCACAGAATACGATATTGGAGTGTGATTCAGAACCATTTAACGCGTCCCAAATCAATGGCGTTCCGTTAAAAGAGAAGGAAACATCCTTTAAGAGAAATGAACCGTCATCGGCGGGGTCAAAGCGAACTTCGTTAACGCCAGAAGGGACATTGAAAGTCAGGCAGACATGAGACCCAAAACAGTTAGACGTATATTCGATGGACAAAACATCTTCAGAATTGAAGCCCGAACCATAGTCTAAAAATAGTTCCGCTTTGGAACGTAGATTCATATACTGCCGCAAAGGGGAATTCGAGTCCGCAAAGCATGAACCGATTTCCTTGTCACAGTCACGCGAGTTGGTGCTGGCAACTCCGATCATCCTTTGAACAACACGCTCAGCAGCTTTTGCATCCCTATGAGAATGAATGACTGGCATGAACGACTCACGCAATGAAGCAGCAGCGTCAACTCCATTAAAAAACGAACCAAGCGCACTCAATAACTCGGATTGCGACTTAACAAAAGCCCCAGGCATCATCCAGCGTGGGTCATCGCTAATGAATCCTCTGTCCTTCTTGTATTCTTCGAAATCCGGACATGAAAAGACAATAGGCCTATTAAGAAGAAGATAGTCTACATACACTGACGAGTAGTCAGTTATCAATAAGTCGAATGCGTTAAGAACATGGTAAATGGTGAGCAACTTCGAACCCAAAGACAGACTATCGAGGAATAAAACCCTTTTGGGTAGCTCAAAAGAACTTTGGTTGAAGCTCGAATCATCGGCAAAGTGCATCTTCGCAATTACATAAGCATCATTCAGCTTCAGGAACTCATCAAGACCAGCAGCGTCGTAATCCTCGTAATTAAAGATATTTTTATCGAATTGACCGCCTTCAGCCTTTAGACCCTTGCGCATCGTGGGCAGATACATAATCAATTTACTGCTGCCGAAATCAACCCCCAAAGCGCCTTCCAGGAGTTTTCTACCATCAGTTGTAAAAAGGTAATCATTTCTCGGGAAACCGGAATTCATTACCTTGCGAGGGTCCATAGAAAGCATACCGGCCATCATGAGCTGCGACACACGTGATGTAGTGGTCAGAAGATCACATTGGGTCGTAATGACCTTCAAATCTCTAAGCGCACTTGAATCAGACGCTGCATCTTCATCAAACCCGATGGTCTTAGGACCAAAGCCATGCCATGCCGAAACATGAATCTGCCCTGGACGCTTATTGTACGCAAACATAAAGCTGGACGTAACCAGATAATGAGCACATTGCTCCATAGCAATAGCGCGGTCTGAATTCTCAATATCACAGTCAACGCCAGCAGCCCTCATGGGCCCTAGCATAGCCGGATCCTTAACAACCCAAAAAGTCTTGAAATCAGTCTTATCGACGATGTAATCATACAAAGCACGAGAATTGTCAGCGAAATCTGGATTCGATTCAAAGAGAACAAGGTTTTGATCAATCATGACAATCCAAACGTCATCGAGTACTCATCGGACTGTGATAAGGGTCACCGTTGACATAATACTCCGCCCAAGCAGTGCGTAATTTGCCCTGCTCACGCATAAATCGGACTTTCTTTTCACCAGTCTCATAGCCACGGCTGAAGGACTCATAATGATACAAGAGGGCATCAGCATCGAAAACAACAAGCTTGTCGAGCGAGCGAACTCTCAGGCAAAAATCAACGTCATTAAAAGCAACCTCAAAGTCCTCGTTAAACCCATTTAGCTCTTCAAATACAGAACGCTTCGTCATCATGCATGCAGCGGTAACAGCACTTAAATCTTGTGAAATAACAGCGCGGCGCATGTAACCTGGATCATCCCGGTCAAGGTTGTTGAATACGTGAATGGGGCCGCCCATTTCGCCTTCATTTCTACAACATATCATCATTACGCCTGCATGCTGCACCGTATCATCTGGATACAGCAGCTTTGCACCGACCGCTCCAACATCGTCACGCTGACAGAAAGACAGCATTGAAGAAAGCCAGCCGCTCTCAATAACCTCGGTATCATTATTCAAGAACAGCAGGTATTTGCCGGATGTCAGTCCAACGCCATAATTATTGATAGCGGAGTAATTAAACGGACCATCCCATGTTGCAATGCGAACGTTCTCATATTGCTCGGAAACGGTGCGGTAATACTCAAATGTCGCGTCCTCCGTACTGTTATTCTCAACAACCAGAATCTCGAAGTTGCGGTAATCAGTTTTTTCCTCAATAGAGTCAATGCAGCGGCGTAAGACCTCAACACTATCTTTATTGGGGATAACGATACTGACCAAGGGTTCTTCATTAAGAGCGTAGGCAATGTGATAGAAACAGGCAGAATCAGTTAACTCCGCAGTTCCGTTCAGACCGCAGCGATCCAAATGCTCTTGCAGTGCCCTTCTGCCAGCATCGTCGGCATAGTTCTTATTTCCCGCACTCTTCGCAGTTGACGTATCGCTAATTCTCCAATGATAGAGAACCTCAGGGACATGATAGATATTCTGAGTTCTCTCTACTAAACGCAACAGAAAATCATAGTCTTGAGCTCCATCGAACTCTTTCCGTAGCATCAGTTCTTTAGCAAACGAGGCACGAACGCAAAGCAGATGAGTTATGTAGTTATGAACGCGAAGGAGATCTAGATTGAAATCAGACTTGAAATGAGGGGCCACATACTCACCGGTCTCATTTAAGAAGTCCTCATCGCAATACAGTGCATCAGTATCAGGACAGTCCTGAATTCGCTCTGCGTATCTATAAAGAGCAAACGGATCGAGTGTATCGTCGTGATCGAAAAACACGACATAATCGCCCTTTGCTTTAGCAATGCCAAAGTTAGTGTTCCCCGAAATACCCTTGTTTGACTCAAGGGTGACAACTTTGATGCGTTTATCAGTCAGTTTATCCAAAGCGGCAGCCAGCTCAACACATTCTGGAGTTGAGTTAATCAAAATGAGTTCCCAATTAGAATATGCCTGATTGATTACAGAATGCACCATATCGTTAAGAAAACTAACAGGTGTCTTATATAACGGAACAACAATACTAAACAGAGGGCCGCTAATTAATTTACATTCACTAAAATCCAGCATCGAAAGATAGTCAATACGTTTGGAATGAGAAGAAGCGTAGGCACCGGCAGATGAGGCCTTGTAGAAAAGTGGCGATAGCGTCGAAAGATAATATTGAACGGAAGCAGCATCAAAGCACAGAAAACCAGGCTGTTCATTACTGCAATTTCCGTCAGCAACTAGCGTATAAGTGTTGCCGTCCATTGGAATTCGCAGTGTAAAAGAAATTTCAGAACGTCTTTGGCTAAAAGTTACGACATCGTTGCAACGGCCAACACTTAAATTGCCTGAATCACTTCTGCTGCCGCTCTCATCCAAGAGAAAGATATCGGAGTTTCTGCAACTATACGGCCCGCAAACCACGCCTTTAATGATGAGATCACCGGCAGGTGATTCAAGAGCAAGCTCTGGCTTAACGTGAATTTGATGCGAATAAACCTGCTGATCAATATCACGCAAAGCGAAAGCTAGCTTGCGTTTAAATTTATAACAATAACGTGATAGCCACTTTATTGCAATCCAGTTCAATTTTCCGCTATACAAACTCTTGACCATGCCACTATCTAATCTCAACTTAATAGAGATATGGACTCCGCCAGAACCCAACAACGGAACAGCCAAAATCAACATGTCTTTAGAATTTAATCTATATATCCCAACCGGAAGTTGATTTCCCAAATCCGTGCGCACCTCAGCGGAAATTCCACTAATGTCAACCTGACTATTGATCGCAAAGCCAAAGTAAGCCTTACCGAGGCCGCGGCAAAGACAGGTCAATCTAGCTTTCATCGAATCCTCCAAAATGCACTACAGGCTGCATAATCTGAATTACAAAACACCACTTGAAAGTAACGGAATAATCAAATGAATAAAAATGCGAACGAACAGCAGCAGATAAAATAGCACTGTTGCCACAACGGAAAACTTAACTAGCTTAATAAATACACCATAGTCATTAATTGATATAGCCAAGCGCTTCTCTAATGAATTACCAGATTCATCTTTGCAGGATTTAACTTCAATTTCCGCGCATAGCAAGGTCCAGAGACCCTGGCATAACGAAACAATCCCAAAAGCACAAAGCAGAGACAAGATCCCGAATCCAGCCATCACATACCTGCCCTGAGGCTGATAATCAGATGCCCATGAATAGTAAATTGATAAAAGAAATGGAGTCGCAACAGTAATAAGGCCAGGAATAAATGTTAAATAATCGCCAGTTTGTTTAGCAGTAAACAGGCGACGAATAAGACCGATTACGAGTGAAGGAATAAATACTAATAAATATAAAACGAATGACGTATTGCCTACAAAGATACTCATATATCCAAATGTACCTATAAATGACTGAGCTACAGACAAAGGCCAATACACCGAATAGTTCATTTGATTAAACAAACAGTCAGGCAAATACCCTTGCTGACGTAAGGTGCCACGTTGCGATGGTTTAAAGCCGCTAGCACCATATATCTCAGATGTTTTAGAGCTAGTAGCCATTCCGATAAAGTCTCCGTTATACAACAGCGCATTTCTTATAAAGAACCAGCCGCAGACTATAAATGAACCGGAAAAAACCACCAAAGGACGATAAAGAATAGCGGAAATATAATCGGATTTCGTCCTTAAACAAAAATCTTTCTTAATAGAACTGAAATAGAATATGATTGCTGCAATTATTACACCATAAGCGTAGTAATAAGAGAGCGCGAGCACCCCCAAGCCGCAGCCCAAGAAGAAACAGCTCCTATAGCTCCAGCGATTCTCTCGTGCATTCAAACAAAGAATTATCACAAGGTTTGTCGAGAGAAATTCAAGCTGTTCAGAATTAAAGTAAGCAGCAAGGAATACGTTTTGTGGTAAAAATGCAAATAGAGTTGCGGCAAGAATTGATGTTAAATTGCCAAATTTAAGTTTTTTACCCATCAGATAGATACAAACTATATTTAACGCAGCAAGAAGGCAATTCGATAATCTCGCAGCAATTATTAGCGCTGCAGAAGAATTGGGAACCACCAGCTTAGCAACACAGATAAACGGCACTGCAATCAACGAGGACCCGTACACGCTAAATGCATATGATGTACCCCAAACCTCATTTATGATCGCAGGATCATCTCCACGCGGTAAACAGCCATTCTCTGCAATAAATAAGGGTACTTGTAGCCTCATATACTCATCAGGCGCTGAAGACATAGGCAGACGAAATGCCCACCAGATGCTCATCAAACAAAACACTGCAAGAACGAGCACCAAGCAATAGACGTTTGCATTTTTGTAAAATTTCGTAGAATTCAACCTAAACCTACTTACACACTTAAATGCCGCCACATTAAAGCAATTAACAACAAGCCTTAGCGGCTAAAGACGAAATACGCTGCCCATAACCATCGCCAGGAACTGCCCAGCGACCATTCAAATCCTCGACGCATGGCGCAACGCCACGCTTGACTTTTTCAAAACGGGGGTCGACACAAGGATTATTTAAAGGTTCTTTCGAAGCATAAGCCTTTAAATGTTGGACCTGTGCACGAAGACCAGATCGCACATCCCCAAAAGACGCACCACCCGCTGTGGCATTCACGGCGCCGATTCCACCGAAGTTGCATTGTTCCGCTTTTACGTTACCACCAAATTGAAGCCAGCCAGTTTCGTACATTGCTTGGGCAAACAGGATTTCCGCCTTAACACCTTCAGCATTCGCTTCCTCAGATACTATCTGGCAAAAGTCATTAATAGTTGTTGCGCCTTTGGAGGCATAAATAGTCGGATAGATATGTCCAGTTGAGTTGTACAAGGAAACCATGCTCGAAACCGAAGCGGCAGACTTTCCCATAATCGGAGTGCCCAAAGTTGTGCACGCCACGAGGTCGGCGTCGGAGAAGGTCGACCAGGACGATCCGTTCCAGGCCTGGACCAGGAAGCTGTAGGACGTGCCGTTCGAGAGGCCCTTCACGGTGTAGGACTCCTTGGCGCAGTCGAGCGTGTAGGTCTTGTAGCCGGACCCCTGGCGGACGGCGACCGCGTAGCGGGTCGCCCCGGGCACGTGGCCCCAGGAGAGCTCGACCGACCTGTCGCCGGCCTTCGCGGAGACCTTGGGCCTGACGGTGCCCGACGGCGCGGCGGAGCACAGGTAGCCGTCGGCGGTCGAGGACCAGGACCCGTCGACCCGGGCCTGGACCAGGAAGCGGTGGGTCACGCCGTTGGCGAGGTCGGAGACCTTGAAGGAGGTGCCCTTCTCGTCGAGCGTGTAGGTCCTGTAGGAGCCGTCGGCCGTCTTCTCGGCGACGGCGTAGCGCTCGGCGCCGGCGACCGCCTTCCAGGAGACGGTGACCTCCCCGTCGCCGGTCGCCTCGGCATGAGCCTCGGGGGCTCTGGGGTCCGACGGGCGGCACGCCACGAGGTCGGCGTCGGAGAAGGTCGACCAGGACGATCCGTTCCAGGCCTGGACCAGGAAGCTGTAGGACGTGCCGTTCGAGAGGCCCTTCACGGTGTAGGACTCCTTGGCGCAGTCGAGCGTGTAGGTCTTGTAGCCGGACCCCTGGCGGACGGCGACCGCGTAGCGGGTCGCCCCGGGCACGTGGCCCCAGGAGAGCTCGACCGACCTGTCGCCGGCCTTCGCGGAGACCTTGGGCCTGACGGTGCCCGACGGCGCGGCGGAGCACAGGTAGCCGTCGGCGGTCGAGGACCAGGACCCGTCGACCCGGGCCTGGACCAGGAAGCGGTGGGTCACGCCGTTGGCGAGGTCGGAGACCTTGAAGGAGGTGCCCTTCTCGTCGAGCGTGTAGGTCCTGTAGGAGCCGTCGGCCGTCTTCTCGGCGACGGCGTAGCGCTCGGCGCCGGCGACCGCCTTCCAGGAGACGGTGACCTCCCCGTCGCCGGACGCCTCGGCATGAGCCTCGGGGG
>NZ_JAQLFL010000001.1:251952-261271 GCF_028206995.1 Collinsella aerofaciens | reverse complement strand
GCGCTCGGCGCCGGCGACCGCCTTCCAGGAGACGGTGACCTCCCCGTCGCCGGTCGCCTCGGCATGAGCCTCGGGGGAAGGAATCAATTTACAAGTTAAATAATCATCAGACGTATAGGTATTCCAATCACCGTTGGCATACGCTTGAACAAGAAATGTATATGTCTTTCCGTTTTCAAGCCCATCGATTTCATAGGAAGTTCCTGTGCAATCATACGTGTAGGTATTGAAGCTGCCATCGCTCTTGCACAAAGCGATGGCATACTTAGATGCATTGGGGATCGAATCCCAGCTTAACTTGATTTTACCGTCGCGCATCTCGGATACCACCGGATCAGGTTTAGCTACCTTCGAAAGGCCGAACTGATTAGCAATGGCCAGGGCATCTGCCTGACCCATTTTTTTAAGGTATGATTTATTGGCCAAAAGTCCGGCATCATTACGATTGTCGATGAAACCATGTTCAACCAAAACTGCAGGAATGCCATATTGGCGACAATTTCTTATAACAGAAAGACTATCGGCGTTGCTGCCGTCAGGATAATAAAGCTGCGTACCATTTAAATCGTAATAATCATTTTTTGTGCCACGGTTAACGAGACCAACAGATGCAAGTCTATTCAAAACGTCTTGACCCAGAGACTCGCCAAGTTCATTAAATGAAGAATACCAACTAGCTTGCCTCGGAATCCAGATTTCCGCTCCGGTACCACCGCCTGAGTTGATGTGAAAACTCATGAACAAAGTGGCATTGTTGTCTCTCGCGATTTGCGCCCGAGCAATGAGCTCGTTTGTAGTGTTGGCAACCCCAGTGACGGAAGCGTCGGAATCACGCGTCATAATAACTCGAACACCAGCATATTTCTGGAGTTCATCGCGGCAATAACGCGCGATTTGTAGTGTAAGATCCTTCTCGCGAAGACCATTGCCGACGGCGCCGGAATCCCAACCGCCATGACCTGCGTCTAAAACAAAGACCCAATTGCGTGCCCGTGCTGAATTTTCCGAAATGACATCAACAGCGGATTCCAACGAATCAAACGAAGCGCCCGTGTCGTCTGTAAACACGGACTCAAGCTGGTCATCAGAGTCACCATCAGACCGCAGCCGATACGGTGCAGACACTTCGCCGACGCTAAACATCTGATCAGAAATATCATCAGGAAAAATACGTGTTGCTCCAGAGGCATACTCCACCTTAAGCAAGGAATAAACGCCAGCGGCAGAAACACTCGAAGAGAAAAGATATGTGTTGTCAGCACTGGAAGTGACATCGAATCGGATAAGGGCTTCAGACGCAGTATTTGCACAATACAGTGCCACAGGCTCATCCGACGGCGTCCCGTCAAAGCCCAAAGCAACTCTTTGCGCATCTCCGAGGTCAACGTGACTCTTCTCGATATAAATAAACGAAAGGTTATCTACATCTGAGCTATCGGCAAAAGCGTTAACAGGATGACCAAGAAAAAGAGAAAGAAGTGACATAGCAAAGATTGCGGTCAACAAATAGCGCTGGATACTCTTTTGCATATACAGTCCTTAAAAGAAAAAGGCGGCCAGAAGCCGCCTTTTAATATCTATCGAGTGGCGTAAAAAGAAAGAACAGCGTCAGCAACATGATGCCTATCGGCATCGCTTAGACCATAGTACATAGGCAACCTGACAAGCCTATTGCTTTCAGAGGTAGTAAACCTGTCTTCCCCGTCAAAACGACCAAACATCTTTCCTGCAGGCGCATCATGCAAAGGAATGTAATGGAAAACAGCTTGGACACCATGATCCTTAAGGTAAGAGATAAAATCACCGCGTTCCTTCAGATCTTTACACTTGATGTAAAACATATGCGCGTTATGTTCGCAGCCTTCAGGAATATAGGGAAGCTCAATCTTGCCGGCATCTGCAAGCGGCTTTAAAGACTCCTGATAAAAATGCCAAGTTGAGAGTCGGTTCTCATTAATTTCATCAGCATGCTCCAGCTGCGCCCAAAGATAGGCCGCATTCATGTCAGAAGGCAGGTAGCTCGACCCACGATCAACCCAAGTGTACTTGTCTACTTGACCCCTAAAAAAGCGCTGACGATTAGTCCCTTTTTCGCGAATAATTTCAGCACGATCACAGTAACGCGAGTCGTTAATAGAAAGCGCGCCACCTTCGCCCATCGAATAGTTCTTAGTTTCATGAAAGCTATAGCAACCAAAATGACCAATAGTGCCAAGAGCCTTACCCTTATAAGAACTCAAAACACCCTGTGCCGCATCTTCAACGACCAACAAGTTGTTGCGCGTAGCGATGTCCATGATTCGATCCATATCACATGCAACGCCAGCATAATGCACAGGAACGACAACCTTGGTTTTATCAGTTATCGCCCTCTCAATGGCATCGGGATCAATATTCATTGTGTCAGGGCACACGTCAACAAACACCAAAGTGGCGCCGACCATTTGAAAAGCCGTAGCAGTAGAAGAGAAAGTGAAGCTAGGCAGAATCACCTCATCACCAGGATTTAGGTCGCATAAGATTGCTGCAAGCTCAAGCGCGCTCGTGCCGCTAGTCGTTAGCAGGATCTTATTGGAATTAAAACGGTTCTCGAGCCATTCGCTACATTTTTTGGTAAAAGGACCATCACCACAAATCTTACGATTGACAGCGCAGGCCTCTCGAACATATTCCATTTCCGTGCCCACATAAGGCGGGAGATTAAAATTGATCATATAGCAGCTCCAAATGAATATAGTCCGATACCAAGCAAAATAAGAAGCAGTGAAATCCACTTCCGCCGAGACATTTTCTCATGAAAAATCGTAATACCGAATATTGTCACATATATGTAGCTGGTGGCTTCCAACAACGGACCCATGGAAAGGGGAATCCCTTTATAAGCAAAAATCGAAAGAAAGGTCGTACAAACGAAAAGGAAGTAAGCGCAAATCACTAGAGGGTTCAGATACTCTCGAACCCTGCTGTCATACGTCTTAAGAGCAGCCTTCTTTAGCATTACTTGAGATATTGCACTAATAAAAACACCGAGGAGAAGGAGCAAGGCATATCGAAAATCCACAGCACTTCCCTCCTAAGCAGCATCGGAATCTGAAGAGGCAAACAAAGCCACGCCAATTAATACAATAATGCCTCCGGCAACCTGAAGAAAGCCAAGCTGCTCCTTAAAGACAATTACACCCCATACCATGCCCCATACAACTGTAACGGCGCGATTGGCATAGGCTGTCGTTAATGGCAGTCGTTTAATAATTTGTTGCCAGCAAATAGCATAAATGCCAAGCAGCATGATAATTCCGGCATAGCAGACACAAAAACCGAAAGATAGAAAAGGATAGCCTGCCGCAAACTTACTTAAGATACCGCTACAGGAATACAAAACCAATAGCAGATGAAGCGCTAAGAAAACGCGTCCATTTTTCAATTTCTATACGCCTCGCTTCGGCAAGTACTTTTCCAAATTATCAATCGAATCTGAAGTCAGGATATAGAAGCCGTATCTGCTGCCGCTATCGACAATTTCATGCTCCATGTCATTGTCCACAGAACTTCGCTCGACCCTCACATTCCTATCGCATTCTGCTTGTCGAAACATCGCTAAGTCTTCGCCATCAAAAATAAATCGAATCATGGCGCATTCAGGATGCTCAGAGACACTCAGGTCGGGCTCACGCCCAGTAGCAACAGAAATTACTGCACCCAAGAAATCAACTCCCGTTGAGAGTTCCACGAGATCGCTGCCGATACAGTCGCCACCCATGCGGCTACCAATTTCGACAATACGAATATCCTCATTCTCATTAACCAAAATCTCTGAATGAGAAGCGCCAAATTCAACTCCCAAAGAATCTAGGGCGTGAGAAACAACTTCAATGATTTTGGAACGTAAAGAATCTGAAACGGGTGCAGGCTGTAAGTGACCAGTTTCAATGAAATGCGGAGCTCCAGTTGTGTATTTCCTCGTCAGTGCAAGAAAGTGATGCTCGCCTTTCCAAGAAACAAATTCAACACTAAATTCAATGCCAGTAAAAAACTCTTCAACGACACATGCCTTAGAAAAGGAAACATTGATTGCAGCGCGGACGGCATCCTCAAGTCCTTCTGAAGACTGAAGCTTAGTGATGCAACGACTACCAGACCTGTCAACAGGCTTTACGATTATTGGATAAGTGAGATCTAAACCATCAATATCTGTAAGGTCGGTCACCTGGTAGCTTTTAGGGGAAGGGTCTCCATTTTTGAAAAAGGCTTCACGCATTAAGTGCTTATTTGTGGATACGTCGATGCAGTCAACTGAATTGGCACACAGACCGAGTTTGTCGGCAACCTTAGAAACAGTAATGTTGCCGAGATCCGTACCGATAGAACAAATACCGTCAATACCGATAGAGCTACACTTCTCAGCAATTTGATCGATTTCGGTAATACTAATAGGATAGAAATAGTCAGCAGTGCGCTCGCCAATATCGCCGCATTCCCATGCGAAAACATGCGTTTCGAAGCCAAGTTGTTTGGCCTTAAGAATCAATGGATTTTGAAAATCAGACGCACCGATAATAGCGAGCTTTTTCGACATCTTTACTTCTCCCAATTGGCCGAAGAGTTCTTTTCGAAATCATTCCAGCGGCCGCTTTCCATCTCAGCCTTATAATCGAGCATCATCGAATAATAGTCTCTATAAGCTGGAACAAAGCCGAAATCACGCTCAGCCTTACTCATATCGAACAAAAATGAAGGGGTGTTGTTCTTGAGCTCCGGCCTGTAAACGATTTTCGATTTAGAGCTGTCGCCAAATACCTCGATAACTGCACGAGCCTGATCTTCAAGCTCCAAAGGAACCCCGCTAGTCATGTTATAAAGCCCATGCGTTGAATCGCTTTCCAAAGCCATTCGATATGCCCGAGCAACATCCTTCACATAGATAATGTCTCTTGAGATATGAGGGTCTCCCCATATCTCAAGGTTCTGTCCGGACGCGGCCTTTTCGATCCAGACTTGGATAGCAGACTTGTACGGCTTACCATCAACTAAGATTGTGCCATGAGGCCCAACGCCGTAAACCGGAGGAAAACGGAACACTGCCCCCTGAAGACCATGTTGCTGCGAATAATACTCAATCAAATCGTTGGCAGCATTCTTCGTGATGGTATAGACAGCGTGGTCACCAGTAAAGGAGAAATTCCTGGGCTCATCCTCAGTAATGGCATAGTCCTTTCTCCATGCCCCAGAGACATCACCATAGGTAGTGGCGGAAATTATCTTCTTGATACCATTCGTCCTGCAATACTCGAGCACGTTCACTGTGCCCATAGTGTTCACTCTAACGTAATCGATGGCATTCTCTTCGTTAACCAAATCAGCAGTTGCATTGGCAGGAAGCAAACCAGCTAGAAGAATTACGCCCTCGACGTTATCAGCAGGGAGTTTTGAAAAATCTTCAGGCTTAGTAATATCGAGACTAATAAACTCGGCACCCATGTCTTCAAGGAAAGGACGAAGTCGTTCATTCCTACCGGTAGCAATAACTTGTTTGCCTGATTTGACAAGCTCGTCAACGGTATACATACCAATAAAACTGGTTGCTCCAATAACAATTACCATAGCTTACTCATCCTTTCCATTGCACTCTTTTTCAATCACATACAGAGGTCTATTTTTAACCTCAGTAAAAATATTGCCGACGTACAGTCCAACGATTCCAATTGCAGACAAAATGAGCCCACCCATAAAAAAGATGGAACAAAGAAGGCTAGTCCATCCAACTTGAATTCCCGGAACACAGATTTTCTGAACTATCGCTGCAATTAGAACGAGCAAGGCAACGAAGGACATTGCAAAGCCAACGTTAACCGCAAATTTCAAAGGCTTATTAGACTGGGCGGTAATAAGCTCAAACGCCATATTTAGCTTTTTCCTAAAACTATAGGAAGACTCACCTGCAAAGCGTTCATCGCCAACTATCTCTATCGCAGTTTGCCTAAACCCAAGCCACTTAATAAACATCGTGTATCCACGGTTATGTTCACGCATTGAACAATACTGAGAAATTACCGCGCGACGAGCAATACTGAAGTTGCAAAGTGAAGGATCATAACTACCGTCAGTAAAATACTCATACACTTTATAAAAAGCTCGAGACAACGCCATGGTCAAAGCGCTATCTTTTCGCTCTACCCTTTTTGCAAAGACGACATCGAAGCCCTCCAGAGCTTTATTATAGAGCTGGGGAATGGCCTCCGGCCTATCCTGAAGGTCGCAATCCATTACGACAACCCAATCACCATGGCAACAGTCAAGACCCGCAGTGATTGCACGAATTTGGCCAAAATTACGAGCAAGCTTGATTCCATACACACGTTCATCAGCGTCGCATATCGACTGCACAACAGACCACGAATCATATGGATCGTGGTCGTCAACAAGAACGAGCTCGAAAGACGCCTCCATCTTTTCAAAAACATCAACGATTCGCTTATGCAGTTCGGGCAGCGCCTCTTTACAACCATAAACTGGAATTACAACTGAGAAATCCATAACTAGCCTTAGATTGAGTTTAATAACCTACTCATGATGCATTCGATTAAGCGAACCGTCAAATCATAGTGAAGGCAATCATCAAACGAACGCCGGGCCTATTTGATGAGCACACACTGCTGACGAACCTCACTTTTATTAGCGTTATTAAAACAAGGGCCAATCAGGTTGCCAGGCAAAATTTGGTGCCACATCTTATTGTCATGGGAGTTATCTCCCCAGAAAAATCCAATATGGCAATCGATAGAACCATCTGTTTTAAAGAAAATCACATCGCCCTTCTTAGCCAATCCGCTATTCAACATATCGGCAACTGTGTTGAAGTGATAAACCTTACAGCCAGAGTCAATTGCATAACCATACCAGCGCCACGCATTGATATAGCCGCCGCCGCCGGGCCCCGCACCCCACGGAGTATGGTTGTTGTTGGCTGCGACTGCATCAACGTTTACGCCAAGAGATCTAAATACATGGGCAACAAAACCAGTGCAGTTCATACCGGTGTAGCCCCCGGGCCCTGGAGCGCCGTTAGGGTACAAGCAAGTCTGATATGAAAAGCCACTTGAATATCGAGTACCAAGATAATAGCCATTGTATTGATGGCTCGTCAGCCAATTAACAACGGTTAGGCGCGGAATGCCAAATACAGTGTCATTCGTGCCCGTCGGCTTTACACTAACCAGGTCGTCTTCATCAAAAGGCGACCATACGCCATCGAGATAAGCCTGAACGACAAACTGATAGGTCTGTCCACCGTTTAGTCCTTCAACTCTATACGAATTGCCAGTGCAGTTGTATGTATAAGTTTTATAGCCACTATTCGTCTTTACCGCGATAGCATAACGCGCGGCGCCCGACACCTTACTCCAAGATAGATTTGCACAAAGATCCCCAGCTTTACCAGTTACACGAGGAGTAATTACACCATGTGGAACTGCGTCCACAAGCAGCGCATCACCGTAAGCAGACCAGGCTCCATCTACGTAAGATTGCACAAGAAACCTGTGATTGCGTCCATTCGTAAGGTCGGAAACCGTATAGCTAGTGCTCAAACAATTAGTCGTGAACGTTACATATGAGCCATTCTTATACTCTGCAATCGCGTATCGCGTTGCATTGGGAACAAAGTCCCAAGTAAGCTGTATTTTTCCATCGCCAGGACAAGTGGCCTTAACATTTTGAGGGGAACGAACGTCCTCAAGAACGGCTTCACATAAATATGCGTCCGAGGAAGAGCTCCATCTTCCATTTACAAATGCTTGCACAAGGAAACGATAAGTACTACCGGGATTCAAGCCAGAAACCAGATACGAGGGCTCTTTGACATCAAGAGAATACGTCTTGTAGCTATTTCCAGTCTTAAGAGCAACCGCGTACCTCTCTGCTCCAGGAATCTGATTCCACGAAAGAACGCAGGAGGTCGCCGTAGCTTTCTCTAAATGAGGCTTCGGAGCATTAGGATCTTCGGGAATAGCGGTAACAAGGTCCTTGCTCCCAAAAGGAGACCAGCGGCCATCAATATTAGCTTGAACAATAAATGAATACTTCTGACCATTGGTAAGTCCATTAATGGTGAATTCAGTATTAAGACAGTCATAGGTGACAGTCTTGTATCCTTTATTTGTTTTATATGCAATCGCATATCGTAATGCACCGGCAACTGGATTCCACTTAAGGTTCACCGTCCCATCGCCAACAGCAGAAACGCTAACCTTAGGAGAAATAAGAGAGTACGGCATACAGGTGATGTAGTCAGTATCCTCAAGAGCGGTCAAACGGTCGTAAATCTTTGCCCTAACATAGAACGTATATTCTTCACCGTTTTTCAAACCCTTGATTTCAACGCTAGTTTGATGGGATTTCAATCTATACGACTTACCGTTCGAACACGAAACTACATATTGATTCGCCCCGGGCACGCGGCCCCACGACAGCTCGACGCTGCCGTCGCCGGCGGTCGCCGCGGGCGCGGGCTTGACGGTCCCCTCAGGCCTGCAGCGCACGAGGCTGGCGGGGCCGAAGGAGGACCAGCGGCCGTTCACGTAGGCCTGGACGAGGAAGTCGTGGTCGTAGCCGTTGGGCAGGTCGGTGGCGGTGTAGGACGTCCCGGTGAGGGACTTGGTGAAGGTGGCGTAGGTGCCGTTGGAGAAGGCCTCCGCAACGGCGTAGCGCTCGGCGCCCTCGACGGGCTCCCAGGTCAGGGTGACCTCGCCGTCGCCGGTCGCCTCCGCCCTGGGGGCGGGCGCCGACGGGTCGAAGGGCGTCGCGGAGACCAGATCGGAGTCGGAGAAGGAGGTCCACCTGCCGTAGACGCAGGCCTGCACCAGGAATCGGTAGCTCGTCCCGTTGGACAGCCCGGAGGCCTTGAAGGACTCACCGGAGCAGGAGGTCGTCAGCGTGCGGTAGCCGGACCCGTTCCGGTAGGCCACGGCGTACTTGGTGGCGCCGGGCACGCGGCCCCACGACAGCTCGACGCTGCCGTCGCCGGCGGTCGCCGCGGGCGCGGGCTTGACGGTCCCCTCAGGCCTGCAGCGCACGAGGCTGGCGGGGCCGAAGGAGGACCAGCGGCCGTTCACGTAGGCCTGGACGAGGAAGTCGTGGTCGTAGCCGTTGGGCAGGTCGGTGGCGGTGTAGGACGTCCCGGTGAGGGACTTGGTGAAGGTGGCGTAGGTGCCGTTGGAGAAGGCCTCCGCAACGGCGTAGCGCTCGGCGCCCTCGACGGGCTCCCAGGTCAGGGTGACCTCGCCGTCGCCGGTCGCCTCCGCCCTGGGGGCGGGCGCCGACG
>NZ_JAQLFL010000001.1:0-251853 GCF_028206995.1 Collinsella aerofaciens | reverse complement strand
CGGCGCCCTCGACGGGCTCCCAGGTCAGGGTGACCTCGCCGTCGCCGGTCGCCTCCGCCCTGGGGGCGGGCGCCGACAGGCCAGCAGAGACGGTGCATGAAATTGATTCAGCCTGCGACAGCGCGGCATCTGCTGGGCTAGCAGCAATAGCCGTGGAGCATACACACAGAGACAGCGCGACCGCAAGAGATAAAGTAATTGAAAGACGCTTCATACAATCCTCCACAATTAATAACTGTCTTTATGATATCGGAAGCCGGCATTTAATCAGTGCTCGCTCGGGCCAATGGACGATATTTACGCCAGACGGCGTTCGTGCAAAGCTAATTCAATAGCGATGCCATTCCCAGAATCACAAATCATCAAACTCACTCTCGCTGCTAAGATTGGCATCCCTTCACGGATCGCCCGTCAAGGAAGAACTCCGGCCAGCGCTGCATGAACAGCGCCTGCTCGCGCTTCCAGCGGCGCAGTTTTTCCTCGTTGGCCTCTTCCCTGCCGCGCGAGGTGAACTCGTAGTGGTACAGCTCGGCATAGGGCGTGAAGATGGTACGGTAGCCCGCCTCCCACACGCGCAGGCAAAAATCCGCATCGTTAAAGCCGACGGCGAATTCCTCGTTGTAGCCGCCGACCTGCTCAAATACATCGCGTCGCACCATCTGGCAGGCGCCCGTTACGGCACTGAAGTTACCGGGGCGCACAGCGCGGACAAGAAAGCCCTCACTCTCCGTGAATGGTATCTTTGCTGTGGCAAATTAAAACACGCAATGCTATAGATAGACGAAATCTGATTGGCAGGCGATAAGGAGCGCCACATCTTATTATCACGGGGATTATCGCCCCAGAAAAAACCCGATGTGGCAATCGACGCTGGCGGCAGTCTTAAAGATGGTGACGTCGCCTCTCTCGATTTAGAACCGTTCGAGAATCTCCTCGGCATTCTCTCGCAGATAGATATCTAGGTCCGGCACGGCAAACTGCACATAGCCCCTCTGTGGTGCCTGAATAACCTCTCTTTGTAGCAATTTGGCCCTAATAGAGCTGATCTCATTGGTCTTTTTGCCCATGCGCTTAGCAATCTCGGCTGATTTAGACTGTTGTTTATCCTCGCACATGGCCAAAAGGTATTTGATATCGTTGAGCCCCAGTCCAGAAATCGCGGGCTCGTGAACAACATCGTGAAAACGAGCTTCTGCCAGCGCAATGCCTTCGGTAACGTCGCGCTCGCTCACGATGGCACTTTTGGCACGATGCAAGTTGGCGCGCTGCCAAATGGAGTAACCGACCAGTTGCACCAGATAGGCATAGCCCTTAGTGGCCTTAGCGGCTCTCGACAGAAGATCGTCCTCTATGGTCAAGCCAGTCGCGACAAAGCTGTCGCCCATAGAGAGCGCCACCTCCACCTGGTTGATAGGCGCCAGGTCTTCGGGGAGGGCACGACGCAAGAACGTAAGCGCCTTGCCGTTAATAAGATCCATAACACCAGCGGGTAAACCGGCAAAGGCAAGTGCGATATCTACTTTTTCCCCTGTCAAAAGCTGAACCGTAGACGCAATGTCGCGCATATCGTCAATCGGGGCGTCCTGAACTTCATCGATGGCAATAAAAAGACCCTTGGATGACTTCGCTGCCGAACTCAGCAACTTTCTAAGGCTCGGTTCTTTGGACGCAACATCGACTTTCGCGGAAACAAAGCCGGCGTTTACGCCGACCGAAGCATTGGCCGCAAGGGAAGAATCAGCAACCTGATCCCTCAAGTCCAGCAATAGGTTAGGGCCAGCAGAAACAATAGCGGTCTTCCATCCAAGCTCTCGCGCACGATCCCTAAGGTCGCAGAGCAAAACAGTTTTTCCGGAGCCCCTCGGTCCAGCAATGCGCATGAGCCTCGCAGGTGCACCAATTCCCGCATTCAAACTCTCGGTAAACTCAAGGGCGATATCATCGCGACCAATTATGCGCGGAGGCTCAGCGCCGGCAGTGGGACGAAACGGGTTATGGAATGCTGTGACGCTCACTTATTTGCCTTCCTAGGGAATCGATTAACAGTCAATCATTGCTTATATTTCTATCGTAGACTATATCGGATAATATCGAGTTATATAAGCTTGTATAAACTTATCGCGAAAGTATCGAGCTTTCGTAATTTATCTTAGCAAGTAGTCCAACGCTGTTTTCTTCCAAGCTCATAGCGAAAGAAAGTTAAGGACTTCCTAAAAACCATTGCCTTAGACAGAGAAATACTCGCTCTCAGCGGATAAGTTCGGCCCCAGCCACGGATCGCCCGTCAAGAATAACTCCGGCCAGCGCTGCATGAACAGCGCCTGTTCGCGTTTCCATCTGCGCAGCTTTTCCTCGTTGGCCTCTTCCCTGCCACGCGAGGTGAACTCGTAGTGGTATAGCTCGGCATAGGGCGTAAAGATGGTACGGTAGCCCGCCTCCCATACGCGCAGGCAAAAGTCCGCGTCGTTAAAGCCGACGGCGAATTCCTCGTTGTAGCCTCCGACCTGCTCAAATACGCCGCGTCGGACCATCTGGCAGGCGCCCGTTACGGCGCTAAAGTTGCCCGGGCGCACGGCACGGGCAAGATAGCCCTCGCGCTTTGCCGAGAAATCCTGGTTGGCATGGGCAAGTGCGCCACGCACGCCAACCAAAATGCCAGCATGTTGCACCAGATGATCGGCAAAATAGAGTTTGGCGCCCACCACACCCGCATCGGAACGCTGCAGATAGCCCATCATCTCTTCGATAAAGTCGGCGCTTATGACCTCGGTGTCGTTGTTGAGCAGCATCAGGTAATCGCCCTTGGCGTGCTCTACGCCAAAGTTGATGATCTGGGGGTAATTGAACTCGCCCGGCCAGTACACAACGCGTGCGTTACCTTTGCCTTCAGATACCGCGGCCACGCGTTCCGGCAGGGTTTCGTAATACGCAAACGTCTCCGGATCTTCGCTGTTGTTCTCCACCAAGACGATCTCGTAGTTAGCATACGTGGCCTTCTGGGCGATCGACATCACACAGGCGTCGAGCGTCTCGACGTGGTCCTTGGTGGGAATCACAATACTCACCAGCGGCGCAGGCTCCGGCAGCGCATAGCGCATGCGGTAGACAAACGGCGTCTCGGTCTCCTCGACCGTTCCGCGAACGCCCAGCGCGTCAAAATGGCGTTGCAACGCCAAACGACCGGCTTCAATAGCATACGGCTTGCTATCGGCAGAACCGTCAGCGGTGGAACCGGGGTGCACACGCCAGTGATACAACACGTGGGCAATATGCTCAAAGCGTGCGCCCGATGCAAGGCAGCGAAGCGTCAGATCATAATCCTGGGCGCCAGCGACGTCTTCCGGCGACATGCCAATGCGATCGATAAGTGCCTTCTCCACCATCAGAAAATGCGTCACGCAGTTATGGCTATAGAGCAGGTCAACGTTGAGCCGCGTCTTAAAGACCGGCTGACCCCACTCCCCCGTTTTCTGGAACATGTCCTCGTCACAGGACAGGACCTGCGGACGCTCCCCCTCTGCCGCTTTGTTCAAAGCGGCGACATAGTGGAATAACGCATCCGGCTCCAAGATGTCATCGTGGTCCAAAAATGCGATGTAGTCGCCCGTCGCTTGCTCAATACCCGCGTTGGTGTTGACCACGATGCCGCCGTTACCGGGCAGCTCAATGCGACGAATCCGCTCGTCATTGGCGTCGGCCGCAAGATTGGACACCGCGTCCCATTCGGGCGAGGCGTCCATAAGCAGCAGTTCCCAGTTGTCATAGCTCTGGGCTAGAACCGAGTCCAGCAGCTCGCGAAGGTAAACCCGATCGGTCTTATAGCACGGCACCACAATGCTCACGAGCGGCCTATAGGCAAATGCCGCCGAAGCGACACGCTGGCGTGCCAAATCACCCGGCTTTGCGCGATGCTGCTCAAACCAACGTCGATAAGCGGCGTCGTCCGCGCGTGCATCCTTCATGCGATTCCAGCTGTCGTCGACCATGCCGTTGTACAAACGACCATCCATGGCGCAAAATCCGTTCTGGATTTGGCCCGTGGGATCAGCCGCAATCGCGACAAAATCGCGTATATCCTGAGGCATCTCCACGCTTAGATACGTTTTATTGACACGACATCCGTTTTGCTGGAGAACATCGACCTGCGACTCAAACACATGCACGGTGGCATCAATCGCATTCATGCGCGTATCGAAAATCTGGAGCTCAGGGGCGCACTGGGGGTCTCCAGCCCACTTGACTTCATAGCGCCAGACGGCGCCCTCATCTGCCGGTAAATAACGAACGGCATCAATCTCGTAGCGACCGCAGCACTCACCGCGCTGCGTATCGCGAACAAGCGCGCACAGCGCAGGCTTTGCTTTGTAGTTAATCTTAGATTCCAGCTTGGCAATACGACTGTCAAGGCGAATGGAGCCCAGCCCTTTGCCGCCGGACGCAAATGAGACGTCAATTGTAGAGCCGTCCATAAACGGAAGCACCAAGACGACGAGCTCACGCTCATAATCGGCAACTGAGGGGCAATGCGCAAGCACGCGGCCATGATCGACCGACAGTGCCAAAGACAGCACGCAAGCGTCATTGGTCGTCGCGTGAGCAAAGGATTGGGAACCATCCTGCTCAATAAGCCCCGCGATATCCTGGCCGGCAAAACGAAGCAGCACAAACAGGCGGCCCTGACTGCGGCAAAGCGCCAAACGCTTGATACTCATCTACACCTCTCGCTTTCCCAGAGCATTCGCGGCCATGCGCTTGCACGCGCCCAGGCGCCCAAACCTCAAGACGTCGTAATCGAACATGAGCTTTTTGCACGAACGAGCAGCAGGCGCCTTACCGACAAGTGCCGCACGCACCATAGCGGCAACAGAAGGAGCACATTGCGCGAGCGCGGCATCGTTGCCCACGGCAGAACCGGCAAGCGTCACGGAAACAGCAGCAAACACCTTGCCGCAACCCGAGCTCAGCAGCCTGAGTGCATCGTACAGTACCAGATCACACAGGAAGTACGCCAGGTCATCGGCATGCTGGGCATCGAGACCGTCGCGCTGCCAGTCAGCCAGCACCGCGGAGTAAATCTTCACGTGCTCCAGCAGACGCGTCTCGTCGTCGTAGCGCATGGTGTCCATGAGCGAACCCTTGCGCGCCACGCGGTAGTCATACAACTTGTTCGAGATAAGCGCGGTCTTGCGCGAACGACCGTACACGGCAAAATCGAAGACCTGGTCCTCGCCATACTTAACGGTTTCATCGAACACGATCCCGTTGCCCAGTAAAAAAGCGCGCTTACAAGCGGTGCGCCATGCAAAGGGGCGAGACGCTTCCTTAAACAGCAGGTCGGAGCTATAGCCCACAAACGACACATCGCGCGGGCTCAGTACATAGTTAAGCCACGGATACCCCGCCTCCAACGGGTACGGGTTCGCGCCAAAGGTCAAAACATCGCAATCCTCACGCTCAAAGGCATCGACGATTACGCGGCACGCATCAGGGGTAAACCGGTCGTCGGAATCCAAAAACGCGACGACAGGAGCCAAGGACGCAGCGATTCCCGCATTGCGGGCGCTCGACAAACCACCGTTGGGCTTATCGACAAGCTTAAAGCGCGTATCCTTTTCGCAATAGGCAGCGGCGATGTCGCGCGACCCATCCGGCGAACCATCGTTGACCAGTACACCTTCCCAATCGGGCATATCCTGTGCGAGTAAGGAGTCGAGGCACCATGCCAGGCACTCCTCCACCCTGTAGATGGGAACGACGACGGAAATCTTAGGGGTAGCCATGGTCACGCGCTCCTACTGTGCCGCCGGCACGTCGTCGGGATGCGGGTTATCGCCGTAGGCGCGCTGATACGTCAGCACGCGCCAAACCAGCGGCAGGCCGCCGATCTTAAAGTAGTGTTTAAACGTATTGAGCTTGCCCGGCTTCTTAAAATCAAAGCGCGAATCGATATAGGCACGGGGCGATTTGACCATCAAACGCAGGTCGGTCTCCCCACGCGGGTCGAAGAGGGACAGGTCAAAGCGACCGGCATCCCAATCGGCCTTGAGCTCGGGAGATGCCTTCTCCCAAAACTGCTCGCGCAACTCATCGACCAGGCGCTCGTCATTCCAGCGGTACGTATCGACCTTCATGCGCATTAAAATGCCCTGAAGCTGAGCCTTAAGCTCGGGACGTTCATCCAAAAAACGTTGCATCTCGGCATATTCGTCGCACACGCAAAACACCTTATTGGGCGAATTAACAGAGCTCTTCTCATTATCCTGGCGATAGCACAAAATGGGATCCGCAATAAACGCAACGCGCTCGGCGCACGCCCAAACCTTAAAGTTAAAGCCTGCGTCCTGATACGAGGCGCCCGGCGTGGGGAGGAACCGAATCTGATTGGCGTTGAGGAACTCGCGTCGATAGATGGCAGACCAAATGGAAGGCTTGCGGTAGAAGATACCCGGGCGATCGGCGGGGCGATACGCCGCGCCCGTCATATGCTCGTCGATTATCCCAAAAAGCTCTCGGCGCTCGCTGGGCGTGGACCAATACAGATAGAAATCGCCTTTAACCACATCGGCGTGCTCGGCATCGGCCTTGGCAACCAGCTTTTGAAGCGAATCCTCGAACATAAAGTCATCGGACTCCAAAATGCCTACGTACTCGCCACGCGCCATCTCCAAGCCGCGGTTCATCGAGTCGCCGTAGCCGCTGTTTACCTTGTCAATCATCTTGACGCGTGCATCGCACTCCATGTACTCGCGGATGATATCCGGCGAGCTATCGGTAGAGCCATCGTTGATGCAAATGATCTCAATGTTCTTGAGCGTCTGCGCAACGGCAGAATCGAGGCACTCGCGCAGGTAGCGCTCAACATTGCAGATGGGAACAAGCAGCGAAACTTTAGGGGTATCAGAGTTCTGCAAGAGAACCTCCTGTTGAATAGCGTGTAACAGGGTTATTTTAGCAGTGAAGCAACAGACAACGGCAGCGCCTAGAATTAGATAAAGCGCTCCAGGCAGGCTTTGAGACCGCGGGTCGAAAGATAGAACAGCGTGGCGTCTGCCATCGAAACGCTCGAGGTCGCCGCAACGAGCTTATGGGCAACACGGCGAACGGCGCCCTTGGCAGGCATATCCGCCCACTCCGTTCCCAAAAACGTCGTGAAATCCATATTGACGCGACCGGCCACACGACGGAAACCATCGGCGTCCAGACGCGCCAAGTCAAACACAATAAGGTCTAGGAACCAAGTGATCAGCTCGCCGGGGCACAGGTCCAAAAGGCCGTAACCCGCCCAATCCTCCAAAACTTCCTCGAGCATCCTCATGTGGGTATCAAGCTTTTTGGCGCGGGCCTCGGCGCTGTTGAACTCGTGCGTAGCCGAGTCGTTCTCCATCACGTAGTGGTAGAACTTGTCCGGCATGACAACGGTCTTGCGGGCAAGCGCATAGGCCGCAAATTGGAATACGACATCCTCGCCCAAGGCCAAGCCGGGGGCAAAGCGAATGCCTTCGCGATCGAGCAGCTCGCGCGAAAAAGCCGCGCGGCAGGCATAGGGCTGTGCGTTTGCGTGGAACAGCAGCTGGGGATTACGGGCGCCAAAAGTGCCCGCCTTGGGACTCATGAGTTGCTGGACGCGTTTAGGTGCGGCGTCGGACGGCTCGCAAACGCCGCCAAAAACGGCGACCTCGGCATCTGAAGACTCCATGGCATGCAGCACGCACTCGACCGTCTGGGCGTCGATGTAATCGTCGGCGTCTACAAAGAAAACCACCTCGCCCTTGGCGGCATCGATTCCGGCATTTCGAGCGCACGAGACGCCCGCGTTTTCCTGGTCAATCACCAGCACACGGTCGACGGTCTGCGCAATTTGACGCAAGACGCCCAGCGAATCGTCAGCCGAACCGTCGTTGACGCAGACAACCTGAATCGAGCGCTCAGACTGGGCCAGCAGCGAATCGAGGCATCGCTGAACCGAGTTTGCGGAGTTGTATACGGGAACGACAATGGTCGCTTTGGGGCTCGTGGCTTCTCCCATACCGACCTACCCCCTCAGCGATTCGATGAGGAAGGCGGCAAGTACGCCGGGGCCTCCAACCGATGCGTAGTATTTGGCGCGCCCCAAGGCACCATCCTTCGCAAAACTCGGATGCTCGTCAACCCAGCCCTCAGGATCTTTAAGGATGGCAGCGAGATTCGCACGCTTCCATGGCTTCAGATCGTCCAGCGAAAACTCCCCGGCGTCCAAGGCAGCTTGAAACTCCTTGGCCATCTGCACCAGGAACTCCTTATAAAATTTGGGCGCCAAGCGCACATAGTTCCACATATACGAATCGTACTTAATGAGCTGATTGAACTTGAGTATGCGCGCGACGTCATCACTTGCGTGGTCGCGGGCATATTCCTCTCTGATCCAACGCTCAATCTCGGCATACTCGGCATTGACGCAAAAGACCTTAGCCGAAGAATTGACCGAGGAGCTCTCGTTGTCCTGACGATACGAAAGCACAGCATCGTGCAGGTAAACAGCCTTGTCGGCGCATGCGATCACCTTAAAGGCAAACGACGTGTCCTGAAAGGATGCTCCCGGAGTCGGCAGAAACTTGATGCCGTTGCGCTCAAGAAAATCACGGCGGTACACGGCCGACCAAATCGACGGCTTTTGCTTAAAGAACTGCGTCGTATCGCTCGGGTGTACCGGCTTGCCGCAGTCCTTGGGCCTAAACATCTCGTGTAGCGAGCGGCGCTCCTCGGGCTTAGACCAGTAAAAATCAAAATTCGCCTTCGCAAAATCGGCGTTGCAGCGCTCGGCAGCTGACACGAGCTTTTCCAGCGCATCGGGCGCCATAAAGTCATCGGACTCCAGAATGCCGATGTACTTGCCGCGCGCCATATCGAGCCCGCGGTTCATAGAGTCGCCGTAGCCACTGTTGGCCTTATCAATCATCTTCACACGCGCATCGCGCTGCATATACTCGCGGATTATCGCCGGCGAGTTGTCGGTAGAGCCGTCGTTGATACAGATGATTTCGATGTCCTCGAGCGTCTGCGCCACAGCGGAATCGAGGCACTCGCGCAGGTAGCGCTCAACGTTGTAGATGGGAATAAGCAGCGACAGGACGGGGCTGCCAGAGGAATTAGTAGACAAATGTGCTCCTTAGGAAATACCTGTCGTTTCATGGTATCAAAGGGTCAGCGCGCCAGCGGGCGTTTATATAATCTATGGAGCCTCTTGCGGGCAAAGCGGCCCCATTTCATGCGGCGGGCCCATGGCAGGTTCCTGCGTTTTATTCAAAGCTTGCCGCCAAGGTGCGCCGAGCCTTTACAATAGGACAGTCCCAAGGACGTATTCGATAGCTTCCGCGCTGCACTCACCCGCCGCGCGTGAAAGGATATATTGCCCCATGCCTTCAACCCTCCCCGCTCCCATCGACAAGCTTGCCATCGTCGTCGTTACGTACAAGCGCCAGGAACTCCTGGCCAACTTGTTCGACTCCATGACCGAGCTCACGGCAACGCCCTGGCGCATCGTGATCGTCGATAACGAGAATTCACGCGAGACCGAGGCCATGTGCACCGCATTCAACGAGCGCGTGGCCAACCTGTGGGGCATCGACACCGAGCAGCCCGACGCGCAGGGCGGCACCGACCGTGTCATCTACGCCCCGCAGCTCGAAAACGGCGGCGGTGCAGGCGGCTTCTCCGCCGGCACTAAATGCGCCTACGACCTGGGCGCCCAGTGGTTCTGGGTGATGGACGACGACGTGCTCGTCATCCCCGAAGGCATCGAGCGTCTTGCCAAGTGGACCGACCGCTACGATGTCATCCAGGGTTCGCGCCTGGACTTTGACGGCGGCGCTTTCTTTTGGCAGTACCAGCTCATCCTCTCGCTCGGCATCCCTAACCCTATCGCCAAGTGGGATCTGGGTCCCGAGGGCTACCGCGCCATGAACCAGCTGTGCTTTGAGGGCGGCATGTTCTCGCGCCGCGTGGTCGACAAGATTGGCCTGCCCGACGCGCGCTTCTTTATCTACGGCGACGATGCCTGCTACGGCTACGTAGCCAGCCAACACTTCCCCGCCGCCGTGGTCGCCGACGTGGTGCTCAAGCGCGCCCGCGCCG
Organism: Collinsella aerofaciens; assembly: GCF_028206995.1. Lineage (GTDB taxonomy): Bacteria > Actinomycetota > Coriobacteriia > Coriobacteriales > Coriobacteriaceae > Collinsella > Collinsella aerofaciens_AQ. The sequence continues at coordinate 241,743 of NZ_JAQLFL010000001.1, read as the reverse complement.
TCTCTAACTGGGATATCGCCGGCAAGCGCCAGCTCAACTCCACGAGCGACACCAACCGTTACTACATCATGCGCAACCGCGGTTATCTGGCCCGCTACATGCAGATTTACGGCGACTATCACCCCGTGCTGTTCCGCCTAGGCAACGCCGCGACCTTCTGCAAGGAGTTCATTCGCCTGGCCGCCGTTGACAAGTGCTTTAAGACCGGAATTCCGGCGCTACGCCGCGGCATGAAGGACGCCCGCAAGATCATCAAGGACCCCAACTGGAAGCCCATGCCGCCCATGAAGGACACCGAGTAACGGAAGCCGGAAACACCTCGGCGCTTAAAGCCGCTGGCACACCGTAGCCACATGCTGCCCATCAAAACCGAACCCCCAGCGCATGCGACCCACGCCGGGGCGCGGTACACGGATTTCGTCGATGCCGCCGCGCTCTATGTCGAGTAGCGACTGCACGGCCAGCAATTCCAACCCCAGCGCATCCACATCGGGGTCATACATCATATTGATCGTTATAAGCGGGCGCTCGTCCAGCATGCCGATCGTGTCAGCTATGTCGAACACGGCGCCCGTAGGAAAAACCTGGATGTCCCAGCGACCCGCACCACACTTTCGCCTCGAAGCAGGATTGGCATAGCCCGGCAATCCAAAGCAGAGCCCCTGCAAGAGCAGATGATATGGCAGCGGCTTATCTGGGTCGGTCTCACCGATTCCCGCATCCCCCAGGATGCGGCTTAGCGCCCGCCTCACGGTATCCTCGTTCCCACGGCACAGCCCGTCGCGAAACGCATCGACGTCTCGAATGTCTTCGGCAGCGCACTCAAACCACTCAACAATCACTAGACGCAAGGCCTGTCTAAGCTCGTTATTGGGCAATCGCAAAGCACGGAGGCGATTGCCATGCTCTGGCTCCTCAGTCATATCCGTCGTGAGAAAACCGGACAGATACAGCGCTGTCCACATGCTATCGTCAGGCGAGACATCTGGCTCTGCAGTGCCCAAACAAAGCGGGACCTCAACGCATCCATGGGCCTCGAGCAAATCAAACAAGACCGAAAGGCGGTCGAGATTCCACCCGGCAACTACTCTACTCAGGCAATCGGCATATCCATACAGATCGGCACGCACGGGCGCCGTGCAGCCTCGGTCCAAAAACCCAATCACACGCTCTGGACTCGAGCAATAGGCCCTGCCAAACCGATACCCCTCGAGCCATTCACGCGCATCATCAAGGTATTCCTCGCGCCCAGCATGATTCAGCAGAGCCTCGGCCTCGGCATCCGAAAAGCCGAACCAACGGTCACACCAGGTCGAAAGCGGCGTCGTCAGACAATACGAGCAGCAGTGCAAAGAAAGCGCCGCTTCGGCAGGGCCGGGACACTCCCCCATCAAACACGTCAGCCGCAATGAATCGCGCGCAGCAGCAATGGCGTCGAACAGCACGCGATCGAATAGATCTGCCGGATCGGCGCCGGAAGCGTCCCTCGCGCTCGCACGGCAAGAGCACGCCCCATCGTACCCATCAACGAGCAATACAACCTGCTCATCGTAGGCAATCTCCAGCAGCTCTATGAGCACACCGAGCACCGAGTCAACCTCGTCCGCGCTCGCCACGCCACGCGCGACACGTTCGACGTGACGCACCTTATCTCGAGCTAAATCCGGAGCCTCCAAGAGCGCCAACAAGCGAGCGCACTCGCCCGAAAGGGCATCGCGCACGACGCCGGCAACAGCGGGGCCACGCCTCGCAGCGCCAGAAAAGTCCAGCGATATCACCGGATAGCAAGCGTACTCATCCCGATAGCGCCCGCCGTCCGCATCCCAAATCTGAGCATCGGCAAACGAGATCCGACCGGTGCGACCGACCGCTGGACGCTCCAGAAAAGCCCTGAGCATCGACAAGTTCATGCTCTTGCCAAAACCCTCGGGTCGACAGCACACCACAACGGACGCGTCGCAGTCCAACACATCGGCAATAAACATGGTCTTGTCGACCAGCGTGCAGCAACCAAGAGCCTCCGCATAGTCGTGCATGCCAATGGGCAAAGCCGCATCGTCGGCACAGCCGATCAAGCGCACGCCAAAGCCAGCAGCACAATCAACATTTGCCTGTTCAGACACTAAAACGTTCCCCCTAAATCGCTGCACGATGCCAATTGTAATGACCGCCTCGCGCGTACCGACGACGCCGCGCGAACATATCGGGCAACGGTAGCAACAAGAGGTGTGAGGGGGCATAACTAATCGTTGCACAACAAAACGGGGCCCGATGCATTCGCACCGGACCCCGTCCCGACTATTTAGTTATCCGGCAACTGAGAGCCTACTCCCCCGAGTCGTCCTCCCCAGCAGCCTTCTTTTGCTGATCGAGCTTATGCTTGCCACTCACAATAGACGTGGCACCCAGCGTGGCCAAGCTTGCACTGGCAAGGCTCGCCATAACGATAAGGTCGCCCGTCTTGGGCATGTTACCGCCAGATGACTTGGTCGTTGTAGTCGTCGTGGTTGTAGTGGTCACCGTCTTGGAGTCATTTTGCTCTTGGACTTGGTTGTCAGCACCGCTCTTGTCGTCGTCTTCGGGCTGTTTCTTTTCGCCCTCGGTCTTGCTCTCGTCCTTCTTCTGACCGGACTTGTCGCCCTTCTCATCAGAGCTAGGACCCTTATCGGATTCAGCCTTCTCGGAAGCCTTGTCCTTGGAGTCGCCCTTTGCGGCTTCGGTCTTTTCCGTGGAAACCTGATCAGAGTTGTCCTTGTTCTGGGCCGAGCCGTTATTGACGCCAGCCATCAGCGAAGAACCCAGCGTAGAACCAAGCTGCTCGGAGAAAGAAGGCTTCTTGTCCGGCGAAGCAACGGGAGCGTCCGGCGCCTTATTCGAGTCGTCCTTGGAAGCATCGGAATCAGGGGTCGTGTCAGAGCCGGAGCCGTTGTTAGAGCCGGTGTCAACGGACGAATCGCTCGAGCCGGTAGATGAGTTAGAGGTGCCAGCGTCGGTCGAACCAGAAGCGTCGCTGTCCGTATTGCCGGCAGAGCTTGGAGACGAATCACCCGCAGCAGAGCCGTTCGAATCGGAGCCGTTCGAGGTAGAGCCGTCGTTGGTAGTGCCACCAGCAGAGCCATTACCGTCAGCATCGGTCGAGGGCGCATCCATCCTGTCATCGTTGGCGTCGTCACTCGAGTCGTCATTCGAATCAGGTGTCGGCGAGGGCACCGGCGTAGGCTCGGGCTGCACGGGCGTCGCAGCGGCAGCCTCATCCTCGGCGATAAAAACCAAGCAGTCCTTCAGCTCATTCTTATAACGATTCTTCCAGCCCTCATGATACTGGGGCTGACTTGAAAACTTGGTGGCGACATTGTTGACCACGCTATTGGAGAGCGCCGTCACAAACTCGCGGTCGGACATATCGTTGGAAAGATTCGCCCAGCGGAAGAAGTCTCTGCAGCCACCGGTGCCGCACATGTTGGTGATGCTCCACACCATGCCCTTGACGCAATCGGCGCGGCCGGAGATGTCAATGCCAAGAGCGCTCTTAAGCCACGCCTCGGTCACCGCATAGTACGAGTTGTACGCATACGCATCCTGCAGAGCCGAAAACTCAGCAGGATCGGTGTTATAAGCACCTTGGAAGGCATCCTGCGCGATATGGCCCAGCTCGGTGAGCTGGCCGTTCTCGTACATGGCATTGCTCGTGTTGGAAATCTCGCTGCCGCGATCAATCGCATCCTTGAGCATGCAGTATTTTTCGGGGTTGTAGTTGTAGGCCTGCTTCATAAACGGGATGAGCGACCAACGACGGTCGAACTGGTAATAACCCAGCGCGTTGTAGCCGTCGCCATACGAAAAGCCCTGGTTGTAGTTGCCATGGCTCTCGTACTTGGTAAAGTACTTCATCTCGGGAGTCACGTTGACAAACGAGACACCCTGAACCGACCTCAACACGCCCGAGAAGGACTGTTGGGTGTAAAGGCCCTTATCGATATCGGTGGCATCCGAGGCAACGCCCGGCGTGGGCTCCTCGGCAGCGGCGGGTGCCGGCGCGGAAACGGCGCCAAACGAAAGTGCCAGCGTCAGGCCCGCGACAATAGCAGAATGCTTGGGCTGCATAAGATCCTCCCTGCATTGGTGTAGTTAAAGTTCAGTTTGCAAAGATAAAAATAAGTATTGCAGCTCGCCCGTTGTTACACAACAAACCCTCGGTAAACGGCAACAACCCTCCGCGAAATCTTAAGGAATTAAACAAACTGGTCGTCGGGCGCCATCAGAAGCTCGCCGTATCGCTCCATCAGCCCGTCCCTCAACTGACAGAAAGCGGGAATATAGACGTTCAAGATGCGCTGAATCAAATCTTGAGCGAGCTTGTTGTCATAGATATGGACGTTCGTATTGCGGTCTCTGAGCATATCTAGCCAGGCCGCCTCATCAATAAAGTCATAGAATCGGTACGACTCCTTCAAGATGGCACGAGGAGACCCCGACGCGGCAAGCGTGGCACCCTCATACTCGAGCAGACGCTTAAGGAGCTTCCAGCTCAGTTCAAATTGAAGATTGAACTTATTAATCAATCCACTCTGAACAAAATCATTGTTGAGATCCTGATTGGGCGCATCCTCAAGATTCGCCAAGGCACTGGCAAAGTTCTCATATTTTTTCATACAGAATCACACCATCCCTGGCAATTTCATCGAGCAATTGCTGCGACAAGGACTCGTCGAGATTGACGACATCTACATCTAAAAGAGTATCAAGACGCTCCTCGATCAAATATGAGAAACGGCCGAAATCCCGACAACCTGCTACGGCGATGTCAATATCGCTCTTGGGTAAGTTGTCGCCTCGAGCACGAGAACCAAACAGCACAACCTTCTCGGCGTCACATTCCCGAGCAAAAACTTCGATTTGTTTGCACACCTTGTCGAGAGATGCCATTTGCAGCCCTACAGCTTAATGTCAAAGTTGATTTCGGGAACGGCGGCCAAGTCGGCCAGCGTTACGCCGTCAACATAGTTCTCGATGACCTCGTCCAAGCCGCGCCAGAACTTGACGGTGGAACACAGGTCGCTGCGGGCGCAGCTGTTGTCGATGCCATCGCACGCCACCGGAGCCGTGCTGCCCTCGACGGCACGCAGGATGTCGCCGGCACGCACCTCGGCGGGGTCCTTGGCCATCATGTAGCCACCGCCCTTGCCGCGCACGCTTTTAAGCAGGCCCGCCTTCATGAGCGGACGGACCAGCTGCTCCAGATACTTTTGCGAGATATGCTCGCGGTCGGCGACCTCGCGCAGGGCAATCTTGCCCTCGGCGTCACCAAGCGCTGCGATATAGATCATCAGCCGGAGGGCATAGCGGCCCTTAGAAGAAATGAGCATACCTACCCTCCCATCGCATCTGGGACAACATAACCAGCTTTGTTTGTCCCAAATCTTAAGTAAATGGGACAAACACAACAGGTTATTTTGTCCCAGAATTTGAAAAGTCGAGTGGATTAGTCGGGTTTTCCCTTGACTAACGCCGAACCCATAGTAACTTTATTCCGAGAAGATTCCTAGGGTTTAGTACACCTATGAGTACACCATATACAGAGAGGGACAGCATGAGCGCAAATCCGCTGCTTTCCATCGAAGGTCTGACCGCCTCCGTGGACGAGAAGACTATCCTCCACAACGTCAACCTCAACGTCGCCGCCGGCGAGACCCACGTGCTGATGGGACCCAACGGCGCCGGCAAGTCCACCCTCGGCCACCTGGTCATGGGCGACCCCGTCTACACGGTCAACGACGGCCGTATCGTCTTTGACGGCCAGGACATCACCGAGCTCACCACCGACAAGCGCTCGCGCGCCGGCCTGTTCCTGAGCTTCCAGGCCCCGGTCGAGATTCCGGGCGTGCCGCTGTCGAGCTTTTTGCGCGCCAGCATCGCCGGCCGCCCCGGCCTGGAGATGAAAGGCAAGGAGTTCCGCCGTCGCGTCAAGGAGCTCGCGGCCGAGCTCAACATGGATACCGCCTACCTCAACCGCGAGCTGGGCGTGGGCTTCTCGGGCGGCGAGAAAAAGAAGGTCGAGATGCTCCAGCTTCTGCTGCTGCAGCCCAAGCTCGCCATCTTGGACGAGACCGACTCTGGTCTGGACGTCGACGCGCTTTCCACCGTCAGCCACGGCATGGACGCCTACCGCAAGAGCTGCGACGGCTCCATGCTCATCATCACGCACAACACGCGTATCCTGGAGCACCTGGATGTCGACCGCGTCCACGTTATGGTCAAGGGCCACATCGTACGCGAGGACGACGCCTCGCTGATCCCCTGGATCGACAAGAACGGCTTTGAGACCTTCGAGCGCGAGGCCGCCGAGCAGCGCGCCCAGGCCGAGTCCGCCGTTGCCGAGCAGCAGGCGTAAAGGGGCGACGCAATGACCAAGAACCGCACCGAGGTCGCGGACATCGACCGCAGCCTCTACGACTTCACCTATGGCGAGGAGGGATTCGAGCGCCTCGACGCCGGCATCACGCCCGACATCGTGCGCGAGATCAGCGCCAAGAAGGACGAGCCGCAGTGGATGCTCGACCTGCGCCTCAAGTCCCTCGAGATCTTCAATCGCTTCCCCGACCCGACGTGGGGCCCCTCCATCGAGGGTCTGGACATGGACAACATCGTCACCTACGTCAAGCCCAACACCGACCAAAAGCACGACTGGGAGTCGGTGCCCGACGACATCAAGAACACCTTTGAGCGCCTGGGTATCCCCGATGCCGAGCGCAGCTACCTGGCGGGCGTCGGCGCGCAGTACGACTCCGAGCTCGTCTACCACAACATGCAGGACACCGCATCCAAGATGGGTATCGTCTACTCCGGCATCGAGGAGGCCCTGCACGATCCGCAGTGGGAGCCGCTCATCCACGAGAAGTTTATGACGCTCATCCCGCCCACCGATCACAAGTTTGCGGCCCTGCACGGCGCCGTATGGTCGGGCGGCTCGTTTGTCTACGTGCCCAAGGGCACCAAGCTCGACTTCCCGCTGCAGAGCTACTTCCGCCTCAACGCCAAGGGCGCCGGCCAGTTTGAGCACACGCTCATCATCGTCGAGGACGACGCCGACCTGCACTTTATCGAGGGCTGCTCCGCGCCCAAGTACAACGTGGCCAACCTCCATGCCGGCGCTGTGGAGCTCTTTGTGGGCAAGCGTGCGCACCTGCGCTACTCGACCATCGAGAACTGGTCCAAGAACATGTATAACCTCAACACCAAGCGTGCGCGCGTGGACGAGGATGGCGACATCGAGTGGATCAGCGGCTCCTTCGGCAGCCACGTGGGCTACCTCTACCCCATGAGCGTGCTCAACGGCCGTCGCGCTCGCTCGAGCTTTACCGGCATCACCTTTGCCGGCGCCGGCCAGAACCTCGATACCGGCTGCAAGGTCGTACTCAACGCGCCCGAGACCTCAGCGACCGTCGAGACCAAGGGCATCTCCAAGAGCGGCGGCATCCAGACCTTCCGCAGCTCTATCGTGGCCACGCCCAAGGCCGAGGGCTCCAAGGCAACCGTGAGCTGCCAGTCGCTGATGCTCGACGACCAGAGCCGCTCCGACACTATTCCGGCCATGGACATCCGCGCCAAGAACGTCGACATCGGCCACGAGGCCACCATCGGTCGTATCGGCGACGACAAGGTGTTCTACCTGATGAGCCGCGGCATCTCGGAGGAAGAGGCCCGCACCATGATCGTCAACGGCTTTGCCAACCCGGTCTCCAAGGAGTTGCCGCTGGAGTACGCCGTCGAGATGAACAACCTGATCAAGCTCGAGATGGAAGGAGCGATCGGATAATGAATCAGACCACGATCACCGCTGCTACCACCCTTGAGCAGGTCAACGCTATGCCGGCCGCCACTTGGGGTTGGCTGAAGATGAATCAGACCAAGCTCGAGCTCTCTGACGAGCTTGCTGCCGCTCCCGCCGAGACCGTTAAGGTTGAGGGCTTGGACGAGCAGTTTGCTGGCGTGGCAGACGCGTTCGACGCCGCCATGGACGCCATGGCCGAGCGCTTCCCCGAGCGCCGCGCCTCCGCGCCCGGCGATGCCGCCGACCGCGCCCGCATCACGCCCGAGACCGAGCTCGACGTGCCCGCCACCTCCGTCTACCAGGCCGGTGCCATTAAGCTGGAGGAGGAGCTCTCCCCCGCTGAGGCCTTCGAGACTGGCATGGGCGAGGCTGCCTACACCTACCTGGCCGACCACGCCACCAAGCGCGTCGTCATCGATGTGCCCGCATACAAGCACGCCACGGTTACCGCGCGCGTGAATGGCGTCGACACTGCCGCGGCCATCGCCGCCATCGATGTCGTCGCCCGTCCGCAGGCAACGCTCGACCTGCAGATCGCCCTGGACTCCCCCGTTGCCGGCGAGGGCGTCGTGGGATCCGTGCTGCGCGTGTGCGCCCACGAGTACGCCACCGTCAACGTGGCCTGCACGCAGACGCTCGACGATAGCTGGATCGCACTCGACGACACCGGCCTGTTCCTGGACGAGGGCGCGCGCGTCAACGTGCAACACACCGTCCTGGGTGCCGGCGCCAGCGCCACCGGCCTTGCCGGCGATCTGTTGGGCGATACCGCCAAGGTCACCATCGATACTGACTACCTTGGCGCCCGCGAGCAGGTGCGCGACTTTAACTACGAGCTGCGCCACCGCGGTCGCAAGACCGAGTGCGAGATCGACGCCAACGGCGTGCTGACCGGCACGTCCAAGAAGGTCTACCGTGGCACCATCGACCTTGTGCACGGCTGCAAGGGTGCAACCGGCACCGAGCGCGAGACGGTGCTTTTGGCCAACAAGGGCGTCGACAACAAGACCATTCCCGTCATTCTCTGCGACGAGGACGACGTCGCCGGCAACCACGGCGCCACCATCGGTCACGTCCGCGACGAGCAGCTGTTCTACCTCGCCTGCCGCGGCCTTGACCAAAACGCCGCCGAGGACCTGTTCATCCGCGCCAAGCTGGAGGACGCCGCGCTTTCCGCCACCGACGAGCGCACCCGCGCCGCCGTCGTCCGCCTGGGCAACAACCTGATCGATAACTTTGAAGAGGAGCTCGCATGATCGACACCGAGCACGTTAAATGCGATACCTGCACCGCCCCCGAGCCCATGGAGCTCGACGCCAGCGACGAGGCTTCGCGCGGCTGGCCCACTGTGGACATCGAGACCAACCCCTACAAGGGCCAGTTCCCGCTGTTCCAGCAGCACCCCGAGATCGCCTTCCTCGATAGCGCCGCCACCGCGCAGCGCCCTGCCTGTGTGCTCGACGCCGAACGCGACTTCTATCAGCGCATGAACGCCAACCCCCTGCGCGGCCTGTACTCGCTGTCCGTCGAGGCCACCGACGCCATCGCGAAGGTCCGCCAACAGATCGCCGACCTCATCGGCGCCGCCCAGGCCAACGAGGTCGTCTTCACCCGCAACACGAGCGAGTCGCTCAACCTGGTCGCCAAGAGCTTTGCACCCACGGTGCTCGAGCCCGGTGACGAGGTCGTCATTACCATCATGGAGCACCACTCCAACCTGATTCCGTGGCAGCAGGTCTGCCGCGAGACCGGCGCCAAGCTCGTCTACCTCTACCCCACCAAGACCGGCCAGCTCACCACCGAGGAAGTTCTTGCCAAGGTTGGTCCCAAGACCAAGATCCTGGCCGTGGGCCAGGTCTCCAACGTGCTGGGCGTCGAGAACCCGGTCAAGAACCTCGGCAAACTCGTGCACAAGTACGGCGGCTACCTGGTCGTCGACGGTGCGCAGTCGCTGCCGCACATGCCGGTCAACGTGGCCGACCTGGGCGCCGACTTCTTTGCCTTTAGCGCGCACAAGGCCATGGGCCCCATGGGCATCGGCGTGCTGTGGGGCAAGATGGACCTGCTCAACGCCATGCCGCCCATGCTCACCGGCGGCGAGATGATCGATTCGGTCACCGAGCAGGACGCCGTCTGGGCGCCCGTCCCCGAGAAGTTCGAGGCCGGCACGCAGGACGCCGCCGGCATATTCGCCACGGGTGCGGCACTCGACTACCTCGTCAACACGGTTGGCTACGAAAACATCCAGGCACGCGAGCAGGCACTCGTCCACTATCTGATGGGCGAGCTCATGCAGCTCGACTTTGTCCAAATCATCGGTTCCATCTACTGGGACAACCACCACGGCGTTGTGAGCTTTAACGTCAAGGGAATTCACCCGCACGACGTCGCGAGCATCATGGACATGGACGGCGTCTGCATCCGCGCCGGCCACCACTGCGCGCAGCCGCTGCTCACCTGGCTGGGCGTCGAGAACCTTGCCTGCTGCCGCGCCAGCGTGGCCTTCTACAACGACAAGGCCGACATCGACAAGTTCGTCGCCGGCCTGCATCACGTTTGGAGCACGTTCAATGGGTAATCTGTACACCTCCACCACGTTTATGGAGCACAACTCGCACCCCGACTATAAGTACGAGATGGATGCTCCCACGCACGAGCACGACGGTATCAACCCCAGCTGCGGAGACGAGCTCACCTTGCAGCTGCGTGTCGAGAACGATGTAATCGAGGAAGCCTCGTTTACCGGGCACGGCTGCGCCATAAGCCAGGCCAGCGCCGACATCATGGCCGACCTCATCACCGGCGAGACCGTCGAGGAGGCGCGTCGCTTGGCGGGACTCTTCCTCGCCATGATCCGCGGCGAGAAGCTCTCCGAGGACGACCTGGAAGACCTGGACGAAGCCGCCCAGCTCCAGGACATCTCGCACATGCCCGCCCGCGTCAAATGCGCCGAGCTCGCCTGGCGCACCCTCGACGGCATGCTCGAGGGGCAAACAAACCAGTAGCTTATGCCCCGAATCCAAGGGTTTTAATTGCCGAGCCGCCCGATACGGGCGGCTCTGTTTTTACCTAATGAGCGCGGTGGCACAAAGTCCGCGCGTCCGGCGCCCCGTCTGACATTTGCCACACAGCCAGACGCGAACACGGGCGTTTTCCACAGCACCAAAGGCCTGCGGCAGGGCCCCGGGCCCGCCAAGCAATGCGCCAAGCCCCGTTCTGCGAAGCTCCGGCTCGCTTCGCGCCTGCCGCAGACGGGTCCCATAGGGAGCGGCGTGCATTTTTGCGAGTATTCAGCACGCCAAGCTGTGTGTATACGCATCGAAAGCGTTAATCAACATCTTCAGGCGCATATATATTGTGTTTAGAACAAGCATCGCGGTCTGACGGGACGCAGACACGTGCTTCGGGGGCGCAACGGCAGGGATCAATAGCTTCGGGGTCCGCATGTTGCAAGATTGCGTCGGTGCCGACAGCACCACGATGCTGAAAACTCCGTTTTTTGCACGACGCAGACGGGGGTAGGCACGGGCAAACCCGGACTGAGCCGTTATTTTATGCAAGATGGCGATTGTTCTATGCATATTAAGAAGTGCAGTTACCTCACCAAGCTTTTGAACGCTGGTTGCGGCGTATGGACGACCCCAGCTGCGGTGAAAAGGCGACCTTACATCACGTTTCCGCCAGCCCGCATCGCCGTTCGCGCGCGGGCGCGCACGATACGAGAGACGGTACTTTTGCCAATCCCGGTATACCGCTCAATCTGGCGCACCGTAAAGCCGGCATTGTTCAATCCAACAATAACAGTATCGCGCTGCGCCGGCGGTGCAGTTTTAACCCCGTTGAGCGGAACCCCGAGACTCTTCGCCAACTTGCCGGCAAAGGCATTGCGTTCCCACTCTGTCTCTTTCATATCGCACAGCGCTGGCTTGCTGCCGTCGGGCGTCGAAAGCGAATAGGCAATAAAGCCCTCGGCAGAACCAAAAAGCTCAAGCACGCAAGAAGGATCAGAAAATCCCCTCGCGACATCAGCCGCGTCACCGTCGTAAGCGCACAAATGCTCCGCAAAGCTACTCCAGGGATAACGCTCGATTAGGCTAACGCCCGCCTCCTGCGGATCGGCGTGTACGGAGCGAATAGCCTCCATCACCTGCCAGTCGGTATCGAGCGAGCGCCGGTCAAAACGGTTCTGGAACAGATGGCCTGTGCGCCTCGTGCGTTTATTGAACCGCCGCGCGTACGTCAAAAGCAGCCGGTGCATCGCCGCGCTCATCCTGTCCTCGTAATCTGCAAGCACCAAATGCACGTGATTGCCCATAAGGCACCAAGCGATAACCGTCACACCCTCCTCGCGGCAGCACTCGCGCATCAGCTCCAAAAACTCCCACCGGTCCTCATCGCCCTCAAAGATGAGCTGCTTGCCCGTACCGCGGGCACAGACATGGTAAAAGCCGGTAACCGTTCTCCAAACGCGCTGCATGGCGCTCCCTTCGCCGGGATCTGCTTGCCATCCAATACAGCACGATTGAAGCGTGCCATCAAAACATTCACGCAAAACAATACACTCGCGCGGCCAAAGGCAGTAATCAGGCGGCGAACGGCATCGTTGCAACAGGTCAACCCCCGCAATGCTTACAAGAGCTGACCAATAGCTTGCCCAAGACGGACCCCCTCTACGGAAGTTCACGACCACAGAACATAGAGTTAAACCGTTTCAATTAAAACTTCCGGACTTCTCGCTACGAAAACTGAGCCGTTCGCCGAATATTCCGTGCATTTCGCGGTATTATAGGGGCTGCATGTCATGTCCCTTTCGAAGGGTCGCCCGGCAATCGCCAGCCACGACCCCCAGACGGGACGCCAACACGATAGAGAGGAGAGGCATGCAGTACTCACAGGAAGTGGAGAACATGTGCCCCGTTGCCAAGGGTGCATACCACGGCCCCGCACCCATCCCCGAGGAGGGCAAGTGGGTCCAGGCTAAGGAGATTTCCGACATCTCCGGTCTTACGCACGGTGTGGGTTGGTGCGCACCTCAGCAGGGCGCCTGCAAGCTCACGCTGAACGTCAAGGACGGCATCATCGAGGAGGCCCTCGTTGAGACCATCGGCTGCTCGGGCATGACCCACTCTGCCGCCATGGCTTCCGAGATCCTTCCCGGTAAGACCATCCTCGAGGCCCTCAACACCGACCTCGTCTGCGACGCCATCAACGTTGCTATGCGCGAGATCTTCCTGCAGATCGTTTACGGCCGCAGCCAGACCGCGTTCTCCGAGGGCGGCCTGCCCGTGGGCGCCTCCCTCGACGACCTCGGCAAGGGCCTTCGCTCTCAGGTCGGCACCATGTTCGGCACCAAGGCCAAGGGCGCTCGTTACCTCGAGCTCGCTCAGGGCTACGTCACCCGCATGGCTCTCAACGACAAGAACGAGATCATCGCATTCGAGTTCCTGAACCTCGGCAAGTTCACCGACGCCGTCAAGGCCGGCAAGACCCCCGAGGAGGCCATCGCTGGCGCTATGGGCCACTATGGTCAGTGGGAGAACGCTGCCAAGTACATCGACCCGCGCACCGACGAGGAGACTCACTCCGTCGCCAGCGTGTTCCCGGTTCACGAGTAGAAAGGGAGGGAAATAACTATGACTGTTACGTTCGAAGGTTACGAGCGCCGCGCTGACAAGATCAACAAGTGCCTCGCCGACAACGGCATCGCCTCCCTCGAGGAAGCTCTGCAGATCTGCACCGACAAGGGCTTCAACCCGCGTGAGATCGTCAACAACACCCAGTCCATCGCCTTCCAGAACGCCGAGTGGGCCTACACCCTCGGTTGCGCTCTCGCTGTCAAGCGTGGCGCCAAGTCCGCTTCTGAGGCTGCCGCCATCATCGGCGAGGGCATCCAGGCCTTCACCGTTCCCGGCTCCGTCGCCGAGGACCGCAAGGTCGGTCTGGGCCACGGCAACCTGGGCGCTATGCTGCTCTCCGACGACACCGAGTGCTTCGCCTTCCTGGCCGGTCACGAGTCCTTCGCTGCCGCTGAGGGCGCTATCGGCCTGGCTCTGAACGCCAACAAGGCTCGTAAGAAGCCGCTGCGCGTTATTCTCAACGGTCTGGGCAAGGACGCTGCTCAGATCATCGCCCGCATCAACGGCTTCACCTATGTGAAGACCCAGTTCGACTACTTCACGGGCGAGCTCAAGGTCGTCGAGACCATCCCCTACTCCGATGGTCCCCGCGCCGCCGTCAACTGCTACGGCGCCGACGACGTCCGCGAGGGCGTTGCCATCATGTGGCACGAGAACGTCGACATCTCGATCACCGGTAACTCCACCAACCCCACGCGCTTCCAGCACCCCGTCGCTGGCACCTACAAGAAGGAGCGCCTCGAGGCTGGCAAGAAGTACTTCTCCGTCGCTTCTGGTGGCGGCACTGGCCGTACCCTGCACCCGGACAACATGGGCGCCGGCCCTGCCTCTTACGGCATGACCGACACCATGGGCCGCATGCACTCCGACGCCCAGTTCGCCGGTTCTTCCTCCGTGCCTGCGCACGTCGACATGATGGGTCTCATCGGCATGGGCAACAACCCCATGGTCGGTGCCACCGTCGCCTGCGCTGTCGCCGTCGAGGAGGCCCTCAAGGCCTAATCGCGCCCGCGCGATGCTCATATAGTTGAGCTTTGGAGTCGCTACCTTTCGAGGTAGCGGCTCTTTTTGTTTGCGCTGGCGCAGGGTAGCTAATGCCGGTATATCAGCTGGGGCGAAATACGAGATGTGAAGAGATGGAGCGTCAGAGCGTCCATGACGCCCACCTGCCATATTTACCCTTTACCGATTTGCCGGGTCTTTGCGGCCCCATTGCCGATCACCCGTGCGACAATGCGCCGGACGAGAAAGGAATCCGATGGAATCGACTGATGTACTGGTAATTGGATCTGGCATTGCGGGCCTTTGTGCCGCCATCGAAGCGGCACGCACGGGCACAACCGTCGCTGTGGCAAGCGCCGGCAAGACTATGAGTGGATCGAGCTTCTTCCCGGGTACCTGGGGCCTCGGCCTCATCGGTCCCGTCGACGAAGACGACGAGCAGGACCTCATCGACACCATCCAGACCGTCGGTGGCGGCGTCGCCGACCCCGAGCTTGTCCAGACATTTGTCCACGGCATTCCCCAGGCAATTGAATGGCTCGAGCAAGACCTGGGCGTTGAGCTCCAGCGTCCGCAAAGCGCTGAGAGCGCTCAGCAAAAGCAGTTTATCCCCTGCTTTGACCACAAGACGCGCATGTGGCGCGGCCTCACCCGCAAGTCGCTTGAGGACGCTCTGACGACCCGGATCGAGTCGCTCGGTATTCGCCTGCTCCCCCGCCATGAGCTTATCGACCTTGTTGAGGACACGAACGGCAGAATCATCGGAACCGTGCTCTACGACCTCACCGAAGATCGAATCGTGCCCTTTGCTGCCAAGGCCACGATCATCGCAGCCGGTGGCACAGGCGGCCTGTTCGAGCGCAGCCTTACGTCGGCTGATGTACTCAGCTCCTCGCAGGCCATCGCACTGGCGCACGGCGCATCGCTTACCAATATAGAGTTCATGCAAATGATGCCCGGCTTCATCGAGCCCAAGCGCAACCTGGTCTTCAACGAGAAAACCTGGCGCTATGTCAAGTTCGACCAGCCGGCAGATATTGCCGATGACAAGCTAGACGACCTGCTCGAGCAACGCTCTGGATATGGTCCCTTCACGTCACGCTTAGCCTCCCGGGCTATCGATCTCGTCATCGATCAGGCTGGTGCCGAAGGCCTGGCACTCCACTACGACTTCCCCCGCGAGGATGTCCCAGAGTTTGTGCAGACCTTTGCCACCTGGCTGCAAGACGAGCACGGCATCGCCCCGACTGACGAGATGCGCGTTGCGATGTATGCCCACGCCGCTAACGGAGGCATCAAGATCGATAAGACCGCGCACACGGGCGTTGAGGGCCTCTACGCTTGCGGCGAGGCGACAGGCGGCATGCACGGCGCCGACCGCATTGGTGGCTTGTCAAGCGCCAACGGCATCGTATTCGGACGCATCGCGGGCGCATCGGCAGCCCTTGCAGCGCAGAAAGAGCCTGAGGCGGCCCTGAAGGCGGATATCACCCTCCCCCAGTACGGCATTGCCACAACAGACGCCGAACACCTGACACGCAGCCTTAAACACACGATGAGCACCTATTGCATGATCAACCGCACCGAGACGGGCCTATCCGAGGCACTACACGAGCTTGAGGGCTTGAAGACAGAGGCAACGACCTTGAGCACACAGAAAGCCCAGGACAGCGAAGTCGCAGCCCTCGCCCGCCTGCAATCGCAGATTCAACTAGCACAGGAAATGGTCAAAGCCATGCGTAAGCGAACCGAAAGTCTCGGATCGCACTATCGAGCGAATTAAACTGACACCCATCTAAAGCAGAACACAACTAATCGATATCTATGGGCCCCGCGAGCTCGAAGTGGCGCAGAGCCCATTCGTGTCCACACGGCAGCGTATCCTTATTCTGAATACAGAGTGGGCAAAGCCCGCATAGACAATAGACCAGCGAGGAGGCGATATGGACAGTAGAGATATCGAGAAGTGGCGTGTCGAACTTGATAGCTACGCCAATGTGGAAGACGGCGTTGAATATTGGCTCGCACGCGATTTAATGGAACCCATGGGGTACACTCGATGGGAGAACTTCGCCGAAGTTGTTAAGAGGGCAAAAGTCTCGTGCGAAACAAACAAAACTCCAGTTGATTCCCATTTTCGTGACACCACGAAAATGGTAACTGCCGGTGTCGCCGCTCGCGCGGTTAAAGACTACTAACTTACGCGCTACGCATGCTATTTAATCACCCAAAACGGAGATCCAAACAAGCCGGAGATCGCGCTCGCGCAGGCATACTTTGCCGTGCAGACGCGCCGCCAAGAGCTCATAGAGCAGCGCTTCGCAGAGATTCAGCGCTTGCAGGCGCGCCACTCGCTATCCGATTCAGAGAAACAGCTCTCGGGTAATGCGTTCAAACGCGGCGTAGACTCCAAAGGATTCGCGATCATCAAGTCGAAGGGCGATGAAGCGTTATTCGGCGGCAGAAGCACGGCGGAAATGAAGCAGCAGCTCGGCGTACCCAAGAGCGCGGCATTGGCGGACAGGTTAGCCGATGTCTTCATCAAAGCAAAGGACCTTACGAACTCGATGACGGCCTTCAACGCCGAGGAACACGACCTGTACGGTCTGGACCAGATCAAGCAAGAGCACGTCGAGAACAATACAAGCGTGCGTGGCAGCCTCATCGACCGCGGAATTGTCCCCGAGAACCTACCGCCTGCCGAGGATACAAAAAAGCTCGAGCGTCGTGTGAAGGCAGACGAGAAGAAACTCAAGGAGGGTACTGACGGTTTTACCGATCCCCAGGGTAGGTTCGATCTGTGAAAGCGGCCGCGCCCTTTCGGGTTCGACCCCATGCGTGGTCAACAAAAAAGACGGCCAACTTTCGTTGACCGTCTTAACTTGCTTTGGCGGGCCCTCAGGGGGTCAGCCTGCTTTGCAGGCGGCCGCTACGGCGCTTTGCGCCTTGCGCGCTACGCTGGTAAATGCTTACGCATTTCCTCAGCTCCGCGCCCCGACGGGTTCGACCCCATGCGAGGTTAACAAAAAAGCGACCAGCCTAAGCCAGTCGCTTTACCATGCTTTGGGTGGGCCGTCAGGGGGTCGAACCCTGGACCTTGGGATTAAGAGTCCCCTGCTCTACCAACTGAGCTAACGACCCAAAGCTAAAGTCCGTTATGGCGGACTTTAGAGGAGATATCGTGTGGTGGGCCGTCAGGGGGTCGAACCCTGGACCTTGGGATTAAGAGTCCCCTGCTCTACCAACTGAGCTAACGACCCGATATCAACACGAAGCAAGAACTGGGGTGGGTAAAGGGACTCGAACCCTCGACCTACGGGACCACAACCCGTCGCTCTAGCCAACTGAGCTACACCCACCGTGTCCTGTGCGCTTCGCGCTCGACTATTATTGCAAGGAACGCCACGCGATGCAAGCCCCAATTTTCAAGAATTTTGAAAAGAGTTTTTCGAGACCATTTCGAGCAAATCCCACCGGTTTCATAGGAGTAAACTTGCCCCACTGCAAATGCTCGAAAGGACCGGCATGAAAGAACTCTCCAACCGCACGGCAACGTTTACCGATTCCGTCATCCGCCGTATGACGCGCATC
Source organism: Collinsella aerofaciens (assembly GCF_028206995.1). GTDB lineage: Bacteria > Actinomycetota > Coriobacteriia > Coriobacteriales > Coriobacteriaceae > Collinsella > Collinsella aerofaciens_AQ. Next base: position 223,683 of record NZ_JAQLFL010000001.1, on the reverse strand, counting down.
TCCAACAAGTATGGCGCCGTCAACCTGTCGCAGGGCTTCCCCGACTTCGATCCCCCGGCGCAGCTGCTCGATAGCCTGAGCACCGTTGCCGCCGACCCCAAGCCGCTCTATCACCAGTACTCCATCACCTGGGGCTCCCAGGCCATGCGCGAGGCGCTCGCCGCCAAACAGGAGCACTTTATGGGCATGCCGGTGAACCCCAACGAGAATATCGTAGTCACCTGCGGCTCCACCGAGGCCATGATGGCCGCCATGATGACGGTCACGAACCCCGGCGACAAGGTTGTCACTTTCTCGCCGTTCTACGAGAACTACGGCGCAGACACCATTCTCTCGGGGGCCGAGCCCATCTATGTGCCGCTCAACCCGCCCAACTTTGACTTCGACCGTGAGGTCCTCGAGGCGGCCTTCCGCGACAACGACCCCAAGGCAATCGTCCTGTGCAACCCTTCCAACCCCTGCGGCAAGGTCTTCACGCGCGAGGAGCTCACCTTTATCGCCGACCTCTGCAAAAAGTACGACACCTACTGCATCACCGACGAGGTCTACGAGCACATCGTCTACGCGCCCCACGAGCACGTCTATATGGCCACGCTGCCCGGCATGTTTGAGCGCACCATCAGCTGCAGCTCGCTGTCCAAGACCTACTCCATCACTGGCTGGCGTCTGGGCTACACTATCACCCCGGCCGAGATTACCGAGCGCATCAAGAAGGTCCACGACTTCCTCACCGTGGGCGCCGCCGCTCCCCTGCAAGAGGCCGTCGTTACCGCCCTTAATTTCGACGACAGCTATTACGATGAGGTCCTTGACCTCTATACCGCCAAACGCGACCTGTTCTGCCAGGGACTCGACAGCATCGGTCTTGAGCATAACGTGCCGCAGGGCGCCTACTACGTCATGCTGGACATCTCTGAGTTTGGCTATGACAGCGACCTCGAATTCTGCGAGGACCTCGCGTCTAAGGTGAGCGTGGGCGCTGTTCCCGGATCGAGCTTCTTCCGTGAGCCCGTCAACCATCTGATTCGTTTCCACTTTGCCAAGCGAGACGAGACGCTTAACGCGGCGCTGGAGAACCTCAAGTCGCTGCGTGATAAAATCAAGCCGCGCGGGTAAGGACGGCCGGGCAGCTAAAGTAACCAAAGAGGCCTCGCACCGCTCGCCGCGTTGCGAGGCCTCTTTTTATAGCGCTTTCTTAAATGGTTTAGAGCGCTATACTTTAGTCACGGAGTAACTCGTCCCAGAGAGAGGAACACTATGGCAGAGCAGCAGCTTATCGGAGCGCTCGAGGCCGGCGGCACCAAGATGGTCTGCGCCACGGGCTATGCAGACGGTACGGTCCTGGAACGTGAGCAGATCGCGACCACGACCCCGCAGGAGACCGTTGAGGCCGTCAACGCGTGGTTTGCGAACAAGGGCATCGCCGCGCTGGGCATCGGCGCGTTTGGCCCCACCGCAGTCAACCCCGCTTCGCCCCAATACGGCAAGATCCTAGAGACGCCCAAAACGGCATGGCGCTACTTTGACCTGCTGGGCACTATCCAAAACGAGCTCAATATCCCTTGCGGCTACGATACCGACGTCAACGTCGCCTGCCTGGGCGAGGTCACCTTTGGTTGCGCCCAGGGCCTCACTGACGTTGTGTATCTGACCATCGGTACCGGCGTGGGCGCCGGCGTGCTCTCGGGCGGTAAGCTCGTGCACGGCATGATGCATCCCGAGGCTGGCCACATCCTGGTCACGCGCGACCCGCGCGACACCATTGGCGAGCACAGCGCCTGCCCCTTCCACGACAACTGTCTCGAGGGCCTCATCGCCGGCCCCGGCGTAAAAAAGCGCTGGGATGGCAAGAGCGCCGGAGACATGGCCGATGACCCGGAGGCCATGGACCTGCTCGCCGGCTATCTGGCACAGGCACTCATGACCTACACGCTGTGCTACGCGCCGCAAAAGATCATCATCGGCGGCGGCGTGGCCGACCACACCCCCATCGTCCCGCTCGCACGCAAGAAGTGCGCCGAAATGCTCAACGGCTATATCGTCACGCCCGAGGTCAACGACATCGATAACTACATCGTCAACAACAGCCTCGAGGGCAAGCAGGGCATCATGGGCTGTCTGGCCCTGGGCGCACAGGCGCTTCAGTAGCAGACGCACCCACAGGGCGTGGCGCGCCCGGGAAATCTGACCTACGGAACGACGCCACCACACCTCATATAAGCCCTCAAATAAAAAAGGCCGCCTAGGACCAAACAGTACGTCCTAGGCGGCTTTTTTGGCGTACATCAGCGACCGTAAGAGATATCGGAGCACAACGCCCGTTGCCGCTCCACAGCAGTCGATCATCACATCGGTGATCATGCCGGCGCGTCCCGGCACAAAGAGCTGAATCGTCTCGTCAATCGAGGGAATCAGCAGCAGGAACACCGCCGTGGGCAGCAGCACGTCAAAGGTGCGCCGGCCCTCAAAATCAAAGGCGTGCGTTGCCAGGATGCCAAGCACCATATACTCGGTAAAATGCGCGCACTTGCGAACAACAAAATTGGTCACCCATTCATATGGAAGTCCCACGCCGTGCAGGAAACCGCGGATAGCTTCCATGACCGTTAGGCTCAGCGAGCCCGACCCCGAGCCGGGGACCAGCGAATTGCCCCAGATCAAGAGCGCCATCAGGCAGGTCGCGACCGCCCATTTTCGATTGATCTTAACCATGCAGAAGTTATGCCTCCGCGCGGAGCGGCGCAAAGCTGGCGGTACCGCCCTCGATAACGCTCAGATAGGCACGGCCCGTACGCTTGGCGGTAGAGGACTGCAGGCGCTCGATCTCTTCCTCGAGGATCTGATTGACGCGCTCGTGACGACGATTTTCCATAATACCGGCGGCAATAGCCTCGGCCCGCTCGATGCTCTCGCGCGAGATACGGGCGGTATCCTCGGGGAACACAGCGCTGTGACGGCCGACATAGGCGGGGGCAGCAGGCTGAGGGGCAGCGACGGGAGCGGGGGCTGCAACAGGAGCAGGCTCGTCAATCTCATCCAGAATCGCGGTGGCGGCGGCCCACATGTCCTCGTGGCCTGAGTAATCGGCCATGGGAACATCAACCTCGAGCGAGGCGTCCGGAAGGTCGCCGGTGTCGATGCGATCTTGGGCATCAATCGATGCGGTGATGGCTGCAGGCTCATCGAGGTCATCGAGATCGATGTCCGCGGCACCGGAGATGATAGGCATGCTGGCGAGGTTTGCATTGTACGGCGCAGCCTCAGCCGCCTGCTGCTGGGCAGTAGCGCCCCAAAGCGAGCTCTCGGCGGCACGGCGGGCGGCAACGGCCTCCTCGTCCGCGGTCATGGCTTCATCAACGTACGAATTGTCGACAGAAGCGTTCGCGTCCGCCGAGTTAGCGCTGTAGGCGTTATTGGATGCCGCGTTGGCAACGAGTGCCACGAAAGCCGCCGTGCTGCCCGCAGGGGCGGCCTGGGAGCCCGACACGGCACGCGCCGCGGCGGCGATGTCGTCGCGATTGAGGGAGCCGGTCTGCCCGCCGTTGGTGAGCTCGTCGATGGCGACTTGATAGACGTCGCGCGAGTGTGCAGGGTCGCAGCTCACCGGCGAATCGTCGTCGAGCATACTGTCGATCATGGACCAAGCCTCGTCCTCGTCCATAGCATCTGCGGCTCGAGCGATGGTAGGGACACCATCATCGGCATGACGGCGCTGGAACGCACCAGTCAGGCCGGAAAGGAATGCCGAGGTAGACTGCTCCGACTGAGTCTGAGAAGCAGAAGCCACAGTGTAAGGAGTCGCATCCTGCTGCTGGGCTGGAATCGAGGCTGTCTTGAACTCGCTTTGATGCTGATTGAGATTGGCGGCACCGCCCATGGCATCGGGCTGGAACAGACGCTCTTCACGCTGCGCACGGTACTCGGAAATACCCAGCGAGGCGGCATAGATACCCACGCCCGCCACCGCGCCCACGGCGAAGGGAACCGCACCCGCCACGACCGTCTCGTTCACCGACGAAAACGGCAGCGTCGCGGCATACATAACCACGGGAGCGGCAAGGCCTATCCCGCACGAAAGTCCGGCAAGGACTGCTCGTTGTGTTGCATCAGAAGAAGCCATGAGCTCTCCCCATCTTCCAGCACCCAAATCGCATCATTTAGTTGGCTGCGCGAGAGAAGATGAAGCGGGGCTATGCCCCAAAGCAACGGTATATGGTTCGTTTCATCTGCGTTTTCCGTCGCGAAGCTTAAAAGCTATTATGCGAAACCGCCCAGTCGATTGCAAGCGACGATGTCGGATTGAAACGGGAAACCTGCTGCTCGTCGGTCTTATGGTCAAAAAATGGTGACGAACGGCGATATGGAAAAGGGCCGAGGCTCAAAGCCCCGACCCTTTATTGCATTGATGACTATCGCTGCGTGTGGATGACAACCTAGAACGTCTGCTCGTAGTCGCTGTGTTTTTTGGCCGAACGCACCAGGAACTCCTGGTTGGTGTTGGTGCCCTTAAGACCCTTGATAAACGACGCGGCTGCGCGCTCGGTGTTGTTCATGCCGGCAAGAATGCGACGCAGACCAAAGACAAACGGACGCATCTGCTCGTCGACCAACAGGTCCTCGTTACGCGTACCGGAGGCAACGGGGTCGATAGCCGGGAAGATACGGCGGTCGGCCAGGTCGCGGTCGAGCTTAAGCTCCATGTTGCCGGTGCCCTTGAACTCCTCAAAGATAACCTCGTCCATCTTGGAACCGGTGTCGATGAGGGCAGAGGCCAGGATGGTGAGCGAGCCACCGTTCTCGATATTACGGGCTGCGCCCAGGAAGCGCTTGGGAGGATACAGGGCCGCCGAATCGACGCCGCCCGAAAGGATGCGGCCTGAGGCGGGCGCCGCCAAGTTGTAGGCGCGGGCAAGACGCGTGATGGAGTCGAGCACCACCACGACATCGCCACCCAGCTCCACGATGCGCTTGGCACGCTCGATGACGAGCTCTGCCACGCGAGTGTGGTTGTCGGCGGGCATATCGAAGGTCGACGCCACAACCTCGCCCTTAATGGAACGCTGCATATCGGTGACCTCTTCGGGGCGCTCGTCGACGAGCAGACAGATGAGGTGCACCTCGGGGTTGTTAATCGAGATAGACTGGCAGATCTTCTTGAGGATCGTGGTCTTGCCGGCCTTGGGCGGGGACACGATCAGGCCACGCTGACCTTTGCCGATCGGCGACACGATGTCGATGGCGCGACCGGTAATGGAGTCCTTGCCGTGCTCCATGCGCAGCGGCTCATTGGGATAGACCGGGGTGAGGTCGCCGAATTTGGGACGGTTGCGAATCTGCTCGGGGTCCAGACCGTTGACGGTCGTGATTTTGGCGAGGCCGGCGCGCTTGTCGCCGCCGCGCGAAGGACGCAGCGAGCCCTCGATGACGTCGCCCGTGCGCAGGCGCGCGGAGCGGATGAGATAGGCGGGCACGAAGGCGTCGTCGTTGGACTTCATGTAGCCATGGGCGTGGATGATGCCGGAGCTGTCCGGGCGAATCTGCAGAATGCCCTTGATGTCGCGGAAGCCCTCGGCCTTCGCGGCGGTGGTGTAGATCTCCTCGACGAGCTCGGATTTCTTCTTGCCGGTCGTCTCGATCTCGAACTCCTTGGCCTTCTCGCGCAGTTCGGCGACCTTCATGGCAGCGAGCTCCTCACGCGAAAGCGTGGGTTCGGTGGGGGCGGCGTTGCGCTCCTTGTTGCGCTGTTTGCGATCGCGCTGGCGGTTGCGACGGTCGTTGTTGCGCTCGTCCTTGCGCTCATTGCGCTCGTCGTTGCGCTTGTGCTGGCGACGGTTGGGACGAGTGCCGTCTTCGCCCTCGGCGGGCGCGGCACCATCGGTTGCGGCGGCGTCGGCATTGGCCGCAGTGGTTTCATTGGCCTCGGCGCCAGAACCGACCTCCGCTTCGACATCAGCCTGCTGCTCGGAAGCCTTGGCCTTAACGGACTTCTTACGACCTCGCTTGGGCTTCTCGGACGCAGGCTGTTCGACGTCCTGGGGCTCGACGGCATCAATCGATGCATCGGCGGTCGTCTCGTCGGAATCCTCGGACGTACCCTTCTTGGCAGCCTTAGCCTTGGACGTGCGCTTAGCAGCAGTGCGACGGCTGCGACCGGGGCGGACGTCGGCGGGCTCGGCATCGGCGGGAGCGGCCTCGGAAGTCGTAGCATCCTGAACGGGTGCATCGGCAGCAGTTGCAGACTCGGCGGTCGCCGCAGCATCCCGAGCAGCTGCGGCTGCGGCTGCGGCCTTCTCTGCCTCGACGAAGGCTTTCGGCTTGCGACCGCGACGGTGCGGGCGCAAAGCCGGATCGACAACGGGAACTTCGCTGGCCTCGACAGGCGCAGCGGGCTCAGCAGGCGATGCGCCCTCCCCTGCCGTGGAACGGACCGAAGCCTCAGTGAGCTCAGGGGTTACCTGTTCAGCAACCTGCTCGGCCTTAACAGCCGTGCGACGGCGCGTGCGCGGTACCGGCTTCTCGGTCGGCTGGTCGGCGGCAGGGGTCTCGGGCACAGACGGAGCTGCAAGCTCGGTCAGAGCCGCGGCCTCGCGCTCGGCAGCACGACGCCGGGCGCGCACCACCTGAGCCTCGCTAATCTGCGCCAACGCACGTGCCTGCGCGACCTCATCGGAAATCGGCGCCGAGGAGTCAGCTGCAACGGTGCGCTTGGCGCGCGTCGTGCGCGTAGTACGGCGCTTGGGCTTGGTGACCTCCTCGCCGTCAGCGTCAGGCTTGGCCGTGCGGCGCGTGCGCTTGGGCTTTGTCGGAGCAGCCTCCTCACCAGTTGCAGGCACGGCCTTCTCAGCCGCTACAGGCGTAGGCGTCGAAGCAGCCTTAGGCGTCTCAGGAGCCGAGGCTTGCGCGGGCGCCGCGACCTGGTCCGACGCAACCGGTGCAGCGGGAGCGGCCTGCGTCGTCGTTATTTCGTTTTCTTGCTGTTGATCAGACACAGTGTTTGCTCAACTTTCTTTTCAAGCCCTGTGATCACATGCTCCCTGCATAAACCTTCAGGGCGGCTAAACAGTCTAGTTCCGTTCAAGACGACGGACATCATTGATCTGTATCGAGATGATTGCGTCAATTACGCAGCGTAAGTGTAACACAACCGCCGCCACCTGCAACTTAGTCATTGGGGACGTTCTTAAACGACTAGTCAAAAGGGACACTCTTTGGTTTAACACCCACAAATCTGACTGCCTCCGCCAAAACTATGGCGGTTTACTACGATGAATCGCTCAACCGCGACCACTCCGAAACTTGTTGAACTAAAACCGCAGGTAGATGCCTTGCACTTTTTAGCGAAAAGCCGGCGTGGTTGGAATATCTCAATTCATCGTAGTAAACCCGCATAGTTTCGTATTTCCAGCAGTTCCAAATTCGTCAATACGTCGGCGTTTGCAAAAAAGCCCGACCTCCGTAGGAGATCGGGCTTTCAAGGCTTAGTTAAACCAAGTCTGTACGGTCAAATGACTCGCAGATTACATCTGCTCGGGCGCAGAAACGCCAACGAGGGTGAGCACCAAGGCGAGCGTCACGCGGACGGCGTCGCATGCGGCCAGACGGGCACGCGAAAGCTCGGGGTCGACGGGACGGCCCTCGCTCGGCAGCACCTGGCAGGCAGCGTAGAAGCTGTGGAAGTCGCCGGCGAGCTCCTCGGCAAAGTGCGTCAGACGGAACGGGGCGCGGTCGCGAGCGCAGCTGGCGATGAGGTCGGTGAGCTCGTTGAGCTTACGCGAAAGGGCGAGCTCGGTAGGGTCAGTCAGCAGCGAGTAATCGACGTTCTCACCGATGGCCTTGGCGGCAACGGCCTTCATGCCCATCTCGTCAGCCTGCTCAGGCGTTACGTCAGCGGCACGGCGCAGGATGGAGCAGACGCGAGCGTGAGCATACTGCACGTAGTACACCGGATTGGAGTTGTCGCGCTTCTTAACGGCCTCGATGTCGAAGTCGACCATCTGGTTAGAGCTCTTGGAGATGAGCGTGTAACGAGCGGCGTCGGAGCCAACCTCGTCGACGAGCTCCTGCAGGGTCACCATGGTGCCCTTGCGCTTGGACATACGGACGGGCTTGCCGTTGCGCAGCAGGTTGACGAGCTGGCCCAGCAGAACCTCAAACTTGCCGGGGTAACCCAGAGCGTCGCAGACGCAGCGGACGCGCTCGATGTAGCCGTGGTGGTCGGCGCCCCAGATGTCGATGACGTGGTCGACGCGCTGGAACTTATCCCAGTGATAGGCAACGTCGGAGGCGAAGTAGGTGTACTCGCCGTCGGACTTGATCAGGACGCGGTCCTTGTCATCGCCCAGGTCGGTGGAGCGGAACCACAGGGCACCGTCCTTGGTGTAGAGGTAGCCCATCTTGTCGAGCTTCTCAAAAGCGCGGTCGACGGCAGAGGTGCCGGCGGTCTCGCCCTCGGTGTCCTTCACGTACAGCGAACGCTCGGAGTACCAACGATCGAAGTCGCAATTGACGGCGTGGCAGAGGTCGCGCATGTTGTCGACCATCTTCACATAGCCGCGCTCGCGGAAGCTCTCCATGCGCTCCTGAGGATCGGCGTTGACCCACTTATCGCCGTCGGTGCGCCAGAACTCGGCGGCCTCGTCGATAATGTAGTCGCCGCCATAGGAGTCCTTGCCAAGGGTCTCGGCAAAGTTATCCTGGTACGGATGGGTCTCGGGATGCTCGTCGTTCTCGTCGGCAACGAAGGCGTCGCGGTCGGCGATCAGCAGCTTGTGAGCCTCATCGATATCCACGCCCTGCTTGGCGATGATGTCGGCAAGCTGCATATAGCGCGTGCTGATGGAGTTGCCGAAGGTGTTCATCTGAGAGCCGTGGTCGTTGATGTAGAACTCACGCTGGATGTCGTAACCGGCGTGGTCCATAACGCGGCAAAGGGAGTCGCCCAGAGCGGCCCAGCGGCCATGGCCGATGTGCATGGGGCCGACGGGGTTGGCGGAGACGAACTCGACCTGGGTCTTCAGGCCGCCACCGACGTTGGACTTAGCGAAGTCCATACCCTTCTCGCGAGCCTCGCCAAAGATGGCATTCTTGACGGCAACGGAGAGGTAGAAGTTGATGAAGCCGGGGCCTGCGATCTCGACCTTCTCGATCGCGGGGTCCTCGGGCATATGGGCAACGATGGCCTCGGCGATCTTGCGCGGGGCGCAATGGGCCAGCTTGGCGGACTTCAGGGCCATGGTGGAGGTCCACTCGCCATGAGAAGTGTCAGCCGGTCGCTCGATGGCGCAATCGTCAAGTTCAAATGCGGAAAGGTCGCCGGCCTCCTGGGCCGCAGCAAGCGCAGCGCGTACCAGCTCTTCAATCTTCTCGGGCATAGATCCTCCTTGTGTTAAAGCCCCCGAGCTCTTGGTCACTCGTAGGGCAAAAGCCAGAGTTTGTAGCACTCTATCACAAGCGACGGGCACTGTCGCAGGGTAAAGCCAATCGATATTGCATATGCACAAAATTGACTACAGCTTGTATGGAGTCACTCAAAGATGCCAGTCTGCCTGCAGATTATGCAGGCGACGAAAATGCATAAAGGTGTGAATGAGCTGCGCCTGTTATCGAATACTCTTACCTATCGGAGTTGTGTGCTTTTCCTGCATAAAGTAAGGGTTTGCGCACGTCAGCGTGTTATTCTAGACATACGTAAATTCGTATAAGTTGGAGGTAGCATGTTCTCAATCGGTCAACACGTCATTCATCCGGGTCAGGGAGTCTGCACCGTCGTCGGTTTTAGGGACGACACACCGCAGCCCATGCTACTGCTCGAGACCAAGCAGGGACATGCGCAGACGATCCTCATGTACCCCGTGGCGCAGGCCGACCGTTTGCACGCCGCCATCTCGCAGCAAGATGCCGAGCACCTGCTGAGCCACTATGACGAGCTGGAGTGCGACACTTTTACCGAGCGCAACAGTTCACTTGAGGAGACGCACTTTAAGCAGCAGCTCAAGCTGGGCGCGCCCGAGACGGTCCGTGTGGCAAAGACCATGATGCACCGCATTCGCCAGGCCGAGGAAGCTGATAAAAAACCCAGCTCCTACTACATGCGCGTACTCAAGGAGGCCAAACGCCGCTCCATCGAGGAGTTCGCCGTAGCCCTTGGTGTCACCGAGGAGGCCGCCGAAGCCCGTCTAGCTCAAGCCGCCCTCAATTAACCTGCCAAAAAGGGACAGGTTTATTTTGGCAGGTTTTATCTGGCCAAACATCAACAAACAATCAGTAAATGGTCGGGTGCTCCGTTTTGTTTAAGAGCGCCCGACCATTTTTCTATCGCCGTAAAAATGCGTGAAGCCCATTTGCGATGACATCACGCAAGGGCCGTCCAGATCGACGTAACCAACGCCCGCATCCACAACAAGCGCGCCCGTCTTACTCAATTACCATTAAAAAGCATCAATTTGAAAACGCAATTATATTTCGGCAGGTAGCAGCTATAGTCGGTGAACTGAATCTCGACAACCGAAGCCCCCGAATGAGGTATCTTCAGCCCATCCAAGCTAAAGGAGGGGCCATGCCGAGAAAACCTCGTTCAAAGTCACCAACCGGTTATTTCCACGTCACGTTGCGTGGAAACGGAGGGCAATTGCTGTTTGACGATGCCGAGGACCGAATCGCCATGCTTCAGATCCTCGATGCGATCCTCCCCAAACACAATATCGAGCTTATCGCTTGGTGTCTTATGGGGAGCCACATTCATCTACTCATCGACGATCCGGACGACCGTAAGAGCGACGCGATGCACGCGGTAGCCGTATCGTATGCGGGCAGGTACAATGCGCGGACAGGGCATATCGGCCACGTGTTTCAGGAACGGTTTTGGGATTCGCCCATTAAGTCGGAAGTATATTTACTCGAAGCAATTCGATACATCCATCTGAATCCACAAAAAGCAGGACTGGCGGCATATGACGAATATCCCTGGAGCAGCCATCGCGAGTATCTAATGAGCGCCAGGTCACGGCCGCATGTCACCGGCAGCGTTGTCGGTGTTTTATTCCCAACACCTCGCTCATACCTTAAGCTCATGGAAAGCACGCCGTCGCTTCCCTATCGCCCCAGCGCAACAGCCAAGGTTCGCGAGGAAGATCTATGCGAATTTGGCACGGCAATCGTGCAGAGTGTCGCAGGATGTGCTCCGACGGAACTTAAATCCGTCTCCAAGCCACTTCGCAATGAGGCGATTCTCGCGCTTCGAAAACAAGGGCTAACGGTTAAGCAGGTTCAGCTGCTGACCGGACTGGGAACATGGATTATCAAGAACGCGTCCTAACGTCGCGTTTACCGAGTTACGGATACGGCGAAGCGCAACTGCCTGCCGCGAGGCACCGCATTCGCCAGCGTCTCCATGTCAAACAGAAAACGCTTCCGCTGAATAACGTCCAACGGAAGCGTTTTCCCAGATAAAATCTACCAAAATAAACCTGTCCCAATTTGGCAGGTTAGGCCTGGAAGGTGTCGCGGTCGGGCGCGAAGGACTGCATGGCCGCGATGGTGCGGTCAAAGAGCTCGGGGAGCTCCCAGCCGAGCATCTCGGCGCCCTGCGAAATCACGTCGCGCGAGCAGCCGGCGGCAAAGCGCTTGTCCTTGAACTTCTTCTTGAGCGACTTGGCCGTAAAGTCCATGACGCTCTTGCTCGGACGCATGATCACGGCAGCACCGATCAGGCCGGTGAGCTCGTCGCAAGCAAACAGGATCTTCTCCATCTGCAGCTCGGGCTTGGGCAGCGAGGTATTGAAATCGGACGTGTGCGTCTGAATAGCGCGAATGAGTTCGGGAGAGGCACCCTCGCCCTCAAGGATCTCGGCCGCATAGATGGTGTGGTTCACGGGATCGTCCTCATGCTCCTCCCAATCCAGGTCGTGCAGCAAACCGACGATGCCCCAAAACTCCTCGTTCTCGGGGTCGAACTCGCGCGCAAAGTAGCGCATGGTGCCCTCGACCGTTTCGCCGTGGTTGATGTGGAACGGGTCCTTGTTGTGCTCGTTGAGCAATTCGAACGCACGGTCGCGGGTGATTCCGGCGGAAAGCGTCTGGGACATGGCAATACCTCCAGGTGAGTCGGTGCTAAGACACGGTGTCACTATCGTATATCGCCGAGGCTCAAGCCGAAAGGCAGAAAAAGCATGCGGAGGAAAAAGCCGGGCGAACGCGTCGCCCGGCAAAACCGCAGATAAAACCTGCCAAAATAAACCTGTCCCTTTTTGGTAGGTTTAGGGGCGGACCTGGCCGGTGCCGCGGAGCTTGTATTTGTAGGTGGTGAGGGCCTCGGCGGCAAAGGGGCCACGGGCGTGGAGCTTTTGGGTCGAGATGCCGATCTCGGCGCCCAGGCCAAACTCGCCGCCGTCGGTGAAGCGCGTGCTGGCGTTGGCGTACACGGCCGAGGCATCGACCGCATCCAGGAAGCGCTCGCAAGCATCCGTGTCCTCGGCAACGATGGCCTCGGAGTGCATCGTGCCGTAGCGGTTGATGTGTGCGATGGCCTCGTCCTCGTTTGCCACGACCTTCACGCTCATCTCGAGCGCCAGGTACTCGCGACCCCAGTCCTCCTCAGTCGCGGCGACGTAGTCATCGCCCTCCACAAAGCCGGCGTCGGCGCACGCGGCGCACGTGGCCTCGTCGCCGTGAATGAGCACGCCGTGGTCGTGCAGCACGGCAACGACCGCAGGCAAAAACGCATTGACCACAGCATGGTCGACCAGCAGCGACTCGGCAGCATTGCACACGCCTACGCGCTGGGTCTTGGCATTAACGATAATGTTGAGCGCCTTATCAAAGTCGGCGGATTCATGCACGTAGATGTGGCAGTTGCCCGTGCCCGTCTCGATCACCGGCACAAGCGACTCGCGCACGCAGCGCTGGATCAGGCCTGCACCGCCGCGCGGAATGAGTACGTCGACAATACCGCGGAGCTTCATGAGCTCGCCGGTGGCCTCGCGGTCGGTGGACTCGATCATCGACACGGCCTCGCGCGGGAAGCCCTTGGCCTCGAGCGCATCGGCCAGCAGCTCAGAAATCATGGCACACGAGTGATAGGCCAGCGAGCCGCCGCGCAGAATGCAGGCGTTGCCGGTACGGATGCAGATGCCTGCGGCGTCGGCCGTCACGTTGGGGCGCGCCTCGTAGACCATAGCGACCAGGCCCAGCGGCACACTCACACGGGTCAGGTCCACGCCACTTGCAAGCACGCGGTGGTCGAGCACGCGGCCCACGGGATCGGGCAGCTCGGCGAGCTTTTCCAGGCCGGCGGCCATGCCCTCGACGCGCTCGGGCGTCAGCAGCAGGCGATCGAGCAGTCCGGCCGAGGTGCCCGCATCGCGCGCGGCGGACATATCGAGCTCGTTGGCGGCGACGATGGAGTCGACACCGTTGCGCAGTGCTGCGGCCATGGCGCGCACGGCCTCCTGGCGCTGCTCATCGCTCGCCGTGGCAAGCGAGGCCGACGCTGCCTTGGCGGCAACGGCAAGATCGTGGACATACGTGGCTATATCGACCGACATGGGCGGCCCTTTCTCCTAGAAGTTTGCAACCATGGTAGCCGATTTGCGCATGGCCTCGCCCGCGGCGGTAGAATTGGTCAACCCGAAACACCGCAACGAACGGAAGACTCACATGGCCCTCATCACTTCGTACCACGTCCCCGGCCTTTACGTCGAGGACCACAGCATCGACGTCCCCCTTGACTGGCGCGGCCTGGAGCCGATGCTCCTGGCCGTCGGCAGTACCATGCGCCGCGGCGCCATGCCGGCACCCATCGCCGGCGCGCCCGAGAGCATCAAGCTCTTCTACCGCGTGGTTAGCGCGCCCGACCGCATCAACGACGATCTGCCGCTGCTCCTGTTTTTGCAGGGCGGCCCCGGCGGCGAGAGCCCACGTCCGCTGTCGCCCACAAGCGACGGCTGGATCAAGGAGGCCGTCAAGCACTTCCGCGTGGTCCTTCCCGACCAGCGCGGCACCGGACGCAGTAGCTGCGTGGACGGACGCACGATCAAGGCACTGGGTGATCGCGCAACGGCCGCCGGCGCCGATACAGCACGCTCGCAGGCGGACTTCCTCAAGCGCCACCTCGCCAGCTCCATCGTGCGCGATTTTGAGTACCTGCGCCTAGTGGGCTTTGGCGGCAAGCCGTGGGTCACGCTCGGCCAAAGCTACGGCGGTTTTTTGACGCTGAGCTACCTGTCGCTCTTCCCCGAGGGCGTGGCGGCGAGCTTTACCTGCGGCGGCATCCCCCACGTACCGGCGAGCGCAAGCGAGGTCTACGCGCACACCTTCCCGCGCATGGCCGCCAAGACGCAGCAGTATTATGACCGCTATCCCGCTGACGTCGAGCGCGTGGCAGCCCTGGCCGATGCGCTCGAGGCTCAGAAGCCCGTGCTGCCCGACGGCTCGCCGATGACGGTCGAGCGCCTACAGCTCATGGGCAGCGACTTTGGCATGAAGCCGAGCTTTGAGCGCATGCATTGGACTATCGATCACGCTTTTGTTACTGGCGACGGTACGCTGAGCTGCGGCTCCTCGGTATCCGACAGCTTTTTGATGCGCGCCTTCGAGCGCACCAACACACGCACGAACCCGCTGTACTGGACACTGCAGGAGTTTATCTACGCCGACGGCGACACCATGCCCATTCGCTGGGCCGCAGCAGAGGAGAAGGCCCATCGTGCCGAGTTCGACACACTCGCGCGCCCGCTCATGTTTACCGGCGAGGCCATGTTCCCGTGGATGTTCGAGCAGATGCCCGAGCTCAAGCCTTTCAAGCCCGCCATGGACCTGCTGATGGAAGACACCAGCTGGGACAAGATCTACGACCCGCAGCGACTGGCGTGCAACGAGGTGCCCCTGCAGGCCGCGGTGTATTTCGACGACATGTACGTGGATTCGGGCCTGCAGCTTGATGCGCTCAGCCGCGTGGGCAACTCGCATGCCTGGGTGACCAACGAGTTCGAGCACGACGGCCTGCACGGCAGCGTGGTATTCAAGCACCTCTTCGACGAAGCCCTCAACCGCGGAGACCTGCGCCAGATCTTCTAGCAAAGGAGTGTCCCAAAGTGCCGGCACATAAGGAACGTCCCCAAGTGACGGATAAGTGCCGACAACGACAATGCCGCAGGTAGAGGACGGAAAGCGAAAACGCCCCTAAGCGAGTGGCTGTAAATCGTAGGTCGAACAAAAGAAGCGAGCGCCGCCCAGAGCGAACAAGTTGGCATGAAAAAGGTGAGGCATAGACCTGATGGTCATGCCTCACCTTTTGAATGACAAATTGTCGCTCTGGGCGGCGCGCAGCGTCGACCCGTTAGGCGAAGACGATCAAATTATCTCGATGGATCGCCGGCTTCTCGGCCAGGTCTGCCAGCAGGCGGTTGCTGGCGATCTGGTCCTGGCGGCGACCGGCAGCAAGTTCCAGCACGTCCGAATCGGCCTCGGCGATACCGCGGGCGACAACCATACCGCTCGGGTCGCACACGTCGAGCACATCGCCCTCGGCAAACTGGCCATCGACCTCGCGAATACCCACCGCAAGCAGGGAAGAGCCACGGCTGACCAGCGCCTTCGCAGCACCATCATCGACCGTCACCGAGCCATGCGCCTTGTCGCCCAGTGCGATCCACAGCTTGCGGGGTGCGATGTCCAGACGCTCCGCCGGCGGATCGAACAGCGTGCCCACGCTCTCGCCGCGGGCGAGGCGCACGAGCGCATCGGGCTCCTCGCCCGAGCAAATCACGCTCTGAATGCCCGCCGTCATCAGGATGCGGCTCGCGCGGATCTTGGTAATCATGCCGCCCGTGCCCACCGATGTGGAAGAATCACCCGCCGAGGCAATAATCTTGGCATCGATCTTATGCACGACAGGAACAAACTCGGCCGTGGGGTCCTCGTGCGGATTGGCGGTATAGAGGCCATCGATGTCCGAGAGCGTCACGCACAGATCGGCAGAAACCAGGCAGCTCACAAGCGCCGCCAGCGTGTCGTTGTCGCCAAACTTGATCTCGTCGACGGTGACGGTATCGTTCTCGTTGACGACCGGCACCACGCCCAGCTCCACCAGGCGCAGCAGGGCGTCGCGTGCGTGCAGGTAGGACGTGCGGCGGGCCGTGTCGTGGCGCGTGAGCAGTACGAGTGAGGTGAGCAGGTCGCGCGCATGGAACTCCTCGTCGTAGGCCGACGAGATGATGCACTGACCAGCCGAGGCGCAGGCCTGCAGGCTCGGAAGGTCGCCGACCGGCTTGCGGTCGAAGCCCAACACGGGATAGCCACAGGCAATAGCGCCCGAGCTCACCACGACCAGACGCCAGCCGAGCTTGCGCAGCGCTGCGGCTTGATCGGCAAGTCCGCCGATAAAGGCGCGGTTGACCTTGCCATCGGCGCCCACCACCGTGGACGAACCGATCTTTACCACCATCGTTTTATAAGAAGTCGTCATACGTCAAACCAATCAACTGTTCAGCGAACGGCCGAGCTGGCGGCCAAGGGAGCGTGACTCGCCCCTACCGCCCAAGGAATTAGTGAGCCCAGGGAAAGGCAGAAGCCGCGGCCATGTTCTTGCGCACGAGCTCGTCGCGCACCTGAGCCAGGCCCTGCTCCATGCCCACCACATAGGTCTGCGGGTACAGGAAGCGCTTGAAAGCTGCGTCCAGATGATCGAGCGCCCAAGCACAGCGCTCGCGCGCGTCCTGGATGCTCTCACGCGGAGCCACCGCACTGCCATCGCGCACGATCGGCACCAGCAGCTCGCGATACTCAAGTTCGGACACGTCGGTCACCAAGGCGGCATCATTCACGGCCACGAGGGTATTGCCGCGCGCGGCGCCCTCCCCCGCCAGATGGTCCTCGTCGTAGATCATGTCGCAGACCGGGCCGCCAAAGCCGTCGTAATAACGGCGCACGCGTTGCACACCCGGGATCGTGCGCTTGTAGGGCTGCTCGGAGAGCTTGACCACCGGCGTCCATGGATCTGCCTCGCTCGCACGGCGGGCGGAAAGCTTGTACACGCCGCCCAGCGCCGGCTGGTCATAGCAGGTCGCAAGCTTGGTACCCACGCCAAAGCTGTCGATGGGCGCGCCCTGGTCGAGCAGCGACTGAATCGTGTACTCATCCAGATCGTTAGAAACCGAGATCCCCACATAGGGCAGGCCCTCGGCATCAAAACGGCCGCGAACATACTTGGAGAGCTTGGCGAGGTCGCCGGAGTCAATGCGAATGGCCGACAAGCGCTCGCCCACCGCTTCCATCTCCTTGGCAACCGTAATGGCATGTTCACAGCCCTCGCGCACGTCATAGGTGTCGATGAGCAGCGTGCAGTTCTTGGGGCTCGATTTGGCAAAGGCACGGAAGGCCTCGAGCTCGGAATCGAAGCTCATCACCCAGCTGTGAGCATGCGTGCCAAAGACGGGAATACCGTAGCGGCGGCCGGCGAGCACATTGGACGTAGAGGAGCAGCCGGCAACGTAGCTCGCGCGCGCAACGGCCAGGCCGCCATCGGGACCCTGGGCTCGGCGCAGGCCAAACTCCGCCACGGGGCGACCGTCGGCGGCGAGCACCACGCGCGCCGTCTTGGTGGCGACAAGCGTCTGGAACCCGACGATGTTGAGCAGCGCCGTCTCGAGCAGCTGGCACTCCAGCGCGGGGCCGGTGACGCGCACCATGGGCTCGCGCGGAAAGACGAGCTCGCCCTCGGGCACGGCGTCGATGTTTACATGCGCACGAAAATCGCGCAGGTAGTCGAGGAATCCAGACTTGAACATCGCACCGCCAGCAGGGGCCTGGAGCGAGGCGAGGTAGTCGATGTCCTCGGGCGTAAAACGCAGATTCTCGACCAGCTCGGGCAGCTCGGCGGTGCCGCACATGACGGCATAGGCGCTGCCAAAGGGATGGTCGCGGTAAAACGCGGTAAAACAACCCTGCTCATTGGCCTTGCCGCTCTCCCACAGGCCCTGGGCCATAGTGAGCTCGTACAGATCGGTGAGCATTGCGATGTCGGTGGGATGAGAGATGTCGGTCAAAGCCATGGGGCGACCTTTCGGATGTGTGGTGCAGAATTTGAGGGTTGGACGAGAGCAGAGCATGCGGACATGACGCCCGATGCAAATCGGTTAGAGCAGGCCCATGCTGGTCAGGATCGTGTAGCCCATAAAGATAACAAACGCGATGAGGGCAAGGACAATGATGATTTTTTGAGCCGGCGCCATGCCAGGGATCTCGTTCTCGCCCGTAGGCTCCTTGGAGGTAACCATGCGCTGGGCAAAGGTCATCTCGTCACGACTCGGCTTAGGCTCGACGGACTTGGGACGAGCGGCCTTTTTAGGCTGAGGTTTGGGCGCGGCAGGTGCAGGCTTCGCAGCAGCGGGCTTGGGTGCGGGCGCGGGCGCCGATGCGGATGCGGCGTTCGCGGCGATCTCCTCGGCCTTCGCACGCTCGGCACGCAGGACAGCCAGCTCCTCACGCTCGCGACGGGCCTCTTCACGAGCCTCGCGGCGGGCCTTCTCGGCGCGGAGCTCTTCCAACTCAGCGCGCTCCTCGTCGGACAATGGTTGGGACTCAAGCTCGGCCATGGTACAGCCCTTTCTTTTAAAAAAAGCCGCCGACACAATGTCAGCGGCTTATCAAATCCAAGGGTGGAGACGAAGGGAGTCGAACCCTCGGCCTCTGCCATGCGACGGCAGCGCTCTCCCAACTGAGCTACGTCCCCAGGACAAGTTGATATTTTACCTACGGCTCGCCAACTGTCAACGCCCAATAACCAGTCTTTTTGGGGCGCGGGTATTTTGACAACTTTTCGGACAGGCGATCCTCTCGATGATTATTTAATCCCCGTCCCAGAAAAATCATCGACGAACGCCCTACTTTGCGCTGGTGAGGACGCCGGTGGTGTCGAAGACCGGGGTGAAGCTCTCGTCTACCGCGCCGCCCTCTTGCCAGAACATCGTCGTAAAGCCCAGGTCGTCGGCATGGTCGAGCACCTGCTCGTACTCCTCGCGCGTCACGGCGCGTGCCAAGTCGCTGCCCTGCTCGCGCATAAGCGCATTGGGCGTGTACTGGTTCATGACCGAGATCGGTACATCGCCCACCGTCTGCCACACTAGGTCCAGTACGCGACACGAATCGTCCGCATGCCCCGGAAGCACCAGGTGGCGCACGATCATACCGCGCTTCATAAGTCCGTCCTCGTCCACCAACTCTCCCCCGCGGCGATCGATCTCGCGCGCCATCTGGGCCAGACCCGACACGGCCACGCGCGGGTAGTCCTTAATATGAGAAAGCGACTGCGCAAGCCCGGCATCGGCATATTTAAAGTCGGTGAGCCACACATCGACCAGGTCGCCCAGCGCCGCCACGGCACTCGCACGCTCGTAACCACTCGTGTTGTAGACGATCGGGATGACCAGCCCGCGCGCCCGTGCCGCGGCAATCGCGGCAGGCAACAGGTGCGCATAGTGCGTCGCCGTCACCAAATTGATGTTGTTGGCACCCTGGTCCTGCAGTTCCAGCATAATCTCGACCAGACGCTCAGACGAAATCTCAAGGCCAAAATTGCCGGTCGAGATCTCGTGGTTCTGGCAGTAGATACATTTAAGCGAGCAACCGCTAAAGAAGATCGTGCCCGAACCGGCCTCGCCCGAGATAGGCGGCTCCTCCCACATATGAAGCGCCGCGCGGGCCACCCTGAGCGTGTCGTTAGCACCGCATACGCCGCGCGCGCCCTCATCGCGCGCCGCACCGCAACGGCGCGGACACAAATGGCAGGCGGGCGAAAAAAGTTCGGTCAACGACGTCGGCATAAAAACATGCTCCAAAACAACGATTCAGCAGCTCAAACGTAAAGGGCCAGACCGCGTAGACGGCTCCGTCCCTAAGGCGCCGTAATCGTCCGACACGATTTTTGTAATGTCAAGACTGGAATCGATAAAGTGCCGCTTTATGATGTAGGTATTCCGCCCCCCGCGGAGCAACTGGGTGAACCGTCGCGTTTATTTAGGGAGCCCACACAGTCGTACCTAGTACAGGTATCCTTCGTTGTTAAGGACGCTGGAACAGTCGATGAGGGCACCCACCTGTTTTAGGTGGGTTCATTTTCGTAACGTGGGGGGTGGTTTTCTTTTGCCGAAAATCACCATACAGTCCATATGGATCCCCGCCGGCATCCCGACAAGCCATCGGCAACATCCCAATATCTGGTAAGCGCGTGATTATCGCTGCGTGCAATTACATGCACCCCCCTTGGTCGAGTATTATGGTTCGGCTATGCCCTTTGCGCATGGCGTTCTTCTGACCTTTTCCTTCGACGCTTGGCGGTTTTTAGATTCATGGCTTCATCCCCGAGCTACATACCGTACCTATGCGTGGCAGCGGCGGCTTTTATCACGACCTTCCTCGCGGTGCCCCTGGTCAAGCGCTTGGCAATTAAGCTCGATGCCGTCGACTATCCTTCTAAGCGCCGCATCAACACCAAGCCCATCCCGCGTTTGGGCGGAACGGCGGTGTTTTTGGGCCTGGTCGTTGCCTGCATTGTGCAAATCCTAGGCACCTGGTACCTAGGCTGGCCACCCGTCCTGGTACCGCACCCGCGCCTTCACATTAGCTATCCCATGCTGGCGCTCTCCTTTACCGTCATCTTTGCGACCGGCGCTATCGACGACGTCTTCCAGCTCACGCCCAAGCAAAAGCTGGCCGGACAGGTCCTCGCCGCGCTTATCGCCTGCATGGGCGGCCTAAAAATCGGCGTCATCGTCAACCCGTTTGCCCCCGGCGAGATCATGCTCGGATGGCTCGCCTACCCCATCACCGTGATCTATCTGGTGGCATTCACCAACATCATTAACCTCATCGACGGCCTCGACGGCTTGGCCACGGGCATCTGCGGCATCGCGTCGTTCACCATGTTTTCGATGGCCGTTCTCTCGGGCCGCATCGACGCCGCCGCGCTCTCCATTGCGCTCTTTGGCGCCTGTCTGGCCTTTTTGCGCTACAACTTCAACCCCGCAAGCATCTTCTTGGGCGACTCGGGGTCGCTGCTTCTGGGCTTTGCGCTGGGCTCCATCTCGCTGCTCAACGTGAGCCGCACCGCCGCGCTCACCTCGCTTATCATCCCGCTCATCGTTGCCGGCGTGCCCATCATCGACACGTTTAGCGCCATTGTGCGCCGCAAGCGCGCCCACATTAGCATCGGGCAGGCCGACAAGGGCCACATCCACCACCGCCTGATCCAAGAAGGCTACAACCAAAAACAGGCCGTGCTGCTCATCTATGCCTGGTGCATCATGCTTTCGGCCGGCGCCGCCGCGATTAACCAGGTCGAGGTGCCCATGCGCGTGCTCATCTTTACCGTGCTCGCCATTGGCTCGGCTGCCTTCGCCAAGCACCTGCACCTGTTTGAACCCGTGCTGCGCCACCATTACAACAAGCGCACGCACGAGGACGAGCTGGTCACCCCCGACGACCCCGCTTTTAAGCAGGAGGAGCAGGCAGCCGAGGAGCACAAAGAAGAGCGCCACCACAAGCTCTAGGGCAAGCTGCCGAGGATGTGCCAAGGCACCGTTGGCCAAGCGCGGCCGCGCCGCGCCCATCGCACAAGCCACCCCTCTCCCGCCCCTCGCCTACTTACGCCCCACCCCTCCAATAAACGCGTTATCATCTTGACCCATGAACATACGTAAGGAGCAATCATGCCAAACGAGAACAGCTACGAAGTCGCGCTGCAAAAGAGCAACGCCATTCGCGAGGGCCTGGCCAAGACGCCCGAGAAGTTCACCATGCTCACCGGCGACCGCCCCACCGGCCGTCTGCACCTGGGCCACTACTTTGGCACCCTCAAGGGCCGCGTCGAGCTGCAGAACATGGGCGCCAAGACCAACGTGCTCATTGCCGACTACCAGGTCATCACCGACCGCGACACCACCGAGCACATCCAGGACAACGTGTACAACATGGTCATGGACTACCTTGCCTGCGGCATCGACCCCGACAAGACCATGATCTACGCACACTCCGCCGTGCCCGCTGCCAACCAGCTCATGCTGCCGTTCCTGTCGCTGGTGTCCGAGGCAGAGCTGGCGCGCAACCCCACCGTCAAGGCCGAGATGGAGGCCTCGGGCCACGAGCTTACCGGCCTTCTGCTCACCTACCCGGTGCACCAGGCCTGCGACATCCTGTTCTGCAAGGGCAACGTGGTGCCGGTCGGTCGCGACCAGCTGCCGCACATCGAGCTCACCCGCACCATCGCCCGCCGCTTTAACAACCGCTACGGCAAGGTGTTCCCCGAGGTCGAGGCGCTGCTGTCCGAGACCCCGCTGCTGCCCGGCCTGGACGGCCGCAAGATGAGCAAGAGCTACGGCAACGCCATCAATATCTCGATGACCGCCGAGGAGACGGCCAAGCGCATCAAGAAGAGCCAGACCGACTCCGAGCGCATGATCACGTTCGACCCCGAGAACCGCCCCGGCGTGTCCGGCCTGCTTTCGACGGCTGCCATCTGCACCGGCCGATCCGAGGTCGAGATTGCCGAGGAGATTGGCATGGGCGGCTCCGGCCAGCTCAAGAAGTACGTGACCGAGGCCGTCAACGAGTACTTTGCGCCGATCCGCGAGCGTCGCCAGCGCTACGAGAACGATCTGGACTATGTGAAGGACGTGCTGCACGAGGGCAACCGTCGTGCCAACGAGATCGCCGAGCAGACCCTGGCCGAGGTTCGGGACGCCATGGGCATGGTGTACTAGACCGATCTGCTGGCTTGAGCTTTCGATTGTTATGGGGCGGGCGCTACGGCGTCCGCCTTTTTTGGAGCCCGACCAGCTCGGCTCCGTCCATTGCACTCCCCCGATAAACGGGAACGGGCCCGCCGGCAGTCAGTTGCCAGCGGGCCCGTTCCCGAAGTACACCGTTGAATCGCACAGAGGGGAGGAATGCGAATCAAACTCAACAGGGCAGGCTTTTTCATCGCCTATTGCCTACTCCGTTGCTGAATACAATATAGTTCACCGTGGTTTACTTTCTGACGGCAAAGTGCGCCGCCACACCTTCTCCATAAGTTAGCCCCGGTAAACCTGCAACGGAAAACCACCGCAAAGGGGACAGGCACCTTTGTGGTGGTTTTGGCCACGGCAGAGCTGTTAGAGTCCGGCAGGCCAGCGACAGGCGGCCAAGTCGACGTGCATGGGATCGGTAAACGTCACGCCCTCCCCCATTAAGAGCTCACGCTGGGCATCGGGGCCGCCAAAGGCAAAGCCCTCACAGATACGGCCGTCGGCAAACACCACGCGATGACAGGGAATTTGGCCGGGGCGCGGGTTGCTGTGCAGCGCATAGCCCACATAGCGCGCGCTCCGCGGACGACCGGCAAGCAGCGCCACCTGACCGTAGGTGGCAACCATCCCCTCGGGAATCTGCTCGACCACCTCATACACCCGCTCAAAAAAGCCCTCAGACGCCATCGCATGCTCCTTTCAACCGAAACAAGCATAAACCACCAAAAAGGTGCCTGTCCCCTTTGTGGTGGTTTTGACCGGAAAGCTAGTTGGCGGGGCGGAAGAAAGCTACGGCTACGGCGCCGGGGCCCACGTGGGTGCCGATGGTGGCGCCAATGGTGTGGATGGGCAGCTCGTTCTCGGTGTGTCCAGCCCACAGTGCCGCGCTGTCCTCGATATACTTCTTGAGCACGGCGTCCGAAAGGCCCGTATAGCCCAGCGCCAGCGGCATGGAAAAGTCGACGCCGCCTGACTTTTCGACCTTTTGGTTCAGCAGGTTGCGGCCGTTCTTGGAACCGCGCGCCTTGCCCAACTGCACGATAAGGCCGTCCTCGGCGGCCACCACGGGCTTAACGTTGAGCAGCGTGCCCACAGCGCCCGCAGCAGCAGACAGGCGACCGCCACGCACCAAGTACTCCAGCGTCTCGAGCAGACCGATAACCACCACACGGTCGCGCACGGCCTCGACGGCCGCCGCGATCTGGGCCGCGCTACGGCCCTCGTCCACCAAGCGCAGCGCATACTCGACCAGCACGCGCTCGCCCAGGGTGACGTTGTTGCTATCTACCACGAACACGTCGCCGCCCGGTGCCTCGGCAAGTGCCGTACGAGCACTCTGGTTGGTGCCCGAAAGCTTGGCGCCAACGGTAATAATCACTGCCTCGTCGCCGGCCTCACGCGCTTCGGCAATCGCCTGCGAAAACGCGTACGGGTTGACCTGACCGGTCTTGGGCAGCTCATCGCGCTCTACGAGCATCTCGTAAAAGCGCTGGTGATCGATGTCGACGCCATCCATGTACACATCGGTGCCAAAGGTGACGGACAGCGGCAAAACGGCCAGTGCTGGGTGCTCGGCCGGCGACATATCGCTTGCGGAATCGGTAATAATGCGGACGGACATAGCGAATCCTTTCTTGCGCAGGTCCCGCGCAGGGAATTTTGACAGCAATGCCCCGGCACGGTATACGCGCTCAAACGGGACTATGCAGTTATTAATTGGAAGCAGATGCCTTGGCGGCCTTAGATCTCGCGCAAGGTGTTGAGAATCGTACGCAGCGACGCATACATCTGCTCGCGCTGCTCCACACCCATGGCCTTGCCGGTGGTGTCGAGCACTTCGCGAATGATGCGATCGGCCTCGCTCATGCTCTCACCGCCCAGGGCAGTCAGGCGCACCGGGGCACGGTACTTGACGGCCGCATCACCCGAATCATCGACCTCGACGTAGCCGCCCTCCTCCAGGTGTGCCAGTGTGCGCGAAACGGCGGCACGGGTAACGCCGGCCATGCGGGCGAGGTCGGCGCCAGTCAGGCCGTCCTTGCTGCGCTCGAGATAGTACAGGCACATGACGTCGGAGCCCTTGAGGCCCAGCCTTGCACCTTCGGACGTCTTGATGCGCTGAATCTCCTTGTAAAGACCGCTGATCAGTCCGACAAAGTCCTCAAAACGTGTCTCGTCGTTCCACTGCATGGTGACGACCACCTTTCGCTTACATGATGCTAACGGGTAAACATCTTAGCCGCATGTCCGAACCCCCGTACCCAAATATCCCAATTGTTAACCCATCAACATAAAAACCACCACAAAGGGGACAGGCACCTTTGTGGTGGCTTGGGGCATCAATAGATTCTAGGCGCCGCTATAGCTCCACGCAGGGATTGTCGCGGGTCACAAGCGTCTTAACGACGACCGTCGCTCCCAGATAGCGCTCGAGCAGCTCGGCCAAGCGATCGATCGCGGCCTGGCAGTCCCCCATCCGCTCGGGCTCCACGCATTCAATCGCCAGAAATGCGTCAGCCGAATCGTCGGACAGCGCCGTGCGAACGCCATCGCGCCAGTTCCAGCAACGGCACACGGCGCCCGCATCATCGATATAGGCAAGCTCACCGGGCAACGTCGGATCATCTGCCTCCTCGCCAAGTGGCAAGAACGCGTCGCCGCCGTCGGTCACCGCCAGGCGCAGATTGCCCTCAATAGCATGCAAATCTTCACCGCCAACGGGCAACGCATAAGTCAACGAAATCGTATTGTAGATATCCACCGCCGGCGTGATGTGGCCGACCGGCTTGCCTTTGAGCACGCGCTTGAGCAGGTTCTCAACTGAGCAACGCGCGCCCTTCTTGGTCTTGAACAGGCGATACGCCTCGCGCCATGCCTTAACCGGCGCGTTTTCGCTAATGGTATCGCTTGTCAGGTGGCGCTCCGCATCGATGTTGGCGCGGTCAAGTAGCGCGGCGATCGCATCCACGTCCTCCTGGGGAATCTGAGCCGCAGGCTTCATGCCCTTTACGACCACAACGCCGACCGCCGCCTGCGGAAACAGCTCCCAAAATGAATCCTCGGCAACAAAGCCCTTCATACGCTCTCCCTTCATTGTGCACGCCCGAGCGAGGGCGCCTAAACAAAAAGCGCCCTCACAGCGGCCACCTTCAAAGTCCTACGGTGCCGCCACAAGAGCGCTTACGCTGTCCCCATCCGGAGAAGGGGACGATATGTCAAGCGTATTGTAACCCGAGTCTTCCGCGCGAGCAAAACCACCACAAAGGTGCCTGTCCCCTTTGTGGTGGACCTTTGTGGTGGATATGGACTCGCGGCGACGCTAGTGGCGGAGTCCCAGCAGGCCGCGGCCGCGATGACGGGCCTCGGCGGGCACCTGAGCGTGCGGACCGGCGGCCTTGACGGAGTCGGGCAGGTGCGAGTACTTCTTCTCGAAGTTCTCCTCGAACATCACCGCCAGGTTGTGCGCGGCTTCGTCGTAGCGCGCGGTGCTCTGCCAGTACTGGCGCGGCACTAGGATGCCGTCGGGCACACCGTGGCACGTAGTGGGAATGTCAACGTTAAAGATGTCGTCGTGCACAAACTCGCTGTCCTCGATGGTGCCGTCGAGGGCGCGAGCGACCAGCGAGCGCGTGTAGGCCAGCTCGATGCGATGACCCACGCCATAGCCGCCGCCGATCCAGCCGGTATTGACCAGGTAGACGCGCGTGCGGCCGTCGGTGATGCGCTCGCCGAGCATCTTGGCGTAGACCATGGGGTCGAGCGGCATAAACGGCTCGCCAAACAGCGAGGAGAACGTGGGCGTGGGCTCGGTGACGCCGACCTCGGTGCCGGGGATCTTGGCGGTGAAGCCCGTCACAAAGTGGTACATGGCGGCGTCGGCCGTCAGGCGCGAGATGGGCGGCAACACGCCAAAGGCGTCGCAGGTCAAAAACAGCACGACGCTCGGGGTGGTGCCCATGCCCTTGGTCCACGCGTTGGGGATATGCTCGACGGGGTAGGCCACGCGCGTATTGTGCGTGATCGAGACGTCGTCGTAGTTAGGCTTGCGATTCTCATCGAGTACCACGTTTTCACAGATGGCGCCAAAGCGAACGGCGTTGAAAATCTCGGGCTCGTGGAACGCATCCAGGCCCTCGCACTTGGCGTAGCAGCCGCCCTCGACGTTAAAGATGCCCATGTCGGACCAGCCGTGCTCGTCGTCGCCGATCAGCAGGCGCGTGGGGTTGGCCGAAAGCGTGGTCTTGCCGGTGCCGGACAGGCCAAAGAACACCGCGGTCTCGTGCGTGACGGGATCCATGCTGGCCGAGCAATGCATGGGCAGTACGTCGTCCTCGACGGGCAGCAGGTAATTCATGACGCTGAAGATGGACTTTTTGATCTCGCCGGAGTAGCCGGTACCCGCGACCAGAATCACACGCTCCTGAAAATTGATGACCACTGCGGCGCTGGAATTAAGGCCTTTGATGGCGGCATCGCACTGGTAGCCCGGCGCGGCGAGCACGCAGAAGTCCGGCTCGCCGGTGCGCGCGATTTCGCGGGCGAGCGGGCGGGCGAGCATCTGCTTAATGAAGAGCGCTTGGCTGGCACGCTCGCAGGCGACGAGCAGACGGCGCGTGTGGTTGCGGTCGGCGCCGGCCATGCCGCGGGTGACGAACACATCGCGCTCGTTGAGATAGTCGACGATGCCGGCTTTGATAACCTCGTAGCTTTCGACAGACAGCGGGCGGTTGACGGCGCCCCAGGCAATCTTGTCGTGGACATCGGGGGTGTCTACGATAAAGCGGTCGTTGGGCGAACGTCCGGTACGCTCCCCCGTCTCGATCACGAGTGCGCCGTTGGAGGCCATGCGGCCTTCGTTGCGGCGGATGGCATGCTCGACGAGCTCGGCTGCCGGCAGGTCAACCAGCAGGCGGGGCTGGTTCTCGGCGGGATCTTCGACCAGCGTAATGCCAAAGTTGGATAGAACTTCTGCAGGGGTAACACCAGGCATGGAGCCTCCTTTAAAAGCGCGACACGTGGACGCGGCACGCACTTTACTCACGTAAAGCCCGTTGTACCCGATATGCAAAAACGTTTTTGCGGCAACGGCGAAGCGCCCGCTCAACGGTCAAAAATCGCACGCAAGCGGCCTAGTCATTGGGGACGTTCTTAAACGACTAGTCGTTGGGGACACTCTTGAACAGGCAACAGCCAAGGAGTGTCCCCAGCTGCCGGCACTTAGGGACGTTCCCAAAGTGCCGGCTACAGCGGCAGGCCTTGGCCGAGCATGGCGATGACGCTCATGAGGACCAGCATGCCGGCGGCGTAGGGCAGCACCGCGCCCAAGAGTTCGGCATCCTTACCGCGCACGTGCACGGCGGCAAGACCAATAGCGAGGGTCTGCGGCGAGATCATCTTACCGGCGGCGACGCCAAGCGCGTTGAGCGCGACCATCCAGTAGTCGCTCACACCCAGCGCCGAAGCGGCCTGGCTCTGGATGGGACCAAACAGCATGCCCGAGGACGTGCCCGAACCGGTCACGAACGCACCGACGGCACCGATCCACGGGGCCAGAATCGGGTACAGACCACCGGCGACGGCGATGCAGAACGCGCTAATCGAAGAAATCATGCCCGCATAGCCCATCACCCTGGCGCAGCCCAGCACCGAAAGCATGGTAATGACCGTCGGCATCATCTGCTTGACGGTCGCGGCCAGTACCTCGCCCATCAGACGCGGCGAAGCTCCTTGGATGGCACCGCCGATAAACGCGGCTAGGAAGATCCAAACACCCGGCGTGTTAATCCACGAAAACGTAAGCGTACCGGGGTTCTCGCCGCAATACACCTGCACGTGGCTCGCAAACGGCGCAAGCGCAGCATGCACGGCGGGCACCAAGTTGGACGTACCCAGCAGCAATACAAAAATCAAGATGAAGCACGACCAGGCCGAAAGCGCCGATTTAACGGTGAGCTGTTCGCCGGAATCGATATTCATATGGAAGCGCGCGTCCAAATGCCCCGACTTCTCGGCGCGCATGGCGAGCACGGCAGTCAGCGCAAGTGACACGATGGAACCCACGACTACGGCAAGCTCGGGACCCACAAACATGGCAACGACCAGGGCCGCACCTACAAAGGACACACCGGAAAGCAGTGCCACGCCGGCAACGCCGTGCAGACGCTCGGCAACGCTTGCAACATTGCCCTGGTCATCGGCAACACGACCCGCAACCAGCACGATAAGCAGCGGCATCGCCACAAAGAAGGGCGCGAGCTGCACCAGCTGAACGGTAGCCAAATGCAGGGAATCCAGACCCACCAGATCGGCAACGGACACCGTAGGAATGCCGATAGAGCCGTAGGGCGTGGGCACACCGTTGGCTAGCAGGCAGATCAGCACGGCAGGCACGGCCTCAAAACCAAGGCCCGCGAGCATGCCGGCGGGAATGGCAACGGCGGTACCAAAGCCGGCCATGCCCTCCATAAAGCCGCCGAAGCACCAGGCCACGAGCAGTGCCAGCAGACGACGATCGCTGCTGATGGAGGTGATCATACTGCCGATCACGTCCATGGCACCCGTGCGCACGCACAGGTTATACGTGAACACCGCGGCGATAATTACGAGCACGATAGGCCACAGGGCCATCAAAAAGCCCTCGAGCGAGGCCGTGGCTATCTGCGCCGCCGGCAAATGCCACCACGCAAAGGCGAGCACGCACGAAAGGGCGAACGAGCCAATGGCGGCCTTCCAAGCCGGCCATTTAAAGCACAGCAGCATCACGACGAGCCAGATGATCGGCACAAGAGCCAGCAAAAACGCAGCGACATCCATGGGTAAAAACTCCTTGGTACCGCGCAAGCGGCATCGGGGGGTCACAAAACTTCAACAGGATACCGCACGTTTACCGACAAATTACAGCCGCCCGCCGAAATTATTGAACAACCTGTTCAAAAACACGAATGGACGCCACCGCGACTATACTAGAGCGCAGCAAGAGAAAGGAATCGCCTTGAGCATCACGCCCCTCGATAGCATCCGCCGCGCCATCGCCCGCCGCAATGGCGTCGCCAACCCCACCGTATCGGGCGGGGCGCACGGACAGGGCGGACGCATCGAGAACGGCCTGTTCCCCGCATCGCACACCGCCGAGGAGCTCGCACGAATCCAAGAGCTGAGCCAGCGTAACGCCGGCGGTCCCGACAGCAGCCAGACCACACGCCGTCGCCGCGAGCGCGATCGCCAGCCCGGCCCCATCCACCGCATGGTCAATGCCTGGTGGAACCGCCTGCTCGGAGCCGTCTACGGCGGCGGCTTCTCCACGCAAGAAGCCGAATACGAAGATCACGCCACCCGTCGCGACTACCTTTGGAATACCCTGGGCACCGCCGTATGGGGCATGGCGTTTCCCCTGCTCACCATTGTGTCGACGCAGCTCGTAGGCGCCGAGGAGGCCGGCAAGTTCTCCATCGCCTTTGTCACCGGCACGCTCATCATGATCGCGTGCAACTACGGCGTGCGCAACTTTCAGGTCTCAGACATCGACGAAAAAACCTCCTTCGCCTCCTACCAGCTCAACCGCTGGCTCTGCGGAGCGCTCGCGCTGGCATGCGGCCTGGTATACAGCAGCGCCCGCGGCTACGATGCGCAGATGGCCACGATCGGCCTGGGCGTCTACCTCTATAAGGTGATCGACGGCATCGCCGACGTGTACGAGGGCCGCCTGCAGCAGGCCGACAAGCTCTATTTGGCCGGCATGAGCCAAACGCTGCGTTCCGCCGGCGTCATCGCGGTCTTTAGCGTGGCACTGTTCCTCACACGCAGTATGCCCATCGCGGCCATGGCCATGGGTGTCACCGCCATTGCCTCACTCGTGCTGGTCACCGCCCCGCTCGCCCTGCTCGAGACCGAAAAATCACGCCGCATGAGCCTGCGCGAGGTCGTCCACCTGTTTATCCAGTGCGCCCCGCTCTTTGGCGCGCTGTTCCTGTTCAACCTTATCGAGAGCATGCCCAAGTTTGTGATGGAGGGCACACTGGCCTACAAGTATCAGCTGTACTTTAATGCCCTGTTCTTTCCGGCGCAGGCTATTCTGTTGAGCATTGGATTTATCTATAAACCGCAGCTCCTGCGTCTGTCGAGCATTTGGGCGAATCCGCGCAAGCGACGCCGCTTTGACCTGATTATTGTTGCCGTTATGGCACTGATCGTAGTCATTACCGGAGCATGCGCCGCATTTATGGCAGGCCCCGGCATCCCCATCATGAGCTTTATGTACGGCCTTAACTTTGAGCGCTACCGCACGCTGGCGCTGCTAATGGTCGTCGCCGGCGGCGTCACCGCGGCAATCGACTTTATCTACGCCATCATCACGGTGCTGCGCCACGCCGGCGACGTCACCAAGATCTACCTGATTTGCTTCGCCGTAAGCGTGGTGCTGCCGGTGATCCTGATTAAGCTGCTGAGTCTGATGGGCGCTGTGGTGAGCTACCTAGCCATCATGGCCCTACTCCTGGTGCTGCTGATTATCGAGTACGCCCACATCCGCCAACGCATCGAGCGCGACCGCAACCCATACGGCGCCTAATTTGCTGCCCGGTCACCGGAATTTGCGATGGAATCACCCCAGCCGGGGTCTCGTTGCGGACAATATGCATCACGCAAAACTAAGTGAGTAGACTTTTACCGAATCCCCGACCACACCGACAAACCACAAATCTGTGACCTGCGGTTTTATTGAGGCAAATATGTTAGGTGCTCGGCATTTCCAAAAAAGTCTACTCACTTAGCCAGCGGGCAGCCAAATGATTATTTAAGGCTCTGTTAGACCAGGATTGACATTCCGCCCCGTCATCTTCTTGCGATTGCACAATGGTCGCCCCTTGTCGAATCTGAATCCGGCAAGGGGCGATGCGCCCGAGACCGGACGAGTTGCTCGCCTGGCCCTGCCGTTTCATGCCGACCTGCCGGCTAACTCGCCGTCTCCTCGTCGGGCGCCGGCGTCTTGACCCTCATCTCGAACGGCATCCCGCCCTCTCGGACGAGCGCCCTGAGGAACGCGTTGACGGCGGTGGACATGGACAGGCCGAGCTCGTCCAGGATGGCCGTGGCCTCCCTCTTGACCTCCGGGTCGATGCGGATCGTCGTGGCCGGTATGTTCGACGGCATGGCCTCA
Organism: Collinsella aerofaciens; assembly: GCF_028206995.1. GTDB lineage: Bacteria > Actinomycetota > Coriobacteriia > Coriobacteriales > Coriobacteriaceae > Collinsella > Collinsella aerofaciens_AQ. Next base: position 191,751 of record NZ_JAQLFL010000001.1, on the reverse strand, counting down.
CCCCTCCTCGTGTATCGCGGTGCGACCATTCTACCGCCTCTATGCGGCGGGCGCGGCCCAGTAGTCCATGTAGGGCGGCTCCACGTTGAACATGTCGCGGACGCGGCTCCTGCAGACGCCGTGCGCGAGCTGCCGCGCGACCGTGCGCCCGGCCGCGCCGGAATCGGTCGCCATGAAGGTCCGGCACCACCTGAACCAGGCGAGGTAGGCGTCGAGGTGCTTCGTCGACACGCCCCTGAACGGCTCCATGAAGGCGCCGAGGAGCGAGTGGACGGTGTTGACCCGGTTGATGGTCCCCCCGGAGCGGTCCTTGGGGTCGTAGGCCGCGTGCGCGGCGACCTCGAGCTCGTCGAGGACGCCGACGTAGGCGGCCGCCCTGTCGGTCGCGACGACCGAGCCGGCCGCGATGCGGCCCCTCAGCGCACCATGGCGCGCTCCCTCGAAAGGGCGCCCCGCCCCGTGACCTCGAGGAACGTCTCGTTCGAGTCGTTCACTCCGGTCACGACGCAGATCCGCTCGCGCGACAGCCCGCGTCTGTGCACCTGCTTGCCGCGGTGCCGGGAGGGGCGCGGCATCGTGAACGACCCCTTCGCGTGGTTGCCCTTGAACGACTCGGGGAAATAGGTCTCGTCGAGCTCGCAGCCGCAGCCCCGCTCGACCCTGAACGAGGGGGAGTAGGCCGAGAGGCACTCGATCAGCCTGTGGCGCATGGTGTAGGCGGTCTTGAGGCAGACGCGGCAGCGCCTCGCGCATTCGCGCAGGGGCAGCATGAGCACGAAGCACTCGGCGTAGGCCATCCAGGTCTCCTTCGGGAGCTTGCTCGTCCCCAGGATGCGCTCGCTGCCCATGCCGAAGGTCCTGCCGCAGCCCCGGCAGAGGTAGCGCTGCTCGCCGTTCTTCGATTTGCCCTTCTTCACGACCGCGGCGGACCCGCAGCGCGGGCAGCGTTCGATTTCGTAGGCGGAGCCGGCCGCGTCGTCGAACGCCGCCGCGCGGATCACGTCCCTGACGGACTCGATAGCGCGGCGGCGCTCGGTCTTGCTGAGGTTCGCCATGCCCTTCTTGAAGTTGAGGACCAGGTCTTCGGCGTTCATGCTGCCCCCATCATCGCGGTCTATGGGGTCAACGATATGGCACCGTGGGGACACATGTATGTCAATCCTGGTCTAACAGAGCCTTATTTAATCCCCGTCCCAGAAAAATCAATTAGCGGACAGAAGGGCAAAAGTAGTCAAAAAAGCCCCGTCCCAAATTAGCTACCTCTTGCGTAATCACTCGCCAGGAAGAATGTTTGCGTAGAACTCGGCCCCGTCGTCCAGGCGCAGGATCCCGACGCGGCCGAACTCGGAGCCAGTGGCGGCGGCGCAGTCGATGTCGATGCGGTCGGGCACGCCGGCGGTGTCCTCGCCGCCCAGGCGCACGATCCGCCCGCGGCCCGACTCCTCATCGAGCCCCGCCAGACCGCCCACCTCGCAATAACGCCCGAGCGACACCGTGGGCGTGTGGCCGCTCACCACGACCGGACCCTTGCCCTCGGCAGAAAGCAGCCCCGTCGGCGCATCCCAATAGCCGTGACGAATCCACAGCAGGTCATCGGACGACTGCACGGCAAGCATCTGCTTCAGCAGTTCGCGATCGGCATCCACCGCCCCCGTACCATCGGCACAATCAACCCCATGTTCAAACAAAAACGCCCGGGCCGCCTCGGTCTGGATGCCGGCATGTACCAGCAGGTACGGACGCTCGTCAGTCTCGACCACCGCGTAGAGCGGCAGCGTCGCCATCCAACGCACGAGCTCCTCGTACGCCTCAAATTCCATATCGTTGAGCTGCTGACGGGTAGTCCAACCGCCGTTGATATCCCAGGTCTCGGCATCGAGAGGATCTTGGCCAATGATGGCGTCGAGCATGATCTGCTCGTGATTGCCCTTGAGCACGCGAGCGTTGGGTAGCGAGCGCACGAGTTTAATAACGCCAACCGGATCGGGCCCGCGATCGATCATGTCGCCCAGCACGTACAGCGTATCGTCGGACGCCAGCGAAATCTTGGACAGGGCCTCGTCAAGCGCACGCACGTGCCCGTGAGCATCGGATGTCACATAGATCGCCATGGAACGCCTCTCTTTGCATTGCGGCCGAAGCCCGACGTCGCAACTAAAACTTCAAGTTGAACTTAAACGTTACCCATTGTACTCCGTTGCAATAAAGCTGGAAAGGGTTGCATACCGTCAACGGTCGCCAACGCACGCCTGCCAACCCGCATGCGCCCACGCCAAGCCATCTGGCCCGGCACCCCAACCAGCGCCGCCCGCGCCTCCGCTTCGTGTCGAAAATGCGCGTGCCCGCAATCCAACCCCATAAACCCACCATCTTTGGGTACAAATAACCGCAGACAACTAACCGTGCCACGCCAACCACCCAGGAGCGGACACCATCCATGAACCAGATCCTTCTTTTTATCGGCCTCGTCATCATTTTGTGCCTGACCATCAAACCCGTCGGCAAAAAGCTCCCCTTCCCCACCCTGCTTATCTTTATCGCGCTCGGCATGCTGTTGGGCGTCAACGGCCCGGCGCATATCGACTTTAGCGACTACGCACTCACCGAAACCGTCTGCAGCACGGCGCTATTGTTCATCATGTTCTACGGCGGCTTTAACACCAACATAGACCGCGCCAAGCCCGTCGCCGCGCCGGCGGTGCTGCTGAGCACGCTCGGCGTCGTCATCACCGCAGGCATCACCGGCGTGTTCGCCCACTTTGTGCTGGGCTTCGACTGGATCGGCGGCCTGCTGCTGGGATCGGTCGTGGCGTCCACCGACGCGGCCAGCGTCTTTAGCGTTCTGCGCGAGCACAGCCTTTCGCTGAGGGGCGGCACCGACTCGCTGCTCGAGGTCGAATCGGGCTCCAACGACCCCGTCGCCTACATGCTCACCGCCGTGCTCGCGACCCTCGCGGCGGGCGGCAATATCGACATTCCCGTGCTGCTGACCAAGCAGATCATCCTGGGCGTGGGGTTGGGCCTTGCCATCGGCTGGACATCCAGCCGTCTGATTGAGCGCGCACACGCAACGGCCGAAGGCGCGCAGACCATCTTCTTGTTCGCCGTGGCCATCGTCGCCTACGCGCTGCCGAGCTACCTGGGCGGCAACGGCTTTTTGGCCGTATACCTTGTAGGCATTGTGCTGGGCGCAAGCGACATCACCGGTAAGGTCGAGATGGCGCACTTCTTCGACACCCTCACCGAGATGGCAGAGATGACCATCTTCTTCTTGCTCGGCCTGCTCGTAACGCCCGCACGCCTGCCGCAGATGCTGCTGCCGGGCCTGGCGCTCATGGCGTTCATGCTCTTCGTGAGCCGCCCCATCGCCGTCGGCGTGCTCCTAGCGCCCTTTAAGACGAATCCCAGCCAGGTCGCGCTCGTAAGCTGGGCGGGCCTGCGCGGAGCAGCTTCGGTCGTCTTTAGTCTCTTTGCCGTGGTGGCCGGCGTTCCCGGCGGACACGACCTATTTGACCTGGTGTTTGTGATTGCCGCGTCGAGCATCGTGGTGCAGGGCTCGCTGCTTCCGGCGGTGGCGAAGAAGCTCGATATGATCGATGCGACCGGCGACGTGCGCCGCACCTTTAACGACTACCGCGACGAGGACGGCATGTCGTTTGTAAAGCTCAAGGTGTGCGCTGGACATCCGTTTGCCGGACTCTCGCTCGCGGACATTGGCAGCGCCACAAATATGCTCGTGGTCCTGGTGCTGCGCGACGGGGCGCACCCGGTACTGCCCAATGGCGACACCGTGATCCAGGAAGGCGATCTGCTGGTGATGGCCGCGCCGACGTTCGAAGAGCGTACCGAAGTTACGCTGCGCGAGGTCACCGTGACTCCCCACGGTCGCCTGGCCGGCCAGCGCCTGTGCGATGTGCCGCAAGGCAAACATCCGTTTATTGTGGTGATGCTCAAGCGCGAAGGCCAAACGATCATCCCCGACGGCAACACCCTAATATACGCCGGCGACGAAGCCGTCATCGCCACGCTAGCATCGTAGTGACTAGGAGGTAGCTACTTTAGGACGAAGAGATCAAGCGCCTAGGAACCTCATGTCTTCGCTCGCAGATTTGGATTTGCCTGAGGAGTAAAGCACCCCCTCCCCCATGTAACCATCCTGTAAATCATAGCGACGCACTCGAGTTTTACCGTGATGCGGTCGCGCCTGGCGCTCCACTGTGCTAAAGTAACCCGAACGTCCAAACGACTACAAGGGGGAACTAGAAGATGGCACGTGTGCACAACTTCTCAGCTGGCCCGGCAGCGCTGCCCACAAGCGTGCTCGCCGAGATCGCCGACGAGATGATGGACTACCGCGGTTGCGGCATGTCCGTGCTCGAGATGAGCCATCGATCTAGCATGTACCAGCAGATCATCGACGACGCCGAGGCAACCCTGCGTCGCCTGCTGAGCATCCCCAACAACTACCGCGTCCTGTTTTTGCAGGGCGGCGCCACGCTGCAGTTTGCGGGCATCCCCATGAACCTCATGCGCCGCGGCCGCGCCGGCTACATCGTGACGGGCAACTTTGCCAACAAGGCATACAAAGAAGCCGACAAGTACGGCGAGGCCGTGCTGCTCGCGAGCTCCGAGGACACCAACTTCGACCGCATCCCCGACATGGCCGACATCAACGCGCGCATTGCCGCCGAGGCCGCGGGCGACGGGCTCGACTACGTTTACATCTGCCAGAACAACACCATCTTTGGCACCATGTACCACGAGCTGCCCGCTTGCGGCGACGTACCGCTGGTCGCCGATGTCTCGAGCTGCTTTCTGTCGCAGCCGCTCGATGTTGAGCGCTACGGGCTCATCTACGCCGGCGCGCAGAAAAACGCCGGCGCCGCGGGCGTGACCGTGGTTATCGTGCGCGACGACCTCATCGCCGACGGCCCCGCCTTTGCGCAGACGCCGCAGTACATGGACCTTAAGACCCAGGCCGCCAAGGGCTCCATGCTCAACACGCCCAACACCTTTGGCATCTACGTGTGCGGCAAGGTGTTCCGGTGGGTCGAGGAGACCGGCGGACTTGCCGCCATGGCCGAGCGCAACTGGGCCAAGGCCAACCTGCTCTACAACCTGCTCGAGAACAGCGAGCTGTTCCACGGCACCACGCAGGAGGACAGCCGCTCCATCGCCAACGTCACCTTCCGCACCGGCGATGCCGACCTCGACGCCGCCTTTGTCGCAGGCGCGGCCGAGCATCAGATTCAAAACGTCAAGGGCCATCGCCTGGTGGGCGGCATGCGCGCCAGCGTCTACAACGCTGTGACCATGGAAGACGTGCAGGCACTGGCCTCGTACATGAAGGACTTCGAAGCGCAGCACGGTTTGAGTCCGCGATCTAACTAGCCCGCAACGCGCGGGCCGACCAGCCATCTCAAACCACCCTGTTTAGATCAAAACCTGCTAAGGAGTTTTTCTATGCGTAAGATTAAGACCATCGACGACATCACCAAGGACGGCAAAGTCGAGTTTGGCGAGGGCTACGAGTTTGTAAGCACCGCCGAAGAGGCCGACGCCATCCTGATGCGCTCGACCGACCTGCACGGCTACGAGCTGCCCGAGGGCATCCGCGCCATCGCCCGCTGCGGCGCCGGCGTCAACAACATCCCCGTCGAGGAGTACGCCAAGAAGGGCGTCGTCGTCTTTAACTCCCCCGGCGCCAACAGCAACGCCGTCAAGGAGCTCGTCCTGGGCATGCTGGTGCTTTCGAGCCGCGGCGTGGTGCAATCGATGAACTGGGTGCGTGACAACGCCGACGACCCCGAGATTCAGGTCGATGCTGAGAAGGCCAAGAAAGCCTTTGTGGGCCGCGAGCTCAAGGGCAAGCGCATCGGCGTCATCGGTCTGGGCAACGTGGGCTCCAAGGTCGCCAACGCCTGCGTCGATCTGGGCATGGACGTCTACGGCTACGACCCGTTCATTTCCGTTGAGCACGCGTGGGTGCTGAGCCGCGAGGTGCAGCGTGTGGGCACGCTCGAGGACCTGTGCCGCGGTTGCGACTACCTCACCGTGCACGTGCCCAGCAAGGCCGACACCATCGGCATGATCAGCACCGAGCAGATCGACCTGCTGGCCCCGGGCGCCGTGCTCATCAACTACGCGCGCGAGACCATCATTGACGAGGACGCCGTCGACGCCGCCCTGCGCGAGGGTAAGCTCAGCTGGTTTAGCTGCGACTTTGCCACGCCCAAGACCGTCAAGATGCCGAACACGTTTATCACCACGCACTCGGGCGCCGGCACCGGCGAGGCCGAGGCCAACTGCGCCGATATGGCCATCAGCGAGCTCAAGGATTACCTGGAGAACGGCAATATCGCGCACAGCGTCAACTATCCCGCCTGCAGCATGGGCAAGGCGCGCGCCGCGAGCCGCATCGCCTGTCTGCACGCCAACGTGCCCAACATGATCGGCCAGATCACGGCAATTCTTGCCAAGGACAACGCCAACGTGCAGCGTATGACCAACGAGTCCGCCGGCGAGAACGCCTACACCATGTTCGACACCGACGAGCATCTAGACACCAGCACTATCGAGGCGCTCAAGCAGATTCCGTCGATGTATCGCGTGCGCGTGATCAAATAGCGTCGGCTGATCTGACGGGCAGTTCCCCATGTGGCCTGCCCGTCACCGACATTGAATGCCCGCGGGGCGCCTTTCGCACGAGAGGCGCCCCGTTTTTGTGAGCGCTCCATTAAATGCACCGAGCCGCTTCTTGGCATACAATCTGTATGTTGACCTAACTATCTGTGAGGTGCCTATGGTTGATACAGATTTTGCTTGGCGGCTTACGCAAGGACTCGTGCGGATCGACAGCTCAGACCCGGGTGCGTATGAGGACGAGATTGAGCGCTATATCAAAGCGTTGGTTGAGGAACGGTTGGCGCAGCTGAGCCATCCGGTACTCCATGCCGTGCAGGTTGAGGAACTCGAGGTGCTGCCCGGGCGCCGCAACCTTATGGTCACCGTGCCGGGACTGAGCGACGAGCCACGGCTCGTCTATATCTGCCATATGGATACCGTTACGCTGGGCGATGGCTGGGACGCGGACACTCCGCCGCTCGGAGCGATCGTGCGCAACGATAAACTCTATGGCCGCGGTGCCTGCGATATGAAGGGTGGCCTGGCCTGCGCCATTGCCGCACTGGTCCATACGCTCGAGCGCGTGGCGGCAGAAGGCGAGCTGCCCCGCCATGGCTTCTCACTCATTTGCTCGGTCGACGAGGAGGACTTTATGCGCGGCTCAGAGGCCGCGATCGATGCCGGCTGGGTCGGCTCGCGTGAATGGGTGCTGGACACCGAACCCACAGACGGACAGATCCAGGTGGCGCACAAGGGGCGCACGTGGTTCGAGATTGAAATGGCTGGCGTAACGGCGCATGCGAGCCAGCCGTGGAAGGGCGCGGATGCCGTCGCCGCCATGGCCGAGGTCGTGTGTTCGCTCCGTCGCGCGTTTGTGGCGCTGCCCGCGCACGATGAGCTGGGGTCTTCGACCATCACGTTTGGCCAAATCGAGGGCGGATATCGCCCCTACGTCGTACCCGACCGCGCCAAAGCCTGGGTCGACATGCGCCTGACCCCGCCGACCGATACGGCCGCCGCGACGCGCATGGTAGAGCAGGCCATCGCCGTCGCCGAAGCCGCCGTTCCCGGTTGCCATGGCAGCTACACCGTGACGGGCGACCGCCCCGTCATCGAGCGCGACCCGAACTCTCCCCTTCTAGCAGCGCTCAAGCGTGCCGCCGATGACGTGACGGACGCGGACACGACCGTCGGCTTCTTTACCGGCTACACCGACACCGCCGTCATTGCCGGCAAGACAGGTAACCGCAATTGCATGAGCTACGGTCCCGGGTCGCTCGCGCTCGCGCACAAGCCCAACGAATATGTGCCCCACGCCGACATCGTTCGCTGCCAGAGCGTGCTCATCGCGCTCGCCGACAACACGCTCTGGGGCGCGGATGGCCAAGTTGGGGCATAATAAGCCGCGAACAAACCAACTCGTGCGTTAGGACCGCCCATGAAAGCACTTCCGTTTCCCTGCATCCGCCCGGCTCAGGACCGCGTGCTCGAGGCGTTGCCCGCAATGGGCAGCATCCTGAGCGGCAACGATGCTCTGCGCGGAGCCATTGCCGATGGCCTGATGCTCAAGGACCCGGGTGCGGCGTATTACGTGTACGAATGCTCGGGGGAGCCGGGGCGCGTGACGGGCGTTGTGGCGATCTGCCCGGTTGGTGCGCTGGCGGGCGGCGACGCGGTTGCCGCCGATACGGCCGCCGCTGCGCGCGCATTCGCCGACCTCAAGGTACAGCCCCGTCCCGTAACGCTCGCCTACGAGGCCTCGCCCGTCATGGATATCATCCTGGGCGCCGCCAAAGAGGGCGCCTCGCTCTACGCCGTCACCGATCCTGCGGGCATTACACACCGCGTGTGGGAGGTTAAGCGCGAGGACGCCGTCGGCGCCATCCGTGCCATGCTCGACCAGGCGCCGGAGCCGGTACTGGCCGACGACCCTGCCTACGCTGGCGCACTAGTCGGGGTATCACAGCTCCTGGCCGATGAGGCCCGTGCCGCCGGAACGTACACCGGCAAGGAGCCGTTCAACTTTACCGTTGCCGCACTCTTCCCCGCCGCGCAGGTCAGCGGCGCCGCGCCGCAAGTTCCGACAGGTCTGCTCACGCACCAGGTCGCGCGGTTCTAGCAAGACCAGACCGCCCAGCACAAAAATCGGCAGCTCAACAAACAGGGGGGCGGAGATGCAGCAGGTACATGCATCTCCGCCCCTTTTGCGTCGAGAAGTATGCCGGCGACCCGTGCCGTCGCGCTCGCGTTATCCGCGCTGCGGACCCGCAGTAGCCACGAGCGGTTCAAGCCCCAGCTCGCGCGCGTAATCCTCCTGCGTAAAGACTTCGACCAGCTCAAACGTGTCGGATTCGTCGTCAAACGCAAAGTGTAGCACCGAGCAGTTGCCCGGAACGCGATCGCGTTCATCGGCCGCCGCGCCCTTGGTATGGTCCATGAACTCCTTGATGGCCGAGCCGTGGCTCACCGCGAGCACGCGCTCGTGGTCCGGGCGACGCATAAGATCGGTCAACGTCGCCACCATGCGCTCTCGCACCTGCATCTGGCCCTCGCCGCCAAACTGGCGATAGAAGTCGCGCCACGGGCGCTCGGGCATGAGCATCACGCGCTCGGCCTCAAAGTCACCAAAGAACCACTCACGCAGGCCGTCCAGGCGCTCGTACGCCAAGCCCGGCCACAAGTTGGCGATAGTCTGCTCGGTGCGATGAAGCGTGGAGGTGTAGGCATGATCAGGCTCAATGCCGCGCGCACGTAAAAACATGCCGGCGCGCGCCGCCTGGTCGCAGCCCAACTGCGTAAGCGGCGAGTCACTCCACCCCTGAATGATACGCTTGAGGTTGAATATCGTCTGTCCATGACGGACCAGATACAGATCTTTATTCATAGGGGTCCTTTCGTTCGTTACCAATCAAGGAGCGAAAACGCCCCGTCGCAATAGCCAAAATGAAGCACGGCGCCGTTGTCGGGTAGCTCCCCCTCGCCAGTCACATACTCAAGAAACTCCTGGCAGGCTGAGCCGTGGGAAACCGCCAGCACGCAGTCGTGCTGCGGCCTGGCCATGATGCGGGACAGCGCCGCGACCATGCGCGACTGGAGCTCGCCTTCAGACTCGCCACCAAAGGCCACCGGATAATCGCCCCAGGGCTGCGGCGGCATCTCGCGATTTGATGTACCCTCCAGCGAGCCCAAATGCCACTCGCGCAGGTCATCGACCAGCTCTATCGAGCGGCCCTCACCAGCAATTAGCTCAGCCGTATGCCGCGCCCGGCCCAACGGCGAGGAATACACACGGTCAAAGGTCACGCCACGCGCCTCAAACGCCGCGCGCGTCGCCAGCGCCTGCTCGCGCCCGCGCGCCGTAAGCGGCGAATCGTGCCCACCCTGCAAAATGTTCTGCACATTGAGCTCAGTCTGCCCATGCCGCACCAAATACAAATCTGCCACACGTCCTCCCCTCGCACCACCGCAAAGGGGACAGGTACCTTTGTGGTGGTTTACCGCCGGATCACACCGCGGTGACGCTCAGCTACACCAGTACGTCGGCAAGCGGGCGCTTGGGTACGTGGTGCACCTGCGCCTCGTCGCGCCAGTAATTAATTGAGCCGTCGGGGTTGGAATCGATCGCATCAATCACCTGCGTCTCGGCCGGAACGCCAAACGCCATGATCAGCTTGAGCTCATACTTGTCGCTATCGAGCCCCATGGCATCGATCGCGTGGGGCGTAAAGGCCTTGAACATGCAGGCAGCCACCTCGGGCGTGGCGCTGCGGGCGGCGAGCATCATCGTCTGCGCGGCAATGCCCGTGTCGACCTCGGTAATAGGAGCGGCGGGCTTGCCCGGAACGGCGCGCTCGGCAAGAATCGCGATGTAGCCGGTCGGGCGCTCGCCCTCGGCAGGACCCGACCAGTCCTTAAGCGCGCCGGCCCATGCAAGCTCGTCAAACACGCGAGCGCAGTCCTCGGAACCGCTTACCACATGAAAACGCAGACGCTGAGCATTGGCGCCGCAGGGAGCCAGGTGCGCCAGTTCCGCCAGCTCGAGCAAAAACTCGCGCGGCACGCGCATGGACTCGTCAAAGCGACGGCACGTACGGGCGCGGCGGACCAGCGCGTCAAACGTGTCCAGGCCGAGCTTTTCGCAACCTTGCTTTGCCATCGACTCCGCGCTAGACGGCGCCGCGGGAACTGTTTCGTTCATAGGGACCCCCAATTTCGGGCAATTGTTCTTAGGAGAATCTAACCTAAAACGTAGGCAATAACGAACAGGGCTGCAATGTTCCACACTTGTTGAATAGAAAATCGCGACGTGGGGAACAGCGGAAACAATTCGGGGCCTTTGGGTTACGTTTCGCCCTCCCCGACCCATACGCCAGCGCCTTTAGGCGATACTGGTTGTAACGATCAAGGCTTACGCCGCACGGAAAGGAGACATTATGGGCATCTTTAAGAACGATGACCAAAAATCGAGCCAGTTTGGATTTGACGAGAAAAGCATGGCGGGCAAAGCCGTCAAGGCCGTACGTTGGATCTACGCCATCACGGGCGTCTTAGCGCTCATTGCTGGTATCGCGCTGCTTTTTGCACCCGCCAAGTCCCTCGTCTTTTTGACGACTGTCCTGGGTTTTTACTTTGTAATCACTGCTGCCATCAGGCTGTTCACTGCCATTTTTGAGCCGCTGCTGCCCACCGGCTGGCGCGTGACGAGCATCATCTCCAACCTACTCATTATCTTGGGCGGCGTCATAATCCTGCGCAACCAGGCCTTCTCGACCGCGACGCTCACCACGATGGTGGTTATCGTGGCCGGCTTTGGCTGGATTGTCGAAGGTGTCATGTCCATTCTGGAGTCCGAGCTTTCGTCCAACCGTGCCCTCGCCATCCTGAGCGGCACACTCTCCATCATCGCCGGCATGTTCGTGTTTATCTATCCGCTGTGGTCGGCCAAGATGCTCGTTATCTTTAGCGGCGCCGCGCTGCTGGTGTTTGGCGTTACGCTGATTGTTCGCGCTATTCAATTTGGCAAACTGGTGCACTAGATGCCGCGAACGCTCTTTATTGATGCCGACGCCTGCCCGGTCACGCGCGAGTCGATTGATTGCGCGCGGCGGGCGGGCGTCGCCGTTGTTATCGCCGGCAACAGCACGCAAAACCTGGAACGGCACATTCGCCGCGACGACCCGCGTGATACCGAGCACGCGCGACGCGGCTTTTGGGTCACGACGCTCGATGTGAGCGTGGGCGCCGACAGCGCCGACTTTGCCATTGTCGAACGCCTGCAGGCGGGCGACGTGGTCGTGACGCAGGACATTGGCTTGGCGAGCATGGTGCTCGGGCGCGATGCCGCCGCCATCGGTGTGAGCGGGCGCGTCTACGACAAAGCGACCATCGACATGCAGTTGTTTATTCGCCACGAGGAAAAGAAGGTGCGCCGCGCCGGCGGACGCACTCGCGGACCGGCGGCATTTACCAGCGAAGACCGCGCTCGCTTTATGCGCAACCTCACCGAGCTGCTGCGCTAACCAAGGTAGATTTTTGGGACATGTCCGAAAATCTGCTTTTTTGTTTTGGGCGGTGTGAGCGCTCAGGATCCATGGCTCAACAAAAAAACGAGCTTCAAAATGCCATGCGTCGCCGCATTGTGCAAGCGCCGTGCATGGCTATTTTGAAGCCCGTTTTGTTAGGCCTACTTAGAGGCCAAAGGCAGATAGGACGAGGCCCCAGCCAGCGCCGATGACGTACATCATGACCAGGAACACGGCGTTTTCGCGAGCGCTGCGGTTGGTGCGGAACAGCACCAGGTAGCCCACACCGGCAGAGATGAGCGTGCCGGCGAGCATCGGCGCCAGCTGCAGCGCGCCTTCCAGGTACAGTTGTGTGATGACGACGCTGGCCGAGCAGTTGGGAATCAGGCCGACAAGCGCCGAACCCAGGACGGCGAGCGTCTCGTTGCCACGCAGGAACTGCTCGATCGCGGACTCGCCGAAGGTCTCGAGCACGGCGACCAGAATCAGCGTCACCAGGAAAATAAAAACCGAAACCTGCACGGTGTGCGAGATCGCGCTGCGGATAATCGACAGGACGGGCGCACCTTCGTGGGAGTGACCGTGGTCGTGCCCATGGCCGTGGTGGTGCTCATGCTCGCCTGCGTGACCGTGGTCATGGCTGTGTCCGTGGTCGCGCTCGTGTTCATCTTCATCATCATCGCAACCGCAATGGTCGCGCTCGCACAACTCGTGGATGTGGTCGGCGCTCACGCCCGCCTCGGCCACTTCATCAATGATGTCGCCCCCGGTATGGTCGTCGTGCGCGCAGTTCACATGAGCCGGATTGGCAGCGGTCCCCAGCACGGTACGGCGAATCGCCGCATGCGCGCGGGCATTACGACGAAGGCCGCGGATAGCCGCGTCCACGATAAAGCCCGTGACCAGCGCGATCAGTGCCTTCGAAGCCAAAAGCATCGCCATGGTCTGCACGGGCACCTGCTCGGCGAGCAACAGCGGCAGCATCTCATCGGAGGTCGAGAGGAACACGGCGACCAGCGTGCCCAGCGTCACGACACGGCCGGCGTACAGCGTTGCTGCCATGGCCGAAAATCCGCACTGCGGCACAATGCCCAGCAGCGAGCCAGCCACGGGACCCGCAGCGCCGGCGCGCTTGATAGCGCCGTTGACGCGGTCGCCCGCAACGTGCTCAAGTGTCTCGAGAGCAAGATACGTCACCAACAAAAACGGCGCCAGCGAGAGCGTGTCCTTGCCGGCGTCGAGCAGAATATCAATCAGCAAATCCATGACGGATGGAACCTTTCATGTCTTTCGGCAGCATTGTAAAAGTCCTAGCGGTCAACTAGGGTATTGTAGTTGTCCTAGGCGCGATGCCAATAGTTGCCCATGGTAAACTATCATCTCGCCATAACTCAATGCCACCGAGCCGCGCGACACGGCCCGTCCAAGGAGCAGTTATATGAACGTTTCACAAGCACTCGAATACGAGCGCCAGCCGTTTATTCCCATGTTTATCTATGGCGATCACGGCGCCATGGAGTCCGAGCGCCAGAAGGGCGAGGAGGCCCTTAAGGTGCTCGAAACCGAGTACTTTACCGCCGAGGGCGACCCCAGCTTCGACTTTGCCACCGTGCGCGACCTGGCTGACCGCAACCGCGACCTGTGCGACCAGATTGGCGAGGCGCGCCTGCGCAACGTGACGCCCGCGACGCTTTCGCGCGGCCTGTCCGATGCCGACACCTGCGCCGCCATCGGCAAGATGCAAAAGCGCACCGCCGCGTCCGTTATGCGCGAAATCCGCGGCGACCGCGACGCGCTCGGCGTGGCCTACGCCCGCAAGCCCATCCAGGGCACCGTGCTCGGTATCGACATCGAGACCACCGGCCGTGCACCCGAGCGCGGCTATATCATCAACGTGGGCTGGGAGATCATGGAGCTCACCAGCGACGCCGTCCCGCATGACGCCGAGGCACACTACTGCGGCCTGCCCGACATCTACCGCGGCGAGGATGTGCCGCTATCGAACATCCATCACATTACCTGGGACGACATCGACGGCAAAAAACCATTCCGCGAGAACAAGGAACTGCAGAAGCAGCTGCTCAAACTTATGAAGAAGTACCCGTACATGGCGCATAACGCCGCGTTCGAAGACAGTTGGTTCAAGATCCACCTGGACGGTTACGCCGAGGCACGCCGCGCCGGCAAGATCATCGTCATCGACTCGCGCCAGATCTGCCGCAGCCTGGATGCCGACGTCCGCTCGCTCCCCCGCGAGTCCGCGCCCGCCGCGCTCGAGAACTGGGCGCGCCGCCGTGGCACCCTCGCCGCCGACGCCAACGAGCAGCACCTGGGCCTCGACGACACCGACCTCATGCTCCGCACGGTTCAGGCCGAGTTCAACCTCAAGAACCTATTCGCGAAATAACCGATCCATCTGCGGGAGCGCCTGCCAGGCACAGCGCAATCCGTCTGGGCACACCGACACGCAGTAAACTAGGGCGCAGCCTTATGGCTGCACCCTAGTTTTCATCAAAACGAGCAAATACGCGTGCTTCACATAGTCGGCAGGTTGGCCCACCTACATTTTTCGAGTTGTTCGGCCAGCTGAACCACTAGTCAAGGCCCCTTGAACCGCAATCGAAGCTAAAATCGCCTTAATTTCGCAACCAAGCCCCATAAATCTACCTGAATCAATTCGAATAGGACGTTGCGATCGCACCATTTGTATAGGATAAGGCCGAATAACTCAAATTATGTTGGTGAGGCATCTGAGCGGTCGGCAAAAACGCTTAGAAGCTACGAATCCGCAACTAAAGTTCACCAAAAAAGGCGCAGCTGGCAGAAACCTCCCCAGCCGAAGCTGCTCCCTCGATACGACAGCTCAAAAGCCCACCGTTTGCAGAAGATAAGCCGCGCCCCAATACCGTTGCCCGAAGTTTCGAGCGTATGTGGCGTCTGCTATGCCATCATGCGCGTATGGGAATCGTTCTGTCACATACCACGGCACGCGCTGTATACCAAACAGCCAACTCGCTCGCAAGCTACGCGATCGATCCCTTACCTATGGAAAAGATCAGGGTGTCTGCGCCGACCACGTCCGACCTGGAAGCGGCGCGAGCATGGCTCAACAGAAAGAATGTCGATTCTGAAAGCATCCATGTGCTGACGTTTTCCAATAATGCTAAAAGGCACCGTAGGGGCTGCATCTGCCACTGCTCGCGCTATACGTTTGATGCAGAAAGCTACCTAGAACTCGAGCCGAACGTCTACATCGTCGATATCAAGCTGTGCGCGTTAGAAGCAACAGCCGACCTCAACCTTACTGAGCTCGTTGAGTATTACTTTGAAATCTGCGGCTCCTACGCGCTTGAAACGTCCGACGAAACTCAATATCGCGAGCGCCCAGCCCTAACCAGCGTTGAAGAACTCAGAGCCTTCTTTTCAGAGGCATCAGGGTATCGTGGGTCCAATAAAGCCCTTAAGGCACTTTCTTATGTACACGAAGGCTGTCGCTCCCCACTCGAAACGGCGTTTGTCATGATGCTGACAATGCCCAAGTCAATGGGTGGCTTAGCCATACGCGCTATCAAAACGGATTATCCGATCCCAGTCCCCAAAAGATACGCCGCCCTAACGCGATGGACGGTTTTCTACCTCGACGCGCTGCTCGAAAATTCGATGACCGATATCGAATACAACGGCTTTTACCACGACGAACCCGAGCAGCAATCAATTGACGAGGAGCGCCGAAACACGCTGCGAAACATGGGATATGCCGTTATCACGGTTAATCGTCATTCGTTTTTCAAGCAGTCCGCTTTTAAACGGGTCATGGAAGCGATTCGCATTCGCGAGAAGATATGGCCCGGTCGACTCCCGGATAACTTCGCCATCCTGCAAGAAACTCTTCGTCAATTTGTCTTGCGGCGCTACTTCGAATACGGTCGCCGCGTCCTGGAGACACTCAAAGAAGAAGAGGCCGCCAAGCGCGAAATTGCAAGCCAATATCCGCAAGCTGATGACCCGAGCATCAACGATGTGCCCGAACCCGACGACATGCAACACGTCGGGGCCCTTGCTGAGGAAATCAATGGGGCTTGGGAATGCGACATGTTCGCAAAAATCGATGAAAACCGCACGGAAGACGACACGATTATTGATCTAATTGAGAATTCGCTCTTCTAAAGGCGATCTCTGCGGATGTCCACCTACATTTTTCGACTTATTCGGCCACCGATGTGCCAGATTGGCTGCAGCAATGCTCAATATAACTTTAGATAAAACTGATTCTGCAGAAACTCCCGTAGAGTAAGAACTGATTCTCACGGTATTTAACAAGATAAAGTACAAATATGAACAGCTCTAATGCTTCTCAAGGTGGCTTTCTTAGCATGCTAGCCGAACATCTCGAAATATGTTGGCGAGCATTGCGTCGATGTCTCCCAACCCACAGAAAATCGCAGAGGCGGCAAGCAGTCATCGAAATTAACGCAAATTGTATTGACATATGAACATACACTCATATAATCGAAAGCAAGTTATATGAGCGCATGTTCATATGAAAGGATATTGCAATGAGCATCCGCGTTGATGAAACGAAACCCGACATCGAGGCCACCGAACCCGCGATCCCCACCACCTGCTCGCCCGAGGACCTTCCCGACGAGGAACTTCTCTACGACCTCGCCGACCTGTTCAAGGTCTTCAGCGACACCACGCGTATCAAGATCCTTTACGCCCTCATGGGCCGCGAGCTCTGCGTGGCAGACATCGCCGAAGCGACCGAAACCTCGCAGTCGGCAGTATCGCACCAGCTGCGCACACTCAAGCAGTCGCACCTGGTTAAATTCCGGCGCGACGGGCGCAATATCCTCTACTCGCTCGCCGACGACCACGTCTACACCATGCTCAACCAGGGCATGAGCCACATCTGCGAATAGCAGCCAACCACGGTACCAGCGCGGCCTGCACCCAAGCCGCAAATACAGGGAAAGGAACCCACCATGAAAAAGCAGTTTAAGCTCGATGAGATCGACTGCGCCAACTGTGCGCGCGAGCTTCAGGACGAGCTGGCCAAGCTCGATGGCGTCAAGTCCGTTTCGGTCAACTTTATGACCCAGAAGTTGACGCTCGAGGCCGATGACGCCGAGTTCGACGAGGTCCTCGACCGCGTTGTGGAGTTCACCGCCGACGCCGAGCCGGACTGCGAGATTATTCTCTAGCCCAGGTTTACGCCAACCTGCAAGGCCGCGCTTGCTGCGGCCTTTGCTCGCGAAATTATATGAGCGAATGTTCATACATTCAAATGGGAGGATACGAGTCATGGCCACCGCCGACCCCAAAAAGAAAAAGAAGAAGCGCAAGAAAAAAGAATCACTCGAGCATAAGCGCAACCGCATCCTGGTAGCGCTGGGCATTTTTGCCGTGGTGTACGCCCTCGATGAGTTCGGCACCCTTACCGCCGCATTCGGCACCCCGGGCGACATCTACGCCAGCTTTGTGCTGTTCCTCGTGCCGTTTTTGATTGCCGGCTACGACGTGCTCCAAAAGGCATACAACAACATCCGCCGCGGCAAGGCGTTCGACGAGAGCTTCCTCATGGCCGTCGCGACCATCGGCGCGTTTGCCATGGTGCTCTTCCCCGACACCGATCCGCACATGGCCGAAGGCGCCGCCGTCATGCTGTTCTACCAGGTCGGCGAGCTGTTCCAGGCATACGCCGTGGGCAAGAGCCATAAATCGATCAGCGCCATGATGGACATCGCACCCGACTACGCCAACGTCGAGCAACCCGACGGCACACTCGAACAGGTCTTCCCCGATGACATCGCCGTGGGCACCGTCATCGTCGTCAAGCCCGGCGAGCGCGTGCCTATCGACGGCGTCATCGTCGAGGGCGAAACCCAGCTCGACACCGCCGCGCTCACGGGCGAATCAGTCCCCCGCCCCGCCAAGTCCGGCGACGACATCATCAGCGGCTGCATCAACATGACGGGCCTCATCCACGTACGCACCACCAAGCCCTTTGGCGAGTCCACCGTCGCACGCGTCCTGGAGCTCGTGGAAAATGCCAGCGAAAAGAAGGCGCGCACTGAGAACTTCATCACGCGCTTTGCTCGCGTCTACACCCCCGCTGTCACCGGCGCGGCCGCGGTGCTCGCGCTCGGCGGCGGCCTGGTCACCGGCGCCTGGTCTGACTGGATTCTGCGAGGCCTGACCTTCCTGGTCGTCAGCTGCCCGTGCGCGCTCGTGATCAGCGTACCGCTGAGCTTCTTTGGCGGCATCGGCGGCGCCTCCAAGCTGGGCGTTCTCATCAAGGGTTCTAACTACCTCGAGACGCTCGCCGACGTGGATACCGTCGTCTTCGACAAGACCGGCACGCTCACCAACGGCACGTTCTCGGTCGTGGCAGTACACCCCGAAGCCGGCTATACCGAGCAATCGCTGCTTGAGGTCGCAGCCCTCGCTGAGTCATTCTCCGATCACCCCATCGCGCAGTCCGTGCGCGTCGCCTACCATGGCGAGGTCGACCCCAAGCGCGTAAGCGACTCCACCAACGACGCGGGCCATGGCGTGACGGCAACCATCGACGGCAAGCACGTCGTCGTTGGCAACGCAAAAATGCTCGCCGCGACCGGAGTCGAAGCGCCCGATTGCGAGGTCGTCGGTACGATTCTTCACGTGCTGGTCGATGGCATCTATGCCGGCCACATTGTAATTGCCGACACCGTCAAGGCCGATGCCGAGCAGACGATCAGCGACCTGCACGCCGCCGGCGTCAAGCGCACCGTCATGCTCACAGGCGACCGCGAGGAAGTGGCTGCTGCGGTGGCCAAGCAGCTCGGCCTCGACGAGTTCCACGCGCAGCTGCTGCCGGGCGACAAGGTCGACCGTGTTGAGGCGTTGCTTGCGAGCGAGAACGGCAAGGGCAGGCTCGCCTTTGTCGGCGACGGCATCAACGATGCACCCGTGCTCACCCGTGCCGATGTGGGCATTGCCATGGGCGCCATGGGGTCCGACGCCGCGATCGAGGCGGCCGACGTCGTGCTGATGGATGACAAGCCGTCCAATATCTCCCGTGCGATCCGCGTGGCACGCAAGACCATGGCGATCGTCTGGCAGAACATCATCTTTGCGCTGGGCATTAAGTTGCTGATTCTGGTGCTTGCGGCACTGGGCATCGCCAACATGTGGCTTGCCGTGTTCGGCGACGTAGGCGTGGCGATCATCGCCATCCTGAACGCCATGCGCGCGATGGGTGTCAAGAACCTGTAGCGTTCGTGGGCTGTCCGGCCGGGACCGGGCTTGGTTTTGAAAACGTCCTCGCGCATGAGGCCCGTCTTTCCTGCTCCTGCGGAGCAACGGAAAGGCGGGCCTCGCGCTGCGGAGTGTTTTCAAAACCAAGCCCGGTCCCGGCCTGCGGTAACGTTGCTGGCGATTCTTGGGCATCGCTTGCTGGCGGGGTTCCTTTGCTGAAATGGACTTGGCCGAAAGGGCCGCTGGTCCCGATCGCTGGTTCGCGCTTTGCGCGAACTCCGCGCTACTGGGGGTTCGTTAGGATTCCGCCGCTTGGCCCGTCGCCTCGCCCCGGTTCAGCATCGCCCTCAGTTTCTCGAAGCTTTCCTCGCTCAGGCAGTGCTCCATGTGGCAGCCCTCTTGCGACGCGACCTCAGCCGAAACACCCGCATCCTCCAGCAGCCCCACGAAAAAGCAGTGACGCTCCCACATTTGGCGAGCGACCTCCAGACCACACTCCGTCAGATGAACGTCGCGCTTGCCCATTTCAACATAGCCGCTGTTCTCCAGCGTCGCCATGGCTTTAGAGACGCTCGCCTTGGTTACGCCGAGGTACTCCGCGACGTCGATCGAGCGCACGATGCCCTGACGTTGCGACAGAACGTAGATCGATTCGAGATAGTCTTCTCCGGATTCACGTAGGGCCATGGGCCGCCTTTCGCGATGATTGCTAGTTAGCCGTTGGATACTTTCCACGGCTTACTTTACCGCAAAAGTTGCCCATGTCTTACTACTTTGCCGAAAAGTTAGCCGTGTTTCACAAAACGTGCGGGACGAAAACAAAATGGGGACGCCCCGCAAGGAGTATCCCCAGCTGCCGGCAGGAAAGGAACGTCCCCAAGTGCCGAGCCGCAGCTATAACAGGCCAAAGTGCTTCGCGGCGTTGTAGATTCCGTCGTCGTCCACGGCGGTCGTCACATAGGTCGCCGCAGCTTTCACCGTGTCCTGTGCGTTACCCATGGCCACGCTCGTGCCCACGGCCGAGAACATCGACAGGTCGTTCTCGCCGTCGCCAAAGGCGATTGCCTCGCTCGCGTCGATACCCAGCCGCTCCAGCGTTGCCGCCACGCCCAGGTCCTTGCCGCCGTTGGCAGGGATAATGTCACAGAACAAATCACACCAGCGCGTGGTGAGTGAATGTGACACCGCATCGGTCACGATATGCTCGTCGGCCGGATCCACAAAGGCGCAGAACTGGTAGACCGGTGCGTCAAAGGCGTGCTCAAACAGCTCCTCGTGGTAGACGATTCCCGCGTTGCTGCCAGCCGTCACCACGCGCTCGGACAGGCGGTTCACAAACGAGTTCTCGCCCTGCATGCACAGCGAGTCGTAGCGCCCCTGCGCCACCTGGTCCACAATCACCGCGACGTCGTCCGGATCGATCGGGCAGCTGCGGTAAACTCCCTCGGCATCAAAGCAGTGCTGGCCCGAAAGCGTAATGTACGCATCCCAGCCCAGGTCGAACAGCCAGTCCGGCATCTGGTAGGTCGGACGGCCCGTGGCGATCACGCACGCAATCCCCTGCTCGCGAAAGCTGTCGAGCACCTGCTGCGCCGACGCCGGAATCCGGTGGGTCTTAAAGCTCAGCAGCGTACCGTCGATATCGAAAAACGCGGCTTTGATCATTCTCGCTTACTCCTCGCCCTCGAGCTTTTCGCTCGCCTCGAGCCACGCCATCTCCAGCTCGTCCATGGCAGCGTGAGCCTCGTCGATCTTTGCCTGCTGCTCGCCGAGCGCCGTGTAGTTGGTGGGATCGACTTGGGCCATTGCTGCCTCGGCCTCCTCAACGCGGGTGCGCTGCGTCTCCATCTTGCGCTCGAGCGAACTCACCTCGCGGCGGAGCTTCTGGCGTTCGGCGTTGGACAGGCCATTGGGCTGGCCACTCGACTTGGGCTTTTCGGCCGCAGCCGCCGCGGCACCGGTGTCAAACGTGCCGGTCTTGGCACTCGGCGCGCCCACGGGCTCGCCCTCAGCGGTGGCGTTGCACAGGCGCAGGTACTGGTCGACGCCGCCGGGCATATGCGTCAGGTGACCGTCGAGCAGCGCCCACTGTTGGTCGGTCACGCGCTCCATCAAGAAGCGGTCGTGCGTCACCAGAATCAGCGTGCCGGGCCAGCCGTCGAGCAGGTCCTCGACAATCGCGAGCATATCGGTATCCAGGTCGTTACCGGGCTCGTCCAGGATAAGCACGTTGGGCTCGTCCAGGATCGTCAGCAACAGCGACAGGCGACGGCGCTGGCCGCCCGAAAGATCGCCGATGCGGCTCCAGAGCTGCTGCGTCGTAAAACCCAGGCGCTCGCAGAGCTTTTCGGGCGAAGTCTCCTTGCCGTCGATGACGTAATACTTCTTATAGTTGCCGAGGACCTCGCGGATCGTGTCGCCCATGAAGGGTTCGAGCTCCTCGAGCTGCTGCGACAGCACGCCAAAGCGCACCGTCTGGCCAATCTTCACACGGCCGCGCGTGGGCTCAATCTTGCCCTGGATCACATCGAGCAGCGTCGACTTGCCGGCGCCGTTCTCGCCCAAAAGACCATAGCGGTCGCCCGCACCGATGAGCCAGGTCACATCGGAGAGCACCTGCTTGGGCGCACCATCGGTATCCGCATAGCCGGCGTCCACGTCAACCACATCGATAACCTGCTTGCCCAAGCGGCTCACGGCCAGGCGCTTGAGCTCCAGCTCGTCACGCACGGGCGGCACGTCGGCGATCAGCTCACGAGCGGCATCCACGCGAAACTTGGGCTTGGTGGAACGAGCCTGGGCACCGCGGCTCAGCCACGCGAGCTCCTTGCGCGCCATGTTGCGACGGCGCTCCTCGGTAACGGCGGCCATGCGGTCGCGCTCCACGCGCTGCAGGATGTATGCCGAATAGCCGCCCTCGAAGGGATCGACCTGGCCGTCGTGGACCTCCCACATGCTGGTGCAGACCTCGTCCAAGAACCAGCGGTCGTGCGTGACCACGAGCATGGCACCCTGGCCGCGCTGCCAGCGGGCCTTTAAGTGACGCGCGAGCCAGTTGATGGTGCGCATATCTAGGTGGTTGGTGGGCTCGTCGAGTATGAGCACGTCGTAATCGCCGATCAGCAAGCGCGCGAGGTCCACGCGACGGCGCTGACCGCCCGAAAGCTCGCCCACCGTGCCCTCCCAGGGCACATCGCTGATGAGGCCGGCGAGGATCTGGCGCGTGCGGGGGCTCGACGCCCACTCGTACTCGGGGGCGTCGCCCACAACGGCATGATGCACGGTATCAGTATCGACCAGGTTGTCCTTTTGGCCGAGCAGACCGATCGTCGTGCCGCGGCGGTGCGTCACGCGTCCGTCGTCGGGCTCCAGCGTGCCGGCGAGCACGCTCAGCAGCGTCGACTTGCCGTCGCCGTTTTTACCGACAATACCAATGCGGTCGCCCTCGCCCACGCCGAGCGTCACGCTATCGAAAATATGCTTGGTGGGAAACTCTAGGCTGACGGAATCGCATCCCAAAAGAATCGCCATATGCCCTGCTCCTTCGTAGAAATTCAACGTTGTCCATGATAGCAGCGAGCCCCACCCCAAACCACCACGAAGGCGCCTGTCCCCTTTGTGGTGGTCGTTTCGGTCGCAGAGCAAAAGGCGGGCCATCTCCCGCAAGAGATGACCCGCCTCTCCAATCAGTCCTGCGGCAACCGTGGCCGCTGCAGGCCTCAAGCATGTCCCGGACTAGGAGAACATGCCGGTGAGGTAATCATTCAGCCGCTTATCCTTGGGCCGTTGGAAAATCTCGTCAGTCTCGTCGTACTCGACCATATCGCCCATGTAGAAGAACGCCGTGCGGTTGGACACGCGCGACGCCTGCTCCATGTTGTGCGTCACGATGACGATGGCGCGCTCGGCCACGATCGATGACATGAGGTCCTCGATCGCCAGCGTCGAGATGGGGTCGAGCGCCGAGCAGGGCTCGTCGAACAGAATCACGTCGGGGTTGAGCGCCAGCGTGCGCGCGATGCACAGACGCTGCTGCTGACCGCCCGAAAGCGCATAGGCGCTCTTATCGAGCTTGTCTTTGACCTCGTCCCACAGCGCCGCGCCGCGTAAGCTTTCCTCGACCATGCGGTCGAGCTCGTCACGGTCGGTGATGCCGTGGCGCTTGGGCGCAAACGTGATGTTGTCGCGAATGGACTTGCGGAACGGGTTGGGCTGCTGGAACACCATGCCAATGGAGCGGCGCAGCTCGTAGGTGTTCTCGGTCTTGGTATTCACGTTGCGCCCGCGGTAGTTGATCTCGCCCTCCACGCGGCAGCCGCGAATCTCGCGATTCATAAGGTTGAGGCTACGCAAGAAGGTCGACTTACCGCAGCCCGAAGGCCCGATGAGCGCCGTGATCTCGCCCTTGTGAAAGTCGAGCGACGTATTGTGCAGGGCATGGTGGTCGCCATAGTACACGTTGACGTCCTTGGTGGAGAGCACGACCTCGTCGCTCACGGCCCTGCCGCTCACGCGAACGCGCTTCTCGCTCTCCCCCACACTCGACAGAAAGTCCTGGGTCTCGGACGTGGCCGCCTCGGTTGCGGGCGTTGCATTCATCTCGCTCATTCGGCCGTCATCTTCCTTGCCAGTTGCTTGCCCACGATGCGGGCGATTACGTTAAACAACAGCACGCAGATCATCAGCAGTGCGGCGGTGCCCCAGACGATCTGCTGGGCCTCGGGGCTGCCCTCGCCATAGATCTTGTAGATGTGCACGGCGAGCGACTCACCGGGGCGGAACACGTTCCAGGCGCAGGTGGGGCTCGACAGGTTAAAGCTCAAGAAGTTCAGACGCACCGGCGAGCTCATGCCCGAGGTAAAGAGCAGCGCCGCGGCCTCGCCAAAGACGCGGCCGGCCGAAAGCACGATGCCGGTCACGATGGCGGGCATGGCCTCGGGAATCAGGATGTGCAGCGTGGCCTCCCAGCGGGTAAGGCCCATGGCCAGGCATGCATCGCGCTGGGCCTGTGGCACGTCCTCGAGCGCCTGCTGAATCACGCGCACCAGGATGGGGATATTGAACATGGTGAGAGCGACGGCGCCGGAGATGATGGAGTACTTCCAGCCCAGCTGCACCGAGAACACCAGAAAGCCGAACATGCCGACGACGATGGAAGGCAGCGAGGACAGCGTCTCGATGGCGGTAGAGGCGATGTCGCGGATAGGGCCGTTCGGCGCGTACTCAACCAGGAAGACCGCTCCGCCCAGACTGATGGGCACCGAGATGACCAGGGTGATCAACAGCAGATAGAACGAGTCGAACAGCTGGTAGAACACGCCGCCCTGCGTTCCGTTGGCGCGCGACGGCTCCGTGAGAAAGCCCGGCTGGAACAGCGTCGAGATGCCCTCGAACAGGATATAGGCCACCATGGAGACGACGATGAGCATGACGATGGCGACGATCGCCGTCAACACGCCCGTGGCGAAGCGGTCCTGCTTTTGGACACGCCCGAGCCTCGCCTCGTCGATGTGGATACGCGTGCTAGCCACGAGCCTTCGCCCCCTTGCGGCCGATAAGGTGGATGATCAGGATGAAGATGAGGCTCATGCCCATCAGCAGCAGACCGAGCGCCCACAGAACATCGTCCTGGGCCGAGCCCTCGGCATAGACCGCCATAGACGTGGTGAGCGTGGTGGTGATGGTGGACGCCGGCGACAGCAGTGACGTCGGCATGGCCTCGATACCGCCGATAACCATGCGCACGGCAAGCGTTTCGCCAAAGGCGCGGGTCATACCAAGGATGACCGCGGTCATGAGCGACGGCATGGCGCTCTTGAGCACCACGTGCCAGATGGTCTGCCAGCGGGTATAGCCCAGCGCGAGCGAGCCCTGTCGGTAGCTGTCGGGCACGGCGCGCAGGCCATCGACCGAAAGCGTGGTCATGGTCGGCAGGATCATGACGGCCAGCACGATGGCGCCGGGCAAGATGCCCAGGCCCGTGCTCACGTGGAAAACGCTCTTCATAAGGCCGACGACAACGTGAAAGCCGATCAGGCCAAAGACGACCGAGGGAATGCCAGCCAAAAGCTCAATAAGCGGCTGAAAGACCTTGGAGCCAAACTTAGGCCGAATCTCGACCGCAAAGATGGCAGAGCCGATGGCGATGGGCAGCGCGATGAGCGTGGAGAGCACCATGACCGCAAACGAGGTGACAATCAGGGGCAGGGCGCCGGTGTAGGGCAGGCCGCTTTCGGCTGTGTTGGCCAGGTCCCACTTGGTGCCGGTGAAGAACTCGACGACCGAAACGCCGTCCTTGAGAAAAGCCGAGAGGCCCTTTTGGGCGACCATAAAGATGAGCGCGGCAACGACAAGCGTCACGAGCGCAACGCACGCGCCCGTGACGCCCAGGCCCACGTTCTCAAGGTCGCGCTTTGGCAGCTGTTTTGCCATTGCAAACCTTTCCGGGGCGATTACTTATTTAGCGGAGACCTTGCCGCTGACGTCCTTGACGACCTTCATGGCAGAGACGGGGATAAAGCCCTGCTCCTCGACGAGCTTGCCCTGGACGTCGTCGGAGAGCATGAACTCAAGGAAGGCCTTGGTAGCCTCGTCAGCGTCCTTGGAGCAGTACATGTGCTCGGTAGCCCAGATCTTGAAGGAGTCGTCGGTGACATTCTTGCTCTTGGGCTCGACGCCCTCGACCTTGATGGCGTTGAACTTTGAGTCGTCGAAGTGCGAGAAGTCGAGATAGGAGATGGCGTTGTCGGTGCTGGCCATCTGAGTCTGGACATCGCCTGATTTGTCGAGCTCGGCGTCGCCCTTAAAGTCGACAGTCTCGTCGCCAAAGACGGCGGCATCGAAGGTGGCGCGGGTGCCGGAGCCGGCCTTGCGGTTGAGCACGACGATGGCAGCGTCGTCGCCGCCGACCTCCTTCCAGTTGGTGATCTGGCCGGAGAAGATGCCCTTGAGCTGCTCGAGGGACAGGTCGTCGACCTTGACGTTCTTGGAGACGACGGGACCCATGCCCACGACGGCAACCTCGTGGTCGACGAGGTTCTTGACCTGGTCGGCCTCGAGCTTGGTCTCGGCGAAGACGTCGGAGTTACCGATGGTGACGGTGCCTGCGGCGACAGCGGTCAGACCCTTGCCCGAACCGTTGCCCGAGCCGGAAACGGAGACGTCCGGGTTGGCATCCATGAACTTCTCGGCAGCAGCCTCGACGAGAGCCTGGAACGAGGAGGCGCCGTCGTAGGTCACCTCGCCGGAGACGGACTCGGCAGCGGCAGTGACGCTGCCCTTGTCGGCGGCGTTGGAAGCGCCTGAGCCGCCGCAGCCAACGAGACCGAGACCGACGATGCTGGCAAGACCACCAGCGAGGCCGAGGAACTGACGACGAGAATAAGCCTGATCGAGCATGATCTTCCTTTCGTACATGCGACTCGCGGGCACCCTGCCCGCTTTGCTGTTTGGAAAGATACGGCCTCGATCGGGCAGTGCCCGCGCCAACTGCGGTTTTTTACGGGCATCTGATAGACCCTTACCGCAAGCGCGGCCCAGCCTTTACAAACGAATAACAATCCCGCTGACAAGCATGGCCCGCCTTTTACACCGATAAAAAAGAAGTTGCGGTGAAATAGTTCCTGTTTGGCTGTTAGGCAGCCGATTCTAGGAACTATTCCACCGCAACTTAGATTGGCAAAACGCCGCAATCTTAAAGCTCGAGCTCGTTGAGCCTTAAGATCGCAACAATATAGATCTTGAGCGCTTGCTTGAGCTGTTCCTCGTTGGCACACTCGTTGGGGCCGTGCATCTGGCCGCCCCACGCGGGCAGCTCAAGGCCGGTCTCCTCGGGGCCAAACGATACGGCGCGGGCAAAGTTGCGCGCGTACGTGCCACCGCCCATGGCGAAGGGCTCGGCATGCTTGCCCGTAAACTCGTTATAGGTATCAATCAGCGCTTTCACGGCCGGATCGTCGGCAGAGACCGAGAACGGCACCTTGGTACGACCCACGAGATACGTCACACCAAAGCGGCCCACGAGCGGCTCGAGCTGCTCGCAGATGGTATCGGCGCTCGTGCTGTCGGGGAAACGCACGTCGATGACCTGCTCAATGTGGCCATCCGCCACGCGGATGACGCCGGGGTTGCAGGTGAGCGGGCCAAACGCCGGGCTCGTCGCGTCGATACCCAGGCCGCGGCCATAGGCGTCCGCATGCACAAAGGCCAGAAACTTGACAAACTCGTGCTCGGCAGGCGTCAGCAGGCGCTCGTCGCGCGCACCAAACGCATCCTCGGCCTCGCGCAGATACGCCACGATGAGGCCGACGGCATTGATTGTTCCCTCGGGCATCGAGGCATGACCGCCAATGCCGTGGGCGAAAATCTGCGCATGCCCGTTGCCGAGCGCCGTGATCTCCAGGCGGTCGGCGTTCTCAACAGGCGCCGGCAGCTCATCGGCGGCAATCGCAAGCTCGCAGATAGACTGCGACGGAATGGCGTTGCTCGCTTCGGCGCCGCTCCACGACACAATGCGCCCGCCGTCAATCTTGGAGCTCACAAACGTCGCCCCAAACTGGCCCTTCTCGGCATTGCAGACCGGGAACTCAGCATCGGGCGTAAACAGAAAGTCGGGGTTCGCGTGGTTCTCCAGATAATGGTGAACGTCGGACATACCCACTTCCTCATCGCAGCCCAGCAGCGCGCGGAAGGTATAGCGCGGCACAATGCCGTGTTTGAGCAGATAAGCGCCGGCGTAGAGCGACAACACCGCCGGGCCCTTGTCGTCGATCACGCCACGGCCGAGCAGCCAGCCCTCGCGGCGCTCCATCGCAAACGGGTCGGTGTTCCAGCCGGGACCGGCGGGCACCACGTCCACGTGGCAGATGGTCGCGAGCTGTTTGTCGCCGCGGCCAGGAATATCGGCAATGCCCACATAGCCCTCGTCGTCGCTCGTCTGATAGCCGAGCTTTTGCGCAATGCCGAGCGCGCAATCGAGCGCATCACGGACCTGGCGGCCAAACGGCGCACCGGGCTCCGCATCGGCAGCAACGGCCACAGACGGATAGCTCACCAGCTGCTCGATATCGGCGACGACATCTTCCCAGACCTCGTCGACATACTCGGCAACGCTCTGCTCCACCTGATTCATGGACGACCTCCTTACCAATGAGCGGCGAGCGTGCCCGCCCCTCACATCACATACTTATATAGCGAAAAGTTTAGCAAGCTCGGCCACCGAGTGCACCACCGCATCGGCACCCGCGGCCTCGTGCTCCCCCGGCGCCGCCGCGCCCGAATAGATGCCGATACACGGCACACCCATCGCGTGCGCGCCCTCCACATCGTTAAAGCGGTCGCCGATCATCACGGCATCGCCCGCGGCCGCACCCAAGGCCGCCAACGCGTCGCGGACCGAATCGGCCTTGGTCTCGCGCCCCTGCGGCGGATTCATGCCAACCACCGCCTCAAACTGAGAAAGTCCCAGCTCTCCCACCATGTCAACGCACTTTGCCTCCATGCGCGACGTCGCCACGGCCAAGCGCTTGCCCTGGGCGACCAACCCATCCAGCAGCTCGGGGATCCCGTCAAACACGGGATACTCCTCCGGTCCCAGCTCGTCAAAAAAGGCGCGGTACTCGTCGGCCACCACAAGCGACTCCTCGCGGGAGAAGCCATAAAAGTCGTGAAAACTCTTCCACAGGGGCGGCCCGATCATGCGACGCAGGTCACCCATCTGCGCCTCCGAAAACCCGCGTGCAGCCAGCGTCTTGCGCGTCGAGGTCATCACCGCCCGACCCGTATCGGCCACCGTGCCATCAAAATCAAACAGCACGACCGGCCGCTTGCATATCTCCAGCGCCTCCATCGGCATCCCTCTTCCCCAGTTGACGATTTCCACACCGACACTTCAAACTGTTGACTATTCAACAATTGAACCTAGAAATGTGGAACGACTCCACTATACTTGTCGCACTTTGCTCTCAGAAGGCGGCGCCGTCGCGCCCCAACGAAAGGTGCAATTATGTCTTTTGCCATCATAACCGACTCCACGTCGGACATCTCCCCCGCCCGCGCCCAAGAGCTCGGCATTTACGTGATTCCGCTGCATGTGATTATCGAGGGCGAGGACCTGCTCGACCAGGTGCAGATTACCGCCCAAGAGTACGTCGCCCGCATGGCCGGCTCCGAGCAGCTGCCGCACACCTCGCAGCCGAGTGCCGGCGAGTTCAAGGAACTCTTTGACCGCGTGCGCGC
This sequence comes from Collinsella aerofaciens, assembly GCF_028206995.1. Classification (GTDB taxonomy): domain Bacteria; phylum Actinomycetota; class Coriobacteriia; order Coriobacteriales; family Coriobacteriaceae; genus Collinsella; species Collinsella aerofaciens_AQ. Next base: position 162,130 of record NZ_JAQLFL010000001.1, on the reverse strand, counting down.
CGACGGCCACGATAGCGCCATCTTTATCTCGCTGTGCAGCGAGTGGTCCGCCTGCTATTCCAACGCATGCCTGGTCGCCGAGACCCACGAGCTCGACGTGCGCTGCATCGACTCGCGCACCGGCTCGGGCGCCGAGGGCCTGCTGGTGGAGTACGCGCTGGCCATGCGCGAGGACGGCCGCAGCCTGGACGAGACCGAGGCGCAGATCCGCGCGACGCTGCCCGACGCCCACCTGCTGCTGATTCCCCGCACGCTCGAGAATCTCGTTAAGAACGGCCGCGCGCCCAAGCTCGCCGGCCAGCTCACGCAAATGCTCAACATTCGCCTGGCCGTTTCGCCGGAGTGGAAATCGGGCGAGATCAAGGCAATCAAAAAGGGCCGCGGCGCCAAGCGCATCGTCGCCAACACCATGGCAGATTGCCTCGCGTTTTTGGACGAGCACCCGGGCTCAAGCGTGCGCGTGCTCACGACCGGCGCCGCCGAGGAGCAGGAACTTGTCAACGAGGCGCTCGCGGGCCAGGACTACGTAGACGCCGGCACCGGCCCCATCGGCTGCACCATCGCCACCCACGTAGGCGTCGACGCCATCGCCATCAGCTACTGCCCCCGCTACCAACCTGCCAAATAGGGACAGGTTTATTTTGGCATGTTTTATCTGGGCAAACGTCCAGCTCCAACAAATACCAGCCTGACTAGATCGGGCAGGCAGGAGCTATCGAACAACCAAGGTACAGCCAGCCGTAGCAAAGCCATCATGCCGGTGCACCCCAACTCAAGGCGCGCCGGCATCCCTTTAGGAATTGCGGTGGGAAAGGGGCCGAATAGTCGAAAGACAGCGAACCGCCGAATGCCGCTCACGGAGCGGCACCCCACTATCACCGAACCAAAATCAAAGTCGAGTATCTCAAATAGCCGAAATGGCGTACCCTCATCCCAATGAACGCAGACAAGAATGGCATTCAAATGAGCAACGCCGTGCATCAATACGCCCTTTTCGGGAACGCCTTATTCAAACTCAATAAAACGGTTGTCCACGCTTCGGATCCGCGTAAGCAAATCGTCATCTGTAGCAACGGTCCAGACATCCGTTACGCGACACTCGAAGAATGGGACAAAGCCGGCAAATCTTTCAACGAACATGCACAGACCGAGGGCATCGTTACCAGCGCGAGCCCAGCGCGCGACAAACTCGAGCTCTTTCGCAATCTATTTTCCGGTCGCAAAGATGTGCACGCTCACGGGTATCGCAGAAAAGACGGGGGCATCGGCTATACACCCGCCTGCGCAAATGAGTGGAGGCCAGGCATTTGTCCCAAAGCAAACCATCAGAGAATTAAATGCGCTGAATGTCGCAGCCGCACATTCCTTGAGCTGAACGATGCCGCCATTATCGCCCATTTCAAAGGCAGCGACGACAGGCTCCGGGACGTCATAGGTCAATATGTTCTCGACAAAGACTGCAACACGAATGTCCTTGTCATCGATTTTGACAAAGCCGACTGGAAAGAAGCGGCAAACGCTATCAGGCTTGTCGCAAAGAAGCATGGAATCGATGCAGCGATTGAGCGATCGAGGTCAGGCAACGGCGCGCATATCTGGTTTTTCTTTCTCGAATCTGTGAGCGCAAAGACCGCGCGGGATTTTGGGAGCTGCCTTATCATCGAAGCGGCGGCGCTCAACAAGTCAATCACCTTCGAAACCTTTGACCGAATGCTACCCGCGCAGTCCACCATTCCTGAGGGCGGCTTTGGAAATCTCATTGCGCTGCCTTTTCAGGGAAAAGCGCAGCGGAAAGGAAACAGCGTATTTGTTGACGAACGATTCGAGCCCTTTCCCGACCAATGGCTTTACCTTTCGCAAATCCAACTAATCTCGCGTGCGACGGTGGATCGTCTGATCGAGGACACCGAAAACAAACCGCTTGGAATAGCAACAGCTGCAGCGACAAACAAAACCAGGCGCAATGTCCAAAAGCCACGAAAGCGGCTCCCGCTCACGCCACGAGACTTCCCCTCGAACCTGCCCGTCACACAAGCCGATATGCTCTACATCCCCGAAAAGTCTCTGAGCCCGGCAGCTCAAATGGAAGTCCGCAGGCTTGCGACATTTGCCAACCCGGAGTTCTTCCGTGCGCAATCTATGCATCAATCAGTATTCGGCAAACCGCGACTCATAGACCTCAGCGAACTTAGAGATGGCCGCGTCGCGATTCCCAGAGGCTGCAAAGCCCAACTTGAGCAGCTGATTCAAGAAGCCCACGTTACTGCCCATTATTCAGACGAACGTAGCACGGGCAATCCAATTGAGATGGCATTCAAAGGGACCCTTCATCCCGAACAGCAAATTGCCGCCGACCAGATGCTTGAATACGAAGACGGAATCATGTCTGCACCAACGGGCTTCGGTAAAACCGTCATCGGAGCTTATCTTATTGCCGCCGTTGGTCTTCCGGCGCTCGTCATTGTTCCAAAGACCGCGCTCATAGCCCAATGGAAATCGCAGCTCGAACGATTTCTCGACATTACGGACACCAGAGAGCCGGTCCGAACGCCAAAAGGACGAATCAGCAAAAAGCAACCTCCCCTTATTGGACAAATCGGAGGGGGCAAAACCGCCGTCAGCGGCCTTATCGACGTCGCTTCCTTTCAGTCGCTATCCGGCAAAGACTCCCAAACCGGGGAGCCGATAGTTAAGGACCTTGTTTGTAATTACGGCCTCATTATCTGCGACGAATGCCACCATGCTGCCGCGCCTCAGCTCGAGCTCGTCCTCAAGTCCGTTCCAGCCAAATATGTATATGGCCTTTCCGCGACACCCGAGCGCTCCGACGGACTCACACGCGCGCTCTCGATGCTCTGCGGCCCGCTTCGCTATGCCATCGATCCAAAAACGCAGGCAATTCAGCAGGGCATCCAGCGCATCGTGCGGCCGAGATTTACCGGCATTCGGCTATCTGCCTACGAGCCGGGTGCAAGCTTCAATCAGATTCTTGATCTGCTGTGTGCACATGCGGCAAGAAACGAATTGATTGTCGATGACGCCCTCGAAGCAGCGTCAAACGGTCGGCATCCGCTCATACTATCCAAAAGGAAAAAGCATGCTGAGGAACTGTTCAGGCTGCTTAATGATCGCAGACACGAACCCATACTCTTAACCGGAGAAATCGGTGCCAAAGAAAGAAAAACGATACTGAACAGTCTTCCCGGCCTTGAGCATGAACATCGAATCATCGTCGCCACCGAAAGCCTTCTGAGCGAGGGCTTCGATCTGTCCTACCTTGACACCCTATTCATTGCCACGCCGATATCTTGGGACGGCAGTGTAACGCAGCAGGCGGGCAGACTGCACAGAAGCCACGAGGGCAAGCAACAGATTGAGATATTCGACTACATTGACCTGTCGATACCCATGCTCGCTCGCATGTACCAGAAGAGACTCAAGACGTACGCCAAGCTGGGCTACGAAATTTATTCAGCAGAGGACAGTGAGCAACCCGATTACAACATTCTCATAGAGCCAGCAAACGCTATTGAGGCATTAATTAAAGACATCACCGGTGCCACAAAGAGTGCCTTCATAGCCGCATCCTACGCATCCGCCGCATGCCTCACGAAACTCACCACCACACTCGCAGGCGCAGCCGCCCGTGGGATTACCCTTGAGGTTTATGTTGCCTCACCTCCGCGCGATGACGCGAAAGCAATTTTTGCCGAGATGAACGTCGACTATTCCGTCAAGGCCAAAGGGCGGCTGTGCGCGGCCGTGATTGACGAGGAAACTGTCTGGTACGGGACTATCCCGCTGCTGGCATTCCCCAAGAAAGAAGACCGCAGCATCCGTTTCAAAAGCAACGAAGTCGCCGCTGAGTTTTTGAGCGAAATCCAGCAATGAGGAGAACCGGGGGCCGCAGCAGCGAACGGGGCGCGCCTATCAGTTGCGGTGAAATAGGGACTGTTTTTGGCCAATCGACCGCAAATCAGTCCCTATTCCACCGCAACTTGGAAATCGGCGATCAGCCCAGCGGACCCTGAAACAGTTCCTCATGCGAGCCCATTCTCACCAGCCTAATCACTGGGTTAGTCTTATGGGGAAGATAAAGAACGACCACATCGACCAAGCCATCGGATAGGTGGAAATCGATGTGGCCGTTGTAGTTTCCGCCCGGGTTTGAGAGCTCGTGGGCGCCATACTCCGCCGGAAGTGACCCATGAGCCACAAGCTCTGCAACCGCCGCTTTAAACTCACTTTTTAGCTGCGGATGCATGCGCATCGTTCGTTTGTAGTCCGCCTTAAATTGAGCCTCGACTTTAATCTCGAACATCGCTATTCCTCATCGAGGAATGACATAAGCTCATCAGCGTTATTGAATGACGGGCTATCGTCCGGCAAAATCCCCAACTCATGAGCCTCGGCGATCACCATGGCACGCCTCGTCGCCTCGTTGGGCACCTCCGCCCTTCCTACAATCTCAAAAGGAATCTTTCGCTGATTTACCAGCTGCCGAACGGCAAGATTGAGATAGGAATTGAGGCTGAGGCCGACCGAATCCAAGAACTCAGTCGCCTGCTCCTTGAGCCCCTCTTCGATTCGAACCGTCGTAGGCTTAACTGTTGCTGTAGACATTTGCGACCTCCTCGCCCTCGTCTTTTACACCAGTATACCCAATATAAATGGCAATCTGATGTTAAATAACATCAGATTGCCATGCGTATTCATGTCGCGTGGGCACGATTGATCTACATCAGCCCGCTCAGGGCGATGTCGACGGCCTCGTTGAGGTCGTCGGTAATGTGTACCAGATCCGGATCGAGCGGGCTGATCATGCCGGCGCCCATCACCGGACCGTTGAGCCAGTCGAATAGGCCCTGCCAGTACTCGGTGCCCACCAGCACAAGCGGCATGCGCTTGACCTTGTGCGTTTGCACCAGCGTGAGCACCTCGAACATCTCGTCGAGCGTACCAAAACCACCGGGAAACACAATGGCACCCGAGCTGTATTTGACGAACATGGTCTTGCGCACAAAGAAGTAACGGAAGTCCATACCGAGGTTCACGTATTTGTTGAGCCCCTGCTCGTGCGGCAGCTCAATGCCCAAACCAACTGACTTGCCGTTGACGCTCGCCGCCCCCTTATTAGCCGCTTCCATGACACCAGGACCACCGCCGGTGATAACCGCCACGCCGCGCTGGGCAATCTTACGGCCGACCGTGCGCGCCGCCTTGTAGAGTGGATCGGTCTTGGGCGTACGGGCACTACCGAAGATGGTCACCGCAGGCCCTAACTCGGCAAGTGCGCCAAAGCCATCGACAAACTCGGCCTGGATGCGCAGTACGCGCCACGGATCGGCATGCAGCCAGTCGGTCGACTCCTCGGGCGCCAGCAGGTTGGCGTAGGTGTTGTCCTTAGGAATCATGGGACCGCGCATAACCACGGGGCCGCGGCGGTACGTCTCGTCGTAGGCGGGCTCGCCCTCGACGTTCTCATTCTTAATCATGGGTACTCCTATCGAGAAAAAGAAAAGCGGGCGGGGTCGACGCCATGCGTCAAACACCCGCCCGAACATCAACTATTCGGTATGGTACCCACGATGCGTTATGCGCTTGCAAGGCATCGGTCAGCGGTCGCGCAGCCGACGTCAGCGAATGTGACGAGCGGCTGCCGCTCAGCCTTTGCCGTTGCCCACGCTCTGTAAGCGCGCCTGTCGCCCTTAGTAATCCACCGCGGCAGGACTGTTCATCCAGTCGCTCACGAATGCACCGTAACGGCCCTCGATAATGGCCTGGCGGGCACGCTGCATAAGGTTGAGCAGGTAGTAGATGTTGTGCATCGACAGCAGAATGCCGCCGAGCATCTCCTTCTGCGTGACCATGTGGCGGATGAGCGCGCGGCTGTAGCCGCCCGTGCACACCGGGCAGGTGCAGGTGGGATCGATGGGGCCGTCGTCGTGCGCAAAACGCGCGTTGCGGAAGTTGAGGCGACCCTCGCTGGAGAACGCCGTGCCCATGCGGCCGGTGCGCGTCGGCAGCACGCAGTCGAACATGTCGATGCCCACGCCCACACCGCGCACGAGGGTGGTGGGGTTGCCGACGCCCATCAGGTAGCGTGGCTTGTGCTTGGGCATGTACTCGCTTACGAGCGGTGCCAGGGTCTCGAACATGGTCTCGTGGTCCTCGCCCACCGAGTAGCCGCCGATGCCGTAACCGGGGAAGTCGCCGCACTCCTCCAGATGGCGCAGCGAGCGCAAGCGCAGGTCCAGGTGCATGCCGCCCTGAACGATGCCAAAGAGTGCCTGGTCGTCGCGGGTATGCGCCTTATAGCAGCGCTCGGCCCACATGCTCGACAGCTCAACGGCGCGCTCAACGTAGGCGCGCGTGGCGGGATAGCCCGGGCACTGGTCCAGCTGCATGCAGATGTCGGAGCCGAGCTTCATGGCGATCTCCATGTTGTCCTCGGGTGTCCAGAACACGTGGCGGCCGTCGTAATCGTTGACGATAAAGCGCACGCCCTCGTCAGTGAGCTTGACGGCATCGTTGTGACTGAAGACCTGGAAACCGCCCGAGTCGGTGAGGATAGGGCCGTGCCAGTTCATAAACTTGTGCAGGCCGCCCAGCTCGGCGATGGTGTCCTCGCCGGGACGCATGGACAGGTGATAGGTATTGGCAAGCACGATCTGGGCGCCGAGCTGTTTGACGGTCTCGGTAGGAATGCCCTTGACGTTTGCCTTGGTGCCCACGGGCATGAAGATCGGTGTCTCGATGTCGCCGTGCGGGGTGTGCAGCACGCCGGCACGCGCATGCGTCGTCGGGTCCTCGGCGATCAGGTCGAATTTAAAAAGGCTCTGGTCCATAAACTGGAACTCCTTGGTTGCGGTTCATACGCAAACCATTATACGGGCAACCCGCAAAGAGCACCGACTCGACAGAAACTGGTGCAAAGGAAACCTGCCCCTTGCGACAACGGATCATTTCCGACAGCCACAGCAACGCCGATGCTATGGCACCGACAGCGAAAACCCGCCAGAGCGAGCAAGGTGCCTTCAAGCAAAATGGCGCCGCAGGTTGAGCATAAGTCAGCGAGCGGGCCGCATTTGAGACAAGGTGACGTGAAACGAAAGGGCGCTGACCTTCTGGTCGCGCCCTTGAAGTTGAACGTCAGATTGTCCAAATGCGGCCCGCGCAGCGTCGAGCCGTTACGCGGTTTGGTAAAACCGCGTAACCCCTACGGCCGCTGGCCCATGCCACCCTCGAGGGTGACGGTCTCGCCGTTCATGTACTTAAAGTCGGGACCGCAGAGCTGAACGACCACGCGGCCGATTTCCTTCTCGACGTCGCCGTAGTGACCAGCCGGCGGCATGTGGACGTTGGCCTTGAACGCCTCGGGATAGGCATCCTGGAAGTTCTCGAGCGCAGCGGTCCAAGCAAGCGGGCACACGATGTTGACGTTGATGCCGTCCTTGCCCCACTCGTTGGCGGCAACGCGGGTCAGGCCGCGGATGCCCTCCTTGGCGGCAGCATAGCTGCACTGGCCATAGTTGCCAAACAGGCCGGCGCCCGAGGCAAAGTTGACCACGGAGCCCTTGGTCTCCTTCAGGTGCGGATAGGCCTTCTGCATGTACAGATAGGTAGCATACAGACCGGAGTAAATGGCCAGGTTAAACTGATCCATGGTGTGATCGGCGATGGTCACGCCCGAGGCGCTAGCCTGAGCATTGTTGACGACGGCGTCGATGCGGCCGAACTCCTCAATGGCCTTGTCGATGACGTTCTGGACGACGGCCTCGTTGTCCTGACCAGCCGAGACATCGGCCTGAACAGGCAGAACCTTGACACCGTACTCGGCCTCGAGAGACTCCTTGGCGGCCTCGAGCTTGGCGACGTTGCGGCCGGTGATGACGAGGTTCGCGCCCTCCTTGGCAAATGCGATATCGATGCCGTAGCCGATGGAGCCAGCGGAACCGTCCTTAAGTGTGGCCTTGCCGCCGCCGGTGACGATCACGGTCTTACCAGTGAAAAGTCCCATACAAAGTCCTTTCAAATCGCGACGGGCACGCCCGCCGACTGCGCGTATCCAACTTCACGCGCCAAAAGCTGAGATGCAACTTTAGCGTGTTCAAGCAAAAATAAAAGACCGCGGTAGGCGAACGGCACCACGTAGTTCGGCGAAGGGATTGTCAAGTACAAACTGGATAAAACGGCCGAGTTATTGTTATCAGATCGAGCCATCGAACACGTTTTGAAACTTTGCTGCGGCGCGCGGGATGTCGGCGCGAGACCTTATCATAGGGTGACAAACAACGATGAGGAGCACATGCCTATGACAGACGAGCTGGACCCCCAGACTCAAGAGCATATTGATCATTCCGCAGACGCCGTCGACGACTGCGATACTCCTACCTGCGTCGACGCCTCCACCGATGCGCCCGCCACCGCAGATGCGCCCGCTGCCGCAGATGTGCACGCTGCCGCAGATGTGCACGCCGATGCGGATAAAGCAACAGACACAGACGATACTGTCGAGCATGACGAAAGCGAGCAGCCGGAGCCGAGCGATGCCGAACCCGACACAGACCCCGCGCCACAGGCGGCAGGCCCCATCGAGGTGTCTTCGGAAGAAGAGCTCGATGCCGTCATGGACTCCATGATGGATGCCGTCAAAGCGATGAAAGACGCCGTCGCCGATGCCGATATTGATGCCGAGGAAGAGGAGGCCGCCGAGGCGGCCTCGACCTTTGTGCCCGGCGAGACTCCGGTTGCCGACCAGGGCAGTACCATGCCCTCGTTTCTCCAGCTCGAGCACCCCACGATTGGCGCCGATGCGGTCGATCCGCACGCAGCAGGCTTTTCTGTGGTCGAGGGCGGTACCGGCAATATCGCCGCGCCGCAGACTGCCGATGCGGACGCTGCCGACACCACTCGCCCGACCGCCCCGCACTCCCCCGCCGCGAGCCGCGATCTGGGGACCGCTGTCTCGAACACCGCGAACGCCGTGGGCACCTTTATCGCCCAGGGCGCCTCGGCCATGCGCGAGATGAACGCCGCGAAAAAGGCACTTGCCGATGCCCGCGCCCACCTGACCGAACTTGAGCAGCGCATTGCCGATCAGGCCGAGGAACTCGAGACGCGCCAGGATATCGCAGGCCGCTACGACCAGATCGTCGCCGACCAGCGCCAAGCGATTGCTACAGCGCAAAAGGCCGCCGCGGCAGCCGAGATTGACCGTGATGCCCACGCCGCCAAAGCGACAGAGCTCAAGGGTCAGTTCGAACAAATGAAGACAGAGGATGACGCGACTGAGCTCCGCCTGAAGGCCGCGCTCGACGCCGTGGAGGCCCGCGAGGCAAGCTCTCGCGAGACCGGCAACCGCCTCGTTCGACGTCTTGAGGATTCCAAGCGCATCCGCGACAAGGTGAAGGCCGAGCGAGACGCCGGCATTGCGGCCGCACAACAAACCGTCGACGCCACGCGCGCCCAGCTCGAGACGCTGCGTCATGAGTATGCCGAGCTGCAACGCAATCCCTCGGCAAATCCCGCCAACTATACGGTGCGCACCAGCGAGCTCTCGATGCAGATCTCCGACACGGCAGATGCCCTGCGAAAAGCCGAAGAAGATGTCCCGCGCATCACCGCCGACCTTGAGCACTCGCTTGCCGCAGCCGAGCAGGCCGTCGAGCAGGCTCAAGCCCCCATTGCCGAAGCCAAACGCGCACACCAAGCCGTGACGACTGAGGCCGATGCCGCGCGCGACGAGCTGCAGACGGCGAAAACTGCCGCCACGACGCGCCAGCGCGAACTGCGCGAGAAGATAGCCGCCGAGGACAAGGCACGCCGCGACCAAGAGCAAAGCATCGCCAACGCCCAAGCAGATGCCGCACATGCACAGTCGATCATCGAGCAGGCGACCGAGGTGCATGACCATCCAGAGATCACTGAGTCGCTTGCAGGATCCTTGGCCCGAGACAAAGCCGAACACGCCGAGACCGAGCAAGAAGTCGCCCAGCTCGAGGCCACCGAGGACGCGGTGCGCGAGCGTACCCGCGACTCACGCATCAAATTCACTGGCGCCATCGTCTGCATCGTCGCCGTGATTCTGGTAATCATCCTGATCTGGCTGTTCGCGAGCAAGTAAACCAGCTGCCAAAAAACGCCTCAACTCAGTTGCGGTGAGAAAGTTTCTGTTTAGCCCCAAAAAGGCCAATTCAAGAACTATCTCACCGCAACTTATTTAGATCGACGCAAGGCAACCTATCCCTCTTGCACCGATCTCTTGACATAAGGACTGTCCCCAGGTGCCGGCACAAAAGGAACGTCCCCAAGTGCCAAGTGCCGTAAGAGTGTCCCCTTTGACTAGTCATTTAAGAACGTCCCCAATGACTACCCAATGACTACAGCGACAACCACGGCAACGCCGATGTTTTGGCAACGACAGCGAGCGGGCCGCATTTGAGACAAGGTGACGTGAAACGAAAGGGCGCTGACCTTCTGGTCGCGCCCTTGAAGTTGAACGTCAGATTGTCCAAATGCGGCCCGCGCAGCGTCGAGCAGTTACGCGGTTCGTAGAACCGCGTAACTAACAAATGAGCATCGCGTCACCAAAGCTGAAGAAGCGGTAGCGCTCCTCGATGGCGGCGGCGTAGGCATCCATGATCTGGTCGCGGGTGGCAAGTGCGCTTACGAGCATCATGAGCGTGGAGCGCGGCACGTGGAAGTTCGTGATCAGTGCGTCGACCACGTGATAGGTCGAGCCGGGCATAAGGTAGAGCTGCGTTGTCGCGTTCTCGCGCACCACGATGTCGCCGCGGCCGAGCGTGTCGGCCCCGTCCTCGCGGCCCTCAAAATAGCGCGCCGTCACAGCCGGATCGGACACCGGCGCGTCCGCGTCAAACGCGCTCTCGAGCGAGCGCACTGCGGTAGTGCCGACGGCGATCACACGATGGCCCTCGGCCTTCGCCTTATGCACAGCGTCGACAACCTCCTGCGACACGTGGTAGCGCTCGGTGTGCATCACGTGCTGTGTAGGGTCGTCCTCCTCCACCAGACGGAAGGTATCGATACCCACCTCGAGCTCGACGGCGGCAAACTTCGCGCCCTTGGCCTCGATAGCGGCCATGAGCTCGGGAGTAAAGTGCAGACCCGCCGTAGGAGCGGCAGCCGAGTGCTCCTCCTTCATGGCGTAGACGGTCTGGTACTTCTCGGGATCGCCCTCGTAATCGGTAATGTAGGGCGGCAGCGGCACGTGGCCGGCAGCGTGGATGGCCTCGTCGAGCGTGCGCGGGTCGCCGGCGGCATTGCAACCGGCCGGCTCAAAGCGCACCAGACGGCCACCGCGGCTATCGGTAACAAAGTCGACGACCTCGGCCGTCAACACCACGGGCGCGCCCTCGGGCGCATGGGCACCGCCCGCACGATACTCAATCTGAGCACCGGGCTTCAGGCGCTTACCCGGCTTGACCAGGCACTCCCAGACATGGCCCAGCGGATCCACATCCTCGCGGCGCTTGAGCAGCAGTGTCTCGACCACGCCACCCGAGCCCGCCTTGCGACCGATAAGACGGGCCGGCATCACGCGCGTCTTGTTGATGACGAGCACGTCGCCCGGCTCGATATAGTCGATGATGTCGCGGAAGATGCGGTGCTCGACGGTGCCGCCATGCCCTAACGGCGTTCCTGTCTCGGAGCCTTTGCGATCAACCACCAGCAGGCGGCAGGAGTCGCGCGGCTCGGCAGGCGCCTGGGCGATGAGCTCTTCGGGCAGGTTATAGTCAAAATCATCGGTACGCATAGACACGTCGGATTCTCCTTATATAGCTAAAGTCCGCTCTACATCCTAGCAGGCTGACGTCCCAAGTGAACTACTTTTTGGCGGCTTTGCGCTCGTCGCGGATGCGGGCGCGGTCCATGGCCGCCTCGACGGCCGAGAAACGGCAGCCGCAGTAGTTCTGCCGATACATGCCCAGCTCGCGCGAACGACGTGTCGCCTCGGGGTAATACGTGCGAAAATCGCGAATCACTGGAGTGAGACCGCGGGCAGCAGCCAGACGCTCCAACACATCATTGCAGGTTTGGAACAACTGGTACGGCGAGACGGCGAGCGTCGTGCCCACAAACTCAAACCCGCGCTCCTGGGCCACACGGCACGCCTCGGCCAGACGCAGGGCATAGCATGAGCGACAGCGACGGGCTCGATCGGCGCCCAGCGGGGCCACGCCGGCCTCCCAGCGCTCCCGGTCCTCCCCCGCCTCGATAAGCTCGATGTCGCCATCGGCACACCACCGGCGCAGCTCGTCCAAACGCCGCTGCCATTCATCGTGCGGCTGAATATTGGGGTTTGTCCAGCAGATTGTGGGCTCAAACCCTTCCTCGCGCAGCAGGCGGACCGGCTCAAGAGAGCACGGCGCACAGCACGCATGCAGCAACAACGGCTTCATCGACATCTCCTCACCCGAAAAAGCGCACGCCAAAGGACGTATCCTCGCAGGCGACAATGCGGCGGTCGCGCAAAATGGTCCGCACGTAATACCAGTCGCCCACACAGCCCGACAAATGCAAGCCGGCCGCCAGGTAGCACAGCAGCGGATAGCCCGAAAACGCAAACCCCAGGGCAAGCGCCGCCGTCACAACAACCGTCGGCGCCAGGCAAACCGCCATGTACCGCCGGCGCGAATACACAACGCCCTCGGCGCAGGCATAGATCATCGCCGTCTCGCGATTCGCCCCAAAGGTCACCTTCGCGCCCGCAGGCGCCAGCAGCTTAAAAAACACACCGTGCACCAGCTCGTGCACGGCGAACGACGCCATTGAGATCGCAGCCAAGCCGACTATCCAGCCCACGACAGCCATCCAGCCGCCCGCCTCAGCCGCGTCCAAGTCCGCAGGCCCGCCCAGCAGCATAAACACCGGCACCAGGCACACGGCAAACACCGCGATCACGGCCATCCCCCACACGAAGCAAGCGTGTAGAAAATCCTCGTCCTCAAACGCATGTATGTTGGAAATCTCATTCATAGCATCTTAGGATAGCGCCCCTGCCACGCACCCGCCCGCATGTGCGATAATGTCGAACGATATGCACGAATTGACCACCGCGCCGCCGAACCCCGTGCCCGGCCGCGCTCTTACCTATATGCGAAGGAGTCCCATGGCATCCAAATACTCCATGAACGACCGTCCCAGCTGGCCGCGCCGCGCCATCGTTACCGCCGGCGAGCCCTACGGCAACAAGGGTCTGCACTTTGGCCACGTCGGCGGCGTCTTTGTCCCGGCCGACTTCTTCGCCCGCTTCCTGCGCGACCGCCTTGGCCGCGAAAACGTCATCTTCACCTCGGGCACCGACTGCTACGGTTCGCCCATCATGGAGAGCTACCGCAAGCTCAAGGAGAACGAGGGCTACGACAAATCCATCGGCGAGTATGTCGAGTCCAATCACTCCCGCCAGGCCGCGACCCTCAACAACTACAACATCAGCTGCGATATCTACGGCGGCTCGGGCCTTGAGCCGGCGGCCCAGATCCACAACGAGGTGACTGCCGAGATTATCGAGCGCCTGCACGAGCAGGGCACCATCTCCAAGCGCTCCACGCTGCAGTTCTACGATGCCAAGGCCGGCACGTTCCTCAACGGCCGCCAGGTCATCGGCCGCTGCCCCATCCAGGGCTGCAAGTCCGAGAAGGCTTATGCCGACGAGTGCGATCTGGGCCACCAGTTTGAGCCCGAGGAGCTCATCGCGCCCAAGAGCCAGCTCACCGGCGAGGTGCCCGAGTTGCGTCCGGTCGACAACCTCTACTTCGACCTGCCGGCCTACCTCGACTTTATGAAAACATACACCGCCAAGCTCGCCCAGAACCCGCAGGTTCGCTCCGTGGTCTCCAAGACCATGGAGGAGTGGCTGCTGCCGGCTCAGCTCTACATCCAGAATAAGTTCCGCGAGGCCTTCGACGCCGTCGAGGACCAGCTTCCCGAGCACACCGTGCTGGAGCCCGAGGGCAACAAGAGCAGCTTTACCGTCACCTTCCCCAGCTGGAAGGAGCGCGACGACGCCCACGCGGTGCTCGCCAACGGCGGCGTGCGCTTCCGCAGCGGCAAGGCGCTCGTGCCCTTCCGCATCACCGGCAACATCGACTGGGGCGTTCCGGTGCCCGAGGTCGACGGCGTGACCGACGTCACCTGCTGGTGCTGGCCTGAGAGCCTGTGGGCGCCCATCAGCTATACGCGTACCGTGCTCGCACGCGATGCCAAGGCCGCCGGCGTGACCGAGGGCGTCGCCGCCCAGGATGCCGCCCTCATGGGCGAGCCCGCCGCCGACTCCACGCAGGTGCCCGCACCCACCTACCAGCACAGCTCGCTCGACTGGCGCGACTGGTGGTGCTCTGACGACGCTCAGATTTACCAGTTCATCGGTCAGGACAACATCTATTTCTACTGCATCGCGCAGACCGCCATGTGGGAGGCCCTGGGCTGGGACCTCACGCAGAGCACCGTCAGCGCCTGCTACCACCTGCTCTACATGGGCAAAAAGGCCAGCTCGTCCTCGCAGACGCCTCCCCCGCCGGCAGACGACCTGCTCAACCACTACACCTGCGAGCAGATGCGTGCGCACTGGCTGTCGCTCGGCCTGTCCGAGAAGCCGGTAAGCTTTAGCCCCAAGGCATACGACACGCGTGTGACCGGCAAGGACAAGGACGGCAACGAGGTACGCGCCTGCGACGACAAGCGCGTTATCGACCCGGCCCTTAAGGAGAGCGCGCTGCTGACCGGCGTGTTCAACCGTCTGGCCCGCAGCTGCTTCTACGGCGTCGCCGTCAAGGAGGGCGACGAGAGCCCCTACCGCAACGGCTGCATCCCCGCCGGTGCCGCTTCTGACAGCGTGGTCGAAGCCGCCCAGCAGGCAGCCCTCGCCTTTGAGCAGGCCATGTACAAGTTCGAGACGCACCGCGCGCTTGCCGTGTGCGACGACTACCTGCGCGCCACCAACAAGCGCTGGAGCGACGCCTCCAAGGCCGCCAACAAGCTCGAGGGCGACGAAGCAAACGCAGCGATGACGCAGGCCCTGGTTGATGCCTTTACCGAGCTGCGCGTGGCGACCGTCCTGATGCACGGTATCGTCCCGGCCGGCTGCGAACTCATCTGCGAGTACTTCGACGTCGATCCGGTCACCTTCTTTAGCTGGGATAACATCTTTGCCTCCACGGACGAGTTCGTAGAGAGCCTGGGCGAGAAGCCCGGCGACCACCGCGTGAAGCCGCTGCCCCCGCGCTTCGACTTCTTCAGCAAGCACGAGAGCCAGTACTAAAGCACGCTAGTAGCAACGCGCCCGGGAATGATTATTCTGGGACGGGGATTAAAAAATCATTCCCGGGCGCCACAGTACAGTCTTTTTGTGACGGGAGTCATGGAATGATTATTTAATCCCCGTCCCAGAATAATCATTTAGGTGGAAGGAAAGACGGATGTCCAAGCCGCGTCGTCGTAAGCAGAAAAAGCAGGTTAAGCCCGAGCTCAAGCTCAGGCAGTTTGCCGCTACCGAGCTTTCCGACCAGCTTGCCGCCCTTCCCTGCGCCGCCGACCTGCCGCGCTTTATGGTCGACACGGTCGCCGGCGCCTATGCGCCCGCCGATGCCGAGCTCATGATCGAGGGCTTCGGCGCCGCGGCCACACGCCCGGTCACGCTGCGCGCCAACACGCTCAAGGCGACCGCCGAGGACATCGCTGCGGCGCTCGGTGCCGCCGGCATCGCCCACAACCCCGTCGCTTGGTATCCGGACGCCTTTATCCTGCCCGAGGCCCAGGTTTCCGACCTATGGGACCTCGACATCTACCGCGACGGCAAGATCTACCTACAGAGCCTGTCGTCCATGATGCCGCCTTTGGTGTTGGGCGCCCAGGCAGGCGAGGACATCCTGGACATGTGCGCAGCCCCTGGCGGCAAGACGACGCAGATCGCCGCCCTCACCCAGGGCCAGGCACACCTCACGGCCTGCGAGATGAGCATTCCCCGCGCCGAAAAGCTTGAGTCCAACCTCCACCGCCAAGGTGCCAAAAACGTGCCCGTCATGCGCATCGACGCACGCGAGCTCGACGAGTTCTTCCGCTTTGACCGCATCCTGCTCGACGCTCCCTGCACCGGCACGGGCACCGTCATCAGTGGCAACGAGAAAAGCCTGCGCGGCCTCACCGAGCAGCTGCTCGTCAAGTGCGCCCGCTCGCAGCGCGCGCTTCTGGACCGCGCCATGGGAGCCCTCAAACCGGGCGGCACGCTCGTCTATTCCACCTGTTCGATCATGCCGCAGGAAAACGAGGACGCCCTGCAAGAGGCCCTCGACAAGCACATGGATTGCGAGCTTATCCCCCTCGACGGCACACCGAGCGAAAGTGAAGCGCGTCGCGCCCAGGATGCCGGCGAGGAGCCGCATATCGAGTGCAACGCCCTCACCGAGGCCATCGCCGCCGGCCATGTCTCGGCCATCGTCAACGGTATGCCCGGCACGCTGACCATTCCGCCTAGCCGCGATTTTGAGGGCTTCTACATTGCCCTGATCCGAAAACGCAGCTAGCGCACGGATCAAAAACTCAACAAGCTATCTCTGTGCGCGTTTGCCCTGCTGGTCGCGATGCTGTTTAAGCATCGCGCGCTCCTTGCGTTCGGCCCTTTTGCCCTTAATGGCCGTGACCACAAAGTAGATGACCGCGGCGGCAACGATTGCGCCCACGCACAGGCCAATCGAGCCAAACATTGCTGTCAATTCCATACCGCGTCACCTCTCTTTTAAACGGGACTTTCAAGATAGCACCTCGATCCTCGCCACCACAGCTCCTTCACGTTCTCCCGCCCTTCGGTCTAACGGATGGTGCGGCGGGGAAAAATCAACTCGTCAAACGATTTAGCATTCGCAATTCCGGCTGCATCGCGCCGGCCACCATCGCATAGAATCGAGCCTCCATGGATACCCTCAACGACCTAAACGAACGCGTCGACGCCTTTGTCGGCACCAGCTCCTTCGACACGCCTGCCGCGGCAAACGACCAAGCTCCCATCGATGTACCCGCCGAGGTTCACGAGGACATCGTCGCCTCGGTCGATTTCTCCGAGGTCGAGCTCGCAGACGAGTTCACCGAGCCCCAGGTAGCCGTGACCCCCAACGGACTGCTCCCCATGGAGCCCCTGCCCATCGACGGACGTCTGCGCAAGGCTGCTCTTCGCATGCCCGACGAGATCGAGGAGGCCAGCGGCTTCACGCTCTTCGGCCGCCGCATCAAGTCGCTCATTTACACTACCGATGTCGCGGTTATCCGCAACTCCAACGCCGATGCCGTTTTTGCGGTCTACCCTTTCACGCCGCAGCCCGCCATTACGCAAGCGCTGCTGACCGTCGCCGAGTGCCCGGTCTTTGTAGGCGTGGGCGGCGGAACTACGACCGGTAAGCGCTCCGTGCAGATGGCAGCCGTCTCCGAGATGCAGGGCGCGGCGGGCTGCGTGGTCAACTCCCCCGCTACTGCCGAGATGGTCGAGCACATCACCAACATCGCCGACATCCCCGTCATCGCCACGGTCGTACGTTGCGACGACGATGCGCATGCCAAAGTGCGCGCCGGAGCCAAGATTCTCAACATCGCCGCCGGCAAGAACACGCCCCAGGTCCTACGCGAGCTGCGCGAGCACTATCCCAACCTGCCGCTCATCGCGCCGGGCGGCAAGACGCCCGAGAGCATCCGTGAAACCATCGCCGCCGGCGCCAACGCCATCATCTGGACGCCGCCTTCGGCCCAGCAGTTACAGACCGACATGATGCAGCGTTATCGCAAGATGAAGGAAGACGCCACACCTGTCATCTCGCGCGACGATGTGCCCATTATCGACCAGGTCGCCGCCGCCGAGGTCAGCCAGGTCGAGAACATGAATCCCGACGTGCCGATTCCCGACGAAGTCATCGAGCGTGTCGCTTCGATCCACGAGCGTGTCGAGGAGCATCGCGCCAACCGCGGCCTTAAGCCATCACTGCACGGCTTCTTCTTCCGCGGAAAGAAACGCTAGCAAAACATCTTGGCCCGCCCCACAAACGTGAGGCGGGCCGTTTTCGTTTGAGCAATCACGCAGCGATGTGATGGGGCAAATTAATCCACGCGCTTGTCGCCCATAAAGAAGAGCGCCACCGTACCAGGTCCGGTATGCGAGCCAATCAGAGTACCGATGTCATTGATCTCAATCTTGCCTTTAAGCTGCGGAACCTGTTCCTCAATCAGCGCCGCAACTGCCTCGGCATCCTCGCGGCACGCCGAGTGCGACATGATGCACTTACCCGAATAATCCGCACCGTCCTGCACGTGTGCCATCATGGTCTTGGCCATCTCGGAAATCGCGCGCTTCTTAGTGCGAATCTTCTCACGTGGCGACAGCTTGCCGTCGCAATCGACCGTCATAAGCGGGCAAATCTTAAGCGCCGTGCCGATGATCGCACTCGCAGCCGAAATGCGACCGCCTCGTAGATAGCTCGACAGATCGGTCGAGAAGAACCAGTGGTGCAGGTTGAGTTTGTGCTCCTCGATCCAGGCAGCCGTCTCGTCGAGTGAAGCCCCGCTATCGCGCACGTCGGCGGCATATTCCAGCAACAGGCCAAAGCCCGAAGACGCCGCCAGCGAATCGATGACGCGCACCTTGCCGCCCTAGGGATAGCGATCCGCGAGCATCTGCGCCGCAACGCAGGCCGATCCATACGTGCCCGAAATACCCGACGACAACGCCAGGTGCAGCACGTCTTTACCCTCGGCAACAAACGGCTCCCAAAACTCCTTGTACTCACCCACGCTCACCTGAGACGTCTTGGGCATGGCGCCCGCGGCAATCTGGGCAAAAAACTTGTCCGGCGTAATCGACTGATACAGATCGTCCGTATGGACAACATCGTCGATCTCGTAATGAAAACACACGACAGGGATATTGCGCGACGCAAAGAACTCACGGGTTCGGTCGGCGGCGGATTCACAGGTCAGGACAAAATCACTCATATGAGGCTCCTTACTCATTGCTGCGCAAATTATCGCACAGTGAGCCTACATACGGTACATATGTCCACTATTTACCAAATCGAACCAAAAATAGCGAACATCTTTACCACCATCGTCTCCACCGGCCCCACGCATAAATTTCTGAGAAAACACCCTCTGTCGTCTCCACCCGACCAACACATCTACCTTCACTAAATCGATTTACCAAACCGTTCAGCCGACAATTCAGCCGCTGGCGCAAAATCGAAACAAAAGCGGCGCATACTGATAAACGTTTGACGCTGTTTATCAGTTTTACCAGCCCCATCGGAAGGTGTTTCATGGTCGCATTCGATCGCAACCCGCAAGACTTCAAGTATCTGCGCCTGCTGTCGAGACAGTTTCCCACCGAACAATCCGCATTTACCGAAATTATCAACCTCTCGGCCATCCTCAACCTACCCAAGGGCACCGAGCATTTTATGAGCGACGTGCATGGTGAGTACGAAGCCTTTATGCACATCCTCAACAACTGCTCGGGCGTCGTGCGCGAACATGTCGACGAGATCTTTGGCGACACGCTCTCCTTTGACGAAAAGGGCGAGCTGTGTACGCTCATCTACTACCCGCGCGAGAAGATCGACCTGGTCCGCAGCCGGCACGAGGACTCGCCAACCTGGTACAAGACGATGCTTGACCAGCTCATCATGGTCGCTCGCTCACTTTCAAGCCGCTACACGCGCTCCAAGGTGCGTAAGGCCATCCCGCGCGACTACGCCTACATCATCGACGAGTTGTTGCACACGCACCCGGACGAGAACAACTATCGCGTGCGCTATCACGAGCGCATCGTGGAGTCCATCCTGGAGACCGCCAGCGCCGACGACTTTATCGAGTCGCTCGCCTCGCTCATCAAGCGCCTGGCCGTCGACCACCTGCACCTGGTGGGCGACATCTTCGACCGCGGCGGCGGCGCAGCCAAGATTATGGACCGTCTGCTCACCTACCATTCACTCGACATCCAGTGGGGCAACCACGACCTGCTATGGATGGGCGCTGCGGCCGGTGAGCCCGCCTGCATCGCCACGGTGTTGCGCAACAACCTACGCTACGACAACTACGAGATCCTGGAGAACGACTACGGCATCTCGCTGCGTGAGCTTGTCGCCTTTGCCGATGCCACCTACACCGCCGGTGAGTCCATCACCCCGCTGATCAAGGCCATCAACGTGCTGCTCTTTAAGCTCGAGGGCCAGATTATCCAGCTCCACCCCGAGTTCGATATGACCGACCGCCTGTTACTCGACAAGATCGACCACGACACCGGCACGGTCACGCTCGCCGACGGCAGCGTGTGGCCGCTCACGACCAACGACTTCCCCACCGTCGACCCGGCGGACCCCTACACGCTCACGTCTCAGGAGCAGCACATCATCGACAAGCTCGTGTCCGAGTTTGTCACCGCCGATCACCTGCATCGCCATATCGATTTCCTCTACACCCACGGCTCGATGTACAAGGTCGCCAACGGCAACCTGCTCTTCCACGGCTGCGTTCCGCTCAACGAAGACGGCACCTTTAGCAGCATGAACTGCCTGGGCACCTGGCACGCTGGCCGCGATTATCTCGATTTTTGCGACCACATCGCCCGCCGCGCGTGGCGCGTGGGCGACCGCGATGCCCTCGACTGGATGTGGTACCTGTGGATTGGCTTCAATTCACCCGCCAGCGGACGCCTGGTGCGTACCTTTGAGCGCGCCTATATCGCCGATAAGAGCACCTGGGTCGAGCCGATGGACCCGTACTTTACGCTTACCAAGTCGCCCTCGGTCTGCGATGATATCATGCGCGAGTTTGGCGTCGCGCCCATGGCATGCTCGCCGACCGGCCACATCATCAACGGCCACACGCCCGTTAAAACCACCAAGGGCGAGCAGCCCATCCGCGCCGAGGGCAAGCTACTGGTCATCGATGGCGGCTTCTGCCGCGCTTACCATCCCAAGACGGGCATCGCCGGCTATACGCTCATCTCGAGCTCGCGCGGCTGCCGCCTCAAGTCGCACCGGGCCTTTACGACGGTTGCCGAGGCACTCACGCGCAACGTGGACATCGAGAGCGAGACCAACCGTTTTGACCAAGCAGACCGTCGCCGCATGGTGAGCGACACCGATACTGGCGCCAAGATTCGCAGCCAGATCCAGGACCTGCGCCAGCTGCTCGATGCATATAGAAACGGTGCTATCGAGGAGCGCGCCTAGCACCACCCGCGGGGATTGGCTAAACTTGCTAAGTTTGTCATCCCCGCGGCGCTTCGGCGCCAGCTTAAGGCAGGTACCATGCAAAAGCTCCTTGCGCAGATTATGAAATTTGGCGTCGTCGGTGTCATTGCCACGGTTATCGACTTTGGCATTATGAATCTGCTCCACTACGGTCTGGGCCTCAACATCCTAATCGCCAACACCAGCGGCTTTATCATCTCACTCATCTTTAACTACCTCGCAAGCATGAAATACGTGTTTGCGCACAAGGAAGGCATGAGCCGCCGCCGCGAGTTCATTATCTTTGTCGTGCTGTCCGTGATCGGCCTGGCACTCAACGACGGTATCGTGCTGGCGCTCAACGCCGGCCTGGGACTCGAGGCCAATATCGCCAAGATCTGTGCCACCGCGCTTGTCATGGTCTACAACTTTGTGACCCGAAAAATCTTCCTGGAGGGCGACGAGACAAAATAGCTCGAAACCCCTGCAGCATTACGGCGCCCACGGACGACGCGCACTCAGCGCAGTATCGTCCGTGGGTGTCGCTCGTTTACGGGCAAATTTTCAACGTTTGCGGATTAGCTCTTGAAAATTTGGCGAGTTCATATAGTTCTTGGCAAAGACCTTACGTTTCCCTTGTAAAAGCTCTAAAGTATCCTCTGCTCGATTCATCAACGCATTGGATGTGATTACGTGCGCAAGGCGCTGGCACAACCTCATACCAAGCAGTTCCTCAAGTTTGCTGTCGTGGGTCTTATCTCCTTTGGCATCGACTGGGGCATGCTCATTGCGCTCGTCGAGCTGTTCCACCTCGACTTTTTGATGAGCACCACGGTTTCGTTTATCACGTCCGTCGTGGTCAACTACTGGCTCAGCATGAAGTACGTGTTCGACCACCGCGAGGGCATGAGCCGCAAGCGCGAGTTCACGATCTTCACCATCCTGTCGGTGATCGGCCTGGGCCTCAACGACCTGTACATGTTTGTGGGCGTCACGTTTTTGAGCATCGGCTACCAGGCCATGAAGGCCATCGCCACGTTCCTCGTCACCTGGTACAACTACTTCAGCCGCCGCTTCTTCCTCGAGGGCGCACGGTCGTAGTCGATTCACTATTTGCTTGAATGTATAACCGGTTGGAATTCCCGTTCCAACCGGTTTTTTTGTTTGCAGAGAGACCCGGCGACCCAGTCCCATTCGCATGAAAAACGGGCGGTCCGGATGTTGGTCCGAACCGCCCGTCTGGCGCGCTATGTCGAGGCCTCTAGCCCGTTACGTAATACCAAACAACGTTGTCGCCATTGGAGAGAACGTAGTTACTGCAGGCCGTCATGGGCGTTGTGCCGTTGACGGAGTACATCCAGCCGCTCGTGCCGCCGTACTGTTTCTCGGCCAAACCACCAATCGCGGAGACATACGTACCGTACGACGAGCCATGTGCGTTGACAGAAAGGCCCAGCGCGCACAGGGCATCGTAGACGGTAGCGCCTTCGTTAAAGGTAAAGGTGCCACCAGAGGACACAGGATTGCCCACAGAGCTCGATGTGACCGAAACCGTCACCGTAACGTAGTTGGACTCCTGCGAGCCGCTCTGGCCGCCCGAGGAGGCGTTTCCACCATTAGAGGATGAGGCTCCATTAGACGACTGGCCACCGCCCGAAGAAGCACCACCAGACACATTGGAAGTATCGCCGGCTCCCGTATTCTGGGCAGCGGATTTATCGCCAGACTTCTTGCCGTCCTGGTCCTCAGACTTCTTGCTATCCGAGCCCTTGTTTGATTCCTTGTCCGAAGACTCGGACTCCTTCTTAGAGTCAGATTTATCCGAACCCTTAGACTCGTCGTTCGCACCATCCGAAGATTTGGAATCCTTGGAGCCAGCTTTACCCGAAGCGACGGTCGAGTCAGACCCCTTGGCGTCCTTCGCGACGACGCTCTCCCCCGTCACGGTCTGAACGATCCAGTCAATAGACCAGGCGCCGCTCTCGGAAGGATGGACGAAGCCCAGCGATATGACAATTAGCGCAACGCACGCGGCGGTCAGGACACCAGTAAGCGCCTTCCGTCGAGGGGCGGACGCCGCCAAAGCGGCGCCCTGTTGCTTTGCATCGTCGAACTGAATGAACGAGGAATCTGGTTGCTTGGGGTCAGCGTCCTTGGATTTATTGGACACAGCCCTCACCTACCGACGTTTGGTGAACACGAACACGCCGACGATGGCGAGACCGATGACGCCGGCGGCAACGCCGACGATGGCGAGCGGATTGGTGCCAGTCTCCTGCTCGGAAGCACTAGAGGACTTCTTAGCAGTGGTCGTGGAAGCAGCGCCCGTATCGGACTTGGAATCGGACTTCTTGTCGGACTTGCTGTCCTTCTTGTCAGACTTCTTGTCAGACTTCTTCTCGTCCTTCTTGTCGGACTTATCGGAGTCATTCTTGTCGGACTTGTTGTCCTTGGTCTCGGTCTTGGTCGACACCGTCGTCTTGGTCGTCGGCTTATGACCCGGGGCGACAGCGCCGCCAGCCTGCTGGCCCTTCGTGCCGGAGCCGGAACCCGTGCCAGCGCCAGCACCGGAACCGTTGCCAGCGCCACCATTGCCGCCATTGGAGCCAGAACCGCCATTGCCGCCAGGGTTAACGGCATTCTTGGTCCACTTGGCATACAACGTAAGGTCGGCCGTCACCGGCGTACCGAAGTCATACGCCTGCGTGCAAGCCTCATCGGTGAACCAACCGCCGAAAGCGTAGCCATCGCGCGTCGGATCGGCCGGCTTGACCAGCTTGCCATCGGACGTAGCAACAAACTTAGTGTCGCAAGCAGACCCGCCGTTGGAATTAAAGGCAACCGTCCAAGACTCAACGGCCCCCAGCTTGAACAGAGTGCCCGAGTCATTGATGTAGTACAGGTTGCCAGATGCATCGGCAATGACCGGAGAGTCGCAGTGCTGGTAATGGCCAGCCGCATCATAAATCTGCGTCGCCTCTGCATCGCCGAGCGTATAGCGATATACGCCACCACCAGCAGAGTAGTTGACGTAATCCTTGCTATCCGCGCTGTTAACGGTGAAGTACACATAGGTCTTGCCGCCCTGAACACTCACCAGCGGAGTAGCAGCAATACCGTTAAATCCGGCCGGCAGTTCTTTACCGTCAGCAGCGGTGACCATCGTGGTCTTACCGGTCTTCAGATTATAGAGAGCCAGAGCAGAGCCAGTAGCCGTCTGTCCGCCGACAATCAAGTTTTCGCCAGCCACCGCCGGTGCGCTCATGTTATTCGTAAGACCCAGATCGACCGTCTTCTGCTCGCTCAGTACGCCCTTCGCCGAAAGCGAAATCACATGGAGCTTTCCATCGTGCGTCATCTGATAGAAGGTCGAACCATTGGACGGATCGGCGACACAGTCGGCGTTCGCGAGAGCGCCGAGCTTCATGGTCGAAACGACATCGCCCGTCGTCTTATCAATGCACTTAAGCGTGCCCGCGCTCGTAGGAACGATGGCATACTTATCCGTCAAAGCCGCACCAGTCCAGTAATAGCCCTCGGAAGCGTCAATGTTCTGCCAAGAAACTTCGCCCGTGGCAATCTTAATGCGCATAAAGGAGCCGTTGCCGTAGGTCGCGTTGTAATTCTCGTCATACGAAATATCGACCGAGCCTACATAGACGTACTCGCCGTCCGAAACGACGGTGCAGGAGCTCTGCGTCAAGTCCGTCAAACCAGGCGACAGCCACTTGCAGATCAGCTTGTCTGCAGTAATCGCCTGGACCGCACCGCCGTTGAGCGGAACGATGATAAGGCCATTGGTATAGATTGGGCGAGAGGTATAGCTCACCTTAGAGGCAAGCGGCGCAGAGGCAACCTTTTTGCCCGTGGACGAATCGATCTTAATGAGCTCGTTCTCGGTCGCGATGTACACAAAGCCGTTAGCGATGACAGGCTCGCTGCAGTTGGCATACTGCTGGCCAGACTCGGCCTTCCAATCGAAGGCCCACTTAAGACCGGCGGCCTGCGCAGGCGTCTTGGCATCCGTTACGGTCGAACCGTTGCCACTGTTGCCGTAGCCGGCCCACTCGGCATCCCAATTAGGAGTCGTCGCACTCGGGTCCACGACAATCTTGTCGGGATCGGGCATGGGCGATTTTTCGGTGGTGTAGGCAAATGTAACCTTGTCGCCGCTCTTGAGCGTGACCTGGTTGGCACAGAGAGATGAGGACTCTCCGTTGATATACAGATGCCAGTATTTACCGGTCGCACCATCATAGCCGTAAGACTTGTCTTCGAACGGCGAAGTAATGGACCAGTATGCACCACTCTGGGAGGCCTTGTAATCAATGCCCTTCGCCTTCAGCACCGTCTCAATAAGGTCCTGAGCCGTAGAGCCTTCGGGCAGGGAAACATTGCTTGCCGAGCCCCAGCGAGTATTGTTGCCGTTGACATCGGGGCCGATGATATCGGCGGATCCAAGCACCTGACCAGGGAGGGCATCGCTGTCGCCAGCATACATAAAGGTGACGGCGTCACCCTCATGGAGCTCGTAGGCACCAGCGCCAACGTCGGCGAACTTGTACTTTGCGTCGGACTTGCCCTTTACGTAGAAGCGCCAATAGCTATTGGTCGCAGCATCAGAGCCACAATAGGTCTTACCGTCAAGCGGCGAGGTAATGCCCCTAAGGTACCAACCCCAAGACTCTTCTGTAGCTTTGAGTTTAAGACCAGTCTGCTCCAACAGGTCCTTAGCAGTAGAGCCCGCCTTGAGACTCGTCTGGCCCGTCGAAGCCCAAACCTGCTGCTTGCCGTCCTTGTCCTTGCCAAGCACCTGAACGGAAGCATGGACAGAATCGGACGGCAACTGGTCTCCCCAGCCACCGTAGAACCACGTGACGGTATCGCCAGCATGGATGGTGACATTGTCCGCCGTATAGTCACTCGACTTGCCGTTGATAAACAGCTGCCAATAGGTCGAATAATCTTGGGGCGTACCCAGCTCAACACCGTTGTACTTAAGGCTCAGAATGAAGGAGCCCGCAGCAACGGCGTCAATATCATTCGCCTCAAGCGCGACCTTCGTAAGATCAAGCGCGCTCGAACCGGACGTCACCACATACTGCGCGTTGTCGACCCAGGTCTGAGTCTTGCCCTGGGCATCGCGACCAATGACGGTCACATTCGCAGCAAGCTGGTCCTTAACGACAGGGGACGCGCTACCAGCCGTATAGGCAAACTCAATCTTCTGCCCCTGGGTGAGTTTGACGCTGCTCGCGCCAACCGAGGAAGACGCGCCGTCGACGAACAGCTGCCAGTAGGCATGAGTCGTCGGATCGTAGGCAAGCGTGCGGCCATCGCTCGGGGAGGTGATGCTTTCGAGGTAGAAACCGTATGCCGTGTTCGGATCGTACTTCGCCTTGAAGCCCGTCTTCTCCTGCAGCTTAATGAAGGCATCCGCAGCCGTCGCGCCCTCGTTGAGCTTGAGCTGCGTAGGCGCCACCCAGGTCTGAGCCTTGCCGTCGGCATCGGTGCCGATAATCGAGAACGAGACCTCGATTTGCTTCTTGACGACATCGCCAGTTTCTGTCGGGTTCTCTGTCTGGACGGCAGCCGCGGCGGCAGATCCTGCTTGGCCAGCGGATGCCGTCGAAGACTGCTCGCTCGTGGCAGGGCTCTCCCCCGTCGCCGA
Source organism: Collinsella aerofaciens (assembly GCF_028206995.1). Classification (GTDB taxonomy): domain Bacteria; phylum Actinomycetota; class Coriobacteriia; order Coriobacteriales; family Coriobacteriaceae; genus Collinsella; species Collinsella aerofaciens_AQ. The sequence goes on along the minus strand of NZ_JAQLFL010000001.1, from coordinate 135,226 downwards.
GCCTTCGTCGCCAGTTGCTGCCTCTGTAGTGGCGGCACTAGCTGCAGGCGCGCTCCCGGAATCCGAAACCTCGGCGCCGCTCTGCTCAGCGGTACCGCCCGCAAGCGCTGCGTCCTCGCCTGGCGTCGTAGCCTGAGCCACAGCGTCGGTAATGCCCTCGGCACCCTCGGCCCACAGCTGAGCCGGCGTGGTGCCAAAGGCCATCGCGAAGGCCAGGAATGCCACCAGGCAGCGCTTTGCCACGCCGCGCGCGATTACGCCACGGCGACGAAGCGAGGCACGCTGGCACTCGTCCTCAAACATATCCATTTGTCTCCTACTGTCTGTACTTGGAGCGTTGCCTTGAAGCTGCCCCACGTCATCGCGCATGTTGCGCTCGAGTTCCCCCATCGGGGTCCCCCTTCCCTCCAGAGCCCTATGCACACCGGCGGCATACGCCGCAGCCGCATGCAAGATGGGAGGCGATCCGACTTAACCTTAACGACTCGGGCGCGCCGTCCGATCTGCGACGCGAACATCCCGAGCCAAGAGGAATTACGGTTACTGGTACAGCCGGGGACTTGCACCCCGATTCTCCCAAACGCGCAGGAAAACCGCGCATTCGTGCGTCTCCGCACCACCATCTAGGCCATCGATTAAAACCGTCAATATGCTATCACGCAAAAGGGCCTCGCACGCAGGCGAAACCCAAGGTAAAAGCTATTGTTTGCGATAGGAAAATGCGGTGACGGCCGCAGCCTCTAGTGCTTGCCGCCGTGACTGTTGAGCCAGATATTGCGACCCAGCATAAGCGCCAGCACCAGCGCGCTCACGTAGCCCATAAAGCCAATGACTGGGATACCAAACACAACCGGCTCGATGCGTGCGTAGTACACCACCGACGAACCGATAAACAGGCCGGCGATAACGATAGCCATCGACATGCGGTCGATAATTCCGCCCAGCTGTCGCAGCGCCTTATCGCTGCTCATGATCTGCGTGTTTACCTTAAGCTGGCCGCGCGTAAGCATACGCGAAGCCAAGCCCAGATACTCGGCCGCCTCGAGCGAGCCTTTTGCCGCGCGATAGCTGCTCGCGGCAAGATCGCGGCTCATCTCGCGCATGCGGGCGTAGGTGCTCTTCTCGTTTTTGATGTGCGTCTGGATGATCTGGATCATGTTGACGTTGGGCATGTACTCGGTCAACAGGCCCTCGAGCGTCACCATGCCGCGGGCGAACATCGTCACCACGCTCGGCAGCTCAACGTCATTTTTGCGCGCGAGGTTTAACAGCGAAGTCAAAAACTCGCCGATATCCAGGTCTTTAAGGTCGAGGCCCGCAAAGTCAGCCACGATAAAGTCAAGATCGGACAAAAAGGCCGAATGATCGAGCTCAGCCGAGTCGCCACGCGTCACGGCGAAGCGCATGAGCGAATCCTTGAGCTTGGGCACGTCACCCTCGGCCACGGCGAAAATCATGTCCTTTACGATACCGCGATCGTGACTCGACATGCGTCCGACCATGCCCAAGTCGATAAAGTAAACGATACCGTCTTTGAGGATGATGTTTCCCGCATGCGGGTCGGCATGGAAAAAGCCGTCGTCGAGCACCTGCGTCGAGTAGTCCTCGACAATCGCGGCACCGATCTTTTCCAAGTCATAGCCCTCGGCCACTAAGCGTTCAGGATCGGCGATCGAAATGCCGTCGACGTAGTCCATAACCACCACGTGCTCGGTGCACAGGTCCAGATAGGATTTAGGGCACGTCACGCCATGAACGCTCTTATGGAACTCGTAGAAGTCGTTGAGGTTTTTGGCCTCGGCCAAAAAGTTGGTCTCCTCGCGAAACGAGGTCCACAACTCCTCGACTACGCCGTGCAGGTCAACGAATTGATCGGTGTTGACGAACTTGGAAACGATACGCACCACCGAGCGGATGATATCGATGTCCTGTGCCATAACCTGCTGCGCACCGGGGCGCTGCACCTTGACGGCCACGTCCTCGCCCGTCACCAGACGAGCGCGGTGCACCTGCGCGATCGACGCGCTACCGAGCGGGTTGGGGTCGATCGCATCGAACATCTCCCCCAGGCGCAGGCCGTATTCTTCTTCCAGACAGCTGAGTACGACCTCGTACGGCACCGGCTCCACGTCGGAGCGCAGACGACGCAGCTCGTCGCAAAAGCGCTGCGGCAGAATCTCGGACCGGTTGGCCAAAATCTGCCCCATCTTGACGAACATGGGGCCGAGTTCCTCGAGCAGGCGGCGCAAACGAACCGGCGTGAGGTTATCCCACACGCGGTACTTTTTGACCAGGCGTACAATCTGCCCAATGCGTTCGCGACGACCCGCCGGCGTGAGCTGGTATTCCTCGTCCGGCGCCATCGCGTCGGGCTCCTCGGGCACCATATCGACGGCGCGCGGCTTCTTGCGAGCGCCCGAGACGGCGGCGTCGACCTCATCGACAACCGCCGCCTCGTCACCCAAGGGATCTAGATTGTTGTAATCGGTGGTGGAATCTGCCATCTGCGCTGCTACTCGGCCTCTTCGGTATCCTTCGCATCGTCGGGCTCAACGGACTCGACGGGCACCGAGGTCACGTTGTCCTCGACCGAATCGACGATGTCGCGCACATGGGCCAGGAAGGCAGTGCGCTCGGGAGCGGTCATGACGCGGACGCGGGCAAGGATAAGCTCGTCAAGCACGCGCTGGGCCGCGGTCTCGCCCTGCATGCCCAGACGCTCGGTCAGGTCGGAGATGGTGCCACCGGCCTGCTCGAACATATCGGACACGCTGCGGGCGATATCGGGGGTGGCGGTGTCCTTGCGGACCTGCTCGCCCTTGGTGTTAAGGTCGTCGAGGACCTTCTTGCCGCCTTCGACAGCAACGGCGGCAGCGCCAAAGCCCACGTTAATGGCGCCGTTAACAAGCTGATCGAGTTTCATAACCATGGTTATCTCCAATCACAAACAACTGCATTGGCGTTCTTGTACCCAAGATTGAGCGAAAGCGACAAAGCGTTTTAGCGCTATTCGATCGACGGGAAATCCCTACCTCACGTTGTCATTCATCGCGAAAGAGTTCTTCATGGCGCAGCTCGTGGTGTAAAGCACCTTGCCCAGCAGGGCATCGGTCTCCACACGAACACGCTCGGCAAAGGCCTCATTGGCGCGTGCAAGCTCGGCAGGCACCTCGGCCTCAGGCAGAGCGGCTACGGTAGCATCGACGTCATGGATCTGCTTGTGGCCCATGCCACCGACCTTCTCCTGGTAGTCCTCCACAGCGCGGCCGCACTCATGGAAACGGACGTCAGCCAGGGCGCCGATCAGGCGGTTGGCCCAGTAGAAGTTTTCGGACGTCACGCGAGCCTGCGTGTCGGCATAGTACTCGGGCATGGTCTCGACGTTGGCGTACAGCGGAACCAGCGCGTTAAACGAGTTGGAGCCAAAGGCCATCCACTGCACGGCGCGATAGGCCGGCTGCGCATAGGGACGCAGCTGCAACACGGCGAGCTGGCTGTTGCGGTTGATGCCGATGGGGCGATAGGCGCCGCGCGTGGCGGGCGTGCCCTTGCTGCCGTAGCAGTCGTACTCCGTGCCCTGGTAGTGGCTCGAGAGCACGTACTTGATGTCCTCGATGGTCACCTTGCGCTCGGGCACGCGGCTCCAGGGGATATCGTCGCTCTCGGGCGTGTAGTCGGCGTCGGGGCCATCCCACACGTCGCTGGGGTTGAGGCAGCGCTGCATGTACCAGGCGCGCGGCGTGTTGTAGACATGGTCGCTGTCGCTGTGCGAGCCAAAGGCCTCGCGCGGGTTAAAGACGGCAGCCGGGCCGTCGCTCTCGACGCCCAGCGTCAGGTCCAGATGCCACTCGGCCATCCAGGCGCGCAGGTCGGCGGAGCACATATGGTCGGCCTGGGCGCCCTCGGCGTCATCCAGGTCAAAGCTGTCGATACCCAATTGGTTGGGCATGGTCACATAGGCGTCATCGGGCACACGCTTGGCAATCCAATGATGGCCGCCGATGGTCTCAAGCCACCAGATCTCGTCCACGTCGCTAAAGGCGATGCCGTTGTTCTCGTAGGTGCCGTAGCGCTCGAGCAGGTCGCCCAGGATACGAACGCCGTCGCGGGCGGACTTGGCGTACGGCAGGACTAGGGTAACCATGTCCTCCTCGCCCAGGCCACCAGGCTGCGCCGGAACGTATCCGTCCTCGCCCTCGTTGCCCTTGGCGGGCACGTAGTCCACAAGCGGGTCGGCACCGCGGACGCGCTCGTTGGTGGTGAGCGTCTCGGTTGCGGACATGCCCACATTGAGCTCGTTGAAACCGGCCTCGGCCCAGATGCCGTGGCCCGGGACAACATCGGGGACGCTCGTGTAGCGCATGGGGTTATCGGGCAGCTCAACGGTCAGGTGACTCAGGACGCTCGTGTAGACGCGCGGCTGCTCGTCGGGATGCACTACGCGCATGCGCTTGGGCTCAAACACCCCGTTGGACGAGTCCTCGTTACGCGCGACAAGCGTCGACCCGTCGTAGCTCGCGTTCTTACCAACCAAAATCGTTGTGCACGGCATGCGCATCCTCCTTGAGCGAAGAAATCAAACGGCAACAGTGTATCGCTTCGACGCAAAAAGGGCGAAACCACGGCCTCGGCAGCCCCCGTGGTCAAAAAATGCCAAATATGAGTACTGTCACAAATTTAGTGGCAGCAAATTGCACTGTTCCGGGCGCCGGGAATCCTCACCTGTCCAAAAACTGAGTCTAGTAATTCCCCATACGTCCAATAAAATTGGCTCTTTAACGATATTACTTATCGCTAAAGAGCCAAAATGATCTCAAACATATGTGACTAACTTGGCAACAGTACTCATATTTGGCATTTTTTGACCACGGGGTATCTAACCAACCCCCTAAACAGCCTCCAAACGCCTATTTTACCGCGCGCTCAGCCGCCTCGATCACGTGCTTGGCGAGAATTGCTGTCGTCACGGCACCCACGCCACCCGGCACGGGGGTGATTGCGCCAACGACCGGCTCCGCAGCATCAAAATCGATGTCCCCGACCAGCTTGCCAGCGTCCTCATCCCAGTTAATGCCCACATCAATGATCGTCTGGTCCTCGCGGACCGCATCCGCGCCAATCGTGCGTGCGCGTCCAACGGCGGCAACCACAATGTCGGCAGCACGGCACTCGGCAGCAAGGTCGCGCGTATGCGTATGGCACGTCGTCACGGTCGCATTGCGCGCCGTAAGCATGGCGGCAACGGGACGACCAATCACCAGAGACCGACCGACGACCGCAACCTTGGCCCCATCCAGCTCAACACTGTAATGGTCCAGCAACGCCAACACGGCCTCGGCCGTGCAGGGAGCAAAGCCCTCGCCACGACCCGAAAGCGTGGTAAGCAGCGAGGCCGGCGTCATGGAGTCAACATCCTTGGCGGGATCGAGCGCTGCGGCGACGGCGTTCTCGTCAAGGCCGGCGGGCAGCGGGCGGAACATCAGACAGCCATGAACAGCCGAATCGGCATTGATGTCCTCGATGGCCGTCAACAGCTCCTCCTGCGAAACATCGGCAGAAAGCAAAACACGACGAGCCTCAATCCCCACTTTTTCGCAGCGCTTGAGCGCACCGCGCTCGTAGGATAGGTCGTCCTCGCGTTCACCTACACGCACGATAGCCAACGTCGGAACAACGCCCCGCTCGCGCAGGGCTGCGCAGCGAGCAGCAAGTTCCTCAGTCAAAGCGCGAGCAACGGGAGCACCCTTCAGCAGCTCGGCCATGGCTATCCCCTCTTCCTGGCGGCATCGGCGGCACGGCGCGCCAGCGCATCGGCGCGCGGCAGCCACGTATCCAGCAGCTCATCGCACGCCGCCTCGAGCTCCTCAGCGCGTGCCCGATCTTTCATAGACGTGGTGTTCGCAAAGAGCGTCAAGCTCGCGCCCTGCATAGCGGCACGGCAGAACACGGCGCCGCACGCCACATCGGACAGCAGCTGACGCGAACCCTTGTCGGCCATGTCCTCGAGCAGCGCCAGTGCGCGCCCGCAGGCATCCATAATGCGATACGGCGGCATAGCGGCCACATGCAGCGCATCCTGAATCGCGGTCGCTCGAGCCGGATCGTCACGCGGAATACCGTACGCCGCGGACACCTGCCCGTAGGCACGAACGTCCTCGGCAACCAACTCGACAAGCTCCTGGGACAGCTCATCAGCCTGAGCAAACGCGCGCGCCAGGTCATCCGCACGATCAGCAAGCGCGGGATTGGTCGCACCGTAGCGGGCAACCATTCCGCACAGCGAGGCGCCCAGCGCGCCCACAAAGGCGCTCGCGCTGCCACCGCCGGGAACCGGCTCGCGCGCGGCAAGCGCCTCGGCAAACCCGCGGCAGGTCTTGTCCATCATCTCTTGGCTCATACGCATGCACCTTCAAGTCATATACATCGGTCGGGCGGCAACCGCCGTCCGACCGCATCAATCACATAATGGTGCTAAGTCTAGCCCATAAGCACATGAGCGTCAGCGCACCTGGCCATCGCGGATTTCTATGACGAACGATAGGCGTCGGCACCGCAAACATGGGACACATGGCCCACCTTTCGAGACTTCCGGACGTCAAAAACTGAGGCATATCTATAAACAAGGAACCTGTTGGGGCAACGCCCACGCACGCGCTCCCCATTAAATCAACGGGCACCTCACCCCGGGGAGGGCCGACAGCATCGGCCCTCCCCTCTTTTGCGACCGCACATATTGCCACTTGTCGGCGCAATTCCAGCCCCCAGAATGGGACACATGGCCCACCCGAAGGAGCCGTCCACGCGTACAGTAAAGGCAGGTAATCCGTGGGCGGTTACAGATCGAGGAGGACACGACCATGAAAAAGAAGGCCTTTGCGATTCTCACCCTCTGCATCAGTCTCTTTGCCGCAGTTGCCCTGGTGGGCTGCGGTGGCAGCGGCGACGCTACCGGAAGTGGCGGTGGCGGCGGGGCAGAAAAGCCAGCCGTGGATATGAGGACCGACTTCATTTGGTTTAAGGTCGAGGTTCCCGAGGGCGTCGAGATTACCGACGTTGCCGGCGACACCGCCGACAGGGCCCAGTTTAAGTTCACCGAGAGCGAGCACGCCAGCGATCGCTTCATCCCCGTCTTCGATCCTGACAAGAACGCCGACGAGCTGTTCGACTACGAGGCAAAGTGGAATGCCAGCTTTGAGTGGACCGAGAATGACCCCGTCAAGTACAACGGCAAGACTTGGCGCAACGCTTCCTATACACACTCGGGCGGCGTAACGACCGAATACTTCACCGACGTTGACGGCGGCAGTGTGTATGTGCGTATCGACAACGTCGAGGAGCACAAGGACGCCGTCGAGACCATGATGAAGTCTCTGGAATTTGCCGACGACATCGCCGAGGCCAAGACCGAGGCCATGGACGTCAAGCTCGACGATATCGAGATCAAGCGCTAAGCGACTGGCGAGCGCAACGGGAAACACGGTCGCAGTGCAAACAAGCGACGGTACCCCAGCGCTTCGTACCCAGGGAGGGCCGGTAAACCGACCCTCCCTTTCTTATGCCTGTAGCCGACGAACGCGAGGATGCCGGACGCCGGAACCGCCCCAAATGTGGCAACAGTACGAAAACGACAAACACCCCAACACGTCCGCCCACCGATTTATTGCGCCGCGCAGACAATTAAACCAGCATCTTTAAACATCTGGGCAGTATAGTGACCAAAACTATCGCATAACCGCACTCTGCGAATGGAGAAGTTATGACCGAACACCATGCCATCAGCCGCCGAGCGTTTACGCTGGGCCTAGGGCTTGCGGCGTTGTCACCACTTGCAAGCCTGCCCGAAACCGCAGCGCCGGGCATTCCCCTGCGAGCGGCATTTGCAGACAACACACCCGCACCGTCGGACAGCCTCGACAATTTCGTCATTCGCCTTCGCCCCGCGGGCTATTTTCGCACCGCGAGCGTCAACCAAGACGGCAACGTTCGCGGCAACGTCTGCCACCTGTTTAACGACGGCACGTCCAGCAAGCTCATCCTTGAGAACGTAACGACCAAGAATGACGATACAAACTGGTATGCTATCCGCACCTTGCTCAATTTCGAAGAGCATAAAAAGACGGGCTACAGCATTTGGTCGGTCGACGACGACTCTGACAAAGATGGAAAGGTCATCCACGTATGGGGCGGCGAGTATGACAACAAGCCCAGCCGCGCTTTTGCGTTCGAGCGTCAATCAAACGGAACCTATATCATCCGAGACCGCACGGTCGAGAAAGAAACCGAGAAAAAAGACATTAAGTACCTGGCAATAGAATCGAACGGCGAAGACCAGGACAACAATAAGATCTGCCATAAGAGTAAGAGCATTCCGTGGGAGCTCGAACTTATCGGTTACGACATGAAAAAGAACGATGCCACGGTTAGCAGCCTCGACTGGATCACGTACAGCAGCTACGTCGACGGACCATGTTGGATGAAATACGTCGACGACAACAAGTTCCTCGACGAGCTGAGCATCCCGGGTACGCACGATTCGGGCACCTGCAGCGTGGACAACGACACTGAGCCCCAATCCTCGCAAGTAAAATGCCAGCAGGATTACATTCCCACGCAGTTGCTCGAAGGCATTCGCTATTTTGATATCCGGCTCGGAAAGGGCGATGACCCCGGCATCGACCACGGGATTTTCTACCTACTCAAAAAAAGACGGGAACTATCTGCATCTCTCCGATGTCATCGGGTACTTCAAAACGTTTTTGAACGAAAACCCGTCAGAAGCGCTCATCATGCTCGCATCGCGCGGCAACGATGAGGCTACCGACGAAAGCATAACGACGGCCTTCGCCAAGGTTATGGCCGATAACCCCAACCTGTTCTACACGTCGAGCCACGTCCCCACGCTGGGCGAGGTGCGCGGAAAGATCGTCCTGCTGCGTCGATTTGGGCTCGCCGGCAACAGCGTAAGCGGCCACACGTGGGGCCTCGACCTCACCCAATGGGATGACAAGATCAAGGCGCATTCCGGGCAGTCGATGTGTCTCGTCCAAGACGCGCGGGGATTTGAAGCCATAGGGGAAACGGGCAATGAAGAGCCCTATTGCACCAAGGTATATGCCCAGGACAAGTACAAACTCACGGGAACCGACAAGCTCAGCTGGGTCGATAATGCGCTGAAGGAAACGACCGGGCGCACGTGCAACAAGGTGGACGTCGTGGACGATGCCGGGGCCGAGGTGCAAGTCCAGGAGCGTTGCTGGTCTATCAACTACACCAGCTGCACGGGCTTGTCGCACGGAGGCAATCCTTTTACCTCGGCACGAGTAGTCAACGAGCATCTGTACAAGAGCCCGTACATCAATCCCAGCGGCACCGAGGATACAAAGTCAGATTACCTCAAGCACATTGGCATCATCGCATCCGACTTTGTTGATGCGGCGCTGGCCCGGAGCATCTACCAGCGCAATTACAATTACGATACGAAGCACACGCAGTCGGCTTCGTGCTGCCTCCCGACCCGCATGCGCATGACGTACGGCGACTCGCTGAGCGATGCCTCGCTCCAGGATGGCAAGACCGTTGGCGAGGGCCATTTCCGCCTTGTCGACAGCAGCAACGTACTCAACGTGGCGGCTTCGGGCCATGCGTTTACCATCGAATACGTGGATGTCGACGCCTTGGGCAACGAGACCGTTACGGGGCTGCAGGGCTCCGTACCCATCGATATCGACCCACGCGCGCTGACGCCCCATTTTGAGGGACTTGAAGGCCTTAAGGCCGGCGAAGACGCGCGCGCCAAGATTGCGGCATCACTCGAGGGCAAGCTCGAAACCGATGCCTGCACGGCCCAGCTCGAGTTTGTGCACGACGCGAACGGCGCTCCGGGCACAGCAATGGCCGAGGGCGAAACATTTGCCGCAGGAACGTACTGGGTGCGCGTGAACGGTCTCTTGGGCAACGCGGCGCAGAACTACACGCTCGCCAGCGACGGAGCCGCAAGCTTTACCGTAGCGGCCTCGGACAGTGCAGGCGGCACCGGCACCGGCAGCGGCACGGGTTCCAACGCAGGCAGCGCTGATAAGAACGGTAAGGGCAACAAGGGCAAGGGCTCGGGCGGAAAGCTCGCCGACACGGGCGACAGCTCTGGCGTTGCCGCCGGGCTCGCTGCCGCCGCCGTGGCGACAACGGTCGCCGGCGCGGCGATGCTTGCCAGTGACGGTGAAAACAACGAGGACGTTGTCGAATAGGCAAGCCGGCCTTTTAGACACATCGACTCAATCGGGGGCGCAGAACACCGTTCTGTGCCCCCGATTTTTACCTTGGCCCGAACGCCGCTATCGGCTACATCACCATGTTCAGCGCGTTAACAAACTCCTGGGCCTTCGCACGGCTGCTCAGGCTAAAGACGCAAGCGGTCAACAGACGATTGCGCAGAAAAACATCGCGGCCTTTGATTCTATTGACGCCCGTAATGTCCTTAAGATAAACAATCTCGGTGTGCTTGCCGCCAAAAGTGCCCTTCTTGAGTACCTCAATGCGGTTAGGGTAGATCTTGACGTCTTTAAACCTACCCGAACCTTTGTCCTGGAATAGCAGCGTGTTGTTGTCCATACGCGTCACTCCCGTGGGGTTCGCTAAAACTGCCTCTATGGTCACATTTTAGTCACTTCGGGAATCCTGCACGAAGGCGTTAGACGACATTGAAATTCGAGTCCGTGCGAAGACCTTTAATGAAGTGCCCAGTACTTCCCCGCAACACAAAAACGGGGCAGTCCGCACTTCTGCGGATTGCCCCGTTCCTCTAACTATCGCATCGCAGCGCCAACCGGCTGCGCTTCCCTACTTCCCAAATAACGCACCCAGCAGGCCGCGACGTTTGGGCTTTTCCTCTCGGTACGAACCCTCCGCCGCCGCTGCCACCTGACGCGGTTGCTCGCCGCCTCCACGGCGTACGATCTGGTATAGGAACGGCGATTTAACGTATTTGACCTCGATGGGCGTGGCATGCACGGTACTTTCGCCGGACAGATGCAGGCTCGGATTGAGCGGCGCCACCACATGCGTTTCGCGCTTGTCACTAAACACTACCGCGGCCGCACGACCCGTCTGGCCGTTTACGGCAATGCGCACCTGCTCGCCATCGCGGCTGTCCGTCGCCGGACGATCGACAAAGTAGACCGGTACCATCACCAGGCCGTCCTTATGCTTGCGGGCCTTGCGCGCCCAGGTTCGGATGCTCTTTTTATTGAGCCCCAATACCGCCTCGGCATCGTTGCCGGCAATGTCGAGCGCCAGCTTATCAATAACCACCTGGTCCTTGGTGGACGCATCGACGGAAACGACGCGGAAGTCGCCTTCCTGCATGGCCGGATCAAACGGCCCAACCTTGGCAAAGTCCCACGGCTCCAAAATTCCCATAAGGCGAACATCCAGGTAGTTTGCCCTGGGATAGGCCCAGTCGAGCACCTCGTAGTACACCAAGGTCTCCTTGCTCAGGCCCTTGCACGGGAAGGACGCCATCATGCGCAAATCCGCGAGCGCCATGGGAAAGTAGAAGAGCATCATGTCGTTTTGGATCGCGTCTTCCACATCGTGCCCGGCAAAAGCTTCCGCATACTGGCGCACCAGCTGTAGCGCGTTAGCACGTGCCTGCTGCGGCGTTATCTCGCAGGGAATACCCTGCTCGGGTACATACTCCGCACCAACGCCCATGGTCAGGCGCTTGCTAAACGTACCGGGCTTAAGCAGGTCGGCAATGCCGATCTTGTTGCCGCAGGACGGGCACTCAAACACACGCTGCGTTGACTCGCCCTCAAAGGACGCACCACAGAAGGGGCACGGAATGCTCACGTGCGTAGCCTCTTGAAACTCCTGCGCCGTGCCGCGGTCCTCCCACAGTAGATGCTCCAGAACCGACTGGTTGCGCCAGTGCGAATTGAAGAAATACCAGTCCGGGTCCTCTGGGCGCTCGAGCTGCGAGACGTGCGTGAGCTTAAGCAGCCCATCGACAACCGTCAGCGGCGCATGGCGAATGCCCAGGGCGCTCTTGGGCTCTCCGGCGTCCGCCTGCCACGGAATGACCGCACCGCAATAGGCGCACTCAAAACTGCGCTTAGCCTGGTGCGAGTACATAGGACCGCCGCAGTTTTGACATTTAATGGCAAACATCTCGTCCATGGAAACGTCCTCCTTTGCACAGGGGCTGTCGACATTAAGTATGTCGAGCAAACAGGCACATGCCCATACCCATGTGGCCCAAAATGGACCAACCAGGCAGACGAGAAGGCTCGCTCGTTAGCACCGGCAGACTATTGCTGCATTTTCTGAGCATCGGTGCACGGCGCCCCCGCGCGAGCTACACTATCGCCTTAAACATGATTGTGAGGACGACCGCTATGCTATTTGAAAATCGGCTGGTACATACGCTTGTTCCCGGCAGCGAGAGCGAGCCGGTCGATGCATCTTGCCGCACCAACGCGGGCTTTGCCGCAAGCCTCATCTGCATTGGCCTCAACATCACCCTGTGCCTGGCCAAGGGCATCGCGGGCCTGCTCGCCGGCTCCGTCTCGCTTATCGCCGACGCTTTCAACAACCTCTCCGATGCCTCGAGCAACATCGTGAGCCTGCTCGGGTTCCGCCTTGCCAGCCGCCCGGCAGACGAAGGCCACCCCTATGGCCACGGACGCTACGAGTACCTAGCCGGCCTGTTCGTCGCCGTCCTGGTTTGCGCCGTCGGCATCAACCTGATCCTCGAGTCGGTCACCAAGATCATCAAGCCTTCGCCCACCGTGTATTCGGCGCTCTCCATGGCTGCCCTTGTTCTGTCCATGCTGGTTAAGCTCTGGATGGCCGCGTTCAACCGCACGCTGGGCGACCGCATCGACTCGGAAACGCTCATCGCCACGGCGCAGGACTCCAAAAACGACGTCATCACCTCGGGCTCGGTCTTGGTGGCGGCGCTTATTTCGCAGACGACCGGCTTTGACCTCGATGGCTGGGCAGGCCTGGGTGTGGGCATCTTTATCTGCATCAGCGGCATGGGCCTGGTGCGCGACGCCATCAGCCCGTTGCTGGGGCAAGCGCCCGACCCCAAGCTCGTCCAAGCAATCCGCGACAAGATCATGTCCTATCCGCAGGTCTTGGGCACACACGACCTGATGGTGCACGACTACGGCCCCGGTCGTCAGTTTGCCAGCGCCCACGTGGAGATGCCCGGCGAGGGCGACGCGTTTGAGCACCACGAGATTCTGGACACCATCGAGCACGACATCAAGCGCCAGATGGGCATCGGTATCACGCTACACTGCGACCCCATCGCCACCACTGGCGACGACCTGCGCGGCTGGGTCAAGCGCGGCGTCATGCAGATCGATCCCGCGCTCTCCATCCACGACCTGCACGAGCACGACGGGTTCGTTTCGTTTGACCTGGTGCGTCCCGACGGCTTTGACATATCCGACGAGGAGCTGCTGGAGCTCGTCACGCGCATCGTGCACGAGCGCCGACCCGACGTCTCATGCGTCGTCACGTTTGATTCGGGCTTCAGCTCGCCCGAGCGTCCGGCCGAGCAGCTGTAGCCCCGCTCCGCTCGTCCGCTAGTTTCCCTGCGCGCCCGAGATGCCGTTTTGCAGTGCGTTCCAGGCATCCGTCGCCATGCCGCCCAAGTTCTGCGCGGTATCGCCCAGGTTTTGCGCCGTATCGCCCAGCTCTTGCGCCTTGTCTCCCAACTCCTGTGCCTTGTTGCTCAAGTCCTCCAGCGCATTGGAGCTCGAGCTGTCGGTACCGCTTTGGCCGTCGGACGAGTTGCCCGAGCTGTTCTTGTGCGTGAGTTGAATTTCGAGGTTGCCGTTGTCGTTATAGTAGGCAGAAGTAACGACCCAGTTGGCATCGACGACGGGCGTTGAGCCATCATCAGTCAGGACCACGGCATTCGAAAGATCGGCGCCGCGCGACTTGAGAAGCTTCTTGGCGTTGGACCAATACTGCCCCGGGATATCGCTCAGATCGACGGTGCTAGACGAGGCGGACTCGGTTTGCTCGGCAGCGGTATCGGCCGTTGAGCTCCCCCGCTTGTTGAGCATGCCCGACACGATGGCAAACACAACCGACAGCGCAAAGAAAATCGCCAGCACGATGAGGATCTTCTTGATCACGCTCGACGAACGCGACGGCCTCTTCTCCTCGTCTTCGCTATATTGCGGAATCGACTTGGGGTACTCGCGATACGGCTCGCGCGACTCGTAGCGAGGCTGCGCCGTGCGAGGCATATACGTCGTCTGCTGAGGCTGCGGAATGGGATTCTGCGGCAGGTTGTCATAGGGATTCGGCGTCGAGGCAGCATAAGAATCCTGCGGCGTGTAATCAAACGGATCCGGAGCTGCGTTGCCATAGGGGCCTTGCGAAGATGCAGCGTAAGAATCCTGCGCCGTGTCGCCATAGCCCATAACCCGGGTGGGCTCGGCAGAAGGCTGCGTCGCGGCGGGGTCGGCATAACCGGGGTTGGGAACAACGCGGGTCGCATCGGCGCTATCGCCAGCCTGCGCGGAACCGTAGCCGCCCATCACGGTTGTCTTGTCCTGATCCATGCAACGATTCCTTTCCGTCGCGCGTGAGCTTCAAGTTATCCATGCATTCTACCCGCGCAAAAGCCTATGATGGGCAGAGTCCGTCGGTATCTACAAGACATGCGCGGGCCTAAGGATCAAAAAGCCCCGCCGGGCCTTGTGGGCACGGCGGGGCGGACAAGCAGCTATGGACAGCAGACTTAGAACAGGCCGGTGATGTTGCCGTCGTTGTCGACGTCGATGTTCTCGGCCGCGGGCACCTTGGGCAGACCCGGCATGGTCAGAACGCTGCCGGTCAGCGCGACCACAAAGTGGGCACCGGCGGAAACCTTGAGCTCACGCACGGTGATGCGGAAGTTCTCGGGAGCGCCCAGGGCCTTGGCGTTGTCGCTAAAGCTGTACTGCGTCTTGGCGACGCACACCGGCAGGTTGCCAAAGCCGTTCTCGCGCAGCTCGGCGAGCTGGCGCTTGGCGGCCGGCGTAAAGTCAACGCCGTCGGCGCGGTAGACCTTGGTGGCAACGGCCTCGAGGGCATCAGCGACATCAGCGCCGTCCTCATAGGCAAACTTGAGCTCGCTCGGCTGCTCAATCAGACGCATGACCTCATCGGCCAGCTCGAGCGCGCCCTCGCCGCCCTTGGCCCAGACCTCGGAAAGCTTAACGTTGACGCCGAGCTTCTGGCACTCGGACTCGATGAGTGCAAGCTCAGCCTCGGTGTCCGTCGGGAAGCGGTTGATGGCGACCACGCAGGGCAGACCATAAACGTTCTGGATGTTGTCGACATGACGCAGCAGGTTGGGCATGCCAGCCTTGAGTGCCTCGAGGTTCTCCTCGTTGAGGTCGGCCTTGGCGACGCCACCGTTGTACTTAAGCGCACGAGCGGTCGCGACGACCACGACGGCGCTGGGGCGAACGCCCGTCATGCGGCACTTGATGTCGAGGAACTTCTCGGCACCCAGATCGGCACCGAAGCCGGCCTCGGTAATGGCAACATCGCCAAAGCGCATCGCCATACGCGTGGCCATAATAGAGTTGCAGCCGTGGGCAATGTTGGCGAAGGGACCGCCGTGGACAAACGCGGGCGTGCCCTCGAGCGTTTGCACCAGGTTGGGCTTAAGCGCGTCCTTAAGCAACGCGGCCATGGCACCCTGGGCCTTGAGGTCGCGGGCACGGACGGGCTCGCCGGCAAAGCTATAGCCGACGACAATCTCACCCAAGCGTTCCTTGAGGTCGTTGATGCTCGTAGACAGGCACAGGATTGCCATGACCTCGGAGGCAACGGTGATGTCGAAGCCGTCCTCGCGCGGCACACCTTGGGCCTTACCGCCAATGCCATCGATAACATGGCGCAGCTGACGGTCGTTCATGTCGACGACGCGCTTCCAGGTGATGCGCTTAACGTCAATACCGAGCTGATTGCCCTGCTGGATGTGGTTATCAAGCATGGCGGCCAGCAGGTTGTTGGCAGCACCGATAGCGTGGAAGTCGCCGGTAAAGTGCAGGTTGATATCCTCCATGGGGATCACCTGAGCCCAGCCGCCACCGGCAGCACCGCCCTTAACGCCAAAGACAGGGCCGAGCGAAGGCTCGCGCAGGGCCACGGCACTCTTGACGCCGCGGCGACGCAAGCCATCGGCCAGACCGATGGTCGTGGTGGTCTTGCCCTCGCCCGCAGGCGTTGGGTTGATAGCGGTCACGAGAACGAGCTTGGCCTGGTGATCAGTCGGCTCGTTGAGCAGTGAATAGTCGACCTTAGCCTTGTCGAAGCCGTACGGAATAAGGTGCTTAACGTCGACGCCGGCGTTCTTGGCCACCTCGGTAATAGGCAGCGGCGTGACAGAACGTGCGATTTCGATGTCAGTAGGCATGGGCGGTCCTTTCGTTACCGAATGAGAAAAAGACCAATTCAGCATAGCACGGGCGCGCAACAGTAAAACACCCATAACCGATGAACGGCGATATGTTTACCCGATGCCCAGCGATAGCCCAACAGCCCGCCAAAACAAAGCGCCCTAAACGGTAGGTTCAATCCCCAGGTGCTCAAAGGTGCGAAGGGTTGCCTGACGGCCCTGCGGCGTACGAATCATCAACCCGCACTGCAGCAAATAGGGCTCATAGACATCCTCGAGCGTGCCCGGGTCCTCGCCCACCGCGCTGGCAAGGGTCGTAAGTCCCACGGCACGACCGGAGAACGTCTTGGCAAGCGTCTCCAAGATACGAATATCCATCCAGTCCAGACCGAGCTCGTCGATCTCGAAGAACTCGAGCGCCTGGCGACAGATATCGAGCTCGATGGGGCCGTTGCCGCGCACCTGCGCATAGTCGCGCACGCGCTTGAGCAAGCGGTTGGCAAGACGTGGCGTGCCGCGCGAACGCGAGCCGATCTCGAGTGCACTGGGATGGTCGATCGTCACGCCCAGGATAGTCGCCGAGCGCGTCACAATCTGCGCGAGCTCCTCGACCGTGTAGTAATCCAGGCGATACGAAATGCCAAAGCGGTCGCGCAACGGGCCGGTCAACATGCCTGAGCGGGTCGTTGCCGCTACCAGCGTAAACTTGGGAATATCCAGGCGAATCGAGCGCGCCGCCGGACCCTTGCCAATCACGATATCGAGGGCAAAGTCCTCCATCGCGGGGTACAGGACCTCCTCGACCGAACGGTTGAGGCGGTGGATCTCGTCGATAAACAGCACATCACCCGGCTGCAAGTTAGTAAGGATGGCCGCCAGGTCGCCCGTGCGCGCGATGGCAGGGCCACTCGTCGTCTTGATCTGAGCGCCCAGCTCGTTGGCGATAACGGTGGCCAGCGTGGTCTTGCCCAGACCCGGAGGACCCGAGAAAATCACGTGGTCGAGCGTCTCGCCACGGCTCTGCGCCGCTTCGATCAACACGCGCAGGCTCTGCTTGATGTGCTCCTGGCCGCAGTAGTCGTCCAGGCGCTGGGGGCGCAAAGTGCGGTCGACATCGAGGTCCTCGGCCGTCAGCTCCGAGCCCACCATGCGCTCGCCGTGCGCCATAGATGCCGCCGGCGAGTTGCCGGGCGTCGCCCACAGGTCCTGAGAGTCATCGGCTTCCCACATCACGCATCCATTCCGAGTCGCTTAAGCGCCGCGCCGAGCAGATCCTCGACACGCATATTTTGCCCATCATACCCGCTCAGGGCAACATCGGTCTCCTGCGGGCTAAAGCCCATGGAAAGGAGCGCCGCACGGGCATCATCGATGGCCGAGGGAGCAGCAGCGGGCACGGGCATCGCAACCTGGCCGGGAATCACATCGACCGGCACAAAGCCCTTGTCCTTGGCAAAGGTGCTCTTGAGCTCCAGGATCAGACGCTGAGCTGTCTTTTTGCCCACACCGGGTACCTTGGCCATGCCCTTGTCGTCCTCGGCCATCACCAGCGAGTACAGCTGCTCCACGGTATAGGTGGAAAGCACGGCAAGCGCCAGGCGCGGGCCAACGCCCGAAACGGACACGAGCCGGTCGAACATCGTGCGCTCATCCTTTGAGGAAAAACCGAAAAGTGTCATGGCGTCCTCGCGCACCTGCATACGCGCGTAGAGGCGGACCTCGCCGCCGGGCGTCGGCAACGTGGCCGCAGTGCTGCCCGAGATGCCGAGCTCAAAGCCAACGCCCGACACATCGACGACAGCAGAGCTCATCGTGGCCTCGACAAGCGTTCCGTGGAGCTGGGAAATCATCAGTATCCGGTTCCTCTCTGTTGATAGAACTCGCCACCGGTGAGGGCGCGGGTGCGGCTGAGGTTTACGTGGCAGATGGCGCAGGCCAGGGCATCGGCGGCATGGTCGGGATGCGGGTCGTGATCGAGCTGTGTGAGCGTGCGTACCATGTAGGCGACCTGCCGCTTGTCCGCGGCGCCGGTGCCCACCACAGCCTGTTTGATCTGCATGGGCGTGTACTCGCCAATCTCGAGCGCGCATTCCGAAAGTGCGACGAGTGCAGCACCGCGGGCATGCGCCGTGGGGATGGCGGAACGAACGTTGGCGCCAAAGTAGATGCTCTCGACAGCAGCGGTATCGGGACGATAGCGCTCCACGACATCCTTGAGGTCGCGGGCGATATGCGACAGGCGCACCGCGAGCGAACTTCCGGCACTGGTCTCGATGCAGCCATAGGCACGGCAGCGAACCTCGCCACGCCGCTCCTCGATAATTCCCCAACCCGTATGAGCCAAACCGGGGTCAATGCCCAAGATAACCAAGCCAACCTCCCCTCGCCACAAGCACAACGCAAGACAAGGCCCCGCGCATCATTCACGAACGTCTGTTCTAGAATAACACAACGGGGCCAAGATGCTCAGTTGAAGTGTCAGGGTTGGAAGCGAATCCTATCCCATAGTTAGTTCTGCGAGAAAAAGGGGAACTGCCTCGGATCCACCGGCGGATGCGGCATCGGACCACCCTGGGGACTACCTTGCGAGCCGCCCTGACCGCCCATCATCTTATCGATGGCGTCCTGAACCTCGCCCTCGAACTTTTTCATTCCCTCATGCAAACGACGCTGACCGTCCTCAGAGCGCAGCTCCTCCATCTGCTCGGGCGAAATACCCAGTAGCTCGCCCAGCACGCCCATCATCTCGTTTCGCACGCGCTCGCTCGTATCCTCGTCAGCAAAACGGCGCACCTCGGCGCGCGCCAGCGAATCGACCGTCATACGCTCCTTGCCGTTAAGCCCCAGGTCGGACCACGCGAGCATATACGGCCAGGCACGCTCGGCAAACGAACGGGCCGAGACGATCGGCGCCGTCGGCAGCATGCGGCGGGCGGCCTCGCCCTGACGCACGAGCATCAGCAGCAGCGAGCAGGCCTCAGGCTTGCCAGCGGCCATCGGGATGTCGTCGAAGGGTCGGCTGCGGTCCACGTGCGCCTCGAGCGCGCCATCGACCTCACCCGGCTCAAGCCCGCCGAGCAGCTGTGCCGCGCGGTCGAGCATATCGACCGGACCATCGAGCGTCGAGAGCGCCTGCGCCAACACTCGCTCCATGCAGTCTTCCACCGCGTTGAGCGTCACGAGCTCTTGGGGCACCACGGCAGACGTGCGGTTGCGCACGCGCGCCACAAACTCAAGCGTCGACAGGTACACATCGCCAAAGGGCGCAAAGTCGCCCTGGTAACCGCCGCAAAGCGCCGGCGCCGCCAGCGCATACTCGGTTTTGGACAGCGGGCTCAGCGCCATCGCGCCCAGCTCGAGCGCCGTGTCCTCCAGCATGAGGCCCAGCGTGCGCAAGCGCAGACGCTCGGCATCGCCCGCCGACACGTCGCGATCGAGCACACGCGCCGCATCCGGTACATCGCGCTCGACAGTGCGAATGTGCAAACGCTCGGCGATGGCACGGACGGCGGCACAGCGGGCAGCCTCGGCCTCCTCCTGCGCCGGCGTAAAGATACGGTTGCGCCCCAGCACCAAGCCAATCACATTACGCGGGCCCAGAGCGTCGACGGCCAGCGCCGCCAGCAAAGACGACGGCAAGTCGCCCTCGAGTGCCACCACAGCACGCGACGTACCGTGGGCTCGGGCGTTGTCGCGCACGGCGAGCACCAGCGCCTGCCACAGCCACTCCTCGGAACGGAACTCGGGCAGTTCGTGATCCTCCAGGGCATCGAGCATCACGCCGCGCTGAATCTCCTGAACCAGCAGGCTCTCCTCAAAACACGGCGCCTGGGCCACCACGCGACCGCAGTCGTCGAGCACAAACGAACCGCCGGTATACACCGACTCGTCATAGGCACCGACCGGCGCCATGCAGGCAAACCACACGCTGCGCTTGGATGCGATCTTGCGGTAGGCGCCGCTGCGAACGGCGGCAATGGCGGCAGTCTCGCGGTCGGTCATGTCAAACGCGTTGAATTGGAAATAGGCAATGAGGTCGACGCCGGTCGGCAACATCTCGAGCTCGCGGTCCAAGTCAAAAATCACGGCGATGCGCACGCCGTCCACGTCGAACACCGGCGGCGCCCAACGCGTGTCGTTGTTCTCGCCACGCTGCAGGGCAATGCTCGAACGCGCCGGCACCACATGACCGTCCTTGAGCATCATGTAGTCGAGCAGCGGCTGGCCCTCAAACGAAACCGCCGCGGGCACGATGCAGATCATGTCAAGCTCCTGGATACGCTCGGCGACACCAGTCAAACCGGCAAGCACGTCGTGCTCAAAGTCAGCAGCGCCCACCAGGCCACCGGGCATGGCGCCCATAAAGAGCGGAGCCGGAACGCACAGCACGCGCGCCCCGCGCTCGTGGGCCAGACGAGCCTGGTCCTCGATGCGGCCGCAAATGCCCTCAATATCCCCAAGGCGCATATCGATCTGTGCAAGCGCGAGCTTCATGGCTCAGCCCTTTCCGTCGTAAACCATCGAAATCGTAGTAAAAGCGCCGGCCGCATAATGCAGCCGGCGCTTGCATGTGCATATGCTAGCTATGATACCCCGAGCGGGGGCGCGCTCCTAGAATGTCGCGGACCACAGCCCGTGCAGGTTGCAGTAGGCATAGACGGTACCGGTCTTGGAGCCGCCCGCGAAAAACGTCGCGGGTTTCATGCCGGGCTCAAGGTAATGGACCTCTAAGCGGCCCTCGGCCTCAAGCGCGATCCACTCAATGTAGTGCTCGGGCAGGCTGGGGTGCTCGACCGAGCCAACGCGTGCGCGAATCACGTGACCGTCGCGCTCGGTCTCGACAACAGGCACGTGCTTCTCGTGCGCCGCGTCCTCAGTGTTTGCAGTCAGTTCCGTGCAACCGGCAGGGGTCGCAACGCCGTCGCCAAGGGCAGCGATGAGCTTGCCGTCAGGGTCCTTAAAGAATTTCGCCATGATGTTCTCCTTTGCTGATGTGCCAATGTTCTTGATGGTTCTTATGCCCAAAGGCAGACAAACCATCCACGGCATTGCAAATGAACACATAACGGATCAGGCAAGCGGTCGGGCCAAAATGCGTCGACCGTCCTGCCCATTCCAGCAGTCCCACCCCGCGCGCGGCTAGCGCCCGTCGCCGCCGAGCAGCGCCAGAACATCCTCGCGGGTAAACAGCGCCGACGAGATGCCGTCGCCGCCGAGCACGCTGTTGACCAGGTCGCGCTTGGACTCCTGCATCTGCATAATGCGTTCCTCAATCGTGTCCTTGGCGATGAGCTTGTACACGGTCACGGTATGTTGCTGGCCAATACGATGCGCACGGTCGGTCGCTTGGTCCTGCGCCGCCACGTTCCACCACGGGTCGTAGTGGATGACCACGTCGGCCGCCGTCAGGTTAAGGCCCACACCGCCCGCCTTGAGCGAGATCAAAAAGACCGGCACCTCGCCCGCCTGGAACTGTGCGACCATCTTGGCGCGGCTCTCTTTAGACGATGCGCCCGTGAGCTTGAGGAAGGCGATATCCTCCTTGGCCAGGCGCTTGCCAATGATATCGAGCATGCCCGTAAACTGGCTGAACAACAGGATGCGATGACCACCGTCGAGTGCGCCGTGCACGAGCTCCATGCACGTATCGAGTTTGGCGCTCCCCGCCTTGTAATCCTCGTAGTGTAGACGCGGGTCGCAGCAGATCTGGCGCAGCTTGGTGAGCTCGGCGAGTACCTTGAGCTTGTCTTTCTTAAACTCGGATGCCTCGCGGTGCTGCACTTGCTGGGCAATGCGGTCCTGGTTTGCCAGGTAAAGCTTGCGCTGCTCACCGGCGAGCTGAGCCACGACAGTGTCCTCGATCTTTTCGGGCAGATCGGCCACCACGTCTTCCTTGACACGGCGCAGCACAAACGGCGACACGAGTGCCTGCAGGCGAGCGGCGCTGTCGCCCTCGGAGTGCTCGACCGGACTTTCGAAGCGCTTTGCAAACGATTCACGCGTGCCCAGCAGGCCCGGCATCAAAAAGTCGAAGATGCTCCAGAGCTCGGATAGGCGGTTTTCGATGGGCGTGCCCGTCAGAGCAAAGCGCACGCCGGCAGGCAGGCGCTTGGCGGCGCGAGCCACCTGGGTGAGCGGGTTTTTAATGTACTGGGCCTCATCGAGCACCACACGGGCAAAGTTCTGCTCGACGTACTCGTCGATATCGCGCCGCATAAGGTCATACGACGTCACGACCACGTTATGCTCAGCCACGCCGGCAATCTGCACGCGGCGCTGCGCCTTGGCGCCCACGATTGCGCAAACATCGAGCGAGGGCGCAAAGCGCTCCAGCTCGGCAGTCCAGTTGTACACGAGCGAGGCCGGGCATACCACGAGCGTGGGCTTGATGTCCCCCGCCTCCACGCGCGCCAGGACATGCGCGATCATCTGGAGTGTTTTGCCCAGGCCCATGTCGTCGGCCAAGATGCCACCAAGGCCCAGGTGTTCGAGCGAGCCGAGCCACTGGTATCCGTCGACCTGGTAGCCACGCAGCGTGGCCTTGAGCGAGGCAGGTACCGTAAAGTCCATCTTGCCGAGCGTGTCCAGGCGCTCGACGGTACGGCGGAACGCAGCGTCGCGATCGGCCTCAAGCGCCGGCGTGCGCGCAAGCATGCTGTCGACGAACAGGGTACTCGACGCGGGAAGCGACACGCCGTCGAGCAGGTCGACAGCATCGACCCCCAGATCCTCGGCAAGGCCAAACGCGGCGCGCGCCCCCTCATCCAGGCGAATGATATCGCCCGACGTGAGACGCGCAAACGTCTGGTGACGCTTGTAGGAGTCGAGGTAGATGGCAAGGTCCGCAGCCGAAAGCCCGCTCGCGCCCAGCTCGACATCGAGCAAGTTACTCTTGACGGTGGCGCGCACCGAGAGCTTGGGCGCAGGGCGGACCGAAATCTGGCGCAGGCGGTCGCTGAGCATGACCTCTCCAAGCTCGGACAGGGCAGACAGGCCCTCGGTCAGCAAGTGGAACAGGCTCTCGTCATCGCGCTCCTCAAACGCCAGGCCGCCCTCGCGGAAATCAAAGTACAGGGCAGCCGTGTCCATAACGCGAAACTCCGCCAGCGTATCGCGGGGCGGAACGCCGGGGCGTTGCTCTTCGAAAGGACTGCCCGGAGCACCAAGACTAAAGAGATCTGCCGACCAATCGCCGTAGGCCACCGTAATCTTGCAGGTCACAAGGCCATCGTCGACGCCAATCGCCATGGCAAAACTCGGCTCGGGCGCCACGGCGTCAAGTACGGCGGGAGCGGTCAGGTCGGTGTAGTCGCGCAAGATCGGCAGCGCCATGCGGCAGAACTCGCCCACCTGGTCGGCGGCGATATGGACCGGCATGCGGCAGGGCAACAAGTGCGATAGGAACGGCGCCGCATGCTGGGCAAACGCCGTGTCGGTACGGCGCGCGCGGCGCGTATCGACCAGATAGGCTGCGTCGCCTGCGACAAAGCAGTACGTATCGGCCGGCAGGCGCAAGTCGTAGCTGCCTCCCGCCGCCGGTGCAATCTTGGCGGCAAGGAGCGGCGGGCGCTTAGCCGGGACTTCGCCCTCCCCCTGCGGCGACGGCTCGACTGCCACCTCGTAGGTGCGATGCGTCGTCGTTCCCCGCGACCAAGCAGGCTCAAAGGACATGGTCCTGCCGCGCAGCAGGTCCAGCACGGACACGATGGAATGCTCGGATACCGGCAACTGACGCTCGGCGACAAAACCGTTGCGGACAAAGTCATACGACGCCGAGCGCGAGCTCGTAATATCGCCTAGGTAGGCGACCGTCATTGCGATAAAGTCGAGCAGCTTTGTCGACACGTCATCGAAAGCCTCGGGCACATGGGCAAACGTAAGCTTCTTGCCATAGGAGAACGTACCGCCGCGCACATAGGCATCGGCCATGCCGTCGATATCCTTAACCACGTAGGACACCGAACCGCTACGAATGCGAAACTCGAGCGCCCAGTTAAAACGATCGGCAAACAGCGGATTGTAGTACGGCACCAGCGAGGGCTCCAGCACCGCTTTGGGCGCATCGGGGTCAATGGTGCTGGCGAGCTTGCGACGCATGACCGCGAGCTCGTCCATGCGCGCGTCCGAAAGATCGGAAAGCGCCGCCACAAGGCTCGGGCTCGTGGGGACGGGCGCCGGGAAGGGAAAGTTGGGGTTGACCGCAGATGCGGTGGGCGCGGAGCGCGTGGGCTGCTTGGACTGTGCGGGCGGTACTGTAAACGTGCGGACCGGCGTGCGCAAACCCTCGACGGGCTCGGCGCCACTGGCATCCAGATACGCCAGCGCCGTGGCGATGGCGTGCTTGCACATGCCGGAATAGCGGAAGGCGGCGGGGCAATCGCAGTCGTAGTCGATAACCTCGTGCTCGTCCATGTCGAGCGCCACGTGCGTCTTGTACAGGTCGCCGCGCGAGCCGCGCACCGAGCCCTCGATGTTCACGTTTTTGGAGAAGCGCGAGCCGGAGTCCTCAAACGACAGCACGGCACCGTTGAGCATGAGCGAACGCCCCTTCATAAAGGTGCCGCTCAACGCCGCCTCTTTGCGAAGCGCCTGCACAAACGTCCCCTGTGCCATCACTTCCTCCAATCTCGCGCGGACCAGCAAGGTCGCCCTTAGATCACCGTCACGCGGCCTTGGTTACCCACGATGGCCTTGGCCTCTGCCAGCAGCGGAATCGAGCGTGCGTTGACCTTGGCCGGCACCTCGGCACGCAGTACGCGCCCGTCCACCTGCTCGATAAAGATCTCCACGCGGTCGCCGCCCGGGTTGGCGGTAAGCACCGTGGCAAGACGCGCCATATTGCCCTGGCTAAAGCGGCTGTTGGGCACCATGACCTCAAACACCTTGGGCTTGTTGTTCTCCTCGTTAAGCTCAAGCGGCACGATCTCCTGCGCGATGATCTGGTCGCCGCGGTCCGAACGCTCGAGCTTGCCCTTAATGCGAACAAACGCATCAGACAGCTGCGCACCGGTCTCGGGATCGACCTCGCCGTACAGGTATCCCTCGGCCTCTTTGTAGGTCTTGGGGAACACCACGACCGTGGCCTCGCCTTCCATGTCCTCGAGCTGCACAATACCCATGGGGTCGCCGTTTTTGGTCACGCGCTTGGACACGCTCGAGACCATGCCGGCCCACCACAGCGCCTTGCCCTCGGGAATCTCCTGGTTGATGGTACCGCCCGTGGGGTTTTGCACCTCGTAGCCGGTATCGATCTGCGAGAACGAGAAGTCGCGTGCCTTGGCTAGTGCATACTCAAACGGGCGCAGCGGGTGGTCCGAGACATAGATGCCCAGAACCTCCTTCTCCTGGCTCAGCTTAAGGTGACGGTCCCACTCCTGGCCGTCCGGATCGGGCACGCTCACCTCAAAGCCCGAGCCCTCAACGTCGCCAAACATATCGAAGAACGACGTCTGGCCACTCGCGCGATCTTTCTGGCGCTTTACCGCGGCATCGATGATGTTCTCGGGGTTGTTCTTATCCACAAAGTGCATCATCTGACGACGCGGATACCCCGTGGAGTCGAAAGCACCTGCCTTGATGAGCGATTCGATCACGCGACGGTTAGCCTGGCTCGAGTCCACGCGCTCGACAAAGTCGTGCAGTGTCTTAAACGGGCCGCCCGCCTCGCGCTCGGCGATAATCGCCTGCGCCACGCCAGTGCCCACGCCGCGGATGCCGGCCAGACCAAAGCGCACGCCCTCCTTGGTAGCCGTGAACTCGGTACCCGACTCGTTGACATCTGGCGACAGCACGGGGATGCCGTCATGACGGCACGCCGAGACGTAGTGAACGATCTTGTCGGTCTTGCCCGTATAGGACGTCAGAACGGCCGCCATGTACTCGTGCGGATAGTGCGCCTTGAGCCACGCCGTCTGCATAACCAGGATGGCGTAGCCGGCGGAGTGCGACTTGTTAAAGGCGTAGGACGCGAACTCTAGAACATCGTCCCAAATCTTCTGGGCGACCTCGCGCGTGTAGTTGTTCTTGATAGCGCCGTTCATCCAGTGGTCGTAGGTGGTCTCGTCCGAGCCATCCTCCCAGTGGAGCACCGTCGAGGTGAGCAGCTTGATCTTTTTCTTAGCCACGGGCTTACGGATACGCGAGTCCGATTCGCCCTTGGAGAAGCCGCACATCTCGACGGAGATGAGCATAACCTGCTCCTGGTAGACCATGGTGCCGTAGGTTTCGCCCAGGATGTCGTCCAGACGGTCGTCATAGGAGACGGCCGGCTCTTTGCCGTTCATACGGTTGATATAGGACGAAACCATGCCGGCGCCCAGAGGGCCCGGGCGGTACAGGGCAATCAATGCCACGACGTGTTTGTACTCGGTGGGCTTCATGTTCTTGATCGTGGCCGTCATGCCGGCGGACTCGACCTGGAAGACGCCGGCGGTGTGGCCGGAGCCCATGAGCTTAAAGATCTCGGGGTCGTCAAAGGGAATCTCTTCCTCTTTGATGTCGATGCCGAAGTTCTTTTTGATGTTGGCCTTGGCCTTGGAGATAACCGTCAGCGTACGCAGGCCCAGGAAGTCCATCTTGAGCAGGCCCATGTCGGCAACGGTATGGCCCTCGTACTGGGTAATCTCGACGCCGCCCTTGGTATCGAGCTTGGTGGGCACGTGCTCGTTGACGGGGTCGCGGCAAATCAGAACGGCGCACGCGTGCACGCCCTCGCCACGGGTAAGGCCCTCGATCGAGAGCGCCGTGTCGATGATGCGGCGGGCGTCGTCGTCCTTTTTATAGGCCTCGGCAAAGTCGGGGTTAAACAGATCCTCTTTGCCGGGTTGTTTTTCGAGTACCTGCTTGAGCTTGACCTTGGGGTCGCTCGAGACCATCTTGGACAGGCGCTGGCCCATGTAGACCGGGTAGTCCAGAACGCGCGCGGCATCGTTGATGGCCTGCTTGGCCTTGATGGTCGAGTAGGTGATAACGTGGGTGACCTTCTCGGGGCCGTAGAGCTGGCGAACGTGCTCCACGACCTCGAGGCGCCGCTCATCGTCGAAGTCCATATCGATATCGGGCATCTCGGTACGCTGCGGGGACAGGAACCTCTCGAACATCAGGCCGTTCTCGAGCGGGTCGAACGCGGTGATGTTCATGGCGTAGGCGACGATAGCGCCGGCGGCCGAGCCACGGCCGGGGCCGACGCCGATGCCGTTGTCCTTGGCCCATTGCACGTACTCGGCAACGATGAGGAAGTAGGCGGCAAAGCCCTTGTCGCAAATGACCTTGTATTCGTACTCAAAGCGCTCTTTGATGTTGACGCCACCGATTTCGCGTGTGGCCCAGTCATCGCCATAGTGTTGGCGCAGGCCCTTCTCGCACTCGCGGCGGAACTGGCTCTCGTGCGTCTCGCCGGGGTCGAGCAGCGGGAAGCGCGGCAGGATGATGGAATCCCAGTCCAGCTCCACGTAGCACTTGTCGGCGATCTCGAGCGTGTTGTCGCAGGCCTCGGGGCAATACGGGAACATCGCCCGCATCTCCTCCTCGGTCTTCATGTAAAACTCCGAGCCGGTCATGCGCATGCGGTTGGGGTCGTCGACCTTGGCGTTCATGCCGATGCACATGATGACGTCCTGTACGGGCGCGTCCTCGCGGCGCAGGTAGTGGAAGTCGTTGGTGGCGATGACCTTGACACCCACCTGTTTGGCAATGTCGATGAGCGTGCGGTCCATCTGCTCGTCGGTCAGGCCGTTGTCGGTGGTAATACCGTGTTCCTGGATCTCGATGTAAAAGTCGCCAGGGTCGAAGGTGTCGCGGAAGGTCTCGGCCCACTTGACGGCGCCCTCCATGTCACCGCGGTCGATGTACTTGGGGATGATGCCCGCGATGCAGGCGCTCGTGCAGATCATGCCCTTGGCGTGGCGGCGCAGGTTGTCGAGCGTCACGCGCGGCTTGTAGTAAAAGCCCTGCACGGCGGCCTCGGAAACCGTCTGCATCAGGTTGACGTAGCCCTCCTGGTCCTTGGCCAGAAGG
Source organism: Collinsella aerofaciens (assembly GCF_028206995.1). Classification (GTDB taxonomy): domain Bacteria; phylum Actinomycetota; class Coriobacteriia; order Coriobacteriales; family Coriobacteriaceae; genus Collinsella; species Collinsella aerofaciens_AQ. Next base: position 106,800 of record NZ_JAQLFL010000001.1, on the reverse strand, counting down.
ATCATGTGATAGAGCTCGGGCTTATGGTCGCGGGCGAGCGTCTCGTCCGGCGTAAAGTAGACCTCGCAGCCAAAGATGGGCTTGATGACCAGGGGCGGCTTGAGCTCGTCGATATTGCCCTTCTCGTCCCACATGGCCATGTCCTTCACATACTGGGCATGCTCGCGCGGGTTTTCCTCGGGATCGGGCTCCACCAGCTCGTCGCGGCGGTCCTTTTCCAAGAAGGCCTTGTCGTGGCTCCAGGTTTTGTACTCGGGCGTATTGTGGTTGACGGCGTCGCAGGCCAGCGCCAGGTCGGGCACGCCATACATGTAGCCGTGGTCGGTAATGGCCACGGCGGGCATGCCCAGCTCAACGGCACGGTTGACCATATCCTGGATACGGGTTGCGCCGTCGAGCATGGAGAAAACAGTGTGATTGTGCAGATGGACGAATGCCATGTAATGAGCTCCGATGCGGGTTCGTGTGCTGACTGAACGATTTTACCGCACGGCGCGGACGGCACCCGAACCTAGCCAAACCAACACGGCTCCTCTTGCAGTTGCAGTGAAATACGGACTGTTTGGCGGCTTTTTTGGCCAAAACAGTCCGTATTCCACCGCAAGTTATCTGAGGGCTAGAAGTTGTAGGTGACCACTTGAGGTTCGGCGGGTTCGACGAAGAGGGTCGGATCCGGCTGCTCCACGCGGACGAACTTGACGGTCACGGCCTCAAAGCCCGCCTTGTGCAACACGTCGGCGTAAACGCGCGCCTGCAGGGCGTGCTTCTCGAGCAGCTGGTCCGGCGTCTCGTCCGGCGTGCCGCCCGTCTTGTAATCAATGACCAGGGCGCGCGACGGATCGGCCGGGTCGGTGGCCAGTGCATCGATGGCGCCCTCGGCATAGGCACCGTAGCGAGCGATGTCCTCGTCCTCGCAGCCCAGCGAAAAGAACGGCACCTCGGCGCGAACGCACGGCCACGCGAGCAGGTCGGCACGAACAGCCGACTTGAGCCAGCGGTCCAGGGCAACGTCGAAGCGTTCGCGCTGCTCCGGCGTCAGGCGCCACAAGCGTGCCAGCGCATCGGCACGCGCGGCGGGCAACGCGTCGGCACCCATCTCGATGAGCCACTGGCAGGCGGCGTGGAAGGCCGAGCCCAGCGCCATGGGATTGCCGGCGGGCTCGACAGCGGCCACGTCTGCATCCGTCATCTCCGAGCCATCCGACTCCGCATCATCGCCAGCCTCGTCCATGGGAACACGAGCCTCGGCGGCACGGTCTTCCGTCTCGGCATGGAGTGCCGCGGCGATTGACGAGTAGCTATACGAGTCACGCATCGGATACGGACAGATGCCCATGCGCACGCCCACCGCCTGGGGATACACGAGCTCAAACGCATCGGGCTTGGGGTCGGCAGGACCGGGGACGATTGTACTGGCCGAATCGTCGGCAGCATCTGCATCGGCATCGCCACGAACAAGCCTGCCCTCGGCATCCAGCGAAGCGTTGGCCTCAAACGCCTGCTCGCCAAAGGTAAAGCCCGCGAGCGAAATGAGCTCGTAGTCGCCCAGATGGGAGTTGTCGAACACCAGGCGGTCGGCATCGAGCTGCGGCATATCCAGAGCGTCGGTCGGCAAAATACGGCGCAGCACATCGTAGGTCAGATCGGTCTCGACATCGAAGGTCGGCGCCGTCACCTTGCCGCGGCTCACGCCGGCATCCATCGCCAGAATGACCAGCTCACGCGCTCGCGTCATGGCGACATAGAGCAGACGAGCCCGCTCCTCGAGCGAAAGCTGCAGGTCGTCGTTGCGCAGGCGAGCAAATGCCTCGGCGGGAGAACCCGTCGCACAGACGTCCTCCATGAGCTCCGGCGGCAGCCACAGCGACGTGCCCTTGCCCTTAAACGCGTGCTCAAACTGCTTTTTGACGTCGTCACCCTTCACAAAGGTACCGTCGGCGAGCTTAACGCCGCCGAAGCGTGCCGGCAGTGCCACGACCTGCGCTCCGCCCTCGACGCGACCCATCTGTGCCGCACCCGAGGACTTACGCACGCCAAAGCACTCGGCGACCGCCACGACCGGATATTCCAGACCCTTGGAGGCATGCACCGTCATGATGCGCACCGCGCCGTCGCCTTCCTCGTTGAGGGCACCTGGGGCTTCCTTGCCCGCCAAGAAGCGGTCGAAGGCCAGCGCGATGGAACGCGGCGAGTTGCCGAACTCGGCCTCCTCCTCGGCCACGGCGTCGAGTGCCTTGAGCACGTTGGCGGCAATGGCCTTGCCCTCGGGACCACGCTGTGCCAGACGTACAAACCAGCCGGAGGCGTTGACCACGTCGTGCGCGATGGCGGCGAACGAATCGCGGCCCACGCGACGAAGCGCATACCGCAGCACCTCGCGGGCGCGCGTCACGAGCGGCAAGTCTTGCAAACCCGGCACATCGGAATCGCTCATGATGCCCGCATCGATGTTGCGGCGCGACGTCTCGCCCGTCTGATCGTCGAGTTTGGTCGCCAGCGCCAGGAACTCCTGGGCGCCGAGTGCAAACATCGGCGAGGCGAGCAGCGGCATAAGGCCCTGCGCCGTATCGGCCGGATTGGCGAGCGCACAAACCAGGGCGCGCACCGTCTGCACCTCGGCTGCTTGGGCAAAGACCGAGCCGCCCGCGATGACGCAGTCGAGCCCCTGGTCGCGGAAGGCCTGGGCGTAGACGTCGGCGTTGGTCATGCGGCCCAGCAGCAGCACCATGCCGCCCTGGGGCTGGCCGGCATCGGCAAGCGCGCGGAATCGCTCGGCGATCGCACGGGCCTTGGCCTGTGTGCGTTCCTGCGTACTGCCGCCGGCAACAAAGAGGGCCTGGCGACGCGAGGCGTCTGCCACCAGCGTGTCCTTGCGGCCGTCGCTCGCCTCAAGATCCAAAAAGCCCTGCATCAGGCCGCCGTCATCGCCGTCGAAGACGCGTGCCACGTAACGCAGTACCTCGTCGTGGCTGCGGAAGTTGCGCACGAGTTTGACGAGTTCGCCGGCAGGGGCGTCGACCACGGCAGTCGCCTCGGGCGCGGCAGACGAGCCCACCTTGCGCTCCTGACGACGGAACACCTCGACCTCGGCGCCACGGAAGCGATAGATGGACTGCTGCGCATCGCCCACGGTGCACAGCGCGCGCTCCCCCGCACCCGTCAGGTAACGGATCAGATCGACCTGCATCTGGTCGGTATCCTGAAACTCATCGATCATGACCATCTTAAAGCGGCCCTCGTACGCAGCACGGATGGCAGGGTAATCGCGCAGGGCCTCGTAAGCCATACGCAGCAGGTCGTTATTATCGAGGGCGGACTGGCCAGCCTTCAGCGCGCGATACTCGGCCTCCACGGAACGGGCCAGGCCCACCAGCGCATCGAGCGCCGGGCCACCACAGGCAAGCACGATATTGATAAATGCATCGGCGGCCTCTGCCTTGAGCAGTTCGGCCTGCTCCTTGGGGAATGCCTTGCTCGCCCGCGGCATGCCGCACGACATCATGAGTCGCGCCGCATCGACCATGGTCTTGTCGCTCGCCTCGAACGCGTCGATGGCATCGAGCGCCGCCTGCGCCTTCTCGGTCGAGGACTTGCTTGCGCCCAGCGCCGCGCGATAGGCATCGGCGAGCGCCGAGGTATCGGCCTGGCCGCGCGCCACGCGCACGTCGTCCATACCGCCCGGCAACTGGCTCGACAGCTCCAGCAGGTCGCGCACCAGGCCCTTGATGGTCGTGCCGGTGCCAAAGGAACCGCCCTCGCCCGCCATGGGATACCAGGCATAGAGGGCCTTGAGCGATGCCGCGAGCTCGGGGGCGGCATCGGGTGCCGTCGCGCGGGCCAGCACGTGCTCAACAGCCTGGTCCATAAGCTCGTCGGTATCGGTGAGCACCGTGAACTCGGGGTCGATGCCCAGCTCCAGCGCATGCGCGCGCAGGATACGCGAGCACATGCCGTGAATGGTCGAGATCCACGCGTCGTCGACGGTCAGTGCCTCCTCGTCCATGCCCTCGTCGATAAGCGCACGGCGCACGCGGTCGCGAATCTCGGCCGCGGCATCTTTGGTAAAGGTAATGGCGAGCACCTGGTCCAGATGCTCAACGAACGGACCGGATTCGGGCGAGAGCGCATAGACGATGCGGCGCGTGAGGGTAAAGGTCTTACCCGAACCGGCGCCCGCCGAGACAAACAGCGGGCGGTCGAGCGTTTTGACAATCTGCAGCTGTTGCGGCATCAAAGTCGAAAGATCCATGGTCTACACGTCCCTCCTTACAAACGTTCCTTCGTGGTTATACGAGCAGCGCGCATGCGCGGCCTGAGCCGACGCCGGGTCGACGGCGGCAACGTTGCCCGCCTCGAGCTCGCGCAGGCGCTCGGCGATGCCGGCCTCCACGCGATCGAGCAGGGCATCGAAGTCCATGCTGCCGCCCTCGCCCGGGAAGCCCTTCTTGAGGCCCGGGATGCGACCGTCACCGCGCTCTTCCTCGAGCAACTCGGCGCTCGCCGCACCGCGCAGCGCGGGCTTGCCGCCCTTGGTCGAAAAATAGAGCGCTGCACGGGTATCCAAGCCCAGTGCCCGACGCATGGCCTGCGCGTAGATGAGCGTTTGGGTATGGGGCGGCAGCCAGCGCGGGTCGTCGATGGGAGCCTCGCCCGTCTCCTCGTCACGCACCGTGGGGTCGGCAAGCTTAAACTCCTCAACGCCCGAACGATGCTTGTAGTCGATTACCACGGCGCGGTTCTCGGCGTCCACATCCACGCGGTCGATGCGCCCGCCGAGCGGCCAACCGGCATACTCGACCTTAAGCTCATTAAAGGCGAACTCAAGGTAGCGTGGCGCAAAGGGGGCAAGTGCCTCGGACTCGTAGGCGAGCACGCCTTCCAGCTGCGGCAGAATCTCGGCCACCTGACGTTCCTCTACCGGAGAGAGCGGCACGAGCGGACCCTCGGCACCGCGCTTGCCGGCGTGCTCGGCCAAGGTCTCGTCAAAGACCTCGCGCAGCAGCTCCTGTGCGCGCGGCAGGTTCTCGGGCGTCACGCGCTCCATGCCCTCTTGGGGCAGACGGGCATGCAGATGCTCCAGCACGTCGTGGACAAAGTTGCCCTTCTCCATGTTGCCAAAGCCCGCGTCGATAGACTGGGGCTTGACGCGATACGACACGAACCAGCACAGTGGGCAGGTAGAATAGGCCTCGATCTGCGAGGCGGACGTCAGACGCGGCACGAGCGGCGCGTCCTCGCCCTCGCCATCGCGACGGCGCAGGACCAGATACGGAATGGCTTCATCGCTCAGATGCTGAGGAGCTTCGCAGGTCACGCGCTCGCGCCTAAAACCTTCGCCTGCAGCGGGATCAAAGTCGGCGATGATATCGCCCTCGCCCACGCGCGTGGGCTTGGCAGCGCCAGCGGCCTCGGCATGTGCCCGCAGCTCGGTCCATACGGCTGCCGGGTAGCACTCGCGCGCCTGGCGATCGTGCGTCACGCGGGCGAGCGCGACCGGACCGCTCGCCGCCTGCATCGCACGGCCAAAGCGCACGCGCAGCAGGGCGGCGGGCTCCAAAGACACGCCGTCGCGGCGCAGCTCGGCCGTCAATGTGGCAAGCGGGCCCTCTTCGTGCGAAAGCGGATAGCTGTCCAGGTCGACATCGGCAAACAGCACGGCATCGTAGCCGCCAGGACGCAAAACCGACGCATCGGCAAGCGACACGAAGCGCACTTGTGCCCGTGGCGTGCGATCGACCTCGTAGGTCGCGTAATCGTAAGCGGTACTGCGCTTGTCCACCTTGGTTCGAACGCCGTCGAGAACCGGCACGGTCGCGGCCTGCGACACGTCGAGTGCGCGAGCATCGTTCATAAGGATGTCGATGACATGACGCAGCAGAGCCGTCTCTGCCTGGCGACGGGCCTGGCCGTCAAGGCCGCCTAGGGCGCGATCGGGCAGCGCCTCGGCAACGGCGAGCATGGCCTTGAGCGCCGTCACGGGTTTGTCGCGCCACAGCGCCTGAAACACGTCCGAGACCACGCATGGCACGTTCTTAAACCAGTTATCTTCGCTAGCGGCCTTGCGGGCGCCCCTCACCTGGCCCTGCACGCTCTGCAGCAGGCTCTTGACGCCCGCAGTGGTTTTGTTGCGCGACAGGCGCATGTTCTTGTCGAAGCCGCGGGCGCTCGCGGCGTCGGCACCCGAAAGCGGGCTATAAATCCAGTCGGTAAGCTCTGAAGCGGGCCACCACTCGGTCTTGGAAGCGGTGCCCTCGTCGGCGGCTTTCATACGCTCGATCAGGTTGGCGAGCGCCGTAAACTGCCTGCCCGCGATGGACTGGGAAAACGCCGTGAACTCAGTCGTCTCGGCCGCAATGTGACGCGCCGCCAGACGAGAGGCGAGTTCGCCGAACAGCTGGGGTGCCCGGGCAGAAACAACGAGCACGCGCACGGGGTCGGCAGAAGCGCCGTCGACCTCGGAACCCCGGCACGTTTTTACCAGATCATCAATTGCGTCCGCATAAGCATGAGCACGGGCATGGGGGCCAGCGACCTCAATAAAGGCAGGCTGAGCGGCGGTCCCGTAAGCGGCATCAGACGCGCCGACACCCTCCCCTAGCGGCGCGATCTCAAACAACACATCGCGGGCATCAAATGCCGTGGCAAGCTCCTCGCGCATCGCCGCCTGCTCGCGGGCAAGCAGCACGACGACCTCTCCCCCATTGTTCGCCACGGCAGACAGCAGCTCGAGCAGACCGTGCGTAAACGACGTGATACCGCGCACGCATACGGCGCGAGTGCACGCCGGCAGACTATCGGCCAGGACACTGGTCATAATGTCAGCTGCCTCGCAGGGCTCAACCATATCTCGACGGTCCAAACCGCCCGCGTAGGCGCGCAAAAGCTCGAACAAACGAGCCTCGGCATCGCTTTTTGGCTCAGGCTGGCAGTTGTCGCCACGGCATCGTTCGGCACCCGTCCCCGCAACGCCCGGCAACACGTCGCGGGCCATGCGCGCGAGCATGCGCACTGTGCCCTGGCTGCGCGAAAGCGGCTGCAGAGCGGCGTCGTCGCGGCGGTCGATCATGTCCGAGAACAGCATCTGGCGCTGAAGGTTGTCCACAAAGCTGCGGCCATCGCCCATAAGCTCCCACAGCGAGCTGAGCCACGATGTGGGCGTCTTGTAGTCGACACCCAGTGAAACCCCGGCTTCCGCCGCATCATGGCGGCACAGGTCGAGCTCGGCAAATGTTGGCGCCAACAGAACAGCGCGCCCGTGGCGGGCAACCAGGTCGGCCAGTAGCGCCGCCTCGGCATCGCTCAAATCCGTGCCGGCATTGGTGGTATAGATTCGAACAGGCATGGTCCTCCGCTCAAACTGTTCGCAATAATCAATGCATCCATCCTACCCGCCCAAGCGGACAGATTTGCCCCACGCCAACAGATTTGATCCCTTGAGGACGGAGGAAAATGGATCACAGAGGGGGTCAGTCTAACCCGGTGATTCGTTTTCCTCCGTCCCCAAGGGATCAAAAAACCGCCCCCGGAGGGACGGTTCTTCGTAATTCAATGTTGTCGCTGGCCTACTCGCCATCCTCCAACTTAATGAGGATCTTGCGGTAGCCACCGTACTCGCCGTTCAGCGCCTTTGAAACGCGGCTCACCGTGGTGGACGAAGCGCCGGTACGGGCCTGAACCTCAACATAAGGCTCGCCCTCGTCCAAATAGCGCGCAACCTGCAAACGCTGAGAAAGGTCGCAAATCTCGCGCGGCGTGCAGATATCGGTCAAAAACGCTTGGATATCCTTCTCGTCGTCCAAAAGGCTAAATGCGTGGACCAGCTGCTTGACATCAGGCTTGTCAAACATGTTCTCGATATTCATCGATCACCGCCAAACCCGCCAAAAGGCATCGAAGTTGATACTGACATCGGGCATCGTTCACCCGTTCTATGCAATAGGGCAACGCCTGTGGCTTTTGCCCGTAGCAGTGTAGCACACCACCAAACTAAAGCGACAAGACTCTCTGCCAGCGGCGCGTTTTTCAGGACGAACGCCGTTTAGAAACCATATGCGCACGTAAGCTCCACGAATATTTGAGACAATGGGCGCCCAAACACCGCGGCGCGCCCGCGCAACCATCCAGGTCGCCGCCGTAAGCCGCTTCACGCGACGCCAGCAATCCCGGCGCAAGAAAGGATTCACGCCATGCGCTTTATGCTTAACTGGCTCTTCACCTCGATCGCCATCGCGATCGCCACGTTTCTCGTCCCCGGTATCCAACCCTTCGGCTTTGCCGAGACCTGGGTCTGCTTTGCCTTTGTGGGACTGTTCCTGAACATTGTCGATTCGTTCGTCAAACCGTTCCTCACGGTCATCTCGCTGCCGCTCACGATCATTACGCTGGGCATTTTCCAGCTTGTCGTCAACAGCTTTATGCTTGAGCTCGCGAGTTACCTGTCGGTCAACCTGCTGGGCGTCGGCATCTCCATCGCCAGCTTTGGATCGGCCTTTATGGGCAGCATCCTGGTGTCCATCACGCGCAGCATCCTCGACAGCATCGCCGAGGACTAAAACGGCCATTCCGGCCGTGTCCGTCTCAACAGCCCAAAACGAAGGCCGCCCATCGCAAAAATGGGCGGCCTTCTTATTTGCCAAGTCTCAAAGGGCGAGAAAATCTACCATTTCCACCCCGTCCCCAAATGCAGGTGTGGGTTAGATGACGTAGTCGTAGCCATGGTTGGGAGCGACAAGTTGATCGAGCGTCACACCGTCGAGGTAGTCGTTGATGAGCTTGTCCAGGTTCTTCCACACGTCGAGCGTGGGGCACTCATCCGAACGCGAGCAGCCCTTGCAGTCGCCATCCAGGCAGGCGACCGGCGCCAGACTGCCCTCGGTCAGGCGCAAGATCTCGCCCACCGTGTATTGCTCGGGCGGGCGCGTGAGCACATAGCCGCCGCCCTTGCCGCGCATGCCCGAGAGCATGTTGGCGCGCACGAGCGTAGCCAAAATGTTCTCGAGATATTTCTCGGAAATCCCCTGTCGCGCCGCGATCTCTTTGAGCGGGATGCGACCGGCTGCCTGGTGCTCGGCCAGATCGACCATAACGCGCAGGGCATATCTGCCCTTAGTAGAAACCAACATGTATAGTGCTGCCTTTCGGTCATTTAGTCCGTAGAAATTCTAGCCGAAATATTGGTTTTGAAAATACCCGTTCCGGTCAAGATGGTTAATCGACTCGTAATAATCTTCTATTTCCTATTGCGTTACTAGGCTTTACTGTCTACTATGCTTGCCAACAGCAAAACGAACAACCCATAAGGTTTGTGGGTTTCGCTGCTACACACACCGTAAAACCACACGGTATCCAGTCATTTGAACACTTTGGAGGTTCACCATGAGCAATGTTTACACGTCCATCGATCAGCTTATCGGCCACACTCCGCTTCTGGAGCTCACTCACTTTGAGGCCGATGAGGACCTCAAGGCCCGCGTGCTCGTCAAGCTGGAATACTTCAACCCCGCCGGCTCCGTCAAAGACCGCGTCGCCAAGAACATGATCGACGAGGCCGAGAAGGCCGGCAAGCTCGTGCGCGGCGGCGACTACACCATCATCGAGCCCACGAGTGGCAACACCGGCGTCGGCATCGCCTCGGTGGCGGCGGCTCGCGGCTACAAGGTGATCATCACCATGCCCGAGACTATGTCCGTCGAACGCCGCAAGCTTATGCAGGCATATGGCGCACAGCTCGTGCTCACCGACGGTTCCAAGGGCATGAAGGGCGCCATCGCCAAGGCCGAGGAACTGCAGAAGGAGACGCCAAACAGCATCATCGCCGGCCAGTTTGTGAACCCCGCCAACCCCGCCATCCACAAGGCCACGACCGGCCCCGAGATCTGGGATGACACCGACGGCGAGGTCGACATCTTCGTCGCCGGCGTTGGAACCGGCGGCACCGTGACCGGCGTGGGTGAGTTCCTTAAGGAGCAGAACCCCGAAATCAAGGTCGTCGCCGTCGAGCCCGCCACTTCCCCGGTGCTCTCCAAGGGCCAAGCCGGCCCGCACAAGATCCAGGGTATCGGCGCCGGTTTTGTGCCCGACGTCCTCGACACCCAGGTCTATGACGAGATCATCCCCGTCGAGAACGACGACGCCTTTGCGACCGGCCGCGCCGTGGGCCACAAGGAGGGCGTGCTCGTGGGCATTTCGTCCGGCGCCGCCGTGTGGGCCGCGCTGCAGCTGGCCAAGCGCCCCGAGAACGAGGGCAAGACCATCGTGGCCCTGCTTGCCGACACCGGCGAGCGCTACCTGTCCACGGCGCTCTTCCAGGACTAGGGCCTGTCGCCCATAGGTTGAGCCCACGGACGAGCCGGTCTCCTCTCTCCCGGCAGTCTGAGCCCATCCAATCAGGGTGTCCCACGAGACGCCCGAACTTGCTACAATGTCTGCGGCGCGGAACCAGCCTCCCGCGCCGCTTTTCTTTTTTGGCCACATGCCACCAAGGAGAACCTCCCCATGCACAACAAGCGCGTGCTCGTCGCCATGAGCGGCGGCGTCGATTCCAGCGTGACCGCGTACCTGCTCAAAAGCCAGGGCTACGAATGCGTCGGCGCCACCATGCGCCTCACCTGCCCCGCGCCCGATCCCGCCACGGGCATGAGTAAGGTCGACCGCGACATCGCCGATGCGAAGGCCGTCGCCGAGCGTCTGGGGATACCCCACCATGTGCTCGACTTGCAGCAGACCTTCGACCACAGCGTTATCGAGCGCTTTGTGAACGCCTACCAGGAGGGGCTGACGCCCAACCCGTGCATCATCTGCAACCGCCACATAAAGTTTGGCACGTTGCTCGGTGCGGCGCTGGACATGGGCTGCGACTACATCGCAACGGGTCATTACGCCAAAACAAGCCAGACAGTAGACGGCACCTGGCAGCTGCATCGCGGCGAAGATCCCAAAAAGGACCAGAGCTACTTTTTATATTCGCTTACGCAGGAGCGCCTGGCGCACACGATCTTTCCGCTGGCAGGCCTAGACAAAGAGCGCGACGTGCGCCGCATAGCCGCCGAGCAAGGCTTTACCAACGCCCAGAAGGCCGAAAGCGAGGACATCTGCTTTATTCCAGACGGTGACTACGCGGGCTATATCGAGCGCCGCTGCGGACATCCCGCTGCACCGGGCGACATTGTGTGGCGCGACGGCAGCGTGGTCGGACGCCATAACGGCGCGTTGCGCTATACCATCGGCCAGCGCAAGGGCTTGGGCGTCGCGATGGCGCATCCCGTGTATGTGACGGGCGTCGATGCCGCCAACAACACCGTGCATCTGGGCGAGGCCGAGGACCTAACGGCCACAGCACTCACGGCCGACGACTGGATCTGGAGCGCCCCTGCCGACCGCATGGAGGCAGAACTCGATGCCGGCGGCATTCGCGTGGGCGCCAAGTACCGTTACCGTCAGAAAGACCAAGCAGCGACCCTTACGCGCGGCGAAGACGGGCAAATGCTGCTGACTTTTGACGAGCCGCAGCGAGCCATCGCCCCCGGCCAGGCCGTTGTAGTCTACCACGGCGACATCGTCCTCGGCGGCGGCACGGTGACCGGCGCACTTAAGTAGCCCCATCCCCTTCATAAATTGCGGTGAAATAGGGACTGTTTAAGCGTTTAAAACCGCCAAACAGTCCCTATTTCACCGCAACTTAGAGAGGACGGCCTCGGTCGGTACTGCCGTATCAGCCGAGGCCGCTGCATCGCTAGCGCTGTACGTAGGCGCGGACGAGCTCGAAGGTGTTGCGCACGCCGTCCATGTGGCTACGCTCGTAGTTGTGGCTCGCATACACGCCGGGGCCGATCAGACCATGGCGAATGTCGTAGCCGGCAGAGAGCGTGGCTTCGACGTCCGAACCGTAATGCGGATACACGTCGATAGCGTAATCGAGCTCAAGCTCGCGCGCGATATTGGACAGCGCCGTCACCAGGTCGTAGTTGTACGGACCGCCCGAATCCTTGGCGCAGATCGACACCATGTGCTCGGTGCAGCCTAGGTCGTCGCCCACGCAGCCCATGTCAACGCTGATCATCTCGCGCGTGTCGGCCGGCACGAAGGCGCCGCCGTGACCCACCTCCTCGTACACGGTAAAGAGCAGCGAAACCTTACGCGAAAGCGTCACCTCGCCAGCGGCGACGGCACGCGCCAAGCCCAACAAAATGGCGGCCGATAGCTTGTCATCCAGGAAGCGGCTCTTAATGTAGCCGCTCTCCGTCACCGTCGTGCGAGGATCCATAGCGATGATGTCGCCGGTCTGAATACCCAGCTCGAGCACATCGTCCTTGCTGTCGACGTTCTCGTCGAGCAAGATCTCCATGTTCTTCTCGATGGTCTTGACCGGCTCGTCGGCCACGTGCGCCGAAGGCTCGGTGTTAAGAACCACGCCCGTGTAGACATTGCCGTCGCGCGTGTAGACGGTGCAGTTCTCGCCATCGGCCGTAGACCACTGATGCCCACCGAGCGTCGTGGGGCGCAGGCGGCCATTGTCCTTAATGGAACGCACCATGGCGCCTAGGGTATCGACATGGCTCGCCAGTACGAGCGGCTCGCCCTCGCCGCCAAGCTCAACGAGCACGTTACCCTTATTAGAACGCTCAGGCCCAAACCCCATATCGCGCAGGGTCTCCATCAGATAATCAGTCGCCGCACGAGTAAACCCCGTAGGCGAAGCGATAGAAGTCAGCGTCTTAAGCTGTCCTGCGATATAGGAGAGCGTCTCCTCTAGAGAAGCATCAATATTAGAAGTCATATGCATCCTTCCAAGTAAAACTAAGACCGAGTCCCGATTTTAACCGTTCTGCACGTGCAATGCCCCAGGAGCCGAGCCGCCTCCAGACGTCCCCGCACCGGTTTTGTGCACGTGCACGGTTTACAATCTCAATCTTGCATAAATCCTATTGGTATTTGCATAGAAATGAGGCATCTTTTTGCTTCGTCTCAGGGTGCCCCACCTTGGACCGTGCAAAAAACGGAGTATTCAGCACCGTGGGCCCCAACGGCCCCATCACGAACGACAAAACGACGCGGTTACAGCAGTGTTGCAGGTCGTCGCAAAGCAGAAACTCAGTAACAACCCCCTCCACTCATCGATAGCCCGCCCACAATGGCTGTCGATGGGCGCCTGCGGATCACTACCGCCCATTCACAACGTTATGCATTTTTAAGAGCTTGTTGAATACTCCCAAAAATGCACGCAGGGAAGTGCACCACCTATCCGCAGCGGGCAGTACGCCTTGGTTTTGTCCGTCTCAGGGCATCGACGCAGCACAAAAAGCCCCGCCGTGCGTAGCACGGCGGGGCCAGCGGCACGTCAAAAGACCATACACCTACGGGCGAAGGACCACCAAACTGGGCTAGGCAGCCGGGCAGATCTTCTTGAAGAGCTCGATGACGTCGTCGAGCGTTGCCTCGCGCGGGTTACCCGGGAAACAAGCGTCGGCCATGGCGTCCTTGGCCAGGACCTCGATCTCGTCAGCCTTCATGGCCTCGCAGACGTGCGGGATGTTCACGTCGGCGGAGAGCTGCTTGACGGCGGCGATGGCGGCGTCGGCGGCCTCGGCGGTGCTCATGCCCGTGGTGTCAACGCCCATGGCGACGGCAACCTTGGCCAGGCGCTCAGCGCAAACCGGCTTGTTGAACTCCATGGCGATCGGCAGCAGCATGGCGCAAGCGACGCCGTGCGGGGTGTCGTAGTGAGCGGACAGGGTGTGAGCCATGGCGTGGTCGATGCCCAGGCCAACGTTGGAGAAGCCCATGCCGGCGACATACTGGCCAAGGGCCATGCCCTCGCGGCCGGAGCCGGGCTGGCCGGACTTGGCCTCGGCGACGGAGTCACGCAGGTTCTCGCTGATCAGCTTAATAGCCTCAAAGTGGAACATGTCAGAGAGCTCCCAAGCACCCTTGGTGGTGTAGCCCTCGATGGCGTGGGTCAGAGCGTCCATACCAGTGGAAGCGGTCAGGCCGGCGGGCATGGAAGCCATCATGTCGGGGTCGACGACGGCGACCTCGGGGGCGTCGTTGGTGTCGACGCACACGAACTTGCGGACCTTCTCGGGGTCGGTGATGACGTAGTTGATGGTCACCTCGGCAGCGGTACCGGCGGTCGTCGGCACGGCGATGGTGAACACGGCGTGGTTCTTAGTGGGAGCAACGCCCTCGAGGCTGCGGACATCGGCGAACTCGGGGTTGTTGATGATGATGCCGATGGCCTTGGCGGTGTCCATGGAGGAGCCGCCACCGATGGTCACGATAGCGTCAGCCTCGGCGGCCTTGAAGGCCTCGACGCCGTCCTTGACGTTCTGAATCGTGGGGTTGGGCTTGATCTCGGAGTAGAGGCTCCAAGCGATGCCGGCGGCGTCGAGCTCGTCGGTCACCTTAGCGGTAACGCCAAACTTGACCAGATCGGGGTCGGAGCAGACGAAGATCTTCTTGTAGCCGCGACGCTGGAGCTCGCCGGGGATCTCCTTGATGGCGCCGGAACCATGATAAGAGATGGTATTGAGAACGAAACGATTAGCCATTGATAGCCTCCCATCGTGTGCGGGGCATCCATTACGCTCCACGCTATGAGTCCCATCCTAACGCTTTTGAAACAAAAAACGCGTGAGAACGTCAAACTATTTAAAGCGTTTCAACAGACGATGAAAAATATTGCGGCAAAGGGACAGCCCCTTTGCCGCATTCGGTTACTTTCGGCAGCCCTCTTTCCAAGCCTCGGCCGCAACCTTCCAGCGTAAGCGCAAGTCGCGCTCGCGGTCGATGAACATGATGGCAAACGCGACAAACAGCAGCAAGCTCGCCACGACGATGGCGTGCAGGCCCATGCGCTCAATGCACCAGTTGCCCAACACGGCGCCAAACACAAAGGTAAAGATCACGCCAAAGTACAGCAGGCCGTTTTCCAAAAAGCCGCGCCTGTGGGTGATGATGTAATCGTCCACGTTTTGCAGCGCGTTGCGCAAGTTGCCGATACACATGGTCGTAGCGATGCCGTGACCGTGGATCTTGCGGAAGCTCTCAACTTGCATGCCGCAGGCAAACGAGGTAAGGCAGTTGGCGAGCAGGTTGTAACCGCCACCGGGGATAAAGCTCACGCCCAGCAAGATAACGGCTTCAAAAAACACCGTCACCTGGCGCCAGTGAATCACGCTGCCAAACCGCTCGTGCACCAAGTCGGCAAGCATAATGCCCACGGCAAACGACACCACGGGGAAGAAATAGCGTCCCGCCAGCGCCCAGTTGCCCTCCGAGATGCTCACGCCCACGAGCAGGATGTTGCCTGTCTGCGCGTTGGCGAAAACATGGTCGCGCCCAATGTACGAATACACGTCCATAAAGCCACCGGCGAGCGCCAAGATGATGCCCAGCTCAATAGACTCCGATATCTGTTTGGCACGCTGCATCGTCGTGCATCCTCCTTGTTGACGACTCTCTCGTGCGTTGGCGGAAACATAGCCGCCGTTCATACTGTAACCCATTGACAACATGGCGTGCGCGCGAGACGGGTTCTCCAACGCGCAGATACACAGTCTGGAAACAAACAGCGGGCGCGGCGCCGACACCCGCACCGACACGCCGATCCGCCAGCCCATGTACTCCACCAGTCTTTTTAGCGCCGTCCCAAAAAGACTGGTTACAATTACGTGCAGCATACTAACAACGGGAGGAATCGTGGCAAAAAAGCCCCAGGACGCTCAGCACAACCAGCACGGCAAGCATGCCCAGCGCGGCCAGCAGCAAAAGCGCGGCGGCAAGGCCCAGGGCGGCCACGCCGCTCATACCCCGGCAGCGCCCGCCCGTCCCTGGCGCCCGGGCCGCGATAAGTTCCTCCCCGTCAGCCGCGCCGATATGGACGCGCGCGGCTGGGACCAGTGTGACTTCGTCTACATCTGCGGCGACGCCTACGTGGACCACCCCAGCTTTGGTATGGCCATCATCAGCCGCGTACTCGACGCGCACGGCTACAAAGTGGGCATCATCTGCCAACCCGACTGGACCGATCCCGCCAGCATCAGCGTGCTCGGTGAGCCACGCCTGGGCTTTTTGGTCAGTGCCGGCAACATGGACTCCATGGTCAACCACTATTCGGTGACCAAGCACCGCCGCCACACCGACGCCTATACCCCCGGCGGCGAGGAAGGTCACCGCCCCAACCGTGCCGTCACGGTCTACGGCAATCTCATCCGTCAGACGTTCAAGGACGCCCCCATCATCATCGGCGGCATCGAGGCGAGCCTGCGCCGCCTGGCCCACTACGACTACTGGCAGGATAAGCTCAAGCGCTCGGTGCTGCTCGACTCGGGCGCCGACATCCTCATCTACGGCATGGGCGAGCACGCGATCGTCGAGATCGCCGACGCGCTCGACGCGGGGCTGCCCATCGATCAGATTACCTATATCAATGGCACCGTCTACCGCACCAGCTCGCTCGACGAGGTCTACGACTACGACCTGCTGCCCAGCTGGGACGACCTTGCCGCCGACAAGCTCAACTACGCGCGCAGCTTTAACGTGCAGCAACAGAATATGGACCCCATCACCGGGCATCGCCTGGTAGAGCCCTACCCCAACAGCGTCTATGTGGTGCAAAACCCGCCGTCGGCGACGCTCACTACCGATGAGATGGACGAGGTGGCCGAACTCCCCTACGCACGCGACTGGCATCCCGATTACGACGCGGCGGGCGGCGTGCCGGCCTTTGCTGAGATCAAGTTTTCCATAAGCTCCAACCGCGGCTGTTTTGGTGAGTGCTCGTTTTGCGCCCTCACCTTCCACCAGGGCCGCGTGTTGCAGATGCGCAGCCACGACTCGATCATGCGCGAGGCCGAGCTGCTCACGCGCGATCCCGAGTTTAAGGGCTATATCAACGACGTGGGCGGACCGACGGCCAACTTTAGCCGCCCCGCCTGCGACAAGCAGCTCAAGCACGGCGTGTGCAAGAACAAGCGCTGCCTGTGGCCGAGCGTGTGCAAGAACATGGTGGTCGACGAGACCGGCTACACGCAGCTGCTGCGCGACCTGCGCCAGCTGCCGGGCGTCAAGAAGGTCTTCGTCCGCAGCGGCATCCGCTTTGACTACACCATGGCCGATGCCTCGGACGAGTTTTTGCGCGAGCTGCTGGAACACCATGTCTCGGGCCAGCTGCGCGTAGCGCCCGAGCACGTGAGCGACGCGGTACTGTCCGTGATGGGCAAGCCGAGCCGAGCTGTCTACGACGCATTCTGCCGTAAATTTGAACGCTTGAATCGCGAATACGGACTCAAGCAGTACGTGGTGCCGTATCTGATCTCGAGCCACCCCGGCTCGACCATGAAGGAAGCCGTGGACCTTGCCGAAGCCGTGCGCGACATGGGTTACATGCCCGAGCAGGTGCAGGACTTCTACCCCACACCGTCCACCATGTCGACGTGCATGTACTACACCGGCGTGGACCCGCGCACCATGAAACCGATCTATGTGGCGCGCGACCCGCACGAGAAGGCCATGCAGCGCGCGCTCATCCAGTATCGCAAGCCCGAGAACTACAAGCTGGTACGCGAGGCGCTGGAAAAGGCTTGCCGTCGCGACCTGATCGGCTACACCAAGCATTGCCTGATCCGTCCCGTGCCGCCGCGCCCGGGCGAGACGTCTGCTGGCGGTGGGCATGGCGCAGGCAAGAAGGGCGGCAAGGCCCACGGTGGCGCCGCTGGCAAGGGGCCTAAGGGCAGCAAGGGGCACAGCGGCATGTCGCGCGCGCAGAACACTGCCGGGCGCAACCGTGCAGCTCAGGGGCGTCAGGGTGCCAACGGAGGCGGCAGGCGCAACTAGGGAAGCGGTGCGCTCGCTGCGTCCATCCCACACGCGTGGCGCAGCGAGCGCATCGCCTCAACGAGGATGACGCCGGCGATAGCGACCGTAATTGCCACATCGAGCGGCGTGTTCACAAACCAGAGCAACGTCATGAGATACGACCCGGCATTAAAGGCAAAGTGCAGCAGGATCGTGTAGCGGAGCTTTCCGGTCGTCACGAGCACCCAACCAAAGATGAGGCCGGCGGCGCCGGCGTAGCAGCCCTGCACCCAGTTCATATGCATAAAGCCAAAGATGGCCGCCTGCAGCACAATCGCCGCGGCGATACCCCACGTGCTTGGGGCCGCCCAGGGCACCATGGCGCCGCCTTGCGCGCTCGCACGACGCCGGCGCTTCCAAAGTGGGCGGCACTGCGGATTAAACGCTCGGAGCGAAAACTCAAAAATAATGCCGCGCACCAGCAGCTCTTCACAAAATGGGGCGCCGAGCACCGTAGTCAGGACGGCGAGATAGCTGGTGTCGCCCATGCCTGTTTCCTCGACAAGCTCGCTGTAGTCGGCCGCGGCCTCGGGCAACAGCGACAGCGCGGCGTCGGTCACGTAACCAACGACCACCTGCAGGGCAAGGCCAATCACGATAACGCAGGCGATGCGTTTCCACGCCCCACGCGCTCCCCCGCCGAGCGGGTGCTCGCTTTGCCGGCGTGCCATAAACGAACGCGGCCACAGATAACGCCACCACAGCAGCGCCATCAAAAACGACGCCATCTGCGCGGCAGCCTGAAGCAATTGAATGCCGAGGTCATCGATCGAAAAACCCATGAACACTGACGCGACGCCCAGAGCGGAAAACAAAACCACGCTCAGGGCAATATCGGCAGCGACGACGCCAAAACAGGCAAGCGCCCAAATCATCGCATTGAGCATGCCGACCTCCTCCCGACGACTAGTCATTGGGGACGTTCTTCAACGACTAGCTGTTGAGGACACTCTTTGCCAAAGGCCCCGTTGGGCGAGATGTCAAACGGAAAGGTGCCGCAGCGATTGAACGCGGCGATAAACATGCGGATGGCGTTGGACGGCGTGGTGCCCACGAGCTGAGTTGCCGCCGCGAAGGCTGCCTTCTCCTCGGGCAAGACCTTCGCGACTACGGGGGTCATGTGTTCTGCCATGGCGCTTCCTTTTTGAAACGACGGTAGTGCGGATAGATGCGGGCCACGCGGCTGGGCGACGGGCTGTGAAGGCAACCCGATTGGCCCGCATCCGGAGTTTGTTTCTGCGGCGTTGGTATTACTTGGTATTCCTAAATATTACCCCGCAGATAGAATACCACACCCGACCCCATGGGAACGGAGGAAAACGAATCATTTTGTAGCTGAGTTAGTATTTAGAGCGTGATGATGTCCGAGATATCGAGGGCCTGAGCGTCGGCGACATCGTGCGTGGCGAGCAGGAGCATGCGGCCGTCGAGCAGGTCGAGCACGACCTCGGCGCATGCGTCGCGTGCGGCGGTATCTAGACCGGTAAAGGGCTCGTCCAGAATAACGGCGCCGCCCGGGCACAGCAGGGCTCGGGCAATCTCGACGCGACGGCGCTGCCCGCCCGAGAGCTCGGCCACACGAGCATGTACATCGATCCCCGGTACCAGCAGGTGCAACAGGGCTGCGGCACTCGAGGCGTCCACGTGCGCGTCGGCACACGCCAGTACGTTATCCAAGGCAGAAGCGTCCTCGACCAGGCGTACATCCTGAAACACCATCGAGCACGGCGCGCACTCCCCCGCCGCCAGCGCAAGCAACGTCGACTTGCCCACACCCGAGGCGCCCATCACGCAGGTACGTCCACCGGCGGGCACACGAAGCGCCAGACCGTCGAGCGCCGCCGCCCAGGGCGCACGATCGCCCACGGCAAGCGCAAGCTCCGCCGCAGCGCCTGCGCCAGCAGAGTCGCCCGAATGCCCGCGAGTACCACGCCCATGTGCCCACACGGCAGCACGCCACGCCGCGGGCCCCGAAGCTCGCAGCAACCACACCAGCACGCGCTCGCACGCCCACGAGGCAGCAACGACCAACACGGTCCACGCCAGCAGGTCCGCCGTCTCGATGAGCAGCTTTGCCTGATAGATGCGCTCACCCACGGTGCCCCACCGCCATGCCGATCAGCTCCGCCGCCACGCCGGCCTTCCAGCTCATGCCAATCACGGCGCGGGAACACGAAAGCACAAACGGCAGGACCTCGCGCCAGGTGTGGGCGCAAAACAGACGCCAACCCCGCACGCCATGCAGACGAAACATCTGCTCCAGCGGCTTATCCGCTTGCGCCAAGCCCTCGACCAGCGAAAAATACACGCCCGGAAGTGCCATCAAAAAGACCGCCGCAATGCTCACGCGCGCCGACCCCAACCAAATGAGCAGCAGGACCACCACGCAGGCAACCGGTGTCGCCTTAACAAACGAAAGCGCCGGCGCCACCAAGCGGGCAAACGTCAGCGATCGCACCGAGACTCCCGCCAGTACGCCGCCGCACACCGCGGCAAGCGCCAGCCCGCCCAAGATTCGCGCACCCGAGCCTGCCAGAATCGCCCATGTGCCGGCATCGCATACCAGTCGCAGCAACGCCACCACGACAGCGCCCGGCCCCGGCAAAATCAACGGCTGCGCCACGAAACCCGCCATCAGCACCCACACGGCAAGCCAAAAGGCGGCAACGGCACCTGCTGCCGCCACCGCCTTCATACGCTCTGTCATTTGTCGAGCAAACGCACGCACGGGCTACTCCATGTAGTAGAAATCGTCAGCCGGGAGCTTGCCGCCCACGGCGCTCGCGTCCGCATCGGCCAGCACCTGCAGGTACCCACCGAGCGCCGCCTTCATATCCCTCCCCGTCTGGCACACGAGCATGCACCCGGGAATCGCCTTTTCGGCAATCGCGGCGTTATCCACGATATCCGCATCGACCACGGCCTGAGCCCAGTCCGCCGGCGCCGCGTTCACGGCCTCAACGCTCGCAGCATGGCAGCTCAGGAATTCCGCCACGGCCTCGGGATGCTCCTCGGCAAAGGCACGGCGCACCACGGTCACGCCCGTCAGCAGGCGCGAGCCCGTGTCACCCGCCAGCTCATCCCACACATCGGTCAGGCTTACCGGAGCCGACAACTTGCCTTCGCTCTTTGCGATGGCAGCGGTCTTGAACGGCTCGGGCAGCACGCCCACGGCAGACGGATCGGCAAGCAGGGCCGACAGCACCTCGGTGGGCTCGCTCTTAAACTCAAGCGCCACCTGGCCGGTCAGGCCCGCGCGCTCCAACAGGTAGTTCATGACGTACTCCGGCGTGGTGCCCTTGCCCGTCATGTAGACGGTATGGCCCGCCAGATCGCCAAACGAAGTAACGTCCGCGTTACCCGTCACCACGTTCAGCACGCCCAGCGTGTTGATATCGATGACCTGCACCGCACCCTCGGTCTTGTTGTAGAGTACGCTCGCCACGTTGGCGGGCACCAGGGCGATATCGATATCGCCCTGAATGACCTTGGGCACAATCTCGTCGGCGGCAGTGTTGATCGCAAAGTCGAACTCATTGTCCGTGGCACCGTCGGCCGCCTGGTCCATAAACTGCACCAGCCCAATCGACGTCGGACCCTTGAGCGAGGCGACGTGCACCTCAACCGGCTCGGCAGCGGCACCGTCAGCGGCAGACCCGGCAGCCGAGCCCGCGGCAGACCCGGCACCGGCAGCCCCGCCGCCACAGCCCGCGAGCGCAAGCGACAGGGCGCCCGCGGCGAGCGCCGAGGCAAATCCTCGGCGCGTCATCTCAGCATCAAACGCACGCATCGCTAGCACGCCCCCTCGTTGGGCATCGTCCACGCATGATGGTCGGTATGCAGCAACTCCTCGGCCAGCGGCGAGAGCGGCGCACCCAAGAACTCGCGATAGCATGCCTGAACATCGGGGTTCTCGTGCGAGAAGCGAATGTCCGCAGCGGCGTCCAGGCCCCACAGCACCTGACCGCGCTCGGCTGCCAGCTCGCAGCCGTCGTGAATGGGCTGACCGCCGCCACCGACGCAGCCGCCCGGGCACGCCATAACCTCAACGAAGTCATAGCTCACACGGCCGTCGCGAATCGCGTCGAGCAGGCGGGCGGCGTTGCCCAGCCCGTGTGCCACGGCGACGCGCACCTTAGTGCCATCGATATCGGCGACGGCTTCCTTCCAGCCGTCGAGTCCGCGCACGTCGGTAAAGAAATCGGCATCCGGGTTCTTGCCCGTCACCAGGTAATAGGCCGAGCGCACAGCGGCTTCCATCACACCGCCCGTGGCGCCAAAGATCACGCCTGCGCCCGTGCCAAAGCCCAGCGGCGTGTCGAGCGGCTCCTCGACCAGCGTGTCCACGCTCACGTGGCTCGCGCGGATCATGCGCACCATCTCGCGCACCGTCAGCGCAACGTCCACGTCGGGCGTGCCGTCCTCGCCCACCATGCTCGGCAGCGCACACTCGGCCTTCTTGGCCGTGCACGGCATAACGGACACCACGAACAAGCGCTCGGGCTCCACGCCCAGCACCTTGGCGTAGTAGGTCTTGGCGATGGCGTCGAACATCTGCTGCGGCGACTTTGACGTGGAAAGGCTGTCGACAAACTCCGGATAGCGCGCCTTCACAAAGCGCACCCAGCCCGGGCAGCAGCTCGTAAACATGGGCCAGCCGCGACTGTCACCCTCGCCCTTGGCGACGGCGCCCAGGCGCTCGAGCAGCTCGGAGCCCTCCTCCATAATGGTGAGGTCGGCCGAGAAATCGGTGTCGAACACGTACTCAAAGCCAACGCGGCGCAGCGCGCAAGCCAGGCGCTCAACGGTGGCCTCCTCGCGCGGAATGCCGAGTTCCTCGCCCCAGGCGCTGCGCACGGCAGGCGCGATCTGCACCAGCACGATCTTGTCGGGATTAGCGAGCGCGTCAAACACGGTCTCGGTATCGTCGCGCTCGCGCAGTGCGCCCGTCGGACAATGCGTAATGCACTGGCCGCACGCGACGCAATCGGTCTTGCCGATCGGTGCGCGCCCGCGGGTACCCACGGCGGTATGTGTGGCGCGGTTGGTCAGGTCCCAAATCCCTAGGCCCTGCACGCTCTCGCACACCTTGATGCAGCGCATGCATTTAATGCACTTGTCGTTTTCGCGGATGATGGGGAAATCGAAATCCCAGCCCTCGCCCGCCAAATGCCTTTGATACGGCAGATAGAAAATGCCCAGGTCGTTGGCGATGGTCTGCAGGTTGCAGTTGCCGCTGCGCACGCAGCTCGTGCACTGCGAATCGTGCTGGGACAGCAGCAGCTGCACGTTGGTGCGACGGGCCTCGCGGGCCTTGGGGCTGTTGGTGTGGACCACCATGCCGTCGAGCACGTAGTTGTTGCAGGCGGCAACCAGCTGGTCGCAGCCCTCAACCTCGACCACGCACACGCGGCAGCCACCGATCTCGTTCAGATCGCGCAGATAGCACAGGGTGGGAATCTGGATGCCGACGGACTTGGCCGCATCCAGGATCGTGGTATGCTCGGGAACCACGACCTCGCAATTATCGATAGTGAGCTTGACCATGTTGTGCGCTCCGTTTTCGCTGTTGTCGCCGACGGTGGTTTTGTTGAGCTCTACCATTCCAGGTTCCTCCCTCCGCGGAACGCGCCAAAGCCAAAGTGGTCGCAGCGCAGGCAGCGGCTCGCCTCCTGGCGCGCCTCCTGCTCGGTGAGACCCTGCTCGACCAGATTCCAATCGTGAATGCGCTCGCCGGCCTCGCGCTCGCTCAGCTCGCAGCGGCCGCACTCGTGCTTGCCCTTAAACTGCACGGTCGGCAGCTCAACGTCGAGCTTGATCTTGTGGTCGAAGCCCAGGTAGCGGTCGATATTTGCCGAAGCCACGCGGCCGGCGTTGATGGCCCGGATGACGGTGGCGGGGCCGGTCTGGCAGTCGCCGCCGCTAAAGAGGCCATCGAAGTTAGGCACGGCGCCGTCCGAATCGGTGACCACGCAGCCCCACTTGCAGGCGATGCCCATGTCCTCAAACGGCTTGGAATCGATGTCCTGGCCAATGGCCACGAACACGCGCTCGCAGGGAATGACGCGCTCGGGCGTGGCGGCGGCACGCGGGGCCGGACGCCCACGACGGGGCTCACCGATAATCTGCGGCTGCACGCGCAGGCCACTCACGCGACCTTCCTCGCCCGTCTCGATAGCGAGCGGGGCGGTGAGCTCCAGAACCTCGCAGCCCTCGGCCTGGGCGCCGGCAATCTCGGCATCCTGGGCCGTCATGTCGCAGATTCGACGGCGGTAGACGATGCTCACCTTTTCGGCACCGCAGCGCACGGCAGAGCGAGCCACGTCCATGGCCACGTTGCCGCCGCCGATGACGCACACGCGCTGGCCGCTCAGGTCGGGCAGCTCGTCGTCTCCAATGGCACGCAGCATCTTGACGGCCGACTCCACACCGAGCGCCTCTTCGCCCGGAAGGCCGAGCTTCTTATCGTTGTGGGCGCCAATGGCCAGGTAAACGGCATCGAACTCGTCGCGCAGGCGGGCAAGCTCCTCGCCGTTGACGGAGTGGTCGAGTTCCACGTCGATGCCGGCGCTCAAGATCCAGTCGATCTCGGCCTGCAGGCGCTCGCGCGGCAGACGGTAGCTCGGAATGCCATAGCGCAGCATGCCGCCCAGGTGGTGGCGCTGCTCATAGATGGTCACCTTATGGCCCATCACGGCCAGGTAGTAGGCGCAGGAAAGGCCGGCCGGGCCGCCGCCGATCACGGCGATGCGCTTGCCGGTATTGTCGGCCACGCTGGGCTTGTAATCGTTGAGGTCACTGTGCTCAACGGCAAAGCGCTTGAGGGCGAGGATGTTCATGGGGTCGTCGACCATGCCACGGCGGCAATGCATCTCGCAGGGATGCTCGCACACCAGGCCGCAGACGAGCGGCAGCGGGTTATTCTTGCGGATGACCTTGACGGCATCGGCATAGCGGCCGGCCTCGACGAGCGAAATGTACCCGGGAATGTCGACGTGCGCCGGACAGCCCGAGACACACGGGACGCGGGCCTCGCGGTCAAAGCCGCAGGAGTGCTCGCGAATGTGATGCTCAAAATCGTCGCGGAAGCCGCGAATGGCCGTGAGCGCCATGGCGCCGGCCTCGTAGCCGATGGCGCAATCGCTCGAAAGGTAGATGGTGCGGGCCGTGCGCTCAATCAGGTTGAGTGTGGACTCATCGGCGCGCCCTTCGAGCACATCGGCGAGCAGGTCGCTCAGCGCGCTTAGGCCCACGCGGCAGGGCGTGCACTTGCCGCAGCTCTGGGTGGAGCACAGGTTGACGAGCGCTGCCGTAAACTCCACGGGACACGGGGCGAGCGAGCTCACCGCCAGACGACGTCCGAGCGCATCGTGCAGGTCGTCCATGACGGCCTGAGCGTGGCTGCGTTCCATTACATGCAGTCGAGCCATAAGATCCCCTCTCACATGGCAGCCCGGAGGCGAGGCCGGGCGAAGTTGCTACACGCACAACACTGACCTAAAAAGTTGTTAGGTCTCCACGCAGTTCGGCAGGCGGCATGAAATGTCACCCTCAGCGGTGAAATAGAACATTACCGCAGATAAATGCCATATTTGATAAAACGCGTTACCAAATTGCAATATTCAATGTGAAAAAGAGCGCCTTACTATTTTTCCTTTTTGATCCGTTTTCCTCCGTCCCCTTCGGATCACATGATCCCTTGGGAACGGAGGAAAACGGATCGTTTTTGGTGCAAAAGGGCCAGGTTTGTTTGCACCAATCTCACTTGCGCTAGATAAAGAGCTCGCATTCCTTCCGCACGACGCAAACCTTGCTCAGCATCTGGGAAACAGCGGATAGCTTGTTGGGATCAAGCTTACGAGCGCCTCGCGGACATACGGCAATGCAGCGCATGCAGGAGATGCACGCCTCGCCAGCTGCTCGTTTGGGGTCACCCTTGTCGATAGCACAAACGGGGCACGCCGCGGCGCATGCACCGCAGGAGACACAATCCCCTGTTGCCTCGGGTGCCATGCGGTGACCTCCGGCTTGTTTATAAGGACGATTGCCGGGGATAGAGGGCTCGGACGCATCCTCAGCCAACAGCTTTTGCTGAATTTGCTGCGCAAACTCTGCGAGCTGCGCCGCATCCTGCGCATCCGGACGACCGGCAGCAAACTGTCGCGCAATGGAATGTTCTGCAATGGCCGCAACTGCCGCGATCACCCGGAATCCCGCATGCTTCGCAACGTCCTCCAGCTCTACGAGCGTGTCCTCAAACGCGCGGTTTCCGTATACACAAACCAAAACAGCCCGAGCCCCGTTGCCGCGCACCATGCCCAACCGGTCAGCCACCACAGCCGGGATTCTACCGGCATACGCCGGCACGGAGATAACAGCCACGTCGTCCTTCGTCATCGAGACCTCGTGGAAATCCAACCCGCTATCGGTCAGATCGACGGTAACAGTATTCTTGTCCAGCGCTCCAGCCACAAGGCAAGACACCTTCTCCGTTCCACCCGTCGGACTAAACACAATTTCGAATACGCTCATCTAGACACCCTCCCCCTACGCTCAGCAACGCGTCAAGCCGTTTTCACATCCAGCCAGAGTATACGGCACGTGGGGTCCCCGTTTTAATGCACCAAGCACCCCAATGCACCCACCCTACGCTGTCTGCCTCTTCATTTTGCATAAATTATGGTACAGATTGTATATATTTACGGAATACCGCTGTGTTCTCCTGAGGTACCCCATCCTGGCCCGTGCAAAAAACGGAGTATTCTGCAACGTGACCACGCTAGCACCGCCGCGGGTGGGCAAAACTGTAGGGCGCCGTATCATTCTAAGTCCCGACATGGCGAAAATACGCGCCCCTGCTCCGGAAAACGGCGAAATCTGACTCAGAACGCTCGCCAGGGATATCCGAAGGCCACCGTTGGCGACGTCGGATCATATGCAGACAACTCGAACTGCAGAATACTCCAAAAAATGCACGGCGCACCCCATGGGACCCATTGCCGCATGGCAGAAAACAGGTCCACGGCATCCTCTAGATGCATTCCCGAGGAAATCACATTTGAACTAGCGATCGGATACGACAAGCAAAAAGGGCCCCGAGCGTAGTTGCTCGGGACCCTTGGTTCACCTCGCTCTAGCGGGCGATGCGTATGTTACTTGCGCTTGCCGCCGCCGTCACCGGGACGACGGGAGCTGCTACCACGCTTGCCGCCACGGCTGTTGCCATAGCTGCCGCGGTTATCGCGACCGCCGGCGCGGCCGCCACGGGAACCGGCCTGGTTGCCGCCGCGACCACCACGGTAGCCGCCGCGACGCTCTTCGCGGGTATCGTCGTAGTTGCGCCAGTCATCGCGACGATCGCGGCTGGCACGCGGATCACGACGGTCGCGCAACTCGTTAGAACGACCAGCGCCGCCGCGGCCGCCATTGCCGCGAGCACCCTCGCGACGCTCGCCGCCGCGGCTACCGCGCTCTTCAAAGCGCTTGCCGCCACGGGACTCACCGCCACGGGCAGCACGCTCACCACGACCCTCGCCGCCGCGACGCTCGTCACGGCCGCCGCGCTCGTCATCACGACCGGAACGACGGCGGTCGCCCGAACCGCGCTTGCCACCGCGCGAACCGCGGCCCTCGTCCTCGCGCTCGACACGACGACGGCCACCGCGATCCTCGTCCTCGCGGCGGCGGCGATGTGCCTCGCCCTGGAACTGCTTGGCACGACGCTCGGCACGGTTGCCACGCGGGGCCTGCTCGACAGCACCGCCGCGCTCCTCGGCAGCCACCTCGCGGGCCACGCTCTCAACAGCCTCGTCCACGCGAGCCTGAACGCCTTCGCGCACGCGGGTCTTGCCGCCGCGCTTGGGACGGCTCGGACGCTCGCCATCGCCGCGACGCTCGTCGCGACCGCGGTTGGAACGACCGGCCACATCGCCGTAGTCATCGCCGTTGCGTTTGCCGTCGCGACGCGCCTGCTCAAGCTTCTTCTTGCTCTTGGACTTGCCGCGCTTGGTCTTCTTCTTCACCTTAAAGGCGGCAGGATCGCGCTCGGGGTCAACGGCGGGCGGGTTGGGACCCACGTGCAGGTCGCCGGCTTCGTAAATATCGGCCGTCTTGTCCATGAGCTTCTCGATCTCGTAGAACTCGTCGACGTCCTGCTCGGTCACAAACGTGATGGCCCAGCCCAGCTCACCGGCACGGCCCGTACGGCCAATACGGTGGATGTAGTCGGTCGGCTCGGCCGGCACGTCAAAGTTCACGACGTAGCGCACGTCGCTAATGTCGATGCCGCGGGCGAGAACATCGGTTGCCACCAGCACGTCGACGGTACCGTCGCGGAAGGCCGAAAGGGCACGCTCGCGCTGGGCCTGGCTGCGGTTGCCGTGAATCGCGGCGGCCTTGATGCCCTTACGCTCCAGACGACGGCAGCAGCTGTCGGCGCGGTGCTTGGTGCGCATGAAGACGATAGTGCGCTCCGGGCCCTCCTTCTTGAGGAACTCGGGCAGCAGGTTGTTCTTGGCCTCGATGGACACCGGGAATACAAACTGGTCGACGGTGTCGGCGGTCGACGTAGCGGGCGCGATCTCCACGCGGGCCGGGTCGCTCACTAGATCGGTGATCTCGCCCACGGCCTCCTCGTCGAGGGTCGCCGAGAACAGCAGCGTCTGGCGCTCGGCCGGCGTCTCGCGCACAATGCGGCGGACGGCGGGCAAAAAGCCCATATCGAGCATGCGGTCGGCCTCGTCGAGTACCAGCACTTTGACCTCGCCCAGGTGGCAGGCACCCTGCTCGATCAGATCGACCAGACGGCCCGGCGTTGCGACCAGGATGTCGCAGCCGTACTTAAGTGCCGCGGTCTGCGGCTTGTAGCTCACGCCGCCCACGACGGTCACGGCAACATGGCCGGTGACGTCAGCGATTTTGCTTGCGACCTCGTCGATCTGCTGGGCAAGCTCGCGCGTAGGGGTGATGACGAGCATCACGGGGCCGCGGCCGTTGCCCTCGGGCTTTTTAACACCGCGACGGCGGTTGCGGCCGCCGCGCTCGCGCACGGGTTTGGGAGAAGCGATGTGCTCCAGATTGTTCATGGTCGGCAGCAAAAAGGCAGCCGTCTTGCCGGTGCCGGTCTGAGCGGCGGCAAGCAGGTCACGGCCCTCGAGCACCACGGGGATGGAGCCGGCCTGAACAGGCGTTGGCGCCGTGTAGCCCAGGTTCTCGATAGC
Organism: Collinsella aerofaciens; assembly: GCF_028206995.1. GTDB lineage: Bacteria > Actinomycetota > Coriobacteriia > Coriobacteriales > Coriobacteriaceae > Collinsella > Collinsella aerofaciens_AQ. The sequence goes on along the minus strand of NZ_JAQLFL010000001.1, from coordinate 77,728 downwards.
ACGAAGCATCTCGTCCGAAAGTCCCAGCTCGTCAAAGGCGGGCAGGCTCTCGGTAGCGGACTCGACGGCCTGGGCAGCATTGGCCTCATCGGCGGCATCGAAGGCAGCCTGGGTCATGGCCTCGCGGGCCTCGTCCAGGATCTCGGCGTCGGTGACGTCAGATACAGAATTACGCATATGTTGTTGTTCCTTATCTGCACGCGCAATGGGCACGGCATGCGGCCGCGCGGGCGTGCTTGGTAGTGCGCTAATACATACAAAAACGGGTGCGCACAGAGAGGACGTTGCTCAGCACGCTGGCGATCGCTTTGGCAGCCCTATCACGCGCCGTCCAGACGCAGCAGCTCTAAGCGATGGAGCAGATTCGCCGCTGGTTAGTATACCCGTGCATCGCATGCCCCCACGTAAACCACAGATGACGAAGCGAACGGGGCGGGCTCGAGGTGGGCCCGGCCGATTGTCTCAATCTGTAACATCTACAGGGCAAATCTTCCTCTACGTGTTACAGATCGAGACAAACGGTCGACACGGTTCACAAACGTCTCAATCTGTAACAGTTACCGAGTAAAATCGGTCCTAATTGTTATAGATCAAGACAGAGGGGGATTTCCGTCCAGTCCAAACCAAATCTCTCAGTCTTCCTGCAATTTCGAACATGTGGCCTATAATGTTGCTTTGGTTACGCTGTATATTGCGCAGCCATTTAATACGTCGCCCACCGGGAGCCATTAATTCCTATCGCCATATTGGCTAGGAAGCAATCAAAGGAGGTATCCGTGGCAGCAGAGACGCCTTGCTCGGTCCTCTATAACGATATTCGCTCGTTCGGCGGTCTTAAACATCTCGAGATCGCCCGAATGCTCATCAATGGAAACTCTTATCTCGGCAGTACCCTGCTCGAGAAATGCTCTTCCAACCGCTCGTATCTCACCCGTTACATCGTCCATCGCAAGCCTGACCAGTGCGCGCCCGCCATCTACAGCGACTTTACCGTCACCACGCTCAACCTTTCCGCGGCAATCTGCAGCAAGCTCGGCGGCGGCGAGTCCGCCTATCGGGCAATCGCCGAGCACTATCGCGGTCCGGCCGCCAACGAAATGATGTCGGCTCTCGCCAGCTACAAGCTGGACAGCCGCCTATATGCAAATGCCCTCAATCGCATCGACAACTTTGACGGCAATGCCGTGCGCGAGAAAAGCACGCTTTACCTTATGCTCTTTGTGGCAACGGGGGCGCTCGCCGATCCCGTTCAGGGCGTGGCCACCGTCGAGCGCTTTTGCGACAGCAAGACGGGCGGGCACTTTGGCACCACCGAAACTACCGTCGGACGTGGCTTTATGAGCAGCCTGGAGCAGCCGCGCACCGTCGCCCCCAACCTCGGTCTGCTCAGAACCCATGCCGACAACTGCGCCGACATGCAAATCCATCCCCTCACACGCGATCCGCGCGGCACCGTGATTGGTTCTTTGCCCAAAACCTCGCCCAGCATCACCGATGTAGGCGCCGACGCCTCGCGCGAGCATCTTCGTATTTGGCTCGAGGGTGAGCACTGGTACGCCCAGGGCCTTGGATCGACCAACGGCACAGTGCTCGAATCGGGCGCGGGCGACGGCGATATTGTGATTGAGCCGCCGCGCGACCAACGCGAGCCCGGCAAAGTCTATCCCCCCGTGGAAATCGCCAACAGCGACAGGCTCCATCTGGGTCTCTACACGACATTCCTTGTCATTGTGGACTAGCGCGGACGGCGATCGGAAGACGGTCGCCGTCCGTCTTTCGTCTTCTACCTTCTGCGTCGTAAACGACAATACTCAGCGGTATACGTGAGCAGTGCGGCTATCATGGTACTTTACCGATATCCGCACTGCTCACGTATACGCACGGCAACCCATGCCAGACAAAGGAACGCCATGGATACTACCGATAGCGCCTATGGCGACAAACTCATCCGTCTTGACACGTTCGACACCGCCGTGGCGGTCGACCCCAGCGCCGAGGACGACGCCAAGCGTCGGTTTATGACGCTTATTCTCCAGACGGACCACCGCAACAACGGCAATATCGGGCACGTGCTTCGCGCGACCAACACAAGCGGCGAGGTCTTTGCCGTCAAGCTGCTCAAGGACAACGCCATCCTTTCCGGCCAAGCCCCCGACCGTTCCGCCGAGCAATCGGCAGCGCACCTGGCCAACACCGCTGCGCTGTTCGAGGAGTACCGTCATCTGTGTACCGTCTCGCACCTGCGCGGATTTCCGCGCGTCTACGGCTACGGATCGTGCGAGGATGACCCGCTCATCCTCATGGAGTGGGTCGAGGGCACCTCACTCAAGCAGGCGCTGCCCCTGCTTCCTCACGACGCCTCGGGCGGGCTGACCACCCAGATGGTCGCCGCCGTCGGAAACGCCGTGCTTCGTGCGCTCTTGATGACCCAAGGCCTTGTGAATCCGGTCGTCCATCGCGACCTGTCGCCTGCCAATATCATGTTCCGCACCACCAGCCGAACGCTCGAGCAGCAGATTGCCGATTGTTCCTTTGACCCCTGCCTCATCGACATGGGCTCCGCGACCATGGCTCTCGGCGACGACACGATCACCCGGCGCGCCGACATCTGGCGCTTTGCCACGCCCGCATACGCCGCGCCCGAGATGCTCACGCAGGATATCGAAGGCATCGCGGCCCTTCGCCGTTCGCCGGCAATCGATGTCTACGCGCTTTCGAGCATTCTGTACCAGCTCTACAGCGGTCGCAAACCGTTTGACTTTGAGTCGACGGACGCCGCTGCAACCGGCTCGTTCTATCTCGTAAAGACCAAGACCAAGCCGGCGCCGCTCGAGCCGCGCTGCGAGGGCGATGAAGCGCTCGTCCAAATCATCATGAAGGGTCTCTCAGTCGAGCAGTGCGATCGTCCCACCGAGCAGCAGATGCTCGAGGTGCTCTCGGCATACCTCACCGATGCCGAATCCGAGGGCCGCGAAGGCGCGGGCAATGACGCCGCAATCGACATCGACTCCGGTACGCACCTTAAGGTCGACGTCGCCGGCGAGCGCGCGCGAGAGATCCTGGAGCAGGCCCGGCACGATGCCATGACCCGCCGCCGCTTTATTATCGGTGGCGTCGTTGCAGTCGTTGCGGGGCTCAGCGTCATTGGGGCGGCGACCCATGGCTTTGGCATCCCCGACTACCTGGACGGCATCCGCGGTGCGCTTGACGACTACACTTGGGATCAGCTGCAGGAGATCTCGCTCAAGATTAAGGCCGCCGAGACCCGTAGCGAGGCACGCGAGATTGCCAAGCGCTATCATCTGCTCGATGACAACGGGCATATCCCCTATCCGTGTACCAAGCGCGTGAAACTCACCAACGGGCTGGAGGTCGGCGCGCAGCTTGTGGGCATCCGTCACGATGAGCTTCTGGACGGTACGGGCAAGGCCGGGCTGACGTTTATATTCGACGCGGGTATTGCCGAGCGCAACGCTGCAGCTGAACCGCCGAGCGCCGGCTGGGTAGATTGCGAGCTGCGGGAATGGCTCAACGGCGACGGCCTTAAGCTGCTGCCCAACGAGTTGCGCGCACTCATTAAAGGGGTCAAGAAGGTCTCGAACAATGTGGGCGCCGCCAACAGCGCATCGTGCCTGAGCGAGTTGCCCGCAACCCTTTGGCTGCCCGCCATGGTCGAGCTGTGCGGTACACAACCGCCCGATTCGTTTGCCGAGGACTATCACTACCTGGCAGACATCTACAACGGCGAGGGCAAGGAGTATCAGCTCTTCCGCGAGCTCAAGGTGAGCCCGTATTCCACGAACGAGACGATGGTCCGCCAGTGGAAGGGCAAGGACACCTGTTGGTGGGAGCGCACGGTGAGCCCCGACACATCGGAGAGCGAAGGCACGCTCTATATGAACCGCGTGGGGCACGACGGCGACGTCTTTACGTACGCAACGCCTGCGGAAAAGCCAAACAAACGAACCTGTGTGATCCCCGGGCTCTGTATCTAGGGAGCGGGCATCTTGCCGTGACGGGACCCCTCCCCGGCAATTGTCTCAATCTGTAACAGTTAGAGGTCATTTTCCCTGCTAGATGTTACAGATTGAGATGATTGGTTGGGACGATCCATCGGCCAACCATCCATCCTCATCTGTAACGAAATGTCATATATTTCTTTCTGTACTGGACACCCCCAGGGGGTATGGGTGTATAGTATCGGCAGGTTAACAATTCCAATACCGAACCACAGAAAGGAGAAGCCATGGCTCAAGATAAATTCGATGTGGGCGGCATGACGTGCGCCGCCTGCCAGGCGCACGTGGACCGTGCCGTGAGCAAACTCGACGGCGTCCAAAGCGTCGCGGTCAATCTGCTCGCCGGCTCTATGCTGGTGGACTACGACCCTGCGCAGGTCTCCCCCGACGACATCTGCACCGCTGTCGACCGCGCGGGCTACTCAGCCTCGCCCATCAGCACGGGCACCGACGCTGTCCAAAGCGGAAGTGCGCAAGCCAGGTCCGGCGCCGCCCATATGGAGTCGCCCACCAAAAAGCTGGAGGCCGCCGCCTCCGCCATGCGCACCCGCCTCATCATCTCGATCATCTTCCTCATCCCGCTGTTCTACATAGACATGGGGCACATGCTTGGCTGGCCGCTGCCCGGCGTCTTCACCGACCATACCCACAGCATGACGCTCGCCCTCACTGAGCTCGTCCTGCTCATCCCCATCGTCTATGTCAACGACGCATACTTCATCAACGGCTTTAAATCGCTCGCGCATGGCGCGCCCACCATGGACGCCCTCATCGCCGTCGGCGCCACCGCGTCTATCGCCTGGTCGCTCTACGCCATGTTTATCATGGCCGACCAACTGGCCGCCGGACAGGTCCACGAGGCCATGATGACGGGCATGGACAATCTGTATTTTGAGAGTGCGGGCACAATCCTGTCGCTCGTCACCGTGGGCAAATACCTCGAGACGCGCAGCAAATCCAAAACCGGCGGCGCCATCGAAGCGCTGATCGACCTGGCGCCCAAGACCGCGACCGTCGTGGCCGAGGACGGCACCGAGTCCACCGTCGACGTCGACGCCATCCTTCCCGGCCATGTCCTGCGTGTGCGCCCCGGCGAGTCTATCCCTGTCGACGGCGTAGTACTCGAGGGCGCGTCGGCCGTGGACGAGAGTGCGCTCACCGGCGAGTCCATCCCCGTGGAAAAGACCGCCGGCGACACCGTCAACGCCGCCACGGTCAACCGCACCGGATCGTTTACCTTCCGCGCCACGCGCGTGGGCTCCGACACGTCGCTTGCCAAGATCATCCAGCTCGTCGAGGACGCCAACGCCACCAAGGCGCCCATCGCCCGCATGGCCGATAAGGTCGCCGGCGTGTTTGTGCCCGTGGTGTTCGTAATCTCGGCCGTGACCTTTGCGGTGTGGATGGCACTGACCGGCAGCGTGAACGAGGCGCTCACCTCCGCCGTGGCGGTGTTGGTGATCAGCTGTCCGTGCGCACTCGGCCTGGCCACGCCCGTCGCCATCATGGTGGGCACCGGCAAGGGCGCCGAAATGGGCATCCTGTTCAAAAGCGCCGAGGCGCTGGAAAACCTACGCAGCGTGGGCACCGTGGTGCTCGACAAGACGGGCACGGTCACCCGCGGCAAGCCGGCCGTGACCGATATTGTGGTTGCCGCGCGCGCCGACGGCTCGCCCGCCATGAGCGAAAAGGCGCTGCTCAAGTTAGCCGCCGCGCTGGAGCGCTCGAGCGAGCACCCGCTGGCCGAAGCGATTATGGCCGAGTGCGAGGCGCGCGGAATCGTGGCGCGCATGGTCGAGGACTTTGCCGCAGTGCCTGGACGAGGCGTTACGGCGCGCGAGGGGCAGAATGTCATCGCAGCCGGCAACGTGCGCCTGATGAACGAGCTGGGCGCGGAGGTGCCCGCCGGTCTTGCCGAGCAGTTCGCTGCCGAAGGCAAGACGCCGCTGTTCTTTGCCAAGAACGGTGAGCTTGTCGGCACCATCGCCGTGGCCGACGAGGTCAAAGAGACGAGCGCTGCTGCCATCGCCGCATTGCGCAAGCTCGGCGTCGATGTGCGTATGCTCACCGGCGACAACCGCGTGACGGCCGAAGCCATCGCCCGCCGCGTGGGACTGAGCAGCGAACAGGTCATCGCCGACGTCCTCCCCGCCGACAAGGAACGCCACGTGCGCGAACTGCAGGGTGCGGGCAGCAAGGTCGCCATGGTGGGCGACGGCATCAACGACTCCCCCGCCCTGGCGCGCGCCGACGTGGGCCTTGCGATCGGCACCGGCGCCGACATCGCCAAGGAGGGCGCCGACGTGGTACTCATGCGCAGCGACCTCATGGATGTTGCGCGGGCCATCGAGCTGTCGCGCGCCACGATCCGCAACATCAAGCAGGACCTGTTCTGGGCACTGTTCTACAACGGCATCGGCATTCCGCTCGCCGCGGGCGTGTTCTTCCCGCTCACGGGATGGCAACTCTCGCCGATGTTTGGCGCCGCGGCCATGAGCCTGTCGAGCGTGTGCGTCGTAAGCAATGCGCTGCGTCTGAAATCCTTTAAGCCTAAAGTGGCAAAATAGGCTAACCATTAAGTCCATTTAGAACGGGTTTTCCAGGTGCCCGAGATTGACCTGAAAGAGGAGCGACGCGTACTTTGGTACGCGAGCGACGGCTTGAAGGTCAAGGTCGGGTGCCTGGGAAAGCCGACACAACAGAGAGGAATACCCATGCGTTACACAATCAAGACTTCCGGCCTCATGTGCGGCCACTGCGACGCCACTGTCGAGACGGCACTGCTCAACGTGGCCGGCGTGACCGACGCCGACGCCGATCACGAGACTCAGACCGTCCAGGTGGAGTGCGCCGACACCGTGACCGCCGAGCAGCTCGCCGCCGCTGTCGAGGGCGCCGGCGAGAAGTTCCACGCCCTGTCCGTGACCGCCGCGTAGCAGCTACCAGAAGCATTCGACCCCATCGACCAGAAACGAGGACCCGCCATGATGGCAGACCACAAATCGGTGACCCGCATGCTCAAGACGGCACGCGGCCAGATCGACGGCATCTTGCGGATGGTCGAGGAGGACCGCTATTGCGTCGATATTTCCACGCAGCTCATGGCCACACAGGCGCTCCTCGCGCGCATTAACGCCGACGTGCTCAAGGCGCATATCGAGGGCTGCGTGACTTCGGCAATCGAATCGGGCGACGAAGACCTCAAAGCCGCCAAACTCGCCGAAATCGAACGCGTCGTCGACAAACTCTCCAAGTAATTGGGGCATTGGGGACAGGTACGTTTGCACCGTCTTGGTATTCCGGGGACAGGTATGTTTGCACCACATTGGTGCAGATTAACCTGTCCCCCTTGCTCTAAATCGGGTATAAAGGCGTGCAGCATATCGAACGAAAGGCAATTTGCATGAATGACTTTATGAAGGGTCGCAATGGTGCCGATGAACTCACCATCGTGATGGGTTTTGCCGGCATCGTCATCGCGATGATCGGATCGATAGCCCGCATCCAGTGGCTCAGCTGGATTGCCATCGTCGTAATCGTGATTGGCGTGCTGCGCGGCCTGTCCAAAAATATCGACGCACGTCACAAGGAGAACGAGGCCTTTGTCGCCGCGACTGCAAACGTACCCGGCTTGGGCAAGTTTGTAGCTAGCTTGGGCGGCGGAGCTGCAGCGGCCAACGCCTCGCGCGCAGCCGGTACTAGCAAGGAAGACTTTGAACGTGCCAAGCGCACAGCCAAGAAGATGTGGAAGGGCCGCAAGACCACGGCCTATCTAAAGTGCCCCAACTGCGGCCAGATGCTCTCCGTTCCCAAGGGCAAAGGCAAGATCCGCGTCACCTGCCCCAAGTGCCATGCCAAGATGGAGACGCGCTCATAGCTGCCATACCATGGGACAAATAAAAGCCGAGGCCTCGCACTGGGACCTCGGCTTTTTCTGATTATGACAAAAGGATTGTCCCTTTGTCGCATCGCCATATCGCGCGCTTACGCCACGCCATCGCGGGTAAGCTCCTCGGCCAACGCCTCGGCAGGCATGGCCATAATCGCGTCGAGCTCGGCGTCCACCTCGGGAATACGCTTCACCTTGAGCTTGCGCACCAGATCACCGCGACACATCACGTGCGTCGGATCACGCAGTGCGCACAGGTCATCGAGCGGGTTCTCGCGCGTCACCAGGATATCGGCGGCCTTGCCGCACTCGATTGTGCCGGTCTCGCCGCCCAGCCCCAGCAGCTCGGCATTGACCTGCGTGGCCGTATGCAGCGCGAAGGCGTTGCCCACGCCGACATACTTGGCAAAATAGGCCACCTCACGCCACATGTCGTACTGCGTCACGAACGGGCAGCTCGAGTCCGTGCCAAGGCCCACCTTAACGCCAGCTTCCAGTGCGGCACGGGCGCTCTCGATGATGCCCGAGCACACGATGTCACCGTTCTTCTTTTGTGTATCGGTCGAATGGGTCTTTTCCGGGTCGAGCAATACAAACGGCAGCGCCGGGCTGATCGTGCAGGTAACGCTGGGCGCACGCCCCTCGAGCTGCGTGCCCGCGGCGCCACGGTACAGTTCCATGATCTCGGGCGTCAACGGAGCGCCGTGCTCGATCGTATCGACGCCGGCCTGAAGCGCAGCGTTCACGCCTTCGGTGCTCTCGACATGGGCCATAACCGGCAGGCCCACCTCGTGCGCCGCCTTGCACGCCGCCGCGGCAACCTCGACCGGCATACGCAGCACACCCGGCTCGCCCACCTCGGTAGCGTCGAACACGCCGCCCGTCACGAACAGCTTGATGACGTCGGCACCGCGCGCATACAGGTCGCGCACCTGTTCGGCCGCCTCGGCAGGGCTGTTGGCCACCTGGGCGAACAAGCCCGCACCATGGCCGCCCGGCACCGTTACGCCCGTTCCCGGCGCCACCAGGCGAGGACCTTGATACTTGCCGGCATCGATAGCATCGCGCACGGCCAGATCGGCAAACAGCGGGTCGCCCGCGCCGCGCACCGTGGTCACGCCACTTGCCAGTTGTTGTTGGGCGCTGCCCTTAAGAATATGGCGCACAATGGCGCGCCCCACGGGATTATCGAGCTTCTTCATCAGCGCGCCCGCATCGCCGGCCGAGACAGGCTTGCCCGAGCCGCACAGGTGCACGTGCATATTGATGAGCCCGGGCATGAGATACGCACCGGCCAGGTCGATAACCTCGGCACCCGCTGGCGCCTGCGCCACAGCACTCGGCCCCATCCAGGTGATGACGCCGCGCTCAACAGTCACGGCCATATCGGGTTGCGGCTCCATATGCTCCGAACCATCCAGAATGGTCGCATTGATAAACAACGTGGGACGATCGGCAGACGCCATATCGAGCTCCTCCCTCACGATTAACTTGAACATTTGTCCATTATTATCCAGCGCGGCAGGGTTGCTGCGGACATATCGGCTAACGGAGGGAAGAGGGGATGTGGGGGACGGAATACGTTGCAGCCCCACCCCAGCAACACCAGGGAAATGTCTCGAACTGTAACAGGTACAGGGTTATTGGGCCCCTTGATGTTACAGATCGAGACATTCGGTCGACGTTTCACCGGTTTGTCTCGATCTGTAACAGTTACGAGCTCAAATAACCTCTAAACGTTACAGATTGAGACAAAACCTCTCAGCGCCCATACCACTGACGTCTCCACTCCTCAGCCAATTCAGCCTGCCGAGGAATACCCGCCAGCCTCATTTTCTCGACCAGCTTCCCCGGATTCTTGAGCTCATCAAACGTAAACCGAAGCACCTTGTGCCCGAGCATTGTCAGATGAGATTCCCGCTGACGCTCTGCCACGAATGGGTCTACCGACTCCCGGCCCCCGCCGCTCTGCAGGGTGTACTTCCCCTTTCCGTCGAGCTCGCCGATGACACACGTCCCGTCCTCGAGCTGCCAAAAATAGTCGACGCGAAATACCTGGCTCGGATCGAGCGGGTCGCGAAACTCAACCTGCAGCTCCGGAACTAGAAAGCCGTACGCAATAAAGAACGCTCGGAACCGAGACTCGCCGCCGTTTTCGGACAGCCCGTCCGCATACGACGCAATCACCTGTGCCCTGCGATACCCTCGCCTGCCCTCGCAATCGGCGCGGAGGCGCTCGCACAAATCCCAACGTGATACGCCTTTCGCCCGCAGTGCAGAATCGGCAATCGCCAACCCGTAGGAGAACGGCGCACGCAGTAAGCAATCCTCCACCGTGCGCCAAAACGACGTCACCCGCACGCCATCAACACGCTCGAGCGCGCCCGCCATCTGCGGACGCAACAACCTGCACCCGCTGCTCAACGTCACCGAACAACCCGTCTTAACAAGAAAGCGCGGCCCGAGCAGATCATTCGGCACCTCCAAACCCCACAAAAGCGCCGCGTCATAGCCCCAAAACGCCCAATCGGGATGAAATTCCGCAAGCCCTTTGATAGTCCTCAGCGCTCGCTCCGCCGACGTCAATGCATCCCAATCATGCTGAAAACAGAACAGGTACGGCTCGGGCTCCGCGATATCGTCGGTTCCAACATGGCGTCGCAGCCACATGAGCTCGGTATTGTCATGCGTTGCGAACAGCGCACCTTGCTTGGCCGTCTCCGTGAGCCGCGCGAGCATCCTGTTCCGCGCCAACGTGTTGCGAGTCGTATGTTTGTGTTTGAGAACGGTATTAGACACTTCCATCACCACCACGTCAGACAAATGGACCTTCGTCACCGTTACCTCCGCTGACAAATGTCTTGATCTGTAACAGGAAGACAGTCTTTGAGCCTCTAGTTGTTACAGAACAAGATCTTTCGGCAGCCGCCAACCTTCCGTCTCAATCTGTAACAGTTACGGGCCCAAACAGCCGCCAAACGTTACAGATTGAGACAAAGTCAGGGCAGCAGGGCGACGCCAGTCACATCCCCTACTCCCACTCCTGCTCGTAGATGTTGAGGGACTTTACGTAGCGCCCCTGGGCGCCCATGATGTCGCGGACCAGGCGCAAAAAGAAGCTGATGCACGAGGTGTCAAAGCCATCCTGCAGGTCCTCCGGATGCACCGCACCAGGCCCATCGACCGCCGTGTCACTCAGGCGTGCGATGTCATACAGATAGAGTTGTCCCGCCGTCAGCCAGACATCGTCGACGCAGGCGAGGCGCACCGCAATCGCTCCGTCGCTCCAATGCTCCTTTTGCACGATATGCGGATCGTAGACGTCAAAGCGACGGTCGGTGTGTGTGTCCTTCAGCGCGACCATACCAGTCGCAGGATCCTTGTCCAAAATACCAAAGCGCGAGAAATACTGCGTGTCGCATACCTGCTCGAGCCGCTTGAGCGAGGCAGGCGAAAGCGATGCCGGCGGCTCATCAACATACAGCTCGAGCAGCGTCTTGCCATGGCGATAGGGGCGCTCGAAGAGCAGCCAATCGGTAAATGCCATGTTGTAGGCCATGATTTCGTTTTGGGAAGGCTCGGTGCAATAGCCGAGCCACGGGTCGACAATGATCTCGAACTGCTCGCGCGCCGGCTCCAAAAACTGGAACTTCCGCAGCATCCAAAAATGGGCCATGTCGGCAATATCGTTGCCGACGGCTTCAGCCAGCTGCGCTCGGTCTAAAACGTGGTCAGTCACGGCATCCTCCTCAAACTGATGAACCTCAATTTGAGCTTACGAGGAGGGTGGGCAGCCACGACCAGCGCGGGCAAAATAGGCCTCCGGCTGCAAACCAGATGCTGACCAAACACTTGACGGGACACTTGACCGAATGAGCGCACCGCAAAGAAACCGCAGGTAGATATAGACAGTCAGTTCACTCATTTGAGGCAAACGCCCGCTACCACCACAGAAAGAGCAGAGTAGCACAGTCGCAAACGTCGACGAATGAACACTTGCACGTCGGCAAATGACAAAGTCGCCTGCGAACTCGCAAGGAGTGTCCCCGAATGCCGGCACATAAGGAACGTCCCCAGCTGCCGGCACTTGGGGACGTTCCTTTTGGGCCGGCATTCGGGGACAGCCCTTGACGATTCAGCTGTGGACAGCCGCCTTACAGCTCCAGCGCGTCGGCGACTTCGGCAGCGCAGGCCAGGGCGTCGGCCATAGCGTTCACCACGAGCGAGCTGCCGTTACGAGCGTCACCGGCAACATACACCGGCGCGGCATCCACAGCGACGCCGCCAACACGCGCCGCAAGATGCGAGCCCTCGGCGGCCATCACAGGCAGCGGACGACCAGCAGTGGCAACGGGCACGCCAACGGCGTCGAACACACCGTGCTCTGGGCCCGTAAAGCCGCAGGCGATGAGCACCAGCTGGGCCGGCACCTCGTGCTCGGAGCCCGCGATGCGCTCGGGCTTGCCAGCCGACCAATCCAGATCGACCACGCGCAGGCCCGCGGCCGCGCCCTTCTTGTCCAGCAGCACCTCGAGCGTATCCACGCCCCAAGCGCGCATCTCGCCGCCCATGACAGCGATGGCCTCCTGCTGGCCGTAGTCGGTCTTCTTAACGTTTGGCCACTGCGGCCAGGGGTTGCTCGCCGCGCGCGCATCAGGCGCCGCCGGCAAGAACTCAAACTGGCGCACGCTGCGCGCACCCTGACGTACCGCGGTGCCCACGCAGTCGTTACCGGTATCGCCGCCGCCAATGACCACGACGTCCAGGCCGTGTGCATCGACGACAGGCTCGCCGCCATCGAGCACCGAGACGGTCGAGGCCGTCAGGTAGTCCACGGCATACACCACGCCGGGTGCGTCAATATTCTCAGCAGCCAGCCCACGCGGGGCGCGAGCACCGGCAGCCACCACGACGGCGTCAAAGCCATTGAGCTTGGCCGCCACCGCAGGGTTCGTAACGTCAGCACCCAGCTCGAACACAATGCCCAGCTCGCGCATGAGCGCCACGCGACGCTCGACCACGGACTTCTCGAGCTTCATGTTGGGAATGCCGTACATGAGCAGACCGCCCGGGCGGTCGTCGCGCTCAAACACAGTCACGCGGGCCCCACGACGCGCAAGCTCCCATGCTGCCACCAGACCAGCGGGACCGGAGCCCACCACGGCAACCGTGGGTGCACCCTCCCCTGCCGGCTCAAAGCGGTGCGGACCGCCATTTGCCCACTCATGGTCGCTAATCGCGCGCTCGTTGTCATGGATCGTCGTGGGCTGGCCATCGACCGAGCCCAGGTTGCATGCGGCCTCGCACAGCGCCGGGCACACGCGACTCGTGAACTCGGGCATGGGCGAGGTGAGTGACAGGCGCTCGGCAGCCTCGTCCCAACGGCCGCGGTACACCAGCTCGTTCCACTCGGGAATCAGGTTGTGCAGCGGACAGCCGCTCGGACGTGCCTTGCCAAAGCTCGCGCCCATCTGACAAAACGCCACACCGCACATCATGCAGCGACTCGCCTGGGCACGGCGCGCGTCGTCGTCGAGCTCCACGTACAGCGGATCGAAATCGCGGCTGCGCTCCTCCACGGGGCGCAGCTCATGGGTCACGCGATCGATATCAAGAAAAGCACCGGGCTTACCCATGGCACTTACGCCTCCTTCTTGGTCGAAGCAACAGAGCTGGCGGTGGCGGGCGCAGCGCCAGCGACACCACCCGCCACATCAAAGCGAGCGACATCCGCGGCACTCGCGCGGCCGGTCACAATGTCAAACGCCAGCTCCTCGGCCTGCGCATGCGTCTTGCCCACGGCCTCGGCGGCGGCGACAATCGCCAGCACGCGCTCGTACTCGGTTGGAATGACCTTCACAAAGTGCTTGCTCATCGTCTCAAAGCTGTAGAGCAGCTTAATACCGCGCGGGCTCTGCGTCGCGTCCACGTGCTCCTGGATGAGCGCACGAATCTGCGCAAGCTCACCGGCCGTCGGGGCTTTAAGCTCAACGCTCTCGTGGTTCACACGGGCATCGAGCGTGCCGTACTGGTCAAAGACGTAAGCCACGCCGCCCGTCATGCCGGCGGCGAAGTTCTGCCCGACCTCGCCCAGGATGAGCGCCAGACCTCCCGTCATGTACTCGCAGCCATGGTTGCCGCAGCCCTCGACCACCACCGTGGCACCGGAGTTGCGTACGCCAAAGCGCTGGCCGGCCAGGCCGTTAATGAAGCCGCGGCCACTCGTAGCGCCAAAGAACGCAACGTTGCCCACGATGATGTTCTCGTCGAACTTGTAGGTCGCATGCGGGTTGGGGCGCACCGACACCTCGCCGCCCGAAAGGCCCTTGCCAAAGTAGTCGTTGGCGTCGCCGCACACGTTGAGCGTAATGCCGCGCGGCAGAAAGGCGCCAAAGCTCTGACCGGCCGAACCATCGCAATCGATGGTGATGGAGCCGGCGGGCAGACCCTCGGGATGCGCCTTGGTCACCGCGTTGCCCAAGATGGTGCCCACGCAACGGTTGACGTTGGCGATATCGGCGCGGAAGCGAATCGGACGCAGGTGCGCACGGGCATCGGCCGTATAGGGCACAAACAACGTGGAGTCGAGCGTCTTGTCGAGCTCACTGTCCGCAGCCATCTGCGGCAGGAAGTGACGACCGTCGGCACCCGGGATGTGGGCACCGAACTCGCAGGTCGCGCTCGCCAGCACGGGCGACAGATCGAGCAGGTTGGCCTTGCGGTTGCCCGGGACCTCAATCTGGCGCAAGCACTCGGGATGGCCGACCATCTCGTCGACGGTGCGGAAGCCCAGGCTCGCCATGACCTCGCGCAGCTGCTCGGCAACAAAGAGCATAAAGTGTTCGACGTGCTCGGGCTTGCCGCGGAAGCCGCGACGCAGGCGGCAGTTTTGCGTGGCGATGCCGGCCGGGCAGGTATCCTGCTGGCAGTCGCGCTGCATAAGGCAGCCCATGGAGATGAGCGGCATGGTCGCAAAGCCAAACTCCTCGGCACCCAGCAGGCAGGCGACGGCGACGTCGGTGCCGTCCATGAGCTTGCCGTCGGCCTCGAGTACCACGCGCGAGCGCAGGCCGTTTTGCAGCAACGTCTGTTGAGCCTCGGCAAGGCCAAGCTCCAGCGGCAGACCGGCGTGCCAGATCGAATCGCGCGCCGCAGCACCGGAGCCGCCGTTGTGGCCGCTGATCAAGATCTTGTCGGCGGCACCCTTGGCCACACCGGTGGCGATGGTGCCAACGCCGGCCTCGCTGACCAGCTTGACCGACACGCGTGCGCCGGGGTTGGCGTTCTTAAGATCGAAGATAAGCTCCGCCAGGTCCTCGATGGAGTAGATGTCGTGGTGCGGCGGAGGCGAGATCAGGCCGATACCGGGTGTGGACTGACGGACCTCGGCAATCCAAGGGTAGACCTTCTTGCCGGGCAGGTGACCGCCCTCGCCGGGCTTGGCGCCCTGGGCCATCTTGATCTGAATCTCGAAGGCGCTGCACAGGTAGCGGCTCGTCACGCCAAAGCGCGCGCTTGCCACCTGCTTGATGGCGGAGTTCTTGGAGTCACCGTTAGCCAGCGGGGTCTCGCGACGCGAGTCCTCGCCGCCCTCGCCCGAGTTGGAACGGCCGTGCAGGCGGTTCATGGCGATGGCCATGCACTCGTGTGCTTCCTTGCTGATGGAGCCGTACGACATGGCGCCGGTGTTAAAGCGGCGGACGATGTTGAGCGCGGGCTCGACCTCGTCGAGCGAAACCGGCGTGCGACCGCTGGCATTAAAGTCCAGTAGGTCACGCAGGCGCACAGCACGGCCGGTGCGGTGCAGGCGGGCGCTGTACTCCTTAAAGGTGTCGTAGCTGTCCTCACAGCAGGCGGTCTGCAGCAAGTAGACAGTCTGCGGATCGATGAGGTGATCCTCGCCGCCGAGCGGGCGCCACTTGGTCAGGCCCAACGTGGGCAGCTGATCGGGAGCCGGGCTCTTAAGGATAGCGAGCGCGGCGTCGTAGCGCTCATTCTGCTCGCGCTCGACGTCCTCGACACCCATACCGCCCACACGGCTCACCGTGCCGGCGAAGTACGCGTTGACGAACTCCGGAGTGAAGCCCACGGCCTCGAAGATCTGCGCGGAGTGGTAGCTCTGCACCGTGGAGATGCCCATCTTGGACATGATGGAGACGATGCCGGCGGTCGCAGCCTTGTTGTAGTTGGCGATGCCCTGCTCAGCTGTCACGTCCAGATCGCCGTGCGTCGCCAAGTCGCGAATGCACGCATGCGCGTTGTACGGATAGATGCCGCTCGCGGAGTAGCCCACCAGCGCCGCAAAGTCGTGCGGGGACACGGCGTCGCCACACTCCACCACGATGTCGGCAAAGGTACGCACGCCGGCGCGGATCAGGTGGTTGTGCACGCAGCCCACGGCGAGCAGCGACGGTACGGGCACCTCGCCCGCAGCGGCGCGATCGCTCAACACCACGATGTTCACGCCGTCGCGAACCGCGGCCTCAACGTCCTCTGCAAGCTGCTTGAGCGCAGCCTGCAGCGCACCCTCGCCGGCATCGCGGCGGTAGACGGCACGGAAACGGCGGGTCTTAAAGCCCACGCGGTCGATGGCGCAGATACGCTCGAACTCCTCCTCGCTCAGCAGCGGACGCTCCAGGCGCACCAGCTGGCAGGCCGTACGGGAGTCCTCGAGCAGGTTACCGTGGTTGCCCAGGTAGAGCGTGGTCGAAGTGACCATATGCTCGCGCAGGGCGTCGATCGGCGGGTTCGTGACCTGAGCGAACAGCTGATAGAAGTAGTCGAAGAATGAGCGCGTCTTCTTGGACAGGCAGGCCAGCGGCGCATCGATACCCATCGAGGCGAGCGGCGCCTTGCCCTGCTGGGCCATGGGACGCACGACTTCGTCAACATCATCCCAGTGATACCCGAGCTTGGCCATGCGCACGGCGGCGGGCACCTCGGTATCCTCGGCGGGTGTTGCCGCAACGGGCTCATCGAGCGCGTCAACGGTCAGCGTCTCCTCGGCAATCCAGTCGCGGTAGGGTTTTTCCTTGGCATAGCGGGCGCGCAGCTCATCGTTGTAGATCACGCAGCCGCGGGCAAAGTCAACCTCGAGCATCTGGCCCGGTCCCAGACAGCCGCTCGTCAGGATGTTCTCGGGGCTCACCTCGATGGTGCCCACCTCGCTTGCCAGCATAAAGCGACCGTCGCGCGTCACATAGTAGCGGGCGGGACGCAGGCCGTTGCGGTCGAGGGCAGCACCCAGGGTACGGCCGTCGGTAAAGGCGATGGCGGCCGGGCCGTCCCAGGGCTCCATGAGCATGGACTGGTAGGCGTCGTAGGCGCGGCGCTCCTCGCTCAGGCTGTCGTTGTGGTCCCACGGCTCGGGCAGCAGCATGGACGCGGCACGCGTGAGCGGACGGCCGTTCATGACCAAAAACTCAAGCACATTGTCCAGAATCGCGGAGTCGGAGCCCTCGCGGTTGATGATGGGCATCACGCGCTCAAGATCGTGCTGCAGCACGGGGCTGTACAGGTTGGGTTCGCGGGCGCGAATCCAGTTGACGTTGCCCTTGAGGGTGTTGATCTCGCCGTTGTGGATGATAAAGCGGTTGGGATGCGCGCGCTCCCAGCTGGGCGTGGTGTTGGTGGAGTAGCGCGAGTGGACGAGCGCCACGGCCGTTTTGACAGCGGCGTCGTTGAGGTCGATGAAGAAACGACGCATCTGCGTGGCGACCAGCATACCTTTGTACACGATGGTGCGCGAGCTCATGGAGCACACATAGAAGATCTTGTCGCGCAGGGCGAACTCAGCGTCGGCCTTCTTTTCGATGGTGCGGCGGCACACGTACAGGCGACGCTCAAAGGCATCGCCGGCGGGCGTGTCGTCCGGACGGCCCAGGAAAGCCTGCAGGATAGTAGGCATGCAGGCGCGGGCCGTCTCGCCCAGGTCGTGCGGGTCGACCGGCACCTCGCGCCAGAAGAGCAGCGGCACGCCGGCTTCGGCGCAGCCCTCCTCAAACACGCGGCGGGCATCCTCTACACCCTTGTCGTCCTGCGGGAAGAACAGCATGGCCACGCCATAGTCGCCCTCTGCCGGCAGAATCTGACCGCACTTTTGAGCCTCTTTACGGAAAAAGTGATGCGGAACCTGGAACAGGATGCCGGCGCCGTCGCCGGTGTTCTTCTCGAGTCCCGTGCCGCCGCGGTGCTCCAAGTTGACCAGAATGGACAGTGCGTCGTCCAGGATCTGGTGATGGCGCTCGCCGTTGATATCGGCAAGCGCGCCGATGCCACATGCATCGTGGTCGAATTCGGGGCGATAAAGGCCCTGCTGCTGAGCGGAATCTGCCTGCATCGCGATCCTCCCCTAGGTGTTAGACAGTCAGTTGAATAGGCATACTAGGGGCATCGCCGGCCCGTTGTGTTTCCCACCCGTTTCGAAACAATCGCGTAACGCACGCCCTACGAGTGGACACCGCCGACCTCAAGGACGGCAACAAGGGCCCCAAGTTCGACCTGTAAACTCACCGCTTCAAACATCTCAATCTGTAACAGGAAGACCCAATTTTGGCGCCTAGATGTTACAGATTGAGATGTTTTCGAGAGACGGTTCCGAATGTCTCGATCTGTAACACGAAGGGCCGGTTTTTGCAGCTAACTGTTACAGATCGAGATTTTCCATAGGACCATTTCTTCCTGTCTCGATCTGTAACACCTAGGTCCAATTTCCATCCCTAGTTGTTACAGATCAAGACATTTCGGCAACTCCTTTCCCCATCCTATTCAAATACAACAATTTTGTTAGTCTCGGTTAACCTTTAAGCCTAAAACGGGTATCCTTTGCGGCGTCAAACAAACGGCACGCAGGAGCGCACCATGCTCAACCATCTCAAACAACACTTTGGCTCCCGACGCACCGGTGGTCACGGAGGCCTAGACATTGCGCGGCACATCGGCCCCGGGCTGCTCGTGACCGTCGGCTTTATCGACCCGGGCAACTGGGCCTCCAATATGGCCGCGGGCTCGCAGTTTGGCTACGCGCTGCTGTGGATCGTCACACTGTCCACGATTATGCTCATTGTGCTGCAGCACAATGCGGCGCACCTGGGTATCGTCACGGGCGCCTGTCTTGCCGAGGCCACGACACGTTACCTCCCCCGCTTCGTTGGACGCACGGTGCTCGCCAGTGCCTATCTCGCGACCATCGCCACCGCCATGGCCGAAGTCCTGGGTGGCGCGATTGCCCTTCAAATGCTCTTTGGGCTGCCCGTGCGTGCGGGCTGCGTCATCGTGGCGGCAGTATCGATGGCGATGCTCATGACGAACTCCTGCAAGCGTGCCGAACGCTGGATCATCGCCTTCGTAGGCGTGGTAGGACTCTCGTTTTTGGCCGAGCTTGCACTAGTCAAGGTCGACTGGCCGCAAGCCGCCGCAAGCTGGATCACGCCCAGTATGCCCACTGGCTCTGCCGCGATTATCGTGAGTGTCCTGGGTGCGGTCGTTATGCCCCACAACCTCTTTCTACACTCCGAGGTCATCCAATCCATGCACTTCGAAGGCCAAGGCGAGCAGGTTATCGAAGAGCGTCTGCGCTATGAGCTCTTCGACACGCTCTTTTCGATGGGCGTGGGCTGGGCAATCAACTCGGCCATGGTCATCCTGGCCGCAACGACCTTCTTTGCGCACGGCATGGTCGTAGACGACCTCGCCGTCGCAGCGGACACGCTCTCCCCCATTCTGGGTCCAGCAAGCTCGACAATCTTTGCGGTGGCGCTGCTGTTTGCGGGCCTCTCGAGTAGTGTGACGGCAGGCATGGCGGCAGGCACCATCACCGCGGGCATGTTCGACGAGGAATACGACATCCACGACCGACATTCCTCGATCGGGGTGGCGGCCTGTTTCGCCGGCGCAGTGGCGGCGTGTCTGGTCGTCCCAAATCCTTTTGAAGGTCTCATCTGGAGCCAGGCACTGCTGTCGCTTCAGCTGCCGATTACGGTCTTTGTGCTCATACGGCTCACCAGTTCACGCCGCGTCATGGGCAAATACGCCAACTCGCGCCCGCTCAACACGCTGCTCGTAGGAATCGGTGCCATCGTGACGATTCTCGACATCGTGCTGCTAACGGGGATGTAATTGGGATGGCGTGACTGTCCAGATATAACGTCTCAATCTGTAACACGTAAGGCCGTTTTAAACCGTCAGATAAATCAAAAGGGTCCCGGCCGGAATATCCGGCCGGGACCCTTGGACAGAGCTATGTTCGGCTTTCGCCGTGTGCCTGCGAGTTACTCCTCGACGAGCTCAAACTGATCGGGACCGACGCCGCACACCGGACACACGTAATCCTCGGGCAGCTCGGGCGTGTCGACCTCAACCTCGTAACCGCAAACGGTGCACACAAACTTATACGTCTTCTTCTCCTCAGCCATGATGTTCTCCTCTCGAACGTGACTGCTGGTGTACTTGCTTATTAGTATATATTCTCAATAATATAATGCAAGTATTTTTAGAACATTTCTAGCCTTGATACGACGAAGCCTTGGGCGGCGTCTTGCCCTTTAACACCTTGTGGTAGTAGTCATAGGTCAGCGGGGCCTCGCCGCTCAGACGCTCGGCATCTTCGACCTCACCGATAAAGAGCAGGTGCGTGCCCACATCCACGGTATCAATCAGACGGCAGCTAAACAGCGCCGCCGCGTGCTCGGGCACATAGGGCATGCCCAGAGTGGTCTCGTGGGTCTCATACTTGGCAAACTTGTCGTAATCGCTGCTGGTGCGGAAGCCAAAATTGCCGATATAGAGCATGTCGGCGGTCTGGTCAATCACGGTCAGCGCAAAAGCCTTAGCCGATGCGATTACGCCGGACGTGACATTTTCCTTGTTCACGGCAATCGAGATGCGCGGCGGGGCGGATGTCACCTGCACCGCTGTGTTGATAACGCAGCCGGCACGCAGCCCGTCCGCCGCGGCGCTCACCACGTACAGGCCACTCGGCATGGTAAAGAACGCAGTTTTGTCCATAACGATCACTCCCCTAGCTCGGGTTGGAACCTCATGGATGTATGTACCCACAAAAAAGGCGACGCCCATAACGGACGCCGCCTTTGAGACATATGTGTCAGAACAGTAAGAAAGATGAGACGCCCGCAGTTGCGGTGAAATAGGGACTGAATAGCCCCTCAAACAGGCAAAACAGTCCGTATCTCACCGCAACTTATATAGAGCGCCTACCGGTTACGTTCCTTGAGGGCGCGGTCGATCTCGCGTTGGACATCACGCTTGGCCATGTCCTCGCGCTTGTCGTAGAGCTTCTTGCCGCGACCCAGACCCAGCAGCAGCTTTACGCGGCCGTCGGTATTAAAGTAGAGCTCCAACGGAACCAGCGCATAACCACGGTTGCGAAGTTTGCCGTCAAGAAAGTCGATCTCCTTGCGGTGCAGCAGCAGACGACGCCGACGGTCGGGATCGCGATTCCACACGCCACCATGGCTATAAGGGTGGATATGCAGTCCGACGAGCCAGCACTCGCCGCCACGAATCAGCGCAAAAGTGTCAGTGATCTGACAGGCGCGCTCGCGAATCGACTTGACCTCGGTGCCGCTCAGCTCAATACCGCACTCAAACGTCTCATCGATAAAGTACTCGTGATGTGCCGAGCGATTCTTGGAAATGAGTTTGCGCTCGCGCTTACTGGGCATCGCCGGCCTCCTTGGCGCCATCGGAACCCTTGCCCGTAGCTTCGCGCTTTGCCTTGCGCTCGGCATTGAGCTCGGCATCGCTCTCGCGCACCAGTTTAATAATCGCCGCGCAGGCCTCCTCGCCCACCAAGTCGCGAGCACGCACCGTCAGGCGCGTCGCCTCCTGCTTGTCGCCGTCGCTTGCAGCATCGGTCGCGCACATAATCAGGCAGATGGCAATCTCGGCCGAAGGCGAGGTCGGAACGCCTTGCAGGGCCAGTTCACCCATCACGTGCTCGTCGCTCTCATCGGCGGCATCCGGATAGGTGGTATGGATCTTGTTGAGCAGGCGCGTCGTATGCGCATCGTTGGGCGCCAGGCGCAGCGCCAGACGCGCGCAGCCCACGGCAGCCGAAACGTTCTCGGTCTCGGGCTCCAAGAAGTACTGACCTAGATTGGCGTAAGCGCGGGCGGCGCACTTGCCATCGCTTGCACGCTCCAGCACCGAGAACGAGAGCGATGCCCATTCCTGCTTGTCCTCGAGAGCGCGGAACAGCTCGGCCAGATCCAGGCGGTAGTTGCAGTTCATGGGGTCCCAGCGCACGGCCTGCATCAAGGCGTTGCGAGCACTCACATAATCCTGCTGGCGAATGTAGGCAAACGCCATGTCAGAGTACAGGCGGTCAAACGGCACCTCGACCTGCACGAGCTCGCGCGGATCCTTCTCCACGCGGCGATAGGCCAAGCGCTCAAACTTGCTATCGAAGCTAAAGTACTGGCGCTTCTCCTCCGTCTTGCACTCGGCGTCGATATACTCCTCGGCGAGCTCCACCAGACGCTCCAGCAGCGGCGTCGCCGTAGCCAGGTCGCCCTGCGCCAGATAGTTCTCGGCATACGTGATGTCTTGCAAGCTGATGGGCAGATCCATGGCTACTCCTCGATCTGAGCGAAACACGGCAGGCGCCGTATATACGGTCAATACACAAAACCCGGGTCTCTTACGAGGCCCGGGCGTTCAATTTTGGTAGCCCGTACCAGATTCGAACTGGTGATCTCCGCCTTGAGAGGGCGGCGTCCTAAACCGCTAGACGAACGGGCCATATGTAGCAAATGCAATGGCTGGGATGGAGGGAGTCGAACCCCCATTGACGGAACCAGAATCCGCTGTCCTGCCATTAGACGACATCCCAATGACTGCATCGCTGCGCTCGGCTGTGCCTTTGCGCAAGAAAGAAATATACGGGAAGTCTCGCCGTGACGCAAGCCCCAATTTTGACTTTTTTGAAATTCAGTCAAATTGGCCTTATTTAGTCCAACCCGTGAAGGACCTGTGAAGCCGACCGCTGTACACGAGGGGCAAAACGCCGCGAGCGGTAGCCGTCAACCGTTGGCAGATTCTACCGCGAAAACGATAGCACCAGGCAACACAATCGAAGTATCAATGATCGCGTAGATATCGAGGCGCCATGGACGAAGAGCTTGATTACCTATGGGAGACCCTGGGCCTCGAGATCACTGCTGACCTTTGGCCCGAACGGGACAAAATCCATCCCACACTGCGCCCCGCCATTACTGTGGTGCAGGCAAAATACCGCCGTGCATCCTTTTTGATCATGCGGATGTCATGGCACGCGGGACTCCCCGACCTTAAGCGAATCCAGGCAAGCCTCGTCGAGTTGTCCGGCATGCCGACCGTCATATCCGAGGCGCACCTGGAGCAGCGTCAGCGCGAGCGACTGCAACAGCAGCGGATTCCCTTTATCTGCCCTGGCGTTCAGGCATATCTGCCCTTTATGGACGAGGAGTACTGGAGCGGCAAGCCCAACAAGCACGTAAAGGTCTACGATCCGCACGAATGGGCACAGCTTGAGGATTAGCGCATATGCCCGCCAGCCGGGATAGTGCGCATGCCCGCCAACCGGAAAGCTCATCCCGGAATTTACGTCCAGAACGGGACGCGCTTTCCCCTAGAGGCCCGCTCAAACTGGGATACGGTTTCCGCTAGCCCCTTCAACCGGAAACTGCGTCCCGGAATCCGAGCTCAAAACGGGACGCACTTTCCGCAGCCACTACAGCAGCACCTCGGTCCAGGTCGCTTCCTTAAACCCGGGAATCGCAAAGTCGTCGCCCACCAGTAGCGGACGCTTGACCAGCATGCCGTCGGTCGCCAGCAGCTCGTAGCACTCCTGATCCGTCATGCCCGCATCCAGACGCGCCTTCAGGCCCAGCTCTCGATATTTCATGCCCGACGAATTAAAGAAGCGCCGCACCGGCAGCCCCGAACGAGCAATCCAGGTCGCAAGCTCATCAGCCGTGGGATTGTCCAAAACGATATCGCGATCGATATACTCTACCCCATGTTCGTCCAGCCATGCCTTGGCCTTCTTACAGGTCGAGCACTTGGGATATTCAACAAACAATACCGCCATGGGATTTCCTTTCTTAGAGAAAACAGGTGTCTGGAAAACTGCACATCGACGACCGCTCGCGATTGCAGCCGTTATTGTAGTCAATGTCGAAGCATAGGCAGTCGCGATGTCTCGTCTTAAGGCTAGCGCCTCGCATGGGCGCCGATCGGCCGAGTCGCATGGCGCACCAACGCCGCTGCCAGCAATACCAACAGCATGGCGGTGACATAGCCCGCAGCATCGAATCCTAAATCGATAACGTCGAAATGCCTGCCGGGAACAAAGATCTTATGCACCTGATCGCCAACGGAGCAGGCGGCGCAAAAGAGCAATACGGGCACGCAACGGGAGCATACGCTCCACGGATGCCTGGAAAGGCAAACCACGACCACGGAGGCGAATAATCCGACGAAGAAAAACTCTACGGTATGGGCAACGCGACGGACGTTTGTGCCCACCCACATGCGAATGGAAGCAAGTCGGCCAGACCGGACATTCGAGGCAGCCGAATCGGCGCCCCCGGTCATTCCGTTCTCTGTCTGGGCTTCACCTGTGGCATCAGCAGCCTGAACGCCCGTAGCCTGACCCTCCACCACACGCGCGGTGGACTCGCTCAGCAACGACGTCTCCACCGCATTTTGCTCCGTCAGCACCCAGATGCCCGCCAGCGTTGCAACGAACAGAACAATTGCGGTCCATCCGATTATTTGTTTTACGCGCGCCAAGGGCCAACCTCCTTTTTTGAATATCAGCGAGTGTAGCCCCAAATGGCATCGTCACCGTATCAAAATTTGAATCGCAACAGGAAGCGACAAAGCGACGCAAACCCCTACCCCGCCTCGCGCATCCAGCGATCGAACGTCCCCACGCACACGCCCAGGCACTTTGCTGCCTGGCTGCGGGTAATATCGCCTGCCTCATAGCTATCGCGCACCAGCTCAAACTGAGGAGGGCACGGCTTGCGAGGTCGACCGAAACGAACCCCTCGCGCCCGCGCCGCTGCAATTCCCTCCGCCTGGCGCCGATGGATATTCTCGCGCTCCACCTGCGCCACGTAGCTCAGCAGTTGCAGCACAATATCGGCAATCAGGGTGTTGGTCACATCCGGCGCGCCGCTGGCCCTAGCGCGCGTGTCAAGCAATGGCATGTCCAATACCACAATGGCAACCCCGAGCTCCTTGGTAATGCGTCGCCATTCCTCAAGAATCTCGGAGTAATTACGACCAAGTCGGTCGATAGAAAGCACCACCAGCACGTCCCCGTCTCCCAGGACGTGCAACAGCTCGCGATAATGCGGTCGATCGAAGTCCTTGCCGCTCGCATGGTCGGCATAAATATTCGCTGAGCCCACGCCATAGGCGCCCAGCGCATCCAGCTGCCGATTCAGATTCTGATCGCGCGAACTCACCCGCGCATACCCGTACACCGTCGCCATCTCATCCCCGCTTTCTTGTAAACCTGCCAAAAGGGACAGGTTTATTTTGGTAGGTTTTACCTCTCAAATAGCAGGTAAGCGGGCGGCCGAGCAGACGGCAAGGTAGCCACTATTCAAATGCGGAGGGCGACCCCGAAAGACCGCCCTCCGCTCCCCCACCATGAGTCGGGATTTAGCTAATGGATAAGCTTAAAGTCCAAGTGTCCACGCGTGGTATTGACGCGCGAGACCTCGATAATCACGCGCTGGCCCAGTTCATAGCGAGTCCCCGTGTCGGCGCCCGTCAGCGTAAGCGCGTCCTCGTCGAACTCGAACCACTCGTTGCCCAGGCTCTTAATTGAAACCAGGCCCTCGACCTGTGTTAGGTCCAAGCGCACAAAGAGGCCCATGCTGCTAACCCACGAGACGGTTCCGGCATAGCGCTCACCCAGACGGTCCTCATAGTACTGGGCAATCTTGATCTTTTGCGTCGCATGGCTGGCGGCATCTGCCGCGCGCTCGGCATCGCTACATGCGCGGCAGATCTGCGGCAGAATGCGCGGCAGCGACTCACGCCCCTTGCCGATCAGCCGCGGCGTACGGACCAAGGCGTCCTTGCCGCCGAGCTGCTCATAGGCCAACTGCAGTTTGAGCACGCGGTGCACCACTAGATCGGGGTAGCGACGGATGGGACTCGTAAAGTGACAGTAGCACGGCGCGGCGAGCGCAAAGTGGCCCTCGTTGCGCGGCTTGTACAGCGCGCGCTGCATGCTGCGCAGAAGCAGCGTGTTGACGAGCGGTGCGTTGGCCGTACCGGCGGCAGCATCAACTGCAGCCTGCAGCTCATCGGGGCTCCCCAGGGCAATACCGGCAGCACGGCGATCGTCGATGATGCCTAGCTGCGCCAGCGCAACGGCAGCACCGTGCAGGCTATCGGGGCTCGGATCCTCATGCACACGATAGCAGGCCTCGATATCACGGTCTGCCAGCCACTCTGCAACGCACTCGTTGGCGAGCAGCATGGCTTCCTCGATAAGCGACGTGGCACACGAACGCTCACGCGCCACAATCTGCACGGGCACTCCGTCCTCATCCAATAGAGCGCGAATCTCGGCTGTGTCAAAATCGACTGAGCCGCGGGCGCGACGAATACGACGGCGAAGTTCGGCGAGTTCGTTAGCGGCGACAAGGAAATCGCCGAGGTCGATGTTGTAGCCGCGGGCGGCCTCCTCGCACGCAAGACCGCGCTCAAGCGCTTCCTCGCGCGAGGTCTCGGCAGCCGCAACATCCTCGGCTGCACCCTCCAGCACCGAATACTCAACCGCGCCGGCACGCACCAGCAGCGCCTCGGCGCCGTCATAGTCCATACGCACACGCGAGCGAATCACGCTGGAATACGGATCGTAATGCCGCACGCGACCCTGCGCATCGAGCTCGATATCGACGGTAAACGCAAGACGGTCCTCGTCAGGGCGAAGCGAGCACAGGTCACAGGACAGGCGTTCGGGCAGCATGGGAAGCACGCGATCGGCCAGATACACCGATGTCGTACGATGGCGAGCCTCAAGATCGATATGCCCGTCCCAAGCCACATAGTGTGAAACGTCGGCGATATGCACACCCAGCTTGTAGCCACCCTCGGGCGTGCGCTCCAACGAAATGGCATCGTCAAAGTCGCGCGCGTCGACCGGGTCGATCGTGATGACAAAGCGGTCGCGCAGATCGCGGCGGAGCGGGTCCTTAAGCGCCGCGGACACATCGAGCGAAAGCCCCTCGGCCTCGTCCAGCGCGGCCTCGGGATAGCTATCGGTATAGCCGTAACGCGCCATCACATATTGAACGCCCAAATCGGGCGCGTCATCTCCGCCAATGCGGCGTTCGATCGTCACAGTGCCCGATTCCAGGCGCGTCGGGTAGGTCAAAATGCGCGCGACAACGGCATCACCCGGGTGGACACTCAGACGATCCGCCGAGGTATCCTCGGGCAAAATGAAGAAGTCGGCCTTCAAGCGCGAATCGAGCGGCTCGATCACACCGAGCGGACCGGCGGTCTGGTACGTACCCACCACGCTTATGGCTGCGCGCTCAACTACGCCCTCGATCACGGCGCGACGCTCGCCATGCGGGCTATTCTTAATGCTCACGGCAACGGTATCGCCGTCCATGATCTCACGCTTGCCGCGACCCATGACCTTGTAGTCGCCATTCTCGGTTATGACATAGGCACTGTGCTCATGGAGCTGCACGCGCCCGGTCAGGCTCGGACGGCGTTCGCTGCGCACCGGCCCGCGCTTATTGCGAGCTCCACGCTTATGCTTGTTATTGCGCCCCATGGCGCCTCCTAACTATCGATTGCGAACTCCAAAGAGTCTACCCAAATGATTCGCTTTCCTGCCGTCCCCTAGGGATCAAAAAACGGGCCGCCCCATAAGAGACGACCCGTTGGAAGGGATGAATTCCAGGCATGCCTACACGCGCAGGTAGCGACGCATGGCGATGGCAGAACCAAAGAGGCCGATAATCACGCCGACCAGAATCAGCGCAGCATAGGTCACCAGGTAGTACTGCATCGGCAGGGCAAACGACATCCAGCCGATGCTCTCCTGCAAACGCGGAATCATCAGATTGCGCAGCAGCTCCAGAACGCCGATGGAAAGCAGCGAGCCCAAAATGGCCTGCAGTACGCCCTCGGTGATAAACGGGCCACGAATGAAGCCGTTACTGGCGCCGACCAGACGCATAATCGCAATCTCACGACGACGCGCCGTAATGGACAGGCGAATCGTGTTGTTGATAAAGATGAACGCGATAAAAGTCAGCAGGCCAACGAGCACCACG
The DNA here is from genome assembly GCF_028206995.1 of Collinsella aerofaciens. Taxonomy (GTDB): domain Bacteria; phylum Actinomycetota; class Coriobacteriia; order Coriobacteriales; family Coriobacteriaceae; genus Collinsella; species Collinsella aerofaciens_AQ. Next base: position 49,499 of record NZ_JAQLFL010000001.1, on the reverse strand, counting down.
GCGGCGATGCGGATGTAGTTGGTCACCTGGAACAGGCGGCTCACTCCCTCCTGGCCGTACAGCACGCTCGCGTTGACGTCGCCGTCATCCACGATCTTCTGGAAATCGGCATCCTTCTTGAGCTTCTTTGCCGTGCTCTCGACCTTGGACGGATCGTCCATCTCAATAGCGAAGGAAGCCGGCAGCGGGTTCTGGCCATCGAGCGCGCTCATGGTGGCGTCGGCGTTGCCCGACATCTTGCTCGTATACTCGGCCAGCGCGTCGTCCTTGTCCTTATAGGTCACGGACTTGACGTTATTCCACGTCTTAAGCTCGGCCTCAAAAGCCTGAACATCAGCCTGATCGGCGTCATCGCTAATGAACGCGTTGATGACAACCTGATCCTCGACGGTGCCGATCACGGAGTTCAGCATCGCAGAGCCCATGATGAACAGGCCGATGATAAACAGCGAAAGGAAGATCGTGATGACGGCGCCGAGCGAGGTAGTCCAGTTACGGAAGAAGTGGCTGATTGCCTCTTTGAAGGAGTAGCCCACGTTAGTTGGTGCCATAGTTGCCGTAACCTCCCCTCTCCTGGTCGCGGATGACGTGGCCGCCCTCGAGGGCGATCACGCGACGGTGCATGCTATCGACCATCTCGCGGTCGTGCGTGGCGACGATCACGGTGGTGCCGGTGCGGTTAATACGCTCAAGCAGTTTCATGATGCCCAGCGAGATCGCCGGGTCGAGGTTGCCCGTGGGCTCGTCGCAGATCAGCAGCGGCGGACGGTTGACCATAGCACGGGCGACGGCAACGCGCTGCTGCTCGCCACCGGAAAGCTGGTCGGGCAGCGAGTCCATCTGATCGGCCAGACCGACCAGGCGCAGCACCTCGGGCACCTGGCTGCGAATGACGCCCTTGGGCTTGCCGATGCACTGCAGGGCAAACGCCACGTTTTCGTAGGCGGTCTTTTGCGGCAGAAGCTTAAAGTCCTGGAACACGGCGCCAATCTGGCGGCGCAGGAACGGAACCTTGCGGTTCTTGATCTTCATGAGGTCCTGACCGGCAACCAGGATGCGGCCGCTCGTCGGCTTGACGTCGCGGTTGAGCGTCGACAGCAGCGTGGTCTTACCCGAGCCGGAGTGACCGACCAGGAAGACGAACTCGCCCGGATAGATCTCGATGTTGATGTCGTCGAGTGCAGGCTTGTTGGGCTGTGCCGGATAGATCTTGGTGACATGCTCCATAAGGATGACGGGCTCGACACCGGCCTGCTTGGCCATCTTCTTGCGGCTGGCCTGCGGATCGATGGGCGCAAACACCGACGTAAAATCGGGGTTGTTGAGCGCGTTATCGAGGCTTGCGACCTCGGCGGCCTGATCGCTCTCGACCACCGGGGCAGCAGGCTGCGTGGGGTCGGGAATAGCGGCAAAGAGACCGGACTGCGCAGGCTGAGGAGCCGGCGTCGCAGGGGCCATGGGGTCGGGAATAGCGGCCATGGTAGGCTGCGGCGTGGCGGCGCCAGCCTGAGGCTGCTCCACGCGAGCGGTCACGGCCTGAACGGGCTCAAAACCCGCCGCGCCGGAAAGCGCGACATCGCTGGTTGGATTGTAGGCAAAGGGATCGGATGCCGGCTGTGCCTGATCTGCCGGCTGAGCGGGGGCCTGAGCAACAGGCTGGCCCTCTGAATCCGGAGTGGCGAAACGACTGCCCTGGACGCCTGCCTGCGTCTTGGGGGCATCATCGCCCGCACCGGAGGTACGGAAGTGGTTACCCACTGGTGCTCCTTATCGTCGTGCGTTTAAACTACATGAGCGCTTTGTATTTTAGCAGCATTAGCTTTGCTGCACATAAGAAGCATGGCGTGCTTAGGGATCCCGTCGGCCGGACACAGGGTTACTCTCCAAATCGTCCTCGGACATGTCGGAGCCCCCGCTGCGCGCTTCGCGCGGCGGGGGCTCCTCCGTCCTGCGGAAAGATTTGGAGAGTAACCCTGTGCCCGGCCTGCGATAACTAAGGGGTCGCTGCGTTTATCTTGGGGTGCTGCATATACAAAGCTGGAAGGGTCTGAATTGCGCTTTGTCGATATATGTCCTTTTCCCTGATGGGACCGTGCTTGAGGGGCGTCTTCATAAGTTGCGGTGAAATAGGGACTGTTGAGCCTTTAGGCTGGCAAAATAGTCCTTATTTCACCGCAACTGAAACAGGGGCGCCCTCCAAGAGAGCGCCCCTGCCGGGTTTCCATAGTACTGGCGAAGCAGTTTTATAGTTCTGGCGAAGCAGTCCTTGAGATCCACCTTGCCTTATGCCAAGAACTCCTTGGTGGTCGCCACGATATTGGCGGCGTCCAGGCCGTACTTGTGCAGGAGCTCGGCGCCCGGGCCGGACTCGCCGAACGTGTCGTTGACGCCGATCTTCTTGAGCGGCGTCGGGCACTGCTCGCACAGGACGTCGGCAACGGCACTGCCCAGGCCACCGATCACGGAGTGCTCCTCGACGGTCACGACGTGGCCGGTCTTGGTAGCGCTCTTGACGACCAGATCGGCGTCGATGGGCTTGATGGTGTGCATGTTGATGACCTCGGCGTCGATGCCCTCGGCAGCGAGCTGCCCGGCGGCCTCAAGGGCCTCGCCGACCATCAGACCGCAGGCAATGATGGTAACGTCGGCGCCCTCGCGCATGACGATGCCGCGGCCCAACTCGAACTTGTAGGTCTCGGGGTCGTTGATGACCGGCGAGGCCAGACGGGCAAAGCGCATGTAGACGGGGCCGTCGCACTCGTAGGCGGCGCGCGTCACGGCGCGAGCCTCGACGTCATCGGCGGGAACGATGACGGTCATGCCGGGAATGACGCGCATAAGGGCGATATCCTCGCAGCACTGGTGCGTGGCACCGTCCTCGCCCACCGAGATACCGGCGTGCGTGGCGCCAATCTTGACGTTGAGGTGCGGATAACCGATGGAATTACGGACCTGCTCAAAAGCGCGGCCGGCGGCAAACATGGCAAAGGTGCTCGCGAAGGCAACGCGACCGGTGGTTGCGATACCGGCGGCAACACCCATCAGGTTGCTCTCGGCAATGCCCACATCGAAGAAGCGGTCGGGGCAGGCAGCCTTAAACTTGCCGGTCTGCGTGGCGGCGGCCAGGTCGGCGTCGAGGACCACAAAGTCATCGTGCTCGTTGGCGAGCTCGACGAGGGCCTCGCCGTAGCTTACGCGCGTGGCGATTTTCTTGACATCTGCCATCCTAGAGCTCCTCTCCGGCGGCCGTGAGCTCTGCCATGGCCTGCTCAAACTGTTCATCGTTGGGGGCCTTACCGTGCCAACCCACCTGGTTCTCCATAAAGGAGACGCCCTTGCCCTTTGTGGTCTCGGCGATAATGGCGGTAGGCTGACCCTTGGTGGCGCGGGCCTCGGCAAAGGCGGCGCGGATCTGGTCAAAGTCGTTGCCGTCGGCGAGCTCCACCACATGGAACTTGAAGGCGCGGAACTTGTCTGCCAGCGGCATGGGGTCGTTGACCTCCTCGACGGGGCCGTCGATCTGCAGGCCGTTGTGGTCGACGATCACGCAGAGGTTGTCGAGCTGCTGGTTGCCGGCAAACATGGCGGCCTCCCAGACCTGGCCCTCCTCGCTCTCGCCATCGCCCAGCAGGGCGTACGTGCGGTAAGTATCGCCCCAGTGCTTGGCGGCAACGGCCATGCCCACAGCGGTGGAGATGCCCTGGCCGAGCGAGCCGGTGGACATGTCGACGCCCGGGGTGTCGTTCATGTTGGGGTGACCCTGCAGGTGGCTGCCGATATGGCGCAGCGTCTCGAGGTCCTCCTTGGGGAAGAACCCACGCTCGGCGAGCACGGCGTACAGGCCCGGAGCGCAATGGCCCTTGGAGAGCACAAAGCGGTCGCGATCGGCCTTGCGGGGATTAGCTGGGTCGACGTTCATTTCCTCAAAGTACAGATAGGTCATGATGTCGGCGGCGCCGAGCGAACCGCCCGGATGGCCGGACTTGGCAGCGTGCACGCCGGTGACGATGCCCTTCCTTACCTCGTTGGCAACCTTTTTGAGCTCTTCGTCGCTCATTGTGCCTTCCTTTCATCCTCTTAAGACAAGATGCGCACGGCACCGAAGGTAATCCCAACACAGCCGCAATGCACGTACGTCATTCATTATGCTGGAAACTGGAAGCTTTACCAGAGTATTTATCATTATTTGAACAATTGAGCAGGCAGAACCGCTGATGAAACGGTTTATCAATGTGAACGTCTTTTGGATGGAACGCAGTCGACCCTACGCGCTAATGTCCTTGAATCCCTCGCCGAAGGCTTCCGTAACGTCGGCAACCGTCACGATGGCATGAGGATCGCGCTCGCGCACGATCGTCTTGAGGGTATTGAGCTCTCGACGGCTCACGATGACCATAACCACTGGCTTCTCGGCACCCGAATACATGCCAGTCGCCTTAAACTTGGTACAACCACGACCCAGGCCATACATGATATCGGCAGCGATATCAGGGAACTTGTCCGAGATGATGAGTACCATACGGCGTTTGTTGCCACCATCGACCACGGCATCGATCACGTAGCCGCTAATGACCATCGAAAGGCCTGCATACAGTGCGTTTTCGATTGAAAAGACCGGAGCCGATAGCGCGCATACGGCAACATCGATCGCCATGACGGTCGAGCCCACCGGCAGTGAGGTGTTACGCGAGATGATCTGGCCAATCGTGTCCGAGCCGCCGGTGTTGGCGCCGGCGCGCAACACCATGCCGTAACCGATGCCCGTAATAATGCCGCCCCACATGGCAGGGAGCATCAGGTCCGCATCCGCCAGAGGTGCTACAAACGGGGCGAACAGATCGGTAAAGAAGCCCAGCAGCACAAAGCCCGTCGCGGTCTGCACCACGTAGAACATGCCGCCCTCGCGCATAACGACCAACAACAGCAAGGCGTTCATCACGATCGTCTGAATACCAACGGGAAGCGATAGGCCGCGCGATGCACCGACCGCCTGGATAATGGTGGCAAGGCCCGTAACGCCACCGGCAGCAAGGCCGTTGGGAATCAAAAACAGGTCGGTCGCAATAGCGGCCAGAGCGCACCCCAACATAATCTGGGGCAGGTCGTGAAAGAAGTTCATCGAAAGAATGCGCTTGATGTCCAGACGATATGCCATGCTGCCTCCCTCAAAAAAGCGTACCCAAACGGATGCGCTTCGAACTTCTTGCTGTATTCGATTCTACCGATTCGCCGGACAAAAACCACCCCTGCGCAGGGTTTATTCTGGATACAAACCCGTCCAACCGTTGGGCTTAGCATCGGCTTGAAGCTGCCCGATGTTTTAGACCTCCGAGCCTTCTGCATCGGCGTTGCCGGTGGCCCAACGATGGTAGCCAATAACAAACGGGTCCAGGTCGCCATCGTCAAGAACGGCCTCGACATTGCTGGTCTCCACGCCCGTGCGTAGGTCCTTGACCATCTGGTACGGGTAGAGCACGTAGCTGCGAATCTGGTTGCCAAAACCAATCGTGGTCTTGGGTCCGCGAATCTCATCCAGGGCCTCGGCGCGCTTCTCGAGCTCAATCTCGTACAGGCGAGCCTTGAGGATCTGCATGCACGCGGCCTTGTTCTGGATCTGGCTGCGCTCGTTTTGGCAGGTGACCACAATGCCGCTGGGAAAATGCGTCACGCGCACGGCGGAGTCAGTGGTGTTGACGCCCTGACCGCCCGGGCCGCTCGCGTGGTACACGTCCACGCGGATGTCGTCGGGACTGATCTCGATGTCGATATCATCGGGTAGCACGGGGATGACCTCGACGCCGGCAAACGTGGTCTGGCGGCGCTTCTTGTCGTCGGTGGGGCTAATGCGAACCAAGCGGTGGACGCCGGCCTCGGCGCGCAGCATGCCAAATGCGTCCTTGCCCTCGACGGTAAAGGTCGCGCGGTCGATGCCGATGACCTCGGCCGCGGGACAGTCGTTGATGGTGACCTTCCAGCCGCGACGCTGGCAGTACTTCATGTACATCTTAAAGAGCATGAAGGTCCAGTCCTGGGCCTCCAGACCACCCTGTCCGGGCTTGATAGTCACAATGGCATCGCCGTGATCGAACTCACCGGTAAACCAGCTCGAAAGCTCAAGCTCATCGATGGCACGGGCCAGGCGCTCAGCCGTGGCTGTAGCCTCCTCGCGAAGGGCGACGGCGTCGGGGTCATCCCCCATCTCCTCGACAAGCTCCAGCGCGGCGCGGGCATCGGAAAGCTCGCCGCGCGCGGTGTCCACGGCAGCGATATCTTCCTTGGTACGCGCGATCTCCTCCATGGTGGCACGGGCGGCGTCGGCGTCATCCCAAAAGCCAGGGGCAACGCTTTTGGCCTCGAGCTCGGTCACACGGGTACGCTTCTCGTCCAGGTGGAGATACGACTCGACCTCGCCGAGCCGGTCCGCGAACGCGTCCAGCTCGGCGGGCGTTATCTCTAAAGCCTCAGCCATTAACGATTCCTGCCGTGGCAGTACTTAAACTTCTTGCCGCTACCGCAGGGGCACGGGTCGTTGCGGCCCACGTTGACGTACGGATCGTCGCTCTCGGACTTGCGATAAGTGGTCACCTTGCCACCGTTGTTGACGGCAGCCGGACCACCCTGGACAGCCGTGCGGGCCTGCACCTGCGCCTGCTTGCGCAGCACCGAGTCGCCGTTATCACCATCGACCTCGGCAGGACCGGAGAAGCGCGCGCCCTCGAGCGCGGGCTCCTCCTTGTGCTCCACGGCACGCGGGGCAGCCTTGATCTCGATGCGCAGAACCGTGCGCAGGTAATCCTCATACATGGTATCGACGAGCATCTGGAACGCGCCGTAGGCCTCGGTCTTGTACTCGACCAGCGGGTCGCGCTGGCCAAAGCCGCGCAGGCCGATGCCGGTCTTGAGGTAATCCATCTCCTGCAGGTAGTTCATCCAGCGGGTATCGATGACGCGCAGCATGACCTGGGTGTTGAGCTCGCGCATCAGGTCCTCGCCCAAGCGCTCGGCCTTAGTGTTGTAGCACTTCTCTACGTAAGCCAGGACATCGGCAGCCAGGGCCTCATAATCCTCGTCGGGGAACTTCGGCGTATCGATGTGGCCGGTGAGCTCCACAACCCACTTGCGCAGGCCCTCCAGGTCGCGCTCGCCATCGTGACTGTCCTTGGTGCAGAACTCCTGCACGCAGCGGTACACGGTGTCGTGCATAACCTCGGTGATGTGGTCGGTCAGGTCCTTGCCGTCAAGAATCTTATTGCGCTCGGCGTAGATGACCTGGCGCTGCTTGTTCATGACGTCGTCGTACTCAAGGACGCTCTTACGCATGGAGAAATTGATGCTCTCGACCTTGTGCTGGGCGCTCTCGACGGCCTTGGAGATGATCTTGTGCTGGATGGGCATGTCGTCGCCCATGTCGGCCGTGACCATCATCTTGGAGACGCGGTCCATCTTGTCGCCACCGAACAGGCGCATGAGGTCGTCCTCGAGCGACAGGTAGAACTGGGTCTCGCCCGGATCGCCCTGACGGCCGGAGCGGCCGCGCAGCTGGTTGTCGATACGGCGGGACTCGTGGCGCTCGGTGCCGATAACGGTCAGGCCACCGGCGGCAAGCACGCGCTCGCGCTCGGCCTTGCAAGTCTCCTTGGCCTCGGCGTTAAACTGCTCGAGCTGCTCGGGCGTCACGTCCTCCATGGTCAGGCCCTCGTACTCCAGGCGCTCGCGCACCAACTCGTCGGGGTTGCCGCCCAGCAGGATGTCGGTACCACGACCGGCCATGTTGGTGGCGATGGTCACGGCGCCGTAGCGTCCGGCCTGGGCCACGATGTGGGCCTCGCGTTCATGGTGCTTGGCGTTGAGAACCTCGTGCGCGATGCCGCGCTTGGTAAGGGCGGCGGACAGCTTCTCGGAGCTTTCGATGGAGACGGTGCCCACCAGGACCGGCTGTCCCTTGGCGTGACGTCGCTCGACGTCGTCGGCAACGGCGTTGTACTTGGCCTGGATGGTACGATATACCAGGTCCTCGTGGTCCACGCGCTGCACGGGCTTGTTGGAGGGGATGACCTCGACGGGCAGCTTGTAGATCTCGCGGAACTCGGCATCCTCGGTAAGTGCCGTGCCGGTCATACCGGAAAGCTTGTCATACAGACGGAAGTAGTTCTGCAGGGTGATGGTGGCCAGGGTCTGGTTCTCCTCGCGTACGAGCACGCCCTCTTTGGCCTCGATGGCCTGGTGCAGGCCCTCAGAATAGCGGCGGCCCTCCATGATGCGGCCGGTGAACTCGTCGACGATCTTGACCTCGCCGTTAGTGACCACGTACTGCTTGTCGCGATGGAACATGTACTGGGCCTTCAGCGCCTGCTGCAGGTGGTTGACCAGCTGGCCCGAAAGGTCGGCATAGATGTCCTCGATACCCAGGCGGCGCTCGATCTTCTTAAGGCCGCGCTCGGTGGCGGCAATGGTGTGCTTGGCCTCGTCCATGACATAGTCGCCCGTGGGCTCCACGTCCTCGGTGGCGGTGAGCATGTCGTGCGACACGTCCTCGCCGCGCTCAAGGCCGCGCACGGCACGCGCGAAGTCCTTGTAGGTGCTGGCGGACTTGGTGCCGGCACCCGAGATGATGAGCGGCGTTCTGGCCTCATCGATCAGGATGGAGTCGACCTCGTCGACGATGGCGTAATGGTGGCCGCGCTGCACGCGCTGCTCGGGGCGGGTGACCATGTTGTCGCGCAGGTAGTCGAAACCGAACTCGGAGTTGGTGCCGTAGGTGACGTCTGCCTGGTAGGCCGGACGCTTGAGCTCGAGCGGCATGTTGTTCTGGAGCAGACCGACGGTCATGCCCAGGTACTTGTAGATGCGGCCCATCCACTCGGAGTCGCGCTTTGCCAGGTAATCGTTGACGGTAACGACATGCACGCCCTTGCCGGCGATAGCGTTGAGGTAGCCGGCCAAGGTGGAGACGAGCGTCTTGCCCTCGCCGGTCTTCATCTCGGCAATATGACCCTCATGAAGCGCCATGGCGCCGATGAGCTGTACGTCAAAGTGGCGCATGCCCGTGATGCGCTTGGAAGCCTCACGCACGGTGGCAAAGGCCTCGGGAAGCATGTCGTCGAGCGACTCGCCGTTGGCGTAACGCTCGCGGAACTTATCGGTCTGGGCGCGGAGTTCCTCCTCGGTCATCTTCTCAAACTGGGGCTCAAGACCGTTGATCTGGTCGACGATCTTGTAGTAGCGCTTAAGGTCCTTATCGGATCCAAAGGACAGCAGCTTTGACATGAATCCCATGTGGTTTTCCTTTTTGGCCATCGCCCACGCCGTGCAGCTGCGGACGAGTTAAACACAGATGATTTTACTTTAGCCAAACAAGGCGCGGCCTATACGGTCGAGCTCGACCGCCACGTAATAACTACGACCCGACCGACCTGCCAAAAAGGGACTGGTTTATTTTGGCAGGTTTTATCTGGGAAAACGCCGTCACTCTGCCATTTGGTGCAAACCAACCCGTCCCCTTCGCACCAATCTGGTGCAATGGGGACAGGTTGGTTTGCACCAATAAAATGAAAAGGGCCGCGCACCCAAACGGATGCGCGGCCCTCATGCCATGAATGCGAGTGTTTCCGCGGCGAGCTATTTACTCAGCAGCCTCGGTGGTCTCGGCCTCGGCAGCGGCCTCCTCGACGGGAGCCTCTGCGGCCTGCTTGGCAGCCTCCTCGGCAAACTTAGCAGCACGCTTGGCCTTCTCGGCAGCCTTAGCCTCAGCGGCGGCCTTGCGAGCGGCCTCGGCCTCAGCAGCCTTGGCGGCCTTGGCAGCCTTGGCCTCCTCGGCCTTCTTGAGCTGAGCGGCAGCGGCGCCACCGAACTTGTCGGCGAAGCGCTGGACGCGTCCACCGGTGTCGACGAACTTCTGCTGGCCGGTGTAGAACGGGTGGCACTCGTTGCAAAGCTCGACCTTCATCTCAGACACGGTAGCGTGCGTCTTGAAGGTGTTGCCGCAGGAGCACGTCACCGTGCACTCGACATACTGGGGATGGATACCCTGCTTCATGGTAGGACTCCTTATTAGTCAGGCGCTGGTTACCGATCAGCGCATAAGGCGTCTTGGTTTCCGACCAAGACAACAAACTCGGCTATGGTACCACGGCGCCGCGCGTCCCACAAAAGGTTCACGGTCTTTGCGTAACGCGGCGTGGCCAACCGCGGCGAACACGCACCCTGTCGCCCCTTCGCCCATGTTGCAGACGTGTAACGCCGCAGTAAGCACACCCCTTTTGGCGCCAGACGGGTACAATGATGAACACTGTACCGTAGCGGAGCGCCCCCGCGCGCCGCAACCACGCGAAAGGGTTTCCCATGGCCGAGATCTCGTCCTCCCGTATCGTCATCACCGTCCTTGGCAAGAACCGCCCCGGCATCGTCGCCGGCGTCACCCGTGTCCTGGGCGAGGCCAACGTCGACATCCGCGACATTACGCAGTCCATTATCGAGGACATCTTCACCATGACCATGCTGGCCGACACCGCCGAGTCCAAGCTCGACTTCGCCGAACTGCAGAAGGCCCTGGCCGAAGCAGGCGAGCTTTCGGGCGTCAACGTGTCCATCCAGCGCGAGGACGTCTTTAACTTTATGTACCGCCTGTAGCGAGCAAGCCGCTGGGGATAGCCTGACGCGCGCATGCCCATGCAAGTCACCCCGATGCGGCCCGGAGAGGAGCGCGCATGGCCTACGACGCCAAGAAAATCTATTACCGCTTCGATGACCACTTGAGCCGCCTGGTTCTGGATTACGAAGCAAGCCGCCAGATTTCGCCTGAGAGCGAAAGCCTCTACCACGGCCTGCCGACCGACCCTTATGACGAGGGCCTGTTTGTCGAGCACAATGTCAAGCGCGGCCTGCGCAATGCCGACGGCTCGGGCGTGGTCGCGGGCCTCACTCGCATCTCGGATGTGCACGGCTACAACAAGGTCGACGGAAAGGTCGTGCCCGATCAGGGCAAGCTCACGCTTCGCGGCTACAGCATCGAGGATCTGGTCAACAATGCCCAGGCCGAGAATCGCTACGGCTACGAAGAAGTCGCCTATCTGCTTATCACGGGTTCGCTGCCCAACAAGGAAGAGCTCGACGGCTTCTGCGAGCGCCTGGGCGCCTTTAGACATCTGAGCGACGAGTACGTTAAAGAGTTCCCTATGACCACAGTGTCGTCGAGCATCATGAACGTGCTCCAGCGCGCCGTACTGCTGCTCTACGCCTTCGATGCCGAACCAGACGTGATCACGCCTGAGCACGAAATCGACGTCGCCATTTCCATGCTCGCACGTCTCCCGCGCATTGCCGCCTTCGCACACATGGCCTCGGTCGCCAAGCTTCGCGGCTCCGAGGTTCACGTGCCGCACCCCACGCCCGGTCTCTCCACCGCCGAGACCATCCTGCAGGTCCTGCGCGGCGGCATGGCGTTCACCCGCGACGAAGCCATGCTGCTCGACGTTATGCTCATGCTGCATGCCGAGCACGGCGGCGGCAACAACTCCACCTTCGCTTGCCGCGTGCTGTCATCTTCGGCCACCGACCCGTATTCCGCCTACGCCGCGGCTATCGGTTCGCTCAAGGGCCCGCGCCACGGCGGTGCCAATGCCAAGGTCGTGTCTATGCACGAGGACATCCGCGCGCATGTCTCCAACTGGGAGGACGAGGACGAGGTCGCGGCCTACCTGGGCAAGATCCTCGACAAGCAGGCCTTCGACGGCACAGGCCTCATCTACGGCATGGGCCACGCCGTCTATACGCTCAGCGACCCGCGCGCCGAGGTCTGCCGCCGTTACGCGCGCTCACTGGCAGCCAAGAAGGACTTGGGCGAAGAGTTCGCGCTCATCGAGCGCATCGAGCGCCTGGCACCCCAGGTCATGCGCGACCACGGCATGACCAAGCCTATCTGCGCCAACATCGACCTGTACACGGGCTTTATCTACAAGATGCTCGGCGTGCCCGAGACGCTCTTTACGCCGCTATTCGCCGTCGCCCGCATGGCCGGCTGGTCGGCACACCGCATGGAAGAGCTCTTCTGCGCGCACCGCATCATCCGCCCCGCCTACCGCCCGGTTATCGAGCCGCTGGAGTACAAGCCACTCGCCGACCGATAGGACGCGGACCGTTATAGATCTTGAGCGTGGCCAGGGACCCAAGCCCTTGGCCACGCTTTTTTGCCAGTAGAAAGGGCTGCATCAAATGATTGTGTTTTCCGATATGGACGGAACGCTGCTGACGAGCGATAAGCAGATGAGCGACGCCACTTGGGCAATGCTCGACGAGCTCGCACATCGTAGCATCGAGTTTGTCCCCTGCACGGGGCGTCCGCTGTCGGGCATCTTTGAGCCCATTCTCGCCCATCCCGCCGTGCATTACGCGGTCTGTGCCAACGGCGCCAGCGTCTGGCAGCTCGACGACGATGTGCCCACCGACGCCTCGTGCGCCACGCGCATCTTGAACCGTCCGCTCGACCGTGGCATTGCCCACCGCATCCATCGCATTGCCGCCGGCCACGATGTGACCTTCGATATCTTCGCGGATGGACAGTGCTTCCTCCCCCGCTCGCTTTACGGGCGCCTGGATGAGTTCTGCGGCGGTGACCCCCACATCGCGGCTTCGCTCAAGCGCACACGAACACCGATCGACATGGATATCGACAGCAAGATCGACGAGGTCGAGACGCTCGAACGCATCGCCATGTACTGGCACGACCCGGCCGATCGCGACGCCATCGCAGCAGAGCTCGACACGCTCGGAGGCATTGAGGTCACGCGTTCGTACGCCATGAATATCGAGGTCATGGGTGAGGGCGCCACCAAGGGAACGGCCCTCACGTGGTTATGCGAGCATCTGGGCGAGCGTCTCGCCGACGCCTGGGCGTTCGGCGACAACATCAACGACATCCCCATGCTGCAGGCAGCGGGCCACGGCATGGCCATAATCAACGCCGAGCCCGAGGACCGCGACGCCGCCGACGCCATCACCGAATACGACAACGACCACGACGGCGTCGCCCGCACCATCATGGCCGCCCTCGCCTAGTCATTGGTAGTCATTGGGGACGTTCTTAAACGACTAGTCGTTGGGGACACTCTTCGCAAAAAGCTGCAAGGACTGTCCCCAGCTGCCGGCAGAAAGGGAACGTCCCCATCTGCCGGATTAGGAGAGACTCTCCAGCACGCGACGGAGCTCATGCTGAACGGCGTGGTCGCGGTTGCAGCCTACGACGCGATCGGCCACCGCCTTGAGCGCGGGGCGCGCGTTTTCCGTCGCGCAGCCCGTGCCGACAAAGCGAATGATCTCGTAGTCGTTCATCGAGTCGCCAAACGCCATGACCTCGTCGCGTCCAATGCCGTAATGCTCCGCGAGCTGTGCGATACCCGAGGCCTTCGACACACCAGGCTGCATGGCATCGATCCACGCGTTGCCCGAAGGCGCAAAAGTAAAGAGCTGACCAAGTTCGCGCTGTAGCACGTACGCACTGTCCATAACCGCACTGTCGTCGCAAAAGATACTCGCTTTGATGATATTTACGCTGGGATCGGGCAGCTCCCAAATACGCTCGGCATTGGGAAGGTCCTTATCGACCTCACGCACGAACTTGCACTCGTCATCGAGCAAGAAGGACTTGGTTCGGTCAAAAAGCGCAAGATGCAGATTGGGAAACGTCGCGACGGCCTGGGCGAGCCTTCGAATCGCCAGGTGCGAATACACCTCACGGTCTACCATCTTGCCGTCGGCGAAGACCTGGGCACCGTTAGCGGCGACAAAGTCCATCTTGTCGCGAACGGGCGCAAAGAACTCGCACAGGCGATCGTAGCGGCGGCCTGACGATGCGGCGAAATGCACGCCATGCTCGCGTAGCGCCAGAATCAGTTCGTAGGTCTCGGGAGGCACCTGGCCGTTTTCGTCAAGCAGTGTGCCATCCATATCGGATGCAATCAGTTTAAACATAGAAAAGCTCCCTTCGGACTTGTTGGAATCGAACGTGTATCCGATTCCAACGTACCCAAAGGGAGCTCAAATAAGACTCCGCGGGCGTAAACGTTACAAGGACCTGGCAAATAGCTCACACATGTCAGAGGTCCCACAATCGCAGCGTCAGGCGACACGCCAAAGAGTGTCCCCGACGACTAGTCATTTAAGAACGTCCCCGATGACTAGTCGGCGTAGGTGAAGGTCGTGACGTCGAACATGCCCTCGGGGCGGATGCGGAGCGTCGGGATGACCGGCAGGGGCAGGAAGATGATGCCCATGATGGGGTCGAGCGGCGGCTCAATACCCATGGCGCGCGCCTTGACCATAAAGTCGTCGTGCTGCGCGGCAACGTCCTCGGCCGTGCCTTCGCTCATAAGGCCACCGAGCGCCAGCGGAATGCGCGCCACGACCTCGCCGTTACGCACCAGCACGTGACCGCCCTGGCCCACGGCCTCGACAGCAGCCATCATATCGGCGGCATTGTCGCCCACCACGCACACGTTGTGCGAGTCGTGGCCGATCGTGGAGGCAATGGCGCCACCCGTGATGGTAAAGCCGCGCACCCAGCCGCGACCGATATGCTTACCGACCAGGCCCAGGCCAGCGGGGCCGTCGCCGTCGGCGCCCTCGGCCTGCAGCGACGCGCCGCGGCCATGGCGCTCAATCAGCATAATGCGACGCAAGTCCTCGTCAGTCTCGGGACGAACCATGCCCGTGATGGCCTTACCCGGCACCACGTCAATCACGGCCTCGCCCTGCTTAAAGGCATAGTCGAATACGTCGAGCGAAAGCTTCGGCAGCTTAACGGAGGCGCGCAGCTCATCGGCAAGGGCCTCAACCTCGGCCATCTCGGGTGCAATCTCGCCCACAAAGGTGCCGTCCTGCGCCACCAGGGCACCGGCGGCATATACGCGATGCGGAGCCGTAGCAAACGTCAAGTCATTGAGCACCAGCAGGTCGGCACGCTTGCCCGGGGCAATCGCACCACGGAGCTCGTGCGGGTCGCAGCAGCCGTGATCCAGGCCAAACGCCTCGGCCGTGGAGAGGGACGCCATAGAGATAGCGACCACGGGGTCGATACCGGCCTCAATCGCCACGCGGCAGGCATTGTCGATCATGCCGGTCGCAAGCGCATCGGAAGGGGCGCGGTCGTCAGTCGCAAAGCAGCAGCGGCGGGCGCGCGCGGGATTCTCCAGCAGCATCGGCGACAGGTTGGCCAGGTCATGGCTGCACGTACCCTCGCGCAGCATCACGTACATGCCACGAGACAGCTTGTCGAGCGCCTCCTCGGGAATCGTCGACTCGTGGTCGGCGATAATGCCCGCCGCGGCATAGGCATTGAGGTCCTTGCCGGCAACGAGTGGCGCATGGCCGTCGACCTGCTTGGACGGCGTCTGGTTGGCAGCGTCGATACGAGCACAGGTCTCGGGATCGGCCATAAAGACGCCCGGCAGGTTCATCATCTCGCCCAGACCAAAGACATCGCCCGGATGCTCGGCAAAAAACGCCTGCATATCGGCAGCCGAAATAACGGCACCGGCCTGCTCATCGGGCAGCGCGGGCACGCACGAAGGCATCATGTACTTGATGGAGATGGGTGCGCGGCGGCCATCCTCAATCATAAAGCGCAAGCCGTCGAGACCGGCAACATTGGCAATCTCGTGGCTGTCGGCAATGGCGGTGGTGGTACCGCGCGTCGCGGCCATGCGAGCATACTCGGCGGGACGGATGTTCGAAGACTCGATATGCAGATGTCCGTCAATAAAACCGGGAGCGAGATAGCGACCCTGGCAGTCGATGACCTCAGTTGCCTCGTAGGTGCCAGCGGCATCGTCGCGACCATCGTAGAGCACGCCGACGATCACACCGTCCTTGACGGCAACGCTACCGGACGCCACACGCTGGCCATACACGTCGACGATCTGTGCATTGGTAAACAGCGTGTCGACGGGCACGCGCCCCTCGGCGGCCTCGATCACAGACCTCATGACCTCAACGGACATACATACTC
This sequence comes from Collinsella aerofaciens, assembly GCF_028206995.1. Classification (GTDB taxonomy): domain Bacteria; phylum Actinomycetota; class Coriobacteriia; order Coriobacteriales; family Coriobacteriaceae; genus Collinsella; species Collinsella aerofaciens_AQ. Next base: position 33,499 of record NZ_JAQLFL010000001.1, on the reverse strand, counting down.
CTTTAGCCGTAGAAAAAGCTGCGGAGCGGACAGACCTTCACCGCAGCAAACCAATAGCCATTGTATGCCCAAACGATGGGTCAACAATACGCCCCTCCGCTTAACGGCACACGCCACTTGGTGCAATGGGGACTGCCGCTGAGCACCAATACAAGGAGTGTCCCAAAGTGTCAACAACGGGAGCGCCGATGTTTTGGCAACGACAGCGAGCGGGCCGCATTTGAGACAAGGTGACGTGAAACGAAAGGGCGCTGACCTTCTGGTCGCGCCCTTGAAGTTGAACGTCAGATTGTCCAAATGCGGCCCGCGCAGCGTCGGCCGGCCCGCCGTTCGTTAGAACGGCGGAACTAAATCAACTTGAAGCCCTTGCGCTTGCCCACGGAGAGGGTGTCGCCCAGCTTGAGGGCGCTGGGATCGATGTTATAGCTCTTGGGAGCCACGGCCTTGCCGTTGATCTTGACGCCGCCGCCGTCGATATCGCGGCGGGCCTGGCCGGCGCTAGCAGAAAGACCCAGGTCCTTGAGCAGGCCGGCGAGGTAGATCTGGCCCTCGTCGTTGACGGTCAGCTCAACGTGCTTCTCGGGGAAGTCGGCGAGCTGGCCCTCCTTGAACACGCGGTCGAACTCGGCCTGAGCCTCGTCGCCGGCACCGGCGCCGTGGTAGGTGTCGCACAGGTCGCGACCCAGAGCGCGCTTGAGCTCGTAGGGGTCGGCAGAACCATCGGCCAGGGCAGCGTCGATCTTGTCGACCTCGGCCGGGGTGAGCGAGCTCGCCAGGCGGTAGTACTTGCCGATCATCTCGTCGGGGATGGACATGGTCTTGCCGAACATATCCTTGGGAGCGTCGGTCAGGCCGATGTAGTTGCCATAGGACTTGGACATCTTGCGCACGCCGTCGGTGCCCTCGAGCAGCGGCATGGTGAGCGCGATCTGCGGCTCCATGCCCATCTTCTCCATGAGCTCGCGGCCGGCGAGCAGGTTGAAGAGCTGGTCGGTGCCGCCCATCTCCACGTCGGCCTTAATCTGAACGGAGTCGAAGGCCTGCATCACGGGGTACAGGAACTCGTGCAGGGCGATCGGCGTCTGAGACTGGTAGCGCTTAGTAAAGTCGTCGCGCTCAAGGATGCGGGCGACGGTGAACTTGGAGCATACCTGCAGCAGACCGGCCAGGTCCATCGAAAGGATCCAGTCACCGTTGTGCACGATGGTGGTCTTCTCGGGATCCAGGATCTTCATAGCCTGGCTCACGTAGGTCTCGGCATTGGCCTCGATCTGCTCCTGCGAAAGCTGCGGACGCGTGGAGTTCTTGCCCGAGGGGTCGCCGATCAGCGCGGTGCCGTTGCCGATGATGAGGGTAACGTTGTGGCCCAGGTCCTGGAACTGACGCATCTTGCGCAGCGGCACGGCGTGGCCCAGGTGCAGGTCGGGGCTGGTGGGATCGACGCCGAGCTTGATGTTGAGGGGCTCGCCCTTCTCAAGCTTCTTGCGAAGGTCGGCCTCGGGGACGATCTGCGCGGCGCCCGAGGTGATGATACGCATTTGCTCGTCAACAGACAGCATTGGGTATCCTCCTTTTGCTATAGCACCCTCACCGGATACGGCGGTGCTGGAAGTCCATAAACTCTCATATGATAACAAACTGACGCGACGCGGCACCTACGACAGGAAAATCCTCGTCCTGCCGCACGCGTCAACGGCGACCGGCAGACGTGTACCGTCACGCTCGACCAGATAGCGTACCTGCCGACGGCGCAAGCAGTCGCGGCAACGGACCTGTCCCGTCGCATCGGTAGCGCAGACGCCCTCGGCGGTCAGCAGGCAGTGCTCGCACACCATAAGCTCGGGACGGTCGGCGTCGACCGGACCCCAGACGCCGGGTTCAGCAGCCAGTTCGGCAATACGCTCCGCATCATTGCCGAGCAACTCGGCCGGCAAGTACACCCGCCCCGCACCGAGTCCGCGCAGCCAGGTAAGCGTGGCCCGATTCGCGCAGAACACCGGCGCCGCCACGTCAAACGTCACGCCCAGCTCGCGAGCGATCACCACCTGTCCCAGGTTGCGGCAGACAACGCGCCCGGCACGCTGCATCAGTGAGCGGGTCCGGTCAGCGTCACCCGTGCGGCACACCTCGTCAAGCACCACAACGGCGTCGGACAAATCGAGTTCTCCGCGCGGGTCGGCATCCATCAGTTGCCAAGCAAAAACCATGCGAGCGGGAGCCGCGCACTCCACCAACTCCGTCGACGCACCGCCATCCACCGCAACGTCCTCAAAGGGCAGTACCTCAACGGCACGTGCAACGGGCGCAATCGCATCTGCCTCGGCCCGCATGCGCTCCAACACCGCCGCCGTCTGATCCAACACGCCGGCGCTGCGAATCAGGTACACCTCGCAGCCCGCGTCCACCTTACGCTTGCAATGCACGACGACGCGCTTCCCCGCTGCGGCATCCACCGGGCAGGGCACCTGCGGCCAGCGCTTGGGCACATCGGAATGCGCGTCGGCACCCGGATAGAACCGAATCTCGAGCGTGTCACCCGCCGCCACGGCGGCATCGAGCTCGACGGTCACTTCCTCGTGGCCAACGGCCACCAGGCGTCCCACGCGCACACCTTGGTTGATCGCACGCTCAAAGCTCATAAGCTCGGCGCCCGAACGCCCCCGCAGATACGCGTCGGTAAACCCACGGTTGAACGACCTTCCCAGCTCGCGCTCAAGCTCTTCCACGGCACCGGGGTCCCACGCGCCGTCGCACAGCATATCGAGCGCCCGGCGCCACACCCGCACCACGTTGAATACGTAATCGGGGTTCTTCATGCGCCCCTCGATCTTGAGCGACGCCGCGCCGGCATCTACAAGCTCGGGCAGATGCGCAATACCCAGATAGTCGCGCGGGCACAGCAGGCGATCTCCCTCGACGGCGACAACACTCTGTCCCGCCTCGTCCACCAGGTCGTACGCCAGACGGCACGGCTGCGTGCAGTCGCCGCGCATCGCCGAGCGCCCACGCCGCAGGGCCGAGAACTCGCACGCCCCCGAATATCCGATGCAAATCGCACCGTGGCAGAATACCTCGATGGGCACGCCCGTGGCACATAGCGCCGCAATCTCGTCGACCGTCAGCTCGCGTGCCGTCGTCACGCGCTCGACCCCAAGCTCATCGGCGGCAAGCCGCACGGCGCTCTCGCTATGAGCGCCCGCCTGCGTGGACAGGTGAATCTCGACCCCGGGAATCGCCGCGCGCAGTGCACAGGCCAGCCCGGCATCGGCGACAATCAGAGCATCGGCGCCCAGCTCCAGTGCATGAGCTCCCAACGCCACCGCGTCGGACAACTCATCGTCAAACACGAACACGTTGAGCGTTACGTACACACGCACGCCATGGACATGCGCCACGGCGCAGCCGCGCGCAAACTCGTCATCGGTAAAACCGTGCGCGCTCACGCGGGCGTTAAAGCCGCCCAACCCCGCATAGATGGCATCGGCACCCGCGGCGATGGCCGCAAGCATCTGGTCGAGTCCGCCCGCCGGCGCCAGCAGCTCGGGCAGCGCCGCACCGGTAGCATCCAATCCAGTCTCGTATTGTCCGCTCGGCCCCATAGCCCGAATCGCCATCGGAAAACTCCTTACCAAGGTATGCATTCACTCTGAAAAATGCCGTCTTCCAGCATACACGAGGCCTCGCGCGCCCCGTTTGGTTTATCGTGTAATAACTTATGTCCATCCTGCCCCGACGGCACGTCCGCCGTCCGGCACGACATACCTGGAGGTCAATATATGGGTCCTCGCCAACGACAGGGACGCAGCCGTTCAAAGACGCACGCTCTGCCCATAATCCTGCTCTCGTTTTTGGGCTTTTTGCTTATCGCGGGCGTGGCATTTGGCATCGGCATGGTCGGCAACGTCAACCGCTGGCTGTCCGATCTGCCCGACTACACCGACGCCAACGCGTATCTGGTGAGCGAGCCCACCGAGATCGTCGACTGCAACGGCAACAAGATTGCGAGCTTCTACACGCAAAACCGCAAGTCCATCACCAAGGACGAGGTCTCCCCCTACGTGCTGCAGGGCACCGTTGACGTCGAGGACGAGCGCTTCTACGAGCACGGCGGTATCGACCTGTGGGGTATCGCGCGTGCTGCGGTGGCAACCCTCGGCGGCGGACACGAAGGCGCCTCGACTATCACCCAGCAGCTGGTGCGCAACACCATCCTGCAGGAGGAGCAGTTCGACTCGACCATCGAGCGTAAGGTGCGCGAGGCCTACATCGCCGTCAAGATGGAGGACATGTACTCCAAAGACGAGATCCTCATGATGTACCTCAACACCATCTACTACGGCCACGGCGCCTACGGCATCGAGGCCGCAGCCGAGACCTATCTGTCCAAGAGTGCCGCCGACCTCACCCTCAGCGAGGCCGCGCTGCTCATCGGCCTTCCCAACTCGCCCTCGCAGTACGACCCCACGGTCAACCCCGACCTAGCGCTGTCCCGTCGCAACAAGGTCCTCGACAACATGTTGCGCCTGGGCCACATCACGCAGGAGGAGCACGATGCCGCACAGGCCGAGCCCATCACCCTCAACGTGACCGAGATTTCGGGCAGCGGCGTCGACGTATACTCGCAGCCCTACTTTGTCGCCTATGTTAAGCAGCTGCTGGAGCATGAGTTCTCGACCGACGTGCTCTTTAAGGGCGGCCTGACCGTCAAGACCACCATCGACCCCACGATGCAGCAGGTGGCAGAGAATGCCGTCCGCGAGCAGCTCGACACACTCTCACTCGACGGCCTGGACATGGGCATGGTCGTCGTCGACCCCAAGACCGGCTACATCAAGTGCATGGTGGGCGGCTACGACTACAACGCCGACGAGAACCACGTAAACCATGCCACAGCCAAGCGTCCCGTCGGCTCCACCTTCAAGGCCTTTACGCTGGCAACTGCCATCCAAAACGGCATGAACCCCAACGTCACCCTCAACTGCAACTCGCCGCTCAAGGCCAAGGGCACCACGACCGAGGTCCAAAACTACGCCAACCATAGCTATGGCAACATCACGCTTAAGCAGGCAACGGCATACTCCTCCAACACCGGCTACATCCAGGTGGCGGAAGCCGTCGGCAACAGCAAGATCATCTCACTCGTCAAAAAGCTCGGCATCGATCCCGCCAAGGACAACATCGAGGACGTTCCCGTCATGACGCTCGGCACCGGCTCGATCTCGCCGCTCGAGATGGCCGCTGCCTACGCGACGTTTGCCAACGGCGGCTACTATCGCCAGCCGATCGCCATCACCGAGATTGACTCTCGTACCGGTTCGGTGCTGTACCAGCACACCGACAATCCCTCACAGGTGCTTACCGAGGGCGAGGCCGCCGCGGTCACCGATGTTCTGTCCGGCGTCATGCAGGGCGGCGGTACGGGTGCTGCCGGCGCCCTGAGCGTCAACCAGCCCTATGCCGGCAAGACGGGCACCACCGACAACACCACCAACCTGTGGTTCTGCGGCTATACCCCGCAGCTGGCGTGCGCTCTGTGGACCGGCTATTCCGCGGGCGAGATCCCCATCCAAAAATACGGCACAGATCTGCTGGGCGACAGCACCAACCTGCCTGTCTTTAAGCGGTTTATGAACACCGTTCTGACCGGTACCGAGCGCGAGGAGTTTGCGACCGGAACGGCGCCCACCTACAAGAACAACAGCGTCTGGAAGTTCTACGGCACCAACAACTCCAAGAAGACGGAGAACGACGACAAGGACGAGAACGAGGACGAAGAGGAAACCACCACAACGACTACCACGACGACCACGACCACCGAGACCACGGGCGGCGACACCACCGGCGGCACCGGTACGACCGGTGGCTCGACGGGCGGCTCCACTGGTGGTTCGACCGGCGGCGATGGCGGCACGCCTACGCCTACGCCTACACCCACTCCCGACCCCTCGCCCACGCCTGACGATACGGTCGGCTAGAAATCATCTGGCCATAAGCAACAAGGCCCCCGAGCAGCTTATTAAACTGCTCGGGGGCCTTTTTTGTTTAAAGCGACCTGATGGGCGGTCTTTATACCGGCAGACAAAAAAGGGGGTACCGACCAACGTCGATACCCCTTACAAGCCACTATGTCAGCGCGCACAGTGCCGAGCGCACGACCCGCACGCCTACTTGCGAGAATTGCTCAGCTTATTGATCAGCGCCTCAAGACGCTCGCCGTCCTCGGCCGTCTGGGCAATAACCAAAATCGTATCGTTGCCGGCAAGCGAGCCAAGCACATCGGGCAGCTCTGCCGCATCAACAGCGGCGGCGATGCCGGAAGCCGTGCCAGGCTGAGCCTTAATCATAACCAGATTATCGGTGCGCAGAACGCCCGTTACGAGCTCGGAAACCATACGCTGCAGATGCAGGTCCTCTGCCAGAACATAGATGCCCTCAGGGAGCTTACGCAGCCCCATATCGGCAATATCGCGAGAGACAGTCGCCTGCGTGCAATCAAAGCCCATAGCGCGGAGCTCATCGACCAGCACGCGCTGCGTGCGAACGTCCTTATTGCGCACAATATCTCTAATGGCATCCTGGCGCCCATTGCGTTTTTTAGCCATACAAACCCTCTCTCCAAAAGATGGCGGAGACAATCAATCAGTGATTGAATAGTTTAACGCTATTTGAAGGCTTTTGTGTATAAGAACGCATTTCGAAACAATTCTATGCAAATTTGTTTCGAAATGAGCCGTTTAGGCGGTTTTTGCGCCCGTCCGGTTAAGAAAAGCTGCCAGATGCGTACATATCACGCAGCGCGCGGGCTTGGCGCTGGCGATCGGCCCAAACAACAGACCGAGTCCCCGATGGTTATCCTTGAGCGCGGCGACCATCTGACGGGTTCGAGGCGCCTCGAGCATATCACGCATGCGGGCGGAACGCTCGATTGACGACACCCCATGCGGGCTCAGACACAAATTCTCGATGCAGGCGACCAGTCCGGCAAAGTAGAACTTCTGGCTTGCCAGCTTGAGCCGACCACCGCTATCTGCTTCCGAGAGTGAGTCCGCAAGCTCGTCGAGCGCTCGGGTATCATCGGATACCTTGGCATACATGGTGGGATCAAAGGCATCTGTAAGCTTAGGTGCCGCCGCGTGGAAACAAGCATCGCCGCAGCCGGACACGCATCGTGCCTGCGAAAGCGCGCATGCCATAAACCCAACTGTGCGAAACACCTTGTCGCACAAAAGGCATGCCTCAAACAGCGAGCGGCTGTACATCACGCCAGAGGTCTGAACGACAAGGCCGCCTAAAATCAACTGAGGCAGCCCGGCCACCATCGAAGATTTGCCATCAATGGAAATATGAGCAGCATCCAAGACGCGCGAATGACGCTCGCGATGCACATCGTATCGATCGAGCGACACCGAGGGGAGCACAATGTCTGCCGCAGTATCGCACGCGATATCGACCATCTTGGAAAGGGTCTGCGGAGCAAACCACTCATCGGCGTTCATGGCGATGATTTGAGAGCCACGCGAGGCAGCAAAACCGGCACGAAGACAAGCACCGCGCTTCGCGTCCTCGACGTCAATCAAATCAATATGGATGTCCCTGTCGGCAGCAACTTGAAGCGAATGGCGCACACCGGGCGCAGCATCGCGGCAAACAACGACAATCTGCAAATCGTAGAGGTCTTGGTTCTGGATACTCTCGAGCGCACGCATCGCATAGCTGGGCGAACCTTCTACCACAAGGATCACCGAAAGTCGCGGATGCGAGCCACGTCGAACCAAGTTATCCGTCCTCTCGACAGCAATGAATCAAACCGTGGTTCATGGTACACCCCGACAATAAAAGCAATTAGACACCGGTTGTATTGCACGCCAAGAACAGATGTTGCACACGCGCAGCCCACAGATGACGGGTGTCGACGCACGACGCGTCGAGCCCTCCCCTAGTCGAGCACGACGAGCTCGGCGGGATCGTAATCCACGCCCATAAACGTAAGGCCGCAGGCAGGAGCCGTGGGGCCCGCAGCGGTACGGTCGCAAGCATCGATGACCTCGCGAATCCACTCGGATTCACGGCGATGCATGCCAATCTCGACAAGCGTGCCCACGATCGTGCGGACCATCGAATGCAGAAACGCATTGCCCTCGATGGTAAACGTCAGGATGTCCTCGCCAAACGCAACCTCATGGCCAAACTCGGCACGCATCACGCAGCGATGCGTGGGCTTGCCAACGGCCGAGGCAACCTTGCAAAAGCTTTTAAAGTCCTGCTCGCCCAGCAGCGCGGGGCAGGCAGCAGACATAGCCTCAACATCCAAGGGATAGCGATGCCACCACACGGCACCCCGTGAGAGCACGGGACGCGCGTCGCGATCGGCAATACGGTACGTATACGTACGGGAACGCGCATCAAAGCGTGCAGAAAAGCCTTTACGGGCCCTGTAGACCTCGTTTATGGCGACATCTTTCGGCAGCAGAGCATCCATGGCCCTCAGCCACCTACGGCGCGTCAGCGCAAGCTCAGCGTCCGTTACGGGCACGCTGATGTACTGCGCCACCGCATGCACGCCGGCATCGGTGCGCCCCGCACACGTCAGGTCGATCGGACGGCGCAGGAGCGTCTCGATAGCGCGGCGCAGCTCGCCCGCAACCGTCGTCTGACCAGGCTGCTCGGCAAAGCCGCTATACGGCGAGCCATCGTAGCCCACGCGAAAGACGAGCGTGGCATCGAGCTCGGAAATCGAATTGAAATCAGACGGCGCAGTCATGGGCGCTCCCAACAAACAAGTAACGGTATCGCGACAAAAAAAGAGGGGTACGCGAACGTACCCCTCGAATATAGCCTATGCAGACGGAAAGTCTACTCAGCGGTCTCCTCAGCAGGAGCCTCCTCGACGGCCTCGACCTTCTTGGGAGCAGCGGCCTTCTTGGGGGCCGGAGCGGCCTTCTTGGCCTTAGGCGTGCAAGGCTCGGTGACGAGCTCCATGATAACGATGGGAGCATTGTCGCCCTTACGGTTACCGAGCTTCATGATGCGGGTGTAACCGCCGTTGCGGTCCTGCCACATGCCCTGAGCAGCCTTGTCGAAGATCTCGGCAACGAGCTGCTTATCGCCGAGCTTGGCAATAGCCAGACGACGAGAGTGCAGGTCGCCCTTCTTGGCCCAAGTGATGATCGGGTCGACGACCGAACGCAGCGCCTTAGCGCGGGTCTCGGTGGTCTTGATGCGGTCGTTCTCGAAGAGGGCCTTAGCAAGGCTCTTCTTCATGGCCTTGGTGTGGCTCGCATCGGTGCCGAGCTTCAGGCCCTTCTTAACGTTGTGACGCATGGTCTAGTTTCTCCTCAAATATGCGAAGCATTAAGCCTTCAGGCTCAGGCCCATGGACTCAAGCTTGTCCTTCACTTCCTCGATCGACTTAACACCGAAGTTACGGATGTTGAGCAGATCGTTCTCCGAGAACTCAACGAGCTGACGGACCGAGTGAATGCTGGCGCGCTTAAGGCAGTTGTAGGAACGGACGGAAAGGTCCAGATCCTCGATCTGCTTGTCCAGCTCGGCGTTGTCGTTGGTGACCTCGGGAGCGAAGATCGAAGCCTCCTCCTCGACCTCGGGGGTCTCGGCAAGGTTCATAAAGGCGGCCATATGCTGGTTGATGATATTGGCAGCCTGGACCACGGCGTCGCGCGGGGCGATGGAGCCGTTGGTCTCGATCTCGAGGACAAGGCGGTCGTAGTCGGTGTGCTGACCGACACGGCAAGCCTCAACGAGCTTGGCGCAACGGGAAACCGGCGAGTACAGCGAGTCGACGTGGATCACACCGATGGGATCGTTGTCGCGCTTGTTGGCCTCGCCAGAAACATAGCCGCGGCCATAGCCGATGCGCATGCTCATGGTGAGATGGCCACCCTCGGTGAGCGTAGCGATGTGCTGCTCGGGGTTGACCAGCTCAAACTCGGACGGAATAAAGAAGTCCGCACCGGTGACCTCGCAGGGGCCGTCAACCGAGATGGTGGCGGTCGCCTCGTCGGTCGTGCCGAGAGCCCTGAAGACAAGACCCTTGACATTCAGGACGATGTCGGTGACATCCTCGACCATGTTAGGGATGGTCATGAACTCGTGCTGCGCACCATCGATCTGAATAGCCTCGACGGCGGCACCCTCGAGCGAGGACAGAAGAACGCGACGAAGGGAGTTACCCAGCGTATCGCCGTAACCACGCTCGAGCGGCTCGACGGAGACACGAGCAGACGTCTCGTTGATCTCTTCGACCTGAACCTGAGGCCTAATGAATTCTGACATGTATTACCTCCAGCCTCAGCAGCCCGGATGGACTACTTAGAGTAGAGCTCGACGATGAGCTGCTCGTTGATATCACCGCTGATCTGCTCACGCGTCGGCAGAGCGAGCACGTTACCAGACAGCTTCTCGATATCGACCTCGAGCCAGCCAGGGACCTCAAAGCGCTCGGAGGAAATCAGGGCCTCCTTGATGGGGAGGAGGTCACGGAACTTCTCGCCGACAGCGACGACGTCGCCGGCCTTGACGCGGTAGGACGGGATGTCCACGCGCTTGCCGTTCACGGTGAAGTGACCGTGACGGACGGACTGACGAGCCTCTTTGCGGGTGCGGGCGAAGCCAAGACGGAAGACGACATTGTCGAGGCGAGACTCAAGGATAATCATGAGGTTCTCACCGGTGACGCCGTTCATCTTGCGGGCCTTGTTGAAGTAGCCGTGGAACTGCTTCTCCAGAACGCCATAGATGAACTTGACCTTCTGCTTCTCGCGCAGCTGCATGCCGTACTCAGATTCCTTGCGACGGCGCTTGGGCTGACGGATAGATTCCTTCTTGCTGCTGTAACCGAGCTCAGCGGGATCGATCCCGAGCTGACGGCAGCGCTTAAGAACAGGAGTCCTGTCGATTGCCATATTGATACGATCCTTTCAGTTACACGCGGCGACGCTTCTTGGGGCGGCAGCCGTTGTGCGGAATGGGGGTCTTGTCCTGGATGCTCGAGACCTCGAGGCCAGCAGCCTGGAGGGAGCGGATGGCGGTCTCACGACCGGAGCCGGGGCCCTTGACGAAGACGGAAACCTTCTTCATACCGTGCTCCATGGCCTGCTTGGCAGCAGCCTCGGCAGCCATCTGGGCAGCGAACGGCGTGGACTTACGGGAGCCCTTGAAGCCCACCTGGCCAGCCGACTTCCAGGAAATGACGTTGCCCTGGGGATCGGTGATCGAAACGATCGTGTTGTTGAACGTAGAACGAATGTGAGCCTGGCCCACGGAAATGTTCTTACGGTCCGCGCGCTTCAGACGGGCAGCGCGAACGTTCTTCTTAGCAGTAGCCATCTATCTAGCGCTCCTTATTTCTTCTTCTTAGCACCGATCTGACGCTTCGGGCCCTTGCGGGTACGAGCGTTAGTGTGGGTGCGCTGGCCGCGGACCGGGAGGCCCTTGCGGTGACGAAGGCCGCGGTTGCAGCCGATGTCCATAAGGCGCTTGACGTTCTGGTTGCGCTCACGGCGGAGGTCGCCCTCAACCATGATCTGGTTCTTATCGATATAATCGCGGATGGCGTTAACCTCATCCTCGGTGAGGTCCTTAACGCGCGTATCCACGTTAACGTTGCACTCGACGCAAATCTTCGTCGCAGTGGTGCGGCCGATGCCGTAAATGTAGGTCAGACCGATCTCAACGCGCTTCTCACGCGGGAGGTCGACACCATTAATACGGGCCAACGTAGTCTCCTCTCTTAACCCTGACGCTGCTTATGACGGGGGTTCTCGCAAATGACGAGGACCTTGCCATGGCGCCTAATGATTTTGCACTTATCGCACATCTTCTTGACCGAAGGACGTACCTTCATCGTTCTTCCTTTCGGTAGCGCTCAAACTACTTCCCTACTATCTACTCGCCCAGCCGCAGGCGTTTAAAACTATGGCTGGTCTTCACACACAATCCGACCGTAGGTTGAGCTAAGCCTGCAGCCGGAAATGGAGTGCGTGTATGCGTGCCGCTATTTGTAGCGATAGGTGATGCGGCCGCGGGTCAGGTCGTACGGGGAAAGCTCCACGACAACCCTGTCACCGGGGAGAATGCGGATGTAATTCATTCGGATCTTGCCAGAAATGTTGCACAGAACCGAATGACCGTTCTCGAGCTCGACCTTAAACATGGCGTTGGGCAGCGGCTCTTTTACCGTACCCTCGAGCTCAATTGCGTCTTCCTTCTTCACAAGCAATCATCTTTCTCTAGAAAACGACAGCAATTGAGTATTCTACAACACGTATGCACGCATCGTAATAACTTCGTAATGGCTCCACAACTAAATGGAACTTGTTACATTTGAAATGTTAAAGCGTACATTTGACGCAAGCCCTACATTTCACCGCCCTGCAAGGAACACCAAGCACCTTGCGCATCCGTGGTGAGAATCACCGGACCGTCATTGGTAATAGCGACGGTGTTCTCGTAGTGCGCGGCGGGCAGGTGGTCGTTGGTCGTAACAATCCAACCGTCGGAGCCCGTGCTCACATGGTTGGAACCCATCGTAACCATCGGCTCGATGGCAATGACCATGCCGGCCTGGAGTCGAACGCCCCTCCCCTTCTTTCCATAGTTAGGAACGTTGGGGTCCTCGTGCATCACGCGGCCAATGCCATGGCCCACATAATCACGAAGCACGCCGTAACCGTGAGACTCGGCGAGAGACTGAACGGCATAACCGACGTCCCCGATATGGTTACCGGGAACGGCCTGCTCGATAGCAGCCTTAAGGCAATCGCGCGTGACCTCGCACAAAGCCTTGGCTTCAGGCGTGGGGGTGCCGACGAAAAACGTCCAAGCGTTATCGCCGACCCAACCGTCGACAACGGCTCCCGTATCGATGGAGATGATATCGCCATCGCGCAGGATCATGTCGGGGTTGGGAATACCGTGGACCACGGCATCGTTGATCGATGCGCAAATGGTCCCCGGGAACCCGCCGTAACCCTTAAAGGCCGGGGTGCCGCCATGCATGCGGATAATCTGCTCCGCGAGCTGATCGAGCTCAAAAGTCGAAACGCCGGGGCGCACCATGGCTCCAACGTGGCGGAGCGCCATCTTAGATAGCGCTCCTGCCTTCTTCATCTGCTCGATTTGCGTTGCAGACTTAATCTTGATCATAGACCGAGAGCCTCTTTGACATCCCCGTACACGGTCTCGCGAGCCTGGTCACCGTTGACCGACTTGAGCAGACCCTGGCCACGATAGTAGTCGACGAGCGGGCTCGTGGACTTCTCGTAGACGTCGAGACGGTTCTTGATGGTCTCGGGCTTATCGTCGTCGCGCTGATACATCTCGCCTGCGCACTTGGGGCAGGTGGCATCGGCAGCAGTGCCGGTGTAACCGCAAGCGCGACAGGTGCGACGCGAAGACAGACGATCGATAATGACCTCGGGGGCCACATCGACCAGAAGGGCACAGTCGATCTCGCGACCCATGGCGGAAAGCTCGGAATCGAGCGTCACGGCCTGGGCGGTGTTGCGCGGGAAGCCGTCGAGGATGAAGCCCTGCTGGGCGTCATCGGCGGCAAGGCGCTCCTTGACAAGATCGATCACGAGCTGGTCGGGAACGAGCTCGCCAGCATCCATGTACTTCTTAGCCTGAATACCAAGCTCGGTGCCACCCTTGACGGCAGCACGCAGCAGGTCGCCCGTGGAAATGTGAGCGACGCCAAACTCGGCGACGAGCTCCTGTGCGACGGTGCCCTTACCGGCACCCGGAGCTCCGAGCAATACGAGGTTCATGAGCAATCCTCCTCTAGCCTATTTAAAGAATCCATCGTAATCATACATCTTGATCTGGCCTTCGAGCTTATCGACTGTGTCGAGCACGACGCCGACCATGATGAGGATGGACGTGCCGCCAAATGCCTGGATCAGGTGGTTACCCGTGAAGGAGAAGATGATCGAAGGCACGATGGCGATGAGCGCCAAAAAGACAGCGCTGGGAAGCGTGATCTTGTTGAGCGCGTTCTTGATGTAGGCCGCGGTAGCCCTACCCGGACGGACGCCCGGAATAAAGCCACCCTGCTTCTTAAGGTTATCGGCCGTGTCATCGGGGTTGAACACCATGGAGGTGTAGAAGTACGCGAAGAACACGATGAGGACAACGTTAAGCACCCAGTTGAGCCAACCGGTCGAAAGCGCGGAGGCAACTGCCTGAATCCAGCCGATGCCGGGGAAGAACACGGCAATCTGAGCCGGGAAGTACAGCAGCGCCGAAGCGAAGATGATCGGCACGACACCCGCGGTGTTGACCTTGATGGGCAGGTAGGTGGTCTGGCCACCCATCATGCGACGGCCCACGACGCGCTTAGCGTAGGAGACCGGGATGCGGCGCTGGCCGCGCTCAAGGAAAACAATCAGCGGGATAACCAGCAGGATGATGGCGCAGATGATCACCATGGTGATGATGCCACCGGCATTGCCCTCGGTGCTGGAGAAGATAGCCTGCGGCAGACCGGCCATGATGTTCGCGAAGATGATCAGCGACATGCCATTGCCGATACCGCGCTGGGTGATGAGCTCACCAATCCACATGATCAGCATGGCGCCCGCGGTGAGCGTACCGACGATCATGAGGTCGAAGATGATCTCGGGAGCGCCGGCGCCATTGAAGCTGATGCCGAAGCTCTTAAAGAGGAAGAGGTAACCCACGGAGTTGAGGATTGCCAGAGCCAGGGTGAGGTAACGCGAATACTGCGTAATCTTGGTCTGACCGACCTCGCCCTCGCGGGCAAGCTCATGCAGGGAAGGCACGACGGCCTGGAGCATCTGGAGGATGATCGAGCTGGTGATGTAAGGCATGATGCCCAGCGAAAACACCGACACATAGCTCAACGCGCCGCCAGAGAAAAGATTCAGGAGGGCCATAGCACCTGCGGCGACCGAATTGTTATCGGTCGAGAAAAGGCCCAGCATCCCCTGGAAGGGAATGCCGGGCACAGGAACGTGCGCACCAATGCGGTACACGACGAGCATAGCTATGGTAAAAAGAATCTTTTCGCGCAATTCTTTGATGCGGAAAGCATTCTTAAGACCATTTAGCACGGCAGCTCGACCTTTCCGCCGGCGGCCTCGATCTTGGCCTGCGCAGAAGCGCTGACCTTGTCGACCTTGACCGTGAACTTCTTGGTGAGCTCACCATTGCCGAGCACCTTGACGGGCTCGAACTCGCTCTTGGTGATGCGAGCGGCCTTAAGAGCGGCACCGTCGACCACAGCGCCGTCCTCGAACTTACGCTCGAGACGCTCAACGTTAACGGCGGTGTACTCGATACGACGGGGGTTGCGGAAGCCCGGAAGCTTGGGCAGGCGCATAGCCAGCGGAGTCTGGCCACCCTCGAAGCCGGCACCCTTGGTGCCGCCAGAGCGGGAACCCTGGCCCTTCTGGCCGCGGCCAGAAGTGGTGCCGTGACCCGAAGAATTGCCACGGCCGACGCGCTTGCGGTTCTTGGTGGAACCGGGCGCGGGAGTAAGATCGTGAAGCTGCATTTGCTACTCCTCTACAATCTCGACAAGGTGCTTGACCTTGAAGATCATGCCGCGGACGGACTCGTTGTCAGCAATCTCGCGAACCTCGCGGATCCTGTGGAGACCGAGGGCACGGACAGTACGGACCTGGTCCTGCTTGCAACCGTTGGTGCTGCGGACCTGCTTGATCTTGATGGTGTCAGCCATGCTTAGTTCTCCTTACCGACGAACATCTCGGAGACCGTCAGGCCACGGCGAGCCGCGACGTCCTCAGGGCTGGAGAGCTCCTTGAGGCCCTCGACGGCAGCCTTGATGATGTTGAGGCCGTTGTCGGTACCGAGGGACTTGGACAGGACGTTCTTGATGCCAGCAAGCTCAAAGAGGGGACGCACAGCGCCGCCGGCGATAACGCCGGTACCCTCGACAGCGGGCTTGATGATGATGCGGCCGGCACCAAAGTGGCCGAGAACCTCGTGCGGGATGGTGCCCTGATCGGTCACCGGCACGTGGAACATGTTCTTCTTGGCATCGAGAGACGCCTTGGAGATGGCCATGGGCACCTCAGCGGACTTGCCCATGCCAACGCCGACGTTACCCTTGCCGTCGCCAACGACGACGAGAGCGACGAGGCTCATGCGACGACCACCCTTGACGGTCTTCGACACGCGGTTGATGTAAACGACGCGCTCCTCGAACTCGGAGGCCTCGCGCTGCTGCTTCTGATTACGAGCCATGTGCTACATACCTCCTAGAACTCGAGACCGGCGGCACGAGCACCGTCGGCGAGGGCCTTGACGCGGCCATGGTAGATACGGCCACCACGATCGAAGGCGACCTTGGTGATGCCGGCCTCGATGGCGCGCTTGCCAACGAGCTGACCGACCTTCTCCGCAGCCTCCTTGTTCGAGGTGTGAGTGCCCTTGAACTCGGCCTCGAGGGTCGAGGCAGAGACGAGCGTCAGGCTGGAGCCCTTGCTGTCGTCGATGATCTGGGCATAGATGTTGGCGTTAGTACGGGTCACGCGAAGACGCGGACGCTCGGCGGTACCCGAGACCTTGCCGCGAACACGACGCTGACGACGCTTGAGGCCTTCCAGCTTCGCCTTATGCTTGTTCATACGTAAACTCCTAAAAAGGTTGATCTTGCCAGCACCTGACGGGGTGCTGGTCTTATGCGAGTGAGTCGGTTACGACTACTTGGCGGCCTTACCCAGCTTGCGGCGGATGTGCTCGCCAACGTAGTGGATACCCTTGCCCTTGTAAGGCTCGGGAGGACGATGACCGCGGATCTCAGCGGCGATCTGACCGACCTGCTGCTTGTTGATACCCTTGACGTTCACGTGGGTGTTGTCGGGAACCTCGAAGGTGATGCCCTCGGGAGCCTCGACGATCACGGGGTGCGAGAAGCCCAGGGAGAACTCGAGGTTCTTGCCCTTCTGCTGCACGCGGTAACCGACGCCGGCGAGCTCGAGCTTCTTCTCGAAGCCCTCGGAAACGCCAACAACCATGTTGTGGATGAGGGCGCGGGTGAGGCCGTGGCGGGCACGGGTCTCACGCTCGTCGTCGGGACGGGAAACGGTGAGGACGTTGTCCTCGACGTTGATAGCGAGCTTCTCAAAGACATCGAGCTCGAGCTGGCCCTTGGGGCCCTTGACGACAACGTTGTTGCCGTTGACTGTCACTTCGACTCCGGCGGGAATCTGGACAGGCTTATTACCGATACGAGACACGGTGATCTCCTTTCCTTCTACCTACCGAGCGAATTACCAGACGTAAGCGATGATCTCGCCGCCGACGTTGTGCTTGCGAGCATCGCGGTCGGTCATGACGCCATGGCTGGTGGAAATAATGGCGGTACCAAGGCCACCGCGGACGCGGGGCATGTCGGCAACGCCGGTGTACTTACGCAGGCCCGGCTTGGAAATGCGGCGGATGCCGTTGATGACCTTAGCCTTCTTGGGACCATACTTAAGCGTGATGTGCAGAGTCTTCTGGGGAACGGTGTCCTCGACATCGTAGCCCTCGATGTAGCCCTCCTCGTGCAGAACACGAGCGATCTCGACGAGCTTCTTGCTGCTCGGCATGGAGACCGTGGCCTTGTTCACAGAGTTAGCGTTACGGATGCGCGTAAGCATATCTGCGATCGGGTCTGTAAGGTTCATACAGATTCTCCTTCGTTCTTGATGAACACGTGCTCTTGGTTCTTCGCCGCCCTTAACGGCAAAGCCTAACTAGCGCGTTTTCCCTGTTCCAAACGGATGCTTGAAACGCTGGTAGTGACTTACCAGCTGGCCTTCTTAACGCCGGGAAGCTCGCCCTTGAGTGCAAGCTCACGGAAGCAGACACGGCACAGGCCGAACTTGCGGTACACAGAGTGCGGACGGCCGCAGCGCTGGCAGCGCGTGTACTCACGAGTAGAGAACTTCTGCTTGCGATTGCACTTGACGATCATCGATGTCTTAGCCACTTATATCCTCCTCACATAGAGTATTGTTCGCCCCAAGCGCCGCCCCCTTGTGGGAACGGCGCTTATAGGGCAGGTGAACCTATTTCTTGAACGGGAAACCGAAGGCGTCCAGAAGGGCCTTGGCCTCCTCATCGGTATTGGCGGTGGTCACGAAAGTGATGTCCATACCGCGCTGGTGATCGACGGAGTCGAAGTCGATCTCGGGGAAGATGAGCTGCTCGGTGACGCCCATGGAGAAGTTACCACGGCCGTCGAAGCTCTTGGCGGAGATGCCGCGGAAGTCGCGGATACGGGGGATCGCGACGGAGGTCAGACGATCGAAGAACTCCCACATACGGTCGCCACGCAGGGTAACCTTGCAGCCGATCGGCATACCAGCGCGCAGGCGGAAGGTAGCGATGGACTTGCGGGCACGGGTGATCATCGGCTGCTGGCCGGTGATGGCGCGCAGGTCGCGCACGGCACCGTCGATGGCCTTGGAATCGGTAGCGGCCTCGCCGACACCCATGTTCACGACGATCTTCTCAAACTTGGGGATCATCATGACGTTCTCGTACTGGAACTTGTCCTGAAGCTGCTGCTTGACCTCGTTGTTGTACTTGGTCTTCAGACGCGGCACATACTTCTCTTCTGCCATTGTTCACTCCTTCTTGGGGTTTTAAGCACGGGGCATGGCCACGATGGGTTGTCCTCGTGCCTCCTGGCTGCATCCGCGCCGCTCATGGCATTTCGCGGTTTGGACTCGACGCAGCAGGAGCCGACAAAACAATCGGTACTATACGCGCATTGGGTGCGTATTTCCAGAAAAACCTCGTCTGCCTGCACAACTCCACAACTCCCCCGCACAAATGGGTCCCAAAAAGCAGTTGCGGTGAAATAGGGACTGTTTGGCGGCCTAACAGGCTTAAACAGTCCGTATTTCACCGCAACTTATTGGTGGGGATGCGATTAGCGCTTGCGGGGGACGAGCTTGGTGCGGCGCAGGTGGATCATCTCGGCGGCGATGGAGATGGCGATCTCCTCGGGATCTTCGGCCTGGATGGCAACGCCGATCGGCAGGTGCAACTCGTCAATCTGGTCCTGCGTAAAGCCCTCCTGCTCCAGGCGGGCGCGCACAAAGGCCGTCTTGCGACGCGAGCCCAGACAGCCCAGGTAGGCGGGTTTGGCGCGCATGGCCTGAATCACCACATCGATATCGGACTTGTGGCCTGCTGTGGCCACGACCACCAAGTCGCGCGGACCGATGGGACACAGCTCGCTCAGGTTCTTGTAATCGACCAGGCGACGATCGTAGACACCGGGCACCCATTCGGGCGTCAGCGTGCCGGGGCGGTCATCGCACGCCACAACGGCAAAGCCCGCCGCCGTGAGCACGCGCGCCGTCGCGGCGCCCACGTGTCCGCAGCCAAAGATGTAGGTCAGGCCCTCGGGGCAGAGCGTCTCGATGTGCGCCGGGGGAATCTCGGAGGCGGCGTTGGTGTAGGTGACCTTACTCCCCTCCTCCACCAGCGAAAGCTCGGGGCAGCCGGCAATGGTATGGCGCGATGTCTCGCCATGGTACTCGACCACATCGCCCTCGAGGGCCTGAATGACAAACGGTTCAAAGTCGATGACGAAGTCGCCAATGCGTCGATACGCCAAGACGTCGGCAACCGACTGGAACAACGGCACCTGCGATACATCCAGATGCAGATAGCACAGGCAGATGGCTCCGCCGCAGATCATGCCGGTATCGGAGTTCTCGCCGCCCATGGTGTAGCGGACCAGACGTGACTGTCCCGCGCTCAGGAGCTCGCGCGCCTCGTTCAGCGCAAAGCGCTCAATCTTGCCGCCGCCGATGGTGCCCGCCTGGCTGCCATCGGCAAAGACGGCCATCCAGGCGCCCACGCCGCGCGGCGATGACCCTGCCGTGCCGGCCACGACCACGAGTTCGCACGTCTCGCCAGCACGCAGAGCGGCAAGCGCCGCATTCACAACATCGAGCTTTTCCATTGCCGCCTTCTATCCTCTAAAGACATCGGTGAGCATAGCGAGTGCCTCGAGCACGCCGCCGCCGACCGACGTCGCTTTGTCCGAAATATAGTTGATATAGCTGGCATCGCCGCGCGGGTCGACGTCGGCGCATTTAAAGCCCTCGGTCACCTGAACGCCGTCGGCCAAAAGACCGCGCAAGCAGCCGTCAATCTGCGTGACCATGGGAGTATCGCCCGCGTAGCCAATCACGTCTCCAGCGCGCACGATGTCGCCGATTGCGCGGTCGGACCGAAACACGCCGGCGGCGGGGCTGTGGATAACGCGCTCCTTGCCAAAGCCGGCGATAATGCCCGGCACGCCCGTGTTGGGCTGGGGCGAACCTTGGGTAATGACACGGCCCAGAAAATGCCCGCGCATGGTCTCGACCACGGCGTCGCAATCGACCGGCGCGGTAAAGCCCGGCCCCACGGCGATGACGGCAGGCGCCATGTCGCGCGTGGTGCCCAGGTTGCGCTTGGCCAAAATCGCGTCGACCACAGCCGCGGGTTTCAGCTCGCCGAGCATCTTGGCCTGGGGGTCCACCACAACGGCGACGTCTCCCGCTTGGGTAATCTCGAGTGCCTCAGCCGGCGTCTGTGCCAAGCGAGCGCGAATGCCTTCGACCTCGACCTCGCCCAGGCGAATGGCCTCGCAAAAACTGATTGTGCGGCGGATGCACGTGGGAACCGCGATATCGGCCATAACGACCGACACGCCGGCGCGTACCAAGCGAGCGGCGACGCCCGTGGCGATATCGCCGGCACCGCGAATATAAACGAGCATTCCCGGGGCACCTCCCTGTGCTACGGTTTGAGCAGAGCAAAAGCGGTTCGACCGCTACTCTGATGATTATTTATTATCACAGTATTATACGGCGGTGAACAGATGGAAACGGTTAGCGGCAATCTTGCCTCGGCGCTCAGGATCGAGCCGGGCATTACCGCGATTATCGGCAGCGGCGGCAAGTCGACGTTGCTCAAGACGCTCGGCCTTGAGCTTATGCGCGCTGGCGGCCGCGTGCTCCTCTGCACCACCACGCATATGTTTCCCGTCGCCGGCGTGCCATGGGACGGGTCGAATCGTCGCCTGGACGCCGCACCCTGGAAGCCGGGCGCCTCGCATGTCCCCGGTTGCACCTGCGAGGCCTGCGCGGGCATGAGCCGCGGAAGTATCTGCCAGGCAGGCGTCTTGGACCCGGAGACAGGCAAGCTCTCCGCCCCCGCCGAGCCGCTCGGTGAGCTGGCACAGCGCTTTAGCTACGTCTTAGCCGAGGCGGACGGCAGCAAGCGGCTCCCGCTCAAGGCCCACGCCGCCTGGGAGCCGGTGATTCCCTCTGGCACGGCCAACACCGTCTGGGTCGTCGGCGCCTCGGGGCTCGGCAAGCCCATCAACGAAGCCGTCCACCGCACCGAGCTCTTTTGCGAGCGTTGCGGCTGCAAGCTCACCGACATCGCCACACCCGAGCGCGTCGCCCAGGTGCTCAATGCCGAGATGCAGGCGCTGGGGCTCAGCACCGCACGCGTCATGCTCAACCAAGTCGACACGCTCAGCGACCCCACGATGGCAGATCGCTTCGAGGCAGCCCTCGGCCGCCCCATCGTCGCCACCAGCCTCAAGTAGCCAGCCCCTGCTAGCGGGGCACGTAGCGACCGGGCTGGGCTCCGGTGGGCTCGCCGTCGCGCGCGGCCAGCACGCCGTTCACAAACACAGCCTTGGCGCGACCGTGCGCCTCAAAGCCCTCGAGCGGCGTGTAGTCCACGGCCTGATGCTGCGTCGCCGCGCGAATGGTCCAGCGCGCCTGGGGATCCCACACGCACACGTCAGCATCGGCGCCCTCGGCCAGACAGCCCTTACGCGGGTACATGCCAAACACGCGCGCCGGGTTCTCGCTCATCAGGCGGCACAGATCCTCGGGTCCCAGCTGTCCCTCAAAGCTCGTGGCAATCGCGACGGGACGGTGCTCCACGCCGGGCCCGCCGTTGGGAATCGCGCGGAAGTCGTCGCGCCCGCGGTCCTTTTGCCCGTGCAGATTAAAGCTGCAGTGGTCGGTGGCGATGGTATCGATCTCGCCGGCCACAAGCGCCTCGCGCAGGGCCGCACGGTCGCCGGCATGGCGCAGCGGCGGACTCATCACATACTTGGCACCCGCAAAGCCGTCTTCCCCCTGCTCCAGATAGCAGGTGTCGTCGAGCATCAGATATTGAGGGCAGGTCTCGACATAGATGTTCTTCTGTCCGCGCGCCTTGGCAGCGCGAATGGCCTCGAGCCCCAGCTTGGTCGAAAGGTGCACCACGTTGACCGGAGCGTCCCCGGCCAAGTGTGCCAGATACAGTAGGCGACTCACGGCCTCGGCCTCACACACGTCCGGACGGCTAAGCGCATGACCCTCGGGCCCATGGATCCCCTGCTCGTACACACGCTTCTGCAGCGCGTTGACCAGCGTGCCGTTCTCGCAATGCACGCACAGGATACCGCCCAGGCGCTTGAGCTCCTCCAGCACCTCGAGTGTCTCGGCATCGTCCAAGCGCAGGTGGTCATAGGCAAAGTAAGTCTTAAACGACGATACGCCCGCCTCGCGCATGGCCGAAAGATCGGCGCGGTTGCGCTCATTCCACTCGGCGAGTGCCATATGAAAAGCGTAGTTTGCCGTGCAGGTGCCGTCGGCGCGATGATGCCACTCGGCAAGGGCATCGGGCATGGTCACGCCGCGATCGGCCGTCGCGTAGTCCACGATGGTCGTCGTGCCGCCGCAGGCAGCCGCGCGCGTGCCGGTCTCAAAGCTATCGGCCGTCCAATCCATGCCAGTCCAGCACTGCATGTGCGTGTGGCCGTCGATAAAGCCGGGAAACACCCAGCAGCCCGTGGCATCCTCGACGGTATCGCCCTCGCCCGGCTCGATTGCCGCGGCAATCCGCGCAATCTTATCGCCATCCATGGCAAGATCGGCGCGGCGAAGCCCCCGGGGCGTCACGAGCGCGCCGTTTTTGATGATGATCATAATTGCTCCTTATTGATTGATGCTGTTGGCCACGCGATCAAAATACGAGCAGGCGGCGATATGCTCCGCTATGCGTCGCTGTCCCTTGGCGGTATCGACGTCCCACAGCTCGTAGGCACGTGCCTCGACCAGCACCACGTCGGTACGGCCCTTGAGGGTCGAACCGCCGCCGTCCTTGCCCTCAAGACACATAAGTGCATCGAACAGTTCCGCCGGAAAGAGCACCGGGCTCGAAGGCTCACCGTTGCACGCAAGACGCACCGGGTGTTTACGGCCACGCTCCTCAAACGCGCGAACCATGGCCTCAAAAGAATCCGCGCTCACAAGCGGCTGGTCGCCCGGCAAAAAGAGACAGCCTTTCCAGTTGCGTTGTGCCCCCCACGAAAGGCCCGCACGGACGCTTTGGCTGCGCAGCTCGGCATCGTGCAGCACGCACGGGCAATGCTTGTCCTCGCAAATCTGAGCGACCTCGGGCCAACGCGTCGAAACCACGACGTCAAAGCCCTGGGGAACCGAATCGATGGCCCGGGCAATCAGCGGCTCGCCATAGATATCGGCAAGCATCTTGTTAGAGCCAAACCGCTTGCCCTCGCCCGAAGCCATAATGACGCATCCAAGTCTCATGGTGATACCTCCCCCGAAACCATCGTACCCATAACTCGCGCCGCGGGCATCCACATCGAAAGCGCTTATCCCGCACGCCCGCGATGCAAAAAAGGGCACCCCGCCGGTTGGCAGAGCGCCCCCTTTACATGGCTTACCTCAACCCGGCTTTAGGCCTGGAGCCAACGGGCGGTGTTGCGCTCGTCGAGGGCCTTGAGGGTAGCGGCGGGATCGGCAACCTTCTGCAGGAACATCATGGCTGCGATGGCGTACGGCTTGTAGCTGGCCTCCTTGTACATGCCCACGCGGTGCATGTCGAAGACGTCGGCGTTGACCTCGCCGTGCTCGCAGGAGACACCGGAGATGTCGGCGGGCAGCGGGTGCATAAAGATGGTGTCCTGGCCGTTGGCAGTCTTCTCCATGAGCTCAGTCGTGGAGCACCAGTCCTGATGGGTGGCGTTCTGGGCGAGCAGCTCCTTCTCGAGCGCAGCGATGCCGGCGTCGTCGCCCTCGGCGTACAGGTTGGTGCGCTTCTCCATGGCGGCAAACGGAGCCCAACTCTTGGGGATCACGATGTCGGCGCCCTCGAAGGCCTCGGCCATGGTGTTGACCTGCTTAAAGGTGGTGCCGGACTCGGCGGCATAGCCCTTGGCGCGCTCGACGACCTCGGGCATGAGGTCGTAGCCCTCGGGGTGAGCCAGGGTGACGTCCATGCCAAAGCGGGGCAGCAGGCTGATCAGCGACTGCGGGCAGGACAGCGGCTTGCCGTAAGAGGGCGAATAGGCCCAGGTGACGGCAACCTTCTTGCCCTTGAGGTTCTCGAGGCCGCCAAACTCGTTGATAAGGTAGAGCATGTCGGCAGAGGACTGCGTGGGATGATCGGAGTCGGACTGCAGGGAGATGAGCGTGGGACGGTGATCCAGAACGCCATCCTCGTAAGCCTGCTGGACAGACTCGGAGACCTCAGCCATGTAGGCGTCGCCCTTGCCGATGTACATGTCATCGCGGATGCCGATGACGTCGGCCATGAAGGAGATCATGGTAGCGGTCTCGCGGACGGTCTCGCCGTGAGCGATCTGGGACTTCTTCTCGTCCAGGTCCTGCAGCTCAAGGCCGAGCAGGTTGGCGGCCTTAGAGAAGGAGAAGCGCGTACGGGTGGAGTTGTCGCGGAACAGCGAGACGGCCAGGCCCGAATCGAAGATCTTGGACGAAACGTTGTTCTCGCGCAGCTCGCGCAGAGCGTCGGCGACGATGTAGAGCGCCTTGAGCTCATCGGTGGTCTTATCCCAGGTGTGCAGGAAGTCGCTGCCGTACATACCCTTAAAGTCGAGGCCGTTCAGCTGCTCGACGAGCTCGGTAAACTTGGCGTCCATGGAAATGTCCTTTCTAAAGATGAAACGATCGCAATGAGTAGATGTGCTCCGGCATGCGCGTGTGGCTAGAACATGCAGAGCACCATGACGAGGACCCGCTACCGTTGAGGAAGCATGGGAGATAACGACCGCGGGCCCCAAGTCAACAGGGGGTGCCGGGGGCATAAACTGTCCCTGGCTCAACAAGATCGAGGAATGGGACTAGTCGATCTTGTTGTTGGTCAGACCGGCGCGGAACACGGTGGCATCGCCATCGGCCTGGCTCGGATCGTAGAGGTTCAGGGCAGCCACATACATGGCGGCAGCGGTGACCAGGTCGTCCTTGTAGGTGACCTCGTTGGGAGCGTGAGCCTGAGACTCGGCACCCGGGCCAAAGCCGACGCAGGGGATGCCGTAGCGGCCCTGGATGGAAACGCAGTTCGTGGAGAAGGTCCACTTGTCGCACAGCGGACGACCGGTGCGCTTGTCCATGCTGGGCTCGCAGCCGATGCGCTCGTCACCGAACATAGCCTTATGGGCGTCGACGAGGGCCTTGACGTGCGGAGCGGTCTCCTTGTTGATCCACGTGGGGAAGTAAGCCTCGGTCTCGTAGACCTCACCGGTCCAGGACGGACGGTCGTACATGTACATGGAGACCTTCACGTCGTCGCCGTACTTCTTGGCTGCCGGCAGGTTACGGATCTCGTCCAGGCAGGACTCCCAGGTCTCACCGGCGGTCATGCGACGGTCGATGGAGATGGCGCAGGAGTCAGCGACAGCGCAACGGCTGGGGCTGGTGTAGAAGATCTGGCTGACGGTGCAGGTGCCGCGGCCCAGGAAGCGGGCGTCCTCGAAGTGCTCGGGGTTGTACTTGGGATCGAGCATCTTGACGAGGCCCTTGATGTCGGTCGACTCGTCGCAGCCGTTGTTGTTGAGAGCGCGAACGTCGGCGATGATGTCGGCCATCTTGTAGATGGCATTGTCGCCGCGGTCGGGAGCAGAGCCGTGGCAGGAGGTGCCGTGAACGTCGACGCGGATCTCCATGCGGCCGCGGTGACCGCGATAGATGCCGCCGTCGGTGGGCTCGGTGGAAATGACGAATTCGGGCTTAATGCCGTCCTTGTTGTAGATGTACTGCCAGCACATGCCGTCGCAGTCCTCTTCCTGGACGGTGCCGACGACCATGATCTTGTAGCCCTCGGGGATGAGGCCCATGTCCTTCATCATCTTGGCAGCGTAGGTAGCAGAAGCCATGCCACCCTCCTGGTCGGAGCCGCCGCGGCCATAGATGATCTCGTCGGTCTCGTAGCCCTCATAAGGATCGGCATCCCAGTTATCGATGTTGCCGATGCCGACGGTGTCGATGTGAGAGTCGATGGCGATGATCTTGTCGCCCTCGCCCATAAAGCCCATGACGTTACCCAGGCCGTCGACCTTGACCTCGTCATAGCCAAGGCTCTCCATCTCGGCCTTAATGCAAGCGACGACCTCACCCTCCTCGCAGGACTCAGAGGGGTGAGAGATCATGGCGCGCAGGAAGCGAGTCATATCAGCACGATGGGACTCAGCAGCAGCCTTGATAGCGTCGAAATCGAGTTCTTTAGCCATTGTTCATAACCTTTCAAACTAAGGAATCTACCTGTGAGGTGGCGGAGCGATACCTATTTACTCCGCCCCAACGATTAGCAAGTGGGGTATTCGCCTTCCCAGACGATGCGACGGTACTGATCCGGATCGGTGTCACCTTCCGTGGAGAAGCAGAGCACGGAGCTCGTCTTATCCAGGCCGATGAGCTCTTTGAGCTCGGCGTACTCAGGATCGAGCATGAGGGTCTCGACCAGGCCAGTGGTCACCGCGCCGGACTCGCCGGAGATGACGCGCGGGTCGCCCTTCTCGGGGGCGCCCAGGGTGCGCATGCCGCGAGCGGTGACCCAGTCGGGGCAGGACACGAAGGCGGTGGCATGGTTGCGCAGGATATCCCAGCCCAGGATGTTGGGCTCGCCGCAGCACAGACCGGCCATGATGGAGGGCATGTCACCGTCCACGATACGCGGATCGCCGTCGCCGGCGGCAGCGCCCTTGTACAGGCAGGCGGCCGGAGCGCACTCGACCACGACGAAGGTGGGCGGGTTATCGGGATACAGGTTGGTGAAGTAGCCCACCACGGCGCCGGCGAGCGAACCCACGCCAGCCTGGACAAACACGTGCGTCGGGCGGTTGATGGCCATCTCGCGCAGCTGCTCGGCAGCCTCGGAAGCCATGGTGCCGTAGCCCTCCATGATCCAAGACGGGATCTTCTCGTAGCCCTCCCAGGCGGTGTCCTGAACGATGACGCCGCGCTCGCAGGCGTCGGCCTCGGCGGCGGCCATGCGCACGCACTCGTCGTAGTTGACCTCTTCGATGGTCACCGTTGCGCCCTCGGCGGCGATGTTATCGAAGCGGGGCTTGGTGGAACCCTTGGGCATGTGAACGACGGCCTTCTGGCCCAGCTTGTTGGCAGCCCATGCCACGCCGCGGCCATGATTGCCGTCGGTAGCGGTAAAGAAGGTGGCCTGGCCAAAGTCCTTGGCCAGCTGGTCGGAGGTCAGGTAATCGAAGGTGCAGTCGGCAACGTCCTTGCCGGTCTCGTCGGCAATATAGTTGGCCATGGCAAACGAGCCGCCCAGGACCTTAAAGGCGTTGAGGCCAAAGCGATAGCTCTCGTCCTTAACGCACAGGTTGGACAGGCCCAGACGCGCGGCCTGGCCGTCCAGGCGGGCAAGCGGAGTGACGGTGTACTGGGGGAACGACTGGTGGAAGGCGCGGGCCTTCTTCACGTGGTCGAGACTCATGATTCCCAAGTGCTTGTCATCGCTCTTGGGCATCGTGTTGCTCGCCCACTGGATCTTATCGGCCATACGGTGAACTCCTTAAGTTCTCTCTTGCCGGCCCCCGCATACGCGTTTCAGCCCGATCCCATTCACACGGCTGAACTTTTATGTGGATGCCAAACAAAAAGTTTGTTAGTAATGTTCTATCACACTTTTTGATTGGCATACCTAACGAATTGTTTGTTGCCGTAATCGGTACTTTTTCGCCGCCGAACGGTCACACAACGCAGCGACGCTTTCGTTATTTGCGAACAGGTGTGGTTTATGGCACAGTGAGCCCAAACTAATTTTTAGGAAGGTACCCATGACCCCCGCACAGATTGAGTTTTACAAGCGCCTCGCACACGGCCTGGCGCTCCAATTTGGCCCCAACTGCGAAGTCGTCGTCCACGATCTGGAGACCGAGGACGTAGACCACTCCATCGTAGTGATCGAAAACGGCCACGTCAGCGGGCGCAAACTGGGTGACGGCCCCAGCCATATCGTGTTTGAGTCCATGCACGAGGGCGCCACCGATGTACACGACCGCGAGCCGTACCTCACTAAAACCACCGACGGCAAGCTGCTCAAATCGTCGACGATCTTTATCCGCAACGACGAGGGCAAGCCCGTCGGCATTTTGGGCATCAACTTTGACATTACGCTTATGAAGGCTTTTGAGCGTTCGCTCGACGCCTTTACCGGCACCGGCGGCACGGGCTATACCGAACCCGAGCCCATTACCAAGAATATCGGCGACCTGCTCGAAGACCTGCTGCACGAGTGCGAGCAGTTTGTGGGCAAGCCCGCGGCACTCATGACCAAAGACGAGCGCATTCGTGCCATTGGCTACCTTGACCGTCGCGGCGCCTTCCTCATTTCCAAGTCGAGCGAGCGCGCCTGCGAGTTCTTTGGCATCTCCAAGTACAGCTTCTATAGCTACCTCAATGAGGCCAAGGCGGCGGCCGGCGACAAGTAGGCACTCGCCTGGATTACCCTCCCCTTTTGGGCGCGAGTTCTGGAAAGCACGAATCCAAGACCGAGCCGCTTGGGAAGTTCCATATAATCGATGTCATTAGCATTTCGAAAGGATGGAACAGAATGGCGTTGAGCAAGGCATCATGCACCGGTCGCGGATTGATTCCGGCAATTGGTGGACATGTGCACCGCATGTTCGATGAGAGTGAAGACGACCTGTTTTCGCTGAGCCTTGACGACGTGATGAATGATCGCCCGTGGACCGCCGACGAACTCATGGGCGGCGGGGCTCGCCCGTCAAACCCCAATCCCGCACTTGCGCCTAAGACCGCATCTGCGCCGACTCCTGCGCAGTTGGCTGTTTCGACACCCGCGCCTACGCCCGCACCCACTTCGGCGCCCACGCCCGCTCCCCGCCCCGCAAGCGACCCGTCCGAGACGGCGGCATTTCTCGCTGCAGCGACGCAGGGCAAATCGGCCGACAGCACTGTTATGTACAGCGCCCAGCAGTTGCCTGTTCCTGCGGCACGCAAGCCTCCGGTCGCAAGGCTCGATGAGCCCGTTGCCCGTCAGGTTGCCTACGATTCCTGGGCTGCAGCCGATCTGGATGAGACCTCTACCGGCATGCCGGCGCTCGACGTTCCAGTTAACCCGCTTTTTGCCGCCAACACGAGCGCCGCGGACTATGAAGGCGGTGCGACATATTCCGATTATTCCGATGACTATGCTGGCAACGGTCGCATCGAGACCGAGGACTATGGCACCGCATCGAGCGATTATCTCAACGATCCGTACGCTGCCACGCCTGCACCGGAATATGACCCGGAGGCCGCGTCCGCGCCGGCGTATACCAAAAGCACGGGCGAAGAGCGCTTCGCCGATTATTACGCCGAGGAAAAGGCGCTGCGTTTCTCGGAATTTCCGCAAGCAGTCAAGGTTGCCTTTATCGCCATTGTCATTGCCCTGCTCGGCGTCATTGCGTTTGAGGGATTCCGGCTGTTCTCCGGCCCCACCCAAGCGGAGTCGGAGACCCAGCAAAAAGAGAACGATGACGAGTACCTGGACATCAACACCCTCAAGGGCGACCCCAACGACGGAGACGACGAGTAACAGATGCCGAAAACTGAGGGTCGTAGACCAAATCAACCCCGTGCGCTCATTGCCGCACGGGGTTGATTTTTGTCCGCGCGCGCTGATAGACTCCATCGTGCCCGCAAGGAGCGGGCGCGTTTTATCCAGAGTCGGGGTAGAGAGTTGGCTCCACGATCCCGACGCCAACCGGCCAAGAGGCACGGTGGCCCTGCCAGCATCGATGAAAGGAGTCCGTATGGACATTTTCTCTGTGCGCAGCGAGCGCAACTTCCACAATCTGGCAGCGAAGCCAAAACGAATGCATCTTCTGGACGGGCCGAGCGGCTATGCCTCGGCCATGGTCAAGAGCAGTCTCTCCCACCAGATGCGTTTTACCGTGCAGCTGCTCGAGGAAGAGCTCTGTGCTGCTGGAAATCCGCACGTACTGCAGATCAAGCTGCTCGGAGACGACTCGCGCGAGCCGTCCAGCTGGAAGTTCTTTGCCGACGGCGTGTGCGTCGCGGACGGATCCGGTGCCTTTGCCCGCGAGTGCTTCTGCGAGGGAGCCGAGGTATTCCTGGACCTGTGCCGAGATGCCGTCGAGGCTGCCGAGCTGTGCCAGTGGAGCCAGAGGGAGTACGAGCTGTTGAGTGCGGCCCGCAGGATCGTAAGGGTGTAGACGGGCGGACGAGCCATCGACGATTTTGAGCTGGCAAGGGCCGGGAACTAGATTCCCAGCCTTCAACCTAGCACTGCTTTATGAGATCGAGCACCGCAGGAATGTCATCGGCATTCCGAAGCGCAACGTAAGTGGGTAAGCCCGGGCCAAATCCACCCTGCGTACGCTTGTCCTGGCACATGTCCTCTGGATCCGTTAGATCATCCACACTCTTTGCCAAGCCAACGGCAATCCAACCACCGTTGCTGGTCCTGCCTTCTAACACGGCATGCAGTTTTCGCTTGCCCGACCTGAAGCCTACATAGTACTTAGCTATGTAGGACTCCCACGAAGGGTTACCACTCAGAACGGACTCGCGCACCTCATCGAAAAGCTTCTGGTTGAGCCCACCTTCGGCAAAGGTGGGGTGATTCTCCTGCAGAGTCCAGATAGGAGCCTCATCAGACTCCCCGCGAGAAGGACGGTACTTGTCGACGACGTCTGCCGGAAGGTCGGGATATTTCCATATCTCACACGCCTCTTTCGCCAGCTCGTTCGCGCGCTGTCCAATCTCTTCCTCACCCCATTTTTCACGCGAGGCGATCGACTTGTTCAGGTAGAGCGGACTGCACTTAAATCCGACGTCAGGCAGATTGAGCTTGTCCGAGAACGACCGGTTTGAGTACTCCTGGTTGTAGCCCGTCAGCGTAAGATTTCCCAAGTTGTTGCACAGCCTGTCGTGGACGTCTTCCCAGTTCTCACCAAGCGATTCCTTCCAGCCGTGCTCATCATCGATCGTCTGGGGCATGATGTGCTCGATCTGGTAATCGTCGGCTGAGATGGACTCCTTCGGGTGGTGCCAGTTCTCCATGCGTTCCAGGTAATAGCGCTTTTTAGAGAAGCGGTTGTAGCAGTCACGCGTCTTAAACTCCTCGACAAAATGCTCGTCTGTCGGAAAGTATGCGGTCATACCGCTGCTGTGGATAAGGAGCATCGCCGTAACGT
Organism: Collinsella aerofaciens; assembly: GCF_028206995.1. Taxonomy (GTDB): domain Bacteria; phylum Actinomycetota; class Coriobacteriia; order Coriobacteriales; family Coriobacteriaceae; genus Collinsella; species Collinsella aerofaciens_AQ. The sequence continues at coordinate 1,992 of NZ_JAQLFL010000001.1, read as the reverse complement.
ACTCCTCGATATCGTCCTGCTGCTCGAGATTGCGATACATGCCGGCAAAGAAATTATTTAGGCCCGTGGTAAGTCTGCCGCAAACCGCTCGCCTGAACAGAAACGACTCGATAGTCTCGCAGATACGTAAAAACGCATTGCGGTCTAGTCCATTCCCCTCGTAAACCGAATAAAGCAACATTAAGAGGGGCCTTATCTGCTTCACGTCGAGGCTTACGATTCTGCCGAACACTCGGCGCAGTCCGTCGTCCTTCTCCTTACCAAGGAACAGACTGGCGTATCTATGTGCATACCCTCGCAGCTCCTTAAGCAGGCCCTCGGTGTCACCATCGTAGTCGTCGGCGAAATAGCGCTTAAACTCGTAGTAGGCCTCGTTCTCCTTCGGCATCCTATTGGGAACTTTAAGCCACAGCCAGTACCAGATAAATGCATTGAACTCGTCCTCGCCGCCTTTTCCGAACAAGCACTCGAGTGGATGCCAATAACCCTCATAAAGATTGGTCTGTTCGTCGTTGGGAAGCGACATTAGAACGTAGTTACGGATGAGGTCAATGGGCGTGAGCGGCTTGCCCTTGGAGTTCATGGACTCAAATATGAGCTGGGCATTATCAACGCCAGCGGTGAGCTTAGTGTCGATGACCTGCACGCGGTTTAGCCCCGCCCAAAGCCTTGCAGGGTCGAATGATTTCCCGTGCATCTTTTCACGGAAGAACGCATGGTTTTCGACAATGCGATCCGATTTTTCATCTGGCACGGGAGCCCCAGACACGATGGAGAACAGCGTCTCTTTATCGTCCTGCGAGAGCACCAGCTTGTAGCGTGCCAGACCGTTGTAGTCGTCATCGTTAAAGAGGTAATTTTTCCTCAGCGCCGAGATTTTGAGGTCGCCAAGGAAGCCAGCCTTGTCGGGGTTGCTCTCCAAATAGTCAGCCAAAGCTGCAATCATCAACGAAAACGTCGTCATGCGCTGCTGTCCGTCAATCAGAAGCACGCGCGAAATGCTCGTGGCAGAGCTCTCGGACTCGGGGATATAAAGCATTGACCCCACGAAGTGCGATACGCCATCACGACCCGCTCGCATGACGTCATCCCAAAGCACCTCGCACTCTTTTACACTCCACGAGTAAATTCGCTGGTACACGGGAATGACGAACTGCATCTTCGCCACGCCCATAAGGTCGAGTAGATTTGCCTCGGTTGCTTTCATTTTCGGTTGCCCCCTTTCTTGTTTACGCCGCTTGCGGTCAGTCCCCCACTGAACGAAAGGCGCTAAAGACCAGAGCATCGAAGCGCTAGAGCAACCGGGATGCTCGTCTCACTAGATTTTACAACGCTTGTCGCGAATACAGTTGAAAGCCAATCCGGTTCCGATGGCTCCCCCTATGAGAAGAAGGTGGATGCCAAGGGTCGCGTGACTAGCGATAAGTGCATCGCGAACGAAGTGCCGTTTGAGGAGCTGCCCGAGGGGTGGGCTTGGGCAAGGCTGGAAACCGTATATAACTTCATTGATTACAGGGGTAAAACACCTCACAAATCACCTTCAGGTGTTCGACTAATGACTGCGAGCAACATTCGCCAAGGCTATATTGATTACACACGCGAGGAGTATATTTCAGAAGACGAATATGCAACACGCTTGTCTCGCGGAGAGACCCACCGTGGCGATTTGCTGTTTACAACCGAAGCCCCGATGGGGTATTGCGCGATATGCGAAATGAAACGTTGCAGCTGTGGACAGCGTGTCATTACCCTTCAGAATTACGGCACAGTTGGTCCAGACAATGCCCTGTTCTGCCAAATAATTCTATCTCCACTGTTCCAAATTCAAGTTAAGGATCATGCCACGGGGACGACCGCAAAAGGAATCAAAGCAGCAGTGCTAAAAGAGCTATTTCTTCCGATTCCGCCTCTCGCCGAGCAGCGCCGCATCGTCGAGCGGGTGAACGAGCTCATGCCCCTGGTCGAGGAGTACGGTGAGCTCGAGGACGCCCG
>NZ_JAQLFL010000019.1 GCF_028206995.1 Collinsella aerofaciens | reverse complement strand
CTTTCGGAATGCGGGGTCTTTTCAGACAGAGCATACCGAGTCCCCGGAATCTCCCACGACGCCTTGCCGCTGCGGCAACGATGAAAGAAGGGGTAATGACGAAGAAAAAACCCGCGCTGGGTTGCGCGGGCTTCAGGATATTGCGCGTCTGTTCCGTTGCGCTTGTTAGAAGGTGCGTCCATGAAGCAGCGCGGCCGCGCCACCGAGATGAGCCATGGAATCATCGCATCTGGTCACCTGGATGCGGTCACGTACGATGTCTCGGTAGTCGGGGGGAGCAACAGTCGTTTTCGGTCGGTCGGACGATGCGGCCTCGATTTCGATTGCATCGAGATTCTTGGGGACGGTGCCGGCGGCGACTTCGAGGCATCCATGCGTGTGCTTCGGGCCGAAAGACAATTGCCAAGGCTTTACGTCCCTCGAGACCGATAGCACCGGCACGCGACCGTCAGGTCTTGCCGCCCCATACCAGATGACATCGAGGGGGACCTTCATAAAGAACATGTGGATCGAGGAGCACTTGCGGAACAGGGCGGCATTACCGATCGGGACGTCATCGCGTCCCATCAGTCCCATGAAACGCTTCCAAAAGGTGTCCATCACCTCGAGCCTGTAGGTGCCGATGCTCTTTCCCGTTGTATCGAATAGACGCGCCTCGCTATCCGCCATGAAAACATCCTCTCGAATCAAAACGATGATGTCTTGAAGATAGGGGTCATGGCGGATGACGAGGGTGATTTGCCGCTGCGGCAATTGGTTGCCACAAGAAAAGCCCCCGCGAGATGCAGGGGCTTAATATCAGATGCAAATAGAGCTAGAAGCAGAAGGCAGGAAGCACAGAGTAGGTGTCCGTCACGATATCATGGGACGACGGATTGCCGTTGCTGTGGACGCTGAGGAAGGACGCTTTGTAGCTCGGATACACCGAGCGCTCCCACCAATAGCCGCCAATCTTCAGGCAATCGTTGGCCGAATTATTATTCAAGACCTTGCCCCTAAAGGCCTCGTACTGGGTTCCCTCGGAGGAGGTCCAGGAATAGCTGGATGCCCAGTAGGAGGTAGGGACGATCTCGGAATAGCTGAGCAGGAACAGCTTGTCCGAGGTGGCCGTCACGGAGGCGTTCACGTCGGTTCCGCCGACGTTGTTCGTGAGCTTCTTGACGGGTTTCACTTTCGACTGGAAGTCGCTCGGCATCAGGCTCCAGATCTCGCCGGAGTTCATCTTGGCGCGGAGCCCGGACTTCTCCCAGCCGCCGGCATTGGTGTCCGTGGCGTTCATGCGGGAGCTGATATTCGTCGAGGTCGTGAGGAACGTCAACCCCGCTTTGCCGGAGCCGTCCGCGAGATCGTCGTGGTTGATGCCGATGATTCGGTACTCGAGTGTCTTGCCGTCGGTGAGCTTCATCGTGAACTTGGTGCCGGCATCCATCGCGGCCTTGGCTTTGGCGTAGACGACCGAGGAGGTGCCATTCTTCGCTATATCGGTGGCGGCTGCCTTCTGCTCATCGAGCGTCCAGTCCTTAGCGTCCTTGTTCACGACGGTCTTCATCGCTTCCTTGTACGCCTTCTCCTCGGCCGAGATGAAGTTATCGCCCTCGGTACCGGAGTCGACCGTGTTCGTGACCTGGTTGAACTGGTTGCGGATGGCTCCGGCCACGCCGGGTCCTGCGAACACGATCACCAGGCCGATGACGGCGATTATCAGGACGTACTCGACTGTCCCTTCGGGCGGCGGGTATTCCTAGGAGATACCCCCCCCCGAGAGAAAACCCCATTGCACCCATGCATGATTCCTCTCGATAAAATTGCCTTTAACCAAGGCTAGTCTACTCACTGCAAAACTCGTTCCTTCGACTTTGCCGCTGCGGCAAGATCGCCACGGTGCATCGAGGGTGAAGAAGATGACTGAAGAAATCAGTCGGTGAGAGCATGGTATTGAAAATCAATCTGGTCGTCGAGGGCCGGCGAATTGATAGGACGCAAAATCGGTAAGGCTGAGTCGACGCCGGTGAAGTTATTTGGAATCAGCATCGGCTTCGCCGATGCATCTTATGCAGCTGAAATCGCCGAGGTATCGGGCCGGCTCGAAGGCGTATTTCTTGCCGCGCCATACGTAGAAACCGTTTTCGCGAATCGACTCGAGGTCAGCAGGTTTCACGCAATGGCCGTCCGCCCTCACCTTGAAAGTCGTTCCGCATCCCGAGACGAGAGTCCATGCGCCATCCTTTGACCAATGGTTCGTAGTGCAGGTAAAAGATTTCCTGTTCTTGGTGAGCTTCAACGGTTGGCCGCATTTGGGGCACAGGCCGTACATGTCGGCGAAGACCTTCTCCTGTTTCTCGAATGCGTTGTCCAGCACCGCCGTCGCCTCGCGCTTCGTGAGGTGTTCGATATCGATGCCCTCGGCATCATCGCCCAACATGCGCTTTATCTGCCCAATCTGGGCGCTCGAGGCGGGCTTGTCGCCCCACTTTTTGACAACCTCGGTGTCCCACAGGGATCTATCGCGAGAGGGAACAGGATAGTGATCGAGCCAACGGCGCACCGCGGCCTCGGCTGTAGCCTCGTCATCGTATTCGCGGACGGTCTTTTGGTTGCCGATGAAGTCGACCGCAACATGGTAGAGGATATCTGGGGCATGCATGCGGACCGACCAGCCGACACCGCGGATGACCTTGGAGCCGTCCGCGCGGCGAATCCAGGCGATGTTCTGGCTGGAAGCGGTGAGGTCAATCTTGCGGACGGATAGCACCCAGCCCTCGGGGGTGTCCTCGGCCGCCTCGATACGATCGCGCATGCCAGACAAGGTCCCGCGAACGGCCCTTTGCTCGTTTTCGTCGAGCTCACTCGGGTCGATGCCGATCAGGCTCGGAGCCGTGCAGATATCGTTCCTATCCGAATCGCCCACGCAGTCTATCAGCAGCAGGTCCTTCTTCTTGTATCCCGTTTCAGGATCCTCGTAGAGGCGCAGGCCGCGCCCGACCATCTGCGTGTAGAGGGTCGAGTTTCTGGTCGGCCGCGCAAGCAGGACCGTCTCGATAAGGGGCATGTCGGTTCCCTCGGTGAACACGCCGAAATTGATGATTACGGGTATCTTTCGGTCGGTGAAGTCGGCGATAATCTGGCGGCGCTCGTCCATCGGCGTCTTGCCGTCAACGACCACGGCGCCCTCGATGAGGTCGGCCAGCGCATAGGCATGATCAACCGACGAGGCGAAGATGAGGGTCTGGCCTCGATGGAACTGGCGGTAGGCCTCGGCCACCTGCGCGTTCGATTTCGGGCGGTTCACGGCATCGTTCAGTGCGCTCAGCTGGAAGTCTCCCGCCACGCGCTTCACGCCCTTGGTCGACCACTCGACCTCCACCTGCATGCAGTCTATATCGCAGAGGTAGCCGTGGCGTATGCCCCATAGTAGATCACGCTGGAAGACGATATCCTCGAAGACATCATCCAATCCCCTACCGTCGCCACGGTTCGGGGTCGCGGTGAATCCGATGTGAAGGCGGGGCTGCAGGTAATCGACAATCTTCTGGTACGTGGGCGCCAGGGCGTGATGCGCCTCGTCGGTCACGATGAGGTCAAAATCGCCCGGCTTAAAGTTCCGCTGGAGACGGGTGCCGCGCGACAGCGTCTGGACCGAGCCGGATACAACTGGCTCGCCGTCCGAATGACGCCCGGCCTTCTCGATGCCTACGGGACAATCAAAGTATTTGACCGGCTGCGCCACCAACTCGTCCCTGTGCGACAGAATCAGCATGCGGCCGTGGCGATGGATATTCGCAAACGTGACGGTCTTGCCCAACCCGGTCGCCATCTGCACCAAATGGGCACCGCTATCCAGATTGTCGATTATGCCGATACATTCCGCTTGATAATCCCTCAGTTGCAAACCGCTAGCGGACATGTGACTCCTATCCCATGGAGGCCTTGCCGCGAATCGTGGTATGGGTAATCAGCGTTTTTGATCCGCGGCAGCTCGGCCATGAAATCCGGTCCCTTGACCAGGCGGCGATACGGCACTCGGATTTCGAAACCCTAAAGACCCTTTCGCTCCCGACATCGACCATCGGCAGGAGACGTAGTCTGCTTAAAACCGCCTAGACCGATTCCATCTGGGTACTCGGTATCCGAAATGGATCCCGTCATCCTTTGCGCCCTTTCGCCATGTTTGAGCACTTGCGGACTCTTTCAGGCCCTTAGTAGCCACGTCCTCCGCGCTCGGCGCTTGCCGATGCTGATCAGGCATCGGGTCGCGCGGCAGGCAACCGGATAGGTCAAGAATAGTCGGTCGGGCGATATTCTGCTGTCGTGAAGGCGACAGGGCGATATGCATATAGCGTAGGTTTGCGCAACGCGATGGCTCAAAACGAACGGTAGGAACAATAGCGGCTAGATAGACGAACAGGTAGACAAATAACGCACGGGAAGATTTGTCTTGGGATTTGAATGAAGTGTGGAGACGTTGCACCGCTGCCGAACAGAGGCGGTTTCGCGTGTGTCAGCTGCAGAAACAAGGAAAGCGAGAATAATGAGGGGAGTCTAATCGTGCAGTGGATAAACCACGGCTAAGGTGAGGATTGTATGGCGGCATGGCGTTGATAACGCCGCTGCCAACAGGTAGACGGGCAGAAATAAGAAGAAGGATGATATGGAACGCAGTAAGTTTGCGATGCGTGGGATGAAAAACAATAATAACAACTGGCGATACTGCGGGGCGCCTTTTTGGGGGCGCCCCGTGTGTTTTACTGGGCGGTTGGGCAACGCGGCTATTAAAATCTGCTCAGGAATCGGCTCAGGGGTTTGCGCTGCCACCATCGTTTCCTGTCAGCTTTCCCTTTCGATTTACCAGAGGTAGGGCCATCAGGCCCATCGGCCACGGTCTCATCTGGCTGAACAGCTCGATCTTCCTGCCCGTCAGCCATATCGGACGATTCCGCATCCGGATCAATCGTTCCGAAGGAATCGAACTCCGATCCTTCAGCTTCGGCCTCGGCCTCCCTATCGATTTCGTCAACGATGTCGCACAGCATGGTCAAATCTTCCCAAGCCAGGCGAGGCTGATGGCCCCAATCCTGCTTCGTGGTAGCCTTTAGCACGGCAATGTGTGCATGCCTGCCGATATATGGAAACCGAGCCCTTTCGCTTTTAGAAAATCCGGATTGATCTACATAGGGATGGTAATTCTCCAGCGCCGATATGGCCCTAGCAGTCCAAAGCCATTCGCGACGCCTGTCGCGCCGGCATCTCGAAGATAGGTCACCGAATACGGTCCTCTGGAGTAGGGATTCGCAATCCTCGGAGGCCAAATCTATTCCGTCAAGGTAGATCTCGATGACATCCAGGCCAATCTCGCTGAACTTCACTACGTCTTCCAGCGACTTTTGGTGTTTCACGCGGATTTCAACCGCAACCCTGCCGAGATTACCTCGGCTATCTTTCAGCGTCAGGATGACATCAGGGCGTAAGCCGTTTTCCTGAGTCGTCTCAAGCTCAACAGCCTCGATAGTGCATTTTCTCGCCGTATACGGTACCCAGATTTCCGGATAGACGCAGCGGTTTTCCTGTTCGAAAGTCTGCCGCCAATCACGGCTCCATCGCCCGGAATCGCATATCCTCGACGCGTGCGGAGCTGCGTCCGCCAAGGAGACCATCGGGAGGCGGAACTCCCTGCCGACCGAGTCGGCCAAAAGAGACTTAACAGCCCTATGCAGCTGCGACTCGAAACAGCCGCCGCACGAGGACAGCGATGAGTGCCTGAAGCACTTGTAGTACGGGTGAGGCGTATTGGTCGCAGTCCGCACGGCCTGCAGTTTGCCGCCGCAGGACGGGCAGACGAGCCCGCAGCGCTCTCCGTACCTGTCGAGCGGAACCGAGCTCAACCATACAAACCTATCAGTTTGCGGGTCACAGCCGAACGGCACGCCTTGTCCTTTGCATTTCGAAGCCATAGAACCCCATTTCATGTCGTGTTTTGAAACAACGTATATGAGGCGAATTGTTCTGGCTGGCGGTCGCCGCTGCGGCAATCAGGGTCGTTCGGCAAAAGAAAAGCCCACACAGGAATGTGCGGGCTTTACATTAGACAGACTAGAAGCACCAAGCGGGGAACACGTCGTTGGTGAACGCCGCGGCGTTGTGGCCCCAGCAGCCAACGCTACTGACACCGCGGAAGCCCGCGGAGTAGTCCGGACTAACGGAGCGAGTCCAGTGAAAGCTACTCGACGAAGCTCCGGAGTAGTTCGACGTCGTCACGCCCTTGGATTTGTAGTACTCGTACTGGGTGCCATCGTGGTCGAGGTCACCGTAGACTTCAGTCGTCGAGAGCAGGAACACCTTGTCCGTCGTGGCCGAGGGGGTGCCCGCCTTGCCACCGCCCTGGTTGTCGGTCATCTTCGTAACAGACTTCACCTTGGACTGGAGCTCAGAAGGCAGGAGCGACCAGAGGTCATCAGTGTTGAGACGACCGCGGAGCTCAGACCTATCCCAGCCGCCGGCGTTCGCGTTCGTGGCATTCATTCTCTGGGCAGACAGGGCAGTGTTGGTCGCCTCGAACGTCAGACCCGCCTTGCCGGAGCCGTCGGCGAGGTCATCATGATCGATGCCGATGATGCGGTACTCGAGCGTCTCGCCGTTCGTCAGCTTCATCGAGAACCTCGTGCCGGCATCCATGGCGGCCTTCGCCTTGGCGTAGGCGATAGACGATATACCGTTTTTGGCGATGTCTTTGGCAACCGCTTCCTGCTCATCCAGCGTCCAGTCCTTGGCGTCCTTGGCGACAGCCGCCTGGACGGTAGCGGAAGCGGTGCCTGTGGAGCCGCCACCGGACGCGCCGCCGCCCTCGGTGCCGCCGACCGTCCCATTGTTCACCGTGTTGCCGACCAGGTTGAACTGGTTTCGGATGGCACCGGCCACGCCGGGCCCTGCGAACACGATGACCAGGCCGATGATTGCGATGATCAGGACGTACTCGATAATTGACTGGCCTCGGAGAAGAGTACCTCTAGGAGATACCCCCCCCCTCGAAGGTTAATTGCCGCTGCATGCATTTGCGACACTCCCTTCGTATGGGGATTGATATTGCATACGGGAGCGTACGATGGAGTGAACCGGCCAACCCGCAACGTGCCGCTGCGGCATTAGTCAACATATCTCATCATGGGACAGCAACGACTACCGGAGCAATGAGTTAATCGGGCGCTTTGGGCGGACTGCCACGTCAGCCCCGCAAATCATGCCTATATCGTCAACGGGAAGCACAGGCCCGTAGCTGAGGTCCTACTGACCAACTATACGGTGGAGTGAATACTGGCCGAAACATACGGATACCAATCAGCTATCCCCTACCCCGGAGCCTCAGAAGCGATTTGAGGGGCTGTTGGCTGTCTGAGCGGACCCCATTGGGACATACACCCGATGAGGCCCTTATTTAGGGTTTTGCTCGGTCATAACGATATCTGAAATGAATACGATCGGCGCGGCTGCGGCCATCTGCCGAGGGCGCACCGATCGCGGCCCGTCTTGCATCGATTTTGAGGACTTTCGGCTTGTGTCCACGGCGCAAGTAGCCGCAGTAGGTAGGCGCAGGTAAATAGATTGCGCATATGTAGACCAAATAGAGTAAATAGACCGCATATGCGGAATCAATGGATTCCGAAATGTGGAATAGAAGTGGAGGGGGGATCCATTAAAATCACGATTCTACAAACCCGCAGGTAGATGGGCATGTCCTTATTAGCTAAAAAACAGCCGTTGATTCTTTTTTGATTCCCTTGTTGATTCCTGATAAAAAAAGGTCAGGCACTAGGTGCCTGACCTGCAAACTTCTGGTCGGGACGACTGGATTCGAACCAGCGACCCCTTGACCCCCAGTCAAGTGCGCTACCAAGCTGCGCCACGTCCCGAAGCTTTTCTTTGTTGCTCTGCTCTCGCTCGCAACAGGGAGTATATTAACCCGAAACTTTGTCCTTGTGCAAGAACTTTTTTACAAATTTTGAAGCAAGTCCAAAATTGTATCTGCGAGCTGGGGTTTTGTTAGCACGGGAAGTTCTTGCGTGCCCGCTGTACTCACGATCCAGGCCTTGTTGGTATCGGTTCCAAAGCCCGAATCGGCGCGCGAGACATCGTTAGCGATAATGGCATCGCAACCCTTGCGGGCGAGCTTTCGCTGCGCGTACTCCACGACGTTATCGGTCTCGGCCGCAAAGCCGATCACGCACCGCTCTCCCTTTTGGCGCGAAAGCTCGGCCAAGATATCGACCGTCTCGACTAGTTCGATGCGATCCAGGCGTTCGTTGGCCTTTTTGAGCTTATGGTCGGCAGGGGATGCGGGGGTGTAGTCGGCGACGGCCGCCGCGCAAATGGCCGCATCGGCCGTCTGAAAGGCGCCCAGTGCCGCCTGCAACATCTCTGCGGCGGTCTGTACGCGCAAACACTCCACACCGCGAGGAACATCGAGCGATGTCGGCCCCAGCACAAGCGTGACCGCAGCACCGCGGCGAGCGGCCTCCCCCGCCAGAGCGATGCCCATCTTGCCCGACGACCGGTTGCCAATAAAGCGCACGGGGTCGATCGGCTCGTGCGTGGGGCCGGCGGTGATCACGATGCGCTTGCCCGCAAGATCCTGAGGTGCGGAGTTGAGCACCTGGCAGACGGCCTCGACGATGTCCTCGGGCTCGCTCATGCGTCCCGTGTCCACGTCGCCGCAGGCAAGGTAGCCGCTGCCGGGCCCCACCACATGGACGCGACGGTCGCGCAGCGTGGCCATGTTGGCCTGCGTCGCCGGCGCTTTCCACATGCCATTGTTCATGGCCGGCGCGATCACAATGGGTCGTGGCGTTGCCAGCAGCGTGGTGGAGATGAGGTCGTCGGCGATGCCGTTGGCCATCTTGGCGATGATATTGGCCGTCGCGGGCGCCACGACCACCAGATCGGGCTCCTGCGCCAGCGAAATGTGGTGGATGGGGTCGGAGGGGTCGTCGAATAGGCCCACGGCAACGGGCTCGTTGGTGAGCGCACGAAAGGTGAGCGGGCCCACAAACTCGGTGGCATGCTCGCTCATAGCGACCTTGACGCGCGCGCCACGCTTTTGCAACAGGCGCACGATGTTGCACGACTTATAGGCGGCGATCCCGCCGGTAATGCCCAGCAGGATCGTTTTTCCCTCAAGTTGCATTGAATTGTTGGATGCCGGCGTCATCGCTAGGCTTCCTTGCTCGGGAGCACCAGGAGGCGGTGGCAGTACGGGCAGTGCGTAATCTCGCTACCATCGTGGTTGAGGTCGCTCATGGACGATGCCTGCAGCGCGGTGTGGCAGACCGTGGGGATGTTGCCCTGGATGGTCTCGACGGCCAGGCCGCGGAACTGCTTGAGTAGACGCTCGTAGTCGGTGAGCACGTCGGCCGGCAGCGTGGCGGCAAGCGCGGTGCGCTCCTTAGTGGCGGCGTCAATCTGAGCCTGCAGGTCGGCAGCCTTGGCGCGGGCAGCCTTGGTATCGGCCTTCACGCCCTCCTCGAACTTGGCGATGATGGCCTGCGCGCGGGCCTCGCGGTCGAGCGCCTCCTTATGGGCGACAACGACGTCCTTGCGGGTGTGCTCGATCTTGTCCAGACGCTTGGCCAGGGTAGCGAGTTCATTCTCCAGGTCCTGAACCTCGCGGTAGTCGGAGCCGTCGACGTGACGCTTTTTGGCAGCCTCGATGGCGTTGTTGGTCTGAATCTCGGTGGTGTTGAGATCGTCGAGCTCGATGTCCAGGTCCTTGCGCTGGGCGTAGAGCTTGGTCATCTCGGCTTTGAGCTTAACGTAGGTCTTGCGCTTGGAAGCGAGCTCCTTGAGCTCCGGCATATTGGCAAGTTCGCTCTTGTTGCGGGCGAGCTCCAAATCGATCTGTTGCAGCTTGAGTAGCGTAGCGCCGGCGCTCATAAGTTCTCTCCTTTTGTCACAGTCCACCATTGGCAAGGGTTCAGTATTTTAATCGCATGACGGGGGTCGACCCTGGCGTCAACTGCAGAGTTCATCAATATATCAACGAACGGCTCCTCAGAGCGGTCGTGGCCGAGCAAGATGACGCCCAGACCGCGCAAGGCAAGGTCTTGCGCCACGTGGTAGCCCGCCTCGCCCGTCACGACGACATCCGCATCCGCGGCGATGGCGAGCTCGCCAAAGTCGCCCAGGGAGCCGCCCAAAATGGCGATGGTGTTGCAAGTGTGCTTGGCATTGCCCCACACGCGCGGGTCGCTGCCAAATGCCGTTGCGGCGCGGGCGGCGAGCTCGCGCAGGCTACAGGGGTCGTTAAGCGTTGCAAGCGCGCCCAGGCCGGTGGCTTCGGGGTCGTCCACGTGCTCCAGTGAGCTCACGGGTGCGGCATCCAGCAGCTCGCTCAGGCAGAGGCGGGCTTCGTGCGAGCGATCCAGGTTGGTGTGGAGCGAGATGATGCTCACGCCGCAACGGGCCGCCTCATAGAGTGCCGCGCTGCACTGGGGGCGAGTGGCATCCGCTGGACAAAACGCCTCGGGCGCCTTGATATAGATGGGATGATGCGTCAGCAGCACGTTGGCGCCGGCCTTTTGGGCGCGGTGCACATTGGCTTCGGTCGCATCGAGCGCGCAGACAACGCCGGTAATCTCCGCGGCCGGATCTCCCACAGATAGCCCAACATGGTCCCAACTCTCGGCATCAGTCTTGGGATAGCGTGCCAGCAGCGCGCGCTCAAGCTCGGCGACGATCATGCGGCGCCTACGATCGAGAGCAGCGTCTGGGCAAACTCGTCCAGATCGTCCGGATTCACGCGGTCATCGAACGAGATGCGAAGAGCGCCGAGAGCTTGCTCGCGACCGATGCCCATCGCGCTCAAAACGTGGCTGGGGTCCATACTGCCGCTCGAGCACGCCGAGCCTGCCGATACCTCAAAGCCGGCAGCGTCGAGCTTGATGATGAGCTCCTCGGAGTCCATGCCGTCAATGTAGATCGATACCATGCCGGGCAGACGGTCGGCCTGCGTGTAGTCGCCCATGGTGGCGTGAATGCGCGGATGGGCCGTAAGCGTGGCATAGAGCTTGTCGGAAAGGGCTTGCAGCTTCTCGCGCTCCTGGGCCACATGGGGCGCCAGCGTACGGGCGGCAGCGGCAAAGGCAAGCTGCGTGCGCAGGTCCTGCGTGCCGGCACGACGACCGGCCTCCTGTCCGCCGCCAAAGATGCGCGGGCGCAGCGGCGTGCGGTTCTTAAGGTAGAGCGCGCCGGATGCCACAGGACCGCCAATTTTATGGGCGGCGACGGACATAGCATCGACGCCCAGCTCGGTGACATCGAGCGGAATATGCAGATACCCCTGGATGGCATCGGTGTGGAACAGGGCACCCACGGTATGCGCGGCCGCGGCAAGCTCGCGGATGGGCTGCACCACGCCGGTCTCGTTGTTGGCAACCATGATGCTCACGAGTGCCACGTCGTCGCCTAACAGCTCGACAAGCGCGGCAGGCTCAATGTAGCCCGCGCGGCAGGGCTGCACCAGGTCGACGGTAAAGCCAGCGGCACGCAGCAGCGGCAGGTTGTCCAGAATCGAATCGTGCTCGATCGCCGACACGATCACGCGGTCGCGCTTGCGATCGCGCTGACGGGCGCCCTCGGCAAGTCCGAGGAGCGCCAGCTGGTTTGCCTCGGTACCGCCGTTGGTCAAGATGATCTCGGACGGACGGACGCGCTCGCCAAAGCTGCGGGCAATCTCGCGACGCGCGACTTCAAGGCGCGCAGCGGCCTTGCGGCCGAGCGAATGCAGCGAGTTGGGGTTGACGCCGGCAAGCTCGCTGTCGTCGTATTCGCGCTGCGCAAGGCGCGCCTCGGCGCGCATGGGCGTCGAGGCGGCATAGTCAAGATTCACGGGTATGCGGTTTTGACCTGCGGTCATAAGGATTTATGCCTCCTGTGCAGCCTCGTTGCCCAGCTTCTGCAGCAGCGCAACCTCAGCGGCGGGATCTTCGGACTTAAATACGGCGGAACCGGCCACGAGAACGTTGGCACCAGCCTTGACAACCTCGGCGATGTTCTTGGAAGAGATGCCGCCGTCGACCTCGATCATGGGCGAAACGCCGTGGCGCTCGCACATGGCCTTGAGCTCGTGCAGTTTGGCAATGGTACCGGGGATAAAGCTCTGGCCGCCAAAGCCGGGGTTCACGCTCATCAACAGCACCATATCGACGACGTCGATGATGCTCTCGAGTACGCACACGGGGGTGGCGGGGTTGAGCACCACGCCGGCCTTGACGCCGCGCTGCTGCAGATGGGTGAGCGTGCGGTGCAGGTGCGTGGAGGCCTCGTAGTGCACGGTGATCATGTCGGCACCGGCGTCGGCGTACCAATCGACCGTTTCGTCGGGGTTCGACACCATCAGGTGCGCGTCGACCGGTACATCGGTGGAGCGCTTGACGGCCTTGAGGATGTCAACGCCAAAGGTGAGGTTGCCGGTAAAGTGACCGTCCATAACGTCGAAGTGCACGTAGTCGGCGCCGGCGATTTTGTCGAGCTCGCCCTTGAGGTTGGCCATGTCGGCCGAAAGGACGGACGGAGCGATTTTAATGGAACCCATGGTAGAAGCCTTTCTGCGTTAGTCGGTGAGTCCGTAGAACTCTTGAGAGGGGACGCGGTCGGTAAGGATCTCGAGCGCCCTATCCAAAGTAACACCGTTGTAGAGCGTTTGCTCCACGGCAAAGGTGAGCGGAATGTCTACGCCCAGTGAACGGGCGAGCTCGCTGACACTGCGGGCCGCGACGGCGCCTTCGACCACCATATGCGTGCGCGTCTGATACTCGTCGAGCGACACGCCATGAGCGAACTCGTAGCCAAAGGTGCGGTTGCGCGAATGCTCCGAGGTGCAGGTGGCAATGAGGTCGCCCATGCCGGCAAGTCCCATGCAGGTCATAGCTTGACCGCCGCGGGCGTGCACCAGACGGCTGATCTCTGCCAGGCCGCGTGTCATGATAAGGGCGAGCGTGTTGTCGCCCGCACCGGTGCCGGCGGAGATGCCGCACACGATGGCGATTACGTTTTTCATGGCGCCGCAGACCTCGACACCGGTCATGTCCTGCGACAGGTAGATGCGGAAGGCCGTTGACAGAAGCAGGTCCTTAAAGGTCTCCCCTATCTGTGGATCTTCGCTGGCGATGACGGCGGCAGAAAGACCTCCGCGGCAGATTTCCTCGGCATGGTTGGGGCCAGAAAGAGCCGCGACACGTGCCTCGTTGCCGATCTCGCTGGCGATGACCTCGCTCATGAGCAGGCCGGACTCGGGCTCAATGCCCTTTGTGAGGCAGAGCACCGGGGTATCGGCGGCGATAAAGGGCGCGGCCTGGTGGCACACGCTGCGAAGGTGCGTGGAGGGCACGGCAAAGATGATGGCCTCGGCGCCGTCAAGCGCCTGGGCCAGGTCCGTCGTAGCGACAACGTTTTCCGGCAGCACGTAGTCCACCAGATAGCGCGGGTTGCGGTGCTCGCCGTTGATGCCGGCGGCCGTCTGCTTGCCATGGGCCCACATGGTCACGCGCTCGGCTCGCGCGGCGGCAAGGCCGGCGACGGCGGTTCCCCAGGAGCCAGAGCCAATTAGCGCAACATTCATGACTCTCTCCTACTTATCGTCGGGCTCGGTGACGCGCTTGGTAAACGAGAGCTTGGACTCCTTACCGGTCATGAGCTTTTTGATGTTCGCGCGATGGGCCCACACCACGGTGATGCCGATCATCGCCATGCAAAACTTAAGTCCCAGGCTGCTGTACGGAAAGACCGCGCAAGCAGCGATGGGAAGGCCGATGGCAGCGGCAAGCGATCCCACCGACACATACTTGGTGATGGCGACGGCCACGATAAACATGCCCAGCAGCGACAGACCAATGGGCCAGTACCAGGCGAGAATAACGCCCAGACCCACGGCGATACCCTTGCCTCCATGGAAGTTGAGGTAGGGCGAGAAGATATGGCCCCACACCGCTGCCAGACAAATGACGCCGAGCATCCAGTCGCCGGCGGCGCCGGGGGCCATAATGCTCACGGGGAAGCCATAGCCCAAGTCGGCAATGAGCGGACGCGCGATAAGGACGCAGATGGCGCCCTTAAGGCAGTCGAGCAGCAGCGTGAGCGCGGCCACCTTGGGGCCGGCCACGCGCAGCGCGTTGGTGGTGCCGATGTTGCCGGAGCCCGCCTTGCGAATGTCCGTGTGGTTGAACACGCGGCCCAAGATCAGGCCAAACGGAATCGCTCCGATAAAGAACGAGACCACGGCGCAGATGGCGGTCAGCAGAATCGGATTATGCATCCTTTTGCTCCTTCTTTCTAAAGAAGAGTCGAATGGGCGTGCCGGCAAAGTCGAAGGTCGAGCGCATGCGGTTCTCCACATAGCGCTGGTAGGTGTCGTTGACCAAGTCGCTGTGGTTGACGAAGAACGTGAACGTCGGCGGGTTGACGCCCGTCTGGGTCACGTAGTGCATGCGCAGGCGGCGCTTGCCGTCCACCACGGTATGACCGAACTCGCGCAGGTCGGTGAGGAACGTGTTGAGGCGCGAGGTGCTGATCTTTTGCGAGCGCGTCTTTTCGGCAGCGTCGACCATTGCCCAGATCTTCTCGACGCTGCGCCCGGTCAGGGCCGAAATGCGCAGGTACTGGGCCCAGGGAGCCATGACGCCTAGACGGCGGTCGATGGTCTCCATGCAGGCCTCGCGCTTACGGTCGTCGTCGAGCAGATCCCACTTGTTGAGCAGCACAACGATGGCGCAGCCGCGCTCGATGGCCAAGCCCATGACCTTCTGGTCCTGCTCGGTAACGCCCACGGAGGCGTCGACGACGAGTAGCGCCACGTCGGCGCGGTCGATGGCGCGCAGGCCGCGGACCATGGAGTAGTACTCGATGTTCTCGTACACGGTGCTCTTCTTGCGGATTCCCGCGGTATCGACCATGCGGTAGTGCTTGCCGTTGCGCTCGACGACTGTGTCGATGGCGTCGCGCGTGGTGCCGGCGATGTTCGAGACGATGGAGCGGTCGGCGCCCAGGATTCGGTTGAACAGCGAAGACTTACCGGCGTTGGGGCGGCCGATGATGGCGACGTTCAGCGCGTCGGGGAACTCATCGGCGACCTCGTCCTCTTCCTCGGGAAGCAGGGCCACGATGTCGTCGAGCAGGTCGCCCGTGCCGTGGCCGTGCAGGGCCGAGAGCGGCGTGGGCTCGCCGATACCGAGCGAATAGAACTCCCAGATGCTGTCGTTCTCTCGATCAGGGTTGTCGAGCTTGTTCACCAGCAGAAAGACCGGCTTGTCGCAGCGCTTGAGCATGCGAGCGACCGACTCGTCCTCCTCGGTGACGCCGGTGCGGCCGTCGACCACAAACAGGATGACGGCGGCTTCCTCGGCGGCGGCGAGGGCCTGGTCGCGAATGGACGTGGCGAAGACGTCATCGCTCTTGAGCGGTTCGATGCCGCCCGTGTCGACGATGGTGAACTCGCGGCCGTTCCAATCGGCCGTGTGGTACGAGCGGTCGCGCGTGACGCCGCGGGACTCGTGGACGATGGCGTCCGAGGTCTGGGCCAGGCGGTTAACGAGCGTGGACTTGCCCACGTTGGGGCGTCCGACGACGGCGACGATAGGTTTCATCTGCACTCCTTTAATGGGTAGGGTCAGTGGAAATGATAGAGTCCGCGGGCACAATGCCAAGGATGTGCTCCAGGGTATCGAGCAGCTCATGCGGCATGGTCGACACCACATGAACCTCGGCGCCGCGACTGGTAAGGCTTGCGAGTAAATCGTCACGATGATACTCGTCAAGCGTCATGCCGTCAGCGTTGAACATGAGCTTAGGCACAAAGAGCATAACCCCCGAGAGGTCCTGCGGCAGCTGCTCCAGAATGTCACACGCGACGATGAGGCCGGTCACGTCCACGTTGCCGCCAAAGTAGCGGTTCTTGATGGCCGTGACAGTGCCGGCGAGTCCCTTGGGCGATTCCACAAAGCGGGCCACCGTGTCGCGTGCGCTGGCGCCCGAGAGGCACAGCAGGTGTTGGCTGCGGGCGGCGATGGCCTCGCGGACGCGGGCCAGTCGCTCGGCATCGGCAGCGAGCACGTCGTCGGTCTCGTCCAGATACGAGCGGATCATGCCGATGCCGTCGTAGTACTGCGGGTAACCGTCGTAAAAGTCCGCCTCGGGAGGATCGATGCCGGCGTCCAGATAAAATTCGTCGCTCATCTGGAAGGTGTGGCGGCCAAAGCGCTCGAAGGCTCGATCCTGGAAGGGCCTGATCATGGCGATGGTCTCGCGCGCCAGTTCGGGCTTGTCGCTGTATGACCAAGTAAAGCGATTCTGGTGCTTGGTAAAGCCCAACGGCACGATGCCCAGGCTCGTGATCTGCTCGTGCTCCTCGCAAAAGCGCAGAGTCTTTTGCAGCTCCTCGCCGTCGTTCATGCCGGGGCACAACACGATCTGCGCGTGAATCTCAATGCCAGCGGCCATGATGGTCTCGAGCACGTCCATGCCGCGCTGGGCGTTGCGGCCCATCATGCGGCGGCGGACGTCGGGGCTTACGGCATGGACCGACACGTTCATGGGGCTCATGTTGCGTTGAATGACGTTTTGCACGTCCTCGTCGGTGAGGTTCGTGAGCGTGACAAAGTTTCCCTGCAAAAAGCTCAGGCGGTAGTCGTCGTCGCGGATGTAGAGCGTGGAGCGACCGCCCTTGGGGAGCATCGTCATAAAGCAGAACACGCAGGCGTTTACGCAGGTGCGCATGCCATCGAAGATGGGGCCGTCGAACTCCAGGCCCCAGTCCTCTCCCGGGAAGCGGTCGAGCTCGACGGGGGTGACGGTGCCGTCGCGCGGGTCGAATACCTCCAAATCAACGGTGTCGTCGTCGGCCTCCCAAAGCCATACGATCATGTCGGTGAGCGCCTCACCGTTGACCGTGAGCACGCGCATGCCCGGCTCGATACCCACATCCCATGCGGGCGATTCGGGACGCACGTTCTTAACGAGCGCGCCCTCACCCGGCTCGGGGTCGCGGCTGCGCCCGTAATCGGCCACCTCGGCGGCGTATGCGGGTACGGTCTGGTCCATGGTTAGCGGCAAAGCTCCTTGATGCGCGCAACGGCGCGCTCGATGTGTTCTTGCGGGGTGGAGGCTCCGGCGGTGATGCCGATGTGGTGAGCGTCGGTAAACCACGCGGCCTGGATTTCGGAAGCTTCCTCGATGTGATGCGTATGCTCGCAGGCGTCTGCGCAAATCTGAGCCAGGCGGCGGGTGTTGCCCGAGTTCTTGCCGCCCACGACGACCATGCAATCACAGCGTTTGGCAAGTGTGGCTGCTGCCTGTTGACGCTCGCTCGTGGCGGCGCAGATGGTGTTGATCACGCGCAGCTCCTGCACGCGCGGGGTGATGGCAGCCACGACCTCGGCGAGGTTCTGCGCGGTCTGGGTGGTCTGCACAACCAAGCCCACCTTGCCCTTGAACGACAGCGCGTCCGCATCAGCGGCGCAACTCACGACCTGCGCATCGTCGCCGGCGTGACCCAGAATGCCCTCGACCTCGGGATGCCCCGGCTCACCCACGACCACCACGTGGTAGCCCTCGCGCACCAGGCGCTCGGCTGCCACGTGAACCTTCTTGACGTAAGGGCAGGTGGCGTCGATGACGTTAAGGCCACGCTCGCGAGCGGCATCGATGACCTGCGGCACCACACCGTGGGCGCGGATGATCACGGTGCCGGTTGCGGCATTATCCAGGTTCTCGGCCAAGCCAACGCCTGCCTCAGCGAGCTCGCGTACCACGATGGGGTTATGAATGAGCGGACCCAAAGTATGGACCTGAGTGCTCTCCCCTGCCTGCGGCGCGGCGGCCAGCGCCATATCGAGCGCACGCTGTACGCCGTAGCAGGTGCCGGCGTGGGCGGCGATCTCGATGGTAGGCGCGGTTGCCTGGTCGGACGCAGTCGCGGCGGTGTTCGTTACATTCTCGCTCATGGTTAGAACCTTCCCGGATGCTCGGCGCACAGGTCGTCGCGCATAGCGTAGACGCGGTTCATGGCCTCGGACTCAAACCATGCCAGGCGCTCCTTGCGCTTGAGCTCGGCCGGTGCATCGGATAGCGAGATGGCCTTGCCGGCACGGATCCAGCACTTTTTAGGGCGCATGAGCTTTTTGCCCGCAGGCGTAATATCGGACCAGCCGCAGATAGCAAGCGGGTTGACGGGTGCCTTGCCCATCTGGGCGATGAGCGCAAAGCCGCCATGGACCTCGGGCTTGATCTCGCGCGAGCGGATGCGCGTGCCCTCGGGGAAGATCAAGACGTCCTCGCCGCG
This sequence comes from Collinsella aerofaciens, assembly GCF_028206995.1. Taxonomy (GTDB): domain Bacteria; phylum Actinomycetota; class Coriobacteriia; order Coriobacteriales; family Coriobacteriaceae; genus Collinsella; species Collinsella aerofaciens_AQ. The sequence goes on along the minus strand of NZ_JAQLFL010000019.1, from coordinate 6,892 downwards.
CTGCAGCGCATGCTGGGCGGCGCGCAGGCACTTCATGTCGGCGGTGCCGCGCTCGACGGGAATACCGCCCACGCGGCTAAAGGCCCAGCGCACGATCTTGCTCTTGGCGAATTCGGACTTAAAGATGGGACGAATGCGGCGGCCCCCAAAGAACAGCGCCGTCTCCACGGCCAAGAGCTCGGCCATCGAGGTGTGGTTGCAGATGACCACGCTGCCGCGGCCTTCCTGGCGCTCAAACAGAAGATCGGCGTCCTCGACCTTCCAGCGCCACATGAGCTTGGAGAAGGCCCAAAGGATGGCCATAACCACGACGACAGTGCCGCGGATGAGAGCCGGGAACTCGGCGTAGGGGGCGTTGTAATAGTCCTCGGGCGTCTGCTTAAACAGGCGCATGGGCTACCTCCTTTGGTTAATGAGGTCCTCGATTATCGAGACGACCTCGTCGATGGTGTGGGCGGTGGAGTCGACGTGCACGGCGTCCTCGGCGGGCACGAGCGGGGCGACCTCGCGGCTGCTGTCGAGCTTGTCGCGCTGCTTAAGGGCGTCGAGGGTCTCGTCGACCTCGGCTTCGAGCTGCTCGGACGTGAGCGGCTGGGCATCGTTTTGGTGACGCTGCAGCACGCGGCGACGGGCGCGCTCACGCGGGTCGGCCGTCAGGAAGACCTTGACCTGCGCGTTAGGGAACACGACGGTTCCGATGTCGCGACCCTCGGCCACGATATCGCGGTCCTCGGCGGCAAGGCGCTGATGGATGAGCATGGCGGTGCGCACGCCCGGGTAGGCCGAGACCTTGGACACGTTGGCGTCGACCTGCGGGGTACGAATGGCGGCCGAAGCGTCCTGGCCGTCGATGGTCAGGCGCGTGTCCTCGCCGGTACCGTTGGTAAAGCGAATCTCGATCTGCTTGGCGAGGGCGTCGATGGCCGCCTCGTTATCCAAGTCGATGCCGCGGTCGAGCGCGGCGAAGGTGACGGCGCGATACATGGCGCCCGTGTCGAGCTTGTTAAAGCCCAGCTGGCGGGCGATCTCCTTGGCGATGGTGGACTTGCCGGAACCGGCGGGGCCGTCGATGGCGACGATCATGCAATGCTTCCTTTCGATGATTGACGTGCTGGTATGGTTCGCGGGCGTTGGGGCGCGGCGGGTTGCCTAGCGCGTGTATCGCTCGCGGTAGGTGTTGCGCTTGGGTGCGGAGCCGTGGCTGCCGTGGTGACGCGTGCGGCTGGCGAGGGTTTCCTGAGGCTTGCCACCGCGTTTGGCGCTCGCCTGCTTGGGTGGGATACCGCCGGCCTTGAGGATCTGCACCTCGCGGTCGGTGAGCTCGCGCCACGAGCCCTTGGCCACATCCTTGAGCTCCAGGCCGGCAAAGTTACAGCGATGCAGGCGGATCACCGGGTGGTGGATCTTGCTCAGCATGCGCTTGACCTGGTTCTTGCGGCCTTCGCGGATGATGACCTCCACGGCGGTGGTGCCGGGCTTGACGCCCTGGGGAGCTACGGCCTCGGCCTCGCGTGCGGTGATGACGCGGCAGATTGCCGGCTGGCAGAGGCCGTCGTCGAGCTCGATGCCGCGGCGGAGCGGCGTGAGATCGCGGTCGGACAGTTCGCCGTCAACGAGTGCCTGGTAGGTCTTGTAGACGTGTTTGCTCGGGTGCAGCAGGTCCTGTGACAGTTCGCCGTCGGTGGTAAAGAGCAAAAGGCCCGTGGTGTCGCGGTCCAGGCGGCCCACCGGGAAAAGTCCCGGAAAGCGGTCGCGGGGAACCAGGTCGGCCACGCAAGGGCGCTCCTGCGGGTCGCTCATGGTGGTGAGGTAGCCGGTCGGCTTGTAGAGCATCAGGTAGACGGCACCCTGGTTGAGCTTGACGGGCATGCCGTCGACCTCGATATAGTCGCGGTCGACATCGACCTTGGTGCCCAGCTCGGTCGCGACCTCGCCGTTGACGGTCACGCGGCCGGCGGTCATTAGATCCTCCGAGCCGCGTCGGCTCGCCACGCCCGCGCGCGCCAAAAAGCGCTGCAGGCGCATAGTGTGCGGGTAAACGGGCTGGGCGTCGGTTGCGGGTGCTGCGTTGCCCATGGCGCACGTCTCCCCTACTTCGTTAGTCCTCGTCATGCAAATCCTCCGAGGTCTCGTCGACGACCAGGGTCTCCAAGCCCTCGACTGCCTCAACATCCTCAACATCGGTATCGAGCAGTTCACGCTCTTCGTCCAGGTCCTCGGCCTGCTCCTCGAGCGTGGACTGAATACTGCGGCCGCTCAGACGCTCGCGGATAAACTGGCGCGACTGCTCGTCGGGGGCAAACTGCTCCAGGTCTGGCAGGTCGTGGGTGGAGCGCAGGCCGAACTTTTCCAAGAAGGCGTTGGTCGTGCCGTAGATGATGGCCTGACCGCGCTGGGGATCGCGGCCGAGCTCGCGCACCAGACCCTTGTCCACGAGCGACGTAATGACGCCGTCTGAGTTGACGCCGCGGATGCCCTTGACCACCTCGCGCGTTACGGGCTGGTGGTATGCGATGACGGCCAGGGTTTCGAGCGCCGCCTGGGACAGCTTTTGCGTGTCCCAGCTCAACACATAGGCCTCGACCACGTCGTGGTAGGCGGGGTGCGTGAACAGGCGCCAGCCGCCGGCAACCTCGCGCAGCTGAAAGCCGCGGTTGGCCTCCTCGTACTCAACCTTGAGCTCGGCGAGCAGCGACGCGCATTCGCCGGGGGCGATATCGAGCGCACCGGCCAGCGCGGGCGCACTCACCGGGTCGCTCGACACCAGCAGCAGCGCCTCGAGGGCGCCTTTGAGGCTGTTTGCCTCCAGCGTGGAAAGGGTTGACATGGTTGCGGCTCCTATTCGGTGAGCTCGGGGCCCTCGCCGGGCACGTATGCCTCGGCTCCCTCGACTCGGTTGATGCAGATGGTTCCGAAGATCTCGTCCTGGCTCAGCGTGAGCGAGCCGCGCTTGGCGAGCTCAAGCATGGCCAGGAAGGTGACGACGAGCTGCTCGGTGGTGGCATCGCCGTCCAGTAGCTCGCGGAAGGTGCAAGATTGGTGCGCCATGGTAAAGCGGTCGACCGAGGCCACGGTCAGGTCGAGCGGCACGCGATGCGGCGCCACATGCTCGGCCTCCAGCAGGAAGGTCTGGCGCTTGCCGTCCAGGTCGGCACAGATGACGGCGAGACCGCGCAGCGTGATGCCGGCCAGATAGTCGGGCATTAGGCCCAAAAACTCCGGGTCGGGACCGGCCACACGCGGGTGCATGCGGCTTTCGGCCTGCATGCGGGCACCGAGGGCCGCCGCCGCGCCCTTAAACTGCTTGTAGGCGATCAGGCGCTGGATCAGGACCTCGCGCAAGGCGTCGCCGTCGAGCGCGCTGAGCTCCTCGAGGTCTTCGTCGAACTCGCCATCGTCGTTATCGACTTTGCGCGGGGCCTCCTGCGGCACCAGAGAGGCAGCCTTGATGTCCAAAAGGGTTGCCGCGACCAGCAAAAAGTCGCTCGCCACGTCCAGATCCAGCGCCTCGATGCGCTCGGCCTCGGCAAGGTACTGCTCGGCCACCTCGCTGATGGAGATGGCGCCGATATCTACTTTTTGGCGGGTTACCAGCTGCAGCAGCAGGTCGAACGGTCCGCTGTAGACCTGCGTCGACACGCGATACGACATCTTCGACCTCCTTTGACGGCGCCTTCGCGGCGCGGTTTGGGTGCATGTTACGACCGTATTGCACTGTCGACCTGTAAGTTTACCTTAGATGCCGGCGATTGCGAAGTTGAGCAGCCACTCGGCCAGCGGATACACGGTAACGTCGAAATACCGCCCGATCACGTCGATGCCGGTCCACATGGGCAGCAGGTACAGCACGATGATAAGGATCGGCATGGCGTATTGTTGTAGACGGTAATAGTTGTTGAGCGCCTTGCCATTGAGGAACGGCACGATGATCGACGAGCCATCGAGCGGCGGAATCGGGATGAGGTTGAAGAACGCAAGCGACAGGTTGACCACGATGAACGTGGCGCCGAAGTTCATGATCTGTGATGCCACGGCAAAGGACATGCTGGTGTAGAGGTTGCCGTACGTTGCGTGCATGAGGGCGGCCGCGAGGCACGCGAGGGCGATGTTCGACGCGGGGCCGGCCACGCTCACCAGGACCTCGTCGCGCTTGGGGTGCTTGAGGTTGTTGAGGTAGACGGGCACGGGCTTTGCGAAGGCGAATACGGGACCGCCGGCGGCAAGCATCAGCAGCGGCAGGATGATGGTGCCAAACGGGTCGATATGGTTGAGCGGGTTGAGTGAGACGCGGCCGCGCGAGCGGGCCGTCTTGTCGCCGAGCGCCCAGGCCGCCGCGGCGTGTGCGCTCTCGTGGATAACGATGCCCACGATGACGGCGACGGCGCTAGCGAGCAGGTTCATGAGGTAGCTGCTGGACATATCGATCCCCTAGCGGACGCGGCGCGAGGCGCGCGTGAGCAGGTAGTCGGCCACAAAGAGGATTACCGCGACGATGGCGTAATCCAGGCGGAACACGCCGCCAAAGGGCGATGTGATGACGCCGTAGCCGGCGATGGCGCTCGGCAACGCACGCGAAAGCTCAACGACAAAGCCCACGATCTGCAGCTTGGCGGTGAGGCCGCTAAAGCACAGCAGCACGGTCATCGCGCTCATAAAGATGCCGCAGATGCGGCACGCGATGGCGATGATGCTCATCGCCACGGCAGCGGCCTTACGAGAGTTCACGCGCGGTCTCCTCTTCGATCTGGGTGGAAAGCTCCAGCCATTCATCCTCGAGCTTGGGAAGCTCTTGCTTAAGGCCGTTATATTCCCCCAGCGCGGCATTGAACTTATCTTGATCGGCATAAAGCTCTTCGCTTGCCATCAATTCCATAAGCTCGTCATAGCGGGCGCGCTTTTTATCGAGCTCCGTCTCGATCTTCTTGAGCTGGTTGCGCACGCCCTTGAGCTTTTTGTTGAGCGCAGCGCGGGCCTGGGCCTCGGCGCGCTTTTGCTCCTTGGTCTTTTTGCCCTCGGCAGGCTTGGGGGCGGCGACGCTGGGCTGGGCGGAACTGGTCGGCTTGGCTGCCTTGGTCGTGGCCGGTGTGTCCTCCCCTGCCGCCTCGGCGGCGGCGCGGGCCGCGAGGTCCTCGCGCTTGTAGAGGTAATAGTCGTAGTCGCCGTCATAGACCGTGACCTTGCCATCGCGGATGTCGATCACGCGGTTGGCCACGGCGCGCACCAGGTGCTCGTCGTGGCTGATTAGCACGATGGTACCGGGGAAGTTTTGCAGGGCGTTCTCGAGCATGTCCACCGAGTCGATGTCCAAGTGGTTGGTGGGCTCGTCCAGGCACAGGAGCGCCTCGGGGGCCACGAGCATCTTTGCCAGGGCCAGACGCGCCTTTTCGCCGCCGGAGAGGACACGGACCTGCTTTTCAATTGCGTCGTTGTCGCTAAATAGGAAGGCGCCCAGCAGGCTGCGCTGCTGCGGCACGGTCCACTTGGGCGTGACGGTGTCGATTTCTTGCAGTACGGTATTGGACTCGGTCATGCCCTCGAGCGCGTGCTGGGCGTAGTAGGCCACGCCCACGTTGGTGCCCAGATCGCGGGTGCCGGTGGTGGGAGGCTCCAGGCCGGCGAGGATCTTCATGAGCGTGGACTTGCCGGCGCCGTTGGGGCCGACGAGCGCCACGTGCTCGCCGCGGTAGAGCTTGAGGTCGATGTCGCTGTAAATGTGCTTGTTGCCGTAGGACTTGGATACACCTTCGAGGCCCACGACCATGTCGCCGGAGCGCGGCGGATCGGGGAACTTAAAGTCGATGTGCTTGTGACCCTCGGGCAGGATGACAAGCTCCTTTTTGATCTGCTCGATCTTGCGGATTCGCTCCTGAGCCTGGGCAGCCTTGGTGGGCTTGTAGCGGAACTTGTCGACGAAGACCTGCATGTGGGCGATGTCGCGCTCCTGGGCGGCACGCTTGGCGCGCATCTGCTCCAGGTTGTCTTCGCGCTGCTTGAGGTAGCTGCTGTAGTTGCCGGTGTAGGTGGTCACGCGACGGTTTTCGAGTGCGGCGACGTGGTCGACGCAGGCGTCCATGAAGGCGCGGTCGTGGCTGACGATGAGGACGGCGCCGTCGTAGTTGGCGATAAAGCCGCGCAGCCACTGGACGCTCTCGAGGTCCAGGTGGTTGGTGGGCTCGTCTAGAAGCAGCAGGTCGGGGTGGCGCAGGAAGAGCTTTGCCAGCGCGATACGCATCTGCCAGCCGCCCGAGAACTCGGAGCACGGGCGCTCAAAGTCGGTGACCTTAAAGCCCAGGCCGGACAGGATTTTGCGGGCGTTGCTCTCGAGCTCGTAGCCGCCCAGGTGCTCAAAGCGGTCCTGGACCTGGCCATACTCGTTAAGGAGTGCGTCGACGTCCTTTCCCTGTTCGGATAGCTCGGTGATCTGGGCCTGTAGCTCGTTGGCGCGCTCGCCCATGCGGCGGATTTCCTTGGCAGCGGCCATGACCTCGGCAAGGATGGTGGTGTCCTTTTGCTCCAGGTTGGTTTCCTGCTCCAGGTAGCCTACCTGGCAGTCCTTAGCGTACTGGACCTGACCGGCGTCGGGGCTGTCGATGCCCATGATGATCTTGAGCATGGTGGTTTTGCCGGCGCCGTTGGGGCCCACGAGCGCGAAGCGCTCGCCGGGGTTGATCTGGAAGGACGCGCCGCTAAAGAGGACGCGCGCGCCGAAGCTTTTTTCGATCTTGTCGACCAGGAGGATCATGGTGCCGCCTTTGACCTTGTGTGCCTATATGAAAAAAGGCCCCAACTTGCGTTGGAGCCTCATTCAATGCTCGGGTGGAGACGAGGGGATTCGAACCCCTGACCTCTTGACTGCCAGTCAAGCGCTCTCCCAGCTGAGCTACGCCCCCGT
>NZ_JAQLFL010000018.1 GCF_028206995.1 Collinsella aerofaciens | reverse complement strand
TGGAATGTCCCAGTGAGCGCCAACCACAAGGAATTCAACTATAAGGCCCCCGGCGTGATCCTCCCGAAGGCCTGGCATTAAACACAAATGTTATCCTTCTCCTTATTATTCTTATTATCCTCTTACTCCTTTTCCTCCGGCGCTCATGCGCCGTCACCAAATCGCGCTATTCCTCAAAATCGAATTATTTTCAGTTTTGAGGAATAGCGCCAGAACCCTTCAAGCCCAGCCAATTGTCGCCACTTTATGAATCCTAGATTTTCATTACGCATATGTGGAATCTTGCATATTATGGGAACCACCGAACGGGAACGAGAGTTAGCACCTCAAGGAATGGTACTCCGTTTGGGTAAGAGGATTCATCCCGTAGGATGAATCACTCGCGGAGTATATCCTCTCGGTTGGTTTTGAACGCCAGCCGAGGGGTGATCTCCTTTTTCAGTCTGCAATCTTGAAAAAATCCCTAGGCGCTTTCACTGAAAGCGCCTTTTCATTTGTCCTACAATAGCTATGACCTCCTTTCGGTGCGCCGTTATTCCTTTTTTGGGATAACGGCGCGTTATCATTCTGTTATACTTAACTTATCGATAGGGCGTACCCCAAGCGCCCTGTAGAACAGGAAGATGACAACATGCCCCAGAATCTATACGGTTCGCGTGCATCCCGTTTCCAAAATGGTGCGCGTCATGCCGACTGAAACCGAAGAAACTAAAGCCCAGACGGCGAGCCCCATCATCGCCCCGCAGCAGGAGACGATCGTCCTGACGGCCTGCATGCGCTCGAAGGACGTTCGCGAGGACGTCCTCCCGATGCTGCTCGAGGACGATTTCGTCAAGTCCGACCATCGCACGCTGTTTAGCGCCATCCGTGCCATGCACGAAGCGAACTATCCGATCGATGAGGTGTCCCTGCTCGACTACCTGAAATCCAGCCGCAAGCTGGACGCGGCCGGGGGAGAGAAAGCCGTCCTGTGCATGTTCGAGTCCGATATGCCCCTGCTGTCCTGGCAAACCGCATATGACCGGCTCATCGATGCCTCGAGGCGCAGGTCGCTCGTCATGGCCATGAACGAGATCGAGGCGAGGGCCTACGAGACCCCGACCGATATGAAGGCGTTCGTCTCGAAGATTGAGAACTCGGTCGCGCAGGTGACCGAGCGCCGCGACATGCGACCCTACCGCCATATCTCGTCGTTTCTCGCCACGGCCGTGGACGAGGTTCGCCACCTCGATGAAGTCCCCCTCGATTCCACCGTCGTGAACACGGGCTTTGCGACCTTGGACGAGATGCTGGCCGGCCTCCGTGCAGGCCAGCTCATCGTGGTGGGGGCCAGACCTGCGGTCGGAAAGACCTCTTTCGCCCTCACGCTCGCGTTGAATGCGGCACGTCAGAGCGTGAAGGTCGGCATCTTCTCGCTGGAGATGTCCGGAAAGGAACTCGCCCAGAGGATCATCTGCGCGGAGTCGGGCGTCTCGATTTCCCACTTCCGCATGGGGACCATCCCCAAGACCTCATGGGACGACATCGCGGCGGCCTGCTGTGACATACCGGGCAACGGCATCGAGATCGAGGACAAGGCGAGCGTGACGATGGGGGACATCCGCGCGACCGCGGCACGCATGATGCGCGGCGCAGGCCGCGGCCTGATCGTCATCGACTATCTCCAGCTGATTTCATCGGCATCAGATGGCGCCAAGTTCCAGAACCGAGCGGTCGAGGTCGGCGAGATCAGCCGCCGGCTCAAGGTGCTCGCCAAGGAGCTCGGTGTCCCCGTCGTGACGTTGGCGCAGCTGAGCCGTGCGGCCGAATTTCATCCGGGAGCCCCGCGCCTGTCCGACCTTCGCGAGTCCGGTTCTATCGAACAGGACGCGGATACCGTCCTGTTCCTGTCGCGCGATCCAGATGAGGTGGAGGACGAGAAGTCGGACTCGAGGCAGGTCATCCTGTCGGTCGCGAAGAACCGCAGCGGCCCCACGGGCGATATCGACATGCTGTTCGTCCCGACGAGCACGAAATTCTACGAAGTGGGACCCAGGAAGGAGACCCGCGATGACTAAGAAGAAGACTAGGCGCAAATCCAACAAGATTGTCGGCCGCTGCCTTGAATCGGACGCTCACGCCCAGACAATCGACGAGGGCTTTGCATTCCTCGACCGCCCGATCCTCATGCCGCGCGAGGCGCTCGCATACCAATGGGCGCTGCGCAATATCGCGCTCAACAACATGAGGATTAAGTCGGAGAGCACGCGCGAGGCGGTGGAAAACGGGACGAGCTATTTCTCCGACGGCTCGATCAAGGTGAAGGCGCACATCCTGAGCGGCATCGCCACGGATGTCCGCTTTGCCTCAGATGACCCTGACGCGACCATCGACCGCATCATGCTGTCGTTCGTCAAGGTGTACAACGAGCAGACCCGCAGATGGTGTCCGGTCGACTCCCATCTTTGGCTATTCATCGACCAGCTGACCGTTCGGCAGGGCGAGGGATGGGAAGAGCGGAAGGACGGCGAGGGCTTCGGGGTCGCGCTGGGCGACCGCGTCATCATCCTCGCCGAGGACAGGATCTATGACGGCCCGAAGGGCATGCGCCGCCACGGGGTGGGCGAGTGGTCGGTCCTGTCGTCCAGCCTTTTGTACGGAATCAACGGAAAGAAGAGGTTCCGCATCTGCGAGGTTCCCCGCAAGGTGGTCACCGACGGCTACCTGATGTTCTTTAAGAAGCGCGGGGAACAGGTCGCCACCGCGCTCGTGAATAACGGGGAGTGGGCCGGATGCCAAGAGCGCTGCCGCGAGGCCGCGGCGAGGGAGCCTTGGAGCCTCGTCGCCTACCTGGAGCAAAACAAGCACCCGATGTACAGATAGAGGAGAAGATTTATGCAAGACGTGAAGTGCCGGCCCCGTTGTTCCCGAGTAGTTCTGGTAGAACCGACCAGGACTGAAGGGCACACTGTTTTCAAGTTCTCGATCGATGCCGATCGTGCAACTACCGGTTTTATCGAGAGAAGCGAAGTGGACGATAACACCATTGTCTGGCGCCCGTATATCCGCTCCTCGACGCAATCCGGTTACTGGAACGCCGGTCCGATGAAACGGTTCGTTGAGGGATATAAGTCCGAGGAAGATGCCTTGACGGCGCTTCTCGATGAGGTGCAGGAGGTACTGTGGGGTAATTGATGGATGAGACTGGACTCAATCGGCTGCACAGGCGCCTGAAACGGGCATTGACGGCTAAGAACATCTCCCAGCGCGAGCTGGGTAGGAGGATTGGGGCGACGCAGGCGAGCGTGTCGCATTATGTGAACGGCAAGCGCTTGCCGGGGTCTGTTGCCCTGTTCAAGATTTGCCGGGAATTGGATATCTCGGCAGACTGGCTTTTGGGACTGAAACGAGAGGAATCGGATATGAACGAATCTATTTGGACGACCGAGGGCGATACGACATGGCGTACGGCAGATGACTGCTCGCTTGTCGCCCGAATCGCACCGGCAGAGGATGGAACCCTCGAGTTGGGAATCCTCGAGGGCGACACCGCCTGCGAGCTGTTCGCCCGCCGGTTCGACTCCATTGATGAGGCGAAAGGGTATGCGGACAGGATTCTCGACCAGAAGATGCAGAGGGACATGTCGATCACGTTTATCGAGGACGGGCTGGACGGCGTGCTGAGCCCCAACATCTCGGACGAGGACTACCTAGCCAGCCGCTCGCTCGATTGCGATACGATGCGCGAGCTGGTCGTGCGGGCGCTCCCCATCTGCACGGGCCCCAACTCCCAGGAGGTGGCCGTCGCGTTTTCCATTGCGGGGCCGGAAGGTATCGAATTGGAGACGAATCAGGAAGCGGACGCCCTGAAGCAGGCGACCGAACAGGCCGTATTCCTCTCTGGGATCTGGTCAGTCTACGCCGCGCCTGGCGATGCGGTCGAGGCCGTGAAGGGACTCATCTCCACGCTCGGGAGGTTCTACCCCTCGCTGAACCGATAGACCGTTCGGGCTATCGGATGTTTGTCTCCCTATCGGAGGTCTTCCTCTCCGCGGTATCGGCCGCTACGAGGGAGGCCTCCTCTTTCTTGTCACTCATCATCTCATCGAGAGATTCCTCACTCTCCTTATTATTTTTATTATTTTCCTTCTCATCCTTTTCAAGGATCGAGTCTGCCTTCTCGCGGAGCGATTTGGCGAACTCACCGACTCTATCCCGGCCAATCGTCACGTAGGTCTTGCCGTCGCCGTCATCGCGGGACAGCTTGAGGTCGTACCTGCTGTTGAACATGATCTGGAGCGAACCCTTGTCTGCGGCGGCATCGAGGTATTTATCCACCACGACCGCCTTGGTGGTGAACCCGCCGAGGCTGTATCCGCCGACCTTCACGCCCTCGGGAAGCGAGATGGTGACCGAATTGAGCACCTGTCCGTACTGGTTGGTTTTTACCTTGCCGTCCTTGTCGGACATGGGTTCGCTACCGAGGATGTTGCCGTAGGGGATGACGACTTTCGGGTTATCGAACTTGATGTCCCTGGCAAGGTTCTTGGTGCCGATGAACTGCCCATCGAGGGGTCTCTTTTCATCGGGAGCGCCCCTCTTGACGGGTGCGGGGGCGGGCTGTTCCTTCTTATCCGCCGGTCGCAGGGCACCCTCGCGGCTTTTATCCTTCGTCGCTGCATGCTCGTCGCGTTCTACCATCTGTGCGTCCCTGCCCGTGGGGATGTTGATGAGCCCCTCACAACACTTCTCGAGGTTTCCGACGAACTCGCCGATCTTATCCTGTCCCACGGTCAGCTCGATGGCGCGGCCGTCCTTGAAGCCGCTGAGCTTCAGGGGTCGCGAATCGTTGAATGCCGCCTGCAGGATGCCCGTCTTCTCCGCGCGTTCCAGATACTTATCGGGGTTGACGATCTCGACCCTGAGGCCATCCATGCTGTAGCCGTCCAGCTCCATCTTGCGGGGCAGGCGTATGACGATACGGGTCATATCCTGACCGTAGCGGCTCTTCACGGCCGAACCGTCTCGCCGAGTCGCGGCCTCGGAGGAGATGACGCTCGAGTAGGGGATATCTATGACCGTCTTCTCGACTTTATCGGGTCGGTCTTTGGAAACGGTGCCGATGACCTGCCCCCTCTGCACGGGTTGCAGATCGGAATCCACGGGATCGACCCGCTTCACGCGGCCCAGACCGAGTTTCTTCAGGAAATCGAACCCGGGCAGCGGGGTTGCCTTCTTGCTATTGTCTTTCGGCATGGTGCCTCCTTATATCGCGAATCTATTTATGAGCGTATCCGTCATCTTTGCCGATCGGTCGAATGAGACGAAAGAAGCGAGACGGCGCGGCGATAATCCTTTATAAACTTGACGGCGTGATTTACTTTTGTTATCATTAGGGTCGTAACCAATAGATAGATGCGCTTCCCCAAGGCGCATCGTACGGGAGTTTGACGATGTCAGATCTCACTAAGCCGAAGGTCCGCTTGCATGCGGTCAACATTCGCGAGCAGTTCGTGGCGCCGCTGATGGACGGCAGGCTCAAGGCGATAACGCGCCTGAACGGACGAGGCTATAATGCGGGGGACTACCTTCGCTTCAGCGTGCTGCCGATGCAGTCCTCGGATGTCCAGTTCTCCATGACCACGGATGGCGAGCGCGATTTGCTACATTATCGCTTCTACGAAATCACGTTTGCAATGTACGGTAAGGGCCTGAAGGAGGGCTATGTGACGCTCTCCTTGGAACTTGTCCGTGACCAGAGAACGTTGGATGCCATTCGATCCGAAATCGAAAGGACAGCCAAGAGTGGGCAGAAATTCGCAGATCCGCTCGATGCCTACGCAGATCTCTTCGACACCGCCTATCCTGAAGGTTATAATTCCCAGATTATGAAACGTCACGCGCAGCCCAGTCTGGACAGTATCGCCGAGGTGGCGACCGAGGCGGCGTCCGACGCGGAGCGACCGCTCAGTTGCTAACTTCAAGGAGTGCATCATGCAAGCCATCGTTCTCTTCCTTTCCGACCCCTATAACGTGGCCGGTATTCTTCTATTCACCTACATCTATTTCGTCGTCTGCAAGCGTATGCTTCACTTCCGTGCGTTCAACGTCTGGAACATCAAGACGAACCCGAACGCCTGGTGGCGCCTCGACCGCGGTTCCATCAAGTACGTCTACAGGCACGCCCGCCGCCATGTCCCCAAGAAGATCGAGGACTTCTGCATCATGGTGAACCGCGTGATGTACCGCCGCGAGATTCTGGTGAAGCTCTACGGGGAAGACGGCAACGACCTCCACATGCCCACCGTCTGGATGAAGAGATCCGACCTGACTCGGAAGGAGCGCCTGACCAAGACGATCAAGTGCGTCCCCGTCAGCTCGCCCGATAGGCGCGGCTTCGCATTCCTCACGGAGAAACACGCATACGTCAGTGCCGTCGAGACACTTGCGGGAAGCTCCCGCGCCGGCGGCAAGCCCTGCGAGTACGTCTCCCTGTACCACTACGAGATGATCCAGATGCCGCAGGAGCTGTTCATGGAGGACGAGGTCGTGAAGGCACGCGTCGAGCGCCTGAAGGAAGACCACGCTTTCATCGTCCGCCATTACAAGCGTGCCGCCCTTTCGTACCGTCTGGCGTACGGTCGATGCCTTCCGCTCAAGTACTTCCTGCCCCATTACCAGTACAGCCCCATCAGCCACGACATGGCCATCATCTAGACCCTGTCCGCACGCCCTTCTATAATCACCCGATATCCGATCCAGATAGGAACCTAATATGAATACCGACATCAATCCCGAGAACGTCAACCCCGTCGACTCTGAAGACTTCAACGCCGATATCGAGGACACCCAACTCATGGATACCCCCGATGACCAGACCGGTGCCGACGTAACCGCCGAGCTCCCGATTGCCAAAGATCTTGAAGATGCCGCGGCTCCCGACTCGACCGACTCTGCCGACGATGAACCCAAGACACCGAAAAGCTCCAGCAGCCTGAAGCGCAAGCTCGTCGCCGGCGGCGTCGCGCTCGCCATTGTGGCAGCGCTCGGCATCGGCCTGTCGCTGAACCACGAGGCGGTGAACATTCCCGACAACGCCCCCGTCGCATCCATCGTCGGCGGCAAGGAGGACGCGAAGACCTATCCCGCGTCCGTCACGCTCGAGGCGGGCGGCTGGAACGAGGGGGATGGCGAGTTCTCCTACGAGGTCGTGGACGCGAATGGCAAATCGGCCGCGAAGGGCGACATCGTCCCTGGAAAGGAGGCGTCCGTCGACCTGCCCAAGGGCGCCTACGCGCTGAACGTCACCTCCATCCCGACCGCCAAGGACGGCAAGACCACCTGGCTGGTGCCCGATGCCGTCGATTTCGTGGTCGAGGGCGAGGGCGCATCCGTCAAGGTGAGCCTCGCCAAGGTCGATATGACCGATGACGCGGCCGTCGAAGCTGCGATCGAGAAGCTCCCCGAGGAGGAGCGTGCCGCGGCTAAGAAGCTCATCGAGGCGAAGCGCGAGAATCCGGATGCCAGCACGGTTTCCGCCCCCGTGTCCAAGCCGAGCAGCTCTACCGTCCAGCAGGCCGCCGCATCGAAGCCCTCCGGATCCAACTCGAACAAGAACGACTCCAAGCCCGCGTCCAAGCCCTCCGGCTCGGGCTCGAACAAGAACGACTCGAAGCCGTCTTCCGGCTCGAACAAGGACGACAAGCCCGCGCCCAAGCCCTCCGCCCCTGGCAATTCCGGCGGCAACTCCGGCAACGGATCCGGCTCCGAAACCCCCAAGCCCTCCAAGCCCGCCGAGCCCGAGAAGGTCTGGGGCATTGTGACCCCCGCATGGGACGAGCAGGTGTACCACCCCGCCGTAACCCACACTGAGACCCAAAAGCAGAAGGTCGGTGTGCAGTATATGGCGGATGACGGAACACTATTCGATAGCGAAGATGCCTGCTCTGAATATTGCTGGGATAACGGACTTCAGTACAGCTGTCTACCCAAATACCAAGAGGTTACCGTTACCGTGACCGACCAAGCGGCCTGGACCGAGACCGTCCACCACGACGCCGTCTACGGCTGGGTGACCAAGTAGGATGCCTGAGACGAAAAGAGGTGTAGACTATGTCGCTACGTACCTTTATCCATGGGCTTGTAGGCGGAACCAGATCAGACGACCTGAAAGCGTCGACATCGAGAGGCTTCGAAGGCGGCTCGAACGGAAGCGGGAATCCTTCGAAAAGTCGTTCACCAGAATCAAATGAGGGTCCTTACAGGGCTGCCCAAGACTTGGTGTCTGATTTCCTGCCCATGTTTCGAAAACTCAACGAGCAGGGGACCGACTATTGCGTAGTCGGTGGGATGGCGGTCCTACTCCAATCAATGGACAAGGCTCGAGACTCCAACAGGTTCAGGGCGACTCACGATGCAGACATCATGTTCGGCGATGAATACACAAACGTTGATTTTGCCAAGGCGTATTTGTCCGCATTCGGTAGCGATGGTGAATTCGCCAAGGCGGCATACGATGAGATGTTCGGAGATGGGGCGTTCGACGAGCTGGCCGAGGAAGACCAAGCTTTGGTCAATTGTTCCTTCTGCGGTCCAGAAACTTTCTCTGGTAAGAACGACTATCCCGACTTCGATGTGGTTAGAAGCCTGAACGGACTAGTCCTCGATGATTTGGACCGGGAGTATCTTCAGATAGAGGACATCGCCGTTCCCGTCGCGAAGGTCGATACGCTACTCGAGATGAAGAATAAAACAATTGAATTGCTCAAATTCGATTTGTCATTCTCGAGCAGGCCGCAGGATTATGCCGATATCGAGACACTGGAAATGATTCAGGAGAGGCTCAATGACCAAGGAACACCTGAACGAGATTATGGCAAGGCTTTGCCGGAAACTGAAGATCCGGAAAAGTGACTTGGTCGCAGTCCACGAGGCCGGGCTTGTCGCCCTAGGCATCGATAGCAATGCCATCCCATACGGATTGGACTTCCTCCTGCTGAATGGCACCGAGGACGGGACCGTGTGTGAATTCACCTTCGATGATTTCGATATCCGCCTCCACGCGCCTGAGGAATTCGGGGCAGATGAATCCATCTCTTTGGTAGCTCCCGAGGGCATGGATTTCCCAGCTCTCGCCCCAGAGCTCATCTTGGAGACGATTTCCAAGTCTCCAAGCGGCAGGTACCTGATGGAACAGAGGGCGGCGTTGGCGGAGTTGCTGCACTTCGATGATATGGACGATGACGAGCTCCGCCAATTCGCCGCACACGTCAGGTCGTGATTCCATTGAATCTGATGGAAACGGCCTCGGACATACCGCACCATTCGATGAGAAGCCGATCGCATGACCTACTTCCTGAAAGACTGCAGGCGCAAAGTCTCGCCTCCCGCTAAGGAGAGGGAGGATATCGCTCGTGCCGTCGCCGAGACGTTCGCGACAAGACCCTACGTCAGGTTCGCCGTGTTCATCAAGCCGTATACCGACGGCAGCGGGGACGATAGCGTCGAGCTGATTGCCGTCCCCGACAGGAGGTTCGGCGTGCCGCTGGTCCCGTGGGCAGCCACGGGGTGCGAGGAATTCGCCTACGACTTGGTCGCGGCCCTCGGCAGGGACGTAGACTGCTGCTTGGATAAATGCGAGAGGGCGAGGCTCGCCCCAATCCACCGCGCGATTACGCCGATATACAGGCGCCCCGACTCCGCAATCGAGCCCGCCGACAGGTATCTCGCCTCCGCGAGGGCCGACGCGGCAATCGCCTCGAGTGCGCTGCGCTGCCACCGCATGAATGCCGACCACGTCGCCAGGCGCGCGGCGCGGTCGGTCGGGCAGTGCCTTCTCGCCGCCACCTCGGCATTCGGCGGCAAAGATGACCCGACGGCGGCGCTCCCGGACATTCTCGCCAACGCAATCGGGTGCGGGGTACTGCACCGCAGGGGCTGGATGGATTCGGCCGCCGGGCGGCTCGAAGACTGGATGTCCGCCGCCGAGGGCGGAACCTACATTGGCGAGGGTGATACGCTGGAGGCGGCGTGCCTTGCGAACCGATTCGCCGACAAACTGCTCGAAGACGGCCGTCCCGCCTTCCATGTCGAGGCACAGCGGTTGCCTTAGGTAAGTGGACTTGACTTCGAAGTCCCAGAGCATCGGGTCGTAGTTGAACGACATGTCTTTCGAGATGAACGGCTGGCGAATAGACTCTATTTTTAAATGTCGAATATTCTACTACCGAATGGTAGTAGAATATTATCGAAACGATTGGAGGGGCATGGTCCGCATTCACCAAAGAGTCCATGAGCGACACCCCGAACTCGATGACGGCGATGTCGAGACGGCATGGGAGAACTACCGCTTCGCGGCCGTTCGCAAACCCGGGGAACAGGAGATGAGGACTGGCTACGACCCACATGGTCGGTATATCGAGATGGTCGGAGTCTTCTTGCTCGGCGGCGTCATGGCTTGTCTATCACGCCATGACGCCGCCGAGCAAGAAGACGCTGAAGGAGATCGAGGCCGCGAAAAGGAGAGGTTGCTAATGGAGTTCAGGCTTGCAAACGGAACCGTGATCACGGACGAGGACATCGAGCGCGAGCGCGCGGAGTATGAATCTGGCTCTTGGACGGGAACCCTGACGAGACTCCGCGTCGGCCGCCCTAGGCTTTCCGATGGGGAGGGCAACGCCAACCTGTCCTTCAAGTGTCCGAAAACGGGTGCCGACCTCATCGAAAGGGCGGCCGCCGCGTGCGGGATGCATAAATCTGAGTTCCTGCGTTCGGCCGCTATCGAGAAGGCCGAGAAAATCTTCAAATCGGCATAAAACCCATTAGAACGATAAGGGGGGCGGAGATAATCTCCGCCCCCTTACTTACTTCCTTCTGACGCCCACCACGCCATCCGAGACGACCTCGGTCCAACGGATGTAGCGCACGGTGTCGGCGGTCATCTTGACCGCGCTCGCGGCACGCGCACGGGAGCGCGAACGTCCCGACACGTCTGTCTCGGAGACTTCTGCAGCCGCATTCGCCTCGTCCGCGTCGAGCCACGCCTCGCACTTATAGGTGCGCCACTGCCCGCCGCCGATATTGCGGTACGCGGTCGCGGGAACCGTGATGCGGGCGAGCTCGTCCCAGTAGTATGCCGTATGACCCTCGCCGGAGTCGCCGATCGCCGCCAGCTCGAATTCCTTTCCCTTCGCATCGTAGCCCTTATGCTTGGGCTCGGTGAAAGTGGGAATGAAGCCGGGATGCGCCTCGGCGCCCTCCTCGGGCAGCACCCTCATGTCCCAGCTGGAATCGAGTGCGACCGAACCGGGGGCATACTCCGTGCGCAGCGTGCAGCGGTTGCGGCCGTACAATGCGGTGATCCCGCTGCCTGCCGTGCAATTAGATATCGCTTCATCACTCAGCTTCATATCCAGATGCCAGCCGGTGAAGCCGGTCGAAGGGTTGATTCCGAAACGGTCGTTGAGGTTGCAGGTAGGTTCAAGCTCGCTTTTGGCAAGCTCAGCCGGAAAAACAAAATTACTGCCAGTCAGATAACGTTGGGACTTATACAGGAGATGGTTTTTGTCGGTGCCATCCTTGTAGAAATAAAACTTTCCCATTCTCACACGAGTCCACAGATACAAGTCCCCGTTGACCTTCTTGTTGACGAACTTCCCGCCCTTGAAGATGCTCGGATCCGAGCAATCGGCATCGCCCTCGTACCAACCATCCAGGCACTTGTCGAGCAGGCTCATGTCCTGCCCCTCGTCGCGCATGACCTGCTCGAGCGCCGCGCGTGCGTCCGAGAAGTCATCCTGGTGCTCACTTGCCGTATACGTGCTGTTAAGGGTGATGTAGACGGTATGCACCTCCTGCGTATCGCCGAGTGTGTCGACGACCATGAAGTGAACGACCGACTGGAGCCTCGTTGGCGGATTGTGGTGCTGGTCGATGCCCTCACCGACCACCACGGTGCCGAGCATGCGATCGGTCCAGAAACGCTTTTCGTCTGCCGGCACGGTCGTGATGCCCATCATCGCGGCCGACCAGAGCCATACGGCATCGTCGCCTCTGGTGACATCTTCGGTCACCTTGATGGTGTCATCGAAGGAGAATTCCTTGACGACGCGGCCGCCGCGCGGCTTGCGGATGAGATGCACGTTGAGGCCGCACATCTGCGCCGATCCGTGGCTGCCGCAGGCGGGCGCAGCCGTGCCGTCATTGTTCGCAAGGCCGCTGGAATAGACGGTATCCTTCCACTTGCCGTCAATCGGGATGGAGCGGTAGCAGAGGTCGTAGTTCTCGGCCAGCTCGCCGGTGAGCCAGATCTTGACCTCGGCGATGGGGGAGCCGCAGACCTCGGCTCCGTCGCGGCCCGTCTCCCAAGTCGAGGAGCCACAGGCCCTCGCGGCATAGCAGATCGATCCTCCGAACTGCGACCCTTCCACATGCAGGGCGAGGCCGTAGATCGATTGCCCGCCGTGCGGGTAGCCGATATGTCGGTGTGCCGGGGCCTCGGTCTGCTTTCCCCATGTGGAGACGGAGCAGTGGGCCATGATGACGGCGTCACCGTCGTCGGGGACATCGAGCATCTCGCGCGTCACGTACCAGCGGTACATCGGCTGCGGCGGGAGCTCCTTTCGGTTCGTGACGTTATGCAGCCATGCGCTAGGGGTGAGGGTGGGGGTCTCGTCTGAATCCGGCATGAAGCCGATGCAGGTGACGCTGTCGCCGATCTTGGCTGTCTTCTTGCTGTTTTTCACATAGCCGCCGCAGCGCGCCTCGACGAGCTTGAACTGTGCGTTCGGCTGGTCCCTCCATACGCCTGGGCAGGCATAGCTCGACACGCGGACCGCCCCGCCGTTGCCCGATGCCCCGCACGTATCGAGGCGCTGACCGTCAGCGTCGGAGGTGATGAAATAGCACGTGTGGTCGGTCTCGTTGGTGACGGACGGCTCATGGCCGACCCACCAGGAGTTTTCCCTGCCGGCTGCGGGGCGGATATCCCAAATGACGGCACTTCCGGTCTCCATGCAGCCGTTCTTCCAAGAATGATTGACATCGATATGCCCGCAGTTGTTGAGCGTGTGCACGAGGTTGGGTCCCGCGAGGGAGGCCAGGGCGAACGTGAAGGTCCCCACGCCGTCGCTGAGGTAGGGCTTGAAGGCCCACATCTGGTTGATTCCCTCATAGTCGAAATAGAAACAGAGTCCCCGCCCGTTGCCCCATTGCGTGAAAGCCCTCCCGTCGGCTCCGTATCCGCCCTGGGTGAGTTCGACTAGCGCATTGGGCATGGCGAGCGGTGCGAGCTTGAAGATTCCTCCATAGAGCGTCACGTCGTTGCGAATGACGATTTGCTCGGTATCGATATCGATGTTGCCCGTGACGCTCCTGAGGTCCTTCTCATACGGCGCCTGGCCGTCCTTGTTGTCCCTCATCACGTTGTTGATATCGACTTTGGCTCGAAACGTGTTCACGGCGGGAGTTGCCGCGCGGCGCAAGAAGAAATCGGGCTTGGTGTAGGCATAATCGTCGTAGCCCACATCAATCCAATCCGAGTTATTTACACTCTGTCGCTCTCCCGCCGACAAGTTGAGCATATCGCCCTGAAAGGTCGAGAGTTGGGCGTTGTTGAGGTAGAGGATGCCGTGGTTATCGTCCATATTGATGTTTTTCCAAAGGCGGCGAGGGCTTTGGCGATTGATGTCACCGCAAGCCATATAGGGATGGGCCCTGATATGGTCGTAGAGTTCGTTGGAGTAATCGCACTGGACGAGCAGGCAGAGCGAATATCGAATCGCCTGCAGGTACCTGGAGTTCCATCCTTGGTATGTGAACATGTCGGCGGCGACCCAGGGGACCCATCCGCAGGCATATCCGAGACCATAGTTGTTGGCATTGGTGGTGCGGTCTAGATGGGTGATGCAGTGGATATAGTCGCCGGAGGTGAAGGATTGCCCGAAAGCCCCTCTGCCGGGTGTTATGTGGTCGCCGCGGAACACCAACTCATTTGCCAGCGCCGATCGCGCGGGAACGGCACCGAGTCCGGCTATCACCGCCAGCGCCGCGAACAATCCTCGGCGAGAGAAGGCATAGTCCCGAAACGGGTCTTTAGCGAGTTCCTTGTTGTTGTCTTTACTCATCTGTATCCCCCAGACCGTTGGAAAGAGAGGCGACGGTCGGGCTGCAGAGCAACGCGACCGCGCCGACGACCAGTTCGAGTGCCGTTTCCGTGTATAGACCGCGTGAGAAGTTGATGACGGCTCCCAGGACTTGAACCAACACGATCGCAAGCGCGGAAAGCCTATTGTTTCTCACAGCCGGGACTAGCAGGAGAAAACCCGTGAGTGGAAGCCAAAGGGTATTGATATTGAAAATGGAAATCATCGCGGAGACTCGATTTTCGCCCATGCGGCCGCCGGTGGCGAGATCGATGCCGTGAGCGAGATTCTCGATAAGGTAGAAGGCACCGGTGCCGATGGACGGCAACAGGCCGAAAAGGCTTGCCACGAGCCCTCCCTTGAGGACATCGGGGTTCAGAAGACGTTCGTAAGGATTGGATTTCATATCATCCTCCGCTTTCTCTTGTGATTTTTTCCGAGGATACTCATTACGCGATAGAGATGCCCCGACTTGCCGCAGCGGCAACAGCCGCCGTCGAACCTGCTAGAATGAGCTCGAATTGATATCCATTTGGAGGAACTCGGTGATTTATATCCTTATGGCGGCGGTCGCCCTCTTGGCCATCGCCTACATCGTCTATCGCATCCTCGACCTGATTGCCCGCAGGAAGTTCGCCCAGAGCTACGCCACCTGGGAACCCGACCTCGGGCAGTGCTATCGAAAGCATTCGCCCTACGTTCGGGTGGAGGGCAGCTTTACCGATAGGGAAGAGCAGGAAAGGGCCGAGAGGCTCGCCAAGGCGATGGAGGATTTGCTCAGGATGCAGGGTAGGATATAGGGGGCGAGTCCGGCTAATCTGTCTATCGGCAGACCTCGTCCCTCACAGGGTCGAGCTCGCCGGATAGTTCCGCCTCGTCACGCTTTGCTTCGAGCAAGCCATCCAGCCCCCGCTCATCGAACAGCTCGGCCACGCGGTCGAGATCGAGATCGAGATCGTGCCACTCGGTGTCCCCGCCGATGCCGTCGCGAAAGGCATTGAAGCAGACCACATGCGACCGCTCGGCAATTTGGTCCGGCGTCATCTCGGGGAAGTCCGCGCAGACCGCATCCTCGTTCAATCCGAAGAACTCGGTCTCGCGTGCGAACCGCCCCGTATGGTGCCATGACTTATATTCGAGATAGGCCTCGGCGAGCTTCGCCCTGCTCATCGTCTCGATTTCCGGATCGTAGGCGAGGTCGAAGTCGGTGCAGTAGTCCTTGATGGCGGAGATGATCGCGCCGCGCGTCCACTTGGACATCGGCATCTCGCCCGACTCATATGCCTCTTGGGCGCGGACGCTCATGGAAGTTCCCACATAACCGCCTTGCCCGTAACTCACGGCTCCCATGGCTACCACTCCGTATCGTCGTAGGAGTTCTGCCAGTAGTCATCGTATGTGTCGCGGTACTCCTCTTCGAGGCGCTGGTTATAGAGCGCCGCCTCGTCTTTCTTGTAGCAGATGATCTCATCGAATTGCGAGGACTCGTTGTTCCACTCGGCACGTTCCTTGAGTTCACGGTCGAGCTCTTTACTCTGAACGAGACCGAGCGCAGAGACACCCGAATACGGGCCGCCTCGCCCGCTGAACAAATCGATGACATCCCTGCACTCAGTATCGGTCAGGGAGCATTCCAGACCCTCGTAGGGGTCATAGCCCACGATGACGATATCCCCATAAAGCACATCGGCCGGCTCGCCGGCTACGACGGTCTGGCCGGTCAGGGGAGACTCGCGCCCCTCGTCGGTCATCTCCTTGGTACCCCAGATGGCGCGGTTTGCCGGGCAGGCGGAGCGGCCGGCCGAATTGACGTAGACGCACACGGCTTCGCCAAGGGACTTATCGGGCAGCTTATTCGACACATTGGTGACCCTCGCGCCGAGGAGTTCCTTCAAAGCATCACCGCAGTTTCCATCCTCATCGATCGGCAACTCGATCTCGCGGCATTCGGCATTTACGGGAACTAGGACTGCACGCAACGTATCCATCAGCGCTCACCGCCGGTAAGGGCATTGCCCTCGAACTTATCGGTGTCGCGGTTTACCAACTCGGCCTCGTCGCTTTTCGACTCCCCGAGCTCATCGAGGTTGAATTCTCGACCCTGCTCCGCAAGCCTCTCATCGAAATGCTCTGCCACATGGATAATGTCTCCGATGTCGTAGATTTCATGATCGTCGTTGTAGTAGAACAGTTCCCCCACGTTGAGGTCGGGATGGTCCACCACGATCTGGGCGAAGCGGTTCATGTCGGCGATGGGGTCATCCGTGCCGAAGTCGTGCCAAGAGTACTCGGAGAACCGCCCATGGAGCTCATAGTCGCACATGACGATATCGCTCGGCTCCACACCCTCCATATCCGCGAAGACCTTGAGGGCATCTTGAAGCTCGCCTGCATCCATCGGCAGCGTCAGCGGCTGCGAGATATCGACGCCCGCCTCCGCCATCTTGCGGCTCTCGGCATAGACGACGATGCGGTCGGCCGCGAAGTCGCGGTCGCCCTCGAAAGCTGCCTGCTCGAGCTCATCCAAATCGAATTTCATCAACTCGACGCCTACGGAATTGCGGTCGAAGATGCCGCTGGGTGTAAGACAGACTTCTCCACCTGACTCCATCTTGGCACCCAATGCCTCGGCAGGTACGTTCGCGAGCAGCTCGATGACTCCAGCGAGGCTCGCCTTGGCACCATCGGGAAGCCGGTTGTCGACCAAGCAGGTTTCGAGTTCCTCGGAAGCGCGGTCGATAAGCGTGATTCCGTATGCCCGTTGCAGGTCGACGGGGGTTGGATGCTCGTTATCGATATCAACCGAATAACTCGTATACGGAATCTGTCCTACCTGCATGATGACGTTGCCGACCATGAGTGGATCGACCGGTACATCGAAGTTGTCGCAGTAATCGCGAACCGCATCGTAATCGACGTCGGGATTCCTCTTGACGCACTCCGCCATGGCATTCAGAGCCCGCAGGCTCACGTTCTCGTCCTCGTCGAAGTGCAGCTTGTCGATTACGCCGGAAGTCTGGATGTCCTTGATTTCGTATCCATGCGAGCCGAAGCGGGTCACCTTGTCGATGACCCCTTGCAGATCGCTTGGTGCCATCGGCAGGGTGACGCTGTCATGGGGAGCGTGCGCATAATACTCAGAATCGCTCATCGCGACATCGACCTTGATGCATCCGATTTCACTCATCGCCCAGTCTCCTTACTCTCAAATCGCGTTTCGCGATCTTTGTTTCCCTCGACGAGATCGGCCTCAGTCTGCTTCTCATCGCAAAGGTCATCGAGACCTCGCTCCAGCCCGTCTTTAGCCGGCTCCAAGCCGAGCGACGAGCCGTCGATTTCGATTTCCACGGCACTGACACGACCTCCGGCGGGCATCTCCGCCTGACCGCTCGCGATGGCGATGCCCTGTGCGCAGGCGTTATCGATGCACTTGTGGCCGAACTCATGTGCGGACTGGTCTACATCGATGCGCACGTTTGCCATGGGGATGTCGAAACCCGCTTGGCGCAGGGCGCAGCGGATGGCTGCCTTCTCCTCGACTACGCGGCCAATACCGCGACCCTGAAGGCCGGTGAAGCTCATCGATGGCATGCTCGGGTGCTCGTCGATGCTGACCGACACCTTGCCTTTGCCCTCGATGAACAGGCTGCAGGATTTATTGCTCATATTCAGACTCCTTGGCTACTTGTCTTGTTCGTTGTCAGGGGCCTCACGTTCGCCCATCGCGGTATCTTCGACAAGGTCTGCTTCTTCGCTCTTCGCATTGCAGATATCGTCAGGGCCCTGCTCATCGCGCTCGCAGTCGATTTTTTCCATCTCGAGCTCCGCGTTGAACGTAATGCCGTCGACGAGCTCATACCGCTCGATGCACTGTTCGGCTTCCGCAAGGCTGGAGGCGACCCGCTCCATATCGGCAGGCGCTAGGGTCTCTTTCATGTGTTCGGAACCGAATTCATCGACCGCATCAATCACATCTCGGACGGAAACGAAACCGATTGGGAATTTCGTATCGGGATTGACTCCGGCGAGAGAAAAATCATCGGCGCTGCGGCACTCGCTTCGCAGCGTTGGCAGGCCCAGTTCCTCGATTTCAATAACAGCTCGGGAGGAAAACTTATCGCTGAAATAATCGATATCGGCGGCCGCGTGCGAGGCCGCGCCGAAACCGATGGCGCAGCCCAGCATGAACTCGGGGGAGATTTTGCCGACGAGTTCCATATCCAGCACGTCGTTCTCGAACAACTCGGAAATGCACGGCTTGTCCTCTGCCATAGCTGCTCCATCTCTCTTGCTATCTGACCTATCCCAGCGTACTTTCGAGACGTTGTGTCCTTCGAAGGGGGGACGAAAGTAGCCTTCGCCCCAAAAGAAAAGGGGAGGGATGGAAATCCATCCCTCCCCGCATCCAATGGCTGCTGGAACTTAACGCTGGACGTTCTGTGCGCTGCGGTCCTGGGAGCCGCCATCGCGCTCACTTGCCTCGGCGGTCTTCTGCTCGCACAGATCGTCGAGACTGGTCTCCTGCTCCTGGGAGCGGTCGTGGTTCTGATGCTGGGCGCGGTACTCGGCGCGGGCGGCCTCGACGGCATCGGAGAGCTTCTGCGGCTCCACGGACTCATCGTGGCGCTGTCCGTCCTGGTCGTACTTGAAGAGGCTGACGTTGCGGTCGGCGTTGACGAAGACACCCGTGCCCTTACCGGCCTCGATATCGGCCTTGTTCCACGGCTTCTGGAACGTGGTGAAGTTGAAGCCGGAGAGATCCTTGCCGTCGACCTTGGTGCCGCTGGGCAGGGTACACTTCACGGCAGGCCAAGACTCGCCCTTACCGTTGGAGATGGTATACGGCTCACCATTTGCCTTTTCGGTGGTTACCCACTTCGGCGGGAAGTCGATACGGACCTTATCCTTGTTCTGGCTGTTCTGCTCGCTCATGGTTCCTCCATCACGCGAATTGATAACTGAACGACTAGCATGAAGCTCACGTGAACCGCTTCACGCTAGGGGACAGAAGTAGCGTCTACCTTGGAATGCCGTCCGTATCGCGCGGGTCATTTTCCATACGGCAACTACCGTCCTCGCCATACGTTTCGGCGAGGTCATCTAGGCTCGCTTCTTCACTTCGGGAATCATGACGGGCGCCTTGAACACACTTCACCTCGGCCTCGATTTGACCCCACGCCGTGTCATTGATGTCGCAGTATCCGCCCGAGTTCCAAAGGTTTTCGTTAGCGTTGTCACGGACATAACGTGCCTCATCGGCGGACAGGCTTGGATAGTATTCCTGAATGTCATTGGCAGATATGGCGAGGAACACGTTATCGATATCGACACAGAGAACGTCGAATCGTTCCATCAGGTAATCCGCCGCGTCAGGCGAGGTTCCGCCATTGTGCAGGGCCTCGTTCAGTGCGGCTTTCAGGTCATCGAACGAATTGATTTTCAAATCATCAGGCATGGCTATCGTCCTTCCTCATAATGGGCGGTCACCGCATCGTTCCGCTCATCTCCGTTGGCTAATTCCGCCTCATCGCATTTTGAATCACACAGCTCATCGAGACTGAACCCATCGTCTCCCTGCTCGACCTCGGCCGCGCCGCCGCGTTCCATATCGACATCGGCTACCGTCTCGGTAGCGAGCTCAATGGACTTGAAGTAGTCCTTGCCGAGCTTTGGGATAAAGCAGTCTTTTACGAGGTAATCGGTCGCCTTGCTCGCCCGTGATGCGGCCTTCAGCAGCTCACCGCCCGGATCCCTGAACTCCTGGGACCAGCTCTTGAGGTAGGCGGCCGAATTCGACATTGCATCGACTTCGTTGGCGGCAAGGGGCTTATCGTCGTCGACGTTGCGGAGGTCGAGACCGATGGCGTTCGCGGTGAACACGCTCGAGAGCTCTGCAATGAGCTCCTCAAAGGCGTATTTCTGCCTATTCTGCTTCAGTCCGCACTGCTCGCGGTTGTTTCTGCTTGGGTGGCCCGTGGCGTGTCCCATCTCATGGAGCAGCGTTCGGCAGAACGATTCGACGTTCGTGAACTGGTTGCGCTGCGGAACGTAAATCTTGTCTGCACCCGGCAGGTAGAACGCCTCGTCGTTCGGAGTCTCGATTACGGGGCAAGGCGATGCCTTGACGATACCATCGGCCACGCGATCGGGCTCGATGGGCTTGAAGCATTCGACGGAGGCGAGGTTTTCCGTATTCTCCATCTGCTCGGCATTGAACACCGTGAACGTTCCCACGCAGCGCGGCTCGGCCTTGTACTCGGGGTTTGCGAGGGCGATGTCCCACTCCTCTTTGGTCTTGGGCTGCTTGAGTCGGGCCGTCGGATCCGTCCTGCTGACGAGCATGCGCTTCCAGCGTTCGATAGGGTAACCGTGCGATCCCCTGATGATATGGCAGCCCTTATCCGATGCCATCTTGAATGTGGCGAAGCGCGGGTCCCTGAATCCTCCGTCCCTCATGGCGTACATGAGCATGGCGGTATTTCGCGGTCCGTAGCACTCGCCGGTAACGCCGTTCATGGGTGGGTGGGGGAACGACCATTCCTTGACCCAACGAGGACCCTCGCGCTCCATGTCCGCGAGAAGCGCATCGAATAGCGCCTGGCGGGCATCCGTCAGCTTCTCGGTCGGACTCTTTCCTTGATATTTGCCATAGGTTCTCTTGGCCATAGGTAGCTCCCATTCACGTTCGGACAATCCATCTCGAACATAAACGGATGCCTCCCCATCGACCCACCGGGGGACACAAGTAGCCTTCTCCGCATACCTACGCAACTACACGCCTATCTAACTACGTGACTACCGCGCTACACGGCTACGCCGCTACCCGCCAATCACCCAGCAAAGCAAACGGGACGTCCCGAAAGACGTCCCGCGGTAAAACAACTTGTTATTATTCTTGCCCCTTAGCGTTCTCCGTTGGATACGCTTATCTCGTCACCGATCTCGCTATCCTCGGCGACCTCGACCTTTTGCTCCATCATCTCGTCGAGAGATTCAGATGCGTTATCAAGGACCTTATCTTCGTGAGCAGAGGGGTCATGCGAGAGGGATTGCCTCAGCTCGCCATACAGCCCGTTCTGGACAATGAGAGCGACCTCGCGTCCACTTCCTCGAGGACTGTCACGCTGAAAGTAATTCATGGCATCCATCATCTCGCCAGCAGATAGCGATTTGTCCTCACCTGTTTCAGGATCGAAACCGGTTATGACGATATTGCCGAATAGGAGAGATGACGGTAGCCCCGAGACCACCGGCTTTCCATCGATGGCGGAATAATACCCCTCATGCTCCATACTCTCAGTTGCATAGAAGGCGCGATTGGGCTGGCAGCTATATAGACCCTCATCGTTGACATACATCGAGAGATTGAACGGAAGGGCATCGGGCGGTAGATGTCCGGAAGCCTCATCGATGGTGCCTCCCACATGAGACATGATGTCTCGGGTGCCATCGATCTCTATGGCAACGGGATCGAAGCCGACGGGGACAAGCACGGCATGGATTTTCCCAGAGGTATTATCCATGCCTTCCAAGTCGAGTTCGGGGATATCCCCACCGAGGAACTGTTCGATTTCAGCGCGACACGCCTCCGCGTTGCCCGCGTAGGTCAAATCGATAGGCGCGTAGCGGGCGAACGCACGGACGACCGCGCTGGGCAATTTATCTCCAAGTTCGCGTTCGTAGCGCTTGAATCGGCCCCGGTCTCCATCTCCAAAAAGTACATCGGCCCTCTGCAGGAGATAATCAACCGAAACGCCGTTCAGCTTGGTATCGAGGCTGAGCTTCTTCGGCACTTCCATGGTGAGACTGCGCCACCCCTCAGCGGAAGCGCTCGGCCATGCCATGGCCACGCGAACCGAATCGCCGTTATCCACCTGAAATCCGACACCGGGGTAACCGTCACCGCAGATGGAGGGGATTTTAGTGATTTGAGAATCCATTCCGTTCATCTCCAGACTCTAGAGAATTGATTTCCTTCCTTCGATTCTCAAGCTCAACTCACGCCCGCGACCTACGCGGGACAGAAGTAGCCCGACCGACCTCGCTACACGGCTACACGGCTACGCGCCTACATGTTTACGCACCTTCACTGCCCTCCGTAAAACATCCAGCAAACAAAAAGGGGCGCCCTCAAAAGGCGCCCCGCAGCAAATCAACTTGTTATTATTCTCTTTATTATTGTTCTCGCCCGACCGATCGCTGAGGCGCTCTTCTTCCTTCTCCTTCTTATCCTCGTCTCTCTAAACCGGTCGCCACTTTCCACAACTTTAGAGAGACATTTAGAGAGACAACCAAAAATCGCAGGTAGACGGCTCAAGCATTTAGAGAGACATTTAGAGAGACGGCTCCGCGGCATTCCCGCCGCCACCAAACCAAAGCGGGTCCCCGAAAGGACCCGCAATACACCGCACTATGGCATCTCCAACCTAGTCGGCGTAGACGGGGATAATCGATTACCGGCCCGCCATCCCGAGCTTCCCGTAGACCTTCCATTTGCCCGCGATGGGCAGAATCCCGATGAAGGCCAGCAGGACGAAGAGGAAGATGAACAGGGTGAGTCCGGGAACTTCGCTCATTTAGGGCTCCTTTCCCTACAGGCTGCCCATAGCCTGGATGGCCGACATTGCGGCAGGCGACAGAAGCACGCCGAACAGTGCGGGGAAGATCAGGAAGATGATCGGGATGAGCATCTTGGTGCCGATCTTGTTGATCTCCTCCTCCAGCTTCTGCCGGCGGTACGTGCGCACCGTCTGCGCCTGGTTCTCGAGGACCTCGACGAACTGGGCGCCGGTCTGGCGTGCCTGGATGAGCGAGGCGACGAAGATGGTGAGGGGCTGGACTCCCGCGTTGTCGGCGAATTGCTTCAGGGCATCGGTGATATCCATGAAGCGGGCGTTGGCGAGAACGTCGCGGAAGCCCTCGGCGAGCGCCCCCTCGGAGTTCTCTGCCACCGTGCGCACCGCGTCATCAAACGTGGAGCCTGCCGCCATCGAGATGGACATCAGGTCGAGGGCATTGGGCAGCTCGCGCTCGATGTTGTTGCGCCATTCGCGGCGCTTCTGGAGCAGGTACAGCTCCGGCAGGATATAGCCGACCATGCCGCCGAGTCCCGCCGCCGCGACGGTGGCAAGCCCCGTCAGTTTGGTACCGATGAGAATGCCGACCATGATGCCCACGGCGACGCAGATGATTTTCGAGGCCCAGAACATGAGCGCTGAAATCTTGAGACCGGAGCGTTTGATGGCCTCACGCTGGCGCTCCTCCTGCTCACGGGACATGGAGCCGAAAAGCGCCGAACCCTGGAACGGCTGGCCGAACTTGAAGCGCTCCTGCATCTCCTCGCTGCGCTGCTTGAGCGTCTTCTGGTTGACATTGCGCACTTCGATGTCGAATTTCCTCTGCACCGCGAGCGTGGTGCCCAGGCCCGCCGCAAGGGAGCCGGCGCCGATGAGGCCGATAGTTGTTCCGTCGACGATCATGAATATCACTCCTAGTCGGTCTTGATGTCGAGCATCTTGTTGGCGATGAAGTAGCCGAGGATCTCGAGCAGGGCGCAGATGCCGATGACGACGAGGCCCATGGCGCTCGAATAGAACTCGCGGTACATGTCGTTGCCGACATAAAAGACGAGACCAAGCGCGGGCGGCACGCAGACCATGAGGATGGCCGTGAAACGGGCCTGCGAGGTGCGTGAGCGCACCATCTGGCGCAGCTCGCAGCGCTGCTGGATGGTGTTTCCAACCGAGTCCACGATGTCGGCCAGAGAGCCGCCCGTGCGCATCTGGGCGCGAACCGCCGAGGCGAACAGCTTGAGGTCTGAGGAGTTGTTGCGCTCCGCCATCTTGTCAAGCGCCTTGTCGATGGGCATGCCGCGGTCCATGTCACGGCGGAGCCGCTCGAACTCTCCCTTGATGGGTTCGTCCATGTTCTCCGCGACGGGGCGGATGGCCTGTGAGAGCATCGCGCCGCCGCGCAGGTTGGCGGAAATCAGCGGCATGGTCTGCCCCAGCAGCTCCTCGAAGCGCTTCTCGCTGTGCTTCTTCCTGAATGACAGGGTGAATAGCGGGATGAAGGCACCCAGGGCGGCGAGAAGCATGACGACGAGGGCGTCCATTCCCATGACGATACCGAACAACGGAGGTACCGCCGTGCATGCCGCCCAGATGCTCATGAACTCGTTCAGGGACAGCTTGATTCCGCTGCCCTCGATATGTTTGCGGGCGACCTCGCGAAGGTCGGCGAGGATACTGATAGATTTCTTCTTTGAACCCTCTTCGTCCTCGTTATAGATATCGCGGCGCTCGGAGAGGACGCGCAGCTGCCTTGAGACGAGCAGCGCCATGACGCAAAGCGTCAGCACGGCGATGATGAGGGCGTAGGTGACGCCGTAGAAGAAATAGGTGACGACCGTCTGGTCCATGTCTACCACAACCCTCCGTTGTCGAACCATTCGGGCTTGATGTCGATTCCGTTGGAATAGAAGCGCTCCTTATGCTCCTCGGAGACGATGCGCGAGCCGGTCGGACGGAACTCGCCCTTGATTCGCCCGTTGCCGTCGACACCGGTCTTCTGGAACTTCATGATGGATCCGATGGTCGGGACGTTGCCCTGCATACCGCAGACCTCGCAGATGTTGTTGACTCGGCGGCTTCCGTCCGGAAGGCGCTTGATCTCGACGACGAAGTCGACGGCCTCGGTGATGATCTTCATGATGGCATCGGGAGGCATGTTCGCACCTGCACGGCTCATCTGCACGAGGTTCTGCAGGCGGTCGAGTGCGGCACGCGGGTTGTTCGCGTGCGTGGTCGTGAGCGAGCCGTCGTGGCCGGAGTTCATGGCCTGGAGCATGTCGAACGCCTCCGGGCCTCGGCACTCGCCGACGACGATGCGGTCGGGTCGCTGGCGCAGCGTGTTGATGACGAGCTGCCGGAGCGTGATCTCGCCCTTACCCTCGTTGTTGGCGGGACGAGACTGCAGCGACAGGACGTGACTCTTGGCGAGGTTGAGCTCGGCCGTGTCCTCGACCG
Source organism: Collinsella aerofaciens (assembly GCF_028206995.1). Classification (GTDB taxonomy): domain Bacteria; phylum Actinomycetota; class Coriobacteriia; order Coriobacteriales; family Coriobacteriaceae; genus Collinsella; species Collinsella aerofaciens_AQ. The sequence continues at coordinate 5,724 of NZ_JAQLFL010000018.1, read as the reverse complement.
TGATGATGCGCTGGCCGTCGGGGATGTAGTTGGACAGGGCGTTGAGCAGGGTGGTCTTGCCCGAGCCCGTGCCACCCTCGATGACGATGTTCATGCGTGCGAGGACGAGCGCCTGCAGGAAGTCAGCCATGTTCTCGTCCATGGATCCGTTGGCAATGAGGGATTCGGGCGTGAGGGCGTCGTTGCGGAACTTGCGGATGTCGAGCGTCCAGTGCTTCGCGATGCCGAAGGCCACAGCGTTGACGCGGCTGCCGTCGAACGGGGCGCCGGCGCGGTGCAGCGTGCAGTCGCAAAGCGGGCTCTGGTTGTCGCACCTGCGACCGTCCGAGGAGACGATGCGGGCGATAGTCCTCTGGACATGCTCCTCATCGAAGAAATGCACGTCCGAGAGCGTGATCTTGCCGCGGCGCTCGACCATGACCTGGTCGGGGGAGTTGACCATGATTTCGGAGACCTCGGGGTCCCAGAGCAGCTCCTCGATGGGGCCGAGCTGGAACAGGTCGTCCACGACGAATTTGGCCGCCTGGCGCATCACGTCCTCGCTGGCCCCCTCGAAGGCGGGCGAGCGGTTGACGTATGCGAAGGCTCGGTCGCGCAGGCGCTCGATGCCGTCGGACACCTCTCCGACGAGGGCAACTTGGTTCTGCAGGTCGTTGGCGCATCGCGTCATCACCTCGGCGACCGCATTGTCATACATTTTATCAAGCATGGCTACTCCTCGGTCGCGGCGGCGTCCGCCTCGGCGTCCTTGGTATCGGAGGCGTTATCGCTATGCGCATCGAGGGCATCCGCGTCGGAATCGTCCTTGGGGTTCTCGCTGAGCGGCTGCGCGGCGAGGCTGATCGAATCGGCCGAGCCGATTTCGGAAAGCTGCTCGGGGGTCAGCTCGAGCGTGACGGTGGAGTAGCCCGCGCTCTGGGAGGAGCCGTCCGAGCTCTGAAGCGTGGCGTCGGTGGCGAGCACCTTGACGTTCTGGTAGGCGACGGTCTGCTGCGTGCTGCCGTTACCGGCCTTGAAGGTCGCGGTCACGGTGACGTAGTCGCCCGGCTTGAGCAGCGGGGACATGCTGGCCGCGGCGTCGAGCGAGAAGGTTCGCGCCACGTGGCCCGAGGCGAGGGCGAGCGAGATGGATGACGGGTTGGAGGAACCCTGGACGGTGCTCATGGAGATGGGGACGCCCTTCGTCAGGCTGCCGACCGGGGCCTTGCCGATCAAATCGGACTTGTTCGACGCATCGGCCGCATCCGAGGGGGTGTAGCGCTTTGGCACCTGGGTCTCCTCGAGCATGTCGGCGGTGATGGGGGTTCCCGCCTTGATGGTCTCCTTGGGGACGACGATTTCGATCATATCGGCCTGGCTCTTGGCGACCGTGTCCTGCGCGACGGTGAACTCCACTGCCGCGAAGGCGAGCGAGCCGACTGCGACCGCAGCGCAAGCGCCGCAGAGCCACGAGAGCTGGCGACGGCGCTTCTCGGGGGTCACGATTTTAGAGGAGGGGTCTTTCTCCTTCTTGCCGCCGAAGAGGGTAAATCCCTTCTTCTTGTTCTTCTCGCCGTCCAAGGGAAGCTCGGCGGGGTCCTTATCCTTCTTGTTGAACATGGTGTTCCTTTCCGGCGCCGTGAGCGCCTGTCTCATCGCTTATGGCTCCGGCACTCATGAGAGTTCCGCAAGTCCTTTTTCGATGGCCGCATGCAGCGCATCGGAGATATCCGAGGTCGCGCTGAGCGCCGTATAGGTTTCCTGGCCGATGGCCTTGTCCGCCGCTTTGGTCAGACGGCAACCGTGACCGGACGTGTTTTGCCGCCAGACCTCGGTAGACGAATAGGGGTTGATGGTGAACGTGATGGTGTTCTTGATGGGAATCGAGCCGAAGCCGAATGTCTGGGCGAAAACGCACTTGTACGTTCCGGTGACCGAGACCTCGACTCCGATGAGCCTGTTCATGCTGCCGGACTCTGACTCGGGTACTTCCCATGAGGTCACGGAGACCTCGGAGCCCTTAAGCTCGCTGAGGTTCTGCTTCAGGGACGAGTAAATGACCTCATCGAGGGCGCGGGTCGAGTCGGTGGCATCGAACTTGATCTCGTTGCTGCGCGAGAGCGCCGCCTCCTTGGCGATCTCGATCGCATCGTTTTGGCGCTGGGATTTCCACCAGCCGCCCGATGCGTCGATTGCCAAGCCCAAGACCATGACAAGCGCCGCGGCCACGAGGACGAACATCACGAGTGCCTGCCCGCGCGAGGCTCCCTTGGCGAATCGCTTCATCTATGCCACCTCCCAGCGCCGCTCGACGGTGAAGCTCTGTTTGACGGACCGGCGGTAGGGGATGCCCCCGTTGCCCGCAAGTCCGATGCCCCGACCGAGGCGAACGGTGATATCGGCGGAGATATCCAGGTAGGAGGCCGTCGTCGTCTTCAGCTCGCTGCCGAGCTGGACTGCCGTGCTGTTGCCGCGATCGGTGCTGCTCATGTCCTCGAGGTGGATTTCGGCGGAGTTGACCTCGATATCGTCTTCGGAAAGCCCCGAGGCGGCCGCAACGCAGCTCTTGACGACCTGCTTGGCATCCATGCTTTCCCAACCGCTGGGAAGCTCGTCCGCCATATGCGACACCTGGTAGTCGAAAGACGATTTCTGGAAGGTGATGAGGCCGAAGCACAGCACGGCCATCATCAGCAGGATGAGCCAGATGCCGGCGAAGGCGAACTCCACGGTCGTCTGCCCGCTGGGAGCGCGGAATCTCATCGCAGTACACCTTCTTCCGAGGCGCTGCCTACCACGGTCGCGGTGGCCGTGGCCGTGTTCCCCTCGCCGAAAAGCGAGGGCAGGAAGGTCTTGATGGTTTTCTTGCAGGTAAACGCCTTGCTTTTCGTGACGGTTTTCGTATCGGCCGTTTTCCAGCCACCTGACTGCTTGACGTGCATCGTATAGTCACTCTCCGTGGTGCCTGCGTCCTCGGCACTGAACGAGAACTCGACGCCTTCGGTCCCCTTGACGCACTCGAGTACATGGGCCTTGACGTCGGCATCGCCGGCATCGGGTCGCTTCGTGTAGAACGTGGCCGCCTCGGTCGCCGCCGTCCGCACGCACATGGCGCTGCGGTAGTAGGCCGAGCCGTCGAGCAGGGCGAACAGCATGATGATGAGCAGCGGGGCAGACAGGACGAACTCGACGAGCGACTGACCGCGCACCCTTCCGTTATTTGCAATTCGTTTCATGACATCACGCAACCAAGACGAACGCGAGGGCTGGCAGGAAGGCGAGGGGCGCGAAGGGCAGGGCCGTATCCGATTTCCTGATCTTGAGTACGGCGAGCGTGACCGAGCACTCGGCGAGCAAGACCAGGCACGCCGCGGAGAGGGAGGTGCTACTTCCCGCGGCCGACGCTCCGACCGCGCCGAGCAAAAGGACATCGCCCAGCCCGAACGCCTCTTTTCCGCAGGCCCTTTCCGCCATGAATGCGGCGAGGTACAGGACCGTGCTGAGACCCAGCCCCTGGGCGAGCTTTTGCGGGATATCCGCACCGCCACCCATGAGAAGACCGAAAAGGGCCAGGGAGGCGATCGAGTAGAGGTCGATACGCCGGAATCGGAAATCGTTCACGCAGATGTCGATGAACGTCGCGACCCAAAGGCCGAAGATGGGCTCCTTCAGCACGCCTGCCGCCGCACCCGCGGCGATGCCGACCGCCAGGCAGCCCCCGAGAAGCCAATCCGAGCAACCCGAACCGAGACGGCCGTCTTCACGGCCGCCCCAGAACTTATAGGATTTCTCGATGGCGGCGAGATCGCCTTCGGAAAAGCCGCAGGCCGTACTGGCCGCACGGGCGACGGAAGGGCAGACGAGGCCCTTGAATGCCCCATCGCGGATCTCGTCGACCCACTCGGGATCGGCGCCGAGGCCGCTATCGATGGCATGGATTTGCTCGACGTCTACCTTCTCTGAGTCCTTATTCTTCGCCGCGAGGGAGAAGATGGCCCCGGTGAGGATTATCGCCGCTCCGATACCTCCAATTACTCCATTGATCACGGTCATCGGGTGTCTCCTGTCAGTCTCTGGTTAAAAGAAAAGGCACCATCCGTCTTGGGAAACGGACGGTGCCGAAAAAGCAAGCAGCTGGGCTACTAGGCACCGAAGCCGGTGGAGGTGCCGGTGGAGAGCGTGGTGGCGATCTTGTTGAACTGGTTGCGGATGGCGCCTGCGACGGCGGGGCCGGCGAAGACGACGACGAGCGAGATGACGGCGATGATCAGGACGTACTCGATGAGGCCCTGGCCGGAAAGCTCGCCGGCACGGGCGGCGCGGAAGTCACGCACGAGCTTGTTCTTGAGCTGGTTCTTGGCGACCACGGCGTGGGCGCAGGCGGAGTTGACGAAATCCATTGGTGAAATCCCTTCTGTAAGATTTGATGGAACTGATGAAAGACCGAGGACTAGTGACCGGGGGTGACGACGGCGCCGAAACCGGTACCGGTGCCGGTGTTCAGGGTGTTGGTAATCTTCGCGAACTGGTTGCGGATGGCGCCTGCGACGGCGGGGCCGGCGAAGACGACGACGAGCGAGATGACGGCGATGATCAGGACGTACTCGATGAGGCCCTGGCCGGAAAGCTCGCCGGCACGGGCGGCGCGGAAGTCACGCACGAGCTTGTTCTTGAGCTGGTTCTTGGCGACCACGGCATGGGCGCAGGCGGAGTTGACGAAATCCATTGGATGAATCCTCTCAGTTGAGAACGACAAAAGGTGAGGGGCGCGCTCCCTCGGCGAACATAATCGGACTCCGTCAAGCGGAAGATAATGTCGTGCCGCAGCGGCAATCACATTTGCGTTACCCCGGTGGATTTTGGATATTCGAGACGAAGTCCTGTATTCATTTGCGGTTGATTTCGGCTAAATAAAAACGGCTGACCGTATCGGCCAGCCGTTAAACATAGATATGTATGGGAAATCGCTCTAAGTGAGCTTGGCGGAGCCGCCTTGCTCTTTCGACTCCAAGAAGGCCTTCATCAGCGATTTCGCGCTGACGAGATCCGAGCAGATGCCGACGAGTGGGCAGTCCTTCGGCTCGCGCCTGAGGGAGATGAATGGCAGGCCTTCCTTGCTGACCAGCACGAAATACTTCTTCATGGAACCGCTTCCTATCTATACAGGCTGATGGCGTCGCCGTAGGCGCCATCCTCGTCCGAGTTGCCGGACTCATCTGTATCGATTGCCAAGGCAGCGGCCTGACAATCTTTCCGCGGCCGATGCGCGGCCGGTCTGAACTCGTCGAGCGAGACGTCGAGCGCCGTGGCGATCCTCTCGATATTCGTGAACGAGGTCAGCCTGCGCCCCGTCAGAAGGCGTGTGATTATGTTTTTCGACACTCCCGAGGCGAGGGCGAGCGAACTCTGGTCCATGCCCTTTTTCCGCATGATTCGCCATATACGGACCCCGAGTTCCTTGTCCCCGGATTCGGTATCGCGACCCGCGATCGTTTCCCTGCGGGTCACGTCCTTGTAAGTGTTCATAAGCAGCCGCCCGTTGAGTCAAAATTTTGCACAAGTCAAAACTTAACCCAGCGGGACGTAAAACTTAAGTAGGGTCATTCTGACCCCAGTTCATTATGATTGTTGTTAGGCCAAAACAAACATCTTTCCAAAGATGGAATGTCGCGCCTGTCGGAGATACTCAGTCGAGACCGATTCGGTCTGCCTGCTCTTTGGAACCATGGGGCCTCCAGCTGGGAA
>NZ_JAQLFL010000017.1 GCF_028206995.1 Collinsella aerofaciens | reverse complement strand
TATCGCGAGTTCCGCACGAACAGGAGGCCACTTAATGTGGCCTCCGTCGTGAGCAGGACTGTAGAGCAGGAAACTTAGCCCGTGCCGGGGCCGCTGAGCCCTGACCGGCGGGATACACAGGTTCAGATGGGGCTTTGATGCATGGGTGGTCTGTTGTTGTGCAAATGGGTATCATACTGTGGTTATTGCATCGACTCTGCGATGCATTGTTGTACGTTCCCGGCGGTCGGTTTGCCAGAAGCGCCCCGTCGGTTGTTCCAGACCCGTTTCGAAGAAAGGAAACAACACTAACCTATGGCAGCTAAAAAATCATCTCCCTTGAAGATCATCCCGCTCGGCGGCCTTGACGGCATCGGCAAGAACATGACGGTCTTCGAGTGCGGCGACGACATGGTGCTCGTCGACGCTGGCCTCATGTTCCCCGACGACTCCCAGCCCGGTATCGACCTGGTGCTTCCTGACTACACCTACGTTCTTGAAAACGAGGAGAAGCTCCGCGGTATCGTCGTCACCCACGGCCACGAGGACCACACCGGTTCGCTTCCGTATCTGCTGCAGGACCTCAACAACAAGGTGCCCATCTTCTCGAGCAAGCTGACGCTTGGCTTTATCGAGGGCAAGCTCTCTGAGTTCCGCATCCGCGCGCCCAAGTTCCGCGAGGTCAAGGGCGGAAGCCATGTCAATCTCGGTGGCATCTCGCTCGACTTCTTCTCGATGACGCACTCCATCCCCGGCGCTCTGGGCGTGTTCATTCGCACTAACCAGGGCACCGTTATGCACACCGGCGACTTTAAGCTCGACCAGACGCCCATCGACGGCGTTACGCCCGACTATGCCGCTATCAGCCGCTTTGCCAAGCAGGGTATCGACCTGCTGCTTTCCGACTCCACCAATGCCACGGTTCCCGGCTTTACCAAGTCCGAGGCCGAGGTTGGTCCCAATCTGCTGCACGCCATCAAGAACGCCCCGGGTCGCGTGTTCGTCGCGTCGTTCTCGAGCCACATTCATCGCCTGCAGCAGATCTGCGATGCCGCCCGTAAGTGCGGCCGTAAGGTCGTTGTGACCGGTCGCTCCATGCTCACCAACACCCGCGTCGCGCGCGAGCTGGGCTACCTCAACATCGACGATGCCGATATCATCGATGCCTTCGATATCGATAACCTGCCCGACGACAAGATCGTCGTCATGTGCACCGGTTCGCAGGGCGAGCCGCTGTCGGCCCTGTCCCGCATGGCCAATGGCGAGCACAAGACGCTCTCCATCCACGAGGGCGATACCGTCATCCTCTCAGCAACTCCCGTTCCCGGCAACGAGAAGGCCGTCCAGCAGGTCGTCAACAGCCTGGCCAAGCTCGGCTGCGACGTGTGGGATAAGAACCGCGCTCTCGTCCACGTTTCCGGTCACGGTAGCCAGGAGGAGCTCAAGCTCCTGATGGCCATGGCCAAGCCCACGTACTTTATGCCGGTTCACGGCGAGGCCGTGCATCTGCGCGCCCATGCCCAGCTGGCCCGCAAGATGGGCATCAAGGACGATCATATCTTTATCCTCGATAACGGCGACACGCTCGAGATGCGCGGCGGTATCGTCAAACGCGGTACGCCCGTCGAGTCCGGCGTCGTCTACGTCGACGGCCTGCGTATCGGCGATACCGACCCCATCGTCCTGCGCGATCGCCAGAAGCTCGCCAACGACGGTATGGTCACGGCCGTCGCCATCGTCTCGCTCAAGCACAAGAAGATCGAGGCCATCGAGTTCTCGGGCCGCGGCGTCTCGTTTGCCATCGACGACCAGTTCTCCGAGGATGCCTCCGCGTCCATTATGAAGACGATCGAGAAGGGCAAGTTCAGCTTTACGAGCAGCGGTTCCGATGCCATTCGCAAGGCCGTGCGCGACTCGCTCTCCAACTTTATCTGGAGCCGTACGCGCACTCGTCCGATGATCATCCCGGTCGTCATGGAGGTTTAGTTTGGCGCGCGGATCTGCACAAAACGCCAAAGGCAATAAGGCCAACAACCAACCGGCATCTGCTAAGGGTGCCGGTTCCCATCTGCGTGCCAATAAGGGTCACGAGTCCGAGTTCGATGATTTCGAGCCCTTGGTCGAGCCCTCGGCCAACCGCGATATCGCCGGCGTGGTCATTGCCGTCTTGGCGATTGCGTCCTTTATTGCCGTGATTTCTCCGGCGACTGCGCCCGTTACGGCTGCGGTTGCCGGTTTCTACCACTTGGGCTTTGGTCTGGGCGCCTACGTGCTGCCGATCGTCATTTTGCTGTTTGCCGCCACGCTCTTTTTAGGCGAGGACTCGCCGCTCAACGCGCGCTCTGTTGCGGGCGGCGCCGTGGTCTTTATCGCCGTCGTCTCCATTCTTTCGTTGATGGTGCCAGGTACGAGCGACTCGTGCGACCTTATGTTCACGCCGCAAAATCTGTCCGCCTCGGGTGGCTACATTGGTGCGTTTATTGCGAGTGCGCTGCAGAATGCCCTGGGTAAGCCTATCGCGATGGTGGTCCTGTTGGGCCTTGTCGTCGTGGGCCTGGTCATCATCGGCTTTTCGGTGGGCGGCGTTTTGCGCTCTGCCCGCGACCGTGCGGCAGATTTTGCCGAGCGCCGTCGTGCCGACGTCAACGCGAGTCCGTGGGGTGACGATGAGGCCCTGTCGGTGCCCGGCGTTGCCCGTCCTCACCTGAGCATTCTTCGTCAAAAGGGCTCCGATGCTGCCGTGACCACGGTCATGGGCAACGATGTGGACCCGGTTTTGGACGATGACGACGAGGACGAGGATCCGTTTGTCGACGTGTCCGATGCCGTGGAAGCTGAGCGCGCTAAGACGACGCTGTTGCCGCGCCGCCATGCCAAGAAGGGCAAGGCTGCGCCCAAACTCAATACGAGTGAGCCCGACCCGTCTTGGTCCGAGAGCGAGATTGAGCTCACCGAGGGCGATGACGAGGACGACGAGGCTCCGATTGAGACCGCAAAGACAACTTTGCTGCCGCGTCGCCATGCAAAGCGCGACCAGGTAACCGGTCAGCTTTCGATGGAAGACGACCCCGATAAGATCGACGAGTCCGAGCCGCCGTTTGCCGTGAATCCTGTCTCGGCAGCACCTCAGATCCCCGACTTCTTGAAGCATCCCAAGGTTGCCGATGCGCCTGCCTTGAGTGCTGTCGAATCGGCTGCGGCTAGCGATGGGGGAGCGGACGGCGGCGCCGCAGATAACGAGGGCGAAGAAGAGGACGGCCTCAAACTTCCGCCACTTGAGATTCTGCATGCCAACCCGCAGTCGGCTTCCTCCGCGTCTTCTGACAAGGAGCTGGAACAGACTGCCGAGTCGCTTCAGTCCACCTTGCTGGAGTTTGGTCGTAGTGCCCGCGTGGTCGGCTGGATCGCCGGCCCCACGGTGACGACCTTTAAGCTGCAACCTGGCGAGGGCGAGCGCGTGAGCAAGATTTCGAGCCTCGAGGACGATATCGCGCTATCGCTTGCTGCCCAGTCCGTGCGTATCTTTGCCCCGATCCCCGGCACCTCGCTTGTGGGTATCGAGATCCCCAATCGCAAGCGCCAGAACGTCAACCTGGGCGACGTGCTTCCCTATGTGAAGGGCGGTCCGCTCGAGCTCGCCATCGGTCGAGATGCCGAGGGTACGCCGGTCGTCGCCGACCTTGCCAAGATGCCCCACCTGCTGATCGCCGGTACCACGGGTTCCGGTAAGTCAGTCATGATCAACTCCATCATCACGACCTTGCTCATGCGCGCCCTTCCCGAGGACGTTCGCCTGATCATGGTCGACCCCAAGCGCGTCGAGCTTGCGGGCTATAACGGTCTGCCGCATCTTTACGTGCCTGTAGTGACCGAGCCCAAGCAGGCCGCGAGCGCTCTGCAATGGGCCGTGTCCGAGATGGAGCGTCGCCTGAAGGTCTTCGAGCGTCTCAACGTGCGTAAGATCTCGACTTACAACGAAAAGCAGGCCGCCGGCGAGTTTGAGCATTACGATAACCCGCCGCAAAAGATGCCCTACCTGGTCATCATCATCGACGAGCTCTCGGACCTGATGATGGTCGCCGGTAAGGATGTCGAGGCCTCGATCGTGCGTATTGCTCAGCTGGGCCGTGCCGCCGGTATCCACCTTATCGTGGCCACGCAGCGCCCCAGCTCCAACGTGGTGACGGGCCTTATTAAGGCCAACATCACCAACCGTATCGCCTTTAACGTGGCTACGGGCATCGATTCCCGCGTCATTATCGACCAGATGGGCGCCGAAAAGCTCACTGGTTTGGGCGACATGCTGTTCTCAAAGGTCGACTGGGGCAAGCCTCGCCGTATCCAGGGCTGCTTTGTCTCGGATGACGAAATCAACGAGATTGTCGAGTTCGTCAAGTCGCAGAGCGAGCCCGACTACCACGAGGAGATCCTGTCTGCCGTGGCGCCCGCTTCCATGTCCATGGCGGGTGGCGGCGGCATTGTCCGCACCGGAGTCGCCGAGCCGCAAGACGATGATCCTCTCATTTGGGAAGCCGCCCATATTGTGGTGGAATCGCAGCTTGGCTCCACATCTGGCCTGCAACGTCGTCTGAAGGTTGGCTATGCGCGCGCCGGGCGTATTATGGACATGCTGGAAGAAAAGGGTGTCGTCGGTCCGCCCGACGGTTCCAAGCCGCGCGAGGTCCTGCTGGACGAGGAGGGGCTTGCCGCGCTGGAATCTGTCGACGCCGAGATGGCACGTGAAGATCGTGAGTTTGGAGGATTCTGATGGCTGCACGCTTTGGTGACATGCTGCTCGAGCAGCGTCGCCGAATGGGCCTTTCCATTCAGCAAGTCGCCAACACCATCAAAATCAGGCCGCAGATCATCGAGTTTTTCGAGACTGGTAACTTTGCTTCGATGCCGCCGCGCGGCTATGCGCAGGGCATGATTTCGAGCTATGCTCGCTTTTTGGGCCTCAATCCGCGCGAGGTCGTCAATGCCTACTTTGACGATCTGATGGCATATGAGCGCGAGACGTCGCAGCAGGGCGGTCGTTTTCAGGACGCCGCTGGCTACGTCAATTCGCGTTCCTCGGTCGATAACGGGCGCTTCCTGATGGTTCAGGGCGGTCGTTCGACGCGTTATGGACAGCGTCCTCAGCAGGCCGGTTATATTACCGAGACGGGTTCGGGCGAGGAGATTCGTTCGCAGCGTGACCGGTTCCGCAGTACGCCGATGCCCGAGGACCGTGCACTTCCCGCTGCCCGCGGCGTGGCTCGTGACCCTCGTGCCGGCTACGGCGACGGCGGCTATTCCGATCGCGGTTACCGTGGGGTCTCTTCTGGTCGCTCTCGCGGTGGCTATGCGGATGCCGATACCACGCAGGTGACGCCGCGTCTTCGCTCTCAATCACAGCCGTATGGCCAGCGCTCTTCGGCTCCGCGTTCGGGCCAGCGTGGCTATCAAGGCCGCGGTGAACTTGCGCCCCGCTCGGGTCAGCGCAGCCTTCAGGGCCAGGGTGGCTATCGCGGCCGTTCCGATAGCAATCGTGGTCGTATGCCTCAGGGAGGCGGCCGCAGCAGTTCCAATCGTGGACGCGGCGGATCACGTACTCCTCAAAACAACGGGCTCGATCCGCGTATCGTCTACGCCGGCATCGGTGCCGTTGCGCTGTTGTTGATTGTGCTCATCGTGGTGCTTCTGCGCGGCTGCGCATCTTCGGCGCCCGAGACCACGCCCGAGACGCCCACTGCTACCAAGACGACGACCAAGAAGTCTTCTAAGAAGACCGAAACGGTCGACGAGGACGAAGACACCGATGAGGCGACGGATGAGTCGACTGACTCGGACGCTACCAAGACGACGGCCATGAAGGAAGAGAACGAGGTCACGAAGGTCAAAGTCTCCGTTGCCAAGGGAAAGACCGCGTGGATTGAGGTCAAGGTCGACGGCAAGTCGGTCTATGGCGCCCAAGCGACTGGCCCCTTTGAGCAGGAGTACTCGCCCGAGTCCTCGATCGAGATCACCACGTCCAAGCCTTCCGATGTCACCGTTACCAAGAACGGTGAAAAGGTTCGTTACGATACCAAGACCTCGGGCGTGGCGCGTGTGACGATCACCGTTCCCAAGAAGGAGACGACTGATTCCGAGAATGGTGAAAGTTCTGATGGTACCGATACCACCGATGGTGCCGATACCACCGACGTTACCGATGCCCAGTCCACGGATGGCGCCGATACCGCAACTGACGGTCAGACACCCACCGATTCTACCGACTATTCGTACGATAGCTACTAAGCCGCTCGTACGCGAAAGGAAACATCATGGCTAAAGATTCCAGCTTCGACGTCGTGTCCGAGGTCAACATGCAAGAGGTCGACAACGCCTTCCAGCAGACCACGCGCGAGATTTCCCAGCGCTATGACCTTAAGGATTCCGGCGCCACGATCGAGCTTTCGAAGGGCGACAAGCTCTTTACGATCAGCGCCCCGGCTGACTTTGTCTCCAAACAGATTATCGACGTGCTGAGTTCCAAGCTCATCAAGCGCGGCATTGACCTCAAGGCTGTCTCGTGGGATGCTCCTCAGGCGGCATCGGGCGGCACCGTGCGCGTGCTCGGCCATATTGTCGAGGGTATCGACCAGGCGACCGCCAAGAAGATCAACAAGGACATCAAGGACCAAAAGCTCAAGGTCAAGGTGACCATCGAGGCCGACAAGCTGCGTGTTTCCTCTGCTTCGAAGGATGCGTTGCAGACCGTAATCCAGTTCCTGCGCGACCAGGACTACGGCCAGCCGCTACAGTTCACCAACTACCGCTAATATCATTCGAAAGGACCGCTCTCCAACATGGATACACCGTTGGGCTCCGTGCTCTACATCACCCTCGGGTGCGCTAAGAACGAGGTCGACACCGACCGCATGCGTTCTCTTTTGACTGCTGCGGGCTACGAGGAGGCATTCGACCCGCAGGATGCCGATATCGCCATCGTCAATACATGCTCGTTCCTCGCCTCCGCAACGTCCGAGAGCATCGAGACCACGCTCGAGCTCGCCAACGAGGTTCAGGACGGCGTTCGTTCTTGCCCCATCGTTATGTGCGGCTGTGTGCCGTCGCGCTATGGCGACGACCTGCCTGACGAGCTGCCCGAGGTCGCTGCCTTTGTGAAGGCCGACGAGGAGGACGGCATCGTGGCGGTCATCGATGGCGTGCTGGGTGTCGAGCGTGAGATCGCGGCCTATATCCCTCAGGTCAAGCGTACCGTCGAGGGCGCCGTTGCTTACGTCAAGATTTCCGATGGCTGCAACCGCTTCTGCAGCTTCTGCATGATCCCCTATATTCGCGGTCGCTATCATTCGCGCAATGCCGAGAGCATTATCTCCGAGGTACGCGACCTGGTTGCCGGCGGTGTGCGCGAGATCGTGCTGATCGGCCAGGACACGGGTATTTGGGGCACCGACTTTACTGACGAGGATGTCGCCGAGGGCTCGCCGCGCAATCTGGCGCAGCTGCTGCGTGCCGTCGCCGAGGCCGTGCGCCCGCACAACGTCTGGGTCCGCGTGCTCTATCTGCAGCCCGAGGGCATGACCGATGAGCTTATCGATACGATTCGCGATACGCCCGAGGTGCTGCCCTATATCGATATCCCCGTGCAGCACTGCGACGCGCGCATCCTCAAGGCTATGCGCCGTTCCGGTTCGCGCCAGGAGCTCGAGGACCTGTTCCGCGATCTGCGTGAGCGTATCCCCGGCATCGTGATCCGTTCCACGGCTATGGTCGGCTTCCCGACCGAGACCGACGACGAGTTCCGCGACCTTATCGACTTTATGGACACCGTCGGCTTTGACTACACGAGCGTCTTTGCCTACTCGCAGGAGGAGGGCAGCCTGGCCGCTAAGATGGAGGGTCAGGTCGACGAAGAGGTCAAGCTCGAGCGCGCCCAGGAGGCCATGGACCTGGCCGAGTCGCTCGGTTTTGCCGCCACCGCCGCACATGTGGGCGAGCGCGCCCAGGTGATCGTCGACGGTATCGAAGAAACCGAGGACGGCGCCGAGCTGATCGGCCATGCCTGGTTCCAGGCGCCCGATTCCGATGGCGCGGTCCACTTGGACGCCAGCGAGGCGTCCGTGGGCGATATTCTGACTGTCGAGTTTACCGATAGCTTCTGCTATGAGCTTATCGGCCATGTTGTGGAGTAGGAGAGCATCGTGGCAAACGAGAGCAATAAGGAACTGACGAGTGTTTGGACGCCCGCCAACATCGTGACGTGCGTTCGCATCGTCTTTATCCCGGTGTTCATGATCGTGTCGGCGCTTTCTCACACGAGTGTTGCCGGTACGGATTGGAGCATCTTCGACGGCTCGCTCGCCGCCGCTGCCTTCATTCTGTATGTGATCCTGTCGTGCACCGATAAGGTCGACGGTTATCTGGCGCGTTCGCGCAACGAGATCACCGACTTCGGTAAATTCTTGGACCCCATCGCCGATAAGCTGCTCGTGTTCTCGGCCCTGCTGCTGTTCTTGGATTTTGGCGCGGTGACCGTGTGGTCCGTGTTCATTATCCTGTTCCGTGAGCTTCTGGTGAGCGCCCTTCGCATGGTCGCGAGTGCGGCCGGTGTGGTCGTTGCGGCCGATAAGCTCGGCAAGTACAAGACGGCGACCACGATGGTCTCCATCTGCGGTTACCTGTGCGTTTTTGCTATGGCCGGCTTGCACCTTGGCCCGGTGGCGCTGACGCTCGGCATCTACTCGGTGTCGCGCTTCCTGTATGCCGTTGCCGTTGTCTTGACCGTTATCTCGGGCGCCCAGTACTTCTGGAACTGCCGCAAGATCGTCTTTTCGGTCTAGGTCCTGGTGGGTATGACGGACTCTTTTGAGCAGATTTCCGCACATAACGAGGAGCTGGCGCGCGATATCGTCGAGCGCGCGAGCGCTCGGGGTGTGACGGTTTCGACGGCTGAGTCGCTGACGGCGGGTATGATCGCCTCGACGATTGCGGATATCCCGGGCGCCTCGGCGGCGCTGCGTGGCGGTGCGGTGACCTACTGCGATGAGATTAAGCATCGCGTGCTGGGTGTTGAGCAGGAGACGCTCGACCGCTACACCGCGGTGTCGCATCAAACTGCGCGCGAGATGGCGTCGGGTTCGCTGGAGCTGTACCAGAGCGATATTGCAGTGAGCGCAACGGGTTATGCCGGCCCCGGCGGTGGTACTGAGGACGATCCTGCTGGCACTTTCTATATTGGCTGGGCACATCGTTCCGCCGATGGGGGAGTGCCGGTCGTGGACTCTGTGCGCTGCCACTATGAGGGCGACCGTTCGTGTGTTCGTGCCCATGCGGTCACGGAGGCATTGGGTCGCATTGCCCTTGTGCTCAACCCTATGGAATAGACGTGTTTTAAGGGGCCTCCGGGCCCCTTAATTGTGGAGATAGGGACCTTAGGCTCATTTGGCGTTTGTGCTGGTTGTAGATGTATTTTTTCCTGCCTTGTTCATATTTGGTCCTTTGTGGTCAAGCATTTGGTCAGTGTTTGGTCGGCGTTTGGTTGGGTTTTGGAAAGACCGCCTGCATATGATTGGCCTGAACGGTTGACCACGAACAGCCGTTCGTTTATTATCGATGCAGGTTGTTAAGAGGAGGGCTATTCATGGCCAAGAATTCAGGTCCCGTACGTACCGTTCATGCTCGCACGACGGGTAAAGAGCGCGATGAGATGATCGCCACCACCAAGGCCGAGATCGAGAAGAAATTCGGCCAGGGTTCCATCATGAGGTACGGCGACGGTGGTCCCGAGCTCGAGGTCGAGGCCATTCCCACGGGCGCCCTGGCCCTCGATGCCGCTCTGGGTATCGGCGGTGTGCCGCGCGGCCGTATCGTTGAGATTTACGGTCCTGAGTCCTCCGGTAAGACGACGCTTTCGCTCGAGATCTTGGCCGAGGCCCAGGCTATGGGCGGCGTTGTGGCATTTATCGATGCCGAGCACGCGCTCGATCCCACGTATGCCGCGCGCATCGGCGTGGATATCGACGAGGTTCTCATTTCCCAGCCCGATACGGGTGAGCAGGCGCTCGAGATCGTTGACATGCTCGTGCGTTCCGGCGCCATCGATGCCATCGTCGTCGACTCCGTCGCCGCGCTGACCCCGCGTGCCGAGATCGAGGGAGAAATCGGCGACACCACGGTCGGTCTTCAGGCTCGCCTGATGAGCCAGGCGCTCCGCAAGCTCGCCGGCTCGCTGTCCAAGTCCAACACGACGTGCATCTTCATTAACCAGCTGCGTGAGAAGATCGGCGTCATGTTCGGCAACCCCGAGACCACGACGGGCGGCCGCGCCCTTAAGTTCTTCTCTTCGGTGCGTATCGACATTCGCCGTATCGATAGCATTAAGCTTAAGGACGAGGTTATCGGTAACCGCGTGCGCGCCAAGGTCGTTAAGAACAAGGTGGCAGCTCCGTTCCGTTCTGCTGAGTTCGACATCATGTACGGTACGGGCATCTCTAAGGAGGGCTCGATTCTGGACATGGCTGTCGAGTGCGGCATTTGCAAGAAGATGGGCTCCTGGTTTGCCTATGGCGAGGATAAGCTCGGCAACGGTCGCGAGGCCGCCAAGGCGTTCCTGCGCGAACACCCCGATTGCGCTGACGAGATTGAGCATAAGGTCCGCCTTGCCTGTGGACTTGAGTTTGATGACGATGCTCCGTCCGAGGTCGAGCTGACCGATCAGCCTGCGCCTGAGGAGTTTGACGAGCTTTACGCCATCGATGGTTCCGCCATGCTCGATGATGACGACGAGTAACGGTTACGCTTATGTCGTATACGGTGACCGAGGCCACGGTCGTCTTTCCCGATAAGAAGGCGGCCTCCTCGTTCTCGAGCGGGTATGCGTCCAAAAAGCCTTGCGCACATATCGATTGTGAGCTTGAGGGCGGTTTTGAGCGGTCCATTTGGATTCCCGTGCGGGTCGCGCGGCTGTATGTCAAAAACCGCCCCGATCTTCCCTGTGATTGGGACAACTTCCGTGAGGCGGTGCAGCTCATTGAGCGTAAATGTGCACTTACCATGGTGACCGAGATGTTATCGCGCCGCGACCATGCGACGGGTGAGGTCCGTGACAAGCTGGCTCGCTACGGCTTTCACCAGCCTGCGATCGATTTCGCCGTCGAGCGCGCCACCGAGTATCGCTTTTTAGACGAGAGCCGCTTTTGCTCGTACTTTATCGAGGAGCGCAAGCGGCGCGGTTGGGGACAGCGCAAAATCGAGACCGAGCTCAAGCGCCGTCATGTCGTGCTCGATGACATTCCCGGTTATCCCGAGGATTATTTTGCCGTCGAAGACGATTTGACGCGTGCGTCAGCCCTGCTCGCCAAGCGTCGTGTTCCAGAGACGCGCGGATTCGAAAAACTGGTTCGGTTTTTGATGGGCAAAGGCTTCTCGTATCACATCGCCGCCGATGCCGTTAAGGCACGTCTCGATGCCGAACGCGAGGAATGTGCAGTTTAGGCGTATGCGCTTTGTGGCCCTGCCGTTCACCGCGTTTTAGCCGCCGTGCCGGGGCCATTTATTTGACAGTTGTTGTGGTTCAACGTACGATAAACACTGTCATTTGCTTTGTGATATGTGCTCATCTGTGATGAGTTTGTTTATATGTTTATCTGTATCCGACCCGCATAAGCTGCGCCCATATTACTCAAATGTCGCGAGCCGTTCGTAAGGACGGTTCGCTTTGTTGTGTAACGAATCCATAAAAAGGAGTGAGCATGCCTATCATCGCAGCGCTCGTTGGCATCGTTTTGGGTGCCATCGCCGCCATTGCCTACATGCGCACCGCCAAGCAGGGTAGTCTTCACGAGGCCGACGAAAAGATCCAGTCGGCACACGCACAGGCTGAGTCCCTGATCGGTGATGCTAAGCGTCAGGCCGAGACCCTCAAAAAAGAGGCTCTGCTCGAGGCTAAAGAGGAGATCATCAAGAACAAGCAGGCCGCCGAGGCCGAGGACAAGCAGCGTAAGAGCGAGATTCGTACGCTCGAGAACCGTGTGATGCAGCGCGAGGAGTCCCTTGATCGCCGAAACGACGCTCTCGACAAGCGCGAGCATCAGCTGTCCAGCCAGGCCGGTCAGGTCGAGAAGCGCTCCCGCGAGCTCGAGGAGCTCTGCGCAAAGCAGACCTCCGAGCTCGAGCGCATCGCCGACCTTACCCGCGAGGACGCCCACAAGGAGCTCCTCGATAAGGTTCGCGGCGAGGTCACCCACGAGGCCGCCACGATCATTCGCGAGTCTGAGCAGCAGGTTCGCGCCGAGTGCCACAAGACCGCCCAGGAGATTCTGTCCCTGGCGATTCAGCGCTGCGCTGCCGACCACACTGCCGAGGTTACCGTTACCTCCGTGCACATTCCCTCTGATGACCTCAAGGGCCGTATCATCGGTCGCGAGGGTCGCAACATCCGGACCTTCGAGCAGGTTTCCGGCGTCAACCTCGTGATCGACGACACGCCCGAGACCGTCGTTCTTTCGAGCTTCGACCCAGTCCGTCGCGAGACCGCCCGTGTCGCCCTCGAGAACCTAATCGCCGACGGCCGCATTCATCCCGCCCGTATTGAGGAGATGTATCACAAGGCTGCCGACCTGGTTCAGCAGCGCGTACGCGAGGCTGGCGAGCAGGCTGCCTTCGATACCGGCATTCACGACCTGCACCCCGAGATCGTCAAGACCCTTGGTGCCCTGCGCTACCGTACTTCGTTTGGTCAGAACGTGCTTCAGCACTCCCTCGAGGTCTCTGACCTGTGCGGCGTGATGGCTTCCGAGCTTGGCCTGGACGTTGTGACCGCTAAGCGCGCCGGCCTGCTGCACGACCTGGGCAAGGCAATCGACCACGACGTCGAGGGCCCGCATGCCGTCATCGGCGCCGAGCTTGCCCGTCGTTATGGCGAGAAGCCCGTTATCGTCCACGCTATCGAGGCTCACCATGCCGATGTCGACCCCAACACGGTGCTCGATGTCCTGGTACAGGCCGCCGATGCCGTCTCCGCCTCTCGTCCCGGTGCCCGTCGCGAGTCTGCCGAGAACTACATCAAGCGCCTTGAGAAGCTCGAGGAGATCGCCAACTCCCATGACGGCGTCGAGCGTACCTATGCCATGCAGGCTGGTCGCGAGGTCCACGTCATGGTTCAGCCGGACAAGATCTCCGATGCCCAGTCCACGGTCCTGGCCCACGATATCGCCCATCAGATCGAGGAAGAGATGGAGTATCCCGGTCAGGTGCGCGTCGTCGTGATTCGCGAGAGCCGCGCTGTCGATATCGCTAA
Source organism: Collinsella aerofaciens (assembly GCF_028206995.1). Classification (GTDB taxonomy): domain Bacteria; phylum Actinomycetota; class Coriobacteriia; order Coriobacteriales; family Coriobacteriaceae; genus Collinsella; species Collinsella aerofaciens_AQ. The sequence goes on along the minus strand of NZ_JAQLFL010000017.1, from coordinate 19,371 downwards.
ATAACATGAGCGACGCGAACGAGCTCATCTCATTTATCGCGTCGATGTCGGGGGAGGGCAACCTTCGCGTCGAGGAGAACCTTGGCGAGGGGTATGTCCGCCTCCGCGTTTCGGAGGCCGAGCGGCGCCAGGCAAAGCACGACATTCAGCATGTCGAGGATATCGTCATCGAAATGCTCCGTAATGCTCGCGATGCCGGCGCCGACAAGGTCTATCTCGCCACGACCAAGGAAGATGGCGTCCGCACGCTTGTCTTTCTGGATAACGGCTCGGGTGTTCCGCAGGATATGCAAGAGCGAATCTTCGATGCTCGCGTTACCTCAAAGCTCGAGAGCATGAAGATGGACCGTTGGGGCGTTCACGGTCGTGGCATGGCATTGTTTTCGATCAAGCAGAACACCGACGAGGCCCGTGTGGTCACGTCTGGTGTCGATCTTGGTTCAGCCTTTAAGGTGAGCGTTGCGGCCGACCGCCTTAGTGAGCGTGCCGATCAGTCCAGCTGGCCCCAGGCCGTCAAGGATGAGGACGGACGTTATGTCTGTGCTCGCGGTCCGCATAATATTATTCGCGCTGCCTGTGAGTTTGCGCTCGAGGAGTTGCGTGGTTGCGATGTCTATCTTGGTTCTCCGTCTGAGATTGCCGCGACCCTTTATGCTCAGGCGTCAAGCCGGCTCGATACCTCGCGTCTCCTGTTTATCGATGACGAGAGCGAGCTTCCGGTTGTCGACCGTTTAGGCCTTGCCTCTGATGCCGAGGACTTTATTCGCATCTGTTCGAGTTTGGGTCTTGAGATGTCCGAGCGCACGGCACATCGCATTTTGGCAGGGCAGATTAAGCCCGTTCGCGGTGTGACCGCGCGTCTGCTGCGCGAGCGTGATTCTTCCTCGCATGCGCCGGCTCCTGTCGATCTTGCGAAAGATCGTCGCGGGCTACGTATTGCCAAGGATGACATGGCACAGTTTTCGCGTGCTGTGGAGCGCGACTTTAATGACCTTGCCGCCCGGTACTATCTCAACCTTTGCGGCGACCCAAAGATTCGCGTTTCGCGTGATCGAATCACCGTGACCTTCGATCTTGCCAAAGAGGAATAGTGCCTTTACCGAGTCCACTCGGTACGATACAGTTATTGCAGTTAAAACGTACTTTTAAACGCAGGAGTTTCTTCATGGATTGCCTGAAGGTATCAAGCAAATCATCGCCCGCGTCCGTTGCCGGCGCCATCGCCGGCATGGTCAAGGATGGTGTACCCGTCAACATCCAGTGTGTCGGTGCCGGTGCTGTCAACCAGGCCATTAAGGCCGTGGCTATCGCGCGCGGTTTTTTGATTCCAACCGGTTTTGATATTTCCTGCGCGCCTGTGTTCTCCGACATCCTCATTAACGGGGAGTCGCGCACGGCCATCCGCCTTTCTATCTACGTTCACCAGATCAATCGAGCTGCTATGGATAACGTCGTCATGGATGATGTTAAGCCTGTGGCATAGCTTCTGCTTGCCTCGATTCGCCTCCCTTCCATCGTTAGGACTTATGCACATGGACCAGCGTTCTGTACGCGATATTCTTGCCGGTAAAACCTACTTTATCCGCACCTTTGGCTGCCAGATGAATCAGCACGACTCCGAGCGCGTGAGCGGTTTGCTTGATTCGTATGGCTGTCTCATGGCGCTCGATCCCTCGCATGCCGATATTGTTGTCTTCATGACATGCTGCGTGCGCGAAGCCGCCGATACTCGCCTGTACGGTCAGTGCAATTCATGCAAAAGCCTGCCGCCTTCGCCTTCGGGCAAGCGTGTGGTTGCCGTGGGCGGCTGCATTGCGCAGCGTGATGGCGAGGGCCTGCTCACCAACGTCGATAACGTCAATGTCATCTTTGGCACTCATTCTATCGCACATGTGGCCGAGCTCATTGCCGAGGCGTTCCTTGACGGCAAGCGTCATATCCGCACCAATGAGCATGAGGATACGGATGCCATGAGCATGCCGTGGCATCGCGAGACCCAGTATCACGCCTGGGTGCCCATCATGACGGGCTGCAATAATTTCTGCACCTATTGCATCGTGCCGTACGTGCGCGGTCGCGAAAAGAGCCGCCCCTTCGAGGAAATTGTCGACGAGGTGACCGGTTTGGTGCGCCAGGGCGTGCGTGAGATTACGCTGCTGGGCCAAAACGTTAACTCATATGGCCGCGATCTGTTTGGCAAGCCGCGTTTTGCCGATCTGCTGCGTGCCGCGGGCGATACGGGTGTGGAGCGCATCTTCTTTACCTCTTCTCATCCTAAGGATCTGCTGCCCGAGACCATCGACGCCATGGCCGAGACGCCTGCCGTCATGCCGCAGCTGCACCTGGCCGTCCAGTCAGGTTCGACGCGGATCCTCAAAGAGATGAATCGCCGTTATACACGCGAGGACTATCTGGGCCTGGTCGATCGCATTCGCAACCGTATGCCCGATATCGCGCTCTCGACCGATATTATCGTTGGATTCCCGGGCGAGACTGAAGAAGACTTTGAGCAGACGCTCTCACTTGCCGAGACGGTCCGCTATGCTCAGGCCTATACCTTCATCTATTCCAAGCGCGCCGGTACTCCGGCCGCAGAGATTGACGATCCCACGCCGCATGAGGTTATTCTCGAGCGTTTCAACCGCCTGGTTAAGATTATCGAGACTACGGCTCACGAGTATAACCAGGGTGAGCTTCATTCTGTGGTGCCGGCGCTCATTGAGGGAACGAGTAAAAAGAACGACGCGGTCCTGCTGGGCAAGAGTCCCAAGAATCAGACCGTGCATGCGCCTATCCCCGAGGGTTACAGCATCGATCAGCTTGTTGGCAAGATCGTTGATGTTGACGTTGACATTGCCAAGACCTGGTATTTGTCCGGCTCCGTTGTGGGCGAGCCGCGCTAATGGTTTCTCCCAGGGCAGGTCTTTCCGCCGTTGCGATCGTCGGTCCGACGGCGGTTGGTAAGAGTGATGTTGCCGACCGTTTGGCAGCTCGTCTTTCGTCCGAAGTGCTGTCGTGCGATGCGATGCAAATCTATCGCGGCATGGACATCGGTACCGCAAAGATGGCGCCCGATGAGTGTACGGCGCCGCTGCGTCTTGTCGACATTGTAGAGCCGGGTGTGGCATATTCTGCTGCGCTTTATCAGGCTGACGCTCGCGCGCATGTTGAGCGCTTGCTTGGCGAGGGCCGCCTGCCGGTGTTTTGCGGGGGTACGGGGCTGTATCTCAAGGCCGCCCTCGATGAGATGGACTTTCCCTCGGGTGAACTTGAGGACGATCGCCGTGCGGGCTATCAGGAGCTTGCCGAGCGTATTGGCGAGGAGGGACTGCATGCCCTGCTTGCCGAGCGCGACCCCGAGTCCGCTGCGGTCATCCACCCCCATAATGTTCGCCGCGTGATTCGCGCTCTCGAAATGCACGATGATGGAGTGTCCTACGCGCAGCAAAAGTCGCAGTTTAGTGTTCCGCGCGAGCATTATCACGCTCTGTGGTTTGGTCTGACGCGTAATCGCGAGATGCTCTACGAGCGCATTAACCTGCGCGTCGACCTGATGTTTGAGCAGGGCCTTGTCGATGAGGTTCGCGGTCTTATGGACCAGGGGCTGGCAGATGCCCTGACTTCGATGCAGGCGATTGGCTATAAAGAGATTATCGATGCCTTTAACGGCGTGATTTCTATGGATGAGGCTCGCGAACTCATCAAGATGCGTTCGCGTCGCTATGCCAAGCGTCAGCTTTCGTGGTTTAAACGCGATGACCGTATCGTGTGGTTCGATATGGACGAGTTTACGATCGATGAGGTCGTTGAGGACATCCTGCATCGTATTGAGGCTGTCTAATGGCTCGTTTTCCTCTTGTTTCCACGGCACCCGAGCCCGAGCGTGCCATTTTGGTCGGTGTTGAATGGCGCGACAATGCATGGCCGCTCGATCGATCGCTTGACGAGCTGGAGCGCCTTGCCCATACGGCTGGTGCCCGGTGCGTGGCGCGCTTGTCTCAGCGTTTGGTAAAGCCGTATCCTAAATCGTTTATCGGTTCCGGTAAGGTTGAAGAGCTGTGCGGCCTGGTGCATCGCATGGATGCCGATGTCGTTATTTTTGACGACGACCTGACGCCCTCGCAGCAATCCTATTTGGAGAAAGCCGTGGGCGAGCCGGTAAAGATTATCGATCGTACGGCACTGATCTTGGATATCTTTGGCCTGCATGCTCAGACGCGTGAGGGACGCCTACAGGTACAGCTGGCACAGCTTCAATATCTGTTGCCTCGTCTGCGTGGCATGTGGAGCCATCTTGCCAAGGAGCAGACGCGCGGCGGCATCGGTTCGCGCTTTGGCCAGGGTGAAAGCCAGCTCGAGGTTGACCGTCGCTTGATTCGCAATAAGATTGCCGCGCTTCGTCGTGAGCTTAAGCAGGTTGAACAGCGTCGCGATGTCCAGTCCAAGAGTCGCATTGAGTCACCGGCGTTTCGCGTCGCGTTAGCCGGTTATACCAATGCCGGTAAATCGACGTTGCTCAATCGCCTGACCGGCTCTACGGTACTTTCGCAGGACAAGCTGTTTGCTACGCTCGACCCGACGACGCGTTCGTATCACCTGCCCGGCGGTCGCGGCATGACGATCACCGATACCGTCGGCTTTATTCAAAAGCTGCCGCATGGTTTGGTCGATGCCTTTAAATCGACGCTGTCCGAGGTGTTGGGTGCCGATCTAATTCTCAAAGTCGTAGATGCCTCTGACGAGGACTATGAGCGACAGCTGGAGGCTGTCGACCGCGTGCTTGATGAGATCGGCGCTGGAGAGCGTTTAACGCTGACCGTATTCAATAAAATCGATCTTCTCGATAGCGTTGATCGACTGAGCTTCCGTCGTCGCTATCCCGAGGCCGTTCTGTTCTCGGCCCAAACGGGCGAGGGGCTCGACGATCTCGTCGATCGCATTGCTCGCGAGGCGGCTGCCACCGATGTGTTGCTCTCTGCTGATATCCCGTATCGCGAGGGCGCCCTCATCACGCTGGTGCATGAGCAGGGAACCCTTTTGCACGAGGAATATCTCGAGGATGGCGTTCGTATTGTGGCGAAGCTGCCGGCTCGTATTGCGCCGCGGCTCGAGCGTTATCGCACCGAGTAGGCGAGCTCCAAAATGCCCAGTATGATGGGCTGATGCAGCAGATAAAAGGGGAGTGCGTGACGTCCAAGGCTGGCGAGCGCCGGTAGGGGGTTGGCGTAGGTCCAGCTAGGGACGGTCTTATCGATTCCCTGCGCTATATGTGCGGCGAAGTATCCTGCAAGATACATAAAGATAAACGGGATGATGGGGTAGTAATCACCTGAAACAAACCCAGGGCTCGGAAATCCCAGCCACGCCAGGTAGGGGACAGGGTAGATTGTTTTGGGGATGCTCCAGGTGAGGGCGAACAACACAAGGCATAGGGACATGCCCCATCTCGCCGATATCCTCTTAAGGACGGGATCGGTCAACGCCACGATGCCGGTACATGCGGCCATGCAGTAGATGATGCCAAAATTAACCGAATCGTCTACTGAGACAAGCGTTGTTACCAACCAGACGACGAGTGCTGCTAAGGCGTATTTGGCGGCACGTTTGATATTGTTGCGCGAAAGGGTGCACATCCAACCCGCGATAAACAGAAATACCCAGCTGATGCTGGCGCGCCAGATGTCTTGAAAGACAGTCTGGGTAAACCAGGGCATATCCCAACCGTACAGGTAGGCGAGATCGTAGCAAGCGTGAAAACCTGCCATTGAAATCATCGTAAACCCGCGGACGGTATCAAAGATGGTGATGCGTTTTTGCATTACGAGAACCGGCGCATCAAGCCGACGACTTTGCCCAAGATAACGGGATTCGTTGCATAGATAGGCTCCATGGTGTCATTCTCAGGCTGCAGGCGTACGCGTCCCTGCTCCTTGTAGAACGTTTTGACGGTCGCTGAACCATCAATCATGGCCACGACAATTTCGCCATTCATGGCACTCTTTTGTTCACGGACGATGATGTAATCGCCATTGAAGATGCCGACATTGATCATTGAGCTCCCATGCACCTCAAGGATAAAGGAACCCTGATCGGTGGCGATTTCGGTCGGGATAGTAAAAGTGTCTTCGATGTTCTGCTCGGCCAGAATGGGGATCCCAGCCGCGACGCGACCAACGAGCGGTAGCGAGACCGTTCCGCGAGGTGCGGTGGGCTCGTCAGATTTAGAAATTGAGACAGAGGAGCCGTCCTCGTTAAAGAGTTCCAGGGCGCGCGGTTTGGTGGCATCGCGCTTGAGCAGCCCGCGCGCCTCCAAGGCAGATAAGTGGGCGTGCACGGTGCTGGGGGAGGAAAGGCCCACGGCAGAAGCCATCTCGCGCACGCTGGGCGGATAACCCTTCTCTTGCTGATATTCCTTGATGAAGTCGTAAATTTGCTGCTGACGCTTGGTAATTTTGCGAGCCATCAGGGCATCCTCTCTACCCATGTCAAACAAATGTTCGAATTTTGCTTGACAGGAACAACTGTTCGAAGATAATAATAACCGAACATTCGTTCTCGCGCTAGACATTTTTGTCCGCGCGGCTTGATAAAACTGTTCTCAGCAAAACACGCGAGAGGAGAACATGATGAACGCAACGAATATGGTCCAGGGAAACCTCGCCCTTAAGCTCGAGACGCCTGCAGAACCCACTTTTACGGTTGTTCAGGGCGGCCGCTCCGGCTTTCAGCCTTTGACCGTAAAGCCTGCTCGCAATCAGCAGGCTGTAGTCGCGCCGGCTCGCGTTGCCCTGAAGGTTCCGACGATTGTCGCCGTTGCCGTTGCGCTTACGCTCTTCTTTGTCCTCGCTACGTCGGTCTTTAGCGCTCGTCACGCCGCGTATGCCGAGTCCGTTTCCAATGTTACCTACGAGACCATTCGCGTTCAGCCTGGCGATTCTCTTTGGTCGCTTGCCGAGGAATATCCAATCGAAGGCCTTTCCACGCAAGAGACTTCCGACATGATTCGTAGTGTCAATCATCTGGAGCATGGTTCGCTCGCCGCCGGTGCGCATCTTAAGGTTCCTGCTCGTTCGTAATCATTATCGCGCTGCGCATGGTACCCTTGTTATCGTTTAAGAGGAGGTACCATGCGCTGTCCTAAATGCGGCAAGGCACATACCCGCGTCGTTGATTCCCGTATGCAGGAGTCAAATAACACTATTAAGCGCCGTCGCGAATGTTGCTCGTGTAACTACCGCTTTACAACGTTCGAGCGATGCGAAGACCCAATTGAGGTCATTAAGTCGGACGGAACTAAGCAGCGGTTCGATCGCAATAAGCTGCTCGTCGGCTTGATGCGCGCCACCATCAAGCGTGATATCGACACTAAGAAGCTCAATGAGATTATCGACGACATCGAGGTCGAGCTGCGCTCTCGCACGCTGACGGCCGTCACGTCGCATGAGTTGGGTGACATGGTGCTCAAACGCTTGGCCAAGATCGACAAGGTGGCGTACATCCGCTTTGCCTCGGTCTACCGCGATTTCAAAGACGTCGATGAGTTTCTGCAAGAGCTCGACAAGCTAAGGTGATTCCATGTCCAACATTACCCTCAACATAAAGCGTCTCGATCCCACCGTCGAGCTTCCCAAATACGCCCATCCCACCGATGCCGGCTTGGATCTGCGCTCCAACGAGGACTGCGTCCTGAAGCCCTTCGAACGCCGTCTGGTCTCTACTGGGCTGGCCATCGGCCTGCCCGACGGTTACGCCGGCTTCGTCCAGCCCCGCAGTGGCTTGGCCATTAAGCAGGGCCTGTCTATAGTCAATACGCCGGGCCTCATCGACGCCCACTACCGAGGAGAACTCAAGGTTATCCTCATCAACCTGGATCCCTCCAACAACATCCAAATCAACAAAGGCGACCGCATAGCCCAACTCGTCATCCAAGAAGTCCCCACGGTCAACCTCATAGAGGTAGAAGAACTAGACGAAACCGACCGAGGCAACGGAGGCTTCGGCTCCAGCGGCGTCGCTTAGTCTTTTGCTTCGTTGAACGGAGTGTCGTAATGTCCGCTCGCCCCTGGGATGCCCCTATATATCATCCCGTGCTCAAACATTCTCGCTGCGCTGCGAAACTGCGCGCGGGACGATATATAGGGGCATCCCAGGGGCGAGCTACGTTTACATGCTCGCAATCGGTTATGGCTTCCCATCTGAAGCCTAATGCTGTATCTAGAAGCTGTGTCTAACAAGTAATCCGATCTGACAAAGAGACGGCTCCTTTGTCAGATTGGATTACTTTGATTTCTTGTTTTCGAGTTTCCCTTCGCTGCTTTTAGTAGGGTAACCGATATGGCTGCTAGTGCGTACGTATAGCCGTGGCGCAGGCCGCCCACACATATCGTTCCACGCGCAGTTTCGCAGCGAGCGAAGCGAAGCGAGAATGTTTGAGCATGGAATGATATGTGTGGGCGGCCTGCGCCACGGCGGACAGTCCGGTGCTAGCGGATATGCGCGGGTTTTCCGCCCCAGTAGAAGCGGCAGAAGGCTCGTTTGCGCTTTTGGGGCTTGCCTACGAGCTCCATGCTTGCGATGGCTATGTCTTCGGCTGCGTGGGGGCGGCGTAGCACTTCGCCGTTGATGAGTAGGGCTTTGAGTGATTCGGGATGGTCGTGCAAGTGACGTAGGGTTACGATGAGTTCTCGTGCGGTGGTGACATGCATGCTGGCGCCCATGCCGGTGAGCATCGTGGTGTTGGCCTTTTCCTGGCCGTATGATTTGCCCAGCAGGATCATCGGCAGATGCGCGCACAGGCACTCGGTGACGGTGAGTCCGCCCGATTTGAGGATTGCCAGGTCGCAGCCGTGCATGAGGGCCGCCATGTCGTCCACGTAGTCCAGAACTGTGACGTTTTCGAGCTTCATGGCGTCAAAGAGCGTCTTGAGGCGGGTGGCGTATTCCTCATCCTTGCCCGGCAAAAAGACAAAATGCATGTCCTCAAAGCTGCGTAAGAAGGGGAGCGTATGCTCCATCGCCGCCCGGAAGCGCACGTAAGGTTGCGGCAGGCTGGCGCCAGCCATAACTAGCACGACCGTCTTGTCTGCCGGCAAATTGAACTTACTCAGCTCATCCTCACGATTGTAATCGGTATCGAAACCAGTTCGGATGGGGATGCCCGTTATGCGGATTTTAGACTCGGGTACCTTGCGCGGACGCAGCGTTTCGGCCATAAATTCGTTGGCAACACAGAATAGATCGGTGTCCTTGTGGGGCCAAAAGCCTTCGACTTCATAGTCTGTTGGTACGCAGATGACCGGGTAATCGATACCCGTGATGACGCGGGCGCCCACGGCAACATTGGCAGCTGTGATGTGCGTTGCGACCACGGCTATAGGCCTGCGGCGACGAATATATTCGTTGAAGGCGGGGAACATAATTCGCGACCATGCTGTGCCGCCACCCCAGAGAAGATGTCCCGTAAGCGTATATCGCCAGGTCAGGTCGTAAATGGGGCGCGTGGCTCCCGTAAAAGAAGCCGCGGTCTTATTGCCGTCGAATTTAATACGTCCAAAATCGAGGATATCCAGGACTTCGATCTCAACATCCTCAGGGATTCCCTTGGTGCCGCGGATAAGGTCAAATGCTTGTGCAATCGCGTTGGCGGCGGCTTTGTGGCCCGATCCAACCGATGCGTGCACAATGGTTACAAGGGGTTTTTGTGCAGGTAAAACGGTCATTTGCTCCGGTTGGGGAGTGGCTTGAATGGGCAGGGGGGCGCTATTGTCCGTCTGCGTTTGATCCATCGATAACTCCCCTTCAGCTATGTTACGCGATTTATCATTGTAGTGCATGAGTGTCATGTTCACGTAAATTTGGGTATGAGCGCAAAGAACGCCAATCTTTCGACAGGAGGTCTCTTCATGACTACCCATCAGCCGATCGATGTTGCTATTATCGGCGGCGGCCCTGCGGGCTATGCTGCAGCCATTTACGCGGCGCGCGCCAACCTAACGACGACCGTGATTGAGCAGGGCATGTCGGGAGGACAGATCGCCACAACCAATGAGGTCGAGAACTATCCGGGCATTCCGCTCTTGAGTGGCGCCGAACTCGGTGAGCGTTTTCAGCAGCATGCAGAGGGCTTGGGAGCTCAGGTCGCATGGAGCATGGTTACGGGTATCGATTACGATGCCGATGCAGCGCTGTTTACGGTGCATCACGATATGGGTGATATGCTGGCCTCGAGCGTTATCGCTTGCATGGGTGCCACGCCGCGTCCGGCAGGTTTCGCTGGCGAGGATACCTATCGCGGTCGTGGCGTTTCATATTGCGCAACATGTGACGGCATGTTCTTCCGCGGCAAACAGGTCTTTGTAATCGGTGGTGGCAATTCGGCATGCGAAGAGGCACTGTTCCTGTCAGACATTGCCGGCAGTGTGGCCATCGTGCTGCGCCGCGACCAGTTCCGTGCGCCTGATGGTGTTGTTCAGAAAGTACTCGAAAAGGACAGTATTACAGTTAGGTACCAAACTAGTATTGTGGAGCTCTCGGGCGAAGCCATGCCAACGACGATCACCTTTAAGGACAATGCATCCGGTGAGACTCATACCGAGTCATTTGAGCCCGGCTCGTTTGGCATCTTTGTCTTTACCGGAACGCAACCCCATACCGAACTTGTCGAGCATCTAGTTGATTTGGCGCCGGACGGCGGTATTGTTACTGATGATTCCATGGCGACCCGCACGCTAGGTCTATTTGCCGCTGGCGATATCCGTTCCAAGCGCTTACGCCAGGTTGTGACCGCCGTTTCTGACGGAGCCATAGCAGCAACTAGCGCATACGCGTTTCTCCGCGGATAAGTACGATAATATATCTTATGTAAGGTTGCTATCTTTAAACAAAGTGGTTGGACGGTGCATCAATGTGCTGTCCAACCACTTTTACTTGTCGGCTATGTGGTATGCAAAACTAGATAATCTAGAATACAATATAGAAATGAACGGAGGACCTTTATGAACCACGTTAAACACGTTATTCCGATGTCTGATTCGTCGGTCAGCATTAAGCCTGAGGATATTCAGCCCACTGTGCTGCCCGATGCATTTATTGAGTCCGATATCGTTCGCAAACTCAATACGTTGAGTCTGCCGCGCTATAATCAGTTGCCCAATGTGACGCTCTACCGCGACCAGGTCATTGAGTATGTTGCACTGTGGATGGAGCCACTGTCCATTTGCGTTGAGCAGCCCGTCATTACGCCATCGATGATCAATAACTACGTGAAGGTCGGCCTGGTGCCTGCTCCGGTCAAAAAGCAATATGGCCGCGAGCAGATTGCCCGCCTGATTGCTATCTGCATCTTTAAGCAGGTGCTACCTATTGCTGCGGTGCAGGCACTCTTTAACATTCAGCGTTTGAGCTACGATGCCCCTACGGCCTTTGATTATGTGGTCGATCAGCTCGAGGCATCGATTCGTTCGGCGTTTTCCGTCGAGCAGACGCCGGTTCCCGATACGGCGCATCAGGTAACGCGTGAGTCGCTGCTTGTGCGCAGCGCGGTTTCATCCTTTGTTTCGAAGGCTTACTTGATGAGCTATCTCAAGTTCAACGGGTTTAATAGCTAGCCGACGTATAAAACGGGCGGGACAAAGAGCCATCTGTCGCTTTGTCCCGCCCGTTTTTTTGCTTGGTTGGACTTTATTTGCCTGAAGCTACGCCCATGCCGTAGCCGATAATGAGCCCATGCATTTCGGCGTAATAGGAATCCAGGCCGTTGCAGGGCATGATGATGGTCTTGGAACCGGGCCAATGCTCGACTATGCGGTCAGCAAGCGCCTGGGCTCCAGCTTCGTTCTCAACGTGATCGATAACGACCTCGCCGCCCGTAAAACCCTCGGCTTCCATGGTGTCGATGATCTTGTTGAGCATCTTCTTTTCGCCACGAGTGTGTCCGACGAGTTCGATTTTACCTGCCTCACTCGCCGTGCCCAAAATGCGGATATTGAGCTTGTTGGCAATGACGCCGGCTGCCTTAGGGATACGTCCGGCTTTGGCGAGGTTTTCGTAATTGCACAAACTGAAGAGGATTTTGCTGTTCTGTTCAAGGCTATCGAAGTATGCGCAAGCATCCTCGAATGAGACATTCGGATTGCTTGCAAGATAGCGGTCGAACAGCAGGAAAATGAGGTCCATTTTACCGCCAGCTGCGCGTGAATTGACTAGATGAATCTGTCGGTCCGGTTCCTCGGCAAGAACCATATCGCGAGCCGTGGCTGCCGCGTTGTAGCTGCCCGACACGCCCTCAGAGATTGGCATGCAGATGGTCTTGTCTGCCAATTTGAAGAGCTCGGCCCACTCCCCTACGCTGGGACAAGCGCTTGAAGAAGCGTTCGTCTCCGCCTGAACAGCGCAGTTGAGCTCATGAACATCGAGCGAAAGGTCATCGACGAATTCACGCTCCCCCACTCGAATTTTGAGGGGCGCAAATGCAAAGGTGGTATGGGGTGCGGTCGGTTGCCAATCGCGGAGGTTGCAGCTTGAATCTGAGATAAGTGCCCAGCTCATAGAGGGTCCTTTCTAATTGCTCCCATACAATTATAGCCTTCTTGCTGACCGATTGGGCCGCTATCTAGTATTCAAAACTAGATAGCGGCCTGCACGAAAGGCAAAAGAATGGACCCCATGACTCAAAGCCACGAGGTCCACATTCACACGCCGTGTAAGATGACTTAGTAACGCACGAAGATATAGTTATTGTTCATGCCGGCGGCAACGGAGCTGATGATAACACCCGTGTTGTAGTCGGAAGCATGAATCATCTGACCACCACCGATGTAAATGCCGGTGTGGTACGAGTTGACCACAACGTCACCGGGCTGCGGATCGGACACACGCGTCCAGCCCATAAAGGTACCCGTGGTGCCCAGGCGGCAATAGCGACCAGTGAGGCAATAGCTAACAAAACCAGAGCAGTCGAAGCTGTTCGGGCCAATTCCGCCCCAGGAATAAGCGCAACCAAGCTTGCTGTATGCACGCGAGACAACAGAACCGCCATCGACTGACTGGCTCGGAGCAGAAAGCGTCGGAGCCGGGGCAGGCGTAGAGGGCTGCGGCGTCGGAGCAGGTGCCGGCGTAGGAGCCGGAGTGTTGCCGCCCTGGTTGTTATTATTGCTGGTCTGGCCACCGTTGTTGGTGTTCTCGGTCGTACCGGCAGTCTCGTTGCTCACCGTGGCCTTCTCGGCGGTACTGGCGTTGATGCCGGCCTGCAGCGCGGCGTTGGCCTCGGCCTCTGCGGCAAGCTCGGCTTGCAGCTGCGAATCCAGGGAGTTTACGACGTTCTGGGCTTCAGCCTGCTGGGCGTTAAGCTCGTCGACCTTCTTTTGCGTGGCTGCGACGTTCTTTTCCTGCTCGGACTGCTTATCGGTGAGCTGCTGCTTAAGCTCCTTGACCTCTTGAATGGTCTGAGCTTGCTTATCGGAGACTTTGCCGTAGTAGAACAGACGGTTGAGCATATCGCTCAGGTCGTCAACGCCCGTTAGAACCTGAAGCAGGCTCAGACCGCCGGTCTTGTACTCGCCGGCGACATAGGTCGAGAGCTTGGCCTGACCGTCAGCAATCTCCTGCTGCTTTTGCGTGATCTCGCCAGCAGTCTGATCGAGCGCCTGCGTCTGCGTGGCGAGCTCATCGTAAATCTGCTGGGTTTGGGTACCGATCTGCTCGAGCTTCGTACGAGCAGCGGCAAGGTCGGATGCGGTATCGGCGTAGGCAGGAGCCGCGAGGCCCAAGCCTAAAACACAAGCGAGGGTTGCCGTAGCAGCGCAGCGTGCCATGTTTTTGTGCGTGTTTGCTGTGCGCATGTAGCTTCCTTTCCAGTAACTAAGGGTAACGGCTAGTCCACCGTCACCAGGCTAAAGAGCTCAACATCGTCGTCAGTCGACGTGAGCTTCTCGCGCGGGTTGAGAAACGCAAGCTCAAGGATACACCCGTAGCCCACAAGCTTTGCGCCCATATCTCGCACCAGTTTACCTGTTGCCTCGACGATTCCGCCCGTCGCGACCAAGTCGTCCAGAATCAACACGGTATCTTTAGAGCTGATAGCGTCGGCATGGATCTCAATTGAATCGGTGCCGTACTCGAGCTCGTAGCTCTGGCTTACGGTCTCGCGCGGCAGCTTGCCCGGTTTACGTGCGGGAACAAAGCCGGCGCCCAGAGCGACGGCCACGGGAACGCCCACCATAAAGCCGCGAGCCTCGGGACCTACGACCTTGGTGATTCCCATGCCGGCAAAGTGCTCGGCGAGGGCATCGGTCATGGCTTTGAGCGCCTCGGGATTGCCGAAGAGCGGCGTGATGTCTTTAAAGATGACTCCGGGCTCGGGATAGTCGGGGATGTCGACGATTTGAGATTCGAAGTCGTACATTGCATGACCTTTCAATGGGTTGCCGGATAAGCGGCAGCTGTTACTTGCCCGCGGTGACGGTGCCGGATTGCGAAGGGGCGACGACCTTGAGCGGCTTTACGAGAGAATCCTCGTGTGAAGCCGGCGCGACTGTCTCTTCGTTTTTGGCCTTGGTGGACTCGGAGCGAGTGATTTCCTCATCGAGTGCATCGATGTCGGCGTCTTCGACCACGGCGTTGAGCGACTCAAAAACGCGGTTCTTGAGCAGCGCGGTGTGCACGCCCTCCGTCAGGTCGTGAAGCTTCTTAAACGCACGCTCGAGCTTGGCGTCGCGCTCGTCATCGGAGGTGTCCATGCCGAGCATGCTCACGAGCACCTGCTCAAACATCGAGGACTCGCGGTTGGCGGAAGACACGTACTGACGCAGGTTGCGCGGCTCGATATGGAAGCGTGACAGCTCGGAGCAGTAACGGATGATCGGAAAATCGCGACCATCGACGAGCTCACGATTCTGCGGACTCTTGATGATGCGAATGAGGTCGTTCTCGGCGAGCGAGCGGATAAACGAAATCTCGACGCCCAGCATATCGGGAATGGTCTCGATGGGATGCAGCTTTTGCTTAGTCTCCTTGGGCTCCGTCTTGAGTGGAACATCGGACAGCAAGCCCACCTCGTAGGCGAGCGTTGACAGGTCCGTGGCGTTTTCCAAGCGCTGCTTAATCACGTTGA
This sequence comes from Collinsella aerofaciens, assembly GCF_028206995.1. Taxonomy (GTDB): domain Bacteria; phylum Actinomycetota; class Coriobacteriia; order Coriobacteriales; family Coriobacteriaceae; genus Collinsella; species Collinsella aerofaciens_AQ. The sequence continues at coordinate 4,262 of NZ_JAQLFL010000017.1, read as the reverse complement.
GCGGCATGTAGCGAGTCTTCTGCAAGTGCAGAATGACCTCCAGGCGATCAACGTCCTCCTTGGAGTACTGACGGTATCCCTTAGGCGTACGATGAGGGGTAATGAGCCCCTCATCCTCTAGAAATCTTATTTTTGAGTTCGAAAGATCGGGGTATGCGCCTCGAAGTAGGTTGACGACTTGGCCGATACTCAGATAGTTGCGTTCGGCCATGCCCTACTCACCGGTTTCGATGCGCTCCGGCGTGCTCTCGTGGTAGATGAGCGTAAACGTACCGATCTGAACGGAAGAACCGTCGTGCAGCGGGGCTGCATTGACGATGGCACCGTCGACCCAGGTGCCATTGAGCGATCCCAAGTCCTCGATGCGAGCGCCGAGGCCCTCGCGAATAATGCGCGCGTGGCTGCGCGAAACAGTCATGTCGTTGAGGAAGATGCCGTTCGCGGGATCGCGGCCGATGGTGGTCACGTCGTCCTCGAGCTCAAAAGCGGCACCCGTCTGCGGACCCTTGACGATGGACAGAACGGGGGCGGTGATGCGCACGTTGGCCATGAGGTCGGGAACGGTGACGTCGCTTGAAGGCACGCGGAATACGCAGGTAGCGTCAGCAGTCTTATCATTCTGAGGCATATTGTTAACCATGTTGTCCATGACAACCCCTAACTTATCGCGGACGTGCCGCAAATAATGAACCGTACGTAATCATACCCCAACGAATCAGTCTTCGATTTCAGGGTTCAGAAAGTCGATGTCCTCGTCCTCGGGATGCGCGAGAGCCTGTTTAATGGCCGCTCCGCCCTTAATGGAGTAGATGACAGCCGTGAGCATGGAGAAGATCACGCCGCCGTACACAAAGAAGATGCCGAGGGGCACCGAGCTTCCGTTGAGGCCCGGGAAGGCCGTGAGGGTTGAAGGTAAAAGATGCAGGCCGTCAATAACGGGGAACCCGAGCAGCATGAGCGAGAAGCCGGTCATGAGCAGCGCTGTCGCAATCTTTCCGGGGAAGACGACGTCAATGGGACGAGGGTGGTAATGGCGAACGATAAGTGTGCCGATGCCCAGATAGATGTCGCGGTCAATAATGAGCACGCAGACCCAGATGGGAAGCTCGCCGCGGACTACCAGGCCCAACACGCCGGTAAACAGCAGTGCACGGTCGCAAATGGGATCCATGACCTTGCCGAGCCACGAGACCGTCTTAGTCATGCGGGCGATCTGACCGTCCATCCAGTCGGTGGAGGCGGCAACGGCGTAGATTGCGATGGCGATGACGCGATTGTTATCCGTCACAAACAGGTACAGAAATACCAGGGTGAGGATCAGGCGCGTAAAGGTGATGAAATTGGAGATCGTAAAGATCTTATTCGACGGGTAATCGGAAGTGCCGATAAGCTCCTTTTTGATCTTCTTTTTGATGCCCACAGGACTCCCCCGCTGGTTAACGACAAAACTTTCGATACTATACCCGTTCCGGCGATGTCTATCCAGCGCAGCCATAGAGAGTCCAGACATGTGGAGGGCGCTTTTAGGCGGCGGGGATTTCGCATTCGTGTACATCAGCCTCCAAACATGTCGAAAAATGTCGATTTTGGTGGCTGATGTACACGTTTTGATTCGGTGATTACATCGAGCGGGAACGTTGTTGCTTTAAGCAAAATAATCATGGTGATTAAAACAAAAAAGGTCAGGCACTAGGTGCCTGACCTGCAAACTTCTGGTCGGGACGACTGGATTCGAACCAGCGACCCCTTGACCCCCAGACCCCTAATTTAGGCTCTACCTGTGTCTTTTTTATTATAACACGCGCAAATAGCGGATGTAAGCAGTTTCCGCATATGTAAATTAACGCAGGTAAGCGCAGGTTTCTACATTTCGTTATTATTTTGCTTACGAACTCATGGTGCAGCCGTTGATTCTCTGGTGACTCCGGAGCGCCCAGAATCAACGGCTTTTGGGTTTTCGCAGGCAGAATTGCCCATCTGGAATCAAAAAGTGTTTTGGGGAGAATCATGACGAGCGAAAAAGACGACAATAAGAGCTTACGCATATGTGGAAACGGCTCCGTCAGGAAGAACAAGGGGAAATGGCAGGCCATCGTCACCCTCGTCGACGAGGGGTCTGGTGAGCGCACGCAGAGGACGAGGAACACGGGCATCGCGTGCTTTGCCGAGGGCACCCGCGGCAAGAAGGCCGCCCTCGACGCGCTCGCGGATTTCAGGTGCGAGATCGAGGCGGAGCTCGCCGAGATCGAGAAGTTGAGGGTAGCGGTCGAGGAACGGCGGGCGAAACTCGAGGCGGACGATTACGCACTTCTCCGGCTGGGGGACGCGCTCGAGAAGTTCATCGACTTCTGCCTGCAGATGAACCGGATAACCCCGACCACGCGCGACGACTACCATTTCAGCGCCCTGCATATCGAGCGCGACGAGCTAGGAATGATCCCCGTGAACGAGGTGACGACCGACGACATCAACGCGTGGTCCGCGCGGAGGATTGCCCTGGGCACAGCTCCAGATACGCTCAACAAGGCCTTCAAGCTGGGAAAGCGCCTCTATACAGTGCTTATCAAGAGAAGCAACGACACGATCGGGAAAAACCCGTTCGATGGGGCCCTGGCACCGCGCATCCTCGGCAAGCCGCGCAACGCGCTCAGGTCCGACCTCGTGCCCAAGCTCAACTCCATCTGCTCCATGATGCCCGATTCGCGGTTCAAGCGGGCGGTCGTGCTCGCGCTGCATACGGGGATGCGCATCGGCGAGGTCTGCGGCCTGCGGTGGTGCGACATCGACTTTGAGTCGGGGCTTATCACGGTCAGGCACTCGGTGGCGTACGCGAAGGGGATGGGGTCGTTCATCAAGGACACCAAGACCCATGATTTGAGGTCGATCCCCATCGACCCGGTGGGCCTTCTCCCCTTCCTGAAGGGGATATACGACCTCGACCTCGGGAAGATGCGCCTGCGCGGGCTTACCGGCTCGGTCGAGATCGGGGACTGCTACATCCTCTCGGAGCCAGGCGCGACCTTCGCGACAACCAGCTATATCCGCAGGGCTTTCAAGACGTTTTCGGAAACCAATGCGCTCATGGGCACGAACGACGAGCTGATCACCTTCCACGGCCTTCGCCATACCTTTGCGACGCAGTGGATCCGCCAAGGCGGGGACATCAAGGCGCTGCAGTCGATTTTGGGACACAAGGACGCCATGGTGACGCTCAACGTCTACGCGGACATCGAGCCGATTTCCAAGATCCACAACATGCTGCGCGTTTCGCCCTGCCTGTGGCGTGGCTACCTCGGCCTCAGGGTTGACCCCGGCCCCATGTTCCAGCAGCGTATCCAGGAGGCCGTCGAGACGCTCCAGGCATTCGGGTACGGCATCACCGAACCGGACGACCGCAATATCGTCATCCGCGACGTGAAGACGATCAGCCGGCTCTATCCCACAGAGTATGCGGCAGTACTGGGCGCAATTCCGACCGAGGCGACGGTGCTTTGATAGAATGGCCGCTGACGGCGGCGGTATCCATTACAGCCTTCGCTTTCTGAATAGGAGGAACGCCCGCCATTATGACTTGAAATCAGTAATTGCCGCCGAAGGGCGAATCGCCGAAAGAGCAATAAAGATAAAAGGATAATAACAGGCAGCTATACTGCGGGGTGCCATCTCAGGCACCCCTTTGTCTTGCTGGATACCTGCTGGATGGTAGGTATGTAGTTCTGTAGCGATGTAGCTGAATGAGCATGTAGCCATATAGTTCAGTGGCTGGGATTCGGCCTACCCATATGCCGCTGCGGCATTGTCTGGCTAGCTGGCGAGGTCATGTCTATCCTCTGCAGCATCAGCCAATCCAATCCGAAGGGAGCCGCACATGCACGCAGCGGAAATTCCTTTCGGGGGGGGGTATCTCCTAGATTTACCCGCCGCCTGAAAGGGCAGTCGACAGTCGAGTACGTCCTGATCATCGCGATCATCGTCCTGGTGGTCCTGATCGCGGGGCCGTGGGTCTCGAGCGCGATCCGAAACCAGTTCAACCTCGTGGCTGGGACGCTCGGCAACGGGATCGACAAGGGGAGCTGGGAAACCGGCGGCACCGGCGGCGGCAATGGGTCGCTGACCGATGCAGATATCGTGGACCCCGTACACGGAACCGCGTTCGCCGTTTACTCGGAAGACGACCACAGCCTCATGTTCTACAAGCGGAAGGGGCTGCCAAAAGTCGGAGACATGTTCAACTACCGCAGGGTGACCGAGGTGTACACGGG
>NZ_JAQLFL010000016.1 GCF_028206995.1 Collinsella aerofaciens | reverse complement strand
TATTACGAGCTCCTGTGCGAATTGGAGAGAGCGCTCCCGCAAACTGCCTCTTGACAACTTATAGGAGCGTCGGTTTTGTTTTTGCAAATTCCGGAATGGTCGAGGGTGGCCGGTTTAACGTAGTAGATGGCCACGTTTCGTGGCAGGCGGTCCGACCCAAGGCACAAGGCAGCCAACCTCGAATGGACATTCTCGAAGTTGCGGTGGAATACGGACTGAATTGGCACCTTAAAGGCAATAACACTCCGTATTTCACCGCAACTTATCGAGGGGATGGGTTTTAGAGGCGAGCGAGGTCGTAGGCTTGGGCGGCTGACTCACCGGCGAAGATGAGGTTGGTTGTGGCTTCTTGAGGATTGAGCGCCTGGTCGAGAGGCATGGGCTTGCGGCAGATCGGCAGTACCAAGTCGATACCTTGCTCATATACCGCGTTCAGGTTGTCAGCACGGCCGCCCACGACGGCGACCACCGGCTTGCCATATCGCCTGGCGCGGCGAGCCACACCCACCGGCGCCTTACCGGCGGCGGACTGCTCGTCCATATTGCCCTCGCCTGTTATGACCAGGTCGACATCGCGCACGCGCTCGTCAAACCCCACGAGATCGAGCACCGTCTCTACACCCGAGCGCAGCTCCGCACCGAGCGCCAGCAACGCGGCGCCCAAGCCACCGGCAGCGCCCGCGCCGGGCACGCCGAGCACCGAGCCAAATGTCCGTGCGCCCTCGGGTGTGCGCAACAACCCCTGGGCTCGCGCCTCGAAAATTGCCGCATCGAGCAGGCGACCGTAGCCGACCATCCAGCCGTCGTATCTGCGCAGCGCCTCGACATCATCCGCCGGCAGGCCCTTCTGCCCGCCAAACACCGCCAGTGCGCCTCGACGCCCCACGAGCGGATTCTCGACATCGGAAAGCACAACGATGCGAGCGCCATCCAAAGCCTGCAGCGCCGGCTCCAAATCAACGCTCGCCACGTGTTCAAGGCCCGCAAGACCGGGGGCGACATCGCAGCCCTGATCATCGACCACACGCGCGCCCAGCGCCTGCAGCATGCCGGCGCCACCGTCGTTGGTGGCACTGCCGCCCAAGCCAATATAGATAGTCTTTACCCCGACACGAGCTGCACGGAGCATCAGCTCGCCCACGCCATAGGTTGTAGCAGCCAGCGCCGCCGATTCCGTGCAAGGTGAGTACCCGATGCCTGCTGCTTCGGCCATCTCAATAACAACCGACTCGTGCTCGCCGTCCACTAACATCCGGGCAGGCACACGCTCGCCAAAGGGGCCTGCAACCTCGCAGGCCACAAGCTCGCCACCGCAGGCGGTAACGGTATCGAGCGTTCCCTCGCCGCCATCCGCCAGCGGCAACGCGCGCACCTCGGCATCGGGCCACACACGGCGCATGCCTTCGGCAACCGCCGCCTCCGCCTGCGCGCTCGAAACGCTGCCCTTAAAGGAGTCGATCGCCAACAGCACACGGCGGGGTCGGCGGCACGCAGGACCAAAGTCAACCGCCGTGCCAGCATCCTCACCGGCACCCGCAAGCGCTACGGCGTGAGCGGCGTGTGCTTCAAGATCGGCCCCACAACCGCAATCAGCGCCGCCCGCTCTGCGCAGACCGCCAAAATAGCTACTCAGCAGCTCGCGGCATTCATCCGCCAGGACCCCAGCCGTCACGTTAAACCGATGGTTCAGGCGCGAATCGACATTGAGGTCATACAGCGAACCCAGCGCGCCGGCCTTGGCATCAGCCGCGCTATACACGCAGCGCCCCACGCGCGCGTTGACCATAAGGCCCGCGCACATGCAGCAGGGTTCCAGCGTCACATAAACCGTACAGTCGAAAAGGCGCCAGCGGCCAAGCGCCTGGGCAGCGGCGCACACGGCCGCAAACTCGGCATGAGCCGAAGGGTCCTGGTCGAGTTCGCGCCGATTGTGCGCCCTCGCGACGACCTCACCGTCGCGCACCACTACGGCTCCGATGGGCACCTCGCCCACCGCCGCGGCGGCTCGCGCCTCCGCCAGCGCCTCGCGCATGAACTTCTCGTCGATTTCGGTGATCGTCATCGTTCGCCTTCCCTGTTGCAAATTCAAAACGATGCTATCATTACGACTCACGGAGAGATGGCAGAGCGGTTGAATGCTGCGGTCTTGAAAACCGTTGAGCGCGAGAGCGTTCCGGGGGTTCGAATCCCCCTCTCTCCGCCACTTTTAGTGATGCACCGGTGTCATGGTCCTCTCAAACAGTGCATCGACCACGTCGGCTATCTCAGGTCGACGCTCAAGATCGTGGCCCGATTCCCACCATATCGTGAAAAGTCGAATAATACCGCCGGCGACAAACTCAGACGTCGTCTCGAGTGACACGGGGGCCAGGGCATCCTCGGCAAGCACGTTCATCACACGCTCGCGGATGGAGCGGGCAATACGGTCGCAAATAACGTTGGTCAACATGCCCGACATGCTGCTTGCCAAAATGTTATCCATGAGCTGCTCGTGCGCCAGAATCAAATCCATGGCATCGTCCAAAATCGCGTGCCGAAGCGCGCGCACGTCCTCGGCAGATACCGCGCCGGCCTCATCGGGCTGTTTTTGCGGCAAGCCCGACATGAGCTCATCGATATAAAAGGCAAAGTAATCGTTCTTGTCGCGAAAGTGCTTGTAGAACGTCGTGCGGCGAATCATGGCGCGGTCGCACAGCATGGCAACCGTCAGGTCCTCAAAACGATGCTCCTCGAGAAGCTCGGTGAAGGCATCGAACAGGGCACGGTAGGTTTTCTTAATGCGAAGGTCCACTGGTATCGCCATCCTCAGGGCAAAGACAACACTCGTCAATCTGTCGCATATCTTACACCTGTACCTCGCGCGCTTTGCCCCGGTGCCGACCCCGCCGAAAACATAACGCTTGCCGGAAAGTTCGGCACGGCAAAACGTTGCGGGTATACTAGTAGCGTTATACCAACGGCAGCTGGCGCATGCCGCCGCGGCCATTCGAAACGGAGACATCATGATTACCGTCATCATCGGCATCGTTGTTGTCATTGTGATTGTCTGCGCCATCGCCGGCATCTACAACAACATGGTCACCAAGCGTAACCGCATCGATAACGCCTGGCAGAACATCGATACGCAGCTGCAGCGCCGCAACGACCTGATCCCCAACCTGGTCGAGACCGTCAAGGGCTACGCCAAGCACGAGCAGGAGACGCTCTCCGCCGTGATCAGCGCGCGTAACACCGCCGTCAAGGCCACCACGCCCGAGGCCAAGATGGAAGCCGACAACGTGCTGACCGGCGCACTGCGCCAGCTCTTCGCTGTGGCCGAGGCCTATCCCGATCTTAAGGCAAACACCAACTTTACGCAGCTGCAGGCATCGCTCGAGGATACCGAGAACAAGATTAGCTATGCACGCCAGAGCTACAACGACTGCGTGCTCAGCTACAACAACGCCATTCAGACGTTCCCGGCTGTCATCTTTGCCGGCATCTTCCAGTTTAAGGAGCGCCAGGGCTTCGAGGCCGCCGAAGCAGCCCGTCAGGCCCCGACCGTCAAGTTCTAGTAGTTTGGCAGCGCATCCTTAATCGGCCAAATGCATAAACCGCCCCGTCGAATGCATACTTCGACGGGGCGGTTTCCTTTTTCGCGAAGGTCCCCCTCTAAGCGCCGTGCATTTTTAGGAGTATTCAACATAACCAAGAGCTTCGGGCGCCACGATACATGCCGAAGACCGCGAATATCCCTGCAAATCAACCGCTGTCAGCCCATAACCCCGCCCATCATCCGTAGAAAACATCGAGAAATCCCGATTTTTTGCCCAAGGTCGGTATGCAGGGGCCTTCGATTGCAGAATACTCGCAAAAATGCACGTCGCCACCACCCCCACATGGCGCGAAGCAAAGCAAAAGCGCGGCCTAAAAGGCCGCGCACCATCTTTATTCAGATTAATCATTGCCCGTTGTGACATCGCCGAACCCGCAGGGCAGAGAACAAGTTCCCTCCCGGCGCACTCCGCAGGACGCAAGAAGCCCTCGCCGCACGAAGTGCGCAGCGAGGGCTTCTTGCATGTCCGAGGACGCGCCGGGAGGGAACTTGTTCTCTGCCCGGATAGGTAAGACAAATTACGCGACGGTGTAAACCCAGTTGTGCTTATCCTCGACAGCACCGGACTGGATACCAGTCAGGGTCTCGCGAAGCTTCTTCATCACGGGGCCAATCTCGGTGTAGCCAGCCGGGAAGGTCACGGTCTCGTCGGCGCCGTAAACCTTGTTGTCGATCTCGCCAACCGGGGAGATGACGGCAGCGGTGCCGCACAGGCCGCACTCCACAAAAGTGCCGGCCTTGACCTCGGCCCACTCGACGGGACGCTGGTCAACGGTCATGCCCAGGTCCTGAGCGACCTGAACGAGCGAGCGACGGGTGATAGAGGGTAGGATGGAGTCGGTGTGGGACTGAGGAACGACGAGGGTGCCGTCCTCCTTCACGAACAGGACGTTGGCGCCACCGGTCTCCTCGACATAGGTACGGGACTCGGAGTCAAGATACAGGTTCTCGGCATAGCCCTCGCGATGGGCCTCCATCGTGGGCTTAAGGGACATGGCGTAGTTCAGGCCGGCCTTGATGTTGCCGGTGCCGTGCGGTGCGGCACGGTCATACTCGGAAACGCGCAGTTTGACGGGCTTGAGGCCACCCTTAAAGTACGGACCGACCGGGGTCACGAGGATGCGGAACGTGTACTCAGGAGCGGGAGCCACGCCGATCACGTCACCGGAACCGATCATAAACGGACGCACGTACAGGGTCGCGCCGGAGCCGAAGGGCGGAACCCAGGCGGCGTTGGCAGAAACGACCTGCTTGACGGCCTCAACGAACTTGTCCTTGGGGAACGGGGGCATCTCGAGGCGCTGCGCAGAGTTATACATGCGCTCGGCGTTCATGTCGGGACGGAAGCAGACGATGCTGCCGTCCTCGGCGGTGTAGGCCTTCAGGCCCTCAAAGACCTCCTGGCAGTAATGGAAGATGCCGCCGCACTCGGAGACATGCAGGGTGTGGTCGGTGGTCAGGCCGCCCTCGTCCCACTCGCCATCCTTCCAATGAGCCTCGTAGCTGTAATCGGTCTTCATGTAGCCAAAGCCGAGGCTACCCCAATCGATATCCTTCTTCTCGACAGTCATATGTCGCTCCTTACATACACAGTTGCAAACTCGCGAACCCGCACGCAAGGACCGAGGCCGGCCGCGTCGCAACGTCGCACGCCCGGAGCATAGAGCCGGACGGACACGCGAACGGCATCAAAGCCGATGGCACGTCGATTCGCATGCACGAGATTGTACTCCGCACGCGCGTCTGATAAAACGCTTTTCTTTAACTAAGTAAAGTATTTTCATTTGACCGAAACTAAAGAGGCCCGCCACCGTAAGCGGTGACGGGCCTCAACTGCACGGTTTGCGCGCTGGCTCGAGCTACTCGTTCTTTTTGCCCAGCTTAGCCTTAACCAGACCGACCACGGTCGGGATGATCGACACGGCAACGATGCCAACGATTAGCAACTCAAAGTGCTCCTGCACAAAGGGGATGCCGCCAAAGAAGTAGCCCAGCAGTGTAAAGAGCGTCGACCAGGTAATGCCACCCAGCACGTTAAAGATGACAAAGTTGCGCCAGTGCATGCCGCCCATGCCGGCGATAAAGGGCACAAAGGTGCGGATAAACGGGAAGAAGCGACCCAGGAAGATGGCCAGGTGACCCCACTTGTCCAAGAAGTCCTCGGACTTTTTGATGCGCTCGGGCGTCATGGCCTTGACCTTGCCCGAAGCGATGATCTTTTTGCCAAAGAAGTGACCGATCATAAAGTTGCACTGATCACCCAAGATGGCAGCCGCCCATGCGACGGCCAGCAGGGCCACGATGTTAAAGCCGCCGCTGTGGGCAAAGAAGCCCGAGGCAAACAGCAGTGAATCGCCGGGAAGGAACGGGAAGAACACCACGCCCGTCTCGATAAAGATGATCAGGAACACGCAGCCGTAGGCCATAAGCGGGCCGGCGGCGATCCAGCTGGCGATCGCGGTGCGCGGGTCTTTGAGCAGCTCGGCGATAAAATTTATGAAACCCATGAAGTAAAACCTCTCAGTTGTGGGCGCGGATACGTCCAAGTTGACCAGTATACGGTTGCGGCGCCCCCTCGTGCGCAACCCCACAAAAGCATGACTCCATTACCAGCAAGTTTGCATAACTGACACCTGTTGCGCAATGCCGCTAAGATTGTCCTTCCTAATCCCTAGCGAATCGCTATACTTTATTGAATCGCATTGCCATGGCGCTAAGGGAGGGCGGCCGGTGAGCTTTATCAATACCATTCGCGAGGACATCAAGACCGTCCAAGCGCAGGATCCCGCCGCGCAAAACGGTCTGGTCATCTTCCTTTCCTATCCTGGCCTGCACGCCAAGTGGAACCACGTGCCCGAGCACTGGCTGTGGGAGCATGGACATCGCTCGCTCGCCCGCGTGCTCTCGCAGCTCACCCGCCACATCACCGGCGTCGAGATTCACCCTGCCGCGCAGATTGGTAAGCACTTCTTTATCGACCACGCCATGGGCGTCGTCATCGGCGAGACCACCATTGTGGGCGACAACTGCGTGCTCTACCAGGGCGTCACGCTTGGCGGCACCGGCAACGAGACCGGCAAACGCCACCCAACGCTCGGCAATAACGTCACCGTGGGCACGGGCGCCAAGGTACTCGGCAACATCCGCATCGGCAACAACGTCAAGATCGGCGGCAACTCGGTCGTCGTTAAGGACGTGCCCGACAACTGCACCGTCGTGGGCGTGCCGGGACGCATCATCAAGCGCAACGGCTGCCGCGTGTTTGAGGAGAGTTTCGACGCCAAGCAGCATCGCGAGTACATGCCCGATGACGCCGCCGAGCAGAGTGCCCTCAACCGCCAGGGCATCACCGAAAACGCCCGTCGCGTCAAAGAGCTCGAGCAAGAGGTAGCCGAGCTCAAGGCCCTCGTCGCCAAGCTCGTGGACGAACGCTAGGAACGCAAGCGGCACAAAACGACATCGGCATCAACGCAAAGGCGCGCCAGGGAATTCATCCCCGGCGCGCCTTATTTGTGATGTGGCAAAGAGACTGTCCCTTTGTCACATTATGCGAACTGGCTCAGATAGAGGTCGGCGTAGGCACCCTCGGCAGCCAGCAGCTCCTTATGCGTGCCCTGCTCGATAATGTTGCCGTGATCCATGACCAAGATCAGGTCGGCGTCCACGATCGTCGACAGGCGGTGCGCGATCACAAAGCTCGTGCGCCCGCGCATGAGCGCGTCCATGGCACGACCGATGGCAAGCTCGGTACGCGTATCCACGCTTGAGGTCGCCTCGTCCAGGATGAGAATCGCCGGGTTATTGAGCAGCACGCGTGCGATGGTCAGCAGCTGACGCTGGCCCTGGCTGATGCTTTCGGCATCGTTGGCCACGCGCGTGTCATAGCCCTGCGGCATGGTGCGCACAAAGAAGTCGACCTGCGCGGCGCGCGCAGCCGCCACGATCTCCTCACGCGTCGCCTCGGGACAGCCGTAGGCGATGTTTTCGGCAATCGTGCCATCGAACAGCCAGGCGTCCTGCAGCACCATGCCAAACTGCTGCCGTAGCTCGCCGCGGTCCATGCGGCTCGTATCCACGCCGTCGAGCGTAATACGCCCGCCGTCAATCTCGTAGAAGCGCATGAGCAGGTTGATGAGCGTCGTCTTGCCCGCGCCCGTGGTTCCCACCACGGCAATCTTCTGGCCCGGCTCGGCGGTAAACGACACGTCGTGCATAAGCGGCTTGTCGGGCGAATAACCAAAGCGCACGTGCTCAAAGGAGACGCGACCCTCAACGCGACCCGGCAGCTTGGCGGCCTCGTCCGGCAGCGGATCGGCCTCCATCTCGGGCTCATCGAGCAGGTCGAACACGCGCTCCGCACTCGCCAACGCGCTCTGCAGCGAGTTGAAGGTAAACGACAACTGCGTCATGGGCTCGGACGCCTCGTAGATAAACTGGAAGAACGCCTGGAACACGCCGACGGTCATGTGACCGGCAACCAGCATGCTGCAGCCCACAAGCGCAATAACGATCTGCGCCAAACGGCCGATAAAGCGCACTGCGGGGCCGACAGCATTGATCATAAAGTCGGCCTTGGTGCTCACACGAGCCAGTTCCTTCGAAGCCTCGTGCACCTCAGCGGAGCTCTGACGTTCGCGGTTAAACGCGCGGATCACCAGACGGCCCGAATAGCCTTCCTCGACCGCACTCGTAATCTTGGACACCCACTCCTGGCGCTCGCCCGTCACATCGTGTGTGCGGCGCGAGACGACCTTCGTCACCAGCAGCGACAGTGCCGTAAAGAACAGAAAGACGAGCGTAAGCTGCACGCTGAACACGAACATCACGCTCACAGCACCAACAACCGTGCCGATCGACACGAGCAGCTGCAGCAATCCGCGCTGCATGCTCTCGGACATCTTGTCCAGGTCGTTGGTCGCGCGGCTGACGACCTCGCCGGGACGATGCGCGTCAAAATAGGCGAGCGGCAGACGGTTGAGCTTTTGCGCGATGCGGTTGCGCAGGCGCAGATTGAGACGCTCAGCGACGCTCGACATCAAAAAGCTCTGGAGCGCATAGAACGAGGCAGCGGCAGTCCAGATCATAAAGTAGACGAAAATGGTCTTGCCGCAGTTCTCCCAGGTGATGCTGAAAGTGGTGTCGTTGGCAAACGCCACCTGAATGTGGCCCCACAGCTCATCGATCACGCGGGCGCTATATGCCGGCGCGGCGGTGTTAAAGATGACATAGAACACAATGCTCGCGAACACGATATAGAAGCGCCAATGGTCGCCGGCAGCCTCACTCCACAGGCGGCGCACCGTCGCCCAGGTATCCCGAGGCGTCTCGTCCTCGTCTTCGTCGTCCACGTCGCGCATACGCTCTGCCTCGGCGCGGGCGCGCTCGTCCTCGGCACGTTCGTTTTCCTCGTAGAGCGCTTGGCGGCGAGCCTCGCGCTCCGCCGCCTTGGCGGCTTCGTCCAGGTCGGGCGCGACGCCCGTCTCCTCGACTGTCTCTACAACCGCAGCGCCATCGACGATGCCCTGCTTCTTGAGCTCCTCGGTCATGCTACTCACCTCCCTTCATCTGCGATTCCGCGATTGCGCGGTACACCTCGCAGGTTTCCATGAGCTCGTCGTGCGTGCCTAGGCCCACGATCTCGCCGTCTTTGAGCACCACGATCTGATCGGCATGCAAAATAGTCGAGATGCGCTGGGCGATGATGAGCACCGCGGCATCGCACGTCTCGTCCTGCAGCGCATGGCGCAGTGCCGCATCGGTCTTAAAGTCCAGGGCCGAAAAACTGTCGTCGAAGATATATAGATCGGCATGCTTCATGAGTGCGCGGGCAATCGCCAGGCGCTGGCGCTGACCACCCGAGAAGTTCGTGCCGCCCTGGGCCACCGGCGTATCGAGCCCCTGGGGCTGGTCGAGCACAAAGGTGCTCTGGGCAACCTCCAGCGCATGGAGCATGTCAGCCTCAGTCGCGTCTTCGTTGCCAAAGCGCAGGTTGCTCGCCACCGTACCCGAGAACAGCCATGCCTTCTGCGGCACATAGGCGATACGCCCGCGGATGTCGTCTTGCGAAAGGTCGCGCAGATCGATGCCATTCAGGCGAATGGCGCCCTTCGTGGCATCGTGGAAGCGAAGCAAGAGCTTGGCCACCGTCGACTTGCCCGAACCCGTCGAGCCTACAATCGCCGTGGTCTGGCTACGGCGACAGGCAAAGCTCAGGTCGCACAGGGTATCCTCGTCGGCATCGTCAAAACGGAACGACATGTGGTCGAACACGGCCACCGCGTCGGCACCGTCAACAGACTCCGCCGCGCACGTGTCCAGCGTGCGCTTGCCGTCCACGATGCTCGGCTCAATCTCCAACACCTGCTGCGCACGGTTCAGGCATGCGGCGGCGCGTGGGAGCGTCAGAATCACCATCTGCGCCGTCATCACAAAGAACAGGATCAGGATCGCGTACTCCAGCACGGCCGAGATGCTACCGATTTGCATGGCGTGGACGCCCACGCGGTTGCCGCCCACCCACAGCACCGCCACCTCGGCGATATTCATCAAGAAGAAGCTGGAGCTGTCGAGACCCACAAACAGGTGGTTGACCTTGATGGCATTGGCCGCGTAATCGCTAAACACCTCGTCCAGGCGCTGCTCCTCGTGGCGCTCCTTGTTAAATGCGCGGATGACGCGCACGCCCACGATGTTCTCGCGCAGCACCACGTTCATGCGGTCGATAAAGCTCTGCAGGCGCATAAAGATCGGCGCGGCGTTGGCAACGGTAAAGACCGCCGCCACCAGCACGATCGCAACCACCACGCCCAGCAGCGTGCCCATGGCGGGATCGATGAACCAAGCAAAAATGATGCCTGCCACGGCCAAGAACGGCACCGGCAGCACCAGCTGAATCGTCTGAAGGACAGCTTGCTGAATCACGTTGATGTCGTTGAGCGAGCGCGTGATCATCGAACCCGTGCCAAAGCGCTCAAAGTCGCTGGCGGACAGCTCGAGCGACTTGTCGTACACGGCATTGCGGATATCGCAGGCCACGTTGGCGGCCAGGCGCGCCGAAAGATAGCAGCCCAGCACCGTGCCGCCGCTGGCCATGCCGGTCGCGATAAGCATGTACAGGCCGTTGCGTAATATATAGTCGACATCACCCGTGGTAATACCGGTGTTGACCATGTTCGCCAGCATCGTGGGAACCAACAGCGTACCGACGTTATCTATCAGCACCGCAAACAGCGTCACCGCAATCAGACCGCGGTACGGCCTCATAAACCTCATTAAGAGTCGCATGCGTCCCCCTCGCCCTTATCGTCAGTCTCGTTCTCGGCGGCCACTTGCCGTTTAAATGCCTCGCACTCTTCGTTAAGAACATGGGAGAACTTACCGACCAAGCGCATGATCTCGCACTGTTCCCACGGCTCGAGCGCCTCGAATGCCTGTTGCTCGGCTTTTTGCGCCGGCAACGCGTAGCGCTTGGCAAACCGCACGCCTTCTTCGGTCAGGCGTACAACCTTGTTTTTACGACTGCCCTCGGCAAACTCCAACGTCGCAAGCCCTCGCGCCCTAAGCGTTTTAATCGCCGAATTGATGGTCTGTTTGCTGTAGAACCATTCACTCGTCAGCCGACTCACGGCAACGCTTCCGCCCGCTGCACTCGTGTCGACGAGCATCCAGTAGGCGCAGTCCGAAAGGCCGCAGGCGCGCGAGAACTCCGAATAGATATGGTCGAGTCCATTGAGCAACCGATCGAAGTCGACCAGCGTAACCGCACTATTCATCTATCCCACCATTCAATTGTCCGATTTTTGACCAATTATGTGTCTCTAGATTAGTCCGAGTTTTGACTATCGTCAACAGGCTCTCCGCAAATGCGTGCATTTTTATGGCCTATCGGCAGAAAAAGACCGCCGGCGCGGGGGCGGCGCCAGCGGTCACGTGAAAATCGGGTTTTATTGCCTGTTAAGCGGCGACGGCCTCATAGACCGTAGCGCCCGAGAAGCTGTCATGCAGGCTCTTGCCGGCAATCCACGGCAGCTCGACGACCTCGCAGACCGTGTTGACCAACTCAGAACAGTCAGTAAAGTGGCCCTTGTCGTTGAGGGCCTCGCAATCCTGAACACGCCAATAGCCATCGGTGTGCGTGATGTAGTACTCGTGATCGTTGATCGACACGAAAGCGCGCGTCTTGGAACGCAGCAGCTTCAGAAATCCTTCGAAATCGGTCTCGACGACATCTCCAGCCTGGAACATGATGTTACCTCCTGGCCCGGCGCCACCACGGCGCATTGATAAACGTTGGTACTCCTTTAGTAAAACCTTTATCAGAGGTTATGCGTTCGTCATTTAGGCAAGTGGTAAAAAACCGCAGGGTAGACGGGATAAAACGTTTAACCATCCCATTTGTTTGTCACATTCTGAAGGTACTTTTATGCAAACCTACTTTCCCAATTGGAATCTATCCTTTTGGCCGGGCAATTGACCGTCTATCGTTTGAGCCCGACGGGTATGAACGGGGCATCTGCAACGCCACCGCAAGGAGACACCATGGAGACTATCGAAGCACTCATTCACCGCCGCAGCTGCCGCAACTACAGCGATCGTCCCGTCGAGGCCGAAAAGCTTGCACATATTATCGAAGCCGGCCAATATGCACCGAGCGGCATGGGCCGCCAGCCGGTGACGTTTGTCGCCGTCACCGACCCCGCGACCGTCGAGCGTCTCTCGCAGCTCAACGCGCAAGTCATGGGCAGCAACAGCGACCCCTTCTATGGCGCCAAGACCGTTGTGGTGGTGCTGGTTGACCGCAGCGTGCCCACACATCTGGAAGACGGCTCGCTCGCCATGGGCAACCTGCTCAACGCTGCCTATGCGCTGGGCGTTGATTCGTGCTGGATTCATCGCGCCCACGAGGTTTTCGATTCGCCCGAGGGCCTGGAGCTACTGGCCAGTTGGGGTCTACCCGCCGACGGCAGCCTGCGCGGTGTCGGTCACTGCATTCTGGGCTATGCCGAGGACACGCTGCCCGAGCCCAAACCCCGCCGCGACAACGTGGTCTACGTAAGGTAATTAGTTCCGCCATTCTACCGAACGGCGGGCTCGTTGACGCTGCGCGGGCCGCATTCACGCCAATCTGACGTTCAATTTCGAGGGCGCGACCAGAAGGTCAGCGCCCTCTCATTTCACGTCACCTTGGCGCAAATGCGGCTCGCTCGCTTTTGGCGACTGACATCGAATGAGCCACTGTCTTGGGCAGCTAAAAAAGCCCCGTCCCAAATTAGCTGCCCCACTCGCAACTTATCCCGCCGATGGAGTTATTGCCGTTTCGCTCGTCTGATTCGCATCGACGTCGTCGCCTTGCTTGTCTTCGTCCTTTTGCACATCGGCGATGGTGGAGGCCGCCGCAACGATACTGCGCTGGGGCGCGACGCTCGTCTGGGCCTGAGCGCCCTCGACAACTTCTGTACCTACATGCGCGAGCTCGGGCGATTTAAACATTGCGTCCAAGTTGGCGCCACCGCCGGCATATCCGAGCGCAGCGAGCGCGATGACGATCACTGCAACGGCGGCCACGATCGGCACGTAGCGATGCCAGCCGGCGGGATTGAGCCCGCTGCGGCGAGCCGCCCCGCGGCTGATGTAGCCGAGCGTTCCGTCGTGCTTGAGCTTTGAGCCCACCACGCGTTTGCGGCCCCACAGCGAGGACTCTGCCTGCATTGCCAAGCGGGCGCTTGCCGAAGGATAGCCGTATTTAGTGCGCTTGAACGAGCCATCAAACCCCGAGGCGTGTTTGCCCCACGTCACCGATGTTGTGCGTCGGTTGACCGGCGCGGCACTCCGCCTTCTGCGGCTCGGTTTTGAAGTCTCAGCCATATGCCCTCGCACGCCGTAACCAAATCGAAACAATAACGCTTTGGACTGTAGCACACGCGTCGCGTGCGGTCACGGGCGCCTCGCTCAACGGTCATCGTCCTTCAGCAAGCGCCACAGCGTTGTACGGCTTATGCCCAGCACCTCCGCCGCACGGGTTCGGTTGCCGTGGAGATGGTCTACAACCAGATGCGCGATATCTCGCTCGGTATCGGCCAGCGGTCGCAGGATATACAGGTCACTTTCAAGCGTCGGGGCGCCAAAGGTTGCGGTCTTAATCACGTCCTCTTGGGCGAGCACTTCCTCCGCCACAGCGCGGTCCACCGTGCCCGTCCCCACCAATATATACAGTCGTTCCGAGACCTCGCGGAGCTGCAGATAGTTGCGCGGCCAGCGGTAAGCATCGAGCGTCTTCGTCGCCGCGGCAGACAGCGTGGGCGCTGCCGTCCCAAATGCATCAGCGAGATATTCCAAATAGCGCGCGACCTTCGTCGACGCGGCCCCCTGCTCGGCGATTGCCGGCGCGACGCTCACCGCACAGGCGAAGCGCTCGGTCACAAAGGCGGCTTGATCACTTTCGCCGCCGCCCGGCATGTCATTCGCCGTCAGCACCACATGGCAGCGCGTCGCCAACGCGGTGTCGGTCATCGTGGAGACCAGCTCGCGGAGGCGCTGGGGGCCAACCGCGTTCCAGCCCTCAATGCAAAGGGTCAGCCCCATTTGGAACAACGGCGATTCGACGCTTTTGAGTACATGGCGCCAACCGCGCTCGGTGAGCTCATCGAGCGCAACGGAAACAAAGGGCTGATCGGCAAAAGGACCGTCCAGATAGAGGCGCTTGGCGATCTCGACCTGACCCGCTCCCAGCTCGCCCTCGAGCATAAGAGGCACACCGCGCGCGTAACTCTCTGCAACCGGCGCAGCCACCGAGGCCGCCCCCTCAACGATGCCGTACGCGCTCGATTCGTAGCGGGCCTCAACTTCGTCGGCGTTGAGCCACTCGATGCCCGCATGCGCCGCGGCACCGCGCACCTCGCGGACCACGACGACCCAAAGCCCCCCGCCCTCTTTGTCGGTGGGGCGAACGGTCAGGCTCAGGCGCGCACCCGCACGCCCCATAACCAGACGCGCGCCGTCTCCTATACGGTCGAAGCGCTCAGCTACAAAAGCCGCCACATCCCGCTCAAGCGCCGCGTCATTCATGGTCGAGATCGCGACGTCCCCACGCGCATCGATTGCCAATGCCGAGGCCCCGGCAGCAGCCAGGGCCTCGGTCAAGATGTTCAGCTTGGCATCGCTATCCATGATTTGCCCCTGTCCGCGGCGACATGCAGCCGCCGACGGTCGCACGACCGAGTGTTTCAAAATTGAACGATATTGCTCACCAAACACTATAGGGCAGAAAGCGCCGTCCTGCGAGTATAGGTGTTGCCCCGCATCGCCATCCTGGCGGGGCGATAAGAGCTCTTCGGGACTTATAAACCTGCGGACAAGCCATACCCGCAAGAGCTCCTATCGCTCCACCGTGAGAATGCGCTCACCAGCAACCAGCACGCAAACAAGCTACTTCTCTACCAGATTCCCAGTACGTGTTGCATTCCCAAACTCATGCACGCAATGCCAATCCAGCAGCAAAAGCCCAATGCGATGGGCTTGCCGCCCTTTTTGACCAGCTCGACGATATCGGTATTAAAGCCAATAGCCGCCATGGCCATCACAATAAAGAATTTCGACAGCTCCTTGATGGGCGCCGTAAAGGACGCGGGAAGCTGAAGCACCGTGGTGATCACGCTCGCCAGCACAAAGAACAGCACGAACATGGGAAACGCGCGTTTAAGCGAGAACGTGCTTTTGGCGTCACCGCCGGCCTTGCGCGCCAGATGCATCTGCCAGCATGCGAGAACCAACGTGATGGGAATAATGGCCAGCGTCCTGGTGAGCTTGACCACTGTGGCGCTCTCGAGCACATTGGCGCCGGGGTGCATGCTGTCCCAGGCGCTCGCCGCAGCCGTTACGGACGAGGTGTCGTTGATGGCGGTACCGGCAAACAGGCCAAAGCCCTCGTTGGTCAGCCCGAGCATGCCGCCGAGCGTCGGAAACACGAGCGCCGCGATAACGTTAAACAGGAAGATGACCGAAATAGCCTGGGCAATCTCGCGATCGTCGGCATCGATGACGGGTGCGGTCGCAGCGATGGCAGAACCGCCGCAAATCGACGAACCCACACCCACAAGCGTCGCGATCTTGCCCGGCACGTTCATAACGCGGCAGAGCACAAAGGCGATGACAAGCGAGGTCGAGATTGTCGCCACGATAATCGGCAGCGACTGGGCGCCCTTGGACAGAATCTGGGAGAGGTTCATGCCAAAGCCAAGCAGGATAACCGCGTACTGCAAGACTATTTTGGACGTATAGGTGACGCCGGCGGCGAGCTGTTCGCGACGATTCTTGGGAAAGACGAGCGCCAGGACCATGCCAAAGAGGATGGCGAATACCGGACCGCCGACCACCTCAACCTGTTTGCCGAGCAACGTCGCGGGAATGGCGATGATCAGGCAGAACAAGACGCCTTTCCAGCGCTCGCGTACGATATTTGCCAGTTGCATATGGGATTCCTTCTTTCTATTTCACGTTTGCGACGGCTTATGATACGGCAACATTGAGCACAGCCTTGCGCAAACACAGACTAAGATGCCGCGATAGTTCTCAGGCAACAGCCGAATTACCCACCGCGGAGAGCTGATTCGCGGCATAATTAACAACTGACATATGAGTTTGATAGAACAGTTGCGAGGCGCTATGGAAGAATCGATGCACGTCGGCGAGCAGGAAACGAGCCTACAGGACCAGTCCTACCACACCATTCGACGCAAAATCGTCTACCTGGACTACAAGCCGGGCGAAAAGCTGGGCGTCAAGCAGCTTTGCGATGACCTGGACATGGGTCGCACGCCCGTGCGCGAGGCTTTGGTTCGCTTGGCGCAGGAAGGCCTGGTGCGCACCGTGCCCCAGAGCGGCACCTACGTCTCGCCCATCAACCTCACCCTTGCCGAGAGTGCCTGTTACATCCGCGAGCATCTGGAAAAGCAGGTGATTGTGGAGTGCTGTGCGCGCGCCACGTCGGCCGGCATCGAGCAGCTCGACCGCGCCATCGTGCTGCAGGAAAAGGCCATGGCCGAGGAGGATCGCATCGGCTTCTTTTTGAGCGACAACCTCATGCATCACATGATTTTTAGCATCGCATGTCGCAGCACCGTGTGGTCGTGGCTCGAAGAGACCAATGCCGACCTGGAGCGCTTCCGCTGGCTGCGCGCCGCCACGCAGGTTCTCGACAATCAGGACATCGTGAACGAGCACAAGCAGATTCGCCGCGCTATCGCCGGTCGCGACCCCATCGAAGCGAGCTTTTTGGTCAGCAAGCACCTGCACATGATGTTCCGCAATCAAACCGAGGTTCTGGACCAGTTCCCCGAGTACTTCGAGACCAGCAAGCTCCGCTAACCTGCCAAAAAGGGACAGGTTTATTTTGGCAGGTTTTATCCGAGCAAATGCAACAAGGCCCGGCTCCGTCTTGATGCGGAGCCGGGCCTTAGTCGCTAGAACGGCGGAACCAACTACTCGACCGTGACGCTTTTCGCCAGGTTTCGGGGTTGGTCGACGTCGCAGCCGCGCAGGATGGCGACCTCGCGGGCGAGCAGCTGCAGCGGGACGCTCGCCGTGATGGGGCTGAACACGTCGCGGACTGCTGGCACGCGGATAATGCAGTCGGCGATCTTGTTGATCTCCTCATCGCCCTCGGTGGCAACGACGATGACCTTGGCGCCGCGCGCCTTGCACTCCATGAGGTTCGACACGGTCTTGTCGTAGGTGGCACTCTTGGTGGCCACGGCGATGACAGGGAAGCCCGGGTCGATCAGCGCGATGGGGCCGTGCTTCATCTCACCGGCGGCGTAGGCCTCGGCGTGCAGGTAGCTGACCTCTTTGAGCTTGAGCGCGCCCTCGTAGGAAATAGCGGCACCCATGCCACGGCCCACGAACAGCGCCGACTGCGCGTCCTTGCACAGCAGGGCGGCCTCATGCACGGCCTCGGTTTGGGTATCCAAAATCCACTGGATCTGCTCGGCCGTATCGGAAAGCTCGCGGAACAGCATGCGCGCCTGCTTGGTGGTCAAGCGGTACTTGACCTGCGCCAGCAGCAGAGCCAAAAGCGTAAGGCTCACGACCTGGCCGATGAAGCTCTTGGTCGAGGCGACCGCGATCTCCTTGTTGGCCTTGGTGTAGATGACGCCGTCGCTCTCACGCGCCACGGGGCTGCCCACCACGTTGGTGATGCCGAAGACCTTGGCACCCTTGATGCGCGCATCGCGAATGGCGGCAAGGGTATCGGCCGTCTCGCCCGACTGGGACACGGCAACGACAAGCGTCGTCGGCGTAATGATGGGGTTGCGATAACGGAACTCGCTGGCCGCCTCCACCTCGGTGGGGATGCGAGCCCAGCCCTCAATGAGATTCTTGGCAATGAGGCCAGCGTGATAGCTGGTGCCGCAAGCGATCACGTAGACGCGGTCGATGTCGTTGAGTTCCTCGAGCGAAAGGCCCAGCTCGTCGATGTCGAGCTCGCCGCCCGGCGTCATACGACCAACCAGCGTGTCGCGCACGACGCGCGGCTGCTCGTGAATCTCCTTGAGCATAAAGTCGGGATAACCGCCCTTTTCTGCCATGTCCAGGTCCCAGTCGATGTGGGTGACCTTGGGCTCGATAACGTTGCCGGCCTCGTCGGTGTACTCGACGCCTGCGGGCGTGAGCTTGGCAAACTGACCGTCCTCGAGCACCACGACATCGCGGGTGGCGTCGATGAGCGCGATGACATCGGAAGCAACATAGGAGCCGGTTTCGCCCACGCCGACTACGATCGGGGAATCCTTGCGGGCCACGGCGATCACGCCGGGCTCGTCAGCGCACACGGCGGCCAGACCATAGGCACCGACCACGTGGGTGCAAGCCTCGCGCACGGAGGCCATCAGGTCGTGCGCCTCGGCATAAGCCTCTTCGATCAGATGCGCGAAGACCTCGGTATCGGTCTCGCTCTTAAAGTGGTGGCCGCGACCCTCCAGCTCTTCGCGCAGCTCGGCGAAGTTCTCGATGATGCCGTTGTGGACGATGGCGATACGGCCGTCGCAGCTGGTGTGGGGGTGAGCGTTAACGACGGAGGGCTTGCCGTGGGTGGCCCAACGGGTGTGGCCGATACCGCAGGTAGCGTCGCTGTCAATGTTGGAAAGCTCGCTCTCCAAGCCCGCGACCTTGCCCACGCGACGGATGACGTCGAGGTGCGCCGCGGCGCCCTCGCCCACCTCGAGCGCGACGCCCGAGGAGTCATAGCCGCGATACTCCATACGCTTGAGGCCCGTGACCAGGATGTTCTTTGCAATATCAGAGCCGGTGTAGCCGACGATTCCGCACATAAGATAAATCCCTTCGTTCGCGTGACTGCAAGACGTCCACGCACAAGGGGCGCTGAGACGTATAACGTTCGAGTATTGTACTCACGCAAACGCAAGCTGATATACCAGAAGTGGTATCTCAACTTAGATACCACTCGATGCACACACGTCCAGCCGGTCCAAACCACCACAAAGGTGCCTGCCCCCTTCGTGGTGGTCGCGCTGGCAATAGCGTTTGCCCAGATAAAACCTGCCAAAATAAACCTGTCCCTTTTTGGAAGGTTTGGGATGCTACAATCTGGCTTGTACTTGAAACGCATCAAAGGGGCCGCTATGGCAAAGGTAAAAATCAGCGACGTCGCACGCGAGGCCGGGGTTTCGTTGGGCACGGTTTCCAACGCGCTCAACCACCCCGAAAAGCTGCGCCCCGAGACCCTCAAGCTCATCAACGAGACCATCAATCGCCTTGGCTACCTGCCCAACCAAAGCGCCCGTCAGCTCGCGGGCGGCGCCACCAAGTCCTTTGGCCTGGTGCTCCCCCGTCTCGATCACGGCTTTTCGCTCCAAATCGCCAGCGGCGCCCACAACGAGGCCCGCAAGCACGGCTACGACTTGCTCATCGCCAACGCCGATAACGACGATATTCTCGAGGACCATTACCTGCGCTACTTTATGGGCACCCAGATGTCCGGCGTCATGGTTCAGCCCATGGCATCCCCCGACTGGCACCCCGCCATGACCAAGATGCCCGTGCCGATCGTCCATCTGGACATCCATTGCTCCGAGCCCGGCTACTACGTAGCGGCCGACAACGAGGCCCAGGGTCGCATCATTGCCGAACTCGCCATCGCCCGCGGCGCGCACCATATTGTCGTCGTCGGCCGAGCAGCATTTATGCAACTCACCCTGCGCGTCCTTGGCATTCATAAGGCGCTCGCCCTGCACCCCGATATCAAGATCGAAGTCATCGACGCCGGCGAGTGGAACACGGCGGCCGACGGCTATGGTATCGGCAACCAAATCGCCGAGCGCCCCGCGGACGAACGTCCCGATTTTGTCGTCGGCCTGACCGATGTGTTGGCCTCGGGCGTCGTTTCGGCACTGGTCGACAAGGGCATCTCTGTCCCCGGGCAAGTACGAGTGGCCGGATGCGACGGCAACCCGCTCGCTTGGAGCGGATCGGTCCCGCTCACTACGGTAGCGCCCCCGGGCTACGAGATTGGCCGCAAGGGTATCCAACTGCTGATGGAGCAAATCGAGAACAAGGCCCCGACAAAGACCAAGCATATCCACGTCAGCTCTGCCGCGCGCACCGTCACCGCGGTCACGGCCATCGAGGACATCAACCGCCAAGAACTCGTGCGGCCGTTCCTGCTGGAACGCGCCAGCACCCAGGCAAGCAGCCAGACCGACGCCACGGCCATCAACCTCGGTGCGTATCTATAGCACGCCCGCAAGTATGCTAAGTCGCCGCTCAAGCAAAAGGGGCCCGACCATTGCCGGGCCCCTTTTGCTTGAGCGCAAACGTGAGCAATCGCTCGTTTCAACGCCGCAATTTTCTAGCGCACAGTCTTGATTGCCGCCGCCAGGTCGAACAACGTATCGAGCACGGCCTCGCAGCCATCCACCACGTCCTGCGGCAGCGGCACGATATCGGGGACGGCAAAGACATGGCAGCCGGCCGTAATGCCCGAGACGCAACCGTTGCGCGAATCTTCGACCACGGCACATTCCTCGGGAGCAAAGCCCGCGCGCTCGCAGGCGAGCAGATACATCTCGGGGTCGGGCTTGCCGTGCACGACGTCCTCGCCACACGTTACCGTTTCAAACTTGTCAAAGAGGCCAACCATCTTAAGGTTGCGCTCGGCCGTAACGAGGCGCGACGACGTCGCTAGACCAACGTGATGGCCTGCAGCCAGCAGCTCGTCTAGGCACTCGGCGGCGCCGGCCTTAAGTTCCAGTTCGGTCTTGACCATCTCGTCGCGAATCTCCTTGTGGCGACGATAGATCGCCTCGGTGGTTTCATGGCTGCCGTAATGCTCATCAAGGATGTCCATAACATCGGGCAGCGTGCGGCCGATAAACTGATGGATCAGCGCTTCATCAATCGCGAGCCCCAGCTCAGCGGCGCCTGCCTTCCAGGCCTTAATCCCCAAACGCTCGGTATCGACCAGCGTTCCATCCATGTCAAAAATAACAGCCTTGATCATATCGGTCCCCCATCGACTCTCGCTGTCGCGTTGCTGCAACTCTACCGCATTTGGCAACTTGTATATAACGTATATACCATATTGCACTTTCGTTACACAGATAGAAGTCTTATGGCAAGTAACGCATTAGGATTATAGTTTTCGATCGAGTACTCAACGATAAGGAACGTTTCATGATTTTAGACACCACGGCACCCGCAGAGGAGCTTCAAGACAAGCTATCGGCGCTCGAGCAGCTGCTTTTGGCATACGGGCGCGTGGCTATCGGGTTTTCCGGCGGCGTTGACAGCAGCTTTTTGGCCGCCGTATGCGCCCGCGTCATGCCTACCAATACTCTTCTCGTCCATCTCACCACGCCGCTCATCGGCACGCCCGAGCAGGCTTCGTTTGAGCAGTCCGTTGATGGGCAGGCCAATGAGGGGCCGCATTTTAAGCTCCCCGTGCTCAATCTTTCGGTGGATCAGCTGCAGCTCCCCCAAGTAGCCTGCAACGATGCTAATCGCTGCTACCACTGCAAGCACGCCGGCTTTACCGCCATCGTCAACCACGCCAAGTCGCTCGGCTTTCCCACCGTCATCGATGGCAGCAATGCAAGCGATCGCGGTGACTACCGCCCCGGCATGCGCGCGGCAGAAGAGCTCGGCGTACGCTCACCCCTTATGGAGGTCGGCTTTACCAAGGACGAAGAGCGCGAGCTGCTGCGCGCATGGGGCTATCCCGTTTGGAACCTACCGGCGGGAGCATGTCTTGCCACCCGCGTCCCCACGGGCGAGGAGCTTACGCGCGAGAAAGTCGATTTAATCCGCGCCTGCGAGGATTACCTGCACGATCTTGATCTGGCACAGGTACGCGCGCGCTTGGTCGGCGGCTGCATGCATATCGAGGCCGCACCCGCAGATGTCGCCAAGATTGCCACCCTCGGCGGTGCCGCCGTCGACGACAAGGGCAAGACCCTGCTGCCCGCCGCCATCGAGTCCGCGCTGCGCGAGCTGGGCTGCGACCATATCTCCCCCGAGGTCACCCCCTACATTCACGGCAACATGAACCTTTAGGTTACGCCGTTTTACAAACGGCGTAACCGCTCGGCGCTGCGCGGGCTCCGGACACGGCAATCTGACGTTCAACTTCACGGGCGCGACCAAAAGGTCAGCGCCCGCTTGTTTCACGTCACCTTACCGCACCCGGAGACCGCTCGCTCGCATATGCTCAACCTGCACTGCGTTAACTGACCCGCCAATAAGGGACAGGTTTATTTTGGCGGGTTTTATCTGGGGAAACGCCGAATGGCCCCACATTCACAACCGCCGCAGCTCCATATGAGGCAAATGAATCCGTAGCGTCTATCCCAAATCTTGAGTATTTGTTCGACAGAACGGCCCCTGCCGGCTCCTGCTAGACTGGTAGATTCCCAACCGTCCATCCAGGAGCCTCAATGTCGCGCAAGCCCGCCTACAAGCAAGTACTTTCCATCGGCACCGCCGTGGTGCTCGGGTTTGCGCTGTTTACGGGATCGCTCGACGGAGCGCCCAAGTTGCTGTCGCCGCAAAGCGATGAGCAGGCGGTAGCTCTGGCCGAGAAACAAAACGAAAGTCCCAGCCGCACCGACGACGAGGCGGACCTGGTCGCTCGGCTCGAATCGGGAACGGCGAGCTCCTCGGACCCTCAAAACGGCCAGGACCCTGGCGATGGCTCCGATTCCGCCGCAACCGACACCGGCGACGGCGCTTCCGCGGACAGCGCCGCCACCCCCATCGACGAGGTCGAAAACCCCGACCTCAACCGCGCCCGCGGTGTTTATCTCAGCAGCATTCCCGACTACGCCGGCAACCCCTACGTTGCCCTTCGCGCCGACAGCACGCACTCGTTGGGCATGCCGTCGTTCACGCTCGACGAGTATGAGCGTGCCACCGAAGAGGGCTGCTTTAAGAAATTCTCCAAGCTCGACAGCCTGGGCCGCACTCGCAAGGCGCTCGCCTGCGTAGGCCCCGAGTCGCTCGGACAGGGAAAGCGCGGCGATATCTCGCGTATCCATCCTGCCGGTTGGCACCAGCAGCGCTACGACTTTATTCCAGGCCAGAGCCTCTACAACCGCTGCCACCTCATCGCCTGGTCGCTCTGCGGCGAAAACGCCAACCGCAAAAATCTCCTCACCGGCACGCGCTATCTCAACGAGACGGGCATGCTACCGTTTGAAGAGCAGATTCTCAACTATATTCGCGATACGGGCAACCATGTGCTCTACCGCGTCACGCCCATGTACAACGAAGAGGAACTCGTCTGTCGCGGCGTTCGCCTGGAGGCACAATCGATCGAGGACCACGGCAAGACCCTGTGCTTCCACGTGTACTGCTACAACCTGCAGCCGCACGTGCAGATCGACTACGCCACCGGCCGCAACCAGGCATCCGGAGACTAGTGCCGACCGCGCCGCCCGTAACCCAAAAACATGATCCGTTTCCCTCCGTCCCCAGGGGATCAAATTAGGCCGCCCCAGTTACCCAGGACGGCCTTTTCGTCAGCACCTACATTGCAGGCAAAACCACACGTTACTTGGCGCGGCCCTCCTCATAGCGCTCGACCAGCTTGGCCTGAACGTCATAAGGCACCTGCTCGTAGCCGGCGGGCTTCATGGTAAAGTCGCCCGTGCCGCGCGTGATAGAGCGCAGGCGCGTCGAGTAATCCGTCAGCTCGGCCAGCGGCGCCTGTGCGATAACCACGGTGTCACCGCGCTCATCGGTCTCCATGCCCGTCACGCGACCGCGCGATGCCG
Organism: Collinsella aerofaciens; assembly: GCF_028206995.1. Lineage (GTDB taxonomy): Bacteria > Actinomycetota > Coriobacteriia > Coriobacteriales > Coriobacteriaceae > Collinsella > Collinsella aerofaciens_AQ. Next base: position 15,342 of record NZ_JAQLFL010000016.1, on the reverse strand, counting down.
AGATGTCGCCCATCACAGCGCCGGCGTAGCTTTCGGGAATAGTCACCGTGATTTCCTCGATGGGCTCCAGCACCACCGGGTCGGCATCGGCGCACGCCTTGCGCAGGCCGATGCGAGCCGCCGCGCGGAACGCCATCTCGTTGGAGTCGACGCTGTGATACGAGCCGTCGTACACAGCCACGCGAATGCCCGTGAGCGGATAGCCGGCAATGATGCCGTCCTTCATGGTCTCCTGGACGCCCTTGTCCACGGCGGGGATCAGCGAGCGCGGAATGCGACCGCCCACAACCTCATCCACAAACTCGTAGCCGTCGCTCGTGCCGTCGGGTCCAATGAGCGGCTCAACGCGCAGCCAGCAGTCGCCATACTGACCGGCACCGCCAGTCTGTTTCTTGTGGCGGCCCTGCGCGCTTGCCGTACGGCGAATGGTCTCGCGATACGGAATGCGGATCGGCACGCTTTTTGCCACGACCTTGGTGCGATCCTCCAAACGGTTGAGCAACACCGAAACCTGCGCCTCACCAACGGCGGAGATAATGGTCTGACCAGTCTCCTCGTCGCGGTCGATGCTCATGGTCGGATCGGCCTTGCAGGCCTTCTCGATAAACGTGTAGAGCTTCTCTTCGTCCCCGCGATTCTCGGCCTCGATGGCGATGCGGTACTGAGAGTTGGGGAACTTAAACGCCGCAGCCTCGACCTTACCGGTAATGGAGAGCGTATCGCCCGTCTCGGCAGCCAGCTTGGGCGCCACGATGATGTCACCGGCATAGGCGTGACCGACCTCGGTCATGTCGCGGCCGCACATCACATACAGGTGAGCCAGACGATCGCTCTTGCGGGTACGCGCGTTGATCAGCTCAAGGCCCGGCTCAAGCGTGCCCGTCAGCACCTTGATAAAGCTGATGCGGCCCTGCTGCGGATCGGCCAGCGTCTTAAACACAAACGCCACCGGACGGTCATCGTCGCTTGAAATCTTGAGCGAATCGCCGTCGATAAGCGGCATCTCGCCGTAGTCGGTCGGCGCCGGGAAGTATGTGGCGATGTCGTCCATCAGCGAGTTGACGCCCTGCTCCTTAATGCAATCGCCCGCAAAGACCGGCACAAAGATGCGCTCGGCGATCGCCTTCGACAGCAGGCCTTCAAGCTCCTCCTGCGTCAGCGTCTCCTCGCCTTCCAAGTACTTCATCATCAGTTCATCGTCAGCCTCGGCCACCAGCTCGCACAGATGGTCATGGGCTTCCTCGGCCTGGGCACGATACTCCTCGGGAATCTCCGACTCAACGGCTTCGGTGCCGTTGCAATGGCGCGCCTTCATGCGCACCAGGTCGATGATGCCGTCAAAGTCCTCGCCCTCGCCCCAGGGAAGGGTCACGGCGCCCAGGCGCGTGCCAAAGCGCTCTTGCAGCAGGTCCATCGTGGTCGCAAAGCTGGCCTCGGAGCGCGACAGGCGGTTTACGAACACCGCACGCGCCAGTCGCAGGTCCTCGGCGGCATACCAGAGCTTAACCGTCGTAGGCTGCGGGCCGGCCTCGGCGTCGACCACAAACAGAGCCGTCTCGCAGACGCTCATCGCGGCAAAGGCGTCGCCGATAAAATCGGGGTAGCACGGGGCATCGAGAACATTGATGCGCGCGCCCTTCCAGTCGATCGGCGCGATGGTCGTCGAGATGGAAAATGCACGCTTGACCTCTTCGGGGTCATAGTCGAGCGTGGGCTTGGTGCCGTCGTGGCCGCCCAGGCGGGCGGTCTTGCCGGAAAGGTGGAGCATGGCCTCGGCGAGTGAAGTCTTGCCCACCCCGCCTTGGCCTACGAGCACCACGTTCCTTACGTTACCGGTCTTGGGAGCACCCATGATGACCTCCTTGCAGGGCCGCGCGCAATGCGCGACGCCAACGGGGAGAGTTCGCGGTCGGTGCCATCCCGGGAGCAGCATGGTCGGCAGCCGAGCCGACTCACCCTCCAAATGTCCTATGCCACCACCCTACCCTCACGGGCGGCTGTCCATGCATACCTTTCGGCGCACGTATGAATACAGGCGGCGAGAGGACAGAGCAAGTATGCCAGGCGATTATTAAACCCCATCGATACAAATAAAAGCCGCCGCAGTCCATAAGACCCGCGGCGGCGTCTTCTCAATACATAGCTGAGCTTAGCCCTCGATACGACTCAAGAACTCACGGGTACGTTGCTCACGCGGATGATCGATAACCTGCTCGGCCGGGCCCTCCTCGACAATGCGGCCTCCGTCCATAAAGACCACGCGATCGGCAACATCGCGCGCAAACTGCATCGCATGGGTCACGATCACCATCGTCATATTCTGCGCCGCCAGGTCTTTAATGACACGCAGCACCTCGGCCGTTAGCTCGGGATCGAGCGCCGAGGTCGGCTCGTCAAAGAATAAGATTTCCGGATCGAGCGCCAGGGCGCGGGCGATACTCACACGCTGTTGCTGACCGCCCGAAAGCTCACACGGCACCTTGTTCTCGTTGCCCGTCAGCCCCATTTGTGCAATCAGCTCGTGAGCGCGGGCTTCCGCCTGCTCGCGCGGACGCTTAAGCACGCGAATCGGCGCATCGGTGATGTTTTTCATCACCGTATAGTGCGGGAACAGGTTGTAATTTTGGAACACCAGGCCGAATCGCGAGCGCGCCTGCTTGGGCACATCGCCCTTCGCATAGACCGCGCCCGAACCCGCATCCGTCGCAACGGCAAGGTCGCCAAACGAGAGCGAGCCTCCGTCGAGTGTCTCGAGCAGCGTGGCACACCGCAGCAGCGTGGACTTGCCGCCACCCGAAGGCCCGATAATCGCCACGACCTCGCCACGCTTCACCTCAAGCGAGATATCCTTGAGCACCTCATTGCCGCCAAACGCCTTACGCGCGTTCGATATATTCATTACCGAATTAATCATGGTAGTAATCCAATTTTTTCTCGGCGGCGCCCAGCAGCATCTCGACGACGAAATTAAAGACCCAGTAAATCAGCGCCGCGATCGCAAACGGCACCATGCTCACCTGCGAGGCGACCAGCGCCTTGGCCGTCGAGAACATCTCACCCACGCCAATGGCAAACGCCAGCGACGTGTCCTTGACCAGCGTGATGATCTCGTTGCCCATCGCCGGCAGAATACGCTTGGCGACCTGCGGCATCACGATATACAGAAACGTCTGCACGCGCGAATAGCCCAGCACCTCGGCAGCCTCGTATTGACCGCGCGGAATGGACTGCAAGCCCGAGCGATAGATCTCGGCAAAGTAACCGGCGTAGTTGATGATGAACGCCACGACGCACGCCGTCCACTTGGAATCGGGCGTGAGCGAAATGCCAAACACGTAGTACGGGGCAAAGTAGATGGCAAACATCTGCAGCATGAGCGGCGTACCGCGCATGACCGAAATGTAGATGCGCGCAATCCAGCGAAGCGGCGCGATTTTGCTCATGCGCATAAACGCCACGGGGATTCCCAGCGGAATCGACCCCAGCAGTGTCAGCACAAACAACTGCAAACTGACCAAGAATCCCTGGCCAAGCATCTGCATCATGACCTGAATAGACATTACTTGAGCACCCAATTATCGAAAGATAGACCATAGCTTGAATACTTGTCGCAGAGATCCTTAACCGTACCGTAATCGTAGAGTGCCTTGAGCGACTCGGTCACGGCGTCGGCCGACTTGGTGTCGCCCTTCTTAAAGCCGACGGCGTAGTGCTCGCTGGACAGCGGCTCATCAAGCTGCGTATAAGCATCGGGCTTGGCGGCAAGCTGATACTGGGCAATCGAAAGGTCGCAAGCCACGGCATCGACCGCGCCGCTCTCGAGCTGCATAAACGCCGTGTTGTACTCACCGATGGTGTCGAGCGTGGCAAACGTCGCCGCCAGATCCTTCTGGTCACCCTCAAGCACATCCTGCGCAGCGGAATCGGTCTGGGTAATCACGGTCTTGCCGGCAAGATCGTCCCAGCTCTTGATGCCTGCATCCTTCTTTACCACCAGCACCTGCTCGTTGAGCATGTACGGCTCGGAGAACGTGTAGTCGTCCTCACGGCCCTCCATGGTAAAGCCATTCCAGATGCAGTTGATGGCGCCCGAGTTAAGCAGCGTATCCTTGGCATCCCAGTCGATGGCCTCGTATTTGACCTCCCAGCCCTGCTTATCGGCAACAGCCTTGGCCAGATCGAGATCAAAGCCGGTGTACTCGCCATCGTCGCCCACAAAGCCGTACGGAGGATAGGACTTATCAAAGCCCACCACGAGCTTCTTGGACTCCGCAGCGCCCTTCACATCCTTGGCTGCAGCAGAACCGGCAGCGGAACCCTTACCGGCACCACCACCGCAGCCTACCAGGCCAAGACCTAGAACCGTAGCGAGCGAACCGGCTAGACCAACAAACTGACGACGAGACATATCGGTATTCATGGTATTCCCCCTTGGTGGCACTTTAGTTAAGTAAAGTGAGTCGTGTAACGTTCAGAATCATACACTTTAGCGTGATAGAGCACAAGGCGAGTTTGCCCGCCGCGTGAGGGGTGTGGGGGTTAAGTTTCCTGCTCTACAGTCCTGCTCACGACGGAGGCCACATTAAGTGGCCTCCTGTTCGTGCGGAACTCGCGATAAACTTAACCCCCACACCCCTCACGCGGCGGGCAACCGTCGTTGGGCTTATCACTGACACGAATAAACCGCTTGTATATCGTCTGCTGGCTTGGCACGGTACAATACTTGCAGCTTTAATTCATGAATAAGTGGAGTTATTGATGGCAGAATCTCGTGCGGAGCGTAGGGCTCGTCGTGCTTTGGTGGAGGCGGTTGAGGGGTCGAAGGAGGAGAAATCTTCTACGAAATCCAAGTCTCCTAAAGCTGCAAAAAGCAAATCGACCAAGAGCAGGGCTAAGACCAAGCGTTCTGACTCTCGTCGAGGCGGAGACAAAGCGTCTCAGACTCGCTCCAAGCGTCCGCATAAAGATCCGGTTTCGCCTGCGCGTAAGGCTGTGGATCCCAAGTCTCCCTGTTCCATCATGAGAGCTTGTGGCGGATGCACGGCGCTCAATCGTCCTTATAAAAAGCAGTTGGCAGCTAAGCAGGCTGCTATGGAGGAGCTTTTTGCTTCGCTTTGTGAGCGTGAGGGCATTGCTGTAGATCCTATTCGTGGCATGGGTGTCACCCTGGGCGACCCGGGCAAATATCCTGCGCCGCGCGGTTTTCGCCATAAGGCCGCCACTCCCTTTGCTCCCGGTAAGGAGGGCGCTGTCCGTTGCGGTTTCTTTGAGCGCGGCACGCACAAGATCGTTGCCGTACCCGAATGCCCCGTCGAGGCACCGGGCGCCCGTCAGATTCTCAACGGCATCGCACGCGAAGCTGAGCGGCTGCATATTCCCGCCTTTAATGAGGACAAGCATCTTGGTTTGCTTCGCTATGCCGTCGTCCGCTGCGGTTGGCGTACCGACCAGGTCATGGTCACGCTCGTGACCGCTCAGCGCGACTTGCCGCATGCGCAGGAGTTCTTTGAGGCTGTCGCCGCACTCGATCCGCGCATCGTCACCGTCGCCCAAAACATCAACGGACGCCCCGGCAACGCCATCCTCGGCGAGGAAACCCGCATTGTATATGGCGCCGAGTGCATGCGCGACCAGCTGCTCGGCTGCGAGTTCGATATCTCCCCCACCGCGTTCTACCAGACCAACCCGCAGCAGACCGAGCTGCTCTATCAGCTCGCGATTGACGGCATGGACCTGCAGCAGGGCGACGTACTCATGGATGCCTATTGCGGTAGCGGAACTATCGGCCTGTGCACAGCCAAAGCCGCCCAGAACAAGGGTATCGGCATTATGCTGCTCGGCGTTGAGCGCAACCCGGCGGGCATTGCCGACGCACGTCGCAATGCCGAGCTCAACGGCCTCACCCGCAGCGCTTGGTTTATGGCCGACGACGCCACCGACTACATCCTGGATGCCGCCGACAACAACGAACGCGTCGACGTTCTTTCCATCGACCCGCCGCGCGCCGGCTCCACGCCCGAGTTCCTCGAAGCTGCCTGCGCACTTAAGCCGCGCCGCATCACCTATATCAGCTGCAACCCCGTGACCCAAGAGCGCGACCTGCACCAGCTCCTCGACGGAGGCTATCGCCTGCTCAAGATCACGCCAGTCGACATGTTCCCTCACACCGACCACACCGAAACCGTAGCGGTCCTCGAACGCCGCTAACCAACCTCAGTAGATTTTTGGGACAAGAAAGGGGGCGACCCGCCTGGGCCGCCCCCTTCGCTTGGTTTATAAACTCCGCTACATCCCATTGCGCAGATCGCACACGTCGGCTGCCGCCATCTCGCACAGCAGCGTCTCGCGGTCGCGCGTCACGATCAAATCCAGTGGGAAGTGAATCTCGTCGAGCATCTTGCGCGCGTGATCGAGCTTGCCAATGGCCATGCCAATGTGGGCATCGGTCGACACGCCAATGCCCACGCCCAGCTCGGCGCAGCGCTCGGCAATCTTGCGGCATACGGCCCAATGCTCAGTGTCGACACCGTGTTCAAGACTATGGTTGTTGATCTCGATAATCTTGTGCTTGGCCTTAGCTGCCAACAGCACCTCGTCGATATCGAACGGCACGCCCGAACGCCCCGTGTGACCCAGCATGAACACCTTGGGGTGCTCCAGGGCATTGATATACATCTCGGTCGTCTGGGCCAGCGTCGCGCCCTCAGCAATCTGCGGATTATGCACGCTCGCAACCAAATAATCCAAATTACGCGTAACCAAATCGAACAGCGAATGCTGACGGCTGTACGAATCGCCGGCAATATCGAGCGTGACAGGAGTGTCCTCGCCAAACAGGCTTCCGTCCAGCGAAACGATATCGGCCTCGGCACCACGCAGCACCAGCACGCCGCTCCAAATGCGCGGCCAGATATCCTGGTTGATAAAGAACTGGTAACTGCGCAGGTCATTGGGGCAAGCCGTAACCATAGAGCTCAAATGGTCGGCAGATCCGAGCACCTGCAGACCACGCTCTGCCGCCCAGTACACATTCTCCTCAATGGTCGAATATGCATGCGCAGAGAACATCGTATGGGTATGAATGTCACAAGAAAGCAGGTAGGGCATCAGATCTCCTTATCTGGCACGGCCGTCGCTTATATTCATTGTACGCATAGCCTTCGATAGTCGTAAAACCACTCCATCCCAAAGACACAACGTCCATGACAACGGGGTCCGGCTTAACACCAAACCCCGTTTCACGTAAAACATTGTAGGCAGAGCGCTTTACTTTTAACGATACTCGTCCGCCAACTGTTTCCAAGCGGGTAACGAATTGACAATCGTTTCGTAGCTCACGCAATAGCCCAGGCGGAACCAACCCGGCATACCAAAGCTGTCCGAGGGAACCGCAAGCAACTCATACTTCTTTGCGCGCTCGCAAAACGCATTCGCATCGGGCTCCAATGCTTTCACCCATAGGTAGAACGCGCCATCCGGCTCAACATAGGTGTAGCCATACTCCGCTAGTGCGTCGGTAAGCGCGGTGCGGTTGCGTGCATAGGCCTCAACGTCACTCGGCTCATCGATGCAGTCGATAATTACGCGCTGAAAGAGCGCCGGCGCGCACACGAAGCCCAGCGTACGGGCGGCACCGGCAACGGCCGGCATCAGACGGGCAGCCTGCGGATTGGTGTTGGGAACCAAGATCCACCCCACGCGCTCACCCGGCAGCGACAGCGACTTGGAATACGAGTAGCACACGATGGTGTGCTCGTAGATCGAGGGCACCCAAGGCACCTCGGCACCGTACACGATCTCGCGGTACGGCTCATCCGAGATGAGCATAATCGGATTCTCGGGATCGCGCTGAGCGTTGGCCTCGCGCAGAACATTGGCCAGTCGCGTCAGCGTGTCGCGCGTATATACGGCACCGGTCGGGTTGTTGGGCGAGTCGATAATGACGGCTGCCGTCTTGTCGGTGATCGCCTTGAATACGTTATCCACGCTCAGCTGGAATGTGTCCTCGTTGGCAAGCGCCTCGACACACGTGCAGCCGGCCTTCTCAATCCAAACGCGATACTCCGGAAAGTACGGGGCGATAACAATAACCTCGTCGCCCGGATTCGTAACGGCGTTGAGCGCGCAGGTGAGCGAAGCCGCGGCACCCACCGTCATAAAGACGTCTTTGCCCTCATAGCTCGTGCCAAAGCGGCGGTTGAGCGATTCGGCCACAGCGGCACGACATTGCGGCAGGCCCGGTGCGGGCGTGTAGCCGTGCAGCTGGTCGCTCGGCAGCTCCAGGGCCTTCTTAATGGACTCCGCCACAGCAGCGGGTGCCGGAACGCTCGGATTGCCCAGCGAAAAATCGAATACGTTTTCCGCACCGATCTGCGCCTTGCGCTCAAGGCCATAGCTAAAAATCTCACGGATGATGGAGCTTTCCGCACCGCGAGCATACATAGTTTCGTTGATCATCTGTTCCCCTTTCGCATAGGCGCTATTGTACGCTTTAGCCGAGCAAAGTGCCGCAGCAATGTTGATTGGGGACAGACTTAAATGCGTGAAAACGCTCATTTAAGTCTGTCCCCAATCAACAGACGGCCCCATATCGCTCAAAAGAAAAAGCCTCCGCAGGTTTCCCCGCGGAGGCTTTCGCCACAAAGACTATTTGTCGGCGTCGGTGTCGGCATCGACGACGGCATGGTCATCGTCAGCATCATCGGATGCGGCTTCGGCATCCTCCTGCATGGCCGCCTGCGCAAAGGCCGCGGCATCAGCCGCCAGCTCCTCCTCGCTCATTCGAGGCACGCGCTTCTTGGTCGGCATGCCGGCCGCCTTGGCATTGCGCTCCTCCTTGGCCGCCAGGATATCGCCCTCGCGCTCAAGGTGGGCATTCCACTCGTTGTCGAGCAGGGCGTTCACGGCGTCGCCCTCGACGGTCTCGCGCTCAAGCAGCACCTTCGCCATCAGATCGAGCTGATCGCGACGGGCGTCCAGAATCTCGACCGCACGACGATGGGCCTCACGCATAATGCGCTGGACCTCGATATCGATGCGGCGCGCCGTCTCCTCGGAGTAATCCTGGTGATCGGCGTAATCGCGACCAAGGAACACCTGATGTTGCGCCTCGCCAAACACTTGCGTGCCCAGCTCCTCGCTCATGCCCAGGCGCGTGACCATCTCGCGCGCCATCTTGGTTGCGCGCTCCAGATCGTTGCTCGCGCCCGACGTGATGTCATCGCACATGAGCTCCTCGGCAACGCGACCGCCCAAGAACACGGCGAGCTCGTCGAGCATCTCGTTCTTGGTCTTGAGGAAGTGGTCCTCCTGCGGAAGCTGCAGCGTGTAGCCCAGCGCCTGGCCACGGCTGACGATCGAGATCTTGTGGACCGGATCGGAGTGCTCCAGGATGTGACCCACCAGGGCGTGACCGCTCTCGTGGTAGGCAATCGTGGTGCGCTCGGCCTCGGTCATCACGCGACCCTTGCGCTGCGGTCCGGCAATCACGCGCTCCATCGATTCCTCGACCTCGTCCATCGAGATCACGGAACGATGGCGGCGGGCAGCCAACAGCGCAGACTCGTTGAGCAGATTTGCCAGATCGGCACCAGTGAAGCCAACGGTCATCTGGGCGAGCTTCTCAAACTTAACGTCCTCGTCCATCGGCTTGTTCTCGGCATGCACGCGCAAGATCTGCTCGCGGCCCTTCACATCCGGACGGTCGACCGTAACCTGACGGTCAAAACGACCGGGACGCAGCAGCGCCGGATCCAGAATGTCGGGGCGGTTGGTGGCGGCGATCAGGATGACCGACTCGCTTTCCTCAAAGCCGTCCATCTCGACCAGCAGCTGGTTGAGCGTCTGCTCGCGCTCGTCGTGACCGCCGCCCAAGCCAGCTCCGCGCTGACGTCCCACGGCATCGATCTCATCGATGAAGATGATCGACGGGGCCTGGGACTTGGCCTCCTTAAAGAGGTCACGCACACGGCTGGCGCCGACACCTACGAACATCTCGACAAAGTCGGAACCCGAGATGCTAAAGAACGGCACGCCCGCCTCGCCGGCAACGGCCTTGGCCAGCAGCGTTTTACCGGTGCCCGGAGGGCCAACCAGCAACACGCCACGCGGGATCTTGGCGCCCAGCTTGCGATAGCGATCCGGATCGCTCAAAAAGTCACGGATCTCCTCGAGCTCCTCGACTGCCTCGTCCACTCCGGCAACGTCTTCAAACTTGACCTTGGGGCGTGTGGCCTCGTTGGTCTTGGCGTTGGTCTTGCCAAACTGCATGTTCCTGTTGTTGGCGCCCATCATCTGGCGCATAAAGTAGAACATGATGGCGATAAGGGCGATCGTCGGAAGCACACTCATCGCCAAGTCGCCCCAAAAATCGGGATCGTTGGTGTTGACGATGTACTTGGTATCGGGGTGCTCCGCCATGAGCTCGGCAAGCGAATCGGAGCCGACATAGGTCGAAGAGAAGCTCTTGAGCTCGCTCGTATCGCCCTTGTCCTTTTTTGTCTTCCAGTAATGACCCGTCACGCTTCCGTCTTGAACCGTATAGGTCAGATCTTCGACGCAATCCTGCTTGATGGCGCTGACCATCTCGCTCGTCGCGAGCTTAACGGTATTGCTGGAGCTGGCAAAGCCGGAACCCATATTAAAGAAGGCATAGCCCAGAAGCGCGCAAGCCAAAATAAAATACAGCCAGCCCGTACGCGTGGGCTTCTTGCCTCCGGGCATCCCCGGGATCTTTGGGTCCCGGGGAGTCTGGGAATTGTTGTCGTTACGGTCGTCGGGCATCTTACGAATAAACCTCCGGTTTCAAAATGCCCAGATACGGAAGGTTGCGATAGCGCTCGGCATAGTCGAGGCCGTAGCCCACCACAAAGGCATCGGGGCAATGGGTTCCAACATACTTGGGCGTGATGGCCGAGACGCGGTCCTCAACGTCCTTCCACAGGAAGGCGGCGACCTCCAGAGAAGCGGGCTTGCGGCTCTCGAGGTTCTTCATCAGATACTTGAGCGTCAGGCCCGAGTCCAGAATGTCCTCGACGATCAGCACGTCGCGACCGCGGATGTCGATATCCAGGTCCTTAATGATACGCACGATACCCGAGGACTTCACACCGTCGCCGTAGCTCGAAACAGCCATGAAATCGATGTTGGTCGGCAGCTCGATCTTACGCATCAGGTCGCCCATAAAGACCACGGCGCCGCGCAGGACCGCAATCAGCACCAGATCCTTACCCGCGTAGTCGCGCGTAATCTCCTCGCCCAGGCGAGAGACGATACCGTCGATATCCTCCTGCGTGAACAGAACCTTCTCGATATCCGGATGTTGAGAAGTCATGACAACCCTTTCTTGTGCTTATCGCCCACACACCGCCGTATGGACGCGAACTACACATTCTAGCAGCGCACGGGGTAAATTTACCAGCCCGTGCGCCATCAGCGCGGGAATACCGTCAACGTCGCACAGAATAGCAGGCGTGGGACGCTATTCCGCATCGACCACGCGGAGCAGATATGCCACGCGCGTTGCGGCCGTGCACTTAAAACGCTCGTCCGCGCGAACTCCGGCGACCCACACCACGGCACCCCCCGGCGCCGTCCTCACCATGGGCACGCCGGCGCGCTCGGAAACGGGAATGCGAGCCTCACCTAGCAAATCGGATACTTTCTTGCTTCGGCCACTCATCCCTAACGGGCACATCACGTCTCCCGGCGCGGGACCGTCCACCCACAGGCGCGCCAATCGCGCCTCGGCAGGGATCTCGCCACGCGAGCCCGACAGGATCCGCTCACTATCGCTGTCGGCAAAACCCAGGGCAGCCGCGTCTACCAAAGCTGTCACTTCCCCGGCAGCCGCAAGCTCACGGGCGCGGCGCACGATATCGCATCCCGGCTCAACAGCCATCGGTTCTGTGACCAGCATACGTCCCCCGCCCAACGGCAAACGACCGGGTACGGTAACCCAGTCCGCGACCAGGCCCTCGCGAGCCGCCGGCGCCTTAAACGCCAGCATGCCAAACTCAATGCGTGCGTCAATCCCCGCCGGAAGCGTGACCGAGCCGGTGCCCTCGGCAACGCAGGAAAGGACTCGCTCCACATGTCGCATCTCGGGACGAGCGTCCGGATCGATGCGCTTAATCGCCAGTCGCACGATGCGCCGCGCGATTACCACCTCGGCCGCAGCCAGGCGCCTGGCATCGAGCACCAGCGCACCCGCTGCCTCTTTGCGCAAACAGCTTCGAAACGCCTGTGCCGAAAGCTGAGACAAAAACGCGTCCTCATCGCCTAAGATCTCGCAGGCGGCGCCAATCGTCTTGCAGATGCTCGCGTTGCGCTGCGCCACCACTGGCATTACTCGATGGCGCACGTAGTTTCGCAGATACGAGATATCCTCATTGCTCTCGTCTTCACGCCACGGCTGACCATGTACCTGTAGATAGCCCACGAGCTCGCCATGAGTTAGGTCGAGCAAGGGACGCACCACGATATTCCTCCGGCGAGGAATGCTCGATAGACCAGCGGGCCCCGAACCCTTAATCGCGTTCATCAAAAACGTTTCCGCGCGATCCGAAGACGTGTGCGCGGTGCAGATACGAGCCGCCGTTCGCGGTGCCCCCGTCTGGGCGCAGAGTTCGCGAACATACCTCCGCGCCGCGGCATAGCGCACCTCGCGGGCCGCGGCCTCAATATTGCCCGACTCCCCATCAAAATAAGCGTGCTCCACACACAGCGGTAAACCATATTGCGCGCAGAGCTCACGCACAAAGGCCTCGTCGCCATCGGACGCCTTGCCGCGCAGATGATGGTTTACATGCAGCACATGCAGGCGCTCGCGAGCAATGGGGGCAACACCGCGTCCGTCTTGGATATCCAGCTTTGATGTGCACGCCATAAGAAGCAGCGCCGTCGAGTCCGCGCCGCCTGATACCATGAGCACGACAGGAGCTGCCTGCTGCCTCGTCCGGGTCTCATCGACTGCCCCAGGCACGGCATGGTGTCCGTAATGCTGTGATACCGTTGGCATTCGCTTCCTCCTTTATTCGTCCGCACCCATTGTATCCTTTGGAATCTTATGTCTTGCCTGCACCTTCATATCCTCGGCAGTGGCTCTAAAGGCAACTGCGCACTCATCGAGGGCCCGCAGGGGCTCATTATGGTCGATGACGGACTGTCTCGCCGCGAGACATTAAAGCGCATGGCAGAACTGGGGCTCTCGGCAGACAACGTCTCGGCTCTTCTCATTACTCATGAGCATAGCGATCACATCAAGGGCCTCGATGTCTGGTGCAAGCACTGGCACGGCCCCCTCTTTGCCAGCAGGGGCACTCTTTCGAGCAAAGAAAATCTTTCGCATCTGCCTGTCGAGGAATTCGATCCCGGTGACACCCTATCCTTTGCCGGCATCCACGTGCAAACCTACTCAACGTCACACGATGTCATCAATCCAGTCGGCTATCGATTCAATGCTCTCGATGATTCCATCGGCTTTGCCACCGACACCGGAGAGCTATCGAGCCAAGCCATGAACACCCTCAAAGATTGTCGAGTCCTCGCACTCGAAAGCAACCACGATGTGACCATGCTGCGCGAGGGAGAATATCCCCGCTTTCTTCAGGAGCGCATCCTGTCTGAAAGGGGACACCTCTCCAATGGCCAAGCCGCCGAAGCCGCGCGCGAACTTGTTACCGATCGCACCGAACAGCTCATTGCCATGCATATCAGCCAAGATAACAATCGTCCGAGCCTTACCGTCAAAAGCTATGCCAAAGCTCTGGCCGCAACCCTGGATGACGAGCTCGGCAGCTCCGCAACCCTTCTCCAAGGATCGCGAAAACTCTCGATACGCCCCGCAAGCCAGTATCGGCCAGCAACCATTCAATAGACTGTCCTAAACAGCAAAAGGGGCCGGAAATCGCTTCCCAGCCCCTTTTGTTGTCTTTTAATAGCGAAGAACACCAACGAAGTTATTCGATGGAGATCTTCGTAACGTTCTTCTTCTCGACGATCTTGGGAACCGTAACGGTCAGGATGCCGTCAGCGTACTTAGCCGAGAGGCCCTCGCTCGAAGCGTCCTTAAGATACACGCCACGCGTCGCGCTGTACGAGCTGAACTCCTTCTGCAGGAAGTTCTTGCCCTCGTTCTCCTCGTCTTCCTCGACATTCACGCTAATGGACAGACGGCCCTCGTTAAGCTCGACATCGATATCGTCCTTGGCGACGCCGGTCAGATAAGCCTTGACCTCATAGCCATCGCCCTTATCCTCAACGTCAACGGGGAACGCCTTAGAGGCAATCGAGCTGTTCGCTAGGTCGCTCATATCATCAAACAGATCGAACAGCGAGCTTGCAGAGGGACGAACGCCAAAAACCGAACGATAAGGAACCATGCTTGCCATGTTTACCACTCCTTTATAGGACTGCCGAGTCATCTTCCAGGTGACTGGGACTTCTTTTGACGCTCTTATATATGCCCACCCAGTGCTCATATATACATCGACTATAAAGTTTTTTGAGTCCAGTACTATAAGCATATCTAAGTGCGTGTGACTCAGGTTTTAGGAAGGTTAAGGTTCTTTGAACCAGAGCTTAAATACCGAGTATGTCCCCAGCTACAAATAACAAGGGGCTTACAATGAGCGCGTACACGTTGTTGGTAACGAGCTAAAGGGCATCATGGACGACCAAAACCAGAACAAAATGTTTATGCCGACGCAGGGGGAAGATTCTTCCACGCAGCCGCCACGGTTCCATCGCCCCCACATCTCGCAAGAGCCCATTAATGATCCGGAGCCCGAGTATGTGACGAGAAATCGATATCAAACACTCGAGGATGCCCAAACGGGGCGTAAACATATGGGCGTCGCCTCGGGAGACCCTGTATATCTGAAAGACGCACCATTATCTAAAAACAGCGCAGCTAGTGAGGAGCCACTGAAAGCATCCGCCGCCCATCAACAAAGAGGTCCACGACCAAAGCAAACCTTAACGCATTCGGCTCGTTATCTCGAGACGCCAAAACAAGGAAAATCAATCTTCGTTTCGTCAAGTAAAAGACGCAAGCAACATCGACTGGCAATCCTGCTTTTGATCATTGTGGCCATAGCAGTTGCCCTTATTATTCGATTTATCTTCTTTAAATAAAGGCTCAATACCAAAAACGATAAGATCGTCTGGTGTAATAGAGTCATTTACGCCCCGTAAACGCAAAAAAGGGGGAGGCCGCGAGGCCTCCCCCTTCTCAGTTCAAGCGTACGGCTCGGTGCCGTCCACTGGTCAGCGGCGCCCTGGCCTCCCACGGGCCGACCCCGCAGTACTCTCGGCGCGATGGGGCTTAGCTTCCGGGTTCGG
>NZ_JAQLFL010000015.1 GCF_028206995.1 Collinsella aerofaciens | reverse complement strand
CTTTCGGAATGCGGGGTCTTTTCAGACAGAGCATACCGAGTCCCCGGAATCTCCCACGACGCCTTGCCGCTGCGGCACCAAAGGCGACCGGGCTCCTCACCCGGGACAGCAGGCGGGACGCCCTCCCAGGCGTTCCGCGGTACGGCGAGTTGTTATTATTCTCATCCCCCAGGGCTTTCCGCAGCCTGTTCTGACCTTATGGCCTGTTATCCTTTTTTTCTTCTTATTATTGTTCTTGTTGTTCTCATTGTTTCGGGCGCGATGCAAAATGCCGTGCCGGGTGATGACCACCCGGCACGGCGCCCCAAATAAATGGAGGGCGAGACAGGAAAGCTGTAGAGCATGACCCTCCATCTGCCCAAGTATCCCAAACGGCAGAATACTTCAAGCTCTCATGCCGCATAGGCAGCCGTCAACGTTCCGGGGCATCTTCAACCTCGACGGCGTCATCACAGTTCCCCGCATACATCTCCGCCAGGTCATCGAGCGAGGTGGACGGAGCGTCCTGCTCGCTGACCGTGCGGTCGAGGCGCGCATCCATATCCTGGTCGGCATTGGACCTGATGCGTTTGGAGGCCTCGTCTTCCGTGACCCGCGCGGGAAGCGCGTCGATGGAGATGGCGAGCGCGATCAGGTAGTTCGTGTCGTGCTCGTCCACGACCTCCTCGAAGACGTTATAGGGGATTTGGGCGAAGGCACCCGACTCGCCGGCGAGCGCCCGGGCGAAACCAGCGCCGTCATATGCATCGCCGAGCTCCCCACTTTGCTGGATTTCCTCACCCGATGCCCAGAGGCCGATCTCGTTTCGCTGCCAGACCTTCACCTGCAGATCCCAGCCTCGGTCGAGGGAGGGGCCCTCGATGGCATGGCAGTCCACGAAGATGGGGGAGCGCCCCGGCTTCTTCACGACCCACGCGGCGCTATGGTGAACCAAGTCCTCTTTTGCCTTCTCTAGGAAATACGGCTGGTGATGGGTTCCCATATCTTCTCCTAACGCTCGCAAATCGATATTTCAAGGTCCGCAGACCGTGTATCCGACTGGATGGAATCGCGAGAGTCGGCTCGTTCGCCGATATGCCCAAACTGCTCAAAGGCATCGCGGGTGATGTAGATGCCGAAGCGTTCGGCGAGCTCATTCTCGATGCCGAGGTCCGCGTGTACCACGCCCACGGCGCATGCACCGTCGGGCAGCGCGAGCTCGCCGGTGTGCTTGATATCTATGTCCCCGATTGCACGGCCTTGGAAGAAGTCCGTGAGTTGAAGTGTATATCCCGGATGGGAGGTACGGGAAAGCATGTACGACACGCGATCACCGCTCGACCAACAATATGCATCCATGGTTCCATTCATCAGCCTAGAGACCATGCTCGTCTCCCTGACCGTGTTTCGGGCGATGACCGCATCCGCCAAACTGAAGTCTTCAGAGACGTATGCCGCATCGATGAGCTCTTCAACGGGCTCGAAAGCGATGGGGGAGATATTGCGGTTGATTCCCATGCAGTCTCCTAACGCTCGCAGTTCGATATTTCGCGGTCCGAATTTTGCACGCGAAATTGAACAGATTCGCAACTCTCGGGCACATCGCCGCACCGACCGAACCGCTCATACGCATCTGGCGTGATGTAGATGCCGAACCTCTCGGCCAGCTCGCCCTCGATACCCAAGCCCGCATGCTCCACGCCCACCGCGCATGCTCCGTCCGGCAGGCGCAGTTCGCTGGCGTGTTTGATATTGGTATCCCCGGTCGCGTGTCCTCGGGCGAAGCTGGTAAGCTGGAGCATGTATCCCGGATGGGAGGTGCGGGAGAGCATATACGCAACGGCCCGCCCACTCGACCAGCAATATGCATCTATGGATCCGTTCATGAGTTTCCAGACCATGCCCGTCTGCTTGACTGTGTTTCGCATGATGATGGCATCCGCTGCTGTGAAATCACCGGACTTATAAGCAGTGATGAGGAGTTTCCTGACAGGCTCGAAGGTGATGGGGAAGATGTTGCGGCGGTTATCCATGGGACGCTTCCAAAACTCTATCTAGACGCCTATACGCAGAAGTTCCATGGCATGTTCACGGTCGAAGGAGGCAGTGAGCTTGCCGAAACGTTCGATATAGCCGATATGCTCAAGGCGCTTCACCAGGCGGCGGAACGGCTCGTATTGCACGCCTGCCTGATTCGAGAGTTCCCGAATCGTGATGCGCTGGCCGACGCTCTTCTCGAGGGCATCGAGAGCCGCCATGTAGAATTCCCGCTCCGATGGGGTCAACTTGAAGTGGCTCGGGTCGCAGCGGTTCGAGATTTCTTCGGCTGCGGCTTCGGCGCGGTGATAGGATTCCGTGGGGATATGCCTACCCGAGGCCTTTTCGAGCAGGCAGAAGAGCCTGAGCGACTGTCGCGCCGTAAGCGAGAGGGTGAATTCGCCCGCAGGAGAGCCAAGGGAACACTTCTTGACCACCAGCTTGGCGATTTCACTGGATGGAATCGGGTCGAGGGACGAGTACCCGCCATCGAGCAGGTACAGCTTTGCAAGCATCTCAACGAGTTCTGCGCGGTTGAGCGAGATTTCGCAGGAGCCTTTGACGATCATCGTAACCTCCTAGGCGATTGCCACGTTACCGTACGTATCGAACTCGATGAGCTTCTTGACCTTGAGGGAGAAGAGGATTGATTCGAGCGTGGATTCCGCAGGGGCGGTATCGATATTCTTCTGAAGTTCGGTTTTGCTCACGGCATGGCCCCTGTTGTCGTATAGGTAGAAGAGAATCTGCTGCTCGGTCCTCTCGAAATAACTGTCCTGTTCGTTCATATGTGTCTCTTTTCATCGACGACGCTTGTTTCGGAACAGGATACGGGACAGATTTGCGGGCGATCAGTTCCTTGCCGCAGCGGCATATCTACCGATTTCGAAAGCTCTGTTAACGCTCTGTCGGCTGAACCGCATAGTCGAACCCATCGCCAACGCAGCACCCATCCAGACGGCCCGCGATATCGTCCAAACCTTCCTCTAGCCCTTCCTCGAGCCTGAATCCTTCGGGGACATCGAGCACGCCAGCGGAGCAGAGCTGCGTGATGGTCAACTCTATATAGTCCCTACCTCCGTCTTTTGACATTTCGCCCAGCAGGGAGGGGGAGTTCTCCAGATCGGGAGTCTGCATCACCGCATCGATGTTCCACACGTTCGCCTCGATTCCCCTGCCCTCGAGCATGTCCGCCACATCGCTGCGCGTCCATTTGACGGTCGCATCCTCGATGATATCGGGGTCGGCGATATCCCATGCGACCGACAGGTCATCGACGCGCACGGCATCTCCCGACCATTCGCCGGTCTTGCCGTCATACCCCTTCACGACCGCGAACGGCTCATCCCCGCCGCAAAACAATATCGCCGTCGAGCCGAACCTCACGAGTTCGACGTTGCCCTTCGGGTCGGGTGCTATCCCGGTGTCCCGGATATCGACATTCATTTCCGCCCTCCTAAAATCTCGTTTTGCCGCTGCCGGCAGGTCTCTGCGGTTGCAGCGGTTCAAGGTCGACGGCCTCCATGAGGTCGCTGAGGGATTCCATTCGCCCGTTTCCGGTGAATTCCCAACCGAAAATCACGCAGATATCCCGTTCGATGTTGAGGATGCCGCCGGTCGTCTCAGCCAAGCGGACCAGGAGGCCCTCAGCGGAAGACCCGCGTCGCATATGGAGACGCGACATTTCCCTCGAGAGGTCTGCGTTCTCCACGGCAATCACCTTGTCACTCAGCGACTTGGCGATGAACAGAACTTCAAATTTCATGTTGCCGTGCGCCATGCCCGGCGTCTCATCTAGAATCAGCTTGCCGCCATCCAAGATAAGCTCGAATTCTTGCGAGTCGTTTCCGAGCCCATAGCGACCGTCGGTCAGCTTGGACACGAAATCGCCGACATTGCGCGGTTGAGCCCTGGTGAAGGACACCGTGTCCGAAAATAGGTAATCGCAGGCTCCCGAGGCAGAATCCTTGAGAATGACGATATAACCGGATGTGTCGATGGCTTCGAGCATGGAGCAGACGTTGTCCGTTGCGCTGGAATCGTAGAACCCCGCCTCGGATTCGAGCTCCTTGCCGAATGCGGTGCGGACGACGTCCTGTGCGAACCCGATGTCCGACCGTAGGTCATCATAGACAGCTTGGTCTTCGCCCGCCCGCCGCCAAGCGCTATCCAGAATCTCATCGGTCAATCCGTTCGGTATCTCGACGTCTGGAAAGCGGGACGGCTCCGCAATTCGCGAGACGGCTTCACGCGCCCAGCTATTGCATATATCCTCGACGAGTTCCTGTATCCGCGAGGCCCCATGCGATAGGACGATATGTCTGTCCGGTCGGACGCGTGCGGTCTCGGCTGCCTTCATGACGGTCAACAGGGGGTTACCGAGGTTGATAAGCGAGCAACTTCCCACCGCCTTGGAGATGACCATCTCATAGCTTTCCCCTGCGGAGACGTCTCGAAGCCCGCGGAACTTTTCCGCGACCGAGAAGAACTTTGCCGGGATAGCGGAGATTCTCGCGGATGCGGTATCGCCCCCGTCCTGGGAGAGGATAAGCTGCCCATTGGGTTCGGGGTACAGTCGCTCGCCTTCGCGAACGGAACCCGAGATGAAGGCACCCGCCTTCAATCCATCCTGTTCCGCGGCCCATGAATCGCCTCGGCGGCCGAGGAGAACCGCATCGGGCACCTTGAATCCTTCAAGAACCTCTATGGGAATTTCCCGCATTGCCACTGTCGTTCCGATCCTTTCGATATTCTGCACATTCGTATAGCCTGACTTTACGAATGCGAATAGATGCATACCGAAAGGGGGACAGAAGTAGACGCGAGCGGCAGAAAGAGAGGGGATACCCCTGCGGAATATCCCCTCTCTTTCTAGCTTGTATACGGTTCTAGAACTCAACGTCCTTGTCGTAGAGGTCGAGCTCGGGTCCTGGGATGATAGTCGGCAGTCCCGCTTGTCGGTCCGCCGCCTCGTCGCTCTTCGCATCGCACAGGTCGCTCAGCGGCATGTCCTCGTCACCGCCCCGATGGTATTCCAAGGCCGCATCCTTGCTGCCTTGGCGCGACGCCGCCGCATCGCGGTCCTCGAGCATCTGCTTCGCGTCTGCGGCGGCATGCGGCATTTCCCTGCCGGATGCCTCCAGATTCTGCTCGTAGTCGCGGGCGTTGAGAAGGCGGGCATCGTAGGCATCCTCGATGCCGGCGACCAGAGCGCCGGCGCTGAATTCCTGCGGAGTGCGGAAGTCATAATCGAAATTGCTACGGGAGTCTTCGCCGCTGATGGGGTAGACGCGGATGGGCGTATCCGACTTGAAGCTCGCCGTGAAGGGCTTACCGGACTGCGCATAGGCGAGCTGCCTGTCCGTGAGGAACTTGCTCACGATCATGCCGCCGAGGTCCCGGGTGCCGACCATGGTATGGAGAGGGAGCTTGCACAGCAGGAAATTCTTATCTGGGCCGTCCTCGACGGGAACGGTCTTGACCTTCATATCGCAGGGGGCGAAAGTGAGCCCCGTGTATTCGTGGGACACGTCACGTTGATGCTCAGACTTGGAGGCTTCCTTGCACTGATAGGCCGCCGCCACGGCAGCCGCAAGATCACAAGGCATGACTGCGGGGTCGCCCTCGCCGGGGTAGTCAATGCGACGGTTCTGCTCATCGTACTTGAAGAATCGCACATCGCGGTCGGAGCGGAAACCGTACTTCACGGGCTTCCCCGCATCCTTGTCCTGCTTCATGAACTCACGGGCGGGCATGGAGACCTTCAGGCCCGAGAGGTCCTTGCCTCCGACCATGGTGCCCTTCGGCATCGTCATGTTGATGCGCAGGCGCTCGTTGCCGTTGCGGTCCATATACGGTTTCACGCGGACGTCCTTGTTCTCGAAACTGATGTTGATGTACTCGGGCTTCTTATCCGCGCCGTTGCTTTCCATATCCTTCTCCTTATTATTCTTATTCTTGTTGTTATCCTTGTCCTCTTTGACTTTCTCATCTCGCTCGGCAGTTTTCATATCCGCCACCTCGGCAACGTCCGCCTCGCCCTCAAGGTCACGGGCGATATCCTTGCGCTTGGATGCGGCATCGACTTCCGACTGCACGAGGTCGCCGAGACTCATCGTCTTCCCAGTTGGTCTTCTCACCGTCTCGAGATGGATACCGCCATAGCCGTTCTCGAGGGCGCGGTCGACCATGCTCTCGAGCTTCGCTCGCATCTCGCTGCCCTCGGGTAGCTGTCTGATGGCCTCCTGCACGCTGATCGCGGCATTCTTGAAGCCGGCCACGGCCTTCTCGCAATCGATGCCCACATCGCCCTTATGTATGTTTTCCACGGGATGCCTCTCGCGATCGAGTTTGACCTCATTCCGGACGATATCGATGACGTCGTGGTACCCGTAATCGAGCTGGCTGCTGATTCGCGGCCTGACCCCGCAATCTCGCAGGAAGGCCCTGAACTTCTTGAGGGTCTGCTCGGAAAGACCGCCGCTGGGGACGAGTTCGTACTGCGCGGTGTCGAAATCCACCGCCGTCTCGATGGCGGCGCGGTAGAAGGGATCCTCGCGATCGCCCTTGTAGCCCCAGAAGCTGTCGACCACCGGGCCGCACACAATCACGGCGTCCTGTCCGGAATCGATGGAGCGCCGGTTGAGGTCGGCCTGAATGGACGCGAGCTCGACGCAGCTTTCGAGCGAGCCGTCTGTCAGCCGGATCGCCTGTTCATCTCCGCCCATCGCCTCGAGCTCCATGTTCCGCCGACAGGAGGGTACGGCGCTGGCGCTGTAGCCCATTTCGGTAAGAGCGCCGGCGATGAGGTTGCCGAGCGTGTTGGTGTTCGGGCCGTGCAGGTTGATGACCAAGGCCATAGTGACTCCAATCGCTTCACGTTGCGTATTTGATTCAGAGTATGGAAGCCGAGGGATTCTAGACGGGACGATGGGACGAAAGTAAAGGGTGGGATACCGCATTAACGTCATCCCGCCCTCCATAACGGATTCGCAAGCCTAATAGTTCGCCAGATGTTCCGCGGCGTCGAGCATGGGCAGGCCGACACCTTCCATGCCGTAGCGCATCGATTGGGCCTCATCGGACTTCTCATCGCAGAGCGAATCAAGGCTCTGCTCGCTACCCGGCAGTTTGTCGGGATCCATATACGGCGCGGCCTCCATGGACACGATCAGCTCGACGATTTCCCGGTTCTCATCGATGGCGGCGGGCAAATCGACATCCTCGATATCGCCCTCGAAACCAACGGGTCGGAAAGGCTCCAAGATGACCGAATCGTAATCGTTCTGGTTTCGCGTATTATTCGGGCAATAGAAATAACAGGATTCACCATCGACCGTTACCGTACCGGTGATGAAGCCATCGTCGTTGTAGCTGTCGATTTCGACCCCGATATCCGGTCCCTGCGTGCGGACTTGCTCCTTCGCCTGCGCCCGCTCGGCGATACGCGCCCACTCTTCAGGTTCGAGGCTGAAGCGGTCAGCCATGGTGTCGAGAAGCTCTGGCACGGACTGCGTGCTGATGATATCACGCCCTGCGAGAAGCTCGGCCAATCCCGCAAGGCTCACGTCGAAGCCCATCTTCTCAAGAGCCGATGCGATGTACTTGCATTCATGCGCCTCATTGGCAAGCGTCGCGCAATATGTCTCGCTGCAAAGCTCGACATCGTGGAAGTTCTCGAGAGCCTCGATCTCGTCATCATCGAGCACTAGCTTCAGTGCATCCATATTCTTCTCACAGGCATCCGCCAGATCGTCCGCACGTGCATCCGATAGCCTGCGTCCGCTCTCCTTGAAAAACGCCGCCTGCACCTCCTCGGTGTTGGCGCCGTCGGCGTACACGTAATAACCCTTGGCCGTGGCGTATGCCACATTGGCCAAATCAATCTTATCGGCATCGATATCGTCGAGCTTGGAGAAGGACAGCGTCGCCTTGTCCTGCCCGCGACTCAACTCGACCTCGATGTCGTTTCCGAGCTTTCGCACAGAGCAGTCGACATCGTTGATGATCTCGAACGGGTCATTCTCATCGACCATCAGCTCGATATCCGAGCTGATGCCCTCAAGTTCATATCGGCTGGCATTGCCAAGCCAATCGATTATATCGTCGATGTTGTCGCGGGCATCCTCGAGAAGGCTTGCCTTGCTGACGCTCTCGAGATGCCCATAGCCATTGAGGCGGAAGAAATCGGCATCCTGATCGACACGGCGGGCTTCATTAAGCGCTTGCGCCACGTCCCAATCGGTGACTTCGGCGGCTTCCTCCACAGATTCATATGTATCGAATTGCCCGTACTGGTTCGCCAAATCCCATGCTTTCGCACAGTCCAGCAAATCGTTATCGTCTGCGTGGTTGAGCAGGTAGTCTTTCAAGCCGACGCGGTTCATGGTTTCCTCCAAACAGCGAAGTTCATTTCATCCAAATCATCGCAAGCGCCCCGAATCGAACCGATTGCGGGACACAAGTAGACACTGCAATTGTGTAACTGGATTCCACATATGCGTCATGCCTAGTTAGCCAAAACCACGGGGACTATCTCATGCGCATATTTCCTTGATTTCTTTTTCTTCTTATTCTTCTTATTACTTTTTTCTTATTGTTCTTCCTACATACGTACGGCTGATAGCGCTCCATACGGCCACCGAGCCACGCACAAGCATCGGAACGGAAGTACCCATCCATACAGGCGCTCCCGTATTCCGCCTGCCTACTTGGAATCGCCTTCACTGAGCCTGCCCGGCATAATCGTCAGCGGGAGTTCATCGCCGCACTTGAATTTGATTTTCACGGGGGTCTGCAGGTCGTCGATATTCCAGATGGCGATGCCGCTCACGGTCTGCCCCGGCTCGACCTCGACGGACTCGGGATTCCGGAAATTGCCCTCGCTATCGTATAGTGCCCCGAACTTCAGGGTCTCGCCGGCCTGCGATGCCGACAGCAGGTCGATGGGCGAGATTACGGTCTTTTCACTCGACTTGTTTGACAGGAGGAGGTCGCAGACGAGAACCTTCTGCTGCCCGAACGAGCCGGAAGAGGCTCCTGTCGCAGTTGAGGAATCGACGTTCCAAGACCCCCTGCCTAGGCGATATCCGGTGACGCTGATATTCACCGAGGAACGGTCGGGTTCTATGCTTGCCGATTGCGGGATATTGGATTGATCGATGTTGCCGCAGCCGCACAGACCGCCGACCGCAATGCCGAAAGCGACCGCGACCGCGGTCGCGGAGAGGATTGATCGCTTCATGTCTTATCCTGTCTATCTTGAAGGCCACTTGGGGTATGGCCGTTAACAGAATGATAGCACAGCGATAATCCATAAGGCGAGACTCGGCGCATCGTTTAAATCGTACTTGTTTCTCGCTATGCGACTCCGGCCAGTATCATGCCGAGAATCACACCGGACAGGTTGCAGGTGCAGTGCGCGATGGCGCTCGAGACGATTCCGTCGCGCTGGCGAAGACCGCCCAGGACAAGGCCGCAGACGAGAGCATAGGCCGATTGCACGATATTGAAATGGAATGCGGCGAACAGCGCTGCTTGGACGAGGTTTGCGGCCCAGAACGGAAGTCCGTGCCGCTCCAGTGCTGTCAGCGACACGCCGCGGAAGCACAGCTCCTCGGCAAGTGGGTCGATAAGGGCGAGCCGAAACAGGTAGGGGAGCGTGATGGCGGCTGTTGCCGCGGTATCGACCTTGGAGAGAAGGGCGATGGCACCGATTGAGACGGCCTGCAGCACGATTCCAGCGCTGATGGCAGAAAGCACGGCGGCTAGTCCCAAGCTATACCCAAGGCTATCGATGCCGAGACCCTGAGGCCGATACAGCGAGACCATGACCAAAAGTACGAATATCGACGAAATGGTATGCGCGACGTCATCGGGCAGGCCCGCCGCGAGGGTTATCAGTCCCGCGGCGAGAAGCGAGATGCCGAAAAGCGCGGGCGCGATAAATGCATAGCGCAGAGAGATGTCACTGCCCATGGAGCCGACCCCTATCTGGCACGGATTGCCTTGCCTGCGCACAGGCGCCTGCCGATGGCACGGACACCATTCACGCAGACAAAGACGCCACCTGCGGCGATAACGGCGGTCGCGGCGAGCGCGATGAGGCCGAGGGCGACCGTGCCGCCGTCGATTCGCACCTCGTCCGCGAGCGCTTCCTGCGCGATATAGCCGGCAAATCCGAAGGAGCCCAGACAAGAGAGCCCCGTCAGGACGGCACAGCGCTCCGTGTCGTTCCAGGATTCCGTATGGGGTCGGACGGTGAATAGGAACCCATCGGTCATCTCGACCGGCTCCCCGACCTCCAGCCCGTTGGACTCGAACAGGGGCCGTATTAGGCGGAACGTCTCCCTGTTCGTCACATGCCTCGTGGCCCCCGCCTTTCTGAGTACGATTACCGTGAGTTCTTCCATGCTATTCATAGTCGGTCTCCTTAGACCAGATCGTCGATGATGTTCCGGATGCTGTAGCGCGGGAGCTTCTCATTCGGGAAGGAATACCTGAGCAGCGCGAGAGCTGCATAGCGCACCGACATGCGCATGTTCGGGTCGGGGATGAGTGCGATAAACCTACAGTAACGGTTTAGAGTCTCGTCTTCATCGGGCAGAAAACCGCGAACGGCACCGAATCTCAGGCAGTCGGAGGGATGCATGCCGTCTGAATTGCGGGCCATAGGGGAAGGCTTGAGATAGGGGAGTTGCTCGCCGGAGAGCGGGTCGCAAGCGCATTCGATGCGATATCCGCACATCAGCTCATGGATGGCGAGATTGAAGGTATCTCCGATCCGTCCGTCATCCGGCCAAGCGCAATTCTCGAGCAAGGCGATGGCACACCCAGCGATATGGCATTTGTCCGGCAGATAGTCGAGGACGAGCGTCAGCGTGGCGCCGAGCAGATCGGCCACTCCATCGCGAAACAGGGAATCGCCCGCAAACAGGGAATCGCCCACATCAGCGCCATAGCGTTCGAGCATATCGGCGATAAAGCCGTCTACCTCGGCAATCTCGGTCGGAAAACACGCCTGCCCGCTTTCCGGAGATTCCTTGTCCTTGTTATCCTTTTCCTCGTTCATTTCCTTTTCCCTTTCTCATCGAATACGAACTCGACCTTGCCCGATTTATCCGCCGCCAACTTGAGCTTCGCGCTGAATTCCTTGCCCGCCTTGGACTTGAAACCTGTGATTTTCCCGGTCGCGCCCCCATCGAGCAGTTTCCCGAGTTGTGCCGCGCTTAGCTTCTTGCCGGCCACGGTCTTCCAGATCGAGAAGCCGCAGCCCTCGGTCTGGATCCACTTGCCATCATCGTCTCGTTTGCCCTTGTTGGAGGAACAGCTGCACGCCTTGGCCTTGGGTCCTCGGTCGATGACGTCCGCGCCGCAACGCGGGCATTTCCCGATGACCTTGAAACCCACTGAACCCAGGCTGCCCAATTTCTCGCCGTTTCTCTTCATGACCTCGATATCATGGACGACCATGTCGGTAACGGAATTCACCACCTCATCGGCATCGATCTCGAACCTGCCGACCGCCTCCATCTTGTTGAAGAGCTTCTCGGTGGCTTCAGGCGATGCTATCTGGCATCCATCCAGCAACTTGTAGGAGACCGCGCCGCAGTCGGTAAGCGACAGCGTTCCCTTCTTCTCCCTCATGAGGGCGCGGTCCTCGTCCTTGGTGATCTCGGCGAGCGTACTGGTGCGCGTGGCACCCGTGCCGACGTTGTACTTCTCGAGCCGTTTCGTGAGCCATTTCATGGTCGGCTTCTGCGGGCGCTTGTTGGCGCCCTCGAAACAAAACGGGATGGCGGTCTTGCCGAATTCGGCTGTATTCTCCTTCTCGGCGCCCTCCTGGGCTTCCTCCTGCGAGGCATCGGAATCGAAAATCGCCTTGAAGCCACGCAACAGCGGCACCTGCGTCGACCCCGTGAACTCGGGGAAGTCGGCGACATGCGCCTTCACGAGTTCATACTCGTAATCCTCTGCGATCATCGAAAGGTAGTTCTTGGCGAGCACGACGTAGATATCGCGTGCGCACTTGCCATATTTATCGAGCGCGTCGAGGCTGGCGGGGACGTTCACGCCGGGTCGGTTGGCTCCATGCGCCCCGCCCTCCTTGACGTGCGTCTTGCGGGCGGTCCTGTGTGAGCAGACGGCCGGGTCGACCCCGACGACGGCACAGATCTTGTCCACCAAGGGGAGAAGCTCATTGAATTGCTCCGGTGTGATCTGCTTGTCCTCGGTGCGGGGGTAGCTCACCACCTGGTCCTCATACATCTTCTGGTAGCACGCAAGCACGTCCGCGGGCTTATGTCCGCGTCTTGCCAAGATGCCGGACAGCCCTGCGAGATCGAGCAGCTTGCCGGGCGCGGTATGCTTTTTCGTCCTGGAGTCCTCGATTACGTGCGACTCATGGAAAGGAGTCAAATCGACCTTGTCGGCGGAATCGAGACGCCATTCGTCCCCGTCCTCATAGGTGCGTGCGAAGACGTTACCGTTCTCGTCGCGGAAACGCGCCTCGAAGAAGGGCTTCTTGACATAGCCGTTGTACGCCTCGAGCTGGTCGCCCGTGAGCTTTACCATGACCGACTTCAGGCGCCCCTCGCGCACGACCGTTCGGAACCCGTGGTCGCGGGCGATACAGGTCGCGGCACGTACGAACTGCATCGACGCGAGGTCCCAGCGCTCGCGGACATGCGCCTTGACGAAGTCTCCGTCCTCTTCCATGGCCCCGAGCGCCTTACGGCCCCTAAAGGCCTTCTGGACGCTCGCGGGGGCCTCGTCGGTGAAATACATGCGGCTGGTCTTGCCGCGCCATCCGCACTTCTCGAGCGCCTCCCACGCCAAAAGCTCGCCCTCGCCGGAAGGGTCCACATCGGTCGCGATGCAGACCTCGTCGACTCCCGAGAGTTCGCGTTTCAACTCAGAGATGACATCGGAGCAGTCCTTCAGCACGCCCTTCTTCCAACTGAACTGCGCGAGATCCCATGGCAGGCCGGCGAGAGACCATTTCTGCATGCCTTCCGCTTGGTCGGCGGGAACCTGCTTGTCGGGCGGCAGTAGGCCCATGACGTGCCCCCTGAGGGCGCATATCTTGTATGGCACACCGGCATACGAACCGGAACTTCCTCCGAGAGCCTTCGCGAAGTTACGCTTCGCACTCGGTTTCTCTGCGAGAATGAGAATCATCGCAGCTCCTTTCAAGGGGAGGACGGGGCATGCTGCTGCCCTTGGTTTTCCAAGCGGAATCGATCTCTCGCGCCTTCAGCACGGCGCGGAGCATTGGCCCCTCATCGCATCCCATGAGCCAATCGCAGGGTACGCCGAGGACGAGGGAGAGCCGCAGGATGCATTCGTAGTTCGGAAGCCGTGTCCCCGACAGGTACTTCTTGAAGGAATCCTTGCTGATGCCGCAGACGCGACCGAGTTGATACAGGTTCTCGTAACCGCATGCCTCGGCGGCCCTGCGCAGGCGCACCTTGAAGCGCGCCTTGCGCAGGGCGACAGTACGGTCGGTATCGGGATCGGTCGCGACCACGGCCATCAGCCACCCAGAATGCTGCGGGCGATTTGGGTCGATTTCAGAAGCGTCATGGCGAGGACGAGGCATGCGGCAATCACCTTGACGAGAACGCCGAGCGTGTCCGTGACGCTGATGCCATGGCTGATATCGCCCGCGACCGACACGACGATGAACGGGAACATGTAGAGGACGACGATCATGATGACGCCGGCGAGGCAGAGAGATAGGAATTGTTTGAGATATCCCCATCCCCAGCTGCGGGTCTCATCGAAGCCCATGAGGGCAAACGGAATCGGGGCGAACATGGCGGTCAGGTAGATCTCGAGGGCGCGTCCGATCATCATGTAATAGGAGATGACGACCGCGAAAGAACCGACAACCCAAGCGAGCAGGCACTCTAGGCAGATGATGAGACCTTGGATGAACTGGGTGTCGTCTGCGAACTTGATGAGCGTATCGTTACCTGCCCAGGTATGGATGACATCGGCGGCGCTGCCCATCGAACTCGCCGTGGTGTTGGCTGACTTGATGATTCCGAGAACCATCGTGTAGAGGTCCTTTACGATACCCAGGCCGTTGCGCACCATATACATCATGACGGCGCACCAGACGAATAGCGAGATGACCTCGCGAACGGAAGGCATCATGCCGCCGCCCTGATCCATCTTCTTTGCGATTTTCAGAAGCTGGAGAAGCATGCCCATGGCGAGCAGGGTTGCAGCGACCGGCTTGATGGCGGCATCGGAGACGTTCTCGATGAAGGCAGACAGGCTGAACCTACCGCCGTAGGATCCGAGGAGGTTATCGAACCCGAGCAGCAAGTCGGAAGACTTGAGGCTGGACTCGATTCCCTGGAACAGGGCCTTGAGGAAGCCGTTTGCCAAGGGCTCGACTGTCTGCTCTTGAAGTACTTTGAGAAGGGCGGTGAAGGCACTGCCGACCCAGTCTTGAATCGCGCCGGCGACGGTCGTAACGATATCGTCAAGGCCCCAAGCGGTTGCGCCCCGGGGAGTGGCGAGAGTCCCGATGGCGAAGATGGCGAGGGAAATTGCAAACGTCGCGATGGCCCGCCTATATGATGGGCTGCTGACACGGTCGAGGCGTTTGGCCATCGAGCTGCATGCTGAGGCTATGGCGCCTTTCGACTTGTTGATGATGCCCTCGTTGCGGGCATAGCCCAAGGCATCGAACCTGATTGCGGCGGCATCCGTCATTGAACATCGACCTCCTCGAACTCGTGCGTGTCGGTGTGATAGGTGACGTTGATGCGGGTACTGCTGTCGCCGTCGCCCGTATTGGCATTCCTGATGCCGAAGCTGAACGTCTTGACTCCGTTTGCGAAGACATCGGTCACGGCTCCGTCCCAGACGAGTTCAGTGGTAGTCGAGTGGTTGGCGAGCAGGTAGTCTACAAGCGAGGCGCGAAGCTCTTTGGTTTTTCCATCGATGGACGATTTGAAATTCGGGTCGTCGAGAGCGGGAATCGAGACATCTTCGCAGGAACGGCTGTTGGTGTAGCCCCCCTCGTTGTGAAAGAGGTCGCAGGAGATATCGTGGTATTTGTCATTGCCCCCGCCGTTGGCCGCGGGGTTGACGGTCGAGAGGGTCATGATATGGGACTTGCCATCGGAATCGATGACGGACAGCACGTTCCAAGAGAGAGCTCCGGACTGGTCGGCGCCGAGCGTGTCAGCCGCCGTGATGGCGAAGGACTGCTTTTTGGTTACCGTCTTGGTTTTATCGCCGTCGGTATCACCGTATTTTTCGGTAATGATACCGTCCTTGATGGTCATCGAGCCTGTGCCATCGACAGCGCCCCATTTTGAGTTCTCGAGGGTGGCCACGATACCCAGCGTGGCATCGTCATAGTCCTTGGCCACGTCTCGCTGTGCTTCGGACAGCGAGACTTTCTCCTTTTGGCCGCCATCGGTGCCGGCGTCTTCCGAACGTTCGATCTGATCATGCTGCTCGGTCGGGGGATTGCCTCCGTCTCCGTGAGCGACGCATGACGTGATGCCGTTCATCGCGATGAAGAGAACTATGCCTGCGGCGACTGCGACGATGGCCGTATTGTTCTTAAGAAATTCGAAAAACTTATCCATCCTGTCTCCTTCCTCATCATGGCTATTGCGAGAGGTTGATGCCTCCGAGCCAACCCCATCTGCATCCGGTGCCTGCACCGTAGAATCTGATAAAGGCATCTAGGCTCTTAACCGTGATGGGTCCCTCGTTGCTCATGACTTTGTTGTTACCGATGTAGATGCCGACGTGTCCGTATGTGAGTCCCGCCGATCCGGTACCCGGGTGGGAGACATCGGCGATGATCATCCCGACCTTGAGTTCGTTTCGGTTGGAGCTATGGCACCAAGAGCGACACATATCGCAGGCGTTGCCCCCGTAGAAGCCGTAGCCCGCGTTCCTGAAGACGTTGGAGACCCATGCGGCACACAGGCCCTGACCGGGTGTCGGGGTCGCGTAAGCCGAATTGACGATTGCCTGCTGGCGGGCCGTGGCTCCTGCGATTTGCGGGGCGCCTCCATTGGCACCATGGTCGCCATCGGCATCCCCGCCATTCTGCAGCGCCTCGAGATACCTTTCTGCAGCATCGTAACGAACCTTCAGGCGGGGGATACCTGCGACCTCCCAGCCATAGAGGAACTGGCGAACGGCGTCTTTGACATCGGTTGCTGCCAAAAAGCCCCTTTTCGAGCCTTCGACATAGGAGCCGGATGGTGGGTCCTCGGACATTGATTCGGGCGAGTGGTCATATGTGTTGATGTGGTAACCGCTCCACCAATTTGATTGCCACTTGTCATGATCCCAGAAAAAATCAAGTTGGACACCGACATCGGTCCAAGACTTGCCGACTGAATTGGCGTAGTTCACGAGATTGGTGTGACGGCCGTTCGTCCACTGACATAGGCCGATGCCGTTCGCGTTGGTGCCGCCGCCCTCTTCCGAACCGGCATGCATGCCGCTCTCTCCATACATATTGCCCATGATGGCGGCTATCTGCACATCACCGAGCCCCTTTTCCCTGAAGAAGGTTGCGACCTGAGTCTCGGTTTCATTCAGGCCTTGGACGGTAGCCTGGCTCGGATCGCAGAAAAGCGCGACGATGAACAAGATGATGAGTAGGACGACGACGGCAATGACGGCGAGGACGGAGCTGCCGAGGGCGGCGGCAATACTGCCGAATAGACCGGACAGGAAAGAGCCGATACCTTGAACGAGCGCGGCGAGACTTTGAAGAGCCTGCTTGCCGGCATTTGCCAATCCGGAAACGAGCTTACCGATAAGGTTTGCCTTTTCGTTCGCGTCGGCGATTTCCCCCGCAGCGGCCTTAGCCTTTGCGATGGACATAGACCTACGCTGCATGGAATTTGAAAAGGAGGCGCGCTGCACATCTCCAGATGTTCTCGCAGCACTCTTCTCGGCCTGCGACATGAGCTGCGACTTGCTGCCACCCTTGGCTTTGGCTCGGGCATTCTTGAAGTCCTTGGCCTTGCCGCGGACATAACGTCCGGCGCGGGCGGCTTCATCGACCTTATCGAGTCCATCGAGACTTTCATCATCGTCAAGCGCAAGAATGGCGGCCTTGGAAGTCTCGGCGGAAGATGAGAAGAAGCTGCGTGCGCCGACTTGCTTGCCGACAGCTCTGCTGGCCTTGATTGAGCGCCCCGCGGCTACAGCGGCGCGGGCAGAGGACCTGACGGCGGTGCCGGACACCGAATCGTCTCCGATGGAGGCGACGGCAGAATTGACGACTGCATTGGCTGCTGCGGATTTGAAATTCGCTACCGCCTGGGCTCTCTTCTCGGCCTTGGTGATGAACTCCGAGGCTTCCCTGTGGGCCGCGACCATGTTATCGGAGGCGGCTTGCACATTCTCCTTCTCGTCGATGACCTTTCGCGCTGCGGTGCGCACGCTGTCGGGAGCATCCGAGACGCTATGGCCGTCTGCGGCTTTGCCGTCGTGTGCGGCATCGCCGCGAGACTTGCCGGCCCGCTTGGAAGCGGTGCCCGCCGCCTCGCGCTCCGTCTGGGTCATGAAGCCGAAGTCGTGCGAATCGGACACTCCGGCTCGCTCGATGCCGTCGGCACTCGTTCCCAGACCGTCCTTGAAGCCCTCCGCCCTCGCGGCGGAATCGGAGAAAGCGGATGCCTGGTTGCCCGAACTCCATCCCGATGCGTCGAGCGTCTCCAAGGCATCCTTCTCGGCAGCGGCGAAGTCCTGCTTCGCCTGCACATAGGCGACCTTCGAGTTGTCGAGGTTTTCCTGAATCTTCTTGCTGAGGTGTACGTCTTTTGCGGTGCCGCCGGAAAACATATCGGTGGATGCCCACGATGCGGATGGACTCCGCTTCGCACCGAACCCGACCGCCTCCGGCACGGAGACGGCTTTGTCCTCTGCGGGGCCGTTGGCCCCGGTTATGGGGAAGGCGCCGCCAAAAGACTGCTGTCCAGCCTGTAGGTTACCCAGGTTCTGTCCGGGACCGCCTGCCGGCTGGTCGAATCCGGTCCTGCCGGCATCGTAGGCGCCCGAGAAGGCATCTCGGGCATCGGCCTGCACGGACGCGGCGGTGCCCTCGATGAAATCGCGTGAACCGGCGATGCCGGCCGCATCGACCCCATCGATGGAGGTCATCATGTTCTGCTGTGCCATGGCGCGACGGGCGGCTCCGTCTGCAAACGGGCTGCCGGACGCCTGCTGCTCCATACGGGAGTTGAAGGCGGAGGGGACTTGCTGAATCGGCTGCGCCGCGACTGAAGGGCCGGCTTGCTGGGGCTGGCCGAAGCCCTGCCCCGCACCGTTTGCGGTCTGGTCGAATCCGGTCCTGCCGGTATCGTAGGCGCCCATGTTCATGCCGGCCTTGAATCCGTCCTGTTCGCTTCGGCGGTCGCCGAGAGAGGCGCTGGAGGTATCTTGGGCGCTCTGGGTGCTGAAATTCAAGGCGCTCGGGGAAGGGGCTGCATGTTGGGGTTCTTGCGAGGACGATACTGCCGGATTGACGGCGTCGACGGCGGCGGCCCCTGCGGAATAACCGGATCCGACTGCCTCGGTATGGCGGGAGAAATCCGCAGCGTTGTCGGAGGCCCTTCGCATGCCGTCATCATATGCCGCCGCGGCCTGCTGCTGACGCTCGATTTCAGAGGACACGCCCGCTACGCTGCTATTTTTCGAATTGGGCGCAGCGCTTGAGTTTCTATTTTTGGAAGCGTCTGGCAAGGTGTCCTCCTTTCGGAATCGAAGTGGTTACGGTGTCGAAGTATCGACCCGGCAGCCGGAAACATGGGGGCAGTTGCCGCAGCGGCAACTGCCCGTCTCCACATTTGGCTAATCGTCGGATTCGACCTCTGAATCCCGGGGGGCCTGTTTAGGCTCGGTGCGCTTCTTCTTGCGGCCGCGAACCCGCTTTCGGCGGCGGAATTCGTCCTGCGGGGCCACGTCCTCGGCGGCATCGCCGTGCTTGGCGGCCTCGAGGGCCTCGCGGGCCTTCTTCTCCGCCCACTCGTTCGGGTCGGTCGAAAACAGCTCGTAGAGATGGTTATCGGTCGGGAACTCGCCCTTGATCGGCACGCGGGCCGATCCGAAGACGAGAAGGCCCCAACCGCGCGGGGCGCCCTCGTCGATGCAGGCGACCTCGAGGGGCGACAGCCCCAAGGCATCCGCCCAGTAGTCGCGGTCCTCCTTGGATTGCTTGAGCAGCATGATGAAGT
Organism: Collinsella aerofaciens; assembly: GCF_028206995.1. Taxonomy (GTDB): domain Bacteria; phylum Actinomycetota; class Coriobacteriia; order Coriobacteriales; family Coriobacteriaceae; genus Collinsella; species Collinsella aerofaciens_AQ. The sequence continues at coordinate 20,332 of NZ_JAQLFL010000015.1, read as the reverse complement.
CGGAGTTCTTGACGATGGCGTTGGCGTCCTGGTTGCGGATCATGGATTCGGTCGACTGCGTGATGCCCGTCAGGTACATGCCGAACTTACGGCACTCGTTGGCGAATCGGCGGAAGTAGTTGAGTACCGACGGGTACTTGAACAGCGATTCCATCTCCTCGATGTATAGCCATGTCCTTCGGCCGTGGTCGAAGTTGCTGTACATGATGTTTCGCACCGTCTCGCAGAACGAGATCAGCGCGAAGACGAGCATGGAGTCGGGCACGTCCTTGAAATTCAATCCGACGGTGCGGGCCGTGAGGTCGATGTCGGTCTCATGGTTGAAGAAGTTGGAATAGCCGCTGACGAAACGCTCGTAGCGCAGTGCGATGTTCTGCGCCATCGGCTCGGGCTGGAGCTTCAGCTCCTCGTAGAAGTCCTCGAGGATAGGCTCACGACCGCCTTCCAGGTTGTAGCGGCGGAAGATGTTCTCGACGCAGCGCTGGATGATGGAGCGCTCCTCCTCGGAGAACACCGTCATGGTCTCGTTGGCCGCCGCAGCCGCCTGCGCGATCATGGCGTCCGCCTTGAAGGCGACCTGCGTGCCGAAATCCTCGGATTCGCGGCGCTTGTCCATGCCGAGCGGGTTCAGGTGCGCGTTGAGGCCGACGCCGAACGACGCATAGGTGCCGCCCGCATGCTCGACCAGCAGCTTGTATTCGCCGGCGCGGTCGAAGATGATCACTTGGTCGTCGGGTTTCGAGAGCAGCGTTCCCTCGATCTCGTTCTTGGCGAAGAATCCCTTGCCCGATCCCGTCTTGCCGGAGATGAAGCCGACGGGACTTGCCAGGTTGGCTCGATTGCCGAACACGAGGTTGTTCGACAGTTTGTTCTGGTAGTACCAGCTACCGCCCTCCTGCTCGAGCTCCTGGGTGGCGAAAGGGACGAAGATGCACGCCTCCGACGTGGTGAAGGGTCGCGAGATCTCGATATGATTGAGGCCGAGGGGCAGAATCGAGTTCAGGCCCTGGCGCTGGCGGTACTCGAGGGTCTCGACCTGCACGCCCGCAGAGGACGCGACGTCGAGGATCTGCAGCACCTGCTCGGTCAGCTTCTCGGGGGACTCCGCCCAAGTGAAGATGAGGCCGGAGAACATGAAGAGGTGCTGCTGCTGGCCTTGGAGCTGCGTGAGCAGGTCCTCGGTCTCCTCGCGGGAATAGCGCAGCTCGGAGGGCAGGATCGAGTAGTCGTAGCCCTGCTGGACGGCCTTCTTCTGCTCCTCGATGGTCTCCGCGTCGATCCAAGCGCGGCGGGTCTTGACGAAGTTGATTGCCTTGGCCTTCTCCATGGGCTGGAGGTACCAGGTCACCTCGATGGGCATCGACATGTTCACGAGGTTGGCGACGACCGTATCCTCGAGGGGGGAGTCGTACTTGCGCATGACCAGGACCTGGCAGTACTTGTCGTCGACCTTGAAGTACATGTTCGAGCCGTCGGGCTTGAAGTTGATGCTCATCGGCGCGATGAAATCCTTGGAGCTGTCGGGGCTGTAGATCGACAGGTCGCGCTCGTAATCGAACGAGAACTTACGGTCGGGGCGCAACAGCGATTGGAGGACGGAGAGGCGCTCGAGTCCCGTCATCGGCGTGACGTCGCAGCGGATTTGCTCGAAATTGCCCGTGAGGTCGGTATTGATGCGCGAGAAACGCGTGCGTGCCTCGATGGGGTTGTTGGCATGGATGCCGATCGTCATGTAGCGGGCGCGTTTGATGTTCGAAACGCCCTCCGCGAGCTTATCGGAGAGCACCTCGTTCATCGTCTCGGCGTCCTCCTTGAGGACATCGTTCGCCTGGCATGACGGGTCGTAGAACTGGCGGTCGCGGATCTGGTCGTGGCGCAGCGGGGTATTGATGACGGAGAACTGCACCGTGGTGTCGGCGGGGAAGTAGTTGTAGATATCGCACATCGCCGCGAGGATGGTCTTCTGGTCGTCGTCGCGGGCGTTCTGGTAGGTGATGTCGTCGAAGGAGAGGGTCTCGGAGTAATAGCCGTCCTCGACCTCGCAGATGCCGTTCTCGAACATTCGGTTGTAGCCGATCGCGTCGACGACGTTCTTCGCGTTATCGCGGCGGCGGCGCTGCTCGGCGGTGAGCTTGTCGCTCTTGGAGCTGCGCTCCTTGAGCTTCTTGGTCACCTCGGCGGCGCTTTTGGCCTGCGTGCGCTCGGCCTCCTTCGCGGCGGCGCGGGCGTCGCGGATTTCGTTGCGCTTGCCGGCGAGCTCGCGGTCGAGTTCCTTGTGGACCTTCTTGACATAGCGCTTGCGCTCGCGCTTGCTCATCTTCGCGTACTCGGGATCGAGTTCGAATCCGACCTCGCCTGGGCGGCGGAGACCAGCAGCGAGCGTCTCCATATTCTTGAAGCTCTCATCCTTGTTAGCCATTAGTCGCTCCAAAAGTCTTCAATCTGTCTCTTGTTGGGGTCTTTGATAGTCATCGGCTCGAGCGCACCGCCCGGCTCCCACATCTCGATGCCGTTGGTCTTGTAGAGCTTTTCCAGCTTCTTGCCGTTGGCCTTACCGCGGGCGTCCGCATATTCCTTCTCGAGTGCATCCGCCTCGGCCTTGAATTCGCCGCGGTTGCTGGCGCTGACGTAGACCAGGCACTGCTCGTTGAAGTTGTGCGCGAGCCACAGAGGCGCGAACTTCTCGAAATTCAATCCGTGGGGCGTATAGAAGCCGAGCAGCGCGGCGGGTGCGGCGGCGAGCCAGACAAGGTAGATGACATCGTTGATATCCACATGGAACACAAACGTGCAGAGCATGCCGAAAGCCAAGGCGCAGCCCACCGCCGCTCCGATGCAGATGATCGTGCGTGCGGTGAGGCCGCCGATGACTTTGGGCTGATACTCGGTTACATCCTTGTGGACAGGTACCGACAGCACCCGCTTAGCCTCGCACCCAGCCGGTGTCGAGCGTGCCGAAATAAAGCGCCGCGGCGGAGACGATTACGCCGCCGATCAGCGTGCCGACGCCTGCGGCGATGGCGGCGCCGTTGCCGGATGCGCCGTTGTGGACGTTGATGCCGATGGTGACGCCGCCCCAGACGACCATGATGGCACCGAGCATCTGGATGCCGCCCTTGAGCAGGGAAGTGATATTGCCGAGGATGCCGCCTGCGGAATCGAGTTGGCCGAGCTGGACGGTGGCGACGGCGAGGGCGTGGTAAATCGGGTTCATATGTAATCCTTTCAGAAAAGTCGGCGCAGATGCGCTAAATCGACCATGTAGCTTGAAAATGTCTCATTGGTCCAAATGCGCCGAATGTGCTACTATTCCTATGCGCCGAGAGGCGCCAGGGTGAAGAGGTTCGTGAGAACCGCTGTCATCTCCTGTCTAGCGCACCCATGAACTGTTTGGGGCCCGTAAGGGAATGCAGGTAGACCGTTCGCGGTCGGGGTGCGCACCGCGCGTCAAGGCGTCGGGCCGTCTCTGGTCCGGCGCTTTTCTTTTCCAGATGCTTCGACAGGCATGCGATCCTCCGTACCGAGTACGGGTCGGCGATGTGCCGACCTCATGGACATCACGAAGATACACAGCGCGTCCATGAGGCTCCCGAGTCTTGCCGCTGCGGCAACACGTCGGTATTTATGCAGGTAGAACATTCGGATAGAAAGTAAAAAGGGGTTCGGCGAGAAACCTCGGGAACCCCTTGCACATAATTCCTAAAGGCGCGGGTCCTTATCCCTCCTGACTGCCCTTGTTCTCATCGGATGGCTTATAGTGCCTACCGCCGGAGGCGCTCGGACGATTCGGCTTTGGCCTGTGCAGGCTTTTCGCTCTCGACTTGGCCGCGATACGGGCAGACAGCTCGCGTTCCTCGCGGCGTCGCTTCTCGGCCATGTACTTCTTGATGTCGAACTCGGGCGAATCCGCCATCAGCTTGTAGTTCGGGTGCTCGGTGAGCGGGTATTTCTCATCGATGATGGGGTTTGCGCCGTTGATGAGCACGACGCACTCCGTCTTGGGCAGCTTCGCCACCTCGGCGGGATCGATGAGGGCGCGACCGACCGTCTGGCCGCTCTTCGACCAGCTGCCTTGACCGCCATGGCTCTGCGAGTAGTTCTCCTGGAAGACGGTCTGCTGGCCGCAGGAATCGGAGATGAACTCGCAGGTGGACGTGGTTCCCTTGTTGGCCTTGCCGCCGCCGAGGTACAGGACCGTATCGCAGCAGCCGACGATGGAATCCGCCGTCGCCTCGTCATACAACTCGGCGAGCTGCGATTTCGCCTGCAGGATGACAGACATCGCGATGTTTCGCGACCTCAGGACGGAGATGAAGCCGGAGATGTCGGCGGGAAGGGAAAGGGATCGGTACTCGTCGAGAATGAAGTTGACGGGGCGGGGGAGCTTGCCGTTGTACTTCTCCAATGCCTTGTGGCACAGGACGCGCACCGTCTGGTAGACCATCATGCCGTGGAGGAAGCCGAGCGTCCGCTGGTCGGTGTCGTCGAAGATGGCGAAGATGGCGTTCTTCGAGTCGGGGTCTCCGAAGCGCTCGAGGTGCATCTGGTCCTCGCCGACGACGAGCTTCTTGACCTCGGCGGCAGTAAACGGCGCAAGACGCGCGTTGCAGGTAATTAGGATCGATTTAAGCGTCTTACCGGCCGCAGACTGGAACTTGCGGTAGTTCTCCAGGGCATAGTCCTCGGTGGGGTCGAAGCCGCGCTTGCCGTTCTTGTGTACGTTGTCGTATGGGCGCTTGTTGTCCGAGTGGCGGCGGAAGGCGGACGGGACGAGATCGAAGCGTTCTCCGTCCGAACCCGTATAGACGGTGATTTCCTCCGGGGCATCGGGCGGTGTCGGGTTCTCCGCCGCACGTTCCTGGACTTCGGGATTCTTCGGCTGGCGCTTGACGCGGCGCATGCCGGTCTCGATCTCATCGAAGATGAGGTCCAGCGGGCTCTTGAAGTTCTCGTTGGACTCCGATGCCTTGGCCATCGACAGCAGCTTGAGCAGGCCGCCGATATGGTAATCGCTGGCGGGACAGTAGTCTCGCAGGAACGCGATGAGCGCCATATAGAGCATCTTCTCGGATTTCTCCCAGAACGGGTCGCCGGCACTCGACTTCGGCGGGGTCGTCATCGAGATGAGGAGTCCTGCGAAGGACTGGATCTCGAGGTCGGTTCTGACGTAGTGCAGCGGGTTGTAGATGAGCGAACGGTCGGGGAAGAACGTGTTGAACGAGCGAATCTCGTATCCGTTGTCCGTGAGCATGTTTCCTACGTCGAGGAGCAGGTCGCCCTTCGGGTCCGTGATGAACAGGTCGCTGTTCATCTGGCACACGTTCGGCTTCACGTAGTAGCGCGTCTTGCCGGCACCGGAGCCGCCGATGACGAGCACGTTCATGTTGCCGTCGTAGTTCATCGAGAATCCCTCGCGGCTCCACGCTCGACCGGTGTTTTTGGACAGGAGCAGTGCATTTGCGCTGCCTTCAGGATTCTTGTCCTCGATAAACGGCGCGAGCTCTTCGGGTGTCGCCCAGCGTGCAGATCCGTGTTCCTCGCCGACGCGGGTGTTCTTCTGCCCGTAGACGAGACACACCATGGCGATTGCCCATGGGATGCAGATTCCGAGCAGCATGCCGAGCATGCCGGCGTCGTTCACCAGAAGATGGAACGGCTGCTGGGCGATATAGCCCCACATCTCCGAGGGCGCCGCGGTGATGCCCTCGAGCATATCCGAATACGAGCAGGCACAGTCGACGAATCTGTTGCCGAGGTAGGCGAAGGGAATGGTGGCACCCGCGGCGGCAAGGAGCGGTGCCACCTCCTTCGTGACCTTCATTATCGGTTCACCGTCTCGAGTGAGACGTCCTTCTCGGCCTGAGCTGCGGAGCGGGAAGCCACGAAGGCGGCCTCTTCGCCCTTGTCACTCATCAGCTCATCGACGGTGCGCTCCTTCATGCTGACGGGCTCGTAGTCGGGATCGTCGTCGATATACTCCGCGTCGCGGTCGATCTTGTCGGGGACGCCGTCCCCGTCTCGGTCTTCTGCCGCGTCGCGGATGCCGTCGCCGTCCGTGTCCCCGGTGCCCGGCGCGTCCTGCCCGTCGGCATAGGGGGTGGAGAGGTCGCCGTTATGGGTATCGGGACGGGCCTGCACGCAATCTGCGGTCGTCTTGCTGTTGGAGATGTCCTCGTGCAGCTCGGCCTTACGGGTCTCGCGGGACAACATCTCGTCGGCATCGTCGGCGCTTAGCTCGCCATCGGATCGGGTTGCCGGCGAGGACTCAACCGTCTTCTCGGCAAGCTCCTCCTCGGCGATTTCCTCCGTGGATTCCGGTCCGGTTTTCCCATCGGCGGAAGGTTCGGTACCGGTCTGCTCGGCCTCATCCGGTTCGCGGTCGCCGTCTTCAAGATCGGCCTCAACTTCGGGTGTCAGCAGTTCGGTGCCCATATCGCCGCCCACGTCATCGCTGCCCGCATCGTCGTAATCGTCCGGATCCTCTTCGATCATCGGGGGTTCGAATTCCACGCCGATACGGTCCATGTAGCGCTGGCGCATGAACAGCTCGCCGCGCTCGGGTCCCATGGCCTCGATCTTCTTCCCCTCGATATCGATGGCCTCGAGGGCATTACCGGCATAGGCCTTGTCGACGATGATCTCGTTGCCTTCGTGGCGGGCATTGATATCGTAATCCTGCAGGACGGAGCAGTAATATGCCGCATTGAAGGATGCGGCCTCGTCATTGGACTCACCGAACGAGAATCGCCTGTAATCGCCATCGGGAAGGCTCTTGATATATCCCTTCGTAGCCTTGTCCTTATCGATGAGGTCCGCATCCAGGGCGCGGCTGACCAGGCGATGGTCATGGCTGATGTCCATGATGGCATTCGCAATGACCCTTTTCTTCGGGTTGATGGATTTGTCCTTCGGATGGACGAGATAGTTGCCGATGACGGTTGCATTGGCGAATAGTTCGGGGGAGAGCTGCTTTAGCTCACGGAGTGTGGTCTGTGCGCCGGCCTTGGAGCCGAACCATGTCAAGGTGTAGGGCTGGAAGGATTCCTTGCTGAAGAGTCCCCAGGGGGCGCTGGATAGGTCTTTTGCCGTCTGGCGGGCCTCGGCCAGCTCTTTACGCGCCTGGGCGCTTTCGTGCATTTTGCTTCTCAGCAGCTCCCTGCCGAACATCTCGAGCAGGTTGAACAGTTTTGTTCCCGACTCGTCTGCAATCGATGGCATATCCTCTACCTCCGTGTGTTCACTGTGGCCGGACCCCATGCCCGGCCACAGTGAAAGCTACAACGGATGGAGGCGGGCTCATCCTCCCGTGCCGCGGCGGTTTGTTTCAACCGCCCGGCTCAATATCAACCAGCCCAAAACAAAAATGGCGGTCTTAGTGCCACGTTCCCATCGGGACGGATTGTCCCCGTTCGTTCTCGACGCAGATGGTTCCATCTGCCCTGTATACGATCTTCTGCACGCGGAACTTTTGGAATCCGGAACCGAGGGCGACCGTGGTCTCCTCCCCCGGGAGAAGTCCATGGGGCAGCGCGAGGCTCCTGACTCCATCCGCATCGCGCAGGGCGGCATCGGCCCCGTCCGCTCGCGAGGATTCCTCTGCGAGCTTCATGTTGACGCGCTCGAGTTCCCTGGAGAGCCTGGCGGAATCGCGCTCCGCCGCCCTCGCTTTCGCCTCGGCGTCGCTGGCGCGTGCCATATGGTCGGCGAGTTTCGCCTCGGCGTCCTCGAGGTCTTCCCTGAGGGTGGAGCAATCCGCGAGCTGCCCGTGGAGTTCTTCCAGCTCGCCGCGAACCGAGGTGAGCTCTTCGCGCAGCAGGTCCGCCGCCCGCGCCTTCCCCTCGGCTCGGTCGGCCCGCTCGCGCTCTGACGAGACCTCCGCCTTCAGGCGCTCGAAATCGCCCTTATGCGAATCGTTTACAGCGCGGTCGAGCTCGAGCTGCTTGGAGTCAAGTGCTTTCTGCAGCTCGTCGATCTTCCTTTCGTACTCAGTCGTGCTCTCGTCAAATTTGCTCTGCGCCGTCCGTGCCTGTTCGTGGATTCGCGCGTTGCCGCGCTCCAAATCGCCGAGTTTCTGCTCGAGATCGTGGCGCTGGCGATACGACTCCTCCCGTGCCGCCTGCAGGTCCGCTTGGACAAGGTCGTTCTTCTCTTGCGCGGCCTTGAGGGCCGCCACGGCATCGGCGCGGGCTTTCTGGGTCTGGGCCAGATTCCTGGCGAGGGCCTCTTTTTCTTGAGCCAGGTCGTTGAGCCTGCCGGCGTTTTCCTGTTCGCTGTCGCGCAGCCGGCAGGCGCCCTCTCGCTCGGCGACGAGCGAGGATTCGAGTTCCTCGACTCGCGCTGAGGAGTCGGCGAGTTTCTTTTGCAACCCGTCCCTTTCGGCCGAAACCGTCTCGAGCTCGGCTTTGGCCTTGGCGATGGAGTCGGTGAGGGCCGCATTGTCTTTCATCAGCCCGTGGTTGGTCTCCAGCTCGCCCTCATGGATGTCATAGATCTCGCCGAGCTCGCGTTTGCGCTTCTGGAGCTCCTCCTTGGTGGCCCTCATGAGGCGCTCGTAGTCGTCCTTGGCCTCCTTGAGCTGCCTCTCGTAATCCTCTGCTTGGTTCTGGAGGGTGGCCATGTTCTGGGATAGCTCGCCCGACCGCTCCTCGGCGGCCTGCGCCCTGGCGACGAGGCCGTTGACCTCATCGTTTGAGAGGCCGCTGAGATTTTCGATTTTCGAGCGCAGGCCGAGGACTTCTTGGCGGAACTCCTCCTTCTCGGTTCGCTCGCCCTCGACCTGGGCATTGAGTTCTCCGAGCCGCGTCATCAGGCTCTGCGTCTTTCTCCGCTCGGACTCAAGCGATTTAAGCGTCTCGGCGTTGACACGCCTCAGGTTCTCGGCCTCATGTGAAGACGCGGCTTCGGCCTTCGCGGCCAACTCGGCGGTCCTGAGCTTGAATTCGGCGCATTTGCGCTCGTGCGTGCGGTTGGCCTCCGTCAGTTGGTCCTTAACGGAAGAAAGTTCCGCCAGGGCGGAATCGCGCTGGCGCAGGGCATCACCGACCAGCCGTCTCGCCTCGGTCCGCGCGGCCTTCATGCGCCGTGCGCGATTTCGTGAGCTATGCGCAGCCTTGAAGGGGGCATCTTCAGGCAATTGTCCCATTGCTTCTCCAATCAAATCCTAGATTTCAGGCATTTCCTCGATATCCTTGGGGACTTCGATGCCCTTGACGGAACACATGTAGCGCAGGGCCTCGCGGCGGTTCTGTGCGCGGGGCGCGATCATCGCGGAATGGTAATCGCCCATGAACGTCCAGATGATGCCCGAGGTGGTCTTGTTGGCGGTGAGGGAGTACTTCCTCGCGAGCCTTTCGGCCTCGTTCGCGCACTCGGCTTCGCCCTCGGAGGCGTCATCGGAAGATGCGACAGCCAGTTTTTCAGCCTTTGAGCGGACCCTCTTCAAGTAGAACCTGAAGCCATCAGCACGCCGCAGCCAGTTGAGCGGGAACATCGCATAGCGCTTGAATGCCGCCGAGCCGCCTTCTGAGTTCTGCGTCATGAGGTCATCGAGGTACAGATCCCAGGCGTCGCAAATCTCATCGGCCGTGGCGCCCGAGTCCATGGCATCGCGAATCGCCGCCATGGTCTTCTCGAAGAAGATGCCGTCGATGTGCTTGGGGGACGAGTCGGCGATGAAACGCGCCGCGAAACGGACCTCGGCACTCCAACCCCCGACATCGTCTGAGCCGCAATCCCCATCCCAATCCCCATCCTCTACAGGGAGTCCACCTCTCTCGTCGGAATAATCAGAAGAATAAGAAAAATAATTATCATTATTATTCTTATTATTATTTATATATACGTCGTTGCTCGGTGAGCCCGAACCGCTATCCTGCGGTTTTGCTGCATTTTCCCAGCTAGATGATGGTGCTGTTGATTCATCCTGCTCGACGTTTTCGCAGGTCGCGCCGATACGACGACTTGGCGCATCGTTGTGACAAAATGACGCATCGTTGTGACAGGTTGACGCATCGATGTGACAACCTGGCGCATCGTTGTGACAAAATGACGCATCAGCCTGACCTGCGGATTGTTGAAAACTCGAGTTTTCAACAGCCGAGATGTGACAAGTTGACGCATCTGCCTGACCTGCGGGTTGTTGAAAGCCGAAATCGAGGATTTGCCCGCCTCGCGACGCGGAGACGGGGGTCGTCGCCTCGATCGCGGCGTTGATCTTCTCCTGGATGGCGAAATACGAGCGGGGCGACTTCATGCCGTTCGCCTCCCTGCCAGTGCGGTACAGCTCGTTGTAGCCGATGAGACCCGACTTGCACAGGCTGTCGAGCGCACGCTGGACGGAGCGGCGCGAGATGTAGAGGTCGAGGGCGAGCTGGTTCTGCGTGACATAGTAGCCGTACGCCGAGTGGTGGCTCATCGAGTAGATCTTGGCGTACACCGAAAGCTCGGCGCTGGACGCCTTGAGGCCAAGGCCAGCGGGATCGACCATCCAGTCGAAGACGGTATAGAAGTTGCGGTCGAGCGCGTTATCAGGACATCTTGTCGTAGGCACCGTCATCGACCTCGCTTTCGTTTGATTCATCGGCCGGCGCGGCTTCCTCGATAGGGGCTGCCGCGTGAGCGAGGATCGACTCCACGGCATCGTAGTCGCACTTGAAGCTCATGGACAGGCCGGCCTCGTCCATGACGGCGCAGACCAGCCCCTTGGCGGCGAGCTCGTTGAGCACCTTGAAGACTCGCGTGATACCGCTCTCGCCGCGACCGCGGACGGGGCAGCCCTCATCGAGGGCGCGGGCGATGTATTTCGAGGTAATGCGGTCTCGGGCGGGGTCCTCGGTGCAGTCGCGCTCGAAGATGAGCGCGAAGACGATTGTGCGGGGGCCGTTAAGGCCGAGCTTGTCCATCCAGCCGTACTGTTTCCAGTAGGGCTCGTTTTCTAAACGGGCTGCAGGGTTGTCGTTGTAGCTGAAATCCATGGTAGTCCTCCTATTTTGCTATCGACATGACTCGGTTCCGGCCGTTGCGGCCGGAAATGTTCTCGATAGTAGAGGAGGGGCGGCATGACCGCTCGTCGATGCAGGCGACCCAGGTGCTGGGTTCGTTCTCGCCGACATGGGTGCGCTCGATGTAGCCGCGTTCGGACAGTTTGCCCAGAACGCGCCTGACGGTTGCGACCGATGTGTTGGTGAGGAACGCGAGCATGGGTTTTGAGACGCTGACGCCATCTTTGCCCGCTTCGCAGATAAGCGCGAAGACGATGAGCTCGTTCCCCGATAGATCGAGTTCGCGCATCATCCACGGTTTGATGGTGATGCTCATCGGAGCTCACCTGCCACGGTGCCTCTGCATGGCGAAAAGACCCCGAAGGGCTTGACGCTCTCGGGGTCGGTTGCTAACAGGTTGCACGGATAGGCGGCAGCATCCACGGCCGCACGCCCAGCAGGGCGGGTCATGCAGTTCATCTCCTATCGTCCGGCTTGGGGAACCGGTTTTCCTTGATTTTGTGGCGCGAGGGCGAGCTTGTCAACTAGGCATTTTTGAGAAGGGCCTTGAGCAATAGCTTTCCGAGCTGGGCTTCTCCGATTTGGTCGAGCAGGGTCTCGTTCACTTCGTCTTCATCGTCTTTAGCGATCGGTTCATCGGCGGTCGATACTGCGCCCAGAAGGGGCTCCCCGCCGAAGATGTCCACGCCGTATTTCCTGAAGAGGGGGGCGTACTGCTCCTTGACTTTCTCCCTCGCCAGGCAGCGTTCGCTGACTGTCTTGTAGAGGGATTCGTAGCTGATTCCCGCGAGTTTGAAGACGTAATCGCGGTTGAAGGTGAAGCGGTTCTGGAAGCGCTGGAACTCGATAGCGTCGGCGCGGCACATGGACTGGAGCTTCGAGCGACTGCAGCCGAGGATTCTCGCGGTCTGCTCGGAGTTCAGGACGAGGGGGAGCTTCAGGAGTTCCTCATCGGTAAACGGGGCGGGCTTGGCGCTCTTTTTGGCTTCGACTTCATTCACCCTACATCGCCTCCGTGGATTCACCCTCGGGCTCCTCCGTTGCCCACAGGAACTCCTGCTCGATAACGGATTCGAATGCGGCGAGGAATCGGGCTGCACCGTCAGCGGGGAGCAGGGCCCTCATGAACCGGAACTCATTTGCGGTCGGTTCGCGCAGGAAGTTGCATTCCCCATCGAGCAATGCGGCACCGTCGGTTGACTCATTCATGGCGTTGGCGAACATTTCCGTACCCTCGACATAATCCAGAAGGACTGCCGTCGCAGATTCGAATGCAGGGTTTTTGGTCATCGTGTCTCCGTAAATAAACCGAACTACTTGGGGCATAGTTGACGAATCGGGAATCGGATTCCGCATTCGTAGCTACGAGCGAGATATTAGTCCTTTTTCCAGATTTGGGCAATATGATTTAGAATCGTAATTTACATACGTGGAAATTACCTATTTGCGCGATTTGTATCTACATACGCGAAAATCACTTCCAAATCATGTATTCTGTAGCCAAGTAGCAACCTGACTACAGATAGGGGAGACCATGACATTCAAGGAAATACTTGAGAAGTACGGCATCACCGCATCGGAGCTCAGCCGCAGGTCTGGTGTCTCGACTTCGACCCTGAGTACGTTCGTAAACGGAAGGTCGAAATGCCAGAACATGCAGATCTCCACGTTCCTGAGGATCTGCAAGGGCTTGGACATTCCGTTTGAGACCTTTGTGGATGACCTGTTCGATGGCGAGGAGGGAAATCCCGGGAAGGAGGCGCTCCTCTCCGGCGACGAGGAATGCCTCGTGAGCGATTTCAGGGGCTTCAACGCACAGGCGAAGTCCTGCCTCATGCGCGTGTCGAGCGCCATGAAATTGGACCCCTCGAACATGCAGAGGAATCGCGAGCCGCAAGCGATGGATGAAGTGGCTGCTGGCAAAGACGGCCACGACGATGTCTCCGAGGATGCCGAATAGCCCGCCGCGGAGCTGTGGGCGAGACGCTTTGGGTGTACCTAGCTACATTGCTACATACGTAGCCGGATAGCTAGGTAGCCGACTACCTGACAACATCTAGACGCATATGGAGAGATGGGAGTTTTAACCATGGCCGATGAGAAAAGACTACCGGCAGTTAAAAAGCAGATAGCGGGCAAGGATCGCCCCTATACGAAGTTGGAGGCCATCATCAAGGGCGCCGGCTACACGAATACCCAGGTGGCACACCTGGCGGGTATACCGATCAGCACGCTTCAGACGATAATCCGACCCGAGGCGGATTTGGGGACCGTGCGCGTCTCGAACCTGCTTTCGCTTTGCCGGGTGCTGAATATAACCATCGAGCAGCTCTTCGATGACCAAGCGCCACTTACCGAGGATACCGATGCCCCGATGGGTCAGCGCTTGGAACTGGTCACGCTGTTCAATCGCCTGAATACCAAGACGCGCGGCGAGCTGATCGGCATGATGAGGAGTCTCGCGAAGGACCCGAACCGTCTGATGGTCTGGCCGCGCGACCGAGAATAATTGAATATACAGGTAGCCGTGTAGCTCTGTAGTCCGATACCTAGCTACACGGCTACCTAATATATAGACTACTTCAGGCTGGCGACATACCACTTGCCGCCATCGGCGATGATTGACCTTCGATACGTTCTGTTGCCCCTTCCGATGACATAAACGTCGCGGACATATGCGAATCTGCCTGCCGTCAGAGATGGACACATGAGCGGTGCCCCGCTGCTCGAGATCGCGAAGCGGCGTCCATCGGGCCAGACGATACAGATCGGGTTGTCGTTTGAATCCTTCTCAACCGATACCTCCACGAGGTTCATCCCATCTCCGACCATTGATCCTCCTATAGGCGAAAATCCTCGGATGCCCGCGCCGCTGCGGGCGTTTTCTTTGTAAGACCATCGCATCCTACAGCTTTTACAGATGGCAATTGCCTATGCGGCATGCCGGCTACGTACATACGGAGCTACACGCCTACCGAGCTACACGCCTACACGTGCGGTGCGAATTTCCCTTATTCACTTAATCTCGGGAAGGCCGCGTCGCCTCCTCAGCGTTATCGCTTCTCTACGGCGGCACGACGCTACGCTCGCAGCGGGTTATTCACCTACATCGCCACCGTTGCTTCTCGGTAGGCGGCTACAGCGCTACACCGCTACAAACCTACACCCTTACAGGACTACACGTCTACCATCCAGCAGGGCATCCAGTGATACAAAGAGGTGCCCGTAATGGCACCCCGTAGGATGGCTACTTGTTATTATCTTTTTTGCCCGCGTTATTTGACTACGTGGCTATCGGGCTACAAAGCTACACGGCTACATGACTACGCGAATACGTTCGAGCGGAAAAACCCTTCGCTTTTGCCGGTCGTCGATTTCTTTTTCTTCTTATTCTTATTATTCTCGTTCAGATCCTGATAGGGGCAATCCGGTCGTGCGGCTCCATACATACGTGCCTACATAGCTACATCGCTACGGGCATACACAGCTACACGGCTACGTGCAGATCTTGCCAAAGGAAAAGGGACACCACAAAAGGTGTCCCATTAAATGAGACTGGAAATCCGCCACCTAATTCGCATCGGCCGCCGCGATACGCCTGCCAATCCATCTCATAACGGGAACGGCCATCGAGTTGCCAATAGCCTTATAGCGCGGGCCGTCGGGGCATTCCTCGGCGGTTTTGCCCCTCCAAGCAATCAGCGTATGCCCATCGGGGAAACCCTGCAGGCGTTCGCACTCCAGTGGGGTAAGCCGCCGGACGCGCATAGGGTTACCCTCCGTGGGCTTATCCGCGATTTCGGAGTCGTTCATATGGGAGTGGTTCGCGAGCGGCGTTAATGCGAGGTCGGCGTCCGAGCCGATCCCGAGGCCCGTCCCGCGCCCCAGCTTCTTGTCGCGGGTGGCGATCTGTTCGTTGATGGGATAGGTGCCGCCGGTGCAGACGAAGGTCGTCTGCTTCATACCGGGTCTGGCGGCGAGCGCTCCGCTGAGCGTCCCGTCCCCGACAATGCGCACCTCGTTGCGGGTATTCCGCGCGAACCCGAAGGGCGGTAGGGTGGCATTCTCGCGAGCCCAGACGGCAGGCCCCGATGAGGTGTCAAGTGTCGGGAAGATATCGGCCTCGCCGACTCCTAGGCCGTTGCTGCCCGAATGCGCGGTCTCGCAGACACACGTCTGCAGATTCGGTCCGCCCACCACCACGGGCGCATCGTCCTTGCCCATATGGGCGGTCAGGCATCCGGCAATCTCATCGCTGATATGGCAATGGGCTTGCGTACCCGTCATGCAGACGATGTTCTGGCCCCTGTCCGCACAAGGGGATGAATCGCCCCGAGCCGTCAGGCATCCCGCGATCTCGGTGCCGTACTGGGACATTGCCATACCCTGACGGTCGACGCAGTTCAGGGTGAATGCGGGGTCTCCCGGCATGCCACATCCCTTGCCGGCGGGACCGACGCTATCGGCTCGTCCGATCATGTTTCCCTGCAACGGAAAGACGGCGGGCGCATGCCAGTCCGCAGTGAGCGTGTTGGCCTGCTCTTCGGCGTACCCTATCGTGTTTGCTCGGGGCGCAGCGGAGTACTTGAAGCCTGCGCACGCAGCGCTGCGTCCAACTCGGCTGGCAAGCTCCTTCCTCTTTTCACGGCTCGATTGAGAATTCCCTGACAGGCAGTCGGGCTCAAAGAGAACCTCTGCGGGGGATTCGGCTCCAAGATGTCCGACAAGAAACAGACGGCGGCGTCGCTGGGCCACTCCGAAGAATTGCGCGTCCAGTACTCTCCACGCGAGACTATACCCGAGTTCATCCATTTCGCTGAGCAGCTGTCCGAAAGCGCCCCCATCCTCGCTCGTGAGCGCTCCTGGGACGTTTTCCCATAGAAACCAGCGAGGACGAAGCTCCTGTACGCATCGAATGTACTCGAACATAAGGCCGGACGCGCCTTTGAGGCCTTCGCGCTTACCCGCCACCGAGAACGATTGACACGGGGATCCGCCAACAACAAGGTCGATAGCTCCATCGATTTTATCCTTCCAGTCGATTTTGGTGATGTCTCCCAGATTGGGAACGTTTGGCCATCTCTCAGCCAGCACGGCACACGGGAACGGCTCGATTTCCGAGAATGCCACCGGCTCCCAGCCGAGTGGCTCCCAGGCGAGAGTTGCCGCCTCGACGCCGGAAAAGATGCTTACATAGCGAAAGCCCAAGGGTTCCTCCTGACCGCGAACCTACAACGGTTCCCAGTCTCTGGCACCCTGAGAGACCCGACGGAGTCTTGCCGCAGCGGCAATTCCGCAGCTAGATGGCTATCTACAGACCTATATCGAACAGAGGTTTTCGCCCTATACGGCTGCATCGCTACCGAGCTACAGACCTATCGGGCTACGCGGCCACAGAGCTACACGTCTACACGCATAGCCGAACAAAGGGGTGCCCGAAATGGCACCCCGTGGCATAGCTGGTCGTTATTATTGTTTTCACCCGAAGAGTCTCTAAAGTCGACTACTAAGCTGCGCACCTGTCGTGCTACTGGACTACAGGACTACGTAGCTACCTTGCCACGCAGCTACACCGCTACAAGCCTACAAGTACAGCCACCTGCCCGCGTGACTACCTACCGCTCTTATCGGCGGGGGAGTACGACAGCGTATTCCTGAAACTCTCGCGCCGGCGATTGAGCTCATTGAGTTCCTGGGCGAAGGCGGTCTTGTCTTCAAACAGGTCGTCAAGACTCATATCCCTATTCGGATCCAAGCCCATGACCGTGTCAATGATGATTGGATACGATTTCCGGAGGGCATCGGTGTACCCGAAGCTGCGGATGATGAATCCGAGGCTGTCGCGGCTGGATTCGAGCAATTCTTCGTTGACATAGAGAAGGGTGTCGTAGCCTTTTGCCGATGCGTCCTTGCTGAGCATGACAACGATTGGCATCCGCTCACCGCTGGACTTCATGTCCACCTTTTCGGGTTTCAGGAGTTGCAGGCTGCTCGGCGCATAGCAGGACGAGCTGTGGTACTCGGCATTTACCTTTAGGCACCCGATGGCGAATTGTGCCGCATATTCCGGTCATATCCTCTGGCGAGATTGGAAATTCGCTGCACGTCCCTGTTGTTGGCCTTCATGGCATCCTCCTTGTCCTTCCGACAAGGATTTCCCGGACAGCGAGAACCCATTGAGTCATGCCGCAGCGGCATTTGGCAAATGCGAACTCGATGCCCAAAAAAGAAGGAGGAGCGCGAAGCCCCTCCTTCTGGACAGCCTATATCCCGGTTACCTGCCTGCCAGTTCGCTCTCCCCGAAACCATCGGGGCGCTTGGGGTCGAACCCCTATGCATGGAATGCTTTTCGCGGCCATGCCCGCTATGCGTGTAGACGCACACCACGCTAAACGTCAGGTTTACCAGCCGGGGCTGAACCCTCTCTCGAGAGCAAGGATATTATGGGTATGTAAAATAACTGGTTGGAAGATTGATCATGTTTGAAAACCAAACGCGGATGCTCTTAGGCGAAATGCCGCTATCTATAACATCAACCTTTTCGATTTCCCATTGACGTCTAACCCAGGGAGTGGTTGAAGAACCATAGGGGTCGGAAGCGGTTTCAACAAGGTTGTAGACTTCTGTCTCGAACCCCGTATACACTTCGGTCACCCTGCGGTAGTTGAACATATCTCCGACTTGCGGAACCCCGCGCCTCTTGTAGAACATGAGGCTCTGGTCGTCCTCGGAATATACCGCGAATGCCGTGCCGTTCTCGGGGTCGGGGATGTCCACCGGCTCGTAGAAGTTCTCGCCTGTCGTGCCCGACCCGATAGCGCCCGCTACTAGGTTGAACTGGTTCCCGATCGCCGACGAGACCCACGGCCCCGCGATCAGGACCACCAGGACGATGATCGCGATGATCAGGACGTACTCGACTGTCGACTGCCCTTTCAGGCGGCGGGTAAATCTCGGAGATACCCCCCCCCCGAAAGGAATTTCCGCTGCGTTCATGTGCGGCTCCTCTCGGATTGCTTTGGCTGATGCCGTAGAAGATAGACATAGCAACGGCAGCCTACCGGACAGTGCCGCAGCGGCAACTTGCCTATGGCAAATCGCCCATTAACACGCTACAATAGAACATGCGTTCGTTATTCATTCGAAAGGGGTATTGCCATGAGCGAGAGCGAGAAGTCAATCCGTCTGGTCACAGCCCTCGTCGAATGCCGTCCGGACGGTGAGTACGCTCCCTGGGGGATTAAGTGGTACGACGGCACCGTCTACCCATTCGACCGGATCGAGTCCTACAGCTCCCGCTCGTGGGTTCTAGGTCCCAAACGTCAGTCCGAGTCCTGGCGCGTTGTTGTCGGGGACGGTACTTGCCGCGACATCTGTCATTACCAGAACAGCTGGTATGTCGTTCACGATCCCGACAACGACACCCCTGCGGATCGCGCACCGAATGGACCGTGTAAGTAGCGCAGCCAGGCGTTAAGCCTACGGGCGGTCTCTGATAGCCGCCGCGAGCCTGTCGGAGAGCCTTTCGATTTGCCCCGATGCATACTCTACTATTAGCTCCGGCTCGGCTATATCCCCATGAGCGGCGGCATCGAGCAATGCGGCCAGCCCGCGCATCTCGTGGTACACATCGAAAACACTGTTCTTCATTTCCTCATCCATAACGATTTCTCCCTTCGCCCTACTTCCCTTATGTTCCAGCGCTTCGGCTGAGTCTTACGAGGCGAAAGTCTCCCACAACTCAAGAAGATCGCTATCCTTGAGCGCAGGGGAGAAAAGGGGAGAGCATGGCCAAGGGCAACCACAGCTTCACCGAGCAGGATATCCGTAGCCGTTTCGGCGCTATCGTCGGCCATACCGTCGCAGAGGTAGATACCGCCGGCGTCCTCGCCGCGTCGGGGGCATCCCGCAACAAGGGCCGCATCGGCGCCGTCATCGAGCAGTCGGTTCTCGGCTACCCCGCGGATTCCGACCGCCGCCCCGATATCGTCATCGACGGGCAGCCCTGGGAGGTCAAGGCGACGGGCCTCGTCGAGGCCGCCCGCGGCGGCTGGCGTGCGAAGGAGCCCATGTCCATCACCGCCGTGGCACCCGAGGGCATCGTGGCGGAGAGCTTCACCACCTCGGCCTTCTGGCACAAGGCCGCCTGACTCTTGGTCGTCTACTACCTCTACGTGCGGCCCGGGAAAGGGGTGGCGGTCGAGTACGCGGGTTTCGAATTCAAAGGCTATGACTTGCACACCTGGCGCGAGGTCGACCGATGCCGCCTGGAGGCGGACTGGACGGTCGTGCGCGAATTCGTCCGCACTGCCCTTAAGGGCGATATCGATACCGAGATGCCGAACCTCTCCACGCTCGTCAACCCGCAGCTGCTCTACCTCGACACCTCGCCCAAGTGGCCGAACAGGCCGAGGTTCCGCCTGAAGGCGTCCCTCGTCACCCAGATGGCGCGTGAGCGCCTGGATGACGGCATGCATATGATTCCCGACCAAGGCGGGCTGTCCTCGATGGAGGCGCTCAGGGCGCATCTTCACGGCATCTCAAACACCTATGCTGGCCAGGCGCTCGAAGAGCTCGCCGCACCGTTCGGCCTGCCGCTCAAGACCAAAACGGGACGTGAGAACAAGTCCCTCGCCGAGCAGGTCGTGGTCAGGCTCTTCACGGGGCATGCCGGCAAGATCTCGCAGGTGCCGCTCTTCGTGAAGGCCGGTCTCGTCTTCAAGACGATGACGCTGACGCCCGCGGGCGGCAGGACCGAGGACATGAAGCTGAACCCCTCGATTGACTTCGAAGAGCTGTGCGACCCTTCGGTCGAGTTCGAGGACTCCTCATTCGCGGCCCCCTTCATCGACTCCACCATGGTCGTCGCCGTGCTCGAGGAACAGTACCGCGACTGCCCGCTGCGCCGGTGCCGCCTCATGGGTTTCAAGGTCCTCTGGCTCGGAATCCACCTCGATGCCGCTAGGGCGCTCTGGGACGGCATGCGCGACCTTATATTCAGCGATTGTCTAGTGGATGCGCCCGTCCTGAAGAGGGACGGCACGCCTCGCGTGACTCCCAAGACGGGGATTCCCATGACGGCTCCCAACTGGCCGAAGAGCCGCGACGGTGTCCTTTTCGTCCGAGGCACCGGCACCGATGCGAACGACAAGCCCGTGACGATTAACGGCGTGAGGATGTACCGCCAGAACGTCTGGATCAAGGGAACGGAGCTGGCTGATAGGCTGGAGCGGCTTATGTACCTCTAGGGCCTACTGCCAGGCCTTCGGGAGGATCACGCCGGGGGCCTTATAGTTGAATTCCTTGTGGTTGGCGCTCACTGGGACATTCCA
>NZ_JAQLFL010000014.1 GCF_028206995.1 Collinsella aerofaciens | reverse complement strand
TTCCCAGCTGGAGGCCCCATGGTTCCAAAGAGCAGGCAGACCGAATCGGTCTCGACTGAGTATCTCCGACAGGCGCGGATTGTCTGGCGTGAACTCATATCGATAGCCAAGAAGCTCCCGAAATCACGTGCCCTCACGGAAACGCAGTATATCTGTCGGGCGGGCTACGACCTGATGCAGGCGGCGGCTGAGGCCGATGGAATCTATGCAATGACTCGAGTCGAGACCGCCCAGAGACTTTCTTGTCTGAATGATGCCTACGGTCGTCTTTGCCTGATTGCGATGTTTGTCGATGCATGGCTAGACGATATGCCTCATGTTGTCTACACGCAAAGGGAACGTGATGGCATCGAAATTCAGGTCGAAAAACCGTTCGTGAAGATGGAAAGGCTCGTTTCGCTAGCGGGTTCCGTATCGAATGCCATGAAGGTAACCAAGGGCGCCATCAAGTCCGAGCGGCGGCGCCTAGAACTATTTGAATCCAAATCCTAGTTCCCTGTGGCTGTTTACCTCTCGATGCTCACCCTGCGGAGTGTCGAGAGGTGGGCATCCGTAGATTGGCGACAATTGGTGGGAGCGCTCGGCGAATCCGAACAACTCCAACAACTTCCTCAATGCCAACAGCAACGGCGATCCGTCGAACAACAACAATGCGACGAACTCGAATTGCGTCTGCCCCGATTTTCTCCATTTGGTCTGAGTAGCGTCGTACGTGAAAACGGAATAGTAAAGGAGAAAAGGGGATACCCACCGGCCGGCGTCTCAGTCGACGCTGCGAATACGGGCCCCGGTGATGCAAGATGGGCGGACTTGCCTCCCAAACGGGACGGCATCTGGACCGTTTCGGCGGTTTTCAGGCACATCGGAATCGGCACCATCAAAACGGGTGCAGCCGGGGCTTATTGTTTATTTACGAGGGGAGGGAGTTCCTTGAACCGCACTCAACGGGCGAGACGTCGTGAACGTCGGAGTCGATACCGCAAAGAGCGGAGGTGCCGTTCGCTTGAATCGGTACCGAAGACACCGGAAGGCGTATTCTCTTTCGGAAACCTGTATAGGGCGGCCCGCGTATGCGCTAAAGGCACCTTATGGAAATCAGGTGCGATGAAGTTCGATAGATACCGCGCCGTCAACTGCGTTCGCTTGCGTGAGGCCCTCCTCTCCGGTGCTTATCGACGGCAGCCTCCAGTCCGGTTCACGCTTTGTGAACGAGGCAAGATCAGGCATATCGTGGGACCGCGATATAGGGATCGCGTCATTCAGCGTTGCCTATGTGATAATTTCATTACCCCAATACTCTCGCGATCCCTTGTTTATTCGAACTCGGCTAGCCTGGCGGGCAAGGGAACTTCCTTCGCCCGAAAGCGCTTTGAACGGGACATGCTTTCAGCGGTTCGAAAGCATGGAGCCAACGCTCGGGTCTTCCAATACGATGTCAGGAATTATTTCGGCAGTATCCCCTCTGAACGCGCACATGCCGTTTTATCGGAAATCATCCTGAGACCATATAGCGGACTTCCCGAATCGAATCCTATGGCACGGATACTTGATATCGCGGCAATCTATAGCTGCGAGGCGGGCTATCTGACATTGGGCAACCAGATAAACCAGCTTGCGGCCATTGCCTATCTGAATAGGATGGACCATGCCTTTCATGAGTGTCTCAGGCAGGGAACGGCTGGACGCTATATGGATGACGGGTACGTGTTTTGTACTGCCAGGGATTTACCGCGCGTTCGAGGTCTCTTCTTAGAGTGCCTTGTATCCCTGGGGCTTCAGCCGAATGCCAAAGCCTGTTTCTCCTCCAGCTTGAATCGGGAGTTGACGTTTCTTAAAATTCGATTTTCTAGCACGGATGGCCGGCCCCGCCGCCGCCTTGCCCAAGTCACGCTCATTCGTTATCGTAGGCATCTCAAATCCCTTTGCTCTTCTGTGGATTCGCAGAAATTGTCATCGGAGGTCATCACCGAATCTATCGCGAGCTTCAACGGGGTCTTATCTTCTTCGACCGCAAGGCACAAGCAGGCGTTAAAAACGAAGGTCTTGCCTTCCGCGGACATCCTCTGTCAATGTCCGCAAACGCCCCGAAAATGTCCGAAAGCGCCCTCAGATGTCCGTAATTGCATACCGCCCACCGATAACACTAGAAACATATAACGGTATGCCGATAGTTATGCTACTATCCTAGCTGTCAGGTCGCACCCCAAACGGCCTGCTGGACAGATAGGATGACGATTTGAACACTCTGTTTGCAGGAGGCGGAGCTACATCCGCCTCCGCCCTTTTGCGAAACGAAAAACCGATAGGAAGCCGTATGTTCCGCTTCGAGGAAGAGCCGCACGATGATGGCACCCGTGTCCACGAGGCGGTCGAGTCGATGGTGGGCGAAATCGTGGACGTGGCGATGCCGTCCCCGTTCAAGGCCCACGGCTTGGAGACCGTGCGTATGATGATAGTCCAAGCGTACCCCGCATTTTTCATCGGCCGACGGGTGAACGGCAACAAGCGCAATCTCGTCGTGAGCGTCCGCTATGCCGATATCTCGAGCGGCGCGTGCATATCCGACCAGATTTCCACCGCAGTGCGCCGTGTCGAGGTGGCGCGAAACAAAGCGCTGAAGCAGGCGGGCCGCGTCGGGCGTGCGAACCGCGTGGCCAGCCTTATCGATTAACGTTTCCAGAAAGGAACCGACATGTCTGACATCAATAACGTTTCCCTGACGGGTCGCCTGACGCGCGATCCCGAATTGCGAGTCACGGCGGGGGGCACACAGCTCCTCTCATTCACCTTGGCCTTCAACACCTCGGTGCGCAACAGGCAGACGGGCGAGTGGGATGAGCGCGGCAACTTCATCGACTGCACCATGTTCGGGAAGCGAGCAGAGGCTCTCTTGAATTTTCTCGCGAAGGGGCAGAAGGTCGCTATCGCGGGCAAGCTCCGCTACGCGACATGGGACAAGGACGGTCAGCGCCATTCCAAACTTGACTTGATTGTCGATGAAATCGAGTTCTTGGGTCAGCGCCAGGGAGCAGCCCAGCCCGCGCAGGCGCCCGCCGCCCCTCAGGCACCGATGCCGCCCGTAGTCGATACCTTTGATGAAGATATCCCGTTTTAAGGTCGGGAGGTCGATGCGATTTGGCAAGGCCTCGGCGAGCGGTCAGGCACCTATCGAATCCGTATTCTCGTTCATCTTTAAGGAAGGACTAAATGCCCTTTATTGATAAACTTCGCGATACGTTGAATGGTAGTGGCACCCGCAGTCGCTCCGAGCAGGTCGAGATCCTATGGCGTGCGTGGGCCTTTGCCGCCGTATGTGGCATTCTTGCCTGTATCGGCACGCTGGTTGTGACGATTGCCCGACTGGTCGAGCTCCTGACATAGTCCTTCCCGTGTTGGACTGTCATAGCATAACGCCGATAGTACCGATTGATAATTATCGCCCTGCCGATAATAAGCTATCCTTATAGCCGTGGATGCAAATCGGCATCCACGGCTATTTTCATAAGGGCGCACCCGAACGCCCGAAAGAGACAGGAGATAATAATATGCTCAGTGATTTGCTGCCGATTGCCCTGGTCGTGGTGATCGTGGTCTGCGTCTTCGAGTCGTGCTGGCGAAAGTGTCCGCCCGATAAGTTGATGATAGTTTCGGGCGCGGGCAAGATGCGCAGTGTCTCCGGCAAGGGAACCTTTGTCATCCCCGGCTTCCAGCGTGTCGATATGCTCGCCCTCGGTGCCGTGCAGGTCCAGCTCGCGACCGAGAACGACATCCCGACCCAAGACGCTATCCTGATTCACGCCTGCGCCGTGGCGAATTTTCAGATCGGGCAGACCTCCGAACTGATCGAGACTGCCTCCAAGAACTACCTGAACATGGACAAGGAGGAGATGACCCGTCAGGTAACCGAGGTCATGCTCGGCAAGATGCGCGAGGTCATCGGCCAGATGGACCTGAAGGAGCTCATGCGCGACCGCGAGAGCTTCAACGCCAAGGTGTTCGACGGCTCCAAGGACGACCTTGCCAACCTCGGTCTCGAGTTGCGCACTTTCAACGTCCAGGACTTCTCCGATTCCCAGGGCATCATCCGCTCCATGGGTGCCGACCAGGCGGCGGAAATCAAGAAGGAGGCCGAGCTCGCCCAGATTCAGGCCGATCAGGAAGTGGCAGAGCGCCAGAACCAACTCGACCTGAAGAAGGCCGAGCTAAAGAAGCTCGCCGATAAGGCCGCAGCCGAGGCCGATATGGTGAAGGCCACCGTGACGGCCGAGAAGCAACGCGAGCTCTACATTGCCCAGCAGGAGGCAGAGATCGCTGCGGAGACCAAGAAAGTCGAGCTCGCCGAGCGCCAGGCGGACGTGAGGGAGCGCGAGCTGAACGCGACTGTGAAGAAGCAGGCCGAGGCCGACCGCTATGCAGCCGAGCAGGCGGCCGAGGCCGACCTCTACAAGCGCACGAAGCAGGCCGAGGCCGCCCGCATCGAGCGCCAGAACGCCTCCGATGCCGAGCTGTATTCCGCCCAGAAGGATGCCGAGGGCATCAAGGCTAAGGCCACGGCCGAGGCCGAGGCTACGCGCCTGAAGGGCGAGGCCGACGGTGCGTCCGAGAAGAGCAGGGGAGAGGGTATCGCCGCTGGCGTGAAGGCCCAGGCCGAGGCCTACAACGGCATGGAGAACCCCTACCTCCTCGCGAACCGCTACATCGACATCATGCCCAAGGTCGCAGAGGAGGTCGCGAAGCCCCTTACTGCAGTCGACTCAATCAAGATGTACGGATCGGGCAACGCTCAGAAACTCGTGAAGGAGACCACCACGATTGTCGACCAGGTCGCATCCGGTCTGAAGGACAGTACTGGGGTCGACCTGCCGTCGCTTTTAAGCGGCCTGCTGGCAAAATCCGATATGGATGCCGGTTCCGCCGAGAGTCTGGCAGACTGATGGCTGTCTCTTTGATAGCCTCGGCCCTGCTGCTCGATATTTTTGGCTGCGCGGTTCCTCTGACATGGATGGAGGACGCTAGGGCCTTCAAGGTCGGCGTATTTCTGCTTTGGATGGCGCTTATGGGCATTTCCATCCTGATGGGGTCGTTGTATCCTCGGGAGTTGGTAGGCGTGAACCCGTTGTTGAAGGTGGGTCTCGAATCCATCTGCCTTTCCTGCGCGATCTATCCCGTGCATGGGTTCGCATCGAATATGACGCCATATGGCACCGCGCAGGCCAACACGGTAGCCTGCCTCGCACTAATTGATCTATTCGTGACGGCTGTAGGGTATATCTCCTTATTGGTGGGAACGATCTGGTTCATCTTCTTCTGAGTTAGCGGGCGGTAGAGCCTGACCCCTTATTCGTCCCCCGCGGCCATCCTAGCCGCAGGGGACTTTGCTTTTACTTGCGAATCGACTAGGTAATCAAAAATCGACGTGCCGACAAACATAAGATAATGCTTGCATTATGCCGATAGCATGTTATCATATAGTTAAGTCAAAAGCGTACCCCAAGCGCTGTATGACGGACAGGAAGATGACTTGGCGACATCTATAAATATCGCATGGTAGCGGGCAGTATTCTGGCCGCTACTCGGGCTATCCATTGTCTGTGATTTCGTTCGGGGTCGCATGAAACCGAAGGGAGTCCGATGATGGGTGCCGATGGCGTGGCGCAGGTCGCAAGGACTATTGCAGTAATCAACAACAAGGGTGGAGTGGGGAAGACCACTGCCAGCAAGGCTCTCTGCGAGGGCATGGCCGAGCGCGGTCTCAATGTCCTCCTGATCGACATGGATGCGCAGGCGAACATCACGACGTGGGTGAAGGCCGAGACCGCCCCCGATGCTCTCACGGTGTTCAACCTGCTCGAGAAGCCAAAGATGCCTCTGTCCGACTGCGTGCAGTTCATGGACGGATGCGACATCATCGCGGGCGATATCGCGATGAAGGACCTCGACTCGGTACTCTCCCAGGGTCTCGGTCGCGAGCTTCGCCTTAAGCGTGCCTTGGAGCCGGCGATGGATGTCTACGACTACATCGTCATCGACTGCCCTCCGTCTCTCGGTCTCTCCACTTTGAACGCGCTCGTCGCGGCGGATGACGTCATTATCGTCACCGAGCCGTCGATGTTCTCGATTAACGGCTTCGGCAACGTCTACGACCTCGTCGAGTCCATCAAGGTCGATTACGCATTCAATCCCGATCTCAAAATCGACGGCATCCTGCTCAACAAGTACAGCAGGGACGAGGTCGCTTCCCGTGCCGCCGATGAACAGCTCCCCGCCATCGCCGAACTCGGCCATACAAAGCTCTATGCGGCACGCCCGATGAAGCATAAGGCGATTGAGGATGCGGCGAACAATAAGGAGCCGCTATTCGGCTTCCGTCCCAACGATGCCGCCGTGGCCGAGTTCCGCAAGTTCGTGGACGAGTATCTGGGTGGCGAGTAGCCATGGCTGCATCAGCGAAGAACCGCATGGACCTCACCGCGGATGCGAAACGCGCCATGCTGAACCGCCGTTCCGGTCGCGCGACTCCGCGCACGTCTGAGACCGTCAAGCCGACCGGCCCATATCCCTTCGGTGACGAGTGCGTGAAGGGGATGGCGACCGCAATCAAGGCCGCCTACTCGAAGGAGTATGCGGCGGCTGATTTCCCGCGACAGACCCAGGTCTCCTTCAAGATCGACTCGAAGGCGGTGGACCGCATGAAGGTCGCTGCCGTCACTCACCACATCCGCATGCGCGACCTCTGGGCGATTGCGACCGATATCGTCATCCAGGCGCTCGATGAACTCGATAGGGAAGGTATCTAGATGGACGAGAACGAAGATATTGATGAGGCAATCGATCGCGAATGGCAGGTCGAGCGCGTCTTGGAGCCGAAAGATTCCCTGATTCCGAAGGGGATGAAGACTATCGCCAAGACCCTTCGCCATGCGGGGCAGCTGCTCGCGGTTGCCACCAGCCCGAATCCAGATGACCCCGATGAGCCGTTCCGGGCCTTTATCACGGTCTCGCGTAAAAACCGTTCTGAAATCAAGTCGATTATCTGCGAGTTAGCCCCCGAGCAATATGAAGAACTATTCGACAATGAAAGTGAGTGACTCTATGGCTGATTCCGTTAACACCTTGCCTGTTATGACAGATGAGCAGCGCCGTAAGAACTTGGAGAAGGCTGCGGCAGCCCGCAAGGAACGCAAGGCGTTGCTCGATCTTATCCGCGAGGGGACCGTCAGCTTCGAGAAGGCATCTGCCGACCCGAAATACTGGCGTATTCCCGTAGTTCGCCTGCTGATTGCCGTCCCTGGCGTCGGCAAGGCAAAGGCGACCCAGCTCATGACGGAAGCCGGCGTTTCACCGACCCGTCGAGTCAAGGGACTCGGTTGCCGCCAGCGCGAATACATCATCGAGAACCTCCCGAAGCGCGGAGTCTAAACCATGTCTCTGCTAGGGTTGCTTCTCTTTTTGGCGGCGGTTATAACCTGCTACGCCGCCGCTATTGCCCTGCTTCTTTGCCCTTGGCTGGTGAAGGGGCCGCGGTGCCGTCTCGATCATCTTGGATATTGATTCTCCTTTTCCATCGGGTTTTTCCGTCTTTCCCGACCTTCCTTGGCACCTTTTTTCCTCCTTTCTGTGTGTGATTCACGTATTGAGCGAGAGGCGGCACCGCAGCCCCTTCATTAGAGATGGGTTGACACGCCCAGCGCGGTGGACTCTGTTCGAACTTCACTGTTCTCCCCATTTATCCCTACAAACAGTGGTTTCTCGACACGCCATAGAGTCCATCGCGCCGAGCGTGTCGGCGAACTAAGTTACCCCTACTAGATTGGTGGTCTAATATGAGCCAACTGACTGCTGTCGATATTTCCGATAGCGATCGATTCGAACTTGCCGATGTCCTGAAGGAAGAGTCCGAATCGAGTTCGGCACCTCGTGCCCTAGAGGATATTCTGCAGGAAACTTGCGATGACGATTTCGACCCGATGAGCCAGCGCAGCTGCTATGAGCTGCTGGCGGCATATATTGCGCGACCGATTGCGACGGTTGTGTCGAGGAACGGTCATTCCGCCTGCTCGAATTGCGGGACGGGCATCCCATATCACGTCCGGTTCGCCGCGAACTGTCCTACATGCGGTGCCGTTTTCGGCATCTGATCGGGCACCGCCATTTATCTCTATGGAAAGAAGTGTATTTCCCTCGGTTATTGCCCATGGTGTTCCCCATACCACCCGAAACTCCTCAACGATATCGAAACCGTCTGCGGCGATATGGCCCTGATCGAGGGGGTAGACCTTGCGCTCGATGTCAGCGACCAGCACGGGGTGCATTTGACGATGTCCCACGATAACGATATCGACCGCGCTTGGATTCCTATCAACTATTGCCCGATCTGCGGGCGAAATTTTCGGAAGGATAGATAAATGACCGTTATCCAGTATTGCCGTGAAAAAACTAATGTGAGCGAACTCGTGATCATCCGAGAAGGCGGGTGGGTGACGTGCGCGGCCTTTATCGACCACGAGGATTTATTTCGCCTGCCGCCCTCTATAGCCAGGGCCGAGGTTGTTGGCGAAGAGTGCGGCCGGATTCGCCTTGCGAACCGGTCGGGCGGCGCATGTGACGCTCCGTGCATCTATCTCGATATCTAGTAGAGGGAAGTGGCTGGTGAATCAAGACGAGATTGCGGTCATCATTCCATGCTATAACGAGGCACTGACCATCGGCAAGGTGGTCGATGATTTCCACCGCGAGATGCCCGAGGCGACGGTCTACGTTTACGATAACGACTCGACCGATGCGACCGCCGCGATTGCGATGAAGCATGGGGCGACCGTTCGCTATGAGCCGCGTCGAGGCAAGGGAAATGTCTGCCGCCAGATGTTTCGGGATATCAATGCCGCCTGCTACCTCATGGTGGACGGCGACGATACCTATCCGGCCGAGGCGGCTAAATCGCTTTGCGAGCCGATTCTTGACGGAAAAGCCGATATGGTGGTCGGCGATAGGCTCTCCAACGGGACATATGCTAGAGCGAATGGACGGGCGTTCCATGGGTTTGGAAACAACCTGGTCCGCGGTATGATCAAATGGATTTACGGATACGGATATCCCGACGTCATGACGGGGTACCGAGCCATGTCCGAGCCCTTTGTGAAGACGTTTCCCGTCCTCTCCGAGGGTTTCCAGATCGAGACCGAGCTATCTATACACGCCGTCGACCGCCGTTGGCGCATCCAAAGCATTCCGGTTGACTATCGAGATCGACCCGAGGGATCGCAATCGAAGCTGGATACCTTGGGCGATGGCATCAAGGTTATTACCACGGTCGGCACCCTTTTCAAGGACTATCGCCCTCTGAAGTTCTTTTCCCTGGTCGCGTTTGTGTTTTTCGCGACGGGACTGGTTCTGGGCATTCCCGTCGTTCGCGAGTTTATTTCGACCGGTCTCGTGCCTCGTTTCCCGACCGCGATTCTCACTGTCGCGTTGATGTTCCTCTGCGCCCTGTCGCTTGCTACCGGTCTGATTCTGGATGCCGTGGCTAAGTCGGATCGCAGACAGTGGGAGCTTGAAGTCTACCGGTCCTTTCCATGCTCCCATGGAAGTTCGGTCGATAAGCCGTGGTGGGCGAACGAGTTTCAACAGCGAGACACTCGGTAGCCGCTTTCAAGGGTTCGGCACCCCGTCATAGTTCTAATTGGTTTACGCTCTGTCGATAACCATGACTTTGATTAGTTATCATAACTATAGTTAATGAGAGTGTTCCCCAAACGCTCCGATGGACGGGATGAAGCCGAAATGAATATCTACGAATCGCCCATGCCCTTACCTGATTGTGACTCCCAAATATCGTTCGCCGCGAGGCTGCGCTATAACTCTCGCCTGCATGGAGCGGCGGGCATCCCAACTGGTCACGCATCCATCGCCGGCATCATCGAGGAGACCATTGCAGACGAGATGCCCTTTACCGATATGGACACGGCAAGTGTGCTTGCGGGTTTGACTGACCCAGGCGTATGCGAGAACGTCAACAGCCCGCAGGCGGGACACTTCACCTGCTCCGTTTGCGGAGCGGATGTACCGCTCGGCAAGGTACGCATACCCGACGACGGCTGCGATAGAGGATGGAGGGTCGTACCTATAAACAACTGCCCCTATTGCGGTCGCAGGGTCGTAATTCCCAAAAGGTCGTTTCTGGAAATAATTCAGGGTGGCTCCAAAGCCCCACGAGACTAAGCCACAAAGACTGGACGCTCTATGGAAAATCCGATAAATATAAACCGAGAGATGGCGAACGCGCTCCGCGCCCTAGCCGTCACCGACCATAGCTCGATGGCTGGCCGCGTCGACGTGGTCACCGCATTGGCTAAGCTCGGAATCAAATGCCAACCCCTTGGGGGAGCGCTTTTCATCGGCGAGCGCGAAACGCTTGCCCTCGCAGACTATATCGATCGTCCTGCCGGCGATGCCGATGATGCGGAACGTTTCAGGTTCGATATCGCCATGTCCCTGCGACAAGCCGTTTCCAAGGCCGCCGCCGGAGAAAAGGAACTTTTGCGGGACGGCGATATTTGTGGTGAACGTGGTCTGCTCGACCTCTGCGATTTTGCCGAGGCGCTCGGGTTGGACGTTAAGTATTACAACGAGGAATACCCCGCCGTCGCACAATCCGAGGCGGCTGGCTTCGCCGACGAAATCGACGTGCAGACATGCATTTATGTCCGCGGCAAAGATAACGAATCGCATAACTTCGCGGGTCCTGTCTGGTTTTGCAACAGATGCGGTCACGATGAGGGGGAGTACGGCGCCTATTTCTACCGCCATTGCCCCATCTGCGGCCGCAAAATCGAGAAGACGGTGGGGTGATGGTGTCGGAGGAAACCAACGCAATGACATCTCAGGAATGTCGCGCCTTATGGCAGGCTCTTAAATTTCAATATACGGACATCGAGCCATATGATCTCGATGCCCTGCAGGGCTATATCGCCATCGAGTGTGCCGAATCGTGCCGCAAGGGCGAGACCCCTCGCTACACGATTCCCCGTCGCAAGGACGACAGCCTCTGCTGCAAGGTGAACCCCGACGGCGGCATCCTAAGGGCATACCTGAAAATCGACTGTCCTGGCCAGTGGAACGGCCGCGAGGCGGTCAGTTTCAACTCCGACGGCTTCATCGGCTTCTGCGGCTGGGCTGACTCGGTCAACAGCCAGCCGTTTTACCGCGCCTGGCGGGCATGGTGCTGCAACTATATGACATACAAGCTCGAAGATCCGATTGTCTTGATAATGAATGGAGTGGAAAGTGTTTGATACTGCTGATTGTGACCGTATCCATAGAATGCATGGCGATTCGGTCATCGTAGACCCCGCCGTGCTCATCGGACTCGCCGAATACCTTGAATCGATAACGAGTACGGTGTACTGGGAGGGCAGGGCTATCTGCGGCGCGGGAAACGATATCTCCAAACGCCTGCGGGAGATAGTCTGCCAATCAAGACCCTGCTGAGAGGAAACTGTTTTTGGATATACTTCCATGCCCCTTTTGCGGCAACACTGACATAGAGCCGACCCGATACGATGTCGACATCTGGGACGATAAGGACGGAAACACCCTTTATTTCGTCCGCATGATAATGAACTGCGGTAATTGCAACATGCATATGATCGGTCCCGACGGGGTGGCCGAGACGATAGACGATGCCGAAAGCGCAGCACAGGATGGGCTGATTCGTCAATGGAACACGAGATGGACCTCGGACAGGGGCGGTGCCCATGGCTTGGTTCATTAGATACGGAATCCTTGCACTTATTCTCGCCTGCGTAGTCAGCCTGTTCAGTATGGCCGTGCCGGATCCCAAAGCATCCGATAGACGTTTTCACCTATATATCGGATTCGTTGTGGCTGCGTGCGTGGTCATCTGCATCCTGTTCCAAGCAGTCGTTCCGACTGACTTTAAGGTAGTCGGTGAGAAGGACGAGGTTACCGAGACGCACTCCCTTGCCACGCTAAAGACGGACTCTCGCCTTTCAGGAAAGGAGGCGGTATCTTTCGGCTACCTCAACGAGGAAGATGCGTATGTCCTGATGGTGAGGCAAGGCGATGGCGGGTATCGAAGGAAATGCTACTCAGCTGATTCGACGGCAGTGTATGAGGATGTGGATGCCGACGAGGCAAGGGTCGATACGGTCAAGCGCTGTTCGATAATCCGCTGTACCTATAGGTTTCCTATCATCGGAGAGTGGGTGCGTGACTGGTGCCTCCTTGATAGACGGGAAGTCTGCATACATGTCCCCAAGGGAAGTATCGTGCAGGGCGAATACGACTTCCGATAGATGCCCTTGGGCCTACACGGTCCTCAAAAGTGGCGATCGCGAGATTGCCTTATTTATGTTCTTTTGCCATTTGGGACGGCACGAGCAAGGGCACCGCCCATAGCTTCGCCCTGGCGAAGGAGTTCGACAATTCGCTAAGGGTTATCAGAGTCGATTCATACTGCAGCTCCTCAGCCACGTAAGTTTCATATACGCCATATATCGATACGCCGTTAAACCTACCAAAAGCTAATGGACTGCCGGTTGCTGTGCTAAGATTGACGTCAGTTAATTGCGCTTCCCCAAGGCGCCGAAGACAGGAAATGAATCGATGCGGTTCCAGGAGAGCCTTTTCGGCTCTACCGGAGCTGTTGGCACGGCTTCGAATGCCGAGGAATTGCCCAATCGGTCCGCGGGGACGCATCCTTAATGCATGTACGAAAGGATGCCAAATGCTGTTCCCCGTGTTCCGAAAAGGGCGGCGCCTATGAAAAACTCTAGCCAGAAGATCAGACGCTTACTGGAACTCGGAATTACCCTCGCTATTGCCGTCGGCGCTCCGCTTTTAACGCATGTCGCCGTCGAATACTTCGGTGGCTCTGCAGCCGATCAATTTGTTACGTCGACTCAGACACCCGATGGAACCTCGACTTCAAGTCAGCCGATTTCGATTCCCGAATACGCCGGCAACCCATCCGTAACTCTTTCGGACACGAGCGGTTTGTCGCCTAAATCGGCACCTGACAATCCAATCCTTACGGATCTTGATTCAAGCGGCCGTTGCGGTTCGGTAGAGATGGTCGTATCCCTCGAGACTGCTCCCACACGAGGGGAGAAGCGCGGTTCGATCGGCATGGTTAAGCCCTCCGGCTGGCACACGGTGCGCGATGATTCGCTCGACGGCAAGTACCTGTACAACCGCTGTCACCTAATCGCTTGGCGCCTGTCTGGCATGAACGCCGAGAAACGCAATCTGATTACGGGAACCCGTTACATGAATGTCGAGGGCATGTTGCCCTATGAGGCGAAGGTGAGCGACTTTATTTTCGCCGGCGGCGGGTGCGTCTACTACAGGGTGACGCCCGATTTCCGCTCGGGCGAGCTGGTTGCCCGCGGCGTGCGCATCCAAGCATATTCCCTTGCGGACAAGGGGAAGAGCATCGATTTCGATGTGTATTGCTATAACGTCCAGCCCGGCTACAAGATTGACTACGCCACGGGAAAGGCGGCGAAGGTTAAATGACGGAAGAGACTGAAAACAAGTCTTGGTCGTTCCTTCCGTGGGGCGCTATTATCTACGCAACGATAATCTTGGCGGCGATCGGGACCGTTCTTTTGATAAGGGCGTTCGTGATTGAGCCATTCAATATACCCACTGAATCGATGTGCGACACGGTTCAGGTCGGCGATAGCGTCTTGGCCGAAAAGATTACTCTGGAGCTCGGGGGAACTGTATCGCAGGGCGATATCATCGTCTTCGAGAACCCTGAGAAGGACCCCGAGAAAGACGTGCTATGTAAGCGTGTCGTCGCACGGGCCGGGCAGACGGTCGATCTGAGAGACGGATCGGTCTATATCGACGGAAAGAGAATCGTAGAGGATTACGCGAAGGGCGATTCCTATCCCCTGTACATCGGGAAAGCGAAGCGGATATCCTATCCCTATAAGGTCCCCGAGGGCGAAATCTGGGTCATGGGCGACAACAGGGAGAACTCCGCCGATTCACGTTATTTCGGCGCGATTCCCGAGGACAGCGTGATCGGTATCTGCGTCATGCGCTATTTGCCCCTGAACCGTATCGACCTACTCTAAGACATATAGCTTGGCATTTAGGCTAACTCGAAAGGGCATCCTTTAATGGATGCCCTTTTGTAAATCTCTTTGTTATTATTCTCATTTTGATCTTGCATCCCGCCACATATACAACTATAATATATGTCGACAAGCGGAACGGATGGCGTTCCGCAAACCGGAAGGGAGATACCCCATGAATCGCAAACTGGATACATTCTTCTTTTACTTTCCGAGGATCGTCATGGCGCTCATCGGGCTGTCGGCGTTCATTTTCGCCGTTTGGTTCTGTCAGTTCTACTACCTGTATCTGAATTGCATCGTGGTGCCAGCCGCCTGCCTTCTTGCCAGCCACGGGATCCAGTGCGCACGCCAGGTGGTTATGGCATACCGCTACTCGCTTTAATCACGTCCGGGAGGGGTGTAACTTCACCCCTCCCGATTTACCGATTTTAAGACCGTTATACCTTAGAGAGAAAGGAAACTGCAAAGGACGAGATGGATATGAGCCTTGAGGAAGCCTTGGAGGATTGCGAGCAGGCCGCCAAAGCCTTTGCAAGCCAGTCCGATGAGGGCAGGGATATTGATACGCTCATCGGGGAGAAGAGCCTTGAATCCATGCGGACTCAACTTGATGCCATGGAGAGCGAAAATGACCTGAGGGCCCGATTTGAGCACGTGAGGCGTATGAATCGCGCCGAGGCTATCGAGAACCTTGAATGCCTCGCCATGTTGCTCGACCGTCTTCCCGCGCATGACTTCTCCGGCTACAAAATGACGGGCTACGGCAATTATGTTTCACACACTATCGACGCTGCAGTAGAGGTCTTGAAGCAGAACAACTAGATTCAACCAAAAGGCGGTCGCAAGATCGCCTTTTTTCGTGCTATTTTCCCAGCTAGATCTTGCATGCCTCCCCATATACAACTATACTATATACCAACAAGCGGGATGAAAGGCATCCCGCAAACCCGAAGGGAGATACACCATGAGTGACTATACGGATCGATTCCTCGAGCTTAAGTGGCGCGAGCTGGCAGACGTTCCAATCGACTACGACGACCCCGAGCAGCCCGATGGTGTTCTGGGGACGGACTGGTTCGTTTTCAAGAAGGGGGAGCCTCGTATCGAGGGAGTTTGGCGTTGGTTCGATTCCCACTACACCGCCGGCGTCGGTGCCTTGATATTCGGAACCGCCGAGTAGATTGATGGCCGTATGTGCTTTGGCACATACGGCTGAAAGGAGGACATGATGCAGCAGAATCGCAAGGAGATTGAGACGATTGCCAGGGTTCGGGGCTTAAATCACGAGGCGCTTCGCATGATTAAAAAGACTAAGGCGCTTGAGGAGCCCGAGGAGGGCGTTTTTCGAGATCGCATCCTTGTGAACTACGAGCGGATGCGCATGGCGATGGAGAGAGTTGGACTTTTGCTTGAGGTCAGGTTGCACTCCAAAGACCGTGACTTTGGGGAGTATATATATCAGAAGGTGGAGCATGACTTGGATATTCTGGAAGAACAAATCGCCGTCTTGGACACCCTAATTGACCTATGGCAGCTACAGGAGTTTTAAAGTGCATCAGGTTTAGTGGATGCTCATTCAACTCCATGAACACCTGATATCGGAAAGGAAACAGCCATGAAGAAAGTCTTTAAGTTCACTGAAACTCGTTCTTGGTACTTCGAACTCGATATTGACGATGGGGCGCAGGTCGAGAAGGCTCTATCGGCATTGGTTGGAACCGAGGGTTTTAATTATTATCTAACTGACCGCGCCGAGGATGAATATGAAAGCGTCTGGGATGAAGTTTCAGCAGACGAAAAGCGTACGTGCGGCGATCATGCTACCGACTATTTTCGAAGGGTAGCAGATAGGGAACTCGAGGGGGAGGCCCGTGACATAGTTTTGAAATCGCTGCGCGAAAGCGAATAGATCGCACTTTGTTCAATGGCTTCCATGCCGCTTTATTTCGTCCCGTTTTCCAAGATAAATCTTGAATTTCAGTCTATATCCAACTATACTATATGCTAACAAGCGGGATGAAAGGCATCCTGCATCCCTAGAGGAAGGAACATCCCATGTCTATCAATCACGTTATGCTTTCTGGCAACATCACCCGTGACCCCGAGGTTCGCATGACTGCGGGCGGGACTCCCGTCCTTTCGTTCGGCCTTGCCGTCAACGATCGACGCCGCAATTCCGCGACCGGCGAGTGGAGGATTGCCCGAACTTCATTGACTGCACCATGTTCGGTACTCGAGGCGAGGGCATCTCCAAGCACATGGCGAAGGGCGACAAGATTGCCGTAGACGGCAAGCTCCGCTTCAGCCAGTGGGAGAAGGACGGTCAGCACCGTACCAAACTCGAGGTGATTGTCGAGGATATCGAGCTCATGGCTCGTCGCCGAGATCAGTAGGAACCAGTAGACGGACGGCTGAAAGGCCGTCCGTTTTCAGTTATTTTCCATGGTAGGTCTTGCATCCTGCTCGCTATTCAACTATACTATATGTCAACAAGCGGAACGATAGGCGTCCCGCAAACCCTTTTGGAGGTACTCATATGAGCTGCTACGTCGTTTCCGATCTTACGATTTCCGCAATCGTTGCCGCAATGGCAGACTGCGACTTCGAGCCCGCTGGCTTGAAGGACGAAAAGACGGGCATCAAGTACGACCCCGCGACTTGCGGTGAGATTGTCGGACAGATGCTCCTCGATGCCAACTACGCTGCCGTCAGCGAGCACCAAGGCAAGCATATCCGCGCCCATGAGTTCAAGCTCACGCAGAAGCAGGACGGGAAGCCGTTCACCCTTGGAGAGAAGTACGGCTGCATCCAGTGCTACGAGTATCAGACCAGCCAGCAGCCTGGATATCATGATTCGGAGATCCGCGACGTACTCGATTACGTAAGGGATGACTTGGCCGAGAAGGTGCTCGAAAAGTTCGGTGAGAAGCGCGTTTGGAGTCTGGAATAGCTTCATTTCGTATTAAAGGCGGTCGAGAGATCGCCTTTTTTCATGCCGGTCTCCCAATTAGATCTTGCATCCTGCTCGCTATTCAACTATACTATATGTCAACAAGCGGAACGAATGGCGTCCCGCAAACCCGAAGGGAGATACCCCATGAAGAAGTTTACGATTAAGGTTACCGAGCACAGGGAAGGTCTGTTCGTTGTCGAGGCCGAGGACGAGAACGATGCCCTGGAGCGCTTGGGCCGGATAATCGACACCGACTGCTTCTGGAATGACTTCGAGAATGGGAGCGAGTATTCCCTTAGCACCGAGGTCGAGACGGATGGTGAGACCGACGATTCGATAGGCGAGTGGAGCGATGCGGACTACCGCGATATGTTTGACAACTAATGTCAGCCAAAGGGCATCGGTTTATCCGATGCCCTTTTCATACTATTTTCCTTATCTGATCTTGTATCCTGCATCATATCCAACTATACTATATGCAACAAGCGGAACGATAGGCGTTCCGCAAACCCGAAAGGAGATATCCTATGACTGCATACAACTGGGCGGTAGTCGGCGTTCATGTCGAGGATGCCAAACTCACGCCGGTCGAGCTCTTTGAGGAGTACGAGGATGCCCGTGAATTCATGCTTTGCAGGATCCATACCCTAGTCGATGAATCGGGTCTTGCGTCCTATATCGATGATTGCGGGCAGGATGTTGACGTTTATTTAGGAGGAAAGGACTGCTATTACGGCGGCGCCGTTTCCTGGAAATGGAACGTCAAGCCCGTGTATTGCTAGTACGCGCGGGGCGGTGAGGATGCCGCCCCGATTTTTATGCTTTTCAACTTGCCGAAGGGCGAACCGGCAACAAGGGACCATCTAAGACTGCTAGACGCGATCGGGTGTAATCGCATGAAACGTGATTGCTGAGTTAGGCTAGCCTGAGTATTCCTTTCTAATCGCCATACTCACCGAAACTAATGCAATTGCATTTGAGAACTAATGTAATTGCATTAGTTGAGGACACGCCTCAAACGTAAAGAACTATACAGCCGACTGAGAGGAATCGAAAATGAAGAAGACCGTGATGTACACCGAGGCCAGGACGTGGTTCTTTGAACTGAATCTGGCAGAAGATGCAGACCTCAATGAGACCATGCGTGCATTGAAGGATACGAATGGCTTCTATTCCTACGTGGATGATTGCACATCGGATGAATACGAAAGCGCTTGGCATGAGGTGCCGGACGAGTGGCGAGGTGAGGGTGACCCCGACTATACCGAGGACTTCCGAGCTATAGCCAAAAGGGAGTTGAAAGGCGAGGCTCGAAAGGTCGTGCTGTCTTCCTTGGTGGATCGGGAGCAATAGCATGAAAGAGCGGCCGAACGATTGCCTTTTTCACGCCATTTACCTAGCTAGATCTTGCATCCTGTCCCATATTCAACTATACTATATGCAGACAAGCGGGATGAGATGCGTCCCGCAGACCCGAAGGGAGATACCCCATGATTACTTTGGTCAACGGTAAAGGCGAGCAGATCAACGGCTTCCAGTTCTTGGACTGGAACGAGGCGGAGAGCTATTTATCCGAGCAGCGAAAGAAGGGTACACGCGGTTTGTATCTGCAGGGTAATTTTGTCGAGCCAGTTTCCTACAATGGGGCTTATTTCATTGTAGTCGGCTTTGCCGATAGTTGCGATCTGGACTACAGCATAGTTATCAAAGCTAGGCATATTCCCTGCGTAGATGAGATCATGGAATGGATCAAGCCTGATATGGAAAAGTTTGGATATTCCGATATCTTCGAGTATTACGTAACCGATGAATACGACGTATATACGGGCTACGACACCGAGAACATCGACAACTGGCCTATCTTCGGAGAGTAGCCCACCAACCAAAGGCGGTCGCGAGATCGCCTCTTTCATTTTCCCAAACGGATCTTGCTTCCGGTTCGTTATTCAACTATGCTATATGCGTACAAGCGGAACGGTAAGCGTTCCGCAGACCCGTAAGGAGTTCCCTAAAATGCAGAGGCAGGATTATATCGAGAAGATTGCAACCTTCATCGCCGACGGTTGGTACGCCACCGACGAGGGCAATCAAGCGGCATGTAAGGCGGCCAAACACAGCGCCATGCAAATCGCCAGCCAGGCCGCCGAGGAACTCGGCCATACAGCCGGTTACTGGCTCGCCGAGTCCCAATTCCGCGCGGCAGACCTGTACTAGTTCTCAATCCCGTGTGCAATGGACGATGCAGGCGCGCTCATGGGATGTTTACCATGCAAAAGAAAGGTGGTTCTAGACCGATGCTGGTTCTTAAGAAGGACGCGCTGGTAAAACTTCTCGGTGATGAGCTCTACGGGATCGAGTTGGAGAACGAAATGCTTCAAGACCTCGAGAACCGTGCGAACGAGAGGCGCGAGATTCTCGATATAGTCGGGAACCTTTGCGATGCCTATGGATACAACAGGCGCGAGGTACAGGCAAAAGCCCAAACTCGGCTCAAGAAGCTGCTCGCTTGCAAGGACGGAAAGGACGATTGGGACCCTTATGCCTATATCAAGTTGACCGAGCTGTCCAAGACCGTTTTGGTGCCGGTGAGGCGCTGAAACGGTCACGCGAGCCGAATATCCCATACCGAAGATTCAAATAGGGCGATCGGCGACGATTGCCTTATTTCTTGCGTATTTTCCCAGCTAGATCTTGCATCCCGACCCATATTCAACTATACTATATGCGGACAAGCGGGGCGATAGTCGTCCCGCAGACCCTAGTGGAAGGTGACGACAATGAATGCAATCAAGTTGAAGACCGATGGTGAACGCTTCAAGCAACTCGTCGAGAAGCACGAGGGCCAGATGAAGGCACTCCTCCCGTTCGAGGAGGAGAAGGAAAAAGCACACGAGGCATCGTGCCAGGCGCTTCGGGAGGTCATGAGGGCGATGGAGGAGTATTCCGCAGAAGCGGAGCGAAGCCTACCCGAACTCGAGAGGATCGCGGACGAAGCCGAGGCGTCTTGCACGCAAGTATATCGACGCAGCAGGGACTTACTCGATGAGACGGTCAATACATATATCGAAATCGTAGTCGAGCTCATCCATGACAATATCGATACCCTAGATGGAATGAACATCAACGGTAAGGATGTATTTCTTGCTATCAATTGGGCACTACCAGAAGATATTTTCGTCGGAACGAACATGAGCAAGAAAGATCCCGTTCTCTATGTCAAAGGGAGCGAGTTAAGCAGCGACCTTTGCATTGAACTTCAGCCGGGCAACATCAAGACGCACATCATGTGCTGCAATAAGGACGGGCATTTTGTCGATAAGAGCCGCTTCCTCGCCGATTACGAAAACGGTGTATACCAGTTCGAATCGAAGTAGTTCGGGCGGCAACAGGGATTGTTCCCGTCGGCAGCGAGTCGAGGCGATTGGCAATGGTCGCCTTTTTCTGCCAATTTATCCAAGCGGATCTTGTGGACATAATTCAATCCAACTATAATATATCTCAACAAGCGGAACGAGAGGCGTTCCGCAAACCGGAAGGGAGATACCACATGAACCCCATCGATTCCAAGCTCAAGAAGATTCTCGCCATGATTGACGGCGCGACCTCCGAGGGCGAAGCCAGGGCGGCATCCCTTGCCCTCCAGCGCCTCCTCGCGGCGAACAATATGACCATCGAGGATATCGACCTCACCGACGATGCCCCCGAGGTCAACGAGGCCGCCGAGGAACTCGGTAAGCGCGTCCCCGAGTGGGTCAAGCTCCTCGCGTACGTTATCGCGAAGAACTACCGTTGCCGTTACTATATGCAGACGAGCTACGGCGCCTATGACTATTGGACCGGTCGCCACCCCGTGACCGGCACCCGCTTCGTTTTCGTCGGCGAAAGCCAGGATGCCGTGGTCGCGTCCGGATGTTTCCGTGCCACCAAGCATGCGATCGAGAACTGCTTCAAGAAGTTCTGTGACAGGCGTGCTGAGGAGTATGGAACCAAAATCGGGCGGCGCGCGGGTGTGAAGAACAGCTATTGCCTCGGGTTCATCGAGGGTCTCGAGAGCTCCTATCGCGAGCAGCTCGAGCATGACGAGACTATGGCTCTGGCGATTGTGGTACCCGAGAGCGTCATGCGCTACATGGACGAGGAGCTGAAGCTCAAGAAGATGAAGCGCCAGTCCATTACCGTTTCCTCCGACAAGTCGATCGGAGATGCCGGCAGGGCAGACGGCTACGGCTTCGGCCAAGGCGACCGTATTGCAACCTGCGCCTAATGAACGGCACGGGCAGGGGAGGGCAACGCTCGCTCCTGCCCACTCAATTCTTTTTCTCTGTGATTGCAATAGGTCTATAGCGTGAATTTGAATGGGGATTATGCTCCATGTTACTGGTAGAATCAACCAAAAGGCATGACTTAGGTGAGTCATGCAACCCCGCTACAGGAAGGAACAAACATGTTCGATTTCAAGTGTTCAATGCAGAGCCAGCTCGATAACCTATGGCTCAAGCCGGAAGATCTCGCCCGTGGTCTCGATATCCGTGTGTCGAGCGTACGTAAGTGGCTCGACCCCGAGCTCGATTGCGTACCGGTCAAGGATGCCTTTGACTGGGTGTATGGCCAAACCGAGAAGCTCGGTGACCTTACGATGCAATGCCTGAATGAGGCGAATGAATCCCACGAGAAGTTCGGTCAATACATTCTCCCGTGGTATCGAGACGAAGACCTGCCCGAGACCGAACCGGTGGGCCTTTACAATCTCGCAAGCAGTTTGGTTGCCAATCAGCTCGATGCGAAGGATATGGAGTACTCGTTTGTCTATGCATGCCGTGATGATGAGTGGATTGAGGAACACCTAGATGACTTCCCCGATATCGATCCGAAGGCCGAGTTTACCGCCCAGGCTGATATCTTGGGAGTGCCGACGTCAGAGATTGCGATGGCTTTGGGCATTACGGGTCGGTCTGTCAAAGACTGGAAGAACCCGAAGCGCGAGAGGATGCTGCCGGTAGACGATGCATGGAACTTCCTGGATGATTGCGCCGACGAGATCGAGGCCCGCACCTCCGAACTGCTCGCAAGCAAGCCCAATCCGATGCCATACCATCCCATGACTCGTTTGGGGACGTTGCCCAAGCAAGACAGAATCGATAACCTTGCGGCCCTGGCGGCTTCAAAGCAAATCATGAGCGACGGCAAGACCGTTGTCGATTTCGCATACGTCTAGTTTTGCTGGTGAGCTTTAGGCAATTGGAGCCTAACGGAAAAGCTTAAGGTGAAGCATATCGATACGTCAAAGTGACTGAATGGATGAAAGTGATCTTGCTATGACCATAAGCGATGGGATGATTCGTGCTGAGTTGAGGACTTTGGAGCAATCAGAAAAGGCAAAACGCAAGTGCGCGAACTGTCTCTACTGCACTTGCGACGGTAACGTCCGAGACGATTTGCACCGTCCCGAAGACACTACAGTCGAGTATCTATGCCACCGCAGGGATGGCCACGAATTCGAGACTGCCCATTCGAACCGATGCAATTACTGGAAGAAGCGGATCGACGACTAATCCTAGCGTCGCGTTTTCACATCCTCACGCGGTTTGTTTTCATCGATTCCGCGCAGGTCGAACTGTTTGTTTCCGCGTTTAAGCACGAGCTGCCAGCCGCACGCATCGCAGATCTTGACGAATTCATCGATAGTGAATCGCGTATTGTTGTGCAGGCGCGTCGACAGACTGCCTTTCTGCTTGCCGGTTTTAATGGATGCATCCGCAAGCGTCATGCCGCAGTCTTGCACCATATAGCGAATAGCGTCGGACGAACCGATCCGTTCAAGCACTGAAAACCTCTTTCAGATATACGATAGTCTATTTCGATTATAGCCAATCTATAAATGTTCTAGACGCGTCAAAGCGATTCAGTGCAGTAAACGGCGCTGATTTACAGCCATGTTGCGGATGGATCCCTCTTTCCGTTGCCGCTGCGGCATGTCGTTTTGAATATATACAGGCTGTCCCAAGATGTAGAAGCCAATTCCAACATTAGGAGGACAGATGGATAACGACACCCAATTCGATCCGGCAGCCATTCGCATGGCGTATTTTGCCCTGCTCTTGAGCGGCCGAAAGTACGATGACCTTGAGCTTGCCGTCGCTCAGGAGATGCTGAAAATAGACCGTCTCACCACCGAGCGATCACTGCCGTCCATGGTTGCTCATTCAGTGAGAATCGCGGCAACTATTAACTCGGTTGAATTCGAGGAAACCTCGCAGCGCTATCTGATTAAGTTCCTGGCAGACAACGGAGACAAGGAAGAGCGCGTGCGTTCTGAGCGAACGGATGCCAATCACAAGGATGCTGTAAAGAAGATTTGGCAACGAGATTTGGTCGGGCACCGCGTCATTATTTTCAAATACAAGGACAAGGTCGGATCTAAAGAAGCTCCCAACGGCTATCGCATCTCTCCGTATTGCATCGACCTCGGCAAGGCGGAGTAGTTACAGATGAAGCGCAACAACCTTAAAGATTTAAATCTCAGGGCGATTGTGGAGTCCGAACTTGAGAAGACCAGCCGCGATGGACTCTATTCCCCGTGCGGCCGTTGTGAGCGAGGATGTTCCCGTTCGGAACTTTTCTCCTGCGGCAAGGCGTGTGCAGACTGCCGCCCCGGCATGCAGCATCCAGGCACGAGCGATTTGAAGATCGTCTCGGTTGATGAGTACCGTGAAATCATCAATCGTATTGAAGCCGAACGAAAGCGTCTCAATGAGAAACGCCGTGCAGAAGCAGCTGCAAATAAGAAAGCAGAACGACTCGAAGCTAAGGGAATTAGAGAAGAAAAAGCCCTAAAAAAGAAGCAGGAGCGAGTCGAGAAGAGAAAGCGATTCTTCGACAACTTCCGTGCGCGCATCGAAACATTTACCGAAAAGATTTTAGCCGCCGTGCGCACGAGTATCCTTTGCAAACTTCTCAGTGGCGTTTCAATCGGATCGATTGTATTTTCGATTGCATCGATTATCTTCTTTGAGATCATCAAGT
The DNA here is from genome assembly GCF_028206995.1 of Collinsella aerofaciens. Classification (GTDB taxonomy): domain Bacteria; phylum Actinomycetota; class Coriobacteriia; order Coriobacteriales; family Coriobacteriaceae; genus Collinsella; species Collinsella aerofaciens_AQ. The sequence goes on along the minus strand of NZ_JAQLFL010000014.1, from coordinate 16,401 downwards.
TCGAGTGGTTGGCATCTGCTGCGAAAGCCGAGGCGCTTGCAGCGGTCTATCTCTTCCAAAAACTATTTATGTTCGAGGCGATTTATGTCTTCGTTATCGTTGCGTTCACGATCGGCTTGATCATCGTTCGCGTTGTTCGCGGCGATTACAAGGCAGATTTTGAACTTGAAAATCAATCTGAAGAGGAAGAGAAGGACGATAAGTTTTTCCTATAGACCTTCGGAACTCCTGTTTCTAAAGTGCTTTCAGTGTCAGGTTAAAGGGCCAATCCGATATGGATTGGCCCTTTTCTTTATTACTTTAGAAATGATTTTCATCGGCCTCATCGCCTGATTTCCAGTTCCTAACAAGCTCGACGACCTTCGCAATTACCAATCGAGTCATATGCGAAGACTTTTACAAAGGGCTCCATTTTGGTTTTGCAAGTCCATACTTGCAGAGCGTGCAAGTTGTTTTTAGACCGAGAGTCTTACGAATCGGAATATGTTATGACCCCAAATCATCGTCACGACAACATTCAAAATCAAACCGGGAATCAGATTGAAAGGCATGCGGAGTGCCTTTAATGGCGCTCCGCGGTATCGCTGCTTGTTATTATTCTCATCCTTCGCTCAAGTAGAAGGACAGTCTCAACTGGATTGCGACACTCAATCAGAAAAGATATTTCGGCAATTCAGCCCGTTTGATTTCTACGAATCAAACGGAATCTAATCATCCTTTCATACGGATTGCCTTTTGCTATTGCCATTTAGATGCTCAGTTGGGATACTGATCATGTCCAAAAAGACGAAGCAGGACGCCTAAGGATTCAGTTTCGTTTACATGTTTGCCGACTGATTTTACGAATCCAAAGTGATCCTAATGCCTATTGTGCGCTCGATTCAGTTTTCAATTTAAGGCTACAGGGATTATTCCAAGCAAGAATTTAGCAATTGGTAGAACTTCCACAGCGCCTTTAGTGGAGCTGTGCCGTATCGCTATTTGTTTTCATTCTTATTTTCGAGAGGTGCAGGCGACGGCATGGATTGACTGAAATTAACTTTAGCGCCGTGTAATAAAAAGAATTTAGCGCGGTCGGTTTCCCTTACATCTGACGGTATATTTACCGCAACGACTTCCGACTGATACCTATTTGAATACAAGTCGACAGACCTGCAAAGGTAATTTTCGTTTCAATTCTGCCGTTCTCTATCTGATTTTTACGGTCGATTGCACTTTGCAAAACGCCGAAACGGGCTTTCGAATTGTCAATCGGTAGCGATTGAAAGCAGCCCGCACTTCCATTTCAGGTTGCACGGAAAACGGTCAACGGCTTTCCAATTACATCGCGAGGCATTTGCACTTTTATATTTCGCATCCGAAAAACAACCGAATCATCGCTCAGATTAAATCGCCGCAATAAGTTTTCCCTTACAAATAGTTTGCTATCAATTCATTTTTGATGTCGTGTCGATCGTAAATTAAAGTCAGTGGACTCACTGCAAACACTTTAAAAACTAATTTAGCAGACTCAAAACTGTTCATCGGATATGGAAGAGGCGCATCGGATTCAAGTTCCGAACCACCAAATCAGCCCACCGATAACGCTCCCAAGGAGTGCTCTGAATCATCGCGTTAATCCCCTTTATAAACGTTATTTCTCACCTGTTGCTTTGTCGGACATTCATTAGAATTCCTATAGTCTGTCAGACATTTGCGTTCCACAGATGGGGAATTGTCGGACACTGACCCATCGACCGATAGCAACCTGTCAGACATTTCCCGACTTCACAAAACCACGTCACAGGTATCGGAATAATCAATCGCGCGGCCAAAAATCGCCCCGAGTAGAGCCGAATCACCCCGCGGCGCGGCCGCCTGCCCTACGGACAGGCGGCAGGTGCAAAACGGCCTTGCCAATTGTGGATGCCGTTGCGGCAACACCCAGCCCAGCCAAAATACGTGCCCCAAACTACCCATAAAGGCCATTTTGCACGCCAGCTGCGTTCAACGTCAGACATTAGAAATGTCAGACATTGAACCTGCGGCAAAGCCGCAGCTGGGGTCGCTAGCGGCCTGTAATCGCTTCGCTCCGCTCGCTCCCGCCAAGCGAAATGTCCGACAGGCTGTCAGACATTTAGATCCGCTTGACGGACGGCTTGCTCGCGAAGCTCACTATCGGCCGTATGTAAGGAGATACGAAATGTCAGACATTTCGCCAGATGAAAATGAACCCCAGACCGCCACGCCCAATTTGTCAGACATTAGCCCCCGCATATCCCAAATGTCTGACATTTTGCAGCCCCAAACGCCGACTCCCATGTCGCCCCAGGCGCAGCCCAACCAGCCGTGCGAAACGCCGCCAGCCAGCCTGTCAGACATTTTGCCGCCCCCAAACGGCGGTCAGTCCGCCACCCGCCGCATCACAGTCCGCCTCCCGACCGCCGACCTTACCGCCCTCGATGCCCGCGCCGCCGCCCTTAACGCCAGTCGAAGCGACTACCTCCGCACCCTAGTTGCACTCCCCGTCACACTCGACTTGACATCCATCCGCCGCGCCACACCGGGCACCGAATCCCTCGCCCGTCCGCTCGGCCCAGACCTCGCCCTCATGCACTCTGTCGACCAAACGGAAAGTTTGGCCGTGCAGACCATCACCGACAGCATGCTCGAATCCATCTCCAACGAGGTTCGCGCCATCGGCGTGAACTACAATCAGGCGGTTCGCGCCCTCAACCGCATCATCAAGAAGTACGGCAACCATCGCGCCCTCTCGCAAGATGAGCGCACAGAAATCGTTGGGCTCTACGAACGTCTCTCGAAACAGAACAAGGCGATCTACGATCGCCTCAAGACTCTCGCCGAAGATGTCGAGGCCCTGTCCGCCAAACCGTCCGTAAACCTGACTGCCGTCGGTCTCGCCCAATCTGAGGCCCCTATCAATAAATACGAACCAGAACGTCGCCGCCGTATCCGCGGTAAAAAGCACGGTTCATCGCGTCCTGACCAAAGTGAGGAAGAAGGCCACGTATGACCTACATGAAGATTCTCTCTGGACATAGTTCTGCCAAGTGGATACGCTACTACCTCTTCAAAAACGACCGCGCCCTCGACAAAGACTTCCTCAACCTGACAGATCGCGATTGGAAGGGGAGGGACTGGGCGAAAGTCATGGACAGGACCCGTGAGATTTTCGGCAACAACGTTCCCGTCAAAAAGGACACCAAGGTCCGCACCTATGAACACTTCATCATCTCATTGGACGAAAAGGACGACGGCGTTGAACTCGATGACTTCCGCGACTTCGTGAACGAGTGGGCATCCAAATGGTTTGACTCGCGCGGTCCGGAAGGACAGGGCATCGGCCGCTTCGAGGTGGCCATTGCCTACCACGATGACAATAAGGCTCGCGGAGTCCAAGGCAAGCAGGGCATCCTGCATGCCCATCTCGTCATCAACAACACCGAGCTCGAGACGAAACGACGCATCTCTGGTCTGCGCACCACCAAGGTCGTCCAGGCAATGCGAGCTGACCTGCAAACCATGTCGCTCGAACGAGGCTGGCATGCGTTTGCAACTGATGGCAAGTCCTACACTCAGGCCGAGATGGACGAAAAGGGTCTGAAAGTCTCCCGCGGCAAGAGACTCGATCGTGCTATGTCGGCTCTCGATAGAGTCCTCGCGAACGAGGCAAAGGGCGCACAAATCGAGGACTTCAGCGAGGCGATGCAAGACCTGCTGGATAAACGTCATCCGATCGACAAGCTGATACCCGAGACATTTACGGTCGGAGCTGCTCCTAGTTCACAGCCGAAGGTCGGCGAGGGTGACCCGATCGCTTCCGACAAAGTCTCCGGTTTTTCGTACACGACCATGAGAACTGAAGACGGGCGAGTGATGCGCCTTGTTGTCCCGCATGGATTCGGCGATTCTGAAACCATGGCGGAGCGGCAGATTGAAACCCGCGAAGGCTGGTCTTGGAAGGACGACATTCGCGATCGAGTTGATGTAGCGGTGAGAATTTCCAAGGGGCCTGCGGATTTTGCGTCAAAGTTGGGCGAACTCGGCATCAAGGTTAATTACAACCGCGAAGGAGATCTTGTCTACCATCATCCGAGCGACCCCGCATCACGCAAAGTAAAAGGCTCAACGCTCGGTAAGCAGTATGCTGCGACATCGATAGAACAGGTGATTGCGGAAAAGCACACAAGCCAACGCCAAAGATCTCAAAGTCTACCGAGCCGTGAGCGCTGGATGAACGATGACGAGCGTGCCGCAGCACTAGCGATCGCAAAAGCAGCCATCCCGTGTACGCGTGAAGGTGCCGAATTGATGGGTCGATTAAAATCGACCATAGAGCAGAATGACTCCGCTGCCCGCGATGAGATTCGTCACGGTATGGGAGTAGAGTATCCATCTTCTCTAGCAAATTCGCTAGGCATCGAATATCCCAAACCTTCTACTGTCGGGGATAGCCGCCGAAAGAAGATGACTGAGGAGGAAATCCTCGAAGCCATGGCAGATATACGCGATGAGAAAGGTTTTGGCGGTCTCGCTGCGAACAACCCAACGAATTCGACTACGAAGTCCAATTCCGGACAGCAGCAAGAGGACGCTGCCGAGATTCAAAAATCTAAGCACCATTAAGGAGTGACCATGATTATTGCCATCGAATACAAGAACGGTCGTATGAAGGAGTTCGACACGAGTTCCTTCACGACAACAAACGCGATGAGCGCCGGCGACAAGACAGCCAGGAACGTCATGACAGAACTGGATCTTCGCCTCGATCTCGTTGAAACTGTCGGGTTGAGACTTGACTTCTATTGGTACGATGCGGCTCCGCAAGGAGAGCGAGTCGAAATCCCCGGTCTCATGGATTCAAAAGGCAACCCGGTATGCCTTACAGCTGCATCGAGGCGTTTGGGCACTTCCGTTCTTCTTTGCACCTCAAGGGGCATCGAGCAGATTTCCCGAATCATCGTCCAGCGTGCCAACGGCACGGTTGACGCCCTTTGGCGTCAGGGTTCGGGCGACTGGCTGATTAACGGTGCAAAATTTGAAGCGCAGCGTGTACTTTCATATACGGATGCGAATGTGACCTCAATGAACTCCCAAGCAATCTTCGTTTTCAAATATATGAAAAAGGCCAATCCGATGATGACGGACGAGGAGATTTGCAGACTTATCGGATATCCGCTTGAAGCCTACAGGGAGATTCAGCTCGACGAAGCCAAGAATGCGGAGGGCGTGGTTGGCGCCGAACTCATCGAATCGGATGCCAGCGACAGTTTCCAATCGGCACACGACTCCGAGGTACTGGACCACGACGATTCATCTAGCGATGATGCGTCATTTGGTAAGCATTTCGCCGTGGAAGACGATGATGATGCCTTCGATGACGATGAGGACTCCTTGTTCGACGTCTGACATTTGCCACGGCGGCCTTGTTCATGATATTTTGAGTGTACTGGCGTAACCCCAAGCGCCATGAAACAGGAGAGACGAATATACCGCCCGACCGCGCGAGGCGCGGCCAGCTATTCCCAACTTGATTACATATGACTGACTCGGTATGACTCGACTCGTCTCTCCGCTCGTCCTGACAGGAGATGACAGGTTTTGCAGAAGCGCGAAGAGACACGAATGCAAGAGGTTGCCGGAATCGAATCGAAGTGGTTCCGATGAAGTCGGCGGTCAAGGTGAGCGAGGCTATAGCCAGACTTCGCAAGTATGGTGACACGGCAGAGCTCGAGGAGGCAATCGACGATTTCCTCGCGGCCTATGGAGAGCTTCGCAGCCAGTTCTATTACGAAGATCAGGAGGCGCAGGCGAATGCCAAGGCAGCCTCGACGCTTCTCGAGGCCATCGATCGCGGCTTGATCGAGTTGCCTCAGACCGATGACGGCATCGTCATCATCCCAGACATGAAGCTGCGCCTGCCCGACGGCGCGAAGCTCTATGTCAACTCAATTGAAATCGAATCCACCGCGACCGGTCACGCCCCGATCGTTCACTTCGAGGATGGCTCCTCCATTCGCTGTCGCCGCGGTTCGGGCGTCCAGATTGTCCGAATGCCCCTAGAGGAGGAGCAGAATGACAACTGAAAGTGAAGCCCCGCTTGCTTGGCCGTTCCGCATCCCTATTCTGCGTGTCTTCCTGCTACCGTTCGTGGAAAACAGGAAGCGTGACCGCCTGCTGCTCATCCTGCTCGCCTGCATCATGTTGACGGCAGGCTTCCTCATGCAGGGGAACGGATCGTATGACAGCGACGGCTGGTTCCTGCTCGCCACGGGAAGGGAAATCGTCAAGCAGGGCATCCCGTACACGAACCCGTGGTCCTTCTCTTCCTACAAGCCGATTGTCGTCCAGCAGTGGCTGCACGATGTCCTGCTCTACGGCTCGTATATCCTAGCGGGCTACGCCGGCACGATACTCTATCAGGCTCTCCTGGCTGCCATCGTCGCACTCTCTATAGCCTTCGCAATCCGAGGATTTGACGATAAACGCCCCACTTTAGCCCGCCTGCTCTTCTGTATAGGCCTCGCCCTTTTCGGGGCGGGAATCTACATCTCAGTCCGTCCTACGGCATGGTCGATGGCATGCATGTGCCTGACAATCGGCGTCTGCACCCGCTGGCGGCGAACCGGCGACTGGCGCTACCTTATCGCCCTGCCCGCAATCACGGTGCTGCACGTCAACATGCAGTCTGCCATGTGGCTCCTCGATGTCTTCCTTGCTGGTTGCTTCCTGCTGCCCGACGATCTCGCCAAATTCAAAACCGTCACCCCCGAGGAGATGCTCAGCGAGATCTTCCCCCTCAGCCTCGCCTTGGTCGCGATGCTCGTCGCATCCTTTGCGAATCCCTACGGAGTTGATGGCGCCCGCTACGTGATAACGTCGATGGGGGCTGCATCGTACGGCAACGTGATTTCCGAGATGAAGCCCGCCTTCGAGGCGACCAAAGGCTTCTGCGTAATCTTCTTTGCGGCTGGCATCATTCCTACGGCGCTGGTGGCGGCCTTCTGCCATAGGCGCATAGACTTGTCTATGCTCGTAATCGTACTCGCCACCTTCATCGCGACGATGCTCCATTGGCGAAACGTATGGACCTTCTCGATTGCATGCGCCCTCGCGTTTGCGAGCATGCTTCCGAAAACGGAGGACCCGTCACCCTTGAAATCGCCGGAGACGGCGAAATTCATCGCCCTGATAGCCCTCCTTGCTGCAATCGGCCCGATAGCTGCGAACTGCTATGTCTGTGCCACGAACGGTGGGCAGTCCTGTTGGATATCCTCCGAACGCTCTGCGGATTCCCTGGTGAAAGAGATTGACGAAGGTGGCTTCTACGACCCCGTCGTATACGCCGAGGATCCCGTCATCTACAACTACCTGGAATGGAAGGGGATGAAAGTTCCCTTTGACTTGCGCCCCGAACTCTGGGATGAGAAGGGCGTCATGGGAGTAACTTCCCCCTACCGCGACTACGTGGACGCCATGCAACCGAAAAAGGCAAAGCTGACCTACCTAACCTCCAATGGCTTCGACTACTACATCGTCTCGAAGGATTCGGCGCACTGGTATGAGAAGAGCCTGAACCTGAAGGTTGTCAATGCCACGGATACGCTCGTTCTGCTTGAGAACGCAGGGTAGGGAAGTAAATTCAATCTCTAGCGTAACGTCTACGATGTCGCGGCCTACAACCGCAAGGTGACCTCTTTCCCGATGAACTTCCTCGCCCATGCCTTCGGCTTCGACGGCATCGGCCAATACAAGGCGAACGCCGCTGCCGCGAACGCCCCCGTTGTCGACTTCAATTGATATCGGACCGTAAATCCTGACCTTGATATAGCCTTCCGCCGATGCGGGAGGCTATATTATTATTGATGTATCGGAAAGCGTACCCCAAGCGCTTCAAGAAGACAGGAAGTGAATATGGCAGCTTATAAAGATCCGTGCGATTGCGGATTCGACCCCGAGCTCGTGAAGACGGCCCTGATGTCGCGCGAGCAGTTCGGCTCCAAGCCCCGAAAATTGGTTCTCGGCATCGACATGGAAATCGCCGGCATCGGAGTCTGTCTCATGGACGAGCTGAACCAAGAAATCGTCCTCATGGCAACCCATCTGTTCGATTGCCCGTGGAATCCGAAAAACAAGACGAGCCTGGCATCGGCAAGACGCCAAGCGAGGTCGCAGCGCCGCAATATCGCCCGCCGCGCGGCGAGGAAGAAGCATATCCGCAAGATTCTGATGGCTCACAGCGTCATTCCCGAGGGCGCGTCTTCCGAATGGTTCTCCGTACGCAAGGGCGAACAGGACAACATCCAGCTGCGAGTGAAGGGCCTGAGCGAAATCCTTTCCAGTCGCGAGCTCGCCCGCGTCCTTTACGGATTCGCCAGTCGCCGCGGCTACATCGACCACGGCAAGGCCGACAACGACAAGGATGCCGGCAAGGTGAAGAAGGCCCTGAAGGAAAACGCCGAGATTATGGATGCTAACGGCTACGAGACATTCGCCCAATACCTCATAACGCAGCCGAAAAGCCGCAACCGTCAAGATGACTACATCCATTGCGTGGATATCGACATGGTTGTGGACGAAGTCCACGCGATTTTCCGCCATCAGCGGGAACTTGGAAACGGGCTTGCCACTGAATCCCTTGAAGGGGAGTATCTCGCCGCGCTGCGCTGGCTCACAGACACGACCAGGCGAGACGGAATCATCTACTCAAAGGTGGGCTACTGCACCTATCTCGGCGAGCCGATTAAACGCGGACCGAAATCATCCATCTCATCCGAGATGGTTCGCGCCTACCAGACGCTAGCGAACGTCAAGATCGAGCATATCGGGTCAGTCGCTACGCAGATTTCGCCCTTGACGCGCAACCAAATCGTTCACGACCTGTTCAAGGTCTCCAAGAACCCGAAGCCGCTGAAATGGTCCCAGCTGCGCAAGAAACTCGCCCTGGCCGATACCGACACGTTCGCGGGAGTCCGCCAATCGGACGAGGCGAAGGATGTTTGCGTCAAGGTTCCCGCATGGAACGCGCTCTGCTCGACGCTCCATGACCTGAATCCGGTCCTGCTCAACCGCCTGCGCGATGATACCGATCTCGCGGATGCGGTATGCGCCGCCGCTACGTTCGCGTCCTCATCGGAGGCCTTCGCCACGCGAATTGCCGAACTCACCGACGGGCTCTCGAAAGAGGATGTGGATGCGCTCCTCGAACTGCCCTATGGCTCGAAGCTCTTTACGGGATACGGCTCGACGAGCCTGAAGGCGCTCCAGATGCTCCGCGATGCGTTCGAGGACACGAACATCAATCGCCTGTATGATGCCGAGGTCGCAACGGGGCTATACGATGCGCGGAAAGCCCTTTCGGCCAAGCGCAACGTAACCGATGACGGTCTCCTGAAACCCTATTCGAGCTATTCCCCGATCTGTACCAACCCGGTCGTCCTGCGTTCCTGCGCTCGGCTCCGCAGGATTATCAACTCGGTTATCAGGCATTACGGTCTACCCGATACGATCCGCGTGGAGGTTGCTAAAGAGCTGAAGCGTACAAAACACGAAAAGGAACTCGTCGATGACGGCAACAAGTACAACAAGAGGGAAAAGGAGAAGGCCGTTGACGATATCGTTGAATATCTCGGTCTTTCCGATGCCAATCAGGTGAGGGGCCGTGACATCGATAAGGTTCGACTGTACAACGAGCAGGGCGGCAAGGATCCCTACACGGGTCAGGGCATTGATTTCGGTCGGATGCTGACTGAAAAGGGCTATGTCGAGATCGACCACATCCTTCCGTTCTCGCGTTCCTGCGATAACGCTAGAACCAACAAGGTTCTCGTCCTGACGAAGTCGAATCGCGACAAGTCGAACCGTACGCCATACGAGTGGATGACCTCGGGCGAGCCTACCGCACCGAACTGGGATGAATTCTGCATCCGTATGGATGTCTGGGCTAGCGGCAAGGAGCCGAAGCACTACTATTCCTCGAAACTCGCGAAGCTGAAGGAAGATAGCTTCGCGAATAACATCGACTCCTTCATTAGCCGAAACCTGAACGATACCCGCTACATGTCCAAGGATGTCGCGAAATGGCTTGCCGACTGCCTCCCGTTCCCCGAGGACGGACGAAAACACGTCTTCTGCGTCTCTGGTGCGGCGACGGCCTTCATGCGCGGAGTCTGGCGCATCGGCATTCTCGACGATAACGGCAAGAAGAACCGAGAGGATGACCGCCACTATGCTGTCGATGCCGCGGTAATCGCCGCCTGCACGCCCTCGATTGTCAAGGACATTGCCCTCATCAGCGAGGAACACGCCACGAATCGAGATGCCGACCGTCTGCTGAATGGCTCGCTGCCATATCCCGAGTACAAAGATCAGGTCAAGGCGTGGATTCCCTGCGTCGTGCCGACCTATTCACCGACCCGCACCGCAACGGGGGCGCTTTTCAAAGACAATACTTTCTCCTACAAGGGCATTGATGGAAAGGGCAAGGACCTCATCAAGAAGAAAAAGGGCGCATTGGGCCCCTGCACCACCGCATGGAAGGATGGCAAGGGTACTGCTAGGGCTTATGACGAGCAGTACGGTCTGCTTGCCGTATATGATGAATCTGCCGCGCGTTGGCTTTTGGATCCCCTCTATTACATCGACGTGCAGAAGCGGAAGGCCGAGGAACCGTTCATTCGAAAGTTCTCCAAGGATCTTTCAATCGACTACTGGGAGAAGATTCCGCTGACCGGAAACGAGCCGAGCCTTTTGTTGAAGCGCGGTGTTGTACTGATTCAAGACGGTATCGTTGGGCGTTATTATGGATATGACATAGCACACAATAGCGTAAAGCTGTCATCCTCTGGAAAAGTTTCCTTCCAGAAAACCGGCCCGCTCGCAGCCGAGAAGTTTCCAACGCCAACGAAGTGGACTGACGAACTGAAGATCATGCAGGAGGACTGCTTGGGTCTCTGCTGGCTTGAGCTCCTCACCGAACGGGCGAATCACTGTTAGTAGATAGCGGGAACTATGTGAAAGGGGAAGGCGCAATGCCTTCCCCTTTTCATGTTAAAAACTCAGGAAGAGCTGTGTTCCCGGTGTCTCATTTCCTCCAGAGCCCGAGGTTCCAGTGTTGACGAGGATTTCCCTGTCGACGTATTGCTTCTCCGTGAACTGCATCGCCACGACATGTCCTGCAGGAGGAAGGTTTTTCCTCAGCTGCTCCGTATGAGCCTCGGCAGAAGCTCTACTGAGGAGATTACGGGAGTAGATGCTGTTCTGTTCCCTGATATAGCCGTCATCTTCCAGGAACCGTCTGAACTTGATGTAGGCGTCTTTATTTGACTTCGTCTTCGTAGGGAGGTCGAACATCACCAGGAGTCTCATGATTCTCATAGCCTTCCTCTCGTTCTCAAGTTGTCCGGTGTTGCCATTTCCAAACCGATGAGCGTGGGCAGCAGCAGTTGATCTGAATCTTTAAGCTCGATTGCCCTTCTCAGGGATTCACAATAGACATCGATAGCTGTCTGGACAGGCATTTCCTTGTCGTCTAACAGGACGAGAACCGAGGTGACCTTCGTCAGCGTCTCCTTGTTCATCCTCGATAGTGGGGCCAAGATGTTCTCCTTGACCACCAAAAGGTCGACGGCTGCTCTGAACGGCTCGATGAGGTCATCGACCAAGTTGAAGGCGTTTTCGGCGCTATGGTGATGAATGCCGCGCGATACGAGCCATCCATGCGAGACGGCACATTGTGCGATGCCTGTCCTGAGAATTGCGTACCCGAAGTTCAGTGGTGCGGTCATGGGACCCGTCCATCGCGACCCGTAGGGAAGCAATTTGGAGAAGTACTCGCTGGCTGCCGCACCTTCCCGATGTGTCTTGTCATTGCTCTGGACGCCCCTGGCATAGCTGAGGATTTTCTCGACATCGCATGGCTTACCGCCGCAAAACTCCAGGGCACGCGCTTGATTTTCTATTTTTCTGCGGACGATTTTCGCCCAGAGTTGGTTTCTGAGTGGTTTCGAGATAGCCAACTGATGCTCCACGATTTCCGCATGTCTTGAATGTGCACCTATCGGGAGTGCCAAGCCGTTGGGCATATGGTTGGAGCCGCAGAAAAGAACACCTATCCCTGCATCATTGACTTGCCCCATAAGCGATGCCGTGATCGAGACTTGGGGGTTGTCGATTATGATGACCCAGATATCGCACAGGGGTATTTTGTCGAGGACTTTATCCTCATGGCGAGCCTTGATGACAAGACAATTGTCCTGAACGCAAAGGTACTTAGGTGTGCCGATTGTGACTGTCAATAACATAGGTGGCTCCGTTTCCTGGTATCTTGTGAGATATGGACTGGGTCTTTACGTATGTAGACAACTAATCGATAATGTTATTGCCGAACCGGCAGGCTTTATTCACCGATACACCACATATAATTGGGCGATTTTTATAAAGCCGAGGAAAGAGGGCGAGGCGAAATGGCGATTTTCATCCGAAAAAGCGAAAAATCGAAATTGTTCTCCGCGAATCTTTTCTTGAAAAGCGTCCCTCTTGAAAGGCGATTAAAGGTACCGAAAGCCGTTTTACAGAATTTGAAAATGAAAAAGCCCCTGCTAGAGGGGCTTTTTCAGCGGAGAGTATTCTAGCACCTCAAGGAATGGCACTCCGCTAGGGCTAATACCTTTCTTGTACATAATCGAGACAAATTCTAGCACCTCAAGGAATGGCACTCCGCTAGGGCTCAACTACACCCTGGGTGTGTATGAGAAGGATTCTAGCACCTCAAGGAATGGCACTCCGCTAGGGCTAAAGATCGCGCAGTTGTCGGACAACGCCAATTCTAGCACCTCAAGGAATGGCACTCCGCTAGGGCACTGCGTCTTACATCCAGCCCTCAGCCTACATTCTAGCACCTCAAGGAATGGCACTCCGCTAGGGCTATTGCCGCTGCGGTACCGATAACGACAGTATTCTACCATCTCCCCGAACACCACTCATCCCGCAAAGCAAACGGGGAGCCCCCAAAGAGCTCCCCGCAGCACCACACATAGGCAGAAACACATCACTCGGCAGAAACCCTACCCACGCTCCTGCTCGCTAGGCATGCCTTCGCAATCCTCGTGGTCAAACTCCGCCTCGGCGCTTTTCGCATCGTAGATATCACCGAGCGACTCGCCGGCCTCCTGCGATTCCGCATTGTCGACTGGCCAGCCGTAGACCTCGCAGATTGCAGGCACGATGTCCTGCAAATGACCTTGCTTCTCCGCAAGCGCGATGATCACATCATCGAGAACGGCATTCTTGTCGAACCCGTTGTCTTGCAAGAACTTTTCCAACTCTCCTTCGACGAGTCTTTCGGTCTCATTGACGAAATCCTTATCCACGAGCTTTACGATATGGTCTTCCATCTCTCCGATGTAACCGACGGATTCGCTCGCAACTAATTCGCCGCCCTTGACTGACAGCTCGATAGTGTATCCGTCCATCTTCCTGTAGAGGGCTTCAAGCAAATCGCCCGCAGTGTAGATAGAATCGTAGGTAGAATCTTCACGGTAACCGTCGAGAAAGCAATATCCGTCATCGTCCCTGATGAACGGGATAGAGCGATGAACGTCGATGTCGGAGAGGTTCGCCTTCTCGTCTCCGAGCCAGTCCCTTACGTTCATATCGGCCTGCTCGGCCAAATCGTCTTCGAACTGCTCGTCGATGATAGCGCCGATGTTTTCCTCATTAGCGAACTCGCGATAGGCCTCGACGAAATTGATAGTTTCCTCGTGGTTCTCCATGGCGTTGGCGATGGCATCATCGATAGCTGCCTCCTTGACGGCATCGACGAGGCCCGAGGGAACCCAGTAATCGTTTGGTTCGCAAAGCCCTAGTTTGGCTTGGACTTCTTGAATCCAATCCTCCTTAATGCCTTCCTCATAGCCATCATGCGCTAAAGAATTGTTATTCCAGATGACGTGCTTGTCTTTTTCCATGGTGCCTCCAATAGCCGTTTTGCCTACCTTTCAGTTTGTCGGGCAGACGGACAGCAAAGAGACCGTGGGACAGATATAGAAGCGGCAGGGCATGTTGAGCACTCGATGGCAAAACGCTTGACATTCTGCTGGAATATAGACTAGAAGACAGACTAATAGTTTTCAGGCCGATGCCTAGGCGGGTGTAGTTCAGCCGTTTCTTTAACTTGAACAATAAGATGAGTACCGGAAACTAGATGCCCGACTGAACCGCCTAAGGGGTATAGAAACGGTATAGAGCTAATCCGCTCCCTAGGTTTTTCAGGAATTTCCGAAAAACCTCCAAAAGAAAAGGGGACCGACGCATCAATTCCCTCTAGGTGTCGCCCGAGGGCTTCCACCGCAATTGATTTTTTAGGCCCGCCGTGCTTCCACTCAATACCCGAGAGCGGGGGAGGGACATCCGTCCCTCCCCCTCGAATCGAATGAGAGCCGATTTAGACCCCCTATTTAGATACCAGCCATATATTTTATCGATCCAAGGCAATATCGCCCCGCATATACGCCCACAGCGAGCCTGATGCGGCTTTCGAACACATTCCATAGCCCTCATGAGACTCGATGGGGTAGCGGGCGGTCGGGCTTCGGTACTTTCGGTAGAACCCCGACAGCAGGCAGGCCACGCGGTGACTGCAATACCCGAAGAAAACGGTGAAGCGCTTGCAAAAGCGCAACTCCAACAAATGGAATCATCAATGAAAGAAGCGAATCCCGCGCAGGTTGCTAGCCAGTTACGCAGGCGATGCGGATTTCAACTTGCAAAGACCGAGCTGCACTCTCGGTCTTATTTTTTGCTGCGGCGTTCCCGCAACTGATGACCAGAACTTCGGTGAAATGTAGGAATTAGGGCGCCGAGATGTGTACGTTTGATGACTGCCGCTGCAGTGTATGGGTATAATCAACGTACTACGATGTAATACGTTGATTGGAGCAGCCATGGCCATGAGTGCAACAGCCATCAGGTTCGATGAAGGAGAGAAGGACTGGATCCAGTCCTATGCGAGCATCCTCGGCATGTCCTTTTCCGAGTTCGTGAGGAACGCCGCCCTCGACAAGGTCGAAGAAGCGGCCGATATCGAGGCATACAACGAGGCGCTAGCGGATGACGACGGCACCCGCTACTCGATGGATGAAGTCATGCGCATGGCCATGGAGGCCGAATGATTTATAGCGTCGAATGGTCCAAGGCGGCGACCAAGCAACTCCTCGGCATCCCGAAGAAGCAGCGGCTCATCATTTTGTCTTGGGTTCAGGAGCATCTTGACGGATGCGAGGACCCGCGCCGTGCGCCGAACGGAAAGCAGCTTCAGGGCACCGATTCTGGTTGGCGCTGGCGCGTCGGCGTCTACCGCATTCTGGCAAGGATCGAGGACGGGAAAGCCGTCATCGAGGTCGTTAGGGTCGGTCATCGCCAAGGTGTCTACAAAAACATGCCGCGGCTATGACTGCCGGCTAGCAACTAAATTCTATAGAAGTAAAGCCCCCGTTAAAGGGGCTTTTTCATTTACGTGTGATTGAATTACAGCGAGGCGTTGAACATGAACAATAACAGATGTGTACCAGTTCGAACAGTCAGCATGCGGTTTGAGACGGATAACCGCTCTATGCTTCAAGTTGCCGTCAAATTGTGTCACAGATTTTCGCCAAAATGTTTCACACCGCTGATAGGTGCCTTATTTGCCGATGTCTAGATTTCAACGGCATTTGAGCCACAAGCGCAAATAAGAATGCCCGGGATGGAGCCCGGGCATTTAACAAAGAGTGAAAACTAGGCCGCCCGCACTCCATGTTGCTTACATGGGATGCATCGTTTTCTGTTGTCATTCTACCCTCTTTAGGCAGATAAATCGACCATCTAGTCCTCGGGAAGCTCGATAGGGTAGCGGGCGGCGAGGCTACGGCACTTTCAGAAGAACCTGGGCAGTGCCTCGGCCTTCGCGCTTGCGATGTGCCGCTGCGGCATCACTGGTCCGTCCGGCGCGAGCGAGTCTATCCTCTGCAATATCAGCCAATCCAATCCGAAGGGAGCCGCACATGCATGCAGCGGAAATTCCTTTCGGGGGGGGGTATCTCCTAGATTCCCCCGCCGCCCGAAGGGGCAGTCGACAGTCGAGTACGTCCTGATCATCGCGATCATCGTCCTGGTGATACTTATAGCAGGGCCGTGGGTCTCGTCTGCGATCGGGAACCAGTTCAACCTCGTGGCGGGGGCGATCGGGTCGGGTACGACGGGCGAGAACTTCTATGAGCCCGTGGACATCCCCGACCCGAAGCGCGGAACGACCTTTGCCGTCTACTCCGAGGACGACCATAGCCTGATGTTCTACAAGCGGAAGGGGCTGCCAAAAGTCGGAGACATGTTCAACTACCGCAGGGTGACCGAGGTGTACACGGG
>NZ_JAQLFL010000013.1 GCF_028206995.1 Collinsella aerofaciens | reverse complement strand
CCGAACCCGGAAGCTAAGCCCCATCGCGCCGAGAGTACTGCGGGGTCGGCCCGTGGGAGGCCAGGGCGCCGCTGACCGGTGGACGGCACCGAGCCGTACGCTTGAACTGAGAAGGGGGAGGCCTCGCGGCCTCCCCCTTTTTTCGTTGTATACACGTTGTACTTTGGGACCTAGCTCCCCCGTATGTGCTCTTACTGTTTGGCTGTATTTTGAGTCCATCTAGTGTATTTGAGCGATAATTACTCGCATTGGCGTTAGGGAGGGCTTGATGTTTACCGTATTTGTCTTGGGCAATATTGCTTCGGGTAAGTCGACTGCCTGCCGCTATTTCGAATCTCGTGGCGCTATGCTTATCGATCTGGATGAGCTTGCAAAATCGCTGTATGTGCCGGGCTCTGATATCGTCAATACACTCGCGGATGAATTCGGTTGGGACATTTTGGATGAGGAAGGCGGCATTCGCCGCGGCATCCTCGCTTCTCGAGCTTTCGCTTCTCCTGATTCGGTCGCACGGCTCAATGACATCGTGCATCCCATTCTGATTGAACAGCTTTCGCTTAGGATTCTCGATCCGGTTTGTTGTACTGTTTCATCTCCCCGTTATCCTTTTGCGGTGGTCGAGGTTTCTGCTCCGACTGGTTTTGAGGATGCATTTGGCTTGGCTGATGAAATTTTGGTCATCAGCGCCCCTTTGTCAGTTCGTCGCGAGCGCGCTATTCAACGTGGCATGGAGCCATCTGATTTCGATGCCCGTTCTGCTTGCCAGCCCGAAGAGTCTGTGCTGTGCAATCTCGCTACAACTGTGATTGACAATGCGGCAGACGATAACTCGCTCTTTGAACAACTGGACGCATGGCTTTCGCGCCATGGGTTCGGGGATGTAGTGGATAAGGAGGAGGCCGATGCCTAAGACACGTTTCCTTACGTGGTATCGCCTTATACCGCTGGCTGCCGTTTTTGCCTTCGGCCTTATCTCATTCGTTTACTCGTATGCTCCTGCCGCTTTCTTTAAGCCGCTGTATCCGATTGACTACGAGGCGTATGTAAAGCAATCCAGTATTTCGCATAATCTGGATCCGTATCTGGTGTGCGCTGTCATTAAGTCTGAATCGAATTGGGATCCCGAGGCCGAGTCGAATCAGGGTGCTCAGGGATTGATGCAGCTGATGCCCGAGACTGCCCAGGATATGATCGCCAAGGGCCTTGTCGACGGTGGCGAGTATTCGGCCGACAACCTTAACGATCCGGCTACGAATATCGAGTTTGGCTGTGCGTATCTCTCGTATCTTCTAGCGTATTTTAACGGGTCGACTGACAGTGCCATTGCCGCCTATAACGCCGGCATGGGCAATGTCGACGGATGGGCGCAGCAGAGTACGTCGCTTCATAATGCAATCACCTTTCCCGAGACGCAGGCGTATCTGATTCGTGTCAATAATGCCTGGGTTCGCTACAAGACCCTCTATCCCGATCGGTTCGTATAGGACTATGCCTGCCGCCTGCGTATACTGCAGATATATGAGTTAGGAGTATCCATGGCGGAATTTGAAGTAGAACGCGTTGGTGGTGAACTTAAGCGCTTTGGCGTTGAAGGCTCTGACGTGCCGTTTAAGGTCGTGTCTCCCTATGAGCCTGCCGGTTCCCAGCCTAAGGCCATTGAGTCGCTTGTGCAGGGCGTGAGGGACGGAGACCGCTATCAGGTTTTGCTGGGCGTGACTGGTTCGGGCAAGACCTTCACGATGGCAAAGACTATTGAGGCCCTGGGAAAGCCGACGCTGGTCATGGCTCCGAATAAAACGCTCGCCGCTCAGCTTGCGAGCGAGCTCAAAGAGTTCTTTCCCAACAACGCTGTGGTCTACTTCGTCTCGTACTACGACTACTATCAGCCCGAGGCGTATGTGCCGCAAAGCGATACATATATCGAGAAAGACTCCTCGATTAACGAAGAGGTTGAGATGCTGCGACATCAGGCGACCGCATCGCTACTCTCTCGACGTGATGTGATCGTTGTCGCATCGGTCTCGTGTATCTATGGCATTGGCTCTCCTGAGGACTATGCGGGTCTGGCTCCAAACGTCGACAAGAAGGTGCCGCTCGAGCGCGATGACTTTATCCATGCACTTATCGACATTCAATATGATCGCAATGACTATGACCTGGCACGCGGCACGTTCCGCGTGCGCGGCGATGTTGTCGACGTGTATCCGCCTTATGCCGAGCATCCGTTGCGGTTTGAGTTCTTTGGCGACGAGGTCGAGCTGATTGCCGAGATCGATGAGGTCACCGGTGAGATGCTTCGTGAGTACGAGGCCATCCCCGTATGGCCGGCATCGCACTACGTGACCGAGAAGCCGAAGGTCAAGGCGGCTCTGAAATCGATCAGCGAAGAGTGCGAGAAGCGCGTGGCGGAGCTCAAGGCGACCGACAAGTTGCTCGAGGCGCAGCGTCTGCAGCAGCGCACCGATTATGATCTTGAGATGCTCGAGACGATGGGCTTTTGCAACGGCATCGAGAACTACTCGCGTCATCTGGACGGTCGCAAGCCGGGTGAGCCGCCGTTTACCCTAATCGATTACTTTCCCAAGGATATGCTCTGCATCATCGATGAGAGCCATGTGACGGTGCCGCAGATTCGCGGCATGCACGAAGGTGACCGCTCGCGTAAGGTGACGCTGGTGGAACACGGTTTTCGCCTGCCCTCGGCGCTCGATAACCGCCCGCTTCGTTTCGATGAGTTTGAGGCAAGGATACCCCAGTTCATCTACGTTTCGGCAACACCGGGCGACTATGAGCTGCGGGTTAGCCAGAACGACGTTGAGCAGATTATTCGTCCGACCGGTCTGCTCGATCCCAAGATCGATGTGCGTCCGGTTCGCGGTCAGATTGACGATCTTGAGGACGAGATTCGCGAGCGCGTTGCCCGCAAGGAGCGCGTGCTGGTGACCACGCTCACCAAGCGCATGGCCGAGGACCTGACCGACCATCTGCTTGATGCGGGCATTAAGGTCAATTACATGCATTCTGATACGGCGACAATGGACCGTGTCGAGATCCTGCGAACGCTGCGCGAGGGCAAGATCGATGTTCTCGTTGGCATCAACCTGCTTCGCGAGGGCTTGGATCTTCCCGAGGTCTCACTGGTGGCAATTCTCGATGCCGATAAGGAAGGCTTCTTGCGCAACCGCCGTTCGCTGATTCAGACGATTGGCCGTGCGGCCCGTAACGCCGATGGCGAAGTCATCATGTATGCAGACGTTGTGACCGATTCGATGAAAGAGGCCATCGAGGAGACGCAGCGCCGGCGTGAGATTCAGATGGCATATAACGAAGAGCATGGCATTGTGCCCAAGACGGTCCGCAAGGCCATTAACGACATTTCGAGCTTTATTGCCGAGGCCGAAAAGACTGTGGGCTCGAAGGGACGCTCGAAGGGCGACTCTCTGGGTCACGGTGCGTTCTATACACCCGACGAAAACGGCGAGGGCGCCGCGCCGGAGACGGTGGCACCCGAGCAGACGCTTGCCGAGCAGCTGGAAGGGCTACCGCATGACGAGCTTGTGCGGATCGTCGAAACCATGGAAGAGGACATGCGTAACGCTTCTGCCGCCATGGACTTTGAGGAGGCGGCGCGCCTGCGCGATGCCGTCGTTCAGATTCGGGAGATGCTCGAGGGTGCGTCTGAGGACGAGACGATCGAGCGCTTACGTTCGCAGGCCCGCAAGGGTTCCACGTTTGCATCGGGCAGAAAACGCCAGGGTGCACGGTTTAAGAAATAGCGAACAGGCCCCGAGTTCCCTGTGGAGCTCGGGGCCTATGTCTTTTGCGCGCTGGAATTCGTGCGTTAGAGGTCTGTGATCAGGGCTTCAGCACAACGGATGCCGTCGGTGGCCGCGCTCATGATGCCGCCGGCATATCCAGCTCCCTCACCACAAGGGTAGAGGCCCGGGGTCGACACGGCATGGCACGTTCGGTCTCGGGTGACAGTGACCGGTGAGCTCGAACGAGTCTCCACGCCGGTAAGAACGGCATCGGGACGGTCGTAGCCTCGTAGCTTTTTTCCGAGTAGGGGAAGTCCCAGGCGGAGCGACTCGACGATATGCTGCGGCAGGGCTTCGTCAATTGCCGTCCAGGTCACACCGAGCGGATAGGTGGGCTTTACCTTTCCGGGCGCCTTGCTGGCGCGTTCTGCGAGGAAATCTCCGACGAGTTGTGCCGGTGCGTTCCAGTTGGAACCGCCCAGGCGATAGGCGGCCGCCTCGCAGGCACGCTGGAGCTCGATGCCGGCGAGCGGGTCATCGTTGGGAAGGTCCTCAGGCGTGACGTTAACGAGCAGGGCGGCATTTGCGTTGCGTCCGTCGCGGGCATTGAGGCTGGCGCCGTTGACGCACAGGTGGCCCTGCTCGGAAGAGGCGGCGACAACCTGCCCGCCGGGGCACATGCAAAACGAGAACACGCTGCGACCGTTGGGAAGATGGGCAACAAGTTTGTAGGGGGCTGCTCCGAGGGCAGGATGTCCCGCCAAGGCTCCATATTGGGCTCGGTCGATGTCGCGCTGCGGATGCTCGATGCGAACGCCCATGGCAAAGGTCTTTTGTGCGAGGGCCACGTTGTGGTCCTTAAGGAGCTCAAAAATATCGCGAGCAGAATGCCCGCAGGCGAGGATGAGGCGCTTTGTCTCGATTGGCTCGTAAGCGGCGTCTTGGGACGATTGGACATCAATACCGGTGATGGCGCCAGACGCGTCGATGCGAATGTCGACGAGCTTTGTTCGATAACGGACGACACCTCCGAGCTGCTCGATGCGCTGGGATATAGCGGTGACAACCTTGGGAAGGATGTCGGAGCCAATGTGCGGCTTGGCATCCCACAGAATATCGCGGGGCGCACCCGCCTCGACGAAGGTTTCGAGGATAAGGCGATGGGCGGGATTTTTTGTTCCCGTATTGAGCTTGCCGTCCGAGAAGGTCCCCGCGCCGCCCAGACCAAACTGGATATTACTTTCGGGGTCGAGGATGCGCTCCTTTAGAAAGAGGTCGATCGCATGCGAGCGGCGAAATGCCGGGTCGCCGCGCTCAATGAGTAAGGGCTTAAGACCTGCTTCGGCGAGCGTAAGCGCAGCGAAAAGGCCGGCGCATCCGGCGCCGACAACGACAGGGCGTTCTTGAGGTGCGTCGGAGACGAGGGAGGGGAATGAAGGCTTATCGTCCTCCATCGCGCGTACGCGCGAGCGGTCACGCTCGGCGACGCTGTCGACCGCTTCTCGCTCGAGGTGGGGACTAGTCAGCTCAACACGAAAGCTCAGGATAAAATGGACGTCTCGTTTTTTGCGAGCGTCGATTGACTTGCGGTGGAGCTCGATGGACTTGATCTCGGAGTCCTTGCAACGTAGGACGCGCTTGGCGACTCGCTTGCCAACAATGAGGCAGGCATTTTCATCGCCGGCTTCATCGAGCGACGCGTTGACTTGGGTGATTTCGATCATCGAGGTCTCCTTAGAGGCAAGAAAGAGGCCGTCCGGTATCCCAGACGGCCCGAATGCGTTTTTGATTATAAACAGCGCGGCTACAGGCTGCTTGCAGCGCGAATGCCCGAGAGCCAGGCCCACGCAAGGTTAAAGCCTCCGCAATCGGCGTCGATGTCGAGCGCTTCGCCGCAGACGTAAAGCGGGGCGTCGACAACGCTGAGCGCGCGTAGACTGGGTGTTGAGATGCTCTCGACAGATACGCCACCACGCGTGACCTGCGCCGAGCGCTCCTCGGCTGTTCCCTCGACGAGCAACTTAAAGTGCTTGAGGATCGAGACCAGGTGGATGACATCGTTGGAGCCTGGATGGCACTGCTCGAACGTCGTGCAGACGACGCGGGAGAGTTGCGGGGCGAGCATGCCGTCGAGCCAACGGGGATCGCGGGGCGAAAAGCCGCCGAGCAGCTCAACGCGCCGGTTGAGCATATCGAGCAGCTCGTCTTTGGAGAGGTCGGGGAAAACGTCGAGCAGGATCGTATCGCCGCGCTGGATACGACGGGAGAGGTTGAAGACAGCGACGCCCGAGATGCCGAAGGCTCGAAACAGTACTTCACCGTCTTCGTGCCAGAGCTCACTATGGTTACGGGTGAGCGTCAAGCGGGCGCGGACGCGCAGACCATCCAACGTCTTGAGTGCCGCCCGATCGCCAACGACCGTTGCCGATACGGGGCAGAGGATGGGGCGCAGCGAGGTGAGGGGGAGGCCAAACGTATCGGCGATACCGGTGGGGTTGCCGCCCGTGGCGATAATTACGGCATGTGCCTGCAGGGCTTCGTTCTTGCGAGGGACATCGGCGAGTGCCTTCCGAAGCGAGCGGAGCTCCGATTTTCGGTCGTCGTGCTTTTTTGCCTTTAGCGCCCGCGCTGGACGGTTTATTTGGAGTGCCCAGCCTTCGGGATCTTTGCGCGCTGTGGCAATATTGGCTCCGCAGATTAAGGTGATACCTAGGCGGTCGCAAACGTTGAGAAGCGCGTCGCGCACCGATTCGGCGCGAAGGGAGCGCGGGTACAGCCGGCCTTCCTCGGAGGTTGTCATGATGCCCAGCGAGGAGAAGAAACCCATAAGCTCTTGTTCGGGCTGGGTCCTCATGACAGATTCGACGAATGCGGGGTGGTTATACCGCTGAGGATCAATCGATTTGTTGGAGAGGTTGCAACGGCCGTTACCGGTCGCAAGGAGCTTAAGGCCGCAGGCGACATCGCACTCAACGATGCAGACGCTTTTGCCAGCACGTGCGGCCGTAATGGCGGCGGCGAGGCCTGAAGCCCCGCCGCCGATTACCAGGACGTCATAGAAGGCGCTCGTGTTCACTTAGGCCTCGTCGGTCTCGTGCGGGGTAATGGCCTCGACGGCAGAGACTGCCTTGGGCAACATGCCATCGGGCAGCGCGGTCTCGACCTCGCCCTTATCGCAGGCCTCGGCGAGTGACGGATTGATGGGAAGCGTGCCCAAGATGTCGAGGTTATA
The DNA here is from genome assembly GCF_028206995.1 of Collinsella aerofaciens. Classification (GTDB taxonomy): domain Bacteria; phylum Actinomycetota; class Coriobacteriia; order Coriobacteriales; family Coriobacteriaceae; genus Collinsella; species Collinsella aerofaciens_AQ. The sequence goes on along the minus strand of NZ_JAQLFL010000013.1, from coordinate 34,879 downwards.
GCGTTCTGCGACCTCGGGGAGCTTGCTCTTGCCAAAGACCTCGATCTTCTTGCCGCAGTCGGGGCACTCAATATAGCTCATGTTTTCGACGATGCCCAGAATGGGGACGTTCATCTTCTCGGCCATGTTGACCGCCTTGGCGACGATCATCGAGACCAGATCCTGCGGGCTCGTGACGATGACGATGCCGTCGACGGGCAGTGACTGGAAGACGGTGAGAGCGACGTCGCCTGTTCCCGGAGGCATGTCGACCAGCAGGTAGTCGATGGGGCCCCATGAGGTCTCGCTCCAGAACTGCCTAATGGCGCCTGCGATGACCGGACCGCGCCAAAGGACGGGGTCGGTCTCGTTTTGGAGCAGAAGGTTGGAGCTCATGACCTTGACGCCGTGCTCGGAGATTTCAGGCAGCATGAGGTTGCCAAGGGCATGGACGTGGCGTCCGCTCATACCGAACATCTTGGGGATGGAGGGACCGGTGATGTCGGCATCGAGGACGCCGACCTTGTGGCCGTGACGGGCAAGCTCGGTGGCGATGGCACCGGTGACAAACGACTTGCCGACACCGCCCTTGCCGGAAAGCACGGCGATGACGCGTTTGACCTCGGACAGCGTATTCTCCTCAAATTGCGACGGCGACGTTTGTCCGCCGGCGGCCTGTGCGTGCTCGCAACCCATGTATGACTCCTTTGTATATGTTGGGGCCGGGGCCCCGTGATGTGACACGAGCGTCATTGTACCCTCGTTTGCGAGCGGGAGTCATTTGCGATGCATTTGGGCCGAGCGTGCTTGCAATACGATGGGTCCAAGCGAATGGGCGGGCTTACTGAACTTTGCTGGCGAACTCGAGGTATTGCATGCGCTGCAGCTTGTCGATCGTTGAGGCGTAGGGGCTGTCCTCCGATTCCAAGTCGTAGCGCAGCCCGTCGGCACCGAGGTAGCCGGCGACATTGATGGTGGGCACATCTGACCTTGTTGCAAGCAGAGCCTTTTGATAGTCGGTGAGCGGGGCGCCGATCTTATTAAGGGTAATGGCTGCAATCTCGTTTGCCCCGACGGTGTCGTAGACGTTGAGCTCGGTATTGCCGGCGATCTCATAGTTAGCCCAGACGAGATATGTCGACTGATAGATACGGTAAGCGTGGCTTGCCGTATCTTCCTGAGGGTACAGCTCGTCGTTGAGAGTCGTTGCGGCGCTCGGCTGATGGTCGCCAAAAAAGACAAGAACAACCGGTCTGCCGATATTGCGGAGCTCGTTGATAAAGTACTCGAGGTCCCGGTCGGATGCGTTGATGCAGGTGAGATAGGTGTTGAGCGCGCTGTTGGCGCCCTCGCTGGCTCCCTCGACCCAATAGTTTGTCAGCTCTTCGGCGGGAACGGTGCCATAGTCGTAACCGCCATGATTTTGCATCGTGACGTCAAAGATGAACTGCGGCGCTTCGTCGGTTCTTAGCAGGTCGAGTATCTTGTCGTAGGTGGCGTAGTCGCATACGCCGGCATGGTAACAGGGCGCACCTTCGAAATCGCCGATTGAAAGAAAGTCTCCAAAGCCCAGCTGCTGATAGATTTTATCTCGATGGTAGTTGACGGGGTTTTGCGGGTGCATAGCGGTAGCGGTATACCCAAGCTCTTTAAGGTCCTTTGCCAAGCTGTTGACGCCATTCATCTGATACAGCTGATAGGGAATTTTGCCTAATCCGACAAAGGCCGTCGTCGCTCCGGTCAAAAATTCGAATTCGGAGTTCGCCGTTCCGCCACCGGCGACCGAAGCGAGCATGGTGCCGCGAACAAGTGTGTCGGGAAGCGAGTTGTAGAATGCGGGGCCGGTGTACCCGGCCGCCTGGAGCTGCTCAAAGCACGAAAGGTCGCTAAAACTCTCGTTCATGACGGCAACAATCGTCGGCTTGATTTCATTGAACTGGGCAACGGCCGCCGCGCGCTGCTCGCTCGAGCCATACGTGCTGTCGTAGGCGGCGGCGAGCTCCTGCTCGATGCTCTGCGCCTCATCGGGCGTATAGTCTTCGGGCTTCTCAATGGGCAACTCGTTGACCATTTCGGTGAACGAAGTGATAAAACCCTGAGACGCATACGTGGTGATGGGCTGCCAACGGTCAAATCCAAAATCCAGCGCCTGCTCCAAGTCGATGTTGGAAAAGCCTGAGAGCCCCACAATGGTCACTAGCAGAAAAGCACAGAGGTTAGCGGCGATAGCGGGGAAGACATGGGTGGGCGTACGGAGCTTTCGCGGTCGGATGAGCGAAAGAAGCCCCAGGGAAATCTCCAGCAGGGCGAGAGAGGTTACGATTCCGGCGGTAAAGGTAAACTCGTATCCCTCGCTCACTTCCATTGCGGTGCCAAGGGCCAAGATATCGCTTGGCAGGATGGCTTCGCCTTTAAACGTTATGACGAAGTGCTCGGCAATGCCAAGGATGCAACAGACGACGGGCACGAGGGCCATGACGCCTCCATGACGCTGTCCCAGCAGATAAAGGGAGAGCAGAACCGTCGCGAGCAGCCCGACGGAAAACCCGAATGAGTTGGCGGGAATGTGATAGAACGTTTCGTTGCAGGCAATTTCAAGTGAAACGAACGAGAGCGCTGAAACAGCGGCGATGACAAGGATGTCACGGCAAATACAGGCAACCGTTCCCGTCGCAAGGTCGGTTTGGTCGATAAGTCCCGAAACCAAGGGCTCGACAAGAAGCATGACGGCGGCAGCACCGAGTGCCGAATAAGAAAGGACCCATAGGGAGCTGCCCTCATTTACGAGCAATTGATTCGTAACCCATGCAGCTACCACGCCGAGCGGGATGAGGAGCGTCGCGCACCAAAAGACGCGGGCAATGGGTGGCTTTTCGTTGCGTTTGATTGAAAAAAACACGCGCACGACGACGGCGGCCACGATAAGGACGGCGATGAATATGGGCAGATTGGCCATGTCACTCGAAGTGATTTCAAGGGGGATATCTTCGGTCATGGACGTTCCTCTGTTACGGCAAATTAAGTTCAGTATTAGATTACTGTAACCTTTCCACGGTATTTCGAGAAACAAAGTACCCGATACGCAAAGCTAAAGGTCTGCGAATCTTGTATTACGAACATCTGTGCGCGTCGAGTGCGCTAAACTCATCGGCAGTATGATTCGATGCAATAGGAGGCAAGGAGCTTCCATGTCTGATTCTTCTATCGTTATTCGCGGCGCTCGTGAGCACAACCTCCGTGATATCGATGTTTCCATTCCGCGTGACCAACTTGTGGTCATTACCGGTCTTTCTGGCTCGGGCAAGAGCTCGCTGGCATTTGACACTATCTATGCCGAGGGCCAGCGTCGATACGTCGAGAGCCTTTCGAGCTATGCGCGCCAGTTCTTGGGCCAGATGGACAAACCCGACTTGGATTCAATCGACGGCCTTTCGCCGGCGGTGTCGATCGACCAAAAGACGACGTCTAAAAACCCTCGCTCGACGGTTGGCACCGTAACCGAGATTTATGACTATCTGCGCCTGCTGTTCGCCCGTGTGGGCACCCCGCACTGTCCCGAATGCGGCCGCGTCATTGAGCGCCAGACGACCGACCAGGTTGCCGACAAGGTCTTGGCGGCGGGGGAGGGCCGCCGCGCGTTTGTGCTGGCACCGGTGGTGCGCGGGCGAAAAGGCGAGTACACCAAACTGTTTGAGGACCTTCGCGCCGAGGGCTTTAGCCGCGTGCGCGTTGACGGCGAAGTGCGCTCGCTCGACGACCCGATCGATCTGGACAAAAAGTTCAAGCACGATATCGAGGTCGTAGTCGACCGCATCGTGATTCGGGAAAACTCTCTGGGCCGCATCGCCGAGTCTGTTGAACAGGCGACTGCCTTGGCGCACGGCAATGTAAACGTGTACATGCTGCCCGATCGCGATGCTCCCGAGGGGACCGAGGGCGAACTGCTGGAGTATTCGTTGGCCTTGGCGTGCCCGGAGCATGGACACTCCATTGACGATCTTCAGCCGCGTGATTTTTCGTTCAACGCTCCCTATGGCGCATGTCCTGAGTGCGACGGCCTGGGCTTTAAGAAAACCGTTGATGCCGAGGCGCTGATTGAGGACCCCTCGAAGTCCATTGCCGACGGAGTCTTTGGTAGCCTGTTTGGCAATTCGAACTACTATCCGCAGATTTTTGCTGCGGTCTGCAAACACTTTAAGGTGAGCGCCGATACGCCGTGGGAGGACTTGCCCCCTCGCGTGCGTCGTGCATTCTTGGATGGCCTGGGCGATACGAAGATCTCGGTCGACTACCAAAAGCTCGACGGACGTCGTAGCCAGTGGGATACAAAGTTTTCGGGCGTTCGCAACATCCTGTACGAACGCTATGCCGAGACGACGAACGAGAACACCAAGGCGCGCCTGGAGAAGTACATTCGCGAGGAACCGTGCTCGAGCTGCCACGGCGCTCGTTTGCGCCCTGAGATGCTCGCCGTCACCGTGGGCGGCAAGTCCATTTACGAGGTTTGTTGCCTGTCGTGCCGTGAGTCGCTCGAGTTTTTTGAGGGCTTGGAACTTACCGAGCGTCAACGGTTTATCGGCGGCCGTATCGTCAAGGAAATCCTGGAGCGCTTGCGTTTTCTGGTCGATGTTGGACTCGACTATCTGACGCTCGATCGTGCCTCGGCGACGCTTTCCGGTGGCGAGGCACAGCGTATTCGACTGGCAACGCAGATCGGCGCGGGTCTCATGGGCGTGCTCTATATTCTGGATGAGCCCTCGATCGGTCTTCATCAGCGTGACAACGAGCGCCTGATCAAGACGCTCGAGCGCCTGCGCGATATCGGCAATACCGTTATCGTCGTCGAACACGACGAGGATACAATCCGTGCCGCCGACTACGTGATCGACATGGGGCCCGGCGCCGGCGTCAACGGCGGACACGTAGTCGCGGCGGGAACGCCTGCCGATATCATGGCGTGTCCTGAGTCGATGACGGGCGCTTATCTGACCGGCAAACGAATGATCCGGGTGCCTGATGAACGGCGCAAACCCGGTCGCGGCTGCCTTAAAATTACGGGCGCTCGAGCCAACAACCTCAAAAACGTTACTGCCAAGATCGAGTTTGGTACGCTTACGGTTGTTACCGGCGTGTCGGGATCGGGCAAGAGCTCCCTAGTTACCGACACCATTGCGCCTGCCCTTACGAATGCCATTCACCGCTCGACGCGCCCTGTGGGTCCGTATAAGAAAATCGAGGGCATCGAGTGTATCGATAAGGTTATCGATATCGACCAGTCGCCGATTGGCCGCACGCCGCGTTCCAACCCTGCTACCTATATCGGCCTGTGGGATGATCTTCGCGCACTGTTTGCGAGTACGCCGGAGTCGAAGGCGCGCGGCTACTCGCCAGGTCGTTTCTCCTTTAATGTGAGTGGCGGGCGCTGTGAGGCGTGCAAGGGCGACGGACAGATCAAGATCGAGATGCACTTCCTTCCCGATATCTACGTTCCCTGCGAAGTTTGCGGCGGTAAACGCTACAACCGCGAGACACTCGAGGTCACCTATCGTGGCAAGACCATCTCGGACGTGCTCGACATGAGCGTTACCGAGGCGCTGGCCTTCTTTGGGAATATCCCGCAGATTAAGCGCAAGCTCCAGACGCTGTACGATGTAGGCTTGGGCTACGTGAGCCTGGGCCAGCCCGCCACGACGCTTTCGGGCGGCGAGGCGCAGCGTGTAAAGCTCGCCAAGGAGCTTCATCGACGCCAGACGGGCAAGACGTTCTATATTTTGGACGAGCCGACGACCGGCCTTCATTTTGAGGACGTCCGCCAGCTGCTCGATGTACTGCAGCGCTTGGTCGATGCGGGCAACACGGTGCTGGTGATTGAACACAACCTTGATGTCATCAAGGTTGCCGACCGCCTGATCGATATGGGTCCCGAGGGCGGTAACGGCGGCGGAACCGTCGTGGTTTCGGGTACACCGGAGCAGGTTGCGGACTGTCCGCAGAGTTATACGGGCAAGTTTTTGGCGCCGTTGCTCAGGCGTGACCGGGAGCGCCAGGCTCAACTTGATGCTCAATAAATAGGCGATTCAGTTTATGGGCGCCATCGACTCCTTGTGATTCGATGGCGCTTGCTGTGCCGAAGTGACGTATGCAGCCGAATTGGACATATACTTAATCCTTGCGTCCGAATGCGAGGGAAAGGATATGTCATGGCAAAGGCTGTAAAGACGCCAAAAACCAATGCGATGCGCGAGCTGGAAAGCGCCGGCATTTCCTATGTTCTACATACGTACGAAGACGATGGCGATGAGTCGGTGGGCCTGGGGGTCGCGATTTCGGAGCAGCTTGGCGAGGAGCCCGGTCAAGGATTTAAGACTTTGGTCTGTGTGACACCGTCCAACGACTATGTCGTGTGCTGCATCCCTGTTGCCGACGAGCTCGATCTAAAGTCCGCCGCGCGTGCCGCGGGGGAGAAGTCCTTGGCCATGATGCATGTGAAGGATTTGCTTGCGGCGACTGGCTACGTTCGCGGCGGCTGCAGCCCGGTCGGTATGAAAAAACGCTACCGGACGCTCATTGATGAGACATGTGTCCTTTGGGATACCATTTTTATTTCGGGAGGCAAGCGTGGTTATCAGCTCGAGCTTGCACCCGATGATTTAATTGCATTTTGCGGGGCGACGGTTGCCGCGATTACGAGAGAGGACTGAGCGATGCCGCAGGAAGAATTGAAGCGCGGAGCTCATTTTGCAAAAGAATCTGCGCCTCAGACACCCTCATCCGAAGCTTCTTCGTCGCGAGATGACACTGACGACATGGGCTCGTCGGACTACTCCACGGTTGGTCGTTCCGCCGGGCTTATGACCATCCTGACTATCGTGTCTCGCGTCACCGGTTTTATCCGCACGTGGGCAATGGCGGCCGCTATCGGCATGTCGCTACTCTCGTCCTCCTATCAGGTCGCCAACAACCTGCCCAATATGCTCTACGAACTCGTGATGGGCGGCATGCTCGTGACGGCGTTTTTGCCCGTGTACATGGGCGTGAGGCGTGAGCAGGGTCGCGAGGCCTCAAACGAGTACGTGGGCAACCTGCTCGGCATTCTGCTTTTGGTGCTGGGTGGCATTTCGTTGCTGGGGACCGTGTTCGCCCCGGGCTTTATCTGGACGCAATCGTTCCTTTCGGGTGACGGCGGCAGCATGGATACCGCTGCGTTCATGTTCCGTTTCTTTGCCATCCAGATTCTGTTTTATGGTTTGGGCTCGGTGTTCTCGGGCGTTCTCAACGCACACCGCGACTACTTCTGGTCGACGTTTGCTCCGGTCCTCAACAATGTGATCGTCATTGCGAGCTTTATGGGTTTTGCGCCCGTGTCCGCACAGTTTGGCGAACGTGCCGGCATCATCTTGATTGCGGCCGGTACGACCCTCGGTGTCTTTGTTCAGATGGCATGTCAGATCCCCGCGCTTGGCAAGCACGGCGTGCATCCCCATATCCATATCGACTTTAAGGACCCCGCACTGCGGCAGACGATTGCGCTCGGTATCCCGACGCTGCTCGCCACGGTGTGCATGTTTGTCTCGACTTCTATCACCAACGCTGCCGCGCTGGTGGTCCAGCCCGAGACTGGTCCTTCCGTCATCGCCTATGCGCGCCTGTGGTACACGCTGCCCTACGCGCTGATTGCCGCCTCGCTTTCGACGGCGCTCTATACCGAGCTCTCTCACGACGCGCAGGAGAAGGATTACGACAGCGTTCGCACGGGCATTTCGCGTGGCGTCGCCCAGATGCTGTTCTTCCTGATTCCGTTCGCGCTGTACCTGATTGTCTTCGCGCGTCCGCTCAACATGATCTACTGTGCTGGCAAGTTCGATGAATCCGGCGTGACGCTGGTGTCCGAGTACCTTGTCTACCTGGCGCTCTCGCTGCCGCTCTACGGCGTGGTCGTGTTGATGCAGAAGAGCTTCTCTGCCTTGCTCGACATGAAGCCCTATAGTCGCTATTGCCTGTATTCTGCCATCGGCCAGGCCGGCTCGGTTCTGCTGTTTGGCGTTGTGCTGGGCTTCGGCATGCCGGCAATCGCGCTTTCGTATGTCGTCGACTACGTGATCTTGGTCGGTTGTTCGCTGTGGTGGCTGCGTCGTCGTCTGCGTGGCCTTCAGGTCAAATCTATCCTACATGGCGGTTTCTTTGGCCTTTTGCTCGGTGGCCTGGGTGCTGCCGCAGGCGCCGGCGTCATGTGGGCGCTTGAGCACTTTGTCGGGGCGCTTGGCGGTTCGATTCTGATTACTCTTGGCTATGTTTGCGTTGCGGGTGTCGTCTCGCTTGCTGTTACCTTTGGCCTTGCCGTCGTCCTTAAGATGCCCGAGGTCTCGGCGCCGCTTCGTCGCAAGTAGGTGCGCGTGGCCGGTCACGACAACATTCCAACGCTTGCCGAGCAGGTTTCGCGCGTTCCCACACAGCCCGGATGCTACCTTTGGAAGGATGCCAAGGGCGATGTCATCTACGTGGGCAAGGCGAAAAACCTACGCGCCCGCATGCGTCAATACGTGACACTGCAGGATGAGCGTCAAAAGATTCCGCTGATGATGCAGCTGGTGGCGAGCTTTGACTATATCGTGGTGGAGACCGAGCATGAGGCGTTGGTGCTCGAGCGCAATTTGATTGGTCAGTACCATCCGTACTTTAACGTCGACCTCAAGGATGACAAGAGCTACCCCTTTATCGCCATTACAAAGGGCGACCTGTATCCCGCTATCAAATATACGCGTGAGCGTCATAAGCCGGGAACGCGCTATTTTGGACCCTATACCGATAGCCGTGCGGCACGTGAGACGATAGATACGCTGCGCAAGGTTATTCCCATCTGCTCCGCATCCTGTGCGGAGTGGCGTCGTTGTCGCCGTATCGTTGAGTCCCACAAGGGCGAGGAAGACATCGTCAATATGATTTGCGCGCAAAACGGGCGTCCCTGCTTTGACTACCATGTCGGGCGCGGCCCGGGTGCGTGTGTCGGCGCGATTTCCCCGGCAGACTATGCCAAGAACGTCAAGCGTGTCGAGCGCTTTTTGTCGGGCCATCGCAAGGATGTCGTCGATGAGCTGACCTCCGAGATGACGGATGCCGCCGAGGCGCTCGACTTTGAGCGCGCGGCACGCGTCAAACGTCGTTTGGAGGTCATCAGGGGTCTGGACGATCGTCAGCAAGTCGTTTTTCCCTCCAGTGTCGATATCGATGTCATCGGGTTCTATCGCGAGGAGACCATCTCCGCCGCTTGCGTCTTCGTCGTTCGCGAGGGCCGAACAGTTCGCACCTGCGAGTTCATTCTCGACAAGGGTCTTGATGTTGACGAGGAAGAGCTCCAGTCGGGCTTTCTTAAGCGCTATTACGACGAGACGGCTGATATTCCAGCTGAGGTCAACCTTTCCGTCGAGCTTGAGGATGCGGGGGCGCTGGGGGAATGGCTTGCGGGCAAGCGCGAGCGTTCCTGCCATCTCCATAGGCCGCAGCGTGGCGAAAAGCACCGTTTGCTCGATATGGCATCCAAAAATGCGCGCCATGCCCTCATGCGCTACATGATGCGAACGGGGTACGCTGACGACCGCACCAATCAGGCGCTCCTGGAGCTCGAAAGCGCGCTGGCGCTGCCAGCGCCGCCGATGCGTATCGAGTGCTTCGATATCTCGACGCTGCACGGAACCTTTACCGTCGCCTCGATGGTGGTGTTTACCAACGGACGCGCCGACAAGAGCCAGTACCGTCGTTTTAAAATTCAGGCCGAATTGGACGAGGCAAACGACTTCGTGTCGATGTCCGAGGTTTTGGGACGACGCTATGCTCCCGAGCGCATGGCCGACGAGCGCTTTGGATCGCGCCCCGATTTGCTCGTTGTCGATGGCGGTAAGCCGCAATTGACCGCTGCGATCAAGCAACTTGAGGCTCTTGGGCTCGATATACCAGTTTGTGGCTTGGCAAAGGCCGATGAGGAGGTTTTCGTGCCTTGGGACGAGACTCCAGTCGTGCTTCCGACCGGGTCCGCGTCGCTCTATCTAATCAAACAGGTGCGCGATGAATCGCACCGTTTTGCCATCACGTTCCATCGCGAATTGCGCGATAAAGCCATGACGGTTTCGGTACTCGATGACGTTCCAGGCGTGGGACCCACCAGAAAACGTGCCCTTATGCGCCATTTTGGCTCGATGAAGCGTTTGCGCGCGGCGAGCGAGCAAGAGATCGCGGAAGTTCGAGGCGTTCCGGCCGATGTCGCCAAAGCGGTCCACGAGGCACTTGTTGCATGGAATGCCGAACGCGCCCAGGCATCGGCCAACCGTTCCGAAAACTAAACGTGCTTCTAAACAACTGATATACATGATTGGCCGATTTTCAATCATTTATTTCGCGGCGATTACCTGTCGATTTCGGGTTTTATTAACGCTAAAACGTTTGACTAGCCATGGTGAACAACCCTGCTATCCTGCGGGTTGACGATGACTGATATCTCACCTCGTCGATACATACTGTCTGGCGAATCGTTTGTCAATGAATTCGGTGAACGGTAGTAAATACCGTTCAAGCGTATGTATGTATCGGTCGCCGAGCGCGGCACCTCAGTTGGGTTCGTCGGTAGGTAAGGTATATATCGTCCGCAAGTTGCGCGGGGGCAAGTCTAGGTGCTCCCGGGTAAGATTCTCTATTGATAGGAGAAGACATGGCCATCATCAACAAGGGTATGTCCAGGCGTTCGTTCCTCGGCCTCACCGGCAGCGTCGCTGCTGTCGCAGGGCTTGGTCTCACCGGCTGCGGTGGCAGCTCCAACGACGAGGGTTCCGCTTCCGGTTCCGCCGATTCCGCCAACCGTGGCGGCGGTGTGATTACCGCTGGTTCCGCTTACGCTCCGTCCAGCTTCGATCCCGCCAGCACCGGCTCCGCTGTGGGCCTGGGTGCTAACTGGCACGTCGTCGAGGGTCTCTACGGCATCGATTACCACGACTACAGCACCTTCAACGAGCTCGCCACCGACGATCCCAAGTCCGTGGACGACACTACCTTCGAGGTCACCATCCGCAAGGGCGCCAAGTTCTCCGATGGTACCGAGGTCACTGCTGACGACGTCGTCGCTTCCTACACCGCTTGCGCTGCTTCCGCTACCTATGCTCCGTTCTTTCAGCCCTTCGAGTCCATCGAGGCCAAGGATGCCAGCACTGTAACGGTCAAGACCAAGGTCCCCAACTTCTCCCTGCTCAAGGATCGTCTGGCCATCATCCGTGTTACCCCGGCTACTCAGTCCGAGGAGGATCGCGCCAAGCAGCCGATCGGTTCCGGCCCCTGGATGTACGACTCTATCTCCGATACCGAGATCACCCTGGTTCCCAACCCCGAGTACAACGGTGAGTATGCTGCCGAGGATAAGAAGATCCAGTACAGCATCCTGACCGACCCCACCGCTCGCGTTACCGCCCAGCAGGAAGGCTCCACGCTCGTTATGGAGCTCGTCACCGCTGACGCCGTCGACCAGCTCGAGAGCGCTGGCTGCAAGATCGACAACGTCCAGGGCTTCGGCACCCGCTTCATCATGTTCAACGTCGCCAAGGAGCCTTGGAACAACGTCAAGGTCCGTCAGGCCGTCATGTACGCGCTCGACACCGAGAAGATGATCACCAACACCTTCGCCGGCCTTGCCACCGCTGCCAGCTGCTACCTGCCCAAGAGCTTCACCAACTATCATGAGGCTTCCACGGTGTACAAGACCGACGCCAAGAAGGCCAAGAAGCTCATCGAGGAGTCCGGCATCACCCCGGGTGCCATCACCCTGCGCACCACCGACAACGAGCAGATTAAGGGCATGGCCGCCCAGGTCAAGAACGACCTCGACGCTCTCGGCTTCGAGGTGACCATCCAGACCGATACCTCGCCGGCCACCTACGCTGCCATCGACGGCGGCGAGGCCTACGATATCCTCCTTGCCCCTGGCGATCCGTCCTGCTTCGGCGCTGACCCCGACCTGCTGCTCAACTGGTGGTACGGCGACAACGTCTGGATGCAGACCCGTTGCCCGTGGAAGGAGTCCGCTGAGTGGGAGAAGCTCCACGGTCTCATGGACGAGGCTCTTGCCGCCGAGGGCGACGAGCAGCAGAAGAAGTGGAACGAGTGCTTCGACATCATCGCCGACAACGCTGTTCTGTACCCCGTTGTCCACGTCAAGACCGTCTCCGCTTCCTGGGACGATCCGTCTACCGCGCCCAACGGCGAGGCCCTCGATGGCTTCAAGGGCATCGGCACGACGAGCATGTCCTTCAGGGGCGTCGCGACCGTCAAGGCCTAAGACTCGTTTGAGTCATATGTGGGGCGTCGGTCGTAAGGCAACGTCCTCATAGTTGAAACAAAGACCCGGGCGGCCTCGAAGTCGCTCGGGTCTTGTAATGAGTATCCATACTCATATACCAGTTGGTCCTACCGACAAAAGAAAGGGGAGAGAACGTGAACAACTTTCTACGTTTGATTGGAAGGCGTCTCGTGGCGCTGCCGATCATGGCATTGGGCGTCACCGTCCTGGTGTTCTTCCTTATGTCGTTCTCCAAGACCGACCCCGCCTATACGGCGTTGGGTGACGGTGCCTCGCCCGAGGCGGTTGCCGAGTACCATGAGAAGTATGGTCTGGACGACCCCTGGCCCGTGCGCTACGTGCGCTACATGGGCGATCTGATCCATGGTGACATGGGCACCTATGGTGCTGCTCGCAACTCCGTTGCCAAGCGCATCTCCACGGCCCTGCCCGTCACGATGCAGCTGACCTTCATCGGTCTTGCCATCGGCGCGGTCGTCTCGTTTTTGCTCGGCGTCATCGCGGCACTGTATCGCGATAAATGGCCGGACCAAGTGATCCGCGTCTTTTCCATCGCCGGCTTGGCAACCCCGTCGTTCTGGCTTGCCGTTCTGTTGATTCTGCTGTTCTCTTCCTACCTTAAGGTGCTCCCGGCATCCGGTGCTCTGCCTCACTTCACCACCAACCCGGCTGGCTATCTGGGACGTATGATCATGCCCGCTATCGCTCTGGCATTCCCGCTGACGGGCCAGATGACTCGTATCGTGCGTACGGCCATGGTTGAGGAGCTCGACAAGGACTACGTCCGCATGGCCCGTGGCGCCGGCGTTCCCGAGAAGGTCGTCGTCGGCATCAACGTTTTGCGCAACGCGCTGATCACCCCGGTCACCACCCTCGGTCTTAAGATCGGTTACCTTATGGGCGGCGCCGTCGTCATCGAGGTCATCTTCAACCTCCCCGGCATGGGTACTGCGATTCTGCAGGGCGTTCAGGGCAACGAGGCGAACCTGGTTCAGGGCGTCGTCATCGTCGTTGCTCTTGCCTTCATCATCATCAACATCGTGGTTGACATGCTCTACCTGCTCATCAACCCGCGCATCAGGACGGTGTAGATTATGGTAAAGATTCGAGAGAAGCAAACCGAGCAGCTCGAGAAGGCTGCCTCCAAGGGGCTCAAGCTCGGTGGCTGGAAGAAGATGACGCTGTCTTCTAAGATTGCCGCCGTCGTGCTGGTGTTGGTCGCCCTGACCGCGATTCTGGCGCCCCTTCTTGCCCCCTATAGCCCGGTCGAGATTTTCACTGCTCGCCAGGCTCCCGGCAATGGATTTATCTTCGGTACCGACGATAAGGGCCGCGACATCCTGTCGCGTATGCTTTACGGTGGCCGTTACTCGCTGATCATCGGCTTCGGTGCTACTGCCATGGCTCTGGTCTGCGGCTCGGTCGTGGGCGCCCTCGCGGCGGTTTCGCGCAAGTCCGTTTCCGAGGCGATCATGCGCATCCTGGACATCATCATGTCCATCCCGGGCATCGCCCTCGCTGCCGTCTTCGTCTCCATCCTGGGCAATTCCGTGCCGTCGATCATCTTCGCCATTGGCTTTATGTACACTCCGCAGATTGCCCGTATCGTGCGCGCCAACATCGTGTCCGAGTACGGCGAGGACTATGTCCGCGCGGTCATCGTTTCCGGCGCCAAGGCTCCGTGGATTTTGATCAAGCATGTTCTGCGTAACTGCATCGCCCCGATCATGGTCTTCACCGTTACCCTGGTCGCCGACGCCATCATCTTCGAGGCCTCGCTGACCTTTATCGGCGCTGGTATCCAGGAGCCCACCGCTACCTGGGGCAACATCCTCGCCGACGCCCGCGGTGGCGTGCTCGCTGGCCGTTGGTGGCAGGCGCTGTTCCCGGGTCTGGCTATCATGATCACCTGCCTGGCGCTCAACATCCTCTCCGAGGGCATTACCGACGCCATGGCCGCTGCTCCCTCCGCCGCCCTGGATCCGACCGATTCCTCCAAGCGCCGCGAGGCCGACCTGCTGGTCTCCGACCCCGTTCGCGCTTACAAGGAGCAGGCTCAGTCCCTGTCCGCCCGTCTTGGCGCCCTGCGCGATGTCGAGCTCAAGCGTAACGACCGCCATGTGCCCGATGAGTCCGTTGAGCCGATCCTTTCGGTCCGTGATTTCTGCATCCAGTTTGAGCACCACGGTGATATCAACGTCGTCGATCATGTCAACTTTGATGTCCGTCCTGGCCAGACCATGGGCCTGGTCGGTGAGTCCGGCTGCGGTAAGTCCATCACCACGCTGGCCATCATGGGCCTGACCGACGATGACGAGCATCTTTCCGGTGAGGTTCTCTGGGAGGGCCGCGACCTGCTCAAGATGAGCAAGAAGGAGTGGTTCGGCCTGCGCGGTACCGATATCGCCATGGTCTATCAGGACGCCCTGTCCTCGCTCAACCCCTCCATGCTCATTTCCGCCCAGATGAAGCAGCTCACCAAGCGCGGCGGTACCCGTAGCGCCGAGGAGCTCCTGGAGCTCGTGGGCCTCGACCCCAAGCGTACGCTCGAGAGCTATCCGCATGAGCTTTCCGGTGGTCAGCGTCAGCGCGTTCTGATCGCTATGGCCCTTACCCGCGACCCCAAACTGGTCATCTGCGACGAGCCCACGACCGCTCTGGACGTTACCGTCCAGAAGCAGGTCATCAAGCTGCTTAACGATCTTCAGGCCAAGCTCGGCTTTGCCATGATCTTCGTTTCGCACGACCTGGCACTGGTCGCCGAGGTCGCTCATAACATCACGGTTATGTACGCTGGCCAGGTTATCGAGCAGGCGCCCACCAAGGAGCTGCTCACCAACCCGATTCACGAGTACACCCGCGGCCTTCTGGGTTCCGTCCTGTCCATCGAGAGCGGTTCGGGCCGCCTGCACCAGGTGCCCGGCGCCGTTCCGAGCCCGCGCGATTTCCCCAAGGGCGATCGCTTCGCACCCCGCTCGAGCCATCCGCGCATTGGCCTGGACACCCGTCCGGTCTTCAAGCGCGTGCCCGGCACCGAGCACTTCTATTCCGAGCTCCCCGACGAGGTGCTCAAGGCAAATGGTTTGACCCCTCACGCGGAGGTGATGTAGATGAGCGAGACCGCAGTCAACGGCGTCGAGCCGATCATCTTCCTTGATGACGTCCACGTCACCTTTAGGACCCGTACCGGCTCGATTCTGCACCCCAACCTGGTTCACGCCGTCCAGGGTGTAACGATTAAGCTCATGCCCGGACAGACCATCGGCATCGTCGGCGAGTCCGGTTGCGGAAAGTCCACCACCGCCAACGTCATGTGCGGCCTGCAGGCCCCCACGAGCGGCAAGGTCTACTTTAAGGGCAAGGACGTTACCAAACGTACCGCCGAGGACCGTCGCCACATGGGTCGCGTCATCTCGGTCGTGTTCCAGAACCCGGCCACGGCGCTCAATCCCCGCATGGTCGTTCGCGAGCAACTGCTCGACCCCATGCGCGTCCACAACCTGGGTACCGAGGCCGAGCAGGAGAAGCGCGTCAAGGAGCTCTTGGAGCTCACCGGTCTGCCCAGCTCCGCCGCCGAGGTTCTTCCCGGCCAGCTTTCGGGCGGCCAGCGCCAGCGCGTCGCAATTGCGCGCGCCCTGTCGCTGAACCCCGATGCCATCATCGCCGACGAGCCCACCTCGGCTCTGGACGTTTCGGTCCGCGCGCAGATTCTGAACCTGCTGACCGACCTTAAGAAGGAGCTCGGCCTGGCCATGGTGTTCATCAGCCATGACATCCAGACGGTCCGCTATATCTCTGACGACATCATCGTTATGAATGGCGGCAAGATCGTCGAGCAGGGCGAGGCCAAGCAGGTCTTCCAGCACCCTCAGGACCCCTACACCAAGATGCTGCTCGGCGCTGCGCCGTCGCTGCTGCATCCCAAGCTCGGCGAGTAGCCTCGCTTTCCCTCCCGTGCGCCCGGTTCCCTTGCCGGGCGCACCTCCGTTGCGATTTCGAAAGGTTGGGTTCACGAGCCATGCCAAGTGCTCAGGAGCTACAACAGCAATTTGGTGAATATCGAGGCGCTATGCCCCGTCCATCGGATTTCGATCTCTTTTGGAAGGACCGCATGGCCGAGGCCGACGCCGTCGAGCTCGACTATGCGATTGAGGCGGCTTCGGTTGCGGATTCCGCGACCTGTCGGTTTTTCGACCTCTGGTATACCGGCATGTGCGGTGCACGCCTGCATGCCAAGTATCTCCAGCCGGTTTCGGACGAGCCCGTGCCGCTGGTGCTACAGTTCCACGGCTATCCGGGTGCAAGCCGCAGCTGGTTCGAGCAGGCGTCGTTTGCGGGCATGGGCATGGCACTCATCGCCCTCGACTGCCCCGGCCAAGGAGGCCCCTCCGAGGATATTGGTGGATTTGAAGGCACGACGGTTGCTGGGCATATCGTCGCCGGTATCGACGGCGACCCGGCCAATCTTTACTATGTCCGCTTGCACCAGGATATCCGCATTCTGTGCCGTATTGTTCGCGAGCTCGAGGGCATCGATCTTTCCCGCGTATTTGTGAACGGCGCATCGCAGGGCGGCGGTTTGGGCATTGCGACCTGCGCGCTTAATAGTGAGCTTATCAATCGCGCTGCCATCCTCTATCCCTTCCTGTCGGATTTCCGCCTTGTTTGGGATCTGGATGCCGACGATATCGCTTATGAAGGCCTGCGTTATTGGTCTCGCTGGTTTGACGAGGACTCGACTCGTATTGACGAAGCCTATGCCAAGCTGGCGTACTTCGATTCCAAGAACTTTGCCCCTATGGTCAAATGCCCCGTGCTGTTTGGCACCGGCACAGCCGATATCGTCTGTCCGCCAGCGACGCAGTTTGCGGTCTATAACAACCTGACCTGCGAAAAGCGTCATGAGTTCTTTGAAGGCTTTGGCCACGAGGAGATTCAGGATTTTGACGATTTGATCATTCCGTTTTTCTGCAAGGGAGGGGAGGCTCATGTCTAAGTGCGAGAGCAATGTTGACGAGCTGATTGTCCCCGGGCTCGTGGGAATTCCTGGAACGGTTTCGTCAAGGCTCGCAGAATATCGGGACTGGCGCGGTGATGTCCAAGCAGATGTTTCTGATTTAGAGACATGCGCTTCGAATCTTGAGATTCAAGGCCTGGCCATTACGGCGATTGACTTTGTTAACCCCTGCGCCCGTTACTCGGAGGTCTCCTTTGAGCTCGGTGACGATGCGATTCACGCTCGTTTGATCGAGCCTGTCGGTCGTGCCCGAGTATCTGAGCGCGTGCCGTTGTGCCTGATGTTCCACGACATCGATCGGCCTGTGCGCGGCTGGCATCACATGACGAGATTTGCCGCCATGGGGTATGCCGTCCTCGCGCTGGATGACGATGTTGCTGGTGCGGACGACCTGCAGCGGGGGATTTCTTCGCCCGCTTTTGTCGAGCGCGTCCGTTGGGGTTGCGCGCTGGCGAAGGTGGCACGCAATCTTGATGGCATGGACCCCGACCGCATCTTTGCGTGGGGCGAGGGCCTTGGCGGCGGTGTCGCGCTGGCGGTTTCTGCTCTGGACGAGCGGGGCCTCGCTTGCACGGCGGTTGCCAATCCGCTTCCCGGCGGTCTCGAGGCGCTGTCGTCTCGGGTGCGCGGATCGGTGCTCATGGGCACATCGCTCATGGATGCCGCGAGCGACCCCAAGGGCCAGTTTGCCGTATTCAACGGTCTTGAGTGTGACCGGAGGCATATCATCTATGCCAAATACGCTCACGAGCGCATCAATGCGTTCGAAAACGAAGTCGTCGACTTCTTTAACCAAACGTTCTACCCGTGTTCTTTGGCCTAGACGGCCTGGACACTGCCAACAAGAGTGGGCGGCATAGGGCTGCCCGCCAGACAACTAAGGAGATTCTTGTGGCAACTCAGAAATTCACCGGCGTTATCCCTCCCGTCGTTGTTCCCGATACCGAAGACCACCAGCTCGATGTTGCCTCCTTTGAGCGCAGCATCAACCGCATGATCGATGCCGGCGTCGATGGCTTGTTCTTCCTGGGCTCCTCGGGCGAGGTCGTCTTCTCCACCGACGAGCGTCGCCGTCAGATCATCGCCGAGGCCGTCCGTATCGTCGACCACCGCGTTCCCGTTCTGGTCGGCATCATCGACACCGAGACCGAGCGCATGATCGAGCACGGTAAGGTCGCTCAGGAGCTGGGCGCCGATGCGCTTGTCGCCACCTGCCCGTTCTATGCCCTGCAGGGCATGACCGAGGTCGAGGAGCACTTCCGCATCCTGCATGAGGAACTCGACCTGCCCATCTTCGCCTACGACATCCCCGTGTGTGTCCACACCAAGCTCCCTTGGAAGCTCCTTGCCAAGCTCGGTGCCGAGGGCGTTCTGGCCGGCGTCAAGGATTCCTCGGGTGATGACATCTCGTTCCGCTACCTCGTTCAGGAGAACGAGAAGAACGGCCATCCGATGAGCATTCTCACCGGTCACGAGGTTGTTGTCGACGGCGCCTACCTTGGTGGCGCCGACGGTTCCGTCCCGGGTCTCGCCAACGTTGAGCCCGAGGGCTACGTGCGTCAGTGGAAGGCCGCTCAGGCTGGTGACTGGGCTACCGTCAAGGCCGAGCAGGATCGTCTCAATGAGATCTCCCACATCTGGGATGTCACCTCGGGCGTCCAGGGCTATGCCGGTGGCGTCGGCGCCTTCAAGACCGCTATGAACCTCATGGGCATCTTCGACAGCCCGACCATGCCGCGCCCGGTGAAGGCCATGACCGGTGAGAACGTCGAGGCGATTAAGAAGGTCCTCCAGGACAACGGCCTCCTTTAAAGCTTTCCCAGGCACCCGACCTCGCCGTTCAACCGTGCGGCCATGACCCATTAGGTCAATGGCCACACGGCTTCTCGGCGATCTCGGGCACTTGGAAAACCTTTACCGCGCTGTGACGGCTAGCCTGACGGCGCATTTCCTGTAGTTGTTTATATCTCCTAAGGAGAGCGACATGGAGAACAAGTACGTTTGCTCCGTCGATATCGGCGGCACCAAGATTGCGACTGCCATTATGGAGTATCCGGCTGATGGCGGCGTGCCCCATCCGGTCTTTGAAGCCGAGGTTCCCACCGAGGCCCAAGAAGGCGGCGAGGCAGTTTTCCAGCGCATCGAGGCGTCCATCAAGGCTGCTCTCGAGGCGAACCCCGATGTCGAGGTCCTCGGTATCGGTATTGGCGCCGCCGGTGTCGTCGACCCCAAGACGGGCGCCATCGCCTACGCCAACGAGATCATGCCCGGCTGGTCTGGCGTTCAGTTGGGGCCGCGTCTGCGCGAGGACCTTGGTCTTCCCGTTGCCGTGGTGGGCGACGTGCAGGCTCATGCTCTGGGCGAGGCCCACTGGGGCGTCGGCAAGGGCAAGTTCTCCGTCTTGTGTCTGGGCATCGGTACGGGCATCGGCGGCGCATATGTCGAGAACGGCCGCGTGATGCAGGGCTTCCACGGTGCTGCCGGTCATATGGGCCACATCGAGTGCTCGGCTGCCGCCGGCATTCCCTGCGCCTGCGGGCGTTCTGGCCATCTTGAGTCTGTTGCTTCGGGCACTTCCATTGGTCGCATGTACGACGAGCGCTTTGGCCGCGTCGACCCCAGCCGTCCTTCGGTCGGTCGCGATGTAAACGACCTGTGCCGCGCGGGCGACGCAAAGGCGACTGAGGTCATCCATGACGCCGGCTTTGCGCTGGGTGCCAGCTTGGGCTCGCTCGCTAACATCCTGGACCCTGAGGTCATCGTGCTTTCGGGTGGCGTGATTCACCAAGGTCCCGATTGGCGTTCACAGACGTGGAAGGATTCGGTACACGAGGGCTATGCCAGCCAGGCGCTCGATCCGCTTCAGGACACGCCGATCCTCATCGGTTCTCTTGAGGGCGATGCTCCGCTCATCGGTGCCGCCGAACACCTTCTTGCGTCGTTGAAATAAACATAGCTACCAAGTGCGCCTTCTGAGGTGCCGCAGATTGACGTGAAAGAGGAGCGAAGCGTACTTCGGTACGCGAGCGACGGTTTGAACGTCAAGGTGCGGTGTCTCAGAAGGCTGTTTTTGAGAAAGGTTGAGTCGAACATGACCGTTGATCCTTTGATCCAGTCCCTGAAGGGCAAGCTCGTCGTGAGCGTTCAGGCGTATATGGGCGAGCCGCTTCGTACGCCCGAGACCATGGCTCAAATGTCTCGTGCTTGCGAGCTCGGCGGCGCCGCCGCCATTCGCTGCCAGGGCCTTGCCGACATTGCCGCCATTAAGGGTCGCTGTGAGGTTCCTGTTATCGGCCTGTGGAAGGATGGGCACGAGGGCGTTTACATCACGCCGACGCTGCGTCACGCTCGCGCCTGCGTTGCTGCGGGTGCCGATATCGTGGCGATCGACGCCACCGATCGTCTGCGTCCCGACGGCAAGTCGGTCGAGGATACCTTCCGCCCGCTGCACGAGGAGGGTGTGCTCCTGATGGCGGATTGTGCCACCATCGAGGACATTCGCCGTGCGGTTGATATGGGCTTCGACCTTGTATCTACCACGCTTTCTCACGGTGTCGCTGCCATCGACTGCACCATGGCCGATGGCCCCGATCTGCCGCTCCTGCGTCAGGCGACCGAGGAATTCCCCGGTCTTCCCATCATCTGCGAGGGCCGCGTGCACACGCCCGAGGAGGCTCGCGCCGCGATCGATGCTGGCGCCTGGGCCGTTGTCGTCGGCACCGCCATCACGCACCCCACGAGTATTACGAGTTGGTTCAAGGCTGCGCTTGAGGCGTAAGACAGGCCTCGTATCCGCTCGGGGCGGTATACTCAATATAGGCAATTGACCGCGCGGGATCCGGGTTGCTGGGTCCCGCGCTTGTTTTCGGGAGGCAGCACATGCAAAAGGGAGATGCCATGGATGCGGCGGAGCGCTCGGAGCGCATCCCCGATATCGTCATCATCACCGGAATGTCCGGATCGGGCCGCACACAGGCCATGCACGTGTTCGAGGACATGGGCTATTTTTGCATCGATAACCTGCCTCCGCGTCTCATCGCCCAGCTTGCCGAGCTCGTCGGTATCAATACGGGCGTGGGCAGGCATCTCGCCGTCACCTGCGATTTGCGTAGCCAGGGACTGTTTGACGAGTTGCTCGATGCGGTCGCCGCACTCGAGGAGCGCGAGATGAGCTGCGACATCGTGTTCCTGGAGGCTTCTGACGAGGTGCTGATTCGTCGCTACAGCGAAAATCGCCGCCGTCATCCCATTGCCAAGCCGGGGGAGACTACGGCCGATGCCATTCAGCGCGAGCGCCTTCAGCTTCAGGGCGTGCGCGACCGAGCC
Organism: Collinsella aerofaciens; assembly: GCF_028206995.1. Classification (GTDB taxonomy): domain Bacteria; phylum Actinomycetota; class Coriobacteriia; order Coriobacteriales; family Coriobacteriaceae; genus Collinsella; species Collinsella aerofaciens_AQ. The sequence goes on along the minus strand of NZ_JAQLFL010000013.1, from coordinate 13,223 downwards.
GATATGATTATCGACACGAGCCGTCTGCGCACCTCTGCGCTGCGCAACAAGCTACGTATGGCATTTTCCGAGCTGTCCGACCAGCAGCTCATGGACGTCCACGTGTTCTCGTTTGGCTTTAAGCACGGCATGCCCGTCGAGGCGGACATTATGATCGACGTCCGCTTCCTGCCTAATCCGTTCTACGATCCCGAGATGCGCACGATGACCGGTCTCGATAAAAAGGTCTCCGATTTTGTTCTGGACCATCCCAAGACGCAGGAGTTTTGGAAGGCTTGGACACAGCTGCTCGATACGGTGATGCCGGGCTATATCGCGGAGGGTAAGCCGCAGCTTTCTATCGCCATCGGCTGCACGGGCGGCCAGCACCGCAGCGTTGCCATTGCCGAGGCCACGGCCCGTTACCTGGAAGGCGCTCAGTATCATGTGAGCATCTCCCACCGCGACCTGTCGCGCGCCAACACGAAGGCATAGGCCTGCATGTCGTTTACCGCCGAGGTGCGTGACGAGCTTGCGCGCTGCGAACCCGAATGTGAATACTGCGACTTGTCGACGCTTGCCGCCCTCACGCGCGTGAGTGGTACGCTCTCGCTTACCGGCTCTGGGCGGTATCGTTTGACAGTTGCGACTGAGACGGGAGCCGTCGCGCGCACGATGATCACGCTGACGCATCGCATCCTTAAGCTCAAAACGGAGTTCACCGTTCGTAAATCTGTATTGCATAAGGTTCGAAACTACCTCATCACCTTGCCTGATCAGCCAGACCTGGATAAGGCTCTGGTGCTGCTGGGCATCCTCGACCGCAGGGGAGGACTTGTCGCCGGCGTGCCCCGACATATCGTTGCCCGTCCCTGCTGCAGGCTTGCCTATATCCGCGGCGCGCTCATCGCGGGCGGCTTCGTGGCCGATCCACGCGGCGATTTTCATTTGGAGATCGCGGTGCAGGGCGAGCAATATGCCAAGGGGCTTTGCGATCTGTTGGAGCAGATTGGGGTCCATGCTCGTGTTAATGCGCGGCGGGGGTCATATGCCGTGTACATTAAGAGCGCCGAGGAGATCGAGCAGCTCCTAAAGCTGGTCGGCGCCAAGCGCAGCGTTGCCGAGATCGAGGAAGCGCGCGCGGTCAAATTGGTTAAGAACGACGTAAACCGTCGCGTGAACGCCGAGCTCGCCAACCAGACCAGAAGCGCCGGTGCCGCCCAGCATCAGCTTGCGTTGATCGATGAGCTCGAACAGCGGGGTTTGCGCGACACGCTTCCGGACGCCTTGGCAGTCTTTTGCGACCTGCGCGAGCGCTATCCCGATCTGTCGCTGCGCGATCTGGGGGAGATGGCTGACCCTCCCTTGTCGAAGTCTGCCCTGTACCATCGCGTTTTGAGGCTTGAAAAGCTCATTGAAGCAAACAAGTAGTTTGAAGTATCGACTTATATACGGATTTAGCTGCTATTTTATTCTTTAAAACGTTTTAACGTAAATTTGATTTTCAATTTCGAGCATTCTCGTGAAATTCAAGTCAAAAAAAAGGTATATTAGGCGAGTGGTTAGTTTGTGGGCCTCAACGGCGGGCGCTGTAGCTCGCGGGGGCCTTACGAAAGGAGACACAATGGCAGTAAAGGTTGCTATTAACGGCTTCGGTCGCATCGGTCGTCTGGCTTTCCGTCAGATGTTCGGTCATGAGGGCTCCGAGATCGTCGCTATCAACGACCTCACCTCTCCCGATATGCTCGCTTACCTGCTGAAGTACGACTCCACGCAGGGCAACTACGCTCGCGATCACGAGGTCGTTGCTGGCGAGGATTCCATCACCGTTGACGGCAAGGAGATCAAGATCTACAAGGAGGCCGACGCCAACAACCTGCCTTGGGGCGACCTCGACGTCGACGTCGTTCTCGAGTGCACCGGCTTCTACACCAGCAAGGCTAAGGCTCAGGCCCACATCAACGCTGGCGCCAAGAAGGTCGTCATCTCCGCTCCGGCCGGCAGCGATTTGCCCACCATCGTGTACAACGTCAACCATGAGACGCTGACCGCTGAGGACAACATCATCTCCGCTGCTTCCTGCACCACCAACTGCCTCGCCCCGATGGCCAAGGGTCTGAACGACTTCGCTCCCATCGTGTCCGGCATCATGACCACCATCCACGCCTTCACCGGCGACCAGATGCCGCTCGACGGCCCGCAGCGCAAGGGCAACTTCCGTCGCTCCCGCGCCTGCTCCGAGAACATCGTCCCGAACACCACGGGCGCTGCCAAGGCCATCGGCCTGGTTCTCCCCGAGCTCAACGGCAAGCTCATCGGTGCCGCCCAGCGCGTCCCGACGCCGACCGGCTCGCTGACCAACCTCTACGCCGTCGTTGACAAGAAGGTCACCGTCGACGAGGTCAACGCTGCCATGAAGGCCTACGCCGAGACCATCCCCGAGACCTTCGCCTACAACGAGGACCAGATCGTCTCCCGCGACATCGTCGGCGAGACCCACGGCTCCATCTTCGACGCCACTCAGACCATGTGCTCTGACCTCGGCAACGGCCAGACCCTCGTTCAGGTCACCTCTTGGTACGACAACGAGAACTCCTACACCTCTCAGATGGTCCGCACCATCAAGTACTTCGAGAAGTTCGTTGCTTAATTTAGCTTTTAGCGAATAGCTCGTTGAGCGTCTAAAGAAGGGCGCGGCCTCATAGGGCTTACACCCTAGGGTCGCGCCCTTTTTATAGGAAATCGTCTGCCGTAATGGGAGGCAGACACGTACGAAAGGTAGAAGCAAACATGGCCTTTACCAAGAAGACCGTCCGCGACATCGATGTCGACGGCAAGCGCGTTCTCGTCCGCGTTGACTTCAATGTGCCTATCAAGGATGGCGTCGTTGGCGACACCACCCGTATCAAGGCTGCCCTGCCCACCATCAACTACCTCGTTGAGCACAACGCTCGCGTCATCCTCATGAGCCACCTCGGCCGTCCCGATGGCACCGGCTTCCAGCCTGAGCTCTCCCTTGAGCCCGTCGCCAAGAAGCTCGCCGAGCTCTCTGGTCTCGACGTTGCCTTTGTCGCCGACACTTACGGCGAGAAGGCTGCCGAGGCTGTCGCTGCCGTCGAGCCGGGCAAGGTTCTCGTTCTCGAGAACGTCCGCTTCGATAAGCGTGAGAAGAAGAACGATCCCGAGATCGCCAAGAAGCTCGCTTCCTATGGTGACGTCTTCGTTCTCGATGCCTTCGGCACCGCTCACCGCGCCCAGGGTTCCGTCGTGGGCCCCGCCGCTTACCTGCCTGCCGTCGCTGGCTTCCTGCTCGAGAAGGAGGTCGACACGCTGACCGGCATCTTCGCCGAGCCCGAGCGCCCCTTCGTCGCTATCGTCGGCGGTTCCAAGGTTTCCTCCAAGATTGGCGTTCTCGATCACCTCATCGACTCCGCTGACACCCTGATCATCGGTGGCGGCATGGCCTACACCTTCTTCCTGGCTCAGGGCCTGACCGTCGGTCAGTCCCTCAAGGAAGAGGACTGGGTCGAGCGCGCCGGCGAGATGCTAAAGAAGGCCGAGGAGAAGGGCGTCAAGATCCTGCTCCCCATCGACAACCGCGTTGCCGATCATTTTGGCGAGGACGCTGTTCCCGAGGTTGTCGCTTCCGACGCTATCCCCGACGATCGTGAGGGCATGGACATCGGCCCCAAGACCGAGGAGCTTTACGCCGAGGCCGTCAAGGGCGCCAAGACTGTCTTCTGGAATGGCCCCATGGGCGTCTTCGAGTTCGACAACTTCGCTCACGGCACCCAGGCTATCGCCGAGGCTGTCGCCGAGGCCGACTGCACCTCGATCATCGGCGGTGGCGACTCTGTCGCGGCTGTCAACAAGTTCAACCTGGCCGACAAGATGAGCTGGATCTCCACCGGTGGTGGCGCTTCCATGGAGCTCGTCGAGGGTAAGGCCCTGCCCGGAGTGGAGGCGCTTCTCGATGCCTAATCGCACCCTTCTCATCGCTGGTAACTGGAAGATGAACAACGACGTCGCCGAGGCCGCCAAACTCTCCGACGAGCTGGCTCAGGCTCTGCCCGAGGTTCCGGCTGGCGTCGAGGTGCTCGTCTGCCCTCCGACCATCGACATCACCACGGTTCATGACCGCATTCAGGCTGCCCCCATCGCCCTCGGTGCACAGAACGTGTACTGGGAGGCCAAGGGTGCCTTCACCGGTGAGTCCTCTTGCGACATGCTCAAGTCCGCTGGCTGCACCTACTGCATCATCGGTCACTCCGAGCGTCGCGACTACTTCCACGAGACCGACGATGATCAGAACAAGAAGGCCAAGGCCCTCGTTGCCGCCGGTCTTGTTCCCGTCTTCTGCTGCGGCGAGTCCCTTGAGGTCCGCGAGGCTGGCACCTATGTCGAGCACGTCGTGAACCAGGTCAAGGCTGGCCTTGCTGGTCTTGAGATCACCTGCCCCAAGCAGGTCGTCGTCGCCTACGAGCCCATCTGGGCCATTGGCACCGGCAAGACCGCTACCGCCGAGGATGCTCAGGAGGTCTGCGGCGCTATCCGTGAGACCCTCAAGGAGATGTTCGGCGAGGAGCTCGCCAACGGCATCCGTGTCCTGTACGGTGGTTCCGCTAAGCCCGGCAACATTGCCGAGCTCGTCGCCAAGCCCGACGTTGACGGCGCCCTCGTGGGCGGCGCTTCGCTCAAGGCTGCCGACTTCGCCTCTATGGTCGTCAAGGCAGGCGAGTAGGACATATGGCACAACGTCATCTTCCTGCACTCCTGATTATCATGGATGGCTGCGGCCTTGCTCCGGCCGATGGCGAGAACGCCGTCGCCGCTGCCAAGACGCCCTTCCTTGATGGCCTGTACGAGAAGTACCCCCACACCACGCTCGGTGCTTCGGGCGAGGACGTGGGCCTTCCCGACGGCCAGATGGGTAACTCCGAGGTGGGTCACCTCAACATCGGTGCCGGCCGCATCGTGTTCCAGGAGCTTTCGCGCATCAACAATGCCATCAAGGACGGCTCCATCGCCAAGAACGAGGTTTTCGTCAAGGCTATGGACGATGTCAAGGCTGACGGTAAGACTCTCCACCTCATGGGCCTTATGAGCCCTGGCGGTGTTCATTCTCACATGAACCACGTCGAGGCTCTGGTCAAGATGGCTGCCGAGCACGGTGTCAAGACCGTTCGCGTCCACGCCTTCATGGATGGTCGCGACGTTGACCCGCAGTCCGGTGCCGGTTACATGAGTGAGTTCTGCGCCTTCCTGGCTAAGATCTCCGAGGAGACCGGTTGCGACGCTCGCGTTGCCACCGTCTCGGGCCGTTATTGGGCCATGGACCGCGATAATCGTTGGGAGCGCATCCAGCGCGCCTACGACGTCATGGTCAACGCGTCCGATGCTGATACCGACCCCGTTGCCGGTATCAAGGCCTACTACGAGAAGGACCCGCGCGGCGACGAGTTCGTCGAGCCCTTCGCTGCCCACAACGAGGGCATTCACGAGGGCGACGCGGCCATCTTCTTCAACTTCCGTCCCGACCGCGCTCGTCAGATGACCCGCGTGTTCACGGACAAGGAGTTCGACGGCTTTGAGCGCGAGCAGATCAAGCTTTCGCACTTTGTGACGATGACCGAGTATGATCCGACGTTTGACGTCGAGGTCGCCTTCCCCAAGACGTTCCCCGAGAACGTCCTGGCCGACGTTATCGCCGCCAATGGCCTGAAGCAGCTGCACACTGCCGAGACCGAGAAGTACGCCCACGTGACGTTCTTCCTCAACGGTGGCATCGAGGAGCCCAAGGAGGGCGAGGAGCGCGTGCTCGTCGCTTCCCCCAAGGTTGCTACCTACGATCTGCAGCCCGAGATGAGCGCTCCCGAGGTTACCGAGAAGCTCGTCGCCGCCATCAACGAGGATCGCGCTGATTTCTACATCGTGAACTTCGCGAACTGCGACATGGTTGGTCACACCGGTGTCTTCGACGCTGCCGTTAAGGCTGTCGAGGCTGTTGACGATGCCCTGTCCAAGGTTGTCCCGGCGATTCTCGCCAAGGGCGGCTTTGCACTGATTACCGCCGACCACGGCAACGCCGATCACATGTTTGACGTTGCTTCCGACGGTTCCAAGCATCCGTTTACGGCTCACACCACCAACCGTGTGCCGTTCATCATCGTTGATGAGAAGGCCAAGCTCACCGGTATCGAGGACGGCCGTCTTTCCGATATCGCTCCGACCATGCTCACCATGGCTGGTATTGAGCCTTCCGCCGAGATGACGGGTCGCGTGCTCGCCACCGAGGCCTAATAGAAAACAAATACCGTTTTCTAGTAAGGGGGTTGTCCACGACTGGACAATCCCCTTTTTAATATTTCTGCCATTTCTGCCCCATACCTAAATGGCGGGTGGGGGAGTGCTGGGGGTTGTGGTACAGTACTGGAGTTTGAACTGTTCTATTAAGGAGCTTATCTATGGGTCCGTTCCAGATTCTTCTGTTTGTCGTTTGGGCTGTCTCTGCCGTGGCGCTGACGATTCTCGTCCTGATGCATTCCGGTAAGGGTACCGGCGTTTCGGATATGATTGCTAGCTCGCTGTATAACTCCAGCTCTGCCACAGGCGTTATGGAACAGAACCTCGACCGCCTGACCGTCATCATGGCTGTCGTGTTTGCCGTGTGCGTCGTGCTGTGCATGTTCTTCTTCCCGCAGGGCATCGTCGGCTACTAAGCACGAGCCGCATAAATATTCAAAAAGGGTCCCGTAAGTGCGGGACCCTTTTTGTTTACATATTTGTAACAGAGTCAAAATATCCTCACATACTTCGCCCAACTAAAGAAATTCTCGACCGTTAACCGGAATTAGCCCCAAATCGTGTATAAAATGCGCTACTGTATTGCAAAACGTTGGTCCGTTGTGCATAACCAGCCATAGCAGCGGGCGGCGTTTTGATGGTTCGGATCGGATTGTTTCGACATGTGTCCGACTGAACATTTCATTGTCCTATCTCATAAGGAGGATGGCATGGCTGATTCTATGTTCCACCAGCCCGTTATGGGTCGTCGCGCCTTTGTTGGCGGCACCCTTGCTGCGAGCTCCATGGCTTTTCTTGCCGCATGCGGCAAGAAGGGTGGCGACGCTTCCGGTTCTGAGTCCGGTTCGACGCTGAACTTCTACATCAACAACCCGGTCTGCATCGACCCCTACAATGTCCAGGAGGACCAGGGCACTCAGGTCGAGTACCAGCTCTTTGACGCTCTGACCTCTTATGACGCCGAGAAGGGCGAGATCGTTCCGCTGGCTTGCGAGTCCTTTGAGGCCAACGACGACGCCACCGAGTTTACCTTCAAGATCAAGAAGGCCAAGTTCCACAACGGTGACGACGTTACCTCCAAGTCCTTCAAGCTCGGTTGGGAGCGTCTGGTCAACACCAAGTCGGCCATCGCTACCGAGTATGGCCCTTCCGAGGTCTCCTATCACCTTTCCATGGTCGAGGGCTATGACGATCTGCTTGCCGGTAACGCTACCGAGCTCAGCGGTGTTACCTGCCCCGACGATGAGACCCTCGTCGTCAAGCTGTCTTCCGCTTACGCCGACTTCCCCTTCGTCGCCTCTCACCCGGCTCTGGCCCCGGTTCCCGAGTGCGCCGAGTCCGATGTCAAGAGCTTCTATCTTGCACCGGTCGGTAACGGCCCGTTCATGATGGACGGCAAGTGGGAGGATGGTCAGGAGATCAACCTCAAGAAGTTCGACGATTACTATGGCGACAAGGCCAAGATCGATGGTATCCACTTCCAGGTCATCAAGGACATGGAGACTGCTTACAAGGAGTTCCAGGCCGGTAACCTCGATGTCTGCGACGTTCCCGTTGCTCAGATCGATGCCGCCAAGAAGGACCGCGGCGTGTCCAAGGACGGCTACACCATGGGTGACGGCGAGCGCATGCTGCTCGGCGCCGAGCCTTCCACCTACTACCTGACCTGCAACACCACGGCCGAGCCGTTCAACAACGCCGACCTGCGCAGGGGTATCTCCCTGGCCATTAACCGTGAGGCCATCTGCAAGACCATCTACAAGGGTACCCGTACCCCCGCCGACGGCATTGTTCCTCCGGGCATCGATGGCTACAAGGAGGGCGCATGGGAGTTCTGCGCCTACGATGTCGACAAGGCCAACGAGTACCTCGACAAGGTTGCTCCCGCTGGCGCTAACGGGGATCGTGGCATTAGCGTGACCCTTTCCTACAACCAGGACGGCGGTCACAAGGAGATCATGGAGTCCATCATCGGCGACCTCGCCAAGGTTGGCGTTACCGCTGTCTCCGATACCCCTGAGTGGTCTGCCCTGCTCGAGCAGTATCAGAACTTTAACTATCAGTTCGGTCGTCTGGGTTGGATTGCCGACTACCCGATCATGGACAACTTCCTGTATCCGCTGTTCCACTCCGACTCCCTCGGTGGCGACAACCGCTCCGGTTACAACAACCCCGAGTTCGACGCCAAGGTCGACGAGGCTCGTACTATTGTTGACGACGAGGAGCGCGTCGCTAAGATGCAGGAGGCCGACGCAATGGTCGCTGCCGACTGCCCGGTCATCCCGATTATGTTCTACACGCACACCATCGTCGGCTCCGATCGCATCAAGCACCTCTATGTCGATCCGCAGAAGCATGCCGATCTGGGTACCGCTGAGCTCGCCTAAGAGTTTGCAGCTTCCGTGAGGGTCAAGTATTTACGTAGACCTCATGGGAAACATACAGTTCTCCCTAACCTGGGGTAAACTGGCTGATGGTAATTTTGGGATGCCGGTCTGGCGATCGGCATCCCATTTAGGTTAATCCCTAGATAGGGGAGTGGTATGGGTAAGTACATCGTTAAACGTGTGCTTCAGTTCATCCCGGTGTTTTTGGGCGTTACGCTGATTCTGTTCGCCCTCCAGAATATCGTGCCGGGAGATCCGATCAAGCTGATCGGTGGAGACAAGGCTCTGTCCCCCGAGGTGGAGCTTCAGCTTCGCGTCCGCTATCACCTGGTCCAGTCGGACGAGGACGGCAACGCGATTCTTGACGAGAACGGCGACCCCGTTCAAACGTCGCTCGTGGACCGTTATTTGTATTACATGAACGGCCTGCTTCATGGCGATCTGGGCAATTCGTATCAGCGTAAGCTGCCGGTTACGGAAATCTTTGCCCAGAAGTATCCGTATACGGTCAAACTTGCCGCGTGCGCCATCGTGCTCGAGGCAATCATGGGTATCGGTGCGGGTATCATTTCGGCGGTAAAGCGTTATTCCTTCTGGGATATTTTGGTAACGCTCACCACGTCGATCCTCGTTGCCGTCCCGGCCTTCTGGCTCGGTATGTTGCTGCAACTGTTCTTTGGCGTCATCCTCAAGGACGCCACGGGCGGTGCATTCTCCATGCCGATCTCGGGTGCCGGTGGTTCCAGCTCTCAGTATCAGGATTGGATGCACTATGTGCTCCCGACCATTACGCTGGCTTCGGTTTCGACCGCTTACGCCGCCCGCATTATGCGCTCGCAGCTGCTCGACGTCATGAACCAGGATTACATCCGCACGGCAAAGGCCAAGGGTCTCTCCAATCGCGCGATCATCATCAAGCATGCGCTTAAGAATGCACTCATCCCCGTCGTTACCTATATTGGTGTCGACTTCGGTGGCATGCTTTCGGGCGCCATCCTGACCGAGACGGTCTTTAACTGGCCCGGTATCGGCTATGAGGTCTATCGCGCCATTAGCATGCGTGACTGGCCCATCGTTATGGGCGGCGTTACGCTCATCGTCGTCGTCGTCATGGTGATCAACCTGCTCGTCGACATTAGCTATGCATTCCTCGACCCGCGCATCCGCCTTGGCGGTCCGTCGGATAAGGCCTAAGGGAGGTACGTCTCATGCAGGAAACTGATTCTCAGTCTCAGGAGCAGGCTACCGCCACCAAGGCCGCATCTGCTCCCGCCAAGTCCCGCACGCTGTGGGGCGACGCTTTTAAGCGTCTTCGTAAGAACAAGCTCGCCGTTATCGGTGTCTGCTGGATCATCATCGTCGTTGTGGTTGCCCTGACCGCAGATCTGTGGGCTAAGCCCTGGCTCGGTTCGCCGACGGCTTCCGACTCGACTACCATGGCCCAGACGTCGCTGCTGGCTCCGTGTGCGGAGCACCCGTTTGGCACCGACGCCCTTGGTCGTGACATCCTCGTCCGCGTTATCTACGGTGCACGCGTTTCGCTTTCCGTCGGTATTATGGCCACTGCGATCTCCACGTTGATCGGTCTGGTCATGGGTGCTCTGGCCGGTTTCTACGGCGGCATCTGGGATACGATCATCATGCGCTGTGCGGATATCTTCCTAGCGTTCCCGTACGTGCTGTTCGTCGTCGCCATGATCGCCGTTATCGGCCGTGGTCTTCAGAACGTCTTTATCGCCATCGGTATTCTCGGCTGGCCTTCGATTGCTCGCGTCTTCCGCTCTGCAATCTTGACGGTCAAGGAAAACGACTATGTTGACGCTGCGCGCGCGATGGGTGCATCTGATGCTCGTATCGTCGTGCGTCACATTTTCCCGAACTCCGTTGCCTCCATCGTGGTCTACGCGACCATGAACATTGGTGGCGCCATTCTGACCGAGTCCGCACTGTCCTTCCTCGGCATGGGCGTTATTCCGCCTACGCCTTCGTGGGGCTCCATGATTCAGGACGGTCAGCAGTATCTTCTGACTGCTCCCTGGATGATGATCATGCCCGGTCTGGCAATTCTCTCGACGGTGCTCGCCTTCACCCTGCTGGGTGATGGTCTGCGCGACGCCCTCGACGTCAAGATGAAGGACGCATAAGGATGAAGAAGAACAAGAACTATGTGGACCTGAAGGACCAGCCGGTTCCCGAGGGCCAGCATCTGCTCGAGGTCGATGACCTTAAGATGTATTTCCACACCGAGGATGGCGTCGTTCGCGCTGTCGACGGTGTCTCCTACACGCTCGATCGCGGCGAGACCCTGGGTGTCGTCGGTGAGTCCGGCTCCGGTAAGTCCGTGACCGCCATGACCATCATGGGCCTTATCTCGATGCCTCCGGGAAAGATCGAGGGCGGCGACGTTCGCTATCGCGGCCGCTCCATCCTCGAAATGACCGAGGAAGAGATGCAGCATATTCGCGGCAACGATATCGCGATGATCTTCCAGGATCCTATGACCTCCTTGAACCCGGTCTATAAGATCGGCAAGCAGGTGGGCGAGGGCCTTCGTCTGCACCGTGGCTACTCCAAGCAGGAGGCGCTCAAGCGCGCCACCGAGCTTTTGGACCTCGTTGGCATTCCCGAGCCCGAGAAGCGCGTCAATGAGTATCCGCACCAGTTCTCTGGCGGTATGCGTCAGCGCGTCATGATTGCTATGGCTCTTGCCTGCGATCCCGATATTCTGATTGCCGACGAGCCCACGACTGCTCTGGACGTTACCATCCAGGCTCAGATTATTGAGCTTATGCAGGAAATGCAGGAGAAGAACGGCAACGCCATCATCATGATTACCCATGACCTGGGCGTCGTTGCCGATATGGCCGATAAGATCATGGTTATGTACGCCGGCCGTCCCGTCGAGTTCGGTACTGCTGAGGAAATCTTCTACGAGAGCCGCCACCCCTACACCTGGGGCCTTATCCGCTCCATCCCGGAGCAGGCCATCGAAGAGAAGAAGCCGCTTACGCCGATTCACGGCAACCCGCCTTCGCTCATGAACCTGCCTGAGGGCTGCGTCTTCTCTCCTCGTTGTCCCTATGCGACGGACAAGTGCCGCAAGCAGCGCCCCGAGCGCGTTGTCACCGAGTCTGGTCATTACTCTGCGTGCCACTACTCCGGTGACCCCGAGTTCCTCAAGAACGCTCCTGAGACGTCCCGTACGCGCAAGGATTCCAAGAAGGGAGGCGAGGCGTAATGGCAGATACCAACGAGCGTACTCCGCTGCTGAAGGTCGAGCACCTCTCTAAGGAGTTCCCCGCTGAGTCCGGCATGTTCGCCAAGCGCTTCTCCAAGCGTGTCGTCTCTGCAGTAAATGACATTTCGTTCGAGATTTATCCGGGCGAGACCTTTGGTCTGGTTGGTGAGTCTGGTTGCGGTAAGTCCACGACGGGTCGCACCATCATGCGCCTGACCAAGCCGACCGCCGGTAAGGTGTTCTTCCAGGGTAAAGATGTTGCCGAGATGAGCAAGCATGAGATCAAGGACATGCGTCGCGAGATGCAGTTCATCTTCCAGGATCCCTATGCTTCGCTCAATCCCCGTATGACCATCGGCGAGATCGTCTCCGAGCCCATGACCATTCACGGCGTGGGCACCAAGGAAGAGCGCATTGAGCGTGTCCGCGAGCTTCTCGACGTTGTCGGACTGAACCCCGAGCACATTAACCGCTATCCTCATGAGTTCTCCGGCGGTCAGCGTCAGCGTGTTGGCATTGCCCGCGCGTTCGCTCTGAAGCCCAAGCTGATTATCTGCGACGAGCCGGTTTCTGCTCTGGATGTGTCCATTCAGGCCCAGGTTTTGAACCTGCTCAAGGAGCTGCAGGACAAGTTCGGTACCGCATATCTGTTTATCGCCCACGACTTGTCCGTCGTGCAGCACATCTCCGATCGCGTCGCCGTTATGTATCTGGGTAAGATGGTCGAGGTTTCGGACTGGAAGACGCTCTATAGCGAGCCTCACCATCCGTACACGCAGTCGCTGCTGTCTGCCGTGCCGGTTCCCGATCCTGATATCCAGAAGACCCGTAAGCGCATCATCCTCGCCGGCGATCCGCCGTCACCGCTGGATCCGCCGACCGGCTGCCGTTTCCACACGCGCTGCCCGATCGCGCAGAGCATCTGCTCCGAGAAACTTCCCGAGTTTAAGGAAGTCGCCCCGGGTCACTGCTGCGCCTGCCACTTCGCGGAGCCGTTCCCGATCAAGGAATCGCACATCGACCTGTAGTCGGTTTTCTCGTCCGGGCCCGTGCTGGACTTAGTTTTCAGAACGTCCTCGACCATGGAAACCCCCTTATCCTGCTCCTTCGGAGCTGCGGATAAGGGGGTTTCCTGGTCTGACGCTCCTATTTGGCAAGGTGTTTTTTAGAATCCATTTTGCGCTCGGCCTCGAAGGCCTGCCTGTCTCAATCGAGCGGAAGTCCGGCCTCGACCCATGCCTCGTAGGCCCTCCTTATGGGCTTGAGCTCCCTTTGGCCCCTCTCCAGCATCGAGATGTACTTCTCGCTGGTGCCCA
>NZ_JAQLFL010000012.1 GCF_028206995.1 Collinsella aerofaciens | reverse complement strand
CCGTATTGACCGGCGCTCCTAACGGCGCCGGGCAATACGGGGCCCGCCCATGCGAAAACCAAGTTGTTAGGATGCGCCAGCTGGCTAGAGCTCGACCGGCACCCATTCGTCGTGATTGCAGATAAAAGCCTCGGGATCCTCGACGCTAAAGAAGACGAGCGTGGGGTCGTTAGGCCCCTCATAGTGCTCGCCCAGGTGCTCTAGATGCTTCCACCCGGCTTCGCGCATTTCGTCTAAAGCCCGGTCATCCAAGCCGGCACGCCCGCGCAAGATGAGCCAGCCATGGCCCGGCCACCAACTCGTGGCCTCAAAGCGCTGATTTTGCAGCAGCTCTTGCCACACGTCTTTGGTGCGCGCCGTCACAAACCACAGCTTACCGTCCTGAATCTGAGCAAACGAGAACGGACGCACATGCGGCTGCCCATCCACGCTCGTCGCCAGATACCACGCCGGCACCGACGTCAGATACTCCAAAACCGTATTCAATCCGTCCACGTTTCCTCCTGTACTAGCTAGTTTGGGAACCTGGTTTGTGCGAGCTAGAGCTCCAGGCGCTCCTCGCTGCCGTCGATATCACAGAAGCGCGCAGCAATGTTGCGGACCGAAAAGAAAGCAAGGCGGCCGTCGTTGGCACTCTCGTGTTCCTCGCCAATGCCCACCATGTGCTTAAAACCCGCTTGACGCACCTTGTCGCTCGCAACTGCGTCGTCCTCAAGTGCGGCTTCGCCGGTCAATACGATCCAACATTCCCCCGGCTTCCAGCCCGAGAGCTCAAACTTGGGATTCGCGCTCAGCTCCGCCCATACATCCTTGTCGCGCGACGTGCAAAACCACAACTTACCGTCATCGACCATGGCAAACGAAAACGGCCTCACGCGAGGCTGATGCCCGTCGGCCACATCGGTCGTGGCCAGATACCACGCCGGAATGCGCCTGAGATACGAACAGGCGCGCTCAAGCTGAGCCGTGCGGTCGTTGTCGGTCATAGGGACCCCTTTCTTGCGCTCGAATCGCGCCTAAACAAGTTGAAGATTGATGACGATGACGCAGATGAGCAGCAACGCCGTCACCACCGCCGCCAACGCATCGCCGCGGCCAAACGTAAGCGCATGCAGGCGCGTGCGGCCCTGCTCGCCATGATAGCAGCGTGCATCCATGGCAGCAGACAGCGTCTCGGCATGGCGGAACACGCCGGTGAACAGCGGGATCGCCACACTGCCGAGCATGCGTACGCCACCGAGCGGACCGCCCGTCACGCGCGCTCCGCGACTTGCCTGCGCATCGGCCGTCTGTTTCATCTCTGTGGCGAACTGCGGCATAAAGCGCAACGCGATGCCCATGATCATGCCGAGCTCATGCGCGGGGAGCCCCACGTGTGCAAACGGTGCGAGCAGACGCTCAAAGCCCGCGGTGAGGTCGAGCGTCGGCGTGGTGAGTGTAATGGCGCTCATGCCGGCCATCATCAACGTCAGACGGCACGCCATAAACGCCGCAGAACGCAGCGAGCCCTCGCTCACCTGCAAAAAGCCAAGCTGCCACAGGATGCGCCCACTCTGATCGGTAAACAAGTTGAGCACCGCGACCACGACGACGATTGCCAGCAGCGGCGCCATCGACGACAGAACGCGACGAACCGGCACCCGAGACACGGCATAGATCAGCACGACAAACATTGCGACAGGGGCCAGTCCGCGGAAGCCGCCGACGGTCAGCGTCGTGATCAGAAACACAAAGCCCAAGAGCAACTTAGTTCGCGGGTCCAGGCGGTGGATCGCACTATCGCCGGGATAGTAGCTGCCAAACGAAAACGCCTCCATTAGCAGCCCTTCTCTCGCGCGACCGTCTTGAATTTAGCAATGTCCGCGACGTTAGAAGGACCGCCCGAGCAACCGATTAGCAGGTCCACCAACTCGTCTGCCAGCGACTCAACCGTATAGAGGCCGTCAAAGCGCAGCGGCACGCCCGCCTCCGTAAGCGCCAGCGCCATACGCTGGGCGGCGGGAACGCCCAAGCCGATTGATTTAAGCTCATCGGCATGCGCAAAAACCTGAGCGGGCGTGCCCTCGGCAAACACCGCGCCCTCGTTCATCACGACAATACGGTCGCAGCAATTGGCCAGGTCATCCATACTATGCGAAACCATGACAACGGTCAGGCCATCGCGGTGAAGTCGATCGATAAGCTCAAGGAAATCCCTGCGCGCAGCCGGATCGAGCCCCGCCATGGGCTCATCGAGCACCAGGACTTCGGGCTCCATGGCGAGCACGCCGGCGAATGCCACACGCCGTTGCTGACCGCCCGAAAGCTCAAAGGGACTCTTGTCGCCGACCGTGGAAAGGTCGAGGCCCACGCGTGAGAGCGATGACTCGACACGACGGTCGACTTCATCTTGCGGCAAGCCAAGGTTATGTGGACCAAACGCCACGTCCTGCGCCACGGTTTCGGCAAACAGCTGACGCTCAGGATATTGAAACACCACGCCGACCTTGGCCTTAACCGCGGCGGCGTCTTTCTTGTTTGACAGATCGAGCCCCAGCGCGCGAACGGATCCCTCCTGGGGGCGAATCAAACCGTTGAGATGCTGGACCAGCGTCGACTTACCCGAACCGGTATGACCTGCCAAGCCCAGGAACTCGCCGCGACGCACCGTCAGCGATACATCGCGCAGCGCCCACGGGCTGCTTGGGTCGTTTCCCCAAAGGGCTTGTTTGTTCGATTTGCCCGCAGTGGCCGAGCGCTTATGCCAGCAGCGGCGCTCGCGCGGACTGAGCGAATAACTGTACGAAACATGGGATAGCTCGATGACGGGCTCCGACGCGTTGCCCTCGTTGTCTACCGGAACAGTGCCGTCAGCGATTTCCGACTGGGATACGGAAGACTGCCCCGCGATGCCTGCCCCACTTCGCTCGGCATAAGCCTGCGCAATCTCGGCGACCATATCCGCCTCACGTACCTGCGCGCAAACGGGCACGCCCTCCGCACGAAGTGCCATGCCCAAACGGCACGACTCTGGCATGTCAAGGTTGAGCTGAACGAGTTCATTCGCCCGCGTCAGAATCTCATCGGGCGTGCCCAGCATGGCAACTCGTCCCGTCTGAAACACGGCGACACGATCGGCCTCGGCAGCCTCCTCCATAAAGTGCGTAATCATCACGATGGTCATGCCGCGAGCGTGCAACGCGCGGCAAGCCTTCATGAGGCCCTTGCGTCCACGCGGATCGAGCATCGAGGAAGCCTCGTCCAATATGAGCACGCGCGGTTCCATGGCGAGCACGCCGGCAAGCGCCACGCGCTGCTTTTGGCCGCCCGAAAGCGCATGGGTCTCGTGGCGCTCAAAGCCCACCAGGCCCACACCCTTCAGCGCCTCGCGTACGCGCTGCGCAATTTGCGCCGATGGCACGCCAAGGTTTTCGGGACCAAACGCAACGTCATCTTCGACAAGCGTTGCCACCAGCTGGTCGTCGGGATTCTGGAATACCATGCCCGCGGTCGAACGAATGTCGTAGACCAGCTCGGGGTCGGACGCATCCATGCCGTTGATGCGTACCGTGCCCGCATCGGGCTGCAACAGCGCATTCAGATGCTTGGCAAACGTCGACTTGCCCGACCCATTGCCACCGAGGATGCAGAAAAACTCGCCGTCCTCGATATTCAGATCGACGCCGTCGAGCGCCGGTACGGCACCGTCATAGCTAAAGGAAACGCCCCGACACTCAATCATGCGCGGCCTTTGACCTGGTCCTTTTTAGGCGTGATGAGGTTGGAGACCGCTTTATACACCGCCAGTGTCAACACCGAGTTAAGCACGGTCTTGATAAGGTTGAACGGCAGCACGGCAGGAATCATGAGCGGGGCGATCACATCGACCGAGCCATACCAGAACCATACGCCAATAGTAAGGTTTGCGACCATAGACAGCGCCGTAGCGGCAATGACGCCGAGCGCCAGGCCAATCACGGCACCCTTGTAGGTGTGCATCTTCTGATAGACGATAGCCGCAGGCAGAATATAGCCCAGCGTGGCAACCAAGTTCATAAGCGCACCGACCCAATCGCCCGTGGTAAGCGCATGGATAACGATAGCCATAGCGGCAACAGCGGTACCGGCGCCGGGACCATACGCAAATCCACACACCATCGCCGGCACCAGCGACGGGTCATACGTCAAAAACGGCGCCGAAGGAAGGATGGGCAGCTGCACATACATAAACAGGGCGCCCAAGGCGCACATCAGCGCCATGGTAACGAGCTGTTTGGTGCTCCACCTATTCGTGTTCTCAAAATGGATATGCTGCGACTGTTCAGACATAAGATCACCTGCCTCTTTCATCCGGACTCTAACCGTTGGTACTGGGATCTCACCAGTTCAGCCGGCATGCGAACCAACACACGCACGGGTCGCGGACTCATCGGCTCGGTCGCAGGCACCTCGCCTGTGCCACGGCGCCCCTTTGGCACCGCCCGATTTACCGCCAGTGGGGAATTCCACCCCGCCCTGAAACAGCAATTGCAAGTGTAGCACGAGCAGGTTCTCGCGCAAGTATGCCAAGGGTAATTTGTGGCGGAGATCAGTTGCCAAAGCAACCACGTTCCCCACCCATCCCAAAGCAACGCGCCTTTCGCGCAAAGCGCGAAACAGCGAAGGGGACACGCATCCCTATCGACCACATCCTTCTCCGCCCGCCGGCCTCAAGGCCGTAAACGCAGGGAATCCGGGGGCGGGACGGGGACTTCTCTCCGGAATATTCCGCAGGACGCAAAGAGGCTCCGCAGCGCGAAGCGCGATGCGGAGCCTCTTTGCATGTCCGAGGACGTTCCGGAGAGAAGTCCCCGTCCCGCCCCCGGATTCCCGGTGGGAGTTCTAGACCTTGTCGGCCTTAGTACATACCGCCGCCCTGCTGACCAGCGGTGGCAGCAGCGATAGCATCCTCAAGCTGAGTGTTCTTGGGCACATCGGAGACAGTGGCCTCGGTGATGAGAATCAGGCTGGCGACAGAAGCAGCGTTCTGCAGGGTGACGCGGCTGACCTTGACGGGGTCGAGGACGCCCATCTCAATCATGTCGCCCCACTCGCCGTTGGCAGAGTTGAGACCCTGGCCGGCAGGCAGCTCGGCAACCTTGTCGACCACGACAGCGCCCTCAAAGCCAGCGTTCTTGGCGATGGTAGCGACCGGAGCGGTCAGAGCCTTCTTGACGATGTCGACACCGATCTTCTCCTCGGGGTCGTCAAGCTCAACGGCGTCGAGCGCAGGAGCAGCGTCCATGAAGGCGACGCCGCCACCGGCGACGATGCCCTCCTCGACAGCAGCGCGGGTAGCCTGCAGGGCGTCCTCGACGCGATGCTTGATCTCCTTGAGCTCGGACTCGGTAGCAGCGCCGACCTTGATGACGGCAACGCCACCGGAGAGCTTGGCCAGGCGCTCCTGGAGCTTCTCACGGTCGAAGTCAGAGGTGGTGTTCTCCATCTCACCCTTGATCTGAGCGATACGAGCGTCGATGGCCTCCTTGGAGCCAGCGCCGCCGACGACGACGGTGTTGTCCTTGGAGATGGTGACGGACTTAGCGGTACCGAGCATATCGGCGGTGATGTCAGCGACCTTCACGCCCAGCTCGTCCAGGGCAGCCTGGCCACCGGTGAGGACGGCGATGTCCTCGAGAATGCGCTTGCGGCGATCGCCGTAGCCCGGGGCCTTGACGGCGCAGACGTTGAGGGCGCCACGGATCTTGTTGAGGACCAGGGTCGGCAGAGCCTCGCCGTCGATGTCCTCAGCGATGATGAGCAGGCCACGGCCAGCGCGCTGGACAGCCTCGAGAACGGGCATGATGTCCTGAACGCTGGAGATCTTCTGGTCGGTGATGAGGATGTACGGATCCTTCATCACGGCCTCCATGCGGTCGTTGTCCGTAACGAAGTAAGCGGAGACATAGCCCTTGTCGAACTGCATGCCCTCGACGGTGTCGATGGTGATGTCGAACGTCTGGGAATCCTCGACGGTGATGACGCCGTCCTTGCCCACGACCTCCATGGCCTCGGCGATCTTCTCGCCGACCTCGGGGTCACCGGCAGAGATGGTACCGACGGAAGCGATCTGCTCCTTGGTCTCGACCGGCTTGGCCTGCTTCTTCATCTCGGCGACGGCGGCGTTAACGGCCTTGTCGATGCCGCGACGGATGGCCAGCGGGTTGGCGCCAGCGGCGACGTTGCGCAGACCGTCGTTGACGATGGCCTGGGCGAGCAGAGTTGCGGTGGTGGTGCCGTCACCCACGGTGTCGTTGGTCTTGGTGGCAACCTCCTTCACCAGCTGAGCGCCCATGTTCTCGATGTTGTCCTCGAGCTCGATCTCCTTAGCGACGGAAACGCCGTCGTTGGTGATGGTCGGGGCACCGAACGTGCGCTGCAGCGCAACGTAGCGGCCCTTGGGGCCCATGGTGACGGTAACGGCGTCGGCCAGAGTGTTGACGCCCTTGGCAAGCTTAGCGCGGGCATCGGTGTTGAACGTAATGTTCTTTGCCATGGTAGGTAATCCTCCAAAAGAAATGTGACTCGCGTCGCCGCTTCCGAGTCCTATGCGGCGGACGCGTTCAAAGACGAATCAGAGATTCTGACGAGACTAGGCCTCGACGACAGCGTAGATGTCGTCGGCGCGCATCAGCAGATACTTCTCGCCGTCGACCTTGACCTCGTTGCCACCGAACTTACCGTAGATGACAACGTCGCCGACCTTGACGTCCATGGGGATGCGCTCACCCTTGTCGTTGACCTTGCCGGCGCCCACGGCAACGATGGTGCCGCGCTGCGGCTTCTCCTGAGCGTTGCTGGCGATATACAGACCAGAAGCGGTCTTCTGCTCGGCCTCGTCGGGCTTGACCAGAACACGATCTGCAAGCGGCTTCAAAGACGACATGCTTGTCTCCTCCTTTTTGGGCCGCGCGGTTATACCACGCGAATTAACCCTTTTTGTTTGCGTACGCGTTGAATGGTACCCACGAATGGCGGGTTATACAACACGGAGTCAAAAAATCTTTTTTTTTGGCACTTAGATTTTCTGAATGCCGGGGGATAACTTAGCGGTGGCTCCCGTGTGGCTCCGGAGGGGCGGGGCATAAGGTTTCCTGCTCGGGCAGTCCTGCTCGCACGAAGGCCACATTAAGTGGCCTTCGGCTCGTGCGGAACTCGCGATAAACCTTATGCCCCGCCCCTCCGGAGCCACACGGGAGGCAGGTTAACTAATTCGAGCCCGGCATTCAGAAAAGTTAGTGCAGCAAAATGGCGATGCGGATAGCGACATGGGCATGGTTTTCGTTGCGCGCACGGGTCCCCTGGGGAGCACTGTGCATTTTTGGGAGTTTTCAGCAGGCCGGGACAAATGCATACGCACCGGGCGCATCTAATTAGTCCCACGGTAGCCTTCGGCCGGCGATTTGGGTCGGCAGACGGGCCTCGTCGAGACAAACAAGCATGCCTCGCGCCACGTCGGACCCCAAAATGACGTCGATCTCCGCAATGCCACCCGACTGCAGCGGCACCGGCAGAGCTCGCGGTGCTGAATACTCCGTTTTTTGCACGGCACGGGCGGGGGTACATCAGGATCAGGAAGAACATCCCAGCCTTTTTTATGCAATCTGTAATGGGAAGTATGCAAAACACCAAGAAACAGCATTGCTGATGTCCGAATTGAGCGCGGGGCAGCGGCGCCTCCGCCCCGCGCCCAAATCCAGCAGAGCGGGGACGCTCCCAGCGGACCCCCATTGGCAAACAAACGCGGCTCGAGCGCCATCCCAAAATAGGCTGCACGAGCCGCGTTTAACGGTACGACATGAATATTAGCGCTCGTAAATCAAGTTGCCCGCCAGGTAGGCGGCCTGAACCTTGGTGGCCTGGAGGTCTTGAGGGTCAATGGTGAGCGGGTTTTGGTCCAGGACTACCAGATCGGCGTATTTGCCGGGCTCCAGGCTGCCGAGGTTTTGCTCGTCGCCCGCTGCGTACGCGCTGCCAAGCGTGTAGTTGCGCAGGGTCGTTGCCGCGTCGATACGCTCGCTCGGCAACCAGCCGCCCTCGGGCCAGTGGCTGCGGGGGTCCTGGCGCGTGATAGCCGTGTAGAGCACATTCATGCTGGTAACGGGCGTAATAGGGCTGTCGGTACCGAAGGCTTGGCGAATGCCGCGCTGCTTATAGGTCGCAAACGGCCACATGATGCGGCTGCGCTCCAAGCCCAGGTCGCGCTCCGGACCACCCGGGTCGAGTGTAATGTGGCAGGGCTGGCTCGAAGCAACCACGTTGAGCTTGCGCAGGCGGTCGATGTCCTCGGGCAGAAGGTTCTCCAGGTGCTCGAGCGTGTTATGGCCGTGCTGGGGCAGCCCGTACAGGTCGGAGGCCTCCTCAAAGATATCGAGCGCGGCATGAATCGCACCGTCGCCGATGACGTGGATGCGCACGGTGTGGCCGCGCTCCGCGGCCGCCAGAACTAGCTTGCGCATGCGCTCGGCGGGAACCGTCAGACGGCCCTGGTCGCCCGGGAAGCGCGGATTGGTATAGGGCTCGGTGAGATATGCCGTGTGTTCGCTCGACACACCGTCGAAAAACTGTTTAAAGCCTGGCGCCGAGAGCAGCGCGTTGTTTGCGTAGCGGGTCTGGAGTTCTTCCAAGCGCGACTGGTCATCCAGCAGCGTGGGGAACAGATGGGCTCGGATGCCCAGCTTGCCGGCTGCCTGCAGTTTGTCGTAGACGTCGTCGCGGATAAAATCGCAGCCCGGCATGGGCATGAGCGACATATCGCAGATCGAGGTGATGCCCTGCTCGGCCATGCGCCTCATTTGATCGGCGTAAGCGCTTGCGATGCGATCTTCGCCCAGCCACTCAAGACAGCGCGGCAACAGCTGCATGGCAGCCGCTTCGTGAGCAATGCCCGTGAGCTCGCCGTTTGCGTCCTTGTCGTAGCTGCCGCCCGCTGGCGGCTCACTGTCGCGCGTGACGCCGAGTGCCTCGAGTGCGCGGCTGTTGAGCCAAAGCGTATGCCCGTCGCCCGAGTACATAACGCAGGGACGATCGGGGAATGCCGCATCGAGCGACGCCTTGGTAGGATGCTCGGGCGGGTCCCAACGGTAGTCGCGCCAGCCCTGCGTCACAACCCAAGCGTCGTCGGGCAGGTCCTGGGAAAACTCGAGCGCGTGCTGCACCAGCGCCGCCTCTGACGTGCCCATATCCATGAGCATGTACGGCGAGGATCCGACCGAGGTATGGAAGAAGTGCAGATGAGCGTCATGGAAACCGGGGCAGACAAACTGCTCGCCGTAGTCGAGAACCGGCGTGGCGGCGGGAGCGGCGGCGATCACGTCATCGGGCGCACCGACTGCGACGATACGGTCGCCTGCGATGGCAATCGCCAGCTCGCGGGCGGTATCGATGCCGTCTTGCGCGGTAAAGACGTTCTTGGAGCGGATAATCCGATCGATATGTTGCATGGGCATCCCCATCTCTGGCAGGAAATTCAACACCCCCGAGTGTACTCCCCCGCCCTTGTAACAAAACCCCAAGCGGCAAACGGCAACTTTACCAGCCCTAGCGGCAGGTGGCATACTGGAGAGAGCCTGTACGATTTTGCGATCAACCCAGCAAGGAGCAAATCGACCATGACGAAGACCAAGGCACAGCAGATTATGGCGGCGACCGAGGCTCGCGCGGCTGACGACGTCACCGCAGCCATCAAAGATATCGCTACCGAATTTGAACCATATATCATCAAGCAGCGCCGGCACTTCCATAAGCACCCGGAGCTGAGCCTTGCCGAGGAGCGCACGACCTCCGACATCGCCAACCAGCTTGACGCCATGAATATCCCCTACGAGCGTCCCCTTAAGACGGGCCTTGTGGCGACCCTTCGCGGCACCGCGCCGGATGCCTACCGCGAGGACGGCACGCCACGCCGCCGCATCCTGCTGCGCGCCGACATCGATGCCCTGCCCGTCACCGAGCAGACCGGCGAGGAGTTCGCCAGCGTCAACGAGGGCTGCATGCACGCCTGCGGCCACGACTGCCATATCGCCATGATGCTCGGAACGCTGCAAATCCTGCGCCATATGACCGACGACATCCACGGCGAAGTCCGCATCGTATTCCAGCCCAGCGAGGAAAACGGCCAGGGCGCTAAGCTCATGATCGGCACGGGTGTGCTCGACGGCGTCGATGGCGCCTACGCCGCGCACATCTGGAGTGAGGTCGACGCCGGCACCGTGAGCTGCGAGCCCGGACCGCGCATGGCCAATACCGACTGGTTCCGTATCGATGTACGCGGCACCTCGTGCCACGGCGCCATGCCCCAGCGCGGTCACGACGCCGTCATGGTGGCCGCAGAGATCGTCAACGCCCTGCAGACCATCGTCTCGCGCGAGATCAGCCCCTACGAGCCGGCTGTCATCACCGTCGGCGAGCTGCACGGCGGCACCGCACGCAACGTTATCGCCGGCACGGCCTACCTCGCCGGCACGGTGCGCACCTACGGCGATTCGACCCACGAGGAAATGCCGGAGCTTATGCGCCGCATCGTGGAGCATACCGCGGCCGCCTTGGGCGCCGAGGCAGAGCTCACCGACTACACCATCGCCAACTACAAGGTCGAAAACGACGCCGCCTCGAGCGAGCGCTGCCGTCAGGCTGTAATCAAGTGCCTGGGCCCCACCGGCCAAAGCCATTATCGCGGCACGCTTTCGGGCGAGGATTTTTCGGAGTACCTGCGTCGCGTACCGGGCGTGCTCGCCTTTGTAGGCACGCGCAACCCCAAGATTGGCGCCACGTACGCCCAACATTCCTGCTTCTACAAGATCGACGAGACCGTGCTGGCAAAGGGCTCCATGGTGGCCGCCCAGTATGCTATCGACTTTTTGGCCGAGCCCACGCAAGAGGAGCTCGACGGCCCCGCGATTACCGCGGTCGCCGAAACCAACCCCGATCTGGCCGCCAAGTTGCGCTCTGCCAAGGCGACGACCGCCGAGGCTCGCGACGCCATCCATGATGCCCGAACGGCTCGCCATGCCGCGATCAAGGGCATCCACGACGCACGCGCCGCTGCACGCCGCGAGGAGAAGCACGACGAGTAGTCGATTCGCTGGCATCTCGCAGTCATAGCCACATCGCGATGTCAAAGCGGGGGCGGACGTTTCGACACGTCCGCCCCCGCTCATTCTTCAAGCGCTATTTCTACTATTTCTACCCCGTCCCCAAATGGCAGACGGCATGGCTACTCGTCCTGAGGTTCCTCGTCGGAGCTTGGCTCGGACGCCGACTCAGGTGCAGGTGCCGGCTCAGGCTCAGGCTCAGGCTCAGGCTCGGACTCAGATGCCGTCTCAGACTCGGGCGCCGGCTCAGGCTCGGTCGCGGGAGCGGGTGCAGGTGCCGGCGAAGCATCCGGAGCACCGTAACCCGAAGGAGCGGACTTCTTCTCGAAGGGCAACACAAAAGTCAGGACGTCGTCCTTATCCTCATCGGCCCACTCGCTTGCATAGCGTGCGGCCCAATAGCCAACGGCACGGTGCTTGAGCATCTTGCCAAAGACCGTAAGAAATACGGTGACGAAAGCGACCAGCACCAAGAACAGCGCGAGCGTGACGCCACCGCCGGTAACGATTGCCTCAATACCCGTAGGACGATAGTAGTAGCTATACATACCGACAGAGGCAATGGCGCCAAAGACGACCGTCAAGATCCATGTGACAACGTTGGCAACCAGGCCCGTCAAAAACTCGGGAAGGAACGAAGCACAGAACAGCTTGGTCTTGTTGTGCTTAAAGGCCGCCCAGACCTTATCGAGCGAAAACGCGCTCTCGACGCGCCCGGTCACCGCAAAGTGCATCACGGCAATGTCGGCGAACATCTTAAAGAAGACACCCAGAATCGCCGAGGCAATTAGCGCCAGGACAAGCAGGCCGAGCGAACCGAACAGCGCAGCCTCGAGCGCATAAGAGCCGTAATAAGAATACGAGCCCGCGGCGCCAATTACCACGCCCTCCACCAGCGAAAGCACTACACCGATAACGGGAATGGCAGCGATAACCTCGAGCACGACCGAAATAACGCTCGAAAAGACTCCAAGGCCAAACGATGTGGAACGCATCAACGGACGATCCATGCCGTCATCGACCTTGAGCGAAAGATCACGGCCCCACTCAATACCAAAGCCGGAACCGCACACGCTCGCAATGCAAGCTGCCAAAAAGCCGATGGCAGCCGCAATGCCGCCAATAACGGGAATAAACAACACGAGCACCGACACAACGCAAATCAGCGCCGGCAAAAACGCGATTTGGCATACACGCTGAAGCACGCCCGGAGTCTTGGTCATATCTTGGAACGCCTGAGCCACACAGCCCTTTGGCACATTCGCCACGGGCGGCTGCGGAACAAACTGCTGGGGCTGAGGCTGTCCCTGGGGAGCGGGGCCAGCGGCACCGGCATTAGGAGCACCACACACGCCGCAGAACTTGTCGTTATCGCCCATGGGGGCGCCACACTGCGAGCAGAACATAGAATCATCCCTTCGTATCTTGAACGAATCACTTGGATCGCAAACGATGTCTTTAGCATCATTATTGCCCAATGGGGGGTCAAATACTCAAAGATGACCGATTTGCAAGGTACACGGCGCCAGCAGGCGGTTCGTTGAATACGTCTGTGCTAGTTCGTTCCGCGGAAGCCCTTGCCGACGATCTCGGAGCTGTCGACGATCGTGATAAAGGCACCCGGATCGACTTCGCGCGCATAGCGGCGCAGTTGCACGGCCTCGCGACGGCTCAGCACGCTCATGATCACCGTCACACACTTGCCCGAGAAGGCACCGTAGCCCCGGCTGATGGTCGCCGTGCGGTTGAGATGCTTGACGATAAACTCCTCGACCTTAAGGGGTTCGGAGCAAATGACCGTGCAGACCTTACGAAGATGGATGCTCTCAATGGCTTTGTCGACCACAAGCGTCTTGGCAAACAGGCCGAGCACGCAATACAGACCGACACGCGGGCCATACAAAAAGGCCGCGATGGTCACGATGCCGATATCGACCAGTAGGAGGGCGCGGCCAATCTCGAGCGTGGTGCGGCGTTTGAGGATCATAGCGAGAATGTCCGTGCCACCCGTCGAGGCGCCGATGTCAAAGACGATGGCACTGCCGAGCGCCGGCAAGATGACGGCAAAGCACAGGTCGAGCCACATATCACCCGTCAGAGAGACATCGGTCGGAATGAAGAGCTCAAACAGCGAGACGTAGGCGGACAGCGCAAACGAGGCGAAGACGCTCCAAAGAATCGCCTTGCGCTCCAAAAAGATAAAGCCCAAAACGACGAGAACCGCGTTGATAATCCACATAAAGACGCCGACGGGCAGAGTCGGGAACAGCGTGGACAGAATGACCGACATGCCCGAGGTGCCGCCAAAAGCAAAGTGATTAGGGGTTTTAAACGCAACGATGGCAAAGGCCGTAAGAATCAGACCCAGATTGAGCTCGGCAAAAAAGCGCGGGAAGCCTGGCTCCTGGCTGCGCTTTTGGCCGGCACGCTCGCCGCGCTCGATATCGGTGCGATCAACCACGCGCTCCATCGGCACTACGGGAGGACGATGCATCTCCTCGGCAGCACGCGATGCCGCCTCTGCCGCGGCGGCCTCAATTGCCCATGCCTTGCTTTCTGTTTCGTGCTCGTCGGCCATTACGGCAACCCCTCGTTAACAATTTGGAAACAATGCGCCCATTAGGGTAACGCGGAACGCGACGATTGCAACCCCTAGTTAGACGAGCGGTATGCCTACATCGGGGGGCATACAAATAACGGCCGGCCACGCTTTTGCTTGCGCGGTCGGCCGTTTAACGTTTTCGCAGATAAAACCTGCCAAAACAAACCTGCCCCTTTTTGGAAGGTTACTCGTGCTGGCTGGTGCGGTGCTCGTACTCCTCGGGGGTGATGACGTCCTCGATGCGCAGGTTGACGCCCGCCACCTCAAGGCCGGTCATCGCGGCAAGGCGCTCGGTGATACGCGCCTTGACATCGTCGAAGATCGCGGGCGCATAGGCGCCGTACTCGATAATGACGGAGATGTTGACGACCACGCGATTGTCATCGGTGACCTCGACCGTCACGCCCTTGGTCAGGTTCTCGGCACCAAACTGCTCCTGCACAAAGTGCATGAGGTTACCCTTCATGCCCAAAACGTGCGGAACCTCGCGGGTGGCCATGGCAACGATCTTCTCGATCACACCGTTGGAATAGGTCAGCGAGTCCTCGGACTCGTCTGTTTCCTCATCATCCTCGTCCGCGTCATCGGCGGACTCGGCCTCGACGAGAGTCTCGTCCTCGAGCGTCACATCCTCAGCTTCGGCGACGACCGCCTCGTTCTCCTCGAGCTCGGTATCGGCTACATCGACCTTCGTATTAAAAGCCATGGTTCCTCCTTATGCCTGCCGCGGATGCGACAGTCGAATACATATTAGCGACCGCTAAACAGACGGCCGAAGAAGTTGACGATCCCGTTCTCGCCGTCACGAATCTGGCCAATCACGGCGCCGATCAGCACGAAGAATGCAATGACGAGCGTGTCCCACAGGCCGAGCGTGAGCACCAACACGGCAAGGATAAAGCCAGCGACGGCACCGAGCGTGGTGTTGGGATGACGCACAGCATAGCTCCAGATGGCAGCGCCCGTACCCTTGATGAGACCCATAGCCTCGTCAAAATCCGCGGCCGCCGCGTCTTGTAACTCGGTTGCCTCTGCTTTGGAATCAACAGGTTCGCTCGCCGGTGTGGCGCTCTGGTCAATCGTCAGGCGCGGCGTACGAGCGGTCTTATCTTGATTGGTATCACTCACCGGAAACCTCCACGGTCTGGACGGTAGTCTTGGACGGCAAAAAACGGACGCGCGTGGTCGTACCCGGCGTGCCGAGCATGGTGTCGCAAGCTTCCTCGATGCGCTGCTGCATCGCGGTAGCCAGAGATGCCACGTCCTTATCGTCAAGCGCGATAGCCTCGACCTTAAATCGGACGTGCGAATCGTCGGGGCCTTGGACGCGGGCCTCGACATGCTCGACCATCACGCGGTCGTCGCGCTCGGCAGCAGCCCTGGCACACGAAGAAAGCGCCGCAAGGGTAACCTCGATATTGCGCTCCCCCGCCGGATGCACGCAGGACGGCTCGCGACGAGCAAACATCAGGCGAAAGAAGCTTACCAGCACGCCGATCGCCACAACTCCGCCGCATGCCGTCACGACAATGCGCGGCATGGGGTCGCGCATCAGCAGCATAAAGCGATACGTATACGGCCCCCAAAACTGGCAGACAAGCGTACCCAGCGCCACGATGGCGGCGGCAAGATACACAATCGCTAGGGCTCGTTTGAGTACGCGCACGTGGCGCTCCCTTCAAATCTCGGCTCTCGAAATGCAAAACGGTTCGCATCATTATAAAAGAGCCGGGTCCGGTGCTCTACGCACGCGGATCCGGCTCATCTATTCCACGAGGCTTGCATGCTCGCTTCATTATGCCCAGATATGCACGGCTTAACCCGTGCGGGCGCTACTCCTCCTCGAGGGCAGCGATGACCTCGTCGGTCATGTCCATGGTGCTGTAAACATCCTGGACGTCGTCGAGCTCCTCAAGACGGTCGATGAGGCGCTGAACCTTCTTGGCGTCGGCGCCGGAGACCTCGGTCGGGGTGGTCGGGACCATGGTGGTCTCGGAGCCCTTGACCTGGACGCCCTGCTCCTCGAGCGCCTTGGAGACAGCCATGACCTCGTTGGCAGTAGTCCAGACGATCCACTCCTCGCCGGCATCCTCGTAGTCCTCGCCACCGGCCTCGGCGATGGCCATCATGAACTCATCCTCGTCACCGGCAGCACCGTTGGCGATCATGGTCTCCTTCTTGGCGTTCTCGTCCAGGATCTCCTTGGCGACGACGATCTGGCCCTTACGCTCAAACTGGAAGGCGACGGAGCCGGAGGTGCCCAGGTTGCCACCAGCGTGGGAGAAGGCGGAACGGACATCAGCGGCGGTACGGTTGCGGTTGTCGGTCAGGCAGTCGACGTAGACGGCGACACCGGCGGGACCGTAGCCCTCGTACACGATGTTCTCGTAGACGGCAGCGTCAGCACCCGAACCAAATGCCTTGTCGATAGCGGACTTGATCTTGTCCTTGGGCATGGACTGAGCCTTGGCCTTGGCAACGGCAGCGGCGAGGCTGGCGTTGTTCTCGGGCAGCGGGTCGCCGCCGAGACGGGCAGCAACGGTGATGTTGCGGCTCAGCTTGGAGAAGAGGGCGGAACGCTTGGCGTCCTGCGCGCCCTTACGATGCTTGGTTGTGGCCCACTTAGAGTGTCCGGACATACGTGTCTCCTATCGGTTTCGACCTAAAGCCCAGCGCAGATGCTCGGGCAATATAAACAAACGTCGTTATGATATACCTACTGGCCTGCGAGATAAACCCCAAAATGAAGGCGTCGTGATGATGCAGCCCCTTAATGCAAAGTAACCTGTCCCCTTTGCACCAAATTAGGACCAGAGGAGGTCGCTGCGGGTGATGGTGGCGCCAATGGCAAAGGGCATGCAGGCGATGACCGGATACAGGTAGCGCATGTAGGTCGAGCCGTTGCAGGGACCGATCAGGCACACGGCGAGCACGCCCAGCAGCGGCACCCAAATGGCCAGCCCGCGCCACGAATGACGACGTAGCAGATAGACCACCACGGCGATCATGATCCACACATAGGTGGCCGAGCTCATGGTGAGCGAGATAAACGGGATGCGCTGCACCGCCACGCGATACAGGTTGATCAGGTGGTCGCACCAGCGCACCACGTTGCTGTCAACCGGATGGAAGTCGAAGTACTTGAGGTTGTCGGGGCGCGCCATGATCTCGGCACTACGCGCCGTGCTGTAGACCCAGGCATCGCGCGCGCTCGGATAAAAATAACCATAGTAGTTATTGATAAGCGCCGAAATATAGCACTCGGGATCCTTCTTAAACATCTGAGCCCATACCTCAAAATAGGCATCGATGTCCTCCTGCGAGGCATACTCGTTAAAGCAGTTCTTGACGGCATCGGACTTGTCGGGGTTGTAGCGGCGGCCCAGGTTCTCGTACTTGAGTACGCGATCGATCACGGCACGCTCTTCGTCGGTCACCAAGCCGTCGCAAGGAGCCTCCACAATGGTGCCGTCCTCCTTAACCGTGGGGTTGACGCCCGAGTTGAGGCCGTCGTGCTTTTGGACGAAACGAGCCGTCTGCTGGAACGGAATCGAGAGGATTTCGCGCTTGGAACCAGGCGTGATATCGTGCGCCGGCATAAAGACCTTGGTGAAGTACATATTAGAGGCAAGGCAGAGCGCGAGCACCGCGAGGACACCGACCCAGCGGAAGCGCGGGATGGCGCCCGAAGGCGCAGCACCAGTCTGCTTGGCTGCACGACGAGCCACATGCGCGTCCCATGCGCTAAACGCCGCCGCGATTACGCATGCCGCCAGGGGAAACACCAGGCCGCCGTTGCGCAAAAACGTGGAACCCATGGCGCCCAGAGCAAGCAGCAGCCAGTCGTGGCGCGCAAAGAGCACGGGGGCTTTCTCGCCCGCTCGCTCAACATTGGCATCACGACGGGGCAAGCCACACGCCACGAGCTTGACGGTCTGTACCAGCAGCACCAAGAACGCGTCGGCAAAAAGCACGTCTTTGGTGAGCAACGCCGCGTAGTTAGAGAACATCGGCATAAACGCAAAGAACAGCAGGATCGCACCGCGAACCGGCAGGCTCACGCCCAGTTTGCGCAGCGACGAAATGGAATAGGCCATGCAGGCGGCCGTGATGACGAACTGAGCACAGGTGTAGATGGCAAGACCCGCGTTAGCGCTGTTGAACAGCGAAAGCCCCAGCTGAACGCACGAGCCGATAATGGCCGTGTGCACTACGGGATGATGCCCGTTGAGCAGCACGTTGGGGTTGAGTAGGCGCAGGTAGTCGCTCGTGCCGTTGGGATAGTTGAACCACTGGCGAATCTGCGCACCCGTATCTCCCATAAAAAGACCGGGCAGCGAAGCGATGAGCGTGGGCGCCCAGGCGACCATAAGCACCAGGAAGGGCCCGGCAAAGGGATGGACCGAGAGCACGGCGTGAGTCACACGCCATACGCGGCCAAAGTGCGCTTCGGAAAACGGAATGCGCCGAGAGCTCAGCCAATCTAGACACTCAAAGGCAAGGTAGAAGGCAACGATCGCCAGGAGCATCCAGCCCGCGCCGCCAATCCAGGCGCAGATGATGCGAGCTTTATCGCCAAGGACAATCTCGGCCGAGTCGGTGAGATCGTAGCTGCGGCCGAACACCATGCAGATGGCAAAGAACAGCGACGGCAGAATGACCGATGGACGCCAGGTGTCGCCACGGCCAAAGAACACGTAGCGAAACGGCAAGGTGAGCAGGCAGGCAAGTGCAAGCAGCATGACCGCGTCGGTATGGCCGGCAAACGAGAGGAGCACCTCGTAGCACACGTACAGCATGCCCGAGGCTTTGGGGTCAATCGCCAAGACTGCGTTGCTCGACACCGGGGCAGGATCGATGGAAAACGCCGTGGTCGCCAACAGCGCGAGCAAAAATGCGATGAGCGTCTGCTTGGCGGGGTAGCGCTTAAACCAGACGATGCGGGCAGCGTCGCGCGCAGCCGTTGTGGAGAGGTCGGAATCCTTCACAGTCCGAAAGCCTTTCTAGAAACCTGCCAAAAAGGGACAGGTTTATTTTGGCAGGTTTTATCTGGGGAAACGTTACGGTTCTGTCATCGTCGCCCAGCGAACCACCACAAAGGTTCCTGTCCCCTTTGTGGTGGTTTTGGTGGTTAGGCGTCCAGGTAGACGCGCTGGGGCTGGTTGCGGCGACGAGCAAAGATGATGAGCGCCAGGCCCGCGATTACGAGCGGCAGGCTCAGCAACTGGCCCATGGTGATAACGCCACCCAGTAGATAGCCCAGCTGCGCATCGGGCACGCGCACAAACTCAATGAGGAAGCGGACGATGCCGTAACCCATCACAAACACGCCCATAAACGTGCCTTGGGGCAGTAGCGGCTTTTTGCGGCTGAGCACCTGCAGAATGCAAAAGAGCACGATGCCCTCAAGAAATGCCTCGTAGAGCTGGGAGGGGTGACGCGGCATATCGCCCGCGGTGCCACCGAAGACCACGCCCCAGGGCAGATCGGTCGGCTTGCCCCACAGCTCACCGTTGACAAAGTTGGCACAACGGCCCAGGCACAAGGCCAGCGGCGCGCCTATGACGGCAAGGTCTGCCAAAGTCCATGCGTCGAGCTTGTACATGCGGCACACGAGCACGCCGCCGATAACGCCGCCCACCAAACCGCCATGGAAGCTCATGCCGCCCTCGTTGGTGGCAAAGATCTCGAGCGGATGCGCCCAGTAGTAGCCGTCGCCGTAAAAGATGACGTAGAACAGGCGGGCGCCAATGATAAGGCCAAAGACCACGCCGACCACGACACTCGTCAGGTCGTCGACCGTAATGTCAAAACCCCAGCGACGCTGCGTGCGGTACATGACGACCGCCGTGAGCAGGGCGCCGACCACGTAGGCCAGGCCGTACCAGTAGATGGTGATGGGGCCCGCCGAGATCGCGACGGGATCAAGCATATGGTAGAAGTCGTTGAGCATGTCGACCCTCCTACTCCCTACATACAAATGCGGCCGCGGGCCTTGCGCTCGCAGCCGCATATTTGGGCGTAACGTCTATGCGGAGTATGCCGTCCGCAGCTTTCGCATCTTAGAACGGCGCGTACTCGTCGTACAGGTCATCGGTCTCGCCGGAGGCATTGACCTGCTCGACACGCGTAACGCCGGGCACGTGCTCCTTGAGGATACGCTCGATGCCCATGGAAAGCGTCAGGGCGCTCATGGGACAACCGGCACAGGCGCCCTGAAGCTCCAGCTTGACGACGCCCTCGTCATCAACGCCTATATACTCCATGTCGCCGCCGTCGGCCTGTAGGTTGGGGCGAATCTCTTCAAGAACCTTCTTAAGCAGCTCTTCGTTAACAGCCACAGGGGCTCCTTTCTCACAATAACGCGGGCGCGCCCGCGGACAGAGCTATGTTACTATAGCCGTGTACCCGCTCACGAGCCGTCCATGCGCGCAGACGCGACTTTCACGAGTAGTCAATTTGGGACGGGGCTCTTTTGGCTGCCTTTTGTTGCCAGCTGGCGTTGCCACGCGCTACTGCTGAGCCCGCCCCTCGGTGCCGATGTGAACATCGACGATAACCTGGCGGTAGCTGATGCCACAGGAGTCGAGGATGCGGCGGCTGATGCGTCCGTCATCGGTGTCGGCGTACTTGTTGTCCAGGTAGACGACCTCGCCCACGCCCACCTGAGCCAAAATCTTGGCGCAGTCGTGGCACGGGAACAGCGTGACGTAGACCGTGGAACCCTCGAGGTCCTTGAGCGAGCCACGGTAGTTGAGCACGGCGTTGGCCTCGGCATGGACCACGTAGTTGTGCTTGTCCTGCAGCGGGTCGTCGCTCGTACCCCACGGGAAAAAGTCGTCGTTGAGCGCCGAGGGTGTACCGTTGTAG
The DNA here is from genome assembly GCF_028206995.1 of Collinsella aerofaciens. Taxonomy (GTDB): domain Bacteria; phylum Actinomycetota; class Coriobacteriia; order Coriobacteriales; family Coriobacteriaceae; genus Collinsella; species Collinsella aerofaciens_AQ. The sequence continues at coordinate 28,494 of NZ_JAQLFL010000012.1, read as the reverse complement.
CCCACCGAAAGGATGCGGTGGTTGGTGTTGGCGATGCACGCACCCACCTGCGTGTTGGGGTCCTTGCTGCGGCGCTGCGCGGCGATGGCCACGCTCATAAAGAACTCGTCCCAGCTAATGACGTCCAGGCGCTTGCCTGACGAAGTTTGATGAAGATCGTCCGACATGGCAGACACCTCCGTAATCGCAATAGTTTGACCCATTGTAGCAGGTGAAAGGTGGGGGCGTTTGTCCCACCGGCGCCCTCACTTTTACACGCGGCGGGGCTTTTGGTTGATGCGGTAGAGCTCGGCGAGACCCCGCAACGTCAGCGCATCGTCGACCGTCAGACTGTGACCGACCAGCGACGCGAGCGCCTCGGCATCGTCGCCGGTGATGACAATGGGCACGCTGCCCTCCCCCGCCGCCTTGGTCGCGCGCATCTCGGCAAGCACCATGTCGAGCATGCCGTCGATGCGGGCTACCTCGCCCAAGACCACGCCCGAGCGCATGGCTTCGCGCGTGTTGCGGCCGATCACATGCGTCGGTGCCGAGGGCTCGACCTGAGGCAAACGCGCCGCAGCGGCCGAAAGCGAGCGGGCACCGAGCGCCAGACCCGGCGCGATGACGCCGCCCACAAAGGTACCGCATGCGTCGATGACCTCGATATTGGTCGTCGTGCCCAGGTCGATCACGATGCACGGAGAGCCATAGACGGCACGGGCCGCCACGGCATCGGCGATGCGGTCGGGGCCGATCTCGGCCGGGTCGTCGTAGTGGACGGGCATGCCAGTCTTAAGTCCCGGTCCCACCGTGAGCACGCGTCCCGTGCAGGTACGGGAAAGCGCCACCTTCCACGGGCGCTCGAGCGCCGGCACCACGCAGCTCAGCACTGCGGCCGCGGGAACGAGCGCGCCGGGCATGCCCGCATCGGCCGCCAGCGCGCCCATGACCTGCGCGAGCCTCATGCGCGCTTCGTCGGCTGTAATGCTCGACGGCGTCGTGATCTCGCACGTCGCAAGCGGGCATTCCTGCGCCGCGGCCGAATCCTCGGCAAACAGACCAAAGCGAATGAACGTGTTACCCACGTCGACCGTCAATATATATGCGCACCCATTAAGCATCGTCGGCGCTCCTTTCGTCTGCCCAGCAGTATATCGCCTACCTAAACCAGTCATCCCAAAATGACTAGCTTACGGCTATACTGGTGCGCGGTCGCGCGCGAGCTCACGCGGCGGCCCTTGGTAACCCGACTTCCCGCGCCGTATCCGTAGCGGCGCTCCCGGGGGAAGCGGATATACGCAAAGGAGTTTTATATGAGCAATCCCTCGAACCGCGCTTCGATGCGCGGGCAACTCACGCTGCGCGGCGTCGTCATCGGCGTCCTTGGCTGCGTGATCATCACGGCAAGCTCGGCCTACACCGCCCTCAAGATGGGCGCTCTCCCCTGGCCGATCGTCTTCGCTGCCGTCATCTCGCTGTTCTTCCTTAAGCTCATGGGCAATGCCAGCCTCAACGAGGCCAACGTCACCCACACCATCATGTCCGCGGGCGCCATGGTCGCCGGCGGCCTAGCGTTTACCATCCCGGGTGCCTGGATGCTGGGCTATGCCGACCAGATCAGCTGGCTCGACATGTTTATCGTGGCACTCGCCGGCACCATCCTGGGCCTGCTGGCCACCGCGCTCATCCACCGTCACTTTATCGTGGACGCCGCGCTTGAGTTCCCCACCGGCAACGCCGCAGCTCAGACCCTGCGCGCCACCGAGGCCGGCGGCAAAACCGGCAAGCAGCTCTTTGGCTCCATGGCCATCGCCGGCATCTATAGCGTGCTGCGCGACGCCCTGGGCGTGGTGCCCAGCATGCTATGCACGCTCAACATCCCCGGCGTGACCTTTGGCATCTACAACTCGCCCATGCTGCTCTCCGTCGGCTTCCTCGTGGGCTTCGCCCCCGTCGCCTTCTGGTTTGCCGGCGCGCTGCTGGGCAACTTTGGCATCATCGTGGGTGGCACCGCTGCCGGTCTGTTCGACGTTGTGACTGCACAGGGCATCGTCAAGTCCCTGGGCATGGGCCTCATGATGGGCTTTGGCGTCGCCGTCGTCCTCAAGGACATCCTGCCACAGGTCGCCGGTATCGTCCGCGGTCTTGCCGCCGACAGCTCCACCGACACCGACGAGCAGTCGCTCATCTCGGGCTCCCTTAAGCTCGACGCCGGCATCATCGGCCTGGGCGCTGCCGCCATCGCTGTGATCGTCGCCATCGCGCTCGACCTTGGTCCCGTCCCGGCCGTCATCGTGACGCTGTTCACCTTTGTCACCACCATCATGAGCGCACAGAGCTGCGGCCAGACGGGCATCGACCCCATGGAGATCTTTGGCCTCATCGTTATGCTCATCGTGGCAGCCTTCGCGCAGATCGCTCAGGTAAAGCTGTTCTTTATCGCCGGCATCGTGGCCGTGGCGTGCGGCCTTGCGGGCGACGTCATGAACGACTTTAAGGCCGGCGCCGTGCTGGGCACCAACCCGCGTGCGCAGTGGATCGGCCAAGCCATTGGCGGCATCGTGGGCGCCCTGGTCGCCGCCGCCGTCATGGTCGCGCTCGTCACCGCCTATGGCCCGGACGCCTTTGGCCCCGACAAGAGCTTTGTCGCCGCGCAGGCAAGCGTCGTCGCCACCATGGTCTCGGGCATCCCGAGCGTGCCGTGGTTCGTTGGCGGCTTTATCGCCGGCATCGTCATGTACTGGCTCGGCATTCCGGCCATGATGATCGGCCTGGGCGTGTACCTGCCGTTCTACATGTCACTCACGGCATTCCTGGGCTCCTGCGTCAAGCTCGCCTACGACAAGTGGTCCGCCCACCGCGACGCCACCGCTGGTCTTTCTGACGAGGAGAGGGCTGCCAAGGACGCCGCCTTCCAGGAACAGGGCCTGGTTGTCGCCAGCGGCCTGCTCGGCGGCGAGTCCATCGTCGGCGTTATCCTAGCGTTTGTCTCCGTCGGTCTGAGCCTGCTGGGCTAAGTCGAGCAGCTGCTCGACAGCAACCATATTGCCTACGATTTGCCCGGTCGGTAGCTTTCGCGGCTACCGACCGGGCTTTTTGATATCGAAACAAAGAAAGGCCGGCGCGCTGCGTTTAACAGCGAGCCGGCCTTATCGGTTAAGCTATCGAAGCGTTCCTGCTATGAACTGAAGTTCGTTGCAGAATCTACGCTCGAAACGCTACATCTGCTTGCGACGACGATCGCTCAGCGTCACACCAGCGGCCACGAGGGTGATACCGCCGATGACGAACACCTCGCCCGCAAGAGCGGAGTCATCGCCAGTCTGGGCGAGCGCGGCAGGCGCAGCCTGTTTCTTGGCAACGGGGGCCTTTGCAGCAGCCTGCGCAACCTGAGGCTTGGCCTGCGGCTCAGCCTTGGGATGATACTTGTCGTACTCGGCCTGCGCGGCAGCCAAGGCATCCTTGGCATCGTCAAGCTCGGCAAGCGCGTCGGCATAGGCGTCGTTGGCGTCGGACAGCTTGGCATCGGCATCGCTCAGGGCAGCCTTGAGACCAGCGGCAGCATCGACGGCAGCCTTGTAGCGAGCGTAGGCAGCGTTCAGCTTGACCAGCTTCTCGTTGCCCGTCGTGCCCGCGGCAAGGGATGCCTTGTGGTCGACAGCCTCAAGATCGGCCTTGAGTGCCTCATCGTTGGCAAGCTCGGCCTTGGCCTTGAAGATATCGAGGTTCGCATCGACGACGGCTTCGTTGGCGGCCTCGAGCTGCTTCTGGGCATCGGCGACACCGGCGACGGCAGCGTCATAGGCGGCCTTGGCGTCGTCGACCGCCTTCTGGGCACCGGCGAAGCGCTCGAAGGCCTTGTTTGCGGTGGCAAGCTCGTCCTCGGCGGCCTTGGCCTTCGCCTGTGCGTCGGACAGGGTCTGCGTCTTGGCGGCAACTGCCTGCTTGGCGCCCGAAAGAGCGGTCGCGGCGTGCACATCTGCGGCCTGAGCCTTGTCAACGCCAGCCTGGGCAGTGTCGTCGGCCTTCTTGGCATCGTCAAGCGTGCCCTGCTTGTTCGCAAGATCCGTCTTGGCGGCATCGCACTTGGCGGCAAGGTCCTTGACCGAAGCGGTAGCGTTGTCATACGCCTCTTTGGCCTGATCGGACTTTACCTTGGCAGCATCGCGGGCGCTGCGAGCCTTCGCCTTTTGAGCAGCGGCATCGGTTGCCTTTGCCTTGCCGTCAGCAAGCGTGACGTTTGCCTTATCGAGAGCTGCCTGGGCAGTAGCGGCCTCGCCCTTGGCGACGTTGAGCTTGGTCTTGGGCGTCTTGACGTCGATACCCTTGAGTTTGGCTTCGGCGGCGGTGTAGGCGGACTTGGCGGCAGCAGTAGCGGACTGAGCCTTCTCGTACTCGCCCTTGGCGGTGTTCATGTTCACATCGGCTGCGGTGAAGGCGTCCTGGGCGGCATCCTGCCCGTTTACAGCTGCGAAGTAAGCTTCCCTAGTAGTTCCAAAGTTCTTCTGCGCCTCGGCGAGCTTGCCCTGAAGCTCCTTGAGTTGCGCCTTCTGCGCCTGCGTGCCGCCAGCGTTATAGGCGGAATCGATGTAGTCGTTCAGGAGCTTCTTGAACTCGGAGACAGTGAAATCAGCCTCACTGTCAAAAGAGCTGTAATCGAAGATTGTTACCTCGGAATCGGTGTTCTTACCGCTACCGGTCGCGATGCCGATAGCCTTCGTGCCGGCATCGATGATGTTGAGATAGTGCCCGCACTCATGGTAGATGCTGCTGTAGTGCTGGTAGATATAGTAGGAATCATATCGATGGTTTCCAAGGTCACTATTCTTCTCGACGTACTTATCGAATGCCTCTTTTTCCTGAGTGTAGAGACCGGTATATGGCCAGCCAAGCGTATCCTCGGTCTCGCCGCCGGTATATGCGCCGCCGCCGCCGGCAAGATTTTCTCCATTGTCCCAGTAGCAGCCCGAGTGCCCCCAGATGTTCGATGAATATGATACATTAAGGGCGGCTGCCGCAGTCATGCGGAGGCTGACGCTGAGCGCCGACTGACCGTTCGCCTTGCGGAGGTTGTTCTGGGTGTCGAGATATGTCAAGGCGTTGCGCATCTGCTCCAGGGAGAGCGGGTTGGTGTCGCGAGACATGTCATGATCGACGTACTGGTCATACCATTCGGCCTTGTCAGCGGCACCGGTCAGCATCGATACGGCTTCCTGGGCGTTCTTTTTCTGTGTGGCTGTGAACTGGCTGCCGCCGACGATGTAATTCATGAAGCCGAATATGCCCTGGCTGATGACTTCCTGGTCAACGGTCATGTTCGACTTGAGGTCGGCAATCTGCTGCTCAAGAGCCTCAACCTGGGCATTAGCAGCGTCATAAGCCTTTTCCGCGGCGTTCGAAGCGGCGCAGGCTGCCTCCCACTCGCTGCGCTTCTGCTTGCGAACTTCGACAAGCTTATCGTACGCGGTCTTCTTGTCTGCTTCGGTCTGCTGCGCCTTCTCGTATGCGGCCTTGGCGGCGTCGCGCTCGCTGGCGGCGGCGTTGTACTCCTTGTTTGCCGCATCGTATGCAGACTGGGCAGATGCCACGGCAGCGTTGGCGGCGTTGGCCTTCTGCTGGGCGGCGTCAACGGTATTCTGGGCCGCCTGCAGGTTCGCCTGTGCGGTGGCGTCTGCAGTCGTCGCGGCTTCGAGCGCGGCCTGCGCGGTCTTGAGCTCACCAGCAGCAGCGTTCTTGGCGGCCTCAAGCGCACTGAGGTCGACACCCGTACCCGAGACGGCAGCATCGAGCGCGGCCTGCGCTTGGTTGAACTTCTGCTGGGCGTTATCGCGCGCGGTGGTTGCGGCTGCGAGAGCAGCGGCAGTCTCCTGCTTCTTGGCCTGGGCGGAAGTCAGAGCGGCCTCAGTGTCCTTCTTTTCCCGCTGAGCGTTGGCCTCGGTAGCCTTGGCCTGGTCCAGATTGGCCTGTGCAGTAGCAACGGCCTTATTGGCGTCATCGAGCTTTGCCTGTGCGTCCTCGACGGCCTTCTTGGCGGCCTCGTACTCGTCCATACCCATGGCCTCGAGCTTGGCCTGGGCATCATCGAGGGCCTTCTTGGCCTCATCCTGCTTTGCCTTGGCGTCCTTGAGCGCCTGGGTCTTATCCTCGACACTCTTGTTGGCCTGTTCGAGCTGATCGTTCAGGTCGCCCAGCTTCTTCTGCTGCTGCTCGGTCTTTTCGACGGCGGCTTTGAGCTCGTCAATCTTCTCCTGGAGCGCGGCGACTTCTGCTGCGTTCTGCTCGATTTCGTTGTCGCTCACAGCCTGCGAGGCCTGATTCTTTTGCTGCTGCGCCTGCTTTTGAGACTGGCCCGCCGCGTCGGCCTTCTTCTGGGCGGCATCGTAGGCGGCCTGAGCGTCCTTGAGCTGCTTTGCCGACTCCTCGGCCAGCTGGGCAGCCGTCTTTACGACCGCTTGGTTACCGGCGGCAACGGTATTCTCTACAGAACTACCCCTCCCCCTGAACAGAATCGCCGTTATCGGTTGACGGTGCAGCGATTGCCGCCAGCGGCGACATGAGCGGCTGAGCGATGAGGCCCGCCGTCAAAACGGTTGCGACGGCGCGGTTGGCAACGCCCTTGACGTTGACGGCCTTGGCCCGAGGCTCAAAGTGTTGTGGACTGTAGTTTGCCATGGCTTTCTCCCTTTGACACGGATGTATCCATACGTATCAAACGGTAGCTGTCGATTTTTGAATTCTGTTGCGCAACATTGGCGACCAGCGTATTTTTTGAAATTCACGCTCTCGTGCTTCACAGTTTCGTCACATTTGAAGGAGCTGGTGCATCATATTCTCGCGGGATGGAATTGAGCCTGTGATTTGCATTTGCTCCCGCGTCATCCGCCCTATCGGATTCCGCATCCAACAGACACCCCGCCCGCCACGGTGTAGAGTTATGACAACGGGCGCGTTGCGCGGACCGCGCTGGAACGAGGTGGACATGGAACTCGACAAACAACAGATCAAGCGACTACGCGAACGCCATCACCGGCGCCACGGCATCCGCCCTGCCCATAGCGAAGCCATGGAAAACATCACCCGCTTCCTCAAGCGCGCATTCAACATTCGCGAAGGTCGCGCGCCCTATCACGTAATCCGCAAGCGCTTTGTAAACGGGGCGCGCCTGACCGGCTCTCACCTGTGCATCCTCATCATCGCCATGCTCATCGCGAGCATCGGCCTCGATATCGACTCGGACATCGCCATCGTGGGCGCCATGCTCATCTGCCCGCTTATGGGATCGGTCCTTGCCATGGCATATGGCATCGCCACGCTCGACCGTGAGATTACCGTCGAAGCCGTCGCGGGCTTGGCTCTACAGATGGTCTTTTGCCTGGTCACGTCCACGTTGTACTTTAAGCTCTCGCCCCTTGGCACCACCACGGCGGCCATCATCGACAACTCGACACCCACCGTCTGGGACCTTACCGTCGCACTCGCAGGCGGCTTTGCAGGCGGGCTGGGCAACTCACGCGACCAGGAACCCGCCACGCTCATCGCCGGCGTGGCCGTGGCGACCGCGCTTATGCCGCCCCTGTGCGCGGCGGGCTACGGCATCGCCATCGCAAGCGGGTCACTGTTTCTCTCGGCGCTCTACGAGTTTGGCATCAACGTGGTCTTTATCGCGCTGGCTGCCGAAGCCGTACTGCTTCTTTTGCGTGTGCCGCTCAAGCGCGACCTCAACGGCGACGGCATTGTGACCGCTGAGGAAGACACCGAGGTCGACGAGCTGTCACGCAAAGTGCGCCGCCGCATCATCGTGGGAACGGCCATCTTTGCCATCCCCTGCATCGTTATGACCGCAGGCTCCATTGGCTCGGCGCAGGCCGGTGTGCAGGACGGCTACGGCGTCACCGAAACCACGCGCGAGCTTGCCGCGGTGCTGCCGGGCTTTAAGGACTACACCGTCGCCGTCGAGACCTCGGCCACCGAAGGTGAGGAGGAGGGTATTGTCGAGCGCCAAACTGTCGCCCATGTGACAACGAGCGAGGCGCTCGGGACGCACGACCGCCACGTCGCCCGCAAGCTCATCAACCTCAATGTGCCCGAACTCGATCGCGTGGAATTTGACGTGAAGTGATGCAGAGCGCGGCCCTACAGCTCGTACTTGTACACGCGATAGATGTACTTCTCGGCTTCCATCTCGTAGCTGGTGATGGGACGACCGTACCGGTCGTACTCGGTAAAGGTCTTGGCCTGGCCCGATGCCACGAGCATACTATCTGAATCGCCGACGCGCTGTGCACTGCTTACGTAGCCCGAGAACGGCACTGCGACCTGGTCCTCGAGCTCGTAGGTGCGCGCGTTCTCGTCCACCGTAAAGATGCGCCCAAACGAATGCGTTCCCTTGCTGTAGTCGGTCACCACCGCGGCGCCCAGCTGGCCCCAGTCGAACTTGGGATAGCTCTCGGCCGCGCCAAAGTTGTTGTCGTACAGCAGTACCTGGTAGCGACCGGTTGTTACCGTATCGTCGTTTGGCAGATAGGTCACACTGTGCTGGCCTGCGTTGAGCGAAAAATCGCCTTGGGCCTGCAGCAACTTGTCCTCAAAGCCCGAGCCAGCCCAAAAATCGGGCAAGCCCACGGAAGGCTGCAGTAAGGTCATTTACGCAACATATGTCCAACAAAAACGGGTGGCAGCCACTACGGCTACCACCCGCTTGCCTCATATCTAGCCCATAGCAGGCCAGTTACTTCTTAATGCCATGTCCCAGGCGCTTGGCGACCGATGCAACGGCTTCCTCGCTGGCCGGTCCGCAGCTCACGCAGCCATCGTGGGCACGCATCTGGCCGGTGACCTCATCCATCGCGAGCGGCGCCACCTTCTCGAGCTTAAAGCCCTTGCCGACGCGCATGTTTTCCTTGGCCACGCTGATCATGAGCTTAATGCGGTTGAGCTGGTTGACCTCGGATGCACCGGGGTCGTAGTCCACCGCAACGATGTTGCTCTCGGGGTGCTGCCGGCGCAGTTCCTTGATCACGGCCTTGCCCACCACGTGGTTGGGCAGGCACGCGAAGGGCTGCGTGCAGATGATGTTGGGCGCACCGTGGTCGATCAGGTCGAGCATCTCGGCCGTGAGCAGCCAGCCCTCGCCCATGTTGTTGCACACAGAAAGCACCGTGCGGGCCTTGTCGGCCATGGTGCCGATGCGCTCGGGAGCCTCAAAGCGGCGGGACTTTTCGAGCATCTCCTCCACCGGCGTACGCATCCAGTCCACGAGCTTGATGAGCGCCTGCATGCCAGCGCGCGTGGTAGCAGAGCTTCCCAGCTCGTCCTTCTGCAGCTCGGCGTTGCTCATGGAGTACAGGAAGAAGTCGAGCAGGCCCGGCACCACTGCCTCGCAGCCCTCGCGCTCGATCACATCGACCACGTGGTTGTTGGCTGTGGGATGGAACTTGACCAGGATCTCGCCAACCAAGCCCACGCGCGGCTTGGTGCCCTCGCCCACGAGCGGCATGGTGTCGAACGCGCGGATGGCCTCGCGGCACAGCTTGGTGTAGTTGTGGCGGTTAAACTTAGGCGCCAGCTTGCGGGCGCGCGCCATGTACTCCTCATAGAGTGCGTTGGCGGCACCGGGCGTGGCCTCGTACGGGCGGCAGCGGTAGAGCATCTGCATCATCACGTCGCCAAAGAGCACCGCGTAGACTGCCTGCTTAAGCAGCGCCGGCGTAACCTTAAAGCCGGGGTTGTCCTCGCCGAGCGCCACGGCCGAAAGCGAGATCACCGGAATCTCGGGGTGGCCGCTCTCGCGCAGGGCCTTGCGGATGAGTGCGATGTAGTTGGTGGCACGGCAGCCGCCGCCGGTCTGGCTGATGACCACAGCCGTCTTGGACAGATCGTACCGACCGCTCTCGATGGCCTCCATAATCTGACCCGTCACCAGAATCGACGGATAGCAGATGTCATTGTTCACGTAGCGCAGGCCCGCCTCGACGGCGTCATGGTCGGTCGAGGGCAGCAGCTCCAAGTTGTAGCCGGCACCGCGGAACACCTCTTTGACCAGGTCAAAGTGGATCGGCGCCATCTGCGGGCACAGGATGGTGTAGCCCTCCTCGCGCATCTGCTCGGTAAAGGGCACCTTGGGCCACGCGGTCGAAGCACTCTCGCGCTGCGCCTCGAACGTGTACTTACGGCTCGCGAACGCGGGGGCATCCGTGGAGGGCGCCACCGGCGCGGCATCGCCCTGCTCGTAAGTCTCGCCCGCGGCCGTAGCCTCGGCCAAGCGCTCGGCCTCCTGGTCCTTGAGCGCCGCCATGAGCGAGCGAATACGGATACGCGCGGCGCCCAAGTTGGACACCTCGTCAATCTTGAGCACGGTGTAAATCTTGCCGCTGGCCTCCAGGATCTCCTGCACCTGATCAGTGGTCAGGGCGTCCAAGCCGCAGCCGAAGGAGTTGAGCTGAATCAGGTCCAGGTCGTTGCGCATCGTCACAAAACGGGCGACGGCGTACAGGCGGCTGTGGTACATCCACTGGTCGACGACGCGGATGGGACGCTCGGGCTTCACCAGGTGCGCAAGCGAATCCTCGGTAAAGACCGCAAAGCCAAAGCTCGAGATAAGCTCGGGCAGGGCATGGTTGATCTCGGGGTCGTTATGGTAGGGACGACCGGCGAGCACAATGCCGTGGCCGCCGTGGTCCTCGACCCACTTAAGGGCCTCCTCGCCCATGGTCTGGATGTCCTCGTGGAAGCGCGCATCGGCCTCAAAGGCAGCGTTGACGGCGGCATCGACCTCGGAGCGCGTGATCTTGGGTCCACGCACGCGACCGCGACCGGCCTCAGCATCGGCCACACGGTCGACGGCGAGCACCTGGTACAGACGGCGCTTGAGCTCGGTCTTATCGTGATAGGGCACAAACGGGTACAGGAACTCGATGTTCTGCTCGCGGATCTCGTCGATGTTGAGTGCCAACGCCGTGGGGTAGCTCATGACGATGGGGCAGTTATAGCAGTTGCCGGCGGTCGGATCCTCCTTGCGCTCCCAGCGCACGCACGGCATCCAGATGAAGTCGACATCGCGGTCGATAAGGTTCATCACATGGCCGTGGCTCATCTTTGCCGGGTAGCACACGCTCTCGGACGGCATGGACTCGATGCCCGCCTGGTAGGTCTTTTTGCTCGACTGGTCGGACAGCTGCACGCTAAAGCCCAGGCGCGTAAAGAATGCATGCCAGAAGGGGTAGTTCTCGTACATGTTGAGCGCGCGCGGGATGCCGACGGTGCCGCGCGGGGCCTCGTCGGGGCTCAGCACCTCGCGGTTAAACAGCAACTCGTTTTTCTTTTTGAAGAGGTTGGGGGCCTCGGTCTTTTGCTTTTTGTGGCCGGCGCCCTTCTCGCAGCGGTTGCCAGTAATGAAGCGCCTGCCGCCGCCAAAGTCGTTGACGGTGAGCTGGCAGTTGTTGGAGCAACGGCCGCAGCGGACATGCTTTTGCGTCACGGTAAGGTGCGCGATGTCCTCAGCCGAAAGGATGGTCGAGGTGCCATCGGCACCGGCGCGATCGCGGGCGAGCAGGGCCGCACCATAGGCGCCCATGCAGCCGGCGATGTCTGGGCGCACGGCATGCACGCCGGTGAGCTGCTCAAACGCACGCAGCGTGGCGTCGGACATAAAGGTGCCGCCCTGGACGATCACTTGACTGCCAATCTCCTTGGGGTCGCGCAGCTTAATAACCTTGAACAGGGCATTCTTGATGACGGAATAGGACAGACCGGCCGCGATGTCGCCCACCGTGGCGCCTTCCTTTTGCGCCTGCTTGACGCGCGAGTTCATAAAGACCGTGCAGCGGCTGCCCAAATCGACCGGGGCCTTGGCATGGATGGCGGCATCGGCGAACGCGCGCACGTCCATGTTCATAGAGACGGCGAAGCTCTCGATAAAGCTACCGCAACCCGACGAGCAGGCCTCGTTGAGCATGATGTGCTCGATAACGCCGTCCTTGACGCGCAAGCACTTCATGTCCTGGCCGCCGATGTCCAGGATAAACTCGACGCCGGGCAGGAATGCCTTGGCGCCGCGCAGGTGCGCGACGGTCTCAATCTCGCCGGAATCGGCCTTGAGGGCCTCGATGAGCAGTGCCTCGCCGTAGCCCGTGGTGGTCACGTGGCCGATGGTGCAGCCTGCAGGGATATGGTTGTAGAAATCGGCCATGATGACCTTGGCCGTGCCCAGGATGTCACCGTTGTTGTTGCCGTACCAGGTGTGCAACAGCTGGCCGTCCTCGCCCACGAGCGCGGCCTTCATGGTGGTGGAACCGGCGTCGATGCCGATGAACACGCGGCCGGTGTAGCCGTCGAGCTTGCCCTTGGGGACGACTTCCTGGTCGTGGCGGGTTTTGAACTCGGCAAAGTCCTCGTCAGTGGCAAAGAGCGGGTCCAGACGCTCGACCTCGGCGCCCTGCGTGTCACCCAGGCTGTCGATGGCCTCGATGAGCTGCGGGAACGAGCTGAGCTTATTGGACTCGTGCGCCATGGCGGCACCGCTCGCCACAAACAGGTGGGCGTTTTGGGGCACGATACGGTGCTCCTCGTCCAGGTTGAGCGTGAGGTAGAAGCGGTGGCGCAGCTCGGAGAGATACTGCAGCGGGCCGCCCAGGAAGGCGACGTTGCCGCGGATGGGACGGCCGCACGCCAGGCCCGAGATGGTCTGGGTCACGACGGCTTGGAAGATGGAAGCGGCGACGTCCTCGGGACGGGCGCCTTCGTTGAGCAGCGGCTGCACGTCGGTCTTGGCAAAAACGCCGCAGCGGCTGGCGATGGGATAGATGGTGGTGGCGTTGGCCGCGAGTTCGTTAAGGCCGCTGGCGTCGGTGTGCAGCAGGGTTGCCATCTGATCGATGAACGCGCCCGTGCCGCCGGCGCAGGTGCCGTTCATGCGCTGCTCGATGCCGTTGTCGAAGTAGATGATCTTGGCGTCCTCGCCGCCCAGCTCGATGGCAACATCGGTGGCCGGAATGAGGGTCTCGACGGCACGCTTGCTGGCGATGACCTCCTGAACAAACTCCAGGTCGAGCCATTGGGACAGCAGCAGGCCGCCTGAGCCGGTAATGGCGCAGGTCATTTGGGCCGTCGGCAGCACGGTCGCGGCACCCTCGAACAAGTCGCGGGCGCAAGCGCGGACGTCGGTGTGGTGACGCTGGTACTTGGCGTAGACAATCTGGTTGTCGTCGTTGAGCACAGCGAGCTTAACGGTGGTGGAGCCCACGTCGATGCCCAGGTGCAGGTTGCCGCGGGCGGCCTCGGGGTTGAAGATCGCGCCTTCGGGGGCGTGGGCGGCGGTGACGGCTACGGGCTCAGCGGCGGTAGCGGGCTCGCTAGCGACGGACGTCTCCCCTGCCGCGTTCTTGGCATCGGCAACTGCCTCGGCAACTTTCTCGGCAGCCGCGGTCGCCGCCTTCTGCGCGGCGTCCACCACGGCGGGTGCAGCCTCACGCGCGGCAGCGACCATTCGGTCCTTAATGCCCTCGACGAGTTTGCTCATTGTCTCTCCTCTTAGTTGTTGGACTCGACGGTTGCGGTGGTGTCGACCGCATCCTCGAGCTGCAGATTCAATAGCTTCATGCCGTATTCCGGCACGTTGATATCGATGGGTTGGCCGTACAGGTCACCGGGGCGCACAAAAGCGATGACCGTCATAATGCGCGCCATGGTCTCGGGCGATTCGGAAAGGTCACGCTCAAACCAACGTTGGATCATGCCGACCTCGGCACTCACGACATAGGTGACGTAGTAGTCAAAGAAGGTGCCCAGCGCCAAGCCCAAAATGCCCGTCTGTGCACGCGGCACCACGGCCTCGCGTGCGGTATCGATGATCTTTTTAATAAAGGCGGGGTCGCCGCCCGGGCCCAGCAGGGCCCCGATAAGGTCGCGATTAGCCGCAAGATAGCGAAGCAGCTCAACCGAACCGGGTGCCGGCTCGAGCTCGTCGATATTGCGGTAAAGATCGGGTAATTGAGCTGCGGTGATAAGCTCAACCCGCTCGCGAATCTCGGCAAGCAGGCCGTTCTCGATCTGGCTGATAAAGTCGGGGATATCGCGGTAGTGCGAATAGAACGTGCGGCGTGTAAGACCGGCGCGCTCGGTGAGCGACGCGACGTTAATGTGCGAAAGGTCGCCGCTTTCGGCAAGCTCGCTGGCAAGCGCCTGGCGAAGGGCACGCTGCGAGCGAAGGGACCGGCGATCGCATTTCTCGAGCTGGGACAAGCGTCCTCCTTGTTACTCAGCCTGTGCGCTATTGCACAGTGCGAGTATTATTGCACACCGTGTGTATCAACACGTAAAGGCAATATTTGGAATGCGACGAAGGGGCAGTCTCTTTGTCACATCCAGCGACCGCCTAGGTTGTGCCGGTTGTGCCAGGCTTTTAGAGCGGCATTACCGATTGTCCAAAATGTCATTCGTGGGTAGAATAGTGTCGACGGCAGCCCAAGTTCTGGAAAGCTGGGCAGCGCCGTTGTTTGCATTAGGGGGTCAACGCCTTAGCGGCGGCGACCCCTTCTGTTGCGCTTCGAACGCTGCTTGAGTGCCTCGGAAAGGCCGACAAGCGCCGTGAAGAACGAGACCAAAGCAGTCAGAAGCCTCACGAAATCAATCAAATCGGTCATGGGCATCACCTCCCATCAGATGGAGGGCGCTGCCCGGCACATGGAACTGCCGTCAACGATACCAATTCTATCAAAGCGCAGTTAGATATGCGAATGTTTGTTCGCATTTCAGAAGATCGGAACTCGGGTATGGCGAAGGAACAGTTCCTTTGCCATACCCGAGCTTGTCGCCGAACTGCTACCTACATTTTTCGAGTTATTCGGCCACGCTGCTGGTTCTGCATAAATGCACCACCGGGATTATCTGAGAGTTTTTGTCCTTATTTGAGCGCATACATGCCCATTTGCGCACTTACGTCACCGAATCAAACACCATTAGAGGTATGAATGTTCCTGCGAGGGCATCTTTAGCCATTTAACGACCTCCGACAGGCCGAATAACTCGAAATTTGTTGGTGGCGAAAGCGAGACAGTCCTATACGCCAAAAGCCGGCATCTCCCATGTGACAGAGGGGCTGTCCCTTTGTCACATTATTCGATTACGGTGCAGGAATTCTGCTTGTGCATGGTGGCAAGCATGTGTTTGGGGACGGCGTGGACCATGCAGCTGCCGATAGTCGCGCTCGCGGCGGCCTTGGCCGCGTCACTGCCATTCTTGGTGGCATAGCTGTGACGGAAACGCTTGAGCATGGCGATGTCGTTGCCGCCGTCGCCGTAGACCGCGACCTCATCCTCGGCAATACCGTAGTAGCCCGCCAGCCAAGCCACACTCTCGCCCTTGTTGCACGTCACGTCCGTGATCTCGAACATCACCGGATCGAACGGCGCGTTGACCACGCGATCCGATCGCTCGGCCAAATATGCCTTAAGGTCGCGCTCCAGCTCGGGCGAGGTCACGCGACAATTGATCTTGCATACATCGTGACGCAAGATATCGCCGATCGACTGATCGAAATACTGCTCCTCGTGATACCCGCCACGCGCACGCATGCCGCGCATCACGATGCGCTTGATAGGGCTGTCCTTTTTAAAGCCCGCCTGGTGCATCTCGAACGATCCGCTCGAAAACATGCCGTCGGGCGTGGAGCAGTCAAAACAGATATCCGGAAACTCCTTGAGCAGCTCCTCGGTGATCTGTGGGTCGATGGTCCAGGTCTTGAGCACCTCGCCATGGCTGTCACGCACGATGGATCCGTTGGAGCAGCAGGCGTCAAGCGCCAGGCCCGTAAAGCCATGCTCGCCAATCGGCAGCGTCGAGCGTCCGGTCGCGGGAACCACATACAGGCCAGCCTTGGTCAGCTCGCGGATGGCACGGCGGATGGTCCCATCCGCCTCGTGCAGGGCGTTCAGCAGCGTTCCGTCTAAGTCACTCGCAAACATCTTGATCATGGGCATGCCCCTCCTTCGTCTGCACGATATTGTAGACGAGAACGGGCACGCCCAAACAATGGCGTCCCGGCGCGACGTGCCACTGCCTCCACAAATTCACGGTGCCCCAGCGCCTTAAGACATTCGCCATAAGCGACTTTTCAGCCGATAAAACAGCGCTGTCATCAACGTCAGCACCGCCAACATTCCTGCGAGTACAATCGCCGGAGTCCATCGATCATATGCGAGCCCGTAAACCAATTGGCCAATAGGCATTGCGCAGGAAAGCGCCATGTAAACGAGTGCCAGCACTTTTCCGCAGAGTTCCTTTGGCGCTGACCGCTGAACGAATGAAACGACTTCAACCGATGTAACGCTTGCCCACGCCATGACCCATGCCGAGCCGGCCGCAAGCGCGACAAACGCAAATTCGTTAGGACCGCTCAGTAGCGTGACAATAATCGGTACGACTCCTAAACAGATCATCGCAACATATCGACATATGCCCTTGAAGGAAAAACGATGCGGCCAAATACCGACCAAACCACTGCCGACAAGACCACCTAAGCCCATAGCCACCTCAATAATCCCAACAAAGGATGACTGCATTCCGAGATGCTTTGCAACAATAACGGGAGCACCAATCGTTAACCCAACTAACGCAAGGTTCAAAATAGCCGCAATCAAAAACACAACGAGCAATGATGAGTTTTGAGACAGGTACCGAATCAACTCCCGAAAATCGTTTCGGCGTGTCGTACGAGTCGCGCCGTCTCCCATCGTTTCAGATGAGGCATTTTGCTTGAGTGCGCCCCCGAACAGCAGGGCTGAAATCGTAAACGTCAACGCCGCGGTTTCGCATAGAGTATCGATAGCAAAGCACCCATAGACTGCCGTCCCGACTACAGGCCCCAAGATATTGCTCATCATGATTATCTGCGAGACCAACGCAGTGGCACGCTCAACCTTTTCTTGGCCCGTCATACGCACCGCCTCAATTTGAAGCATCGGTTTCAGCAGCGATTGGATGCCATATTGGACGCAAAGCATTGCTGCCACGACAACCGCAAGAGGCAGCGAACGCTTCATGGGGATAAACAGCAGTGATGCAGCCATCAGAACAATGCCGAGTACCACAAGAACCCCGCGATGTCTTCCCCGATCCGCCAAAATCCCGCCAACCGGAGTCGCGAGCACGCCCGGTATGAACGCTATCGCCGCGACGGCGCCATATAACGTTGAGGAGCCGCTGCAATCGAACAAGTAAAGCGGACACGCAAAGCACAGTGCCGACAGCATCGAATACGCACACAGCTGTGCAACAAGAAGACCAAATAGCCTGATAGATCGCACTGTTTTTGGCGCCAATGAAACGCTAATTCTTCGCATCCCAGCCATAAGCCTGCCCCCAAATACATACTGTCAGTATGTATTTAATGACTTGAAAAGGGCAGCCGTGGCTACCCTCACAAATCAATTACATACCGTTGGTATCTATATTACCACCCGGCACGGTTCCATACGTCCCAAATCTGGGCCGTTGTCTGGAGCACTTCATTACCCAAATCAAGCCCCACCGCGGCCGCCATCTGCGCCAAACATTGTGCGCGAGCAAGCATTCGCTCCTTGGGCTCGAGCGGACGGAACAATGGCAGCAGCCAAAGATTCGCTAACAACGATACGGCCTCCGCTGCTTCGCGCGGGCATTCGCACGCAATGGAGCCGTCGGCGATGCCCTCCTCGATTACTGGCAAGAGATTGCCATCGGCCGACTCGTCAAACGAACCTTGGTACTGCATCGCCAGCAGCCGCGAGCTTTTTACCGGATCTGCCGCAGGATGCATGCGTGCCCATAGCTCAATTTGTGGAACGATAGACTCGGGCGCGTACAGTCGCTTGAGCTTTTGGGCTCCGGTCATATTGCCGATACCAAGCGTTGAGCGACGTTGCTCAACAATCGGAGCCATTGCTCGATCAAAAGCGGCGTTGAAAATCTCCTCTTTGCTCTTAAAGTGATGATAGACAGCGCCCTTGGTCATGCCATCGAGGCGGTCGACGATATCTTGAATGCTCGTCCCCTCATAACCCTGTGCGCAGAATAGCTCCAGCGCCGCGTCGAGAATCTTCGCGACCGTCTCCTCGGGATATTTATTACGCCCCATAATCTGTCCATCCGCAACGCAAGTCTTGTGCCTCATTGCAGTATTTTAACGTTGCGGATGGCAGGCGGTCGATTCTACACCGCGGCGGGGCCGTGTTCGCCGGTACGGATGCGGATAACTTCCTCGATCGACTCGACCCAGATCTTGCCGTCGCCGACGGCACCGGTGCGAGCGGCGCTGCAGATAATCTCGACAATGCCGTCGACATGTTCATCGGCGCAGATAAGGGTGAACTGCACCTTAGGGATCGTGTTGACAAGCAACTCGTTGCCGCGCACGTATTCCTTCCAGCCATGCTGTGCACCGCAGCCCTGCACCTGGTTGATAGTCATACCGCGAACATCGGCAGCAAACAGCGCGTCTTTAAGAACCTCAAGTTTCTCGGCGCGAACAATCGCCGTAATCTTCTTCATAGTGAATTCCTCTCTTTAATAAAGAAATGAATTGTCCCTCACATGGCACGGGTTTTCCAGGTGCCACAGACCAACCTTGTAGATCAGATAAGTACAACTAACAGGTCTTAGCAGGTTTCCCAAGTGCCGCAGATCGGCCTGAAAGAGGAGTGTCGCGTACTTAAGGTACGCAAACGACGATTGAAGGCCGAGGTGCAGTGCTTGGGGAAGCTGCTAATCGAGTCCGGAGAACGAAGGGTAGGCGCTCTCGCCGTGCTGACTCGCATCCAGGCCCAGCGCCTCATCGGCCTCGTCCACACGCAGACTGCCGTGGAACAGTGCCTTGACCACCGCGGCGATCACCAAATCGAGCACCAGCACAATAGCGACCGTCACCACAATGCCCAAAATCTGCGAGATGAGCAGCGACACGTCGCCCGTGTAGAGCAGGCCGCCCTTGCCGGTCCACGAAAGCTCCGGCACGCAGAACAGGCCCGTGAGCACGCCGCCCAAGATACCGCCGATACCGTGGCAACCGAACGCGTCGAGCGCATCGTCGTAGCCGAACTTGGTCTTAAGATGACTGATGGCCAAATAGCAGACGGGCGAGACGATCAGGCCCATGACCAGCGCTGCCCACGGCTCGACAAAGCCCGCGCCGGGCGTGACCACCACAAGGCCCGCAACCAGACCAGTGCTGGCGCCCACCAGCGTGGGGCGGCCGGTATGCACGCGCTCGACGGCAAGCCACGAGACCATGCCCGCCGCGCTGGCCGTCACGGTGTTGAGGATGGCGAGTGCCGCAACGGCGTCGGCCTTAAACTCGCTGCCGCCGTTAAAGCCAAACCAGCCAAACCAAAGCAGGCCGGCGCCCAGCGCCACAAACGGCACGTTATGCGGACGGTAGCTCACCATGCCAAAGCCACGACGACGTCCGAGCATTAAGCAGAGAATCAGGCCCGTGAGACCGGACGAAATGTGCACCACGTCGCCGCCGGCAAAGTCGAGCGCGCCGATCATGTCACCGATAAAGGAGCCCTCGCCGCCCCAGACCATGTGGGCGAGCGGCGCATAGACCACGAGCAGCCAAATGCCCAGGAAGGCCGTCATGGCACCGAACTTAACGCGGCCGGCCAGGCTGCCCGTGACGATAGCAGCCGTGATCATGGCAAACGCCATCTGGAAGGCGATGTTGATGATCTGAGGGTAGGCGGCACCGTCCGCGGCATTGCCCTCGGCCGCCTGCAGCACCTGGTTGAGCACCGGAAGGCACAGCAGCTGGTCAAGGCCTCCAATAAATGGACTCGAGTCGTCACCGCCATAGGCCAGCGACCAGCCGGCAACAATCCACAGCACACCAACCAGGCCAATGGCGCCAAAGCACATGAGCATGGTGTTGATGACATTTTTGCGCCTGGACAGGCCGCCATAGAAAAACGCCAGACCCGGTGTCATTAAAAACACGAGCATAGTGCAGATGAGCATAAACGTTGTCGATCCCGTATCGTACATTCGCTCCCCCTTAATCGCATGAACGTTGTCGGCGCCCATAATGCGGCCGAGGGGCAACTGGTGTAGACCAGATACGGCGTTGTTAAACGCTGCGTTGTCGAATGGAAACGGTGCCGCAATCTTGGAAACGGCACGGCAACGGACGCGAAACGGACGGGAAATACGCGAGCAAGGGAGCCGTGAGCGTGCCCGTCCCGGCTAGCGCCGAAACAGCTCGTGGGCGCGGTCGCGGAGATTAGTTGCTCGAATGACACCTTCGTAGCGATTGATGCGCAGGCGCGGGAAGGCGTTAAAGAAGCGTAGGTCGCGGCGGCTGAGTGACACACTCGGCACCGGACGGCTTATGCGCTTGCCGGCAAGGCGACGACTGAGCGACGGACGCGGCATGCTCGGCGCGGCATCGGCCACGCGGCGGGCAGCAAGTGCCAGGCCGCGAGCACCATCCGCGATAAACGTCGGCATTGAAGCCTTCTCGCGCAGGGCATCGAGCGCGGCGTCACCCAGCTCGGCCAGCCACGCGTTAACGGCACGGCTACGGATGTGCGTCTGCGCCACCGAGTCAATCGTCGATTCGGGAATGCGCTCGAGCATTGAGTCCGAGGCATCGGCAAGCGATTCGTTGATGCGATCGGCAAGGTCGGCGCGCACGCGCTCCAGCTGATCGGACAGACGCCGCCAGCTCGCCAACGAGCACACCGCGTCGACCATCATCGCGACCGCGACGATAAAGGCGGACAACCGCACAATCAGCACCGGCAGATGGCCAAGCAGCCCCAGCAATGCCGGCTCCACTAAACGGCAAATACACAACGCACCCAAGCCAAACGCGCAGGCCCAGTACAGACAGATGCGTCCGTGCAAGTTAAAAGGCAGGTGCGAGTAATCCCAAAAGCGAGCGCCCGTTGTTTTTTCCAACAGCACGCCTACGCTGTACTCAATCACGCTGCATACGAGCGCTGCAGCGACAAACTGGCTCGAGGCATCCGGAATCCCACGCAACAGCAGCCAGCAGGCAATGCCGCCCGCGCCATAGATGGGGCAGCACGGCCCCAGCAAAAAGCCACTGTTGGCAAATCGTCCGTGATTGAGCATGGCGCAGACCGTCGACTCCCATGCCCAACCGCAAAACCCGTAAAAGGCAAACGAGAGCACCAGCGCCGAGAGTGGGCAGGCGGCAAGCGTCGCGCCGCCAAACGCAATATCAATCGCGGTCCCCACCGTCTACCCTCTCCTCTTTTCGCTCGATGCTTTACTCACGCTATCGTCTGTCTCGTCCTTGCGCGGCAGGCGGCCGGCGATCGTCTCGCGCAGAGCACACCATTTATCCGCCAGACACACAATCCATGCCTCACGACACGCCGGTGGCACCGGCACCAGCGGAAACATATGCCGCACGATAATATTCCGCTCGCGCGGCGTCAGCTCAAAATCTTCCTCGGCACGCGCCAGAGCAAAAAATGGATGCCGGAATCCGTGCAGTCGATGGCTCGGGTCGGGATCGTGCCAGTCATAGAGAAAATAATCGTGTAACAGGGCTCCGCGCAGCAACGAGGCACGGTCGACCGAGACACCGACGCGGCCCAGGCGCTCGGCAAAAGACAGGCTCGCCCGCGCCACCGAGGTCACATGCGTATACACCGTCACATCGCCATGCTGGATAAACTCGCGCGTCAGGTCCAGACGGCCCGCCTGTGCCAGTTGACGGGCAGCATGGTCTACTTCGCGCGCGACTTTCTCGGCACGAACGGCATCGGACATGCTGCCTCCTTCCAGCGGCTCACGGCGGCAAGCCACGGCCTGTGCACAATCGATAAAAACATCATGGAACACATCAGTATGGCATCGGACAAAACGTTTTGCCCCACCAGTTGGCGAATTACCGCGCCGCCGTCACATATCAAACGCCAAAATGTGCGAGACTGTCTTGTGCAATTGTGCCGGCCGAGGGAGTGCCGGCGCACGATTCGCATGGAGTAACCCACAACGATGCTGCTTACGCAAACGACAACGCCCGAGGACGTCAAGGCTCTCGACCGCGCCGAGCTTCCGCTGCTCTGCGGCGAGATTCGCCACGCCATCCTCGAAAGCTCCGCCGCCGTCGGCGGGCACGTTGCCCCCAACTTGGGCGTCGTTGAGCTCACGGTCGCGCTCCATCGCGTGTTTAACTCCCCCACCGACAAAATTGTCTTTGACGTTTCGCACCAGACCTACGCCCACAAGGCGCTGACTGGGCGCGCGTACACTTATATCGATCCGGAGCGTTATGGTGAGGCTTCTGGCTTTGCCAATCCCGACGAGTCCGAGCACGACCTGTTCGCCATGGGCCATACCTCCACGTCGGTGAGCCTGGGCTGCGGCCTGGCGCACGCTCGTGACCTGGCGGACGACACGTATAACGTCATTACTGTTATTGGCGACGGCTCGCTTTCTGGCGGCCTGGCGTTTGAGGGCTTCAACAATGCCGCCGATCTCGACAGCAACCTGATCATCATCGTCAACGATAACGACCAGTCCATTGCCGAGAACCATGGCGGCCTGTATCGCAATCTGGCCGAGCTGCGCGCCAGCAACGGCGCCTGTGAGCGCAACGTTTTCCGCGCGATGGGGCTCGACTACCGCTATCTGGACGCCGGTAACGATGTGTTGGCCCTAGTCGACGCGCTGCAGGAACTGCGCAATATCGATCATCCCATCGTGCTGCACGTCTCCACCGCCAAGGGCAAGGGCTTTGAGCCGGCCCAGAACGACCCCGAGCGCTGGCATCACGTGGGTCCGTTTGACATGGCAACCGGGCGCAAGCTCTGCCCGGGCCATCCGAGCGAGCCTGCGCCGCGCACCTATGCCGACATTACGGGCGAGGCGCTCAGCGCCGCCATCGAGCGCGATCCACAGGTCGTTGGCATCACGGCCGCCACACCCTACATCATGGGCTTTACACCCGAGCTTCGCGCTGCCGCCGGCAAACAGTTCGTCGATGTGGGCATTGCCGAGGAGCACGCCGTGACCTTTGCCACCGCGCTTGCTCGCTCGGGTGCCAAGCCAGTCTTTGGTGTGTACGGCACGTTTTTGCAGCGCGCCTACGACGAGCTGTGGCACGACCTGTGCCTCAACGACGCCCCGGCGACCATCCTGGTGTTTGGCGCGTCAATCTTTGGCACTACGTCCGAGACGCATCTCTCGTTCTTTGATATTTCCATGCTGGGCGCCCTTCCCAATATGCGCTACCTAGCGCCGGCCTGCATGGAGGAATATCTGTCCATGCTGAGCTGGTCGCTCGACCATCGCGAGCATCCTGTGGCGATTCGCGTGCCTGGTATTGGCCTGGTAAGCCGTCCCGATCTGGCGCCCGCCGAAGACGCCGACTACAGCTCCGTTCGCTACAACGTGGTGCGCCAGGGTCGCAACGTTGCCGTGCTCGCGCTTGGCGATTTCTTTGAGCTGGGCGAGCGCGTGGCAAACCGCTTGGCTGCCGAGTACGGTATCGAGGCCACGCTCGTCAACCCGCGCTTTGCAACCGAGCTTGACCGTGAGTTCCTCGACAGTCTTGCCGCCGAGCATCGCGTTGTCGTCACCCTCGAGGACGGCATCTTGGACGGCGGCTGGGGTGAGCGTGTGGCATGTTATCTGGCATGCACGCCGTTGCGCACGCGCACCTTCGGCATCGCCAAGGGCTTCCCCGACCGCTACGACCCCAACGAACTGCTCGCTCAAAACGGCATGACGGTCGAGAACATGGCCGCCGAAGCCGCAAGACTACTCAACGAGTAAGAAAACCTCCGCAAGGGAAGCATCCCTGCGGAGGTTTTTGTTTTCGCGACGCGATTATCTCAATCTGTAACATCCAGGGCCCGAATTCCCGTCTAACTGTTACAGATTGAGACAAAACAGCGAGGCGGGCCGCCACATCTGCAAGAACCACCACAAAGGTGCCTGTCCCTTTTTGGTAGGAAGAATAACCCATAAGGTAAGTATGTTTCTGAGTTATTTCGTGTTGACCCATTTGAGCGCGATAGGGTATAACTCTACTCAACCGCTAGGGATTTTATTGAGAAAGGTGTTCTACCATGAGCAAGAACCTCTCCCAGCAGGTCGTTCTCGACCGCCGCGGCTTCGTTGCCGCCACCTTCGCAACCGTCGCCGGCCTTGGTCTTGCCGGCTGCTCCGACACCAGCGCCGAGGCCGACAAGGGTTCCGCCGCCGGCTCCTCCAAGAGCTCCGAGGATACCGAGGTTTCCGCCACGCTCGATGCCAAGGCATTCGACAAGCTCGTCAACGACGGCCCCAAGGCCGATGACGACGCCATCGCCGCCAGCACCTGGGCCACAGCCGTCAAGGACGCCGGCGTCTTTAAGATCGGCGGCGTTCAGACCTCTACGCTCTTCTCTCTCCTCAACGAGAAAGACGGTCAGACCCGCGGCTTCGATGCCGGTATCGCACAGCTCCTGTCCAACTACATCCTGGGCGAGAACAAGGTCGAGATCACCCAGGTGACCTCGGACACGCGCGAGTCTGTCCTGCAGAACGGCCAGGTCGACGCCGTCTTTGCCACCTACACCATTACCGACGAGCGCAAGAAGCTTGTCTCCTTTGCCGGTCCCTATTACTACACGCAGCAGGCCATCCTGGTGCTTGCCGATAACGACGACATCAAGAGCGTCGAAGACCTGGCCGACAAGAACGTCGCCGTCCAGTCCGGCTCCAACGGCCCCGCCATCCTGGAGGAGTTCGCTCCCAAGGCCAGCCAGCAGGAGTTCAAGACCGACGAGGAGGCCCGCCAGGCACTCCAGCAGGGCCGCGTTGACGCCTACGTCATCGATAACAACATGCAGCAGAGCGCCCTGGTCCGCGAGCCCGGTAAGTACAAGATCGCCGGCAAGCCCTTCGGCAGCAAGGAGCCCTATGGTATCGGTCTGCCGCTCGATTCCGACGGCGTCGCCTTTGTCAACGACTTCCTTAAGAAGATCGAGGACGACGGCACCTGGACTGAACTGTGGCAGATCTGCATCGGCGACCGTACGGGCGACACCAATGTTCCCGAGCTGCCCGAGATCGGCGCCTAGGCAGCGAGCCTGGTAACGGCCGCAACGAAACCATACGGAAACGCATGATGCGCTTTATTGCGGTAAACTGTTTCCTCACTGAGTTGTCGGGGCTTCCGTACACACGGGAGCCCCTTTCCTTACCGGCGGGAGGTCCGCATGAGTCTCTCCGAACTCTGGTCGCTCTATGGCCAGAACTATATCGACGCGCTGCTAGCAACCTGGGGCATGACGCTTGAGTCGTTTGCCATCGCCATGGTGCTGGCCGTCGCCGTCACCGTGATGCGCGTGTCGCCGCTCAAGCCGCTGCGCGTCTTTGGCGACCTGTATGTCCAGGTCTTCCGTAACATCCCCGGCATCGCGCTGCTCATCATCGTCGTCTATGCGCTGCCGCCGCTCAAGGTCGTCCTGCCCTACCGCACCTGCGTTATCGTCGCCACGGTCCTTTTGGGCTCGGCCTTTGGCTCCGAGAACTTTATGAGTGGCATCAACACCGTCGGCGTCGGCCAGGTGGAAGCCGCCCGCTCGCTCGGCATGAGCTTTAACCGTATCCTCGCCAAGATCGTGATTCCGCAGGCGCTGCGCTCGAGCGTGCTGCCCATGACCAACCTCTTTATCGCCGTCATGCTCACCACCGCACTCGGCAGCCAGGTGCCGCTTAAACCACAGGAGCTCACCGGCGTGGTGAGCTACATCAATACCCGCTCGCTCGGCGGCGTCGCCGCGTTCTTTATCTCG
Source organism: Collinsella aerofaciens (assembly GCF_028206995.1). Taxonomy (GTDB): domain Bacteria; phylum Actinomycetota; class Coriobacteriia; order Coriobacteriales; family Coriobacteriaceae; genus Collinsella; species Collinsella aerofaciens_AQ. Next base: position 2,722 of record NZ_JAQLFL010000012.1, on the reverse strand, counting down.
GCGCTCGGCTACCTGGGCACGGCCTTTGTGGTGAGCCACATTGGCAACTACATCGATAAGAAGGTGAGGATCCTCCGATGAGCAAGCACTCCTCCCCTGCGCTTACCATGCGCGATGCGCTCTACGAGGCTCCCGGCCCCAAGATGCGCGCCAAGATTCGCATCGGCACCGCCATCTCGCTTGTTGCCGTCGCCGTGCTCGCCGTCCTCGTGCTGCAGCGCTTTTATGTGACCGGCCAGCTTTCGGTCCACTATTGGTATTTCTTTACGCACCTCACCACCTGGAAGTTCCTGCTTGCCGGCTTTGAGGGCACGGTAAAGGTCGCGCTCACCGCAGGCGCCATCGCGCTGGTGCTGGGCTTAGCCCTTATGCTCGGCCGCATCAGCGACATTAAGCCGCTGCAGCTGGTCTGCCGCGTGCTCACCGATTTCTTCCGCGGCGTGCCGAGCCTGCTGTTCATCTACTTCTTCTTTTTGGTGCTGCCCCAGTACAAGATCGCACTGCCGTCGTTTTGGATGCTCACGCTTCCCGTCGCGCTCGCTGCCGCCGGCGTACTCGCCGAGATCTTCCGTGCCGGCGTCAACGCCGTGCCGCGCGGCCAGGTCGAAGCCGCCCAGGCACTCGGTCTCTCCAAAGCTAAAATCACCTTTAAAATCGTGTTGCCGCAGGCCATTCGGTTTATCATTCCGTCGTTGATTTCGCAGCTTGTGGTCGTAGTCAAAGACACCACCGTCGCCTATGTGGTGAGCTACCCCGACCTCATGCAAAACGCCCGCGTGCTCATTACCAACTACGACGCCCTCGTGTCGGTCTACCTGGTTATCGCGGTCATCTACATCCTCATCAACGTCGCGATCAACAAGGCCGCTGTCTATGTTTCGCACAAGACCGGCGCGACCATCATCCGCTAACGCTTTACCATTTCGAGTCATAAGGAGCCGAGCACCATGGCACAGAGCACCTCTTCCACCGGCAATCAGCCGCTGATCGAGCTCAGACACGTCGATAAGCACTATGGCGATCTACACGTCCTCAACGACATCAATCTCTCGGTCGACCGCGGCGAGGTCGTCGTTGTGATCGGGCCCTCGGGCTCGGGCAAGTCGACCATGTGCCGCACCATCAACCGCCTGGAAACCATCGACTCGGGCGAGATCCTCATCGAGGGCGAGCCCCTGCCACAGGAAGGCAAGGATCTTGCCCGCATGCGTGCCGAACTGGGCATGGTGTTTCAGCAGTTCAACCTGTTCGCACATATGACCGTACTGCAAAACGTCATGCTGGGGCCGGTCGATGTGCTGGGTGTCTCCAAGGACGAGGCCCGTGAGCGCGCCATGGACCTGCTGAGCCGCGTGGGCGTGGCCGAGCAGGCCGATAAGGTGCCCGCACAGCTCTCGGGCGGCCAGCAACAGCGCGTAGCCATCGCCCGCTCGCTTGCCATGCAACCCAAGGCCATGCTCTTTGACGAGCCCACGAGTGCCCTTGACCCCGAGATGATCAACGAGGTGCTCGAGGTCATGGTCCGTCTGGCCCAGCAGGGCATGACGATGATCGTCATCACGCACGAAATGAACTTTGCCCGCCGCGTGGCCGACCGCGTCGTGTTTATGGCCGACGGCCAGATTGTGGAAACCGGCACGCCCGACGAGTTCTTCGACCACCCCCAGACCAAGCGCGCCCAGGACTTCCTCAACTCCATCAAGGGCCACTAACCAGACCGCCCCGTGGGACAAATCCATCAGAAGTGTTGTCCCACGTCTCTCATGCGCCCCGTCACCTTCAGATTCGAAAGCAGCACCTATGATCGGAACTCGCACTTCATCGTCCTACACCCCGCATGTCGACGTCGCCCCCGCCGACCGTCCGCTCATCCTCGTCGCGCCGCGCTGGGAAGAGGCAGAGCCGTTTTTAACCGAGACGCTCTCCCCCAACGAGGAGATTGCGAGCGTCTTTGTCGATGCCATCCTTGCCGCCGGCGGCCTGCCGCTGCAGATGTCCATCACCGAGGACATTGAGGTCATCCGTCATTACGTCGATATCGCCGACGGCATCGCCATTCCCGGCGGCCCCGATGTCAATCCCAAGCGCTGGGGCGATGATCGACCCTACGACCCCACCCTCTGCTGCGAGATCCGCGATAGTTTTGAGTTTAAGCTGGTCAGCGAGGTGCTCCGCGCCAAAAAGCCACTCTTTACCACCTGCCGCGGCACGCAGCTGCTCAACGTCGCCACCGGCGGCACCCTGTGCATGGACGTGCCGAGCCTGGGTGCGCGCGAGGGTCGCACGCAGTGGCGTCACACCCACGTGCTCAACGATCCCGTGCATCCCGTCGAGGTCGTGCCGGGCTCGCTTCTGGAGCGCGCGCTTGGCGGGCACAGGCTGATCCAGACCAACTCCGCACACCACTGCTGCGTCGATCATCTGGGTAAAAGCACGCGCTTGGTCGCCAAGGCAACCGACGGCGTTCCCGAGTGCATCGAAGTCGAAGGCCAGCCTTTCTGCCTGGGCGTGCAATGGCATCCTGAGTACACGTGGAAGACGCTCGAGACCGACTTTAACCTGTGGAAGTCGTTTGTCGAGGCGGCGGCCAAGGTAAAGCAGGCCCGCTAGCCCGCAAACCACTCAGGTTATAGCCTCCTAAGCCAGGGGGGTGTTCCTATAGTTTTGTCAACTGGGCAATGCTGTTTTCGAGATTGAATCGCGACATGCTAACGCCAGGCCT
>NZ_JAQLFL010000011.1 GCF_028206995.1 Collinsella aerofaciens | reverse complement strand
AAATGGTTCGATGTCTGCCCGGATGCGACACATCTGGTGTGTCCATCCTCGCAGTATCCGGTTCTCAAGGTGCACGCCTGCGCCGGTTCCCGGTTGCACCGGGCCGCGCGGCAAGGAGATATATTGCCAGACCGGAGGGGCCCCGGGGGCGGGAATTCCACTCTTCACAAGTCCTACACAATACATCGCTTCCTATATATGTCATAGAAAGGCTGGTGCAGAAATACTGCACGTATCAGATGATGACCCTTCGGTTAAAAGATATATAAAGATCGGTCACCTGTAAGTGTTTATCTACCCGCGCTTTTAGCAATGTAAACCGCGCTTCAGATAAAAAGAGGGAGCGCCGCGCACAACGCGACACTCCCCTAGCGATTCAAGAGAATCTATTAGGCCTCGAGAGCCTTCTTGGCGATGGTAGCCAGCTCGTTGAAGGACTCGATGTCCTCGTAAGCCATCTGAGCCAGGACCTTGCGGTCGAGCTCGATGCCGGCAACCTTCAGGCCGTGCATGAACTGAGAGTAAGAGATGTCGTTCAGACGAGCAGCAGCGTTGATACGAGTGATCCAGAGAGAACGGATCTCGCGCTTCTTATTGCGGCGATCACGATACTGATACTGCAGAGAGTGCTGGACCTGCTCTTTAGCATGCTTGTAAGTACGCGAAGCGGCACCGTAGTAACCCTTCGCACGGTGCATAACGGTACGGCGCTTCTTCTTGGCGGCAACAGCGCGCTTAATACGTGCCATGTTCTATCAACTCCTAGACTGTAAAACGAAAAACGGGAACGCGAACTTAGGCGAGACGCGACTTGATGACCTTGCGGTCGGCAGCGGCGATCTCGGTCTCCTGACGGAAGCCACGCTTACGCTTGGTGGACTTCTTGCTCAGGATGTGGCTCTTGAAAGCCTTGGCGCGCATAAGCTTGCCGGTGCCAGTCTTGCGGAAACGCTTCTTGGTGCCGCTGTGGGACTTCATCTTAGGCATGAAATACTCCTTAATCGGTTACAGAACACTAGTTACTTGGTATCGCTTGCCGCTTTATCCTCATCGAAGGCGCCCTTAATCGGGGCGAGCAGCATAAGCATGTTACGGCCTTCCATCTTAGGCTTAGACTCGACCGTAGCGTAAGGCTTGAGATCCTCGGCGAGACGCTCGAGAACGTTAAGGCCCTGCTCCGGGTGAGCCATCTCACGGCCGCGGAACATGATGGTGATCTTAACGCGTGCGCCCTTCTTGAGGAAACGCAGAACGTGGCCCTTCTTGGTCTCGTAGTCGCCAACGTCGATCTTGGGTCGGAACTTCATTTCCTTGACCTCGACCTTGGACTGGTTCTTACGAGCAGCCTTGGCCTTCATGGCCTGCTGGTACTTGAACTTACCGTAGTCCATGACCTTGCAGACCGGCGGCTCCGCGTTGGGAGCGATCTCGACCAGGTCGAGACCCTGATCGTCGGCGACACGCTGGGCATCGCGGATGGCGAACAGGCCGAGCTGAGAGCCATCGACGCCAATCAAACGGCACGAAGATGCAGTAATCTCGTCGTTGATGCGGGTGTCATCAGACTTAGCTATTTTCCCTACCTCCATTCATAAAAAAATAACCCGGCGCTTCTCAGCAACCAGGTCGTACACATAGAGTTCCTCGATTTGAGGAAGGGAATCTAAGTTGTATGACCAGTCAGCTGCTCATTGGCGCCAAAAGGTGGGAACCCTCGGGTTCCTCTTTAGGGCATTGCGGGAACAACGCCTTGCGAATAATAACACGTACAGCGCGTTATCACATTACGTACACGAAAAAGGGGGCCGCAACCCCCTTGAACGCTCACTTGCATGTATGGTGCCCGAGGCGAGACTCGAAGGGCCTTCGCTTCGCGAAGCCCCGGGCTTCGGGCGCGCGGCGCCCTCGCCACGCTCCGCTACAAACAGGCCACAGGCCTGTTTGCTTAACGCTTCGCGCGCTCACGCGAGTTCGGCACGAAAAAGGGGGCCGCAACCCCCCTCGAACGCTCACTTGCATGTATGGTGCCCGAGGCGAGACTCGAACTCGCACGTTGTTGCCAACGGTGGATTTTGAGTCCACTGCGTCTGCCAATTCCGCCACTCGGGCACGTAATGCGTGAGTTAGTTTATCACAGCTTTCTACCGATTAGTCCGAAAATGGAACTTCGAACATTTCGATGAGTTCGACCGTGCGTAGCATCTCGCGCTGACGGCATCCGCGACCGTCGACCGAAGCCTCACCCATCTGGTTATCGTAAGGGTCCTCGCGCATGCCGTCGAAAGAGGGCTCAAACTCTGCCTGGAATCGATTGTTGGCCACCATACGCCATGGGTCGAGATTGCCAAAGTAGTGACGGCGGCGCCACTCCTCCCCCATCCTGCGAGCAGAAGATCCAAATGACACGTCGGCGTTGAGCCAACCGGTCTGCGGCGTATAGAACTCTGCCCAGTCGTGCGACCCCACCGAATCGGGCGCAACGTAGAGGCCGCTCTGCCAACGGGCAGGCACGTCCGCGATACGGCACATGGTGATAAACGTGAGCGCCATAACGCCGCAATCGCCGCGGAGCGAATGCGCGCAGTCATCGGCAATAGATCCCAAAAGCAAGTACGGCGGCTGATAGCGATAGTCGATATACTGCGTCAGGCAATCATAGATAGCACGGGCGCGATCGAGCGGATCCTCGAGTCCGCCAACAACGCTGGCCGTCAGCTGCTGCAGATACGGCGTAAATGCAATGTGCGGACGGTCCTCGGAAATATCCTCGGGCAGAGGCGCGTCCATACGCGGATGAACCGGAAGTGTGCCACCGTAGACATCACAATAAGCAGCATCGATGTGATAACGATAAGTCACCGAGAATGAGCGCTCACTCGAAGAAGACCACGAGGCGGTACGCGCCGAAGCGTTCGCGGGAGCAACAGCACCCTCCGGCGTCATGTCGAGAATCTCGACCTGAGACTGTTGGCGGCAGGTGGCGGCTACGGGAAGCCAAGCGCGAACGGTCTCCCCCTCTAGAGCGCCGGGGACAGACAAGGACGCCTTAAGCGTAATAACGCGAGTCAATCCGTTTTGTGACTCCATCTCCTTGAGCATCTCGTTGCGCAGTGCAATTCCGTCCGTAGGATCGGGACGCATGCCGGGGACCTCTTTGGGATATACGCGAAGCGAATCGAGGAAGTTGTCGAGAACGAACAGCTCGCCATCGATAAAGCGCCAGTCAATACGCTTACGGTCAATCAGATCGTCAAACTGCTCCTCGGTAAACTCAGGCCACTCCTCGCGAATCATCGCAATAGCCCGATCGCGCGACACCGAAAAAAGAAGCGGCGTCTCAAGCATGCGATACCGCTCGGCACGAACGCAGGCAGCAAGCGAGGGATCGGGATTCTGCCCCAAAAGACGATCACAAGCCGCAACAGCCTGCGTCAAATATCCGGCATCCTTGAGACGAAGAATCTCGGGCGGCAGTCCAATATCGAGATGACGGAAATCATCACAGCAAACATCAACAGAGCAACCAACAGGACCCTCGTCAATGACCTTCCCATCCGAAGGCAGCACATTAATAACAGCCATACCAAACTCCAAGTCATTAGAACTCTTGAAGCCCATTGTAGCGAGATAAAAAAGAAAGCCCCAATAAAGGAACCCTCAACACCGATAAACGGTACCTCTAAAAATGAATTCAGCCCAGTAACCCTGTAGCGAGTTAACAAAGGAGGCCCCGTTCACCCGGAGCTTTTCCCATTGCGCGACTTCTGGCAAAGTCAGGTGAGCGCAAGGGAAAAGCGTAGGGTGAACGGGGCCTCCGGCGGGAAGTTAAACCGCTACTTACGCCTTGTTGACGGAGCCAAACTCCTCCATGAGCTCCTTGGTGCGGGCAACGATGTTCTCGCGACCAGGCTTGAGGAGCTTGCGGGGGTCAAAGCCCTTGCCCTGCTGATCCTTGCCAGCCTCGATATACTCGCGAACGCCCTTGGCGAAGACGAGCTGCAGATCGGTGTTGACGTTGATCTTGGAGATACCCAGGGAGATGGCCTTCTTGATCTGATCCTCGGGGATGCCGGTGCCACCGTGCAGGACGAGGGGCAGGTCGCCGGTCTGAGCCTTAATCTCGCCCAGGCGCTCGAAGGAAAGGCCAGCCCAGTCGGCAGGGTACACGCCGTGGATGTTGCCGATACCGCAGGCGAGGAAGTCGACGCCCAGGTCAGCAATCTGCTTGCACTCAGCAGGATCAGCGAGCTCGCCGCTGGAGGTCACGCCGTCCTCGGTGCCGCCGATGCCGCCGACCTCGGCCTCGATGGACATGCCCTTGGAGTGGGCAAGCTCAACGAGCTCCTTGGTGCGGTCGAGGTTAAGCTGGAAGGTCTCCTCGTGAGAGCCGTCATACATGATGGACGTGAAGCCGGCCTCGATGCACTTGAAGCAGTCCTCGTAAGAACCGTGATCGAGGTGAAGGGCGACGGGAACGGTAACGCCCGTGGCCTCGACGGCAGCCTTGACCATGTCGGCGCAGACCTTGAAACCGCCCATCCACTTAGCGGCACCAGCGGTGCACTGAAGGATCAGCGGAGACTTGGCCTCCTCGGCGGCCTGGAGAATAGCCAGGGTCCACTCGAGGTTGTTGGTGTTGAAGGCACCGAGACCGTACTTGCCGGCCTCGGCCTTCTTGAGCATGTCTGCTGCGTTGACGAGCATAAAAGAAACCTCCTGTAAGGTTGCTCCGATAACGCCTGAGATTTTACCACGACATACCCGAGCATAAACGTCCGTTTGTTCACGAATACCATCCGATTGGACAAATTTTGACCGTTTGCCCCACAGAATCGACCCACTGGGGAAAATAGCTTGACGATTGAGCGGTCTTCGTGGTTCGGACGACGGCTTCGAGCCTACATCTGCATAAACGGGTTCTGCATAAGTTCGCGCGCCATCGTGGTCGAATCGCCATGGCCCGTCAAGCAAACGGTATCGGGCGGAAGCATCTTGGCAAGTTTGGAGAGCGAGCGCATAATCGCCGCCTCGTCACCGCCGGAAAGATCGGTACGACCGTGGCTGCCCGGGAAAAGCGTGTCGCCCACAAAGGCGATGTTCCCCCGCTCGGTCGCGGCGAACAGGACGATGCCGCCCGGCGTATGCCCCGGCGTCTCGATCACCTGCAGGCAGACGTCGCCCACCTCGATTGTATCGCCCTCGGCAAGCAAACGCGTCGGCTCACCCGGATCGGGTGTCTCGATACCCCACATGGCGCGCTGCTCCTCGATATTTGCGCGAGGTACCGTCACGTCCTTAGCGCACAACTCATATAGCGCGCTGTCGCCAACGACAGCTCGAACCCCGGCAACCCCGCCAACATGGTCGGCATGACCGTGCGTGCAGACAGAGCCGAGTACGCGCACCTCAGGATGCGCGGTGCGGATATGCTCCACAAGACACTCGCCCTCCCACGCCGGATCGACGATTAAGCACTCGTCATTCGAAATCACGGCGTAACTGTTGGTCTGAATGGGGCCGTTGACGAGCGCCTCAATCGAAGCCGCACCTCGGGGTGTCAGGTCCAAAGTCATATCGCCCATGCGCATACCCTCCTTCTAAAATACGTTCGAGGCACCAAACGATGCCTCGAACGTAACCAATATCTATGATGCTGAGAGGCTCTCGCACCTACACACGGCGCTTGAGCTGAGCTCCGCCTTCGCCGGGCATAAGACGGCGAGCGTCGTAGACCGAATCGACACTGCTGATGGAAGCCAGCAGCGGATCCAGACCACTCGCGTCCGAGATCTCGACCATAAAGCGCAGGGTTGCAATACCCTCGCGGTTGGTCGACGTGGCGGCAGAAAGGATATTGCCGCCCGCATCGCCAATGGCAATGGTGACATCCTTGAGCAGGCCCATACGGTCCAAGCACTCGACCACGATCTCGACCTGGAAGAGGGTGTCGACAGCGCCGTCCCACTCCACATCGATCATGCGCTCGGGATGTTCCATAAGACCCTTGACGTTGGGGCAGTTGGCGCGATGTACCGAAACGCCACGACCGCGCGTGATGAAGCCGACGATGTCGTCGCCCGTCACGGGGTTGCAGCAATGAGCCAGACGGACCAGCAGGCCGCTGTTGCTCTCGCCCTTGACGATAATGCCGTTACTTGCGCTCTTGCCGCGCTTTTGCGGCTTGCGGTTGGAGCCGCGAGCAGGCTGTTTCACGACCTCGGCGATAGCCTCGGCCTTGGTGAGCTGTTCCTCGGGCTTGGGGTCCAAGATTTGCTCGACCTTATTGCCCACAGCGCGCGGGGCAACCTTGCCGGCGCCGACGGCGGCAAACAGGTCCTCGAGCTGCTTGAAGTTAAACTGCTCCGCTACGGCGTTGAGCGCACGCGTCGAACGCGGCGTAGAAATGCCATAGCCACGCTTCCGCAGGTCCTTGGCCAGCATATCGCGGCCGGCAGCAGCGTCGTCATCCTTGGTCGCAGCGGCAAAATAGCGGCGGATCTTTGACTTGGCGGAAGGCGTCTTAACGATCTTGAGCCAATCACGCGACGGCTTGGAACTCTTGTTAGTCAGGATCTCGACACGGTCACCCGTCTTAATCTCGTGCGTGAGCGGAGCCACCGCACCGTTGATTTTGGCGCCGACGCAATGGTTTCCCACCTCGGTGTGAACGGCATAGGCAAAGTCGAGCGGCGTGGAGCCGGCACGAAGCGCCATGACCTCGCCCTTGGGCGTAAAGACGAAGATCTCCTGATCGAAGAGGTCGACCTTCAGCGAATGCAGGTATTCCTTGGCGTCGGTGATCTCATCAGACGCAGCCCAATCGAGCGAATGCTTGAGCCAGTTGATCTGGTCGTCCAAACGTTGAGCGTCATTGGTCTTGGAAGCAGACGATCCGCCCGACTTCTTGTATAGCCAGTGGGCGGCAATGCCGTACTCGGCCTGCTCATGCATCTCGTAGGTTCGAATCTGAATCTCGAGCGGACGGGCCGTGGGGCCGATGACCGTCGTGTGGAGCGACTGGTAGTTATTGACCTTGGGCATGGCGATATAGTCTTTAAAGCGACCGGGCATGGGGTGCCACAGCGTATGCACCGCGCCGAGCGTGGAGTAGCAATCGCGCACCGAATGCGTGATGACACGCAGTGCCACCAGGTCGTAGATCTCGGAGAATTCCTTGCCCTTGCGCTTCATCTTTTGGTAGATGGACCAATAGTGCTTGGAACGGCCGTTAATCTGGAAGTCCTCCAGGCCAATGCGGTTGAGTTCGTCGGTGAGTGTCTTGATGGTCTCGGCCAGATAGCGCTCACGGACCTCGCGCGACTCCGCCACCATGCGCGCGATGCGCTGGTAGGCGTCGGGTTCAAGGTAGAAGAAGGACAGGTCCTCGAGCTCCCATTTAATGGAGCTCATGCCCAGACGGTCGGCCAGGGGCGCATACACGTCCATGGTCTCGCGAGCCTTAAACAGGCGACGATCCTCGCGCAGGGCTGCCAGCGTTCGCATGTTGTGCAGACGGTCGGCAAGTTTAACGATGATGACGCGGATGTCCTTGGACATGGCGAGGAACATCTTGCGCAGCGTGAGGGCCTGCTTCTCGTCCATGCTGTCGACTTCGATGTTGGTGAGCTTGGTCACGCCATCGACGAGCTCGGCCACCGTATCGCCAAACAGGCCGGAAACATCGGCAAGCGAGGTCTCTGTATCCTCAACGGTATCGTGCAGCAGCGCGGCGCACACCACATCGCAGTCCATCTTGAGATCGGCCAAAATGATGGCAACCTCGACGGGATGGTTAATGTACATCTCGCCCGAGCGGCGCTTTTGGTTGCAGTGCTTCTCGGCGGCAAAGCAGTAGGCCTGCTCCACCTTGGAGAAGTCGTCCTCATTCATATATTTGAGGCACAGGCGCTCCAGCTTGTCGTAGCTGTCCGCCACAATCTCGGGCGGCAGCTCATCGGCATGCTTATAGTGCTCCATCTCCGAAAACGGCTGGAGGGTGGAATCATGGGCGGTACGGGCTGCGGCATCCATCGAGGTCCCCTTCCCCTAGGCCCGCGGTACGATCGGGCGGTTAACTTTGGCTAGCATATCAGAAGCGCACGAATCGAGCGCCCAGCTCCGGAAAGCCGAAAACTCCATGCGCGAGCGCAAGCCCTCCAAATAGCGAATTGACCTACTCAATTGCACGCGGCCGGGGTTTTCGGCCATCGCGATGCGACGGGTGTCGTCAAACCCCGAAACTCGACAAAAACCAAGCTCTTCGAAGATTCCCAGGCCGCTTTCCACCGAACGCTCGTCGACCGGCGTGCGAGCATCGATGGCAAGGCACATCTGTGCGATGTCGATATCGCTCGCGCTAAAGGAATCGTCCCCGGTTTTGCCGCGGTTGGAGCGCCACATGGTCTGCAGCGCGCGATAGAGCGTGACGAGCTCGTCGCGCTCGGGCGCATAGCAGTCGAGTAGGCGCTCGTTAATGCGGGCGTCGCGCGACGAATAGAGCAGATGGATCACGGCGGGCTGGCCATCGCGACCGGCACGGCCGCTCATCTGGTTAAACTCAATGCCGCCAAACGGCATGTGATAGAGCACGACATGGCGAATATCGGGAAGGTTGACGCCCTCGCCAAAGGCAGATGTCGAGACGATGCAGCTGAGGCTTCCGTCTCGGAATGCTTCCTCCACGCGACGGCGATCGGAACGCGCAAGCCCCGCGTTATAGAACGCGATATGGGTTGCGCAATCGGGCACACGCTTGCGCAACGTCTTGGCGAGCGCCACGGACTGGTCGCACGAATTGACGTAGATGACGGTCTTTTCCCCCGTCGCCACAATCGACACCAAACGGTTCTCGCGACTTGCAAGATCACGGTCGTCCTCGAGCCGCAGGTTCTCGCGCACCGTCTCGTCGACCACCGTGCGAGTGATCGGCAGCATGCGGGCAAGCTCGGCCACGACCGGAGCCGTCGCGGTGGCCGTCGCAGCCATAACGACCGGGTCGCCCAGGGCTTTGAGGATATCGGGCATGTCGAGATAGGCGCTGCGGTCGCCGCCCTTGGCAAGGCCGGCGTGGTGCGCCTCGTCGATAACGACAAAGCCGATGCGGCCCGAACGTGCGAAGCGGTCACGGTGGATAGATAGGAACTCGGGCGTCGTGAGCACGATACCGGTGCGGCCCGAAGCTAGGCCGGCGAACACATCATCGCGTGCGGCCTCCACGGTCTCGCCGGTCAGCACGTCAACACCAATACCGAGCGCTGCCATCGTCGACGAGAGGTGATAGGCCTGGTCGGCAACGAGCGCACGCAGCGGATAGACAAAGATGCTCGAACGTCCGCGAAGCACCGCCTCACGCGCGGCATGCACATGGAAGATGAGCGACTTGCCGCGCCCCGTTCCCATAACGGCCAGAACACTTTGGTGATCGGCCAGGGCATCGAGCGCCTCGACCTGCGCGCGATGTGGCTGGTTCGAGCCGATAAAGCTATGGATAAGCGAGCGCGTGAGCTCGGTATAGGAAAGCTGGGCGAGCGTCTCGCGCTTGCGCGACTCCAAGCGCAGGCCGGAATCCGCCGGCTGCACGCCACGACGAAGCTCGCATGCCGGATCGTCGACGCTGGGCAGCGTGGTATCGCGGACCAGAACATCCTTGACCATGAGCTTGGGCTTCACACGACCCTGCCAATGCTCGGCAACGGCCTCGAACACCAAGTCGACAGCGCTATCGCAGTTGATGAGCTTATCGATTTGCGGCACGCGGAACATAATAGCCGGCACACTCGCGGCGCCATCGGTCGCCACAAAGCGCATGTGCTCGCCGGTCTTACCCACCACGGCGCGATCACACATCGTCACGCCCTCGGCAGCCAGCAGCGGCACCTTATTACCCTGGCCAAACGGCTCAAGGCGGGAAATCTGCTCGATGGTCTCGATATTCAATTCGGAAAGGTCGACCGTGGCGGCAACCTCGTCGGTGTCCTCAAAGTCCTCGGCGGGAAGCTCGGACAACACGACGGAAAGGCGACGGCGGAACTCATCGAGCTTGGATGCCTCGATGGTCACACCCACCGCACCGGCATGTCCGCCGCGACGAATCATCAGGTCGGAACAGCGTTCGATGGCGTCAAACAGGTTAACTTTGCCCACCGAGCGACCAGAGCCGCGCGCGATACCGTCCTCGATCGAGAACAGCAGCGCCGGCACGTGGTAGCGGTTGGTCAGACGGCTTGCCACGATGCCCTTGACGCCCTCGTGCCAGCCTTCGCCGCCCACGACGATCGCGCGTCCGCCGTCATAGGTCTCCTCGACCTTTGCCATGGCATCGCGCGTGAGCTCCGCCTCGATCTCACGGCGCTGGCGGTTGATTTCCTCGAGCTCAGCCGCCAGTGCGCTTGCTTCGATGGGATCGCGGGCAAGCAGCAGGTCGAGCGCCAGCTTGGGATCAGCCATGCGCCCGGCAGCGTTTAAGCGGGGAATGAGCGAGAATGACAGGCCATCCGCCGTAATGCTCGAAAGGTCCGCCTTGGCGAGCGCGGCAAGCGCGATATAGCCCGGGCGAGCGGTTACGCGCATCTGCTGGATGCCCTCGGCAACCAGCGCGCGGTTCTCGGGCGTGAGCGGCATCATGTCGGACACGGTGCCCAGCGCCGCGACCTCGATTAGCGAACGCCAATACGACGGCTTGCCCAGACGCTCGCCCAGGACTTGCACCAACTTGAGTGCCACGCCGGCACCGGCAAGCTCACGCGAAGGACCATCGTCATCGAGCTTAGGGTCGGTCAGGGGTACGCCCTGCGGCACCTGATCGGAGGGCTCGTGATGGTCCGTGACCACCAAATCGATCCCCAGGCTCTTCAGATAGGAAACCTCTTCCTTGGCGGCAATGCCGTTATCGACGGTCACGATCAGCTGGGGGCGAGCGAGCTCGTTAACGCGGTCGAGCGCCGCGCGCGAAAGACCGTAGCCCTCATCAAAGCGATGCGGAATAAACGGCGTGACATCGGCGCCAAACGTGCGCAGCGCCTCGGTCAACAGGCAGGTCGACGTAATACCGTCAACGTCAAAATCGCCAAAGACTGCAATGTGCTCGTGGTTGCGAATAGCACGCTCGACGCGGTCGGCAACGACCGACATGCCCGGGATAATGAGTGGGTCGGCCCAGTCGCGATCGAGCGAAGGCGTCAAAAACAATTGGCCCTCTTTGATTGAGCCAATGCCGTGCGCGACCATAATGCGCGCCACCAGCCCGGGAATGCCCAGACCAGCCGAAAGCTCCTTTTCGAGCTCGGGGTTTTGCTGAGCGACCGCCCAGCGATGCGTCGTCTTAAGCGATGACATAGGCACCCACCCCCGATAGGGGCAGGTCGCCGCGATACCTCTCACGGTTCATAGCGATGAGTCCTCTGTGTACGCCCGCTTCGGCAGGCAGATCTGTTGAACGGATTTATTATACCGTGCGGCGCGGACGCAAATCGCCGCAGCACGCCGCGGTTTCGGTAAACGATGCCGGTAATAGCCTCGAAATAATCGAGCGTTTCTGACGCACGGACACATGTGAGCGTCTAGCATATCCAGTCAAAACGGATTCACGAGCAAAGGGAGTCACAAGAGCATATGAAACAATGGGTTGGACTGGGCAAGTTTCTCGCGGGGCACATGCAAATCATCGTTCCGATTTGCGTGGCGCTCGGCGTGCTCTTTCCCCAACAAATCGGCGTGCTCAAGCCCATCGTTCCCACCTTGTTTGCCTTTATGACGTTCCAAGGTGCGCTCAGCAACACTTTTCACCAGGTAGCCGAGGTGTTCCACCGTCCGCTGCACCTGATTCTGGCGTTGTTGGTCTCGGCGGCGCTTATTCCCATCGCGGCCTATGCCATGGGATCGTTGTTCTTTGGTTCCAACCCCAACCTTGTCTGCGGCATCGTGCTCGAATACAGTGTGCCCGTGGCAGTCACCGCTTTTATGTGGATCAGCATGTTCGGCGGCAACGGCCCGCTCGCGCTCACCATCATCCTGACGTCCTCGGTCATCTCCCCTGTGACGATTCCGCTTACGCTCAAGCTCCTGCTGGGCGCCACCGTCTCGATCGACGTGCCGAGCATGATGCAGAACATGGCCTTTATGATCGCCATCCCCGCCGTGCTCGGCATCGTGATCAACGAGCTCACGCGCGGATGGGGGCACGAAAAACTCTCCCCCGCGCTCTCGCCCGCCTGCAAGTTCATGATGATGGGTGTTATCGCCTCCAACTCCACCGCCATGAGCGAGTACGTGCTGCACATGAACGCGGTGCGCTTGGAAGTCGCCCTCTTTATTTTGGTCTTCGCCATCAGCGGCTTTGTCGTCGGCATTCTGGTCGCCCGCGCGCTGCATCTGCCATATAGCGAAACGACCACCATGTGCTTTACCTGCGGCATGCGCAATATCTCTTCGGGCGCCGTCATCGCCACGCAATACTTTCCGGGCGAAGTTGTGTTTCCCGTCATGTGTGGAACGTTGTTTCAGCAGGTGCTCGCCTCGCTTATCGGGCACTTCTTTGAGCGTCTGACCGGCGAGGAGCGCGCCGCCCAGCGCAAGCGCGTCGAGGCCGGCCGCGATGCAATGGCGCGCTAAACCGTCCGCAGTGTGCGGGCGCTCACTTTACGATGTGAGCGCCTCCAGATGTGCGCGGAGTCGCTCCGCATCGACATCGAGCGTGGTCTCAGCATTGACCTGAGCCAGCCGATACCCGACAAAGTAGGGTGAAACCACCCAACGTGGAAGCGCCTTGGCAATGGTCCGGCCGCTCATGTGATAGAAGAACAGGTTGTACGACTCTGCACGACCGCCATGGTGCTCGTGCAAGATATAGCGCAGAGCTACCTGGATTGCGTCGGCGAAGAGATCCGCCTCGGCTTGGTCTCTCGTGTCATCGCTGGCGGCGATTCCCTGCGGGGCTGAAACGTTGATCTCAAAGAACCCCATGATCGGTTCGGTTGAGATGTTGACCGCGATTCTCCCCTGTCGCCAGACATTGATGCCTTCGAAATTGGCAGAAATCAGCGAAGCGTAGCCGTCTTCCTGCTCCAAACCCACAATCTGCATGTGCGGATGGACCAGACTGCCGCCCGAAAGTGGGCCCTTGTTCTTGTACATGAGAACGCTGCGATACTGCCGGGAGTCAATCATCTGCTGCCAGCAATCCAGAGCAAACCGCATAACATGATGCAGCTCGTCCGACGCATAGGTCACCAGGTCGGCGTCGTGGTCGGACGACTCAATCAATACGGTCTGGCGAGTGGCCCGCAAGGTCTTAAACTTATTCTCGAGCCAGATGCAGTCACCGTCGCGCCGGATGATATTGGCGAGTTCCTCGGTATCGCAAAAGGGGCACGCGGTGCCGGGACGACGGTTGTCGTCGGGCTTACCGTTCGCCTGCTGAACGTCAAATACCAGCGCCACGGGTTATACCTCCAGCGGCACAATCTTGGTGCCATGGAGCTCGGAGACGCCCAGTGCCGCCGCCACGGTATCGCGGTTGGCCGTGGAAATGCCGCCGCCGGGAAGGATGGTCAGGCGGTCTCCCGCACACTCGATAAGACGCGACAGATGCTCCAGGTTGTCCTCGATCGGCGTGCCGGCGGCACCGCCGTGCGTCAGGATGCGCGTAACGCCGCAATCGGCGAGTGTGTCGACGGCATCGAGTTGAGCCTCGGGCGAGAGCTGGTCAAACGCCATGTGGAAGGTGATGTCGATGGGCTCACGCTTACATTCCTCGGTCGCGCAGCCCGCAGCCATCACGAGGGCGCCAAGCGTAAGTTCGTCGAGCGCCCATCCGCCAGCGCAGGGCTTGCAGCAGCCAAAGACCAAGCCGTCAACGCCGGCGCTCACGGCAAGGCCCAGGTCCATCTCCATCATACGCAGCTCGTCCTGGTTGTAGTGAAAGTCGCCGCCACGCGGGCGAATCATGCACATCACCCGTGCATCGTGCTCGTGGGCATAGTTGGTCGTAGCGCTGATAACGCCGGCCGAAGGCGTGGTGCCACCAACGGCAAGGTTGTCGCACAGCTCGATACGCCTTGCACCGGCATCGATAGCCGCCGGCACCCGCTCAAAGTTCTCGGCACAAAACTCGTACACCATAGATAGACCCCCAAAGACAGCAGATGTTTTCCGACGGGCATTTTCACACATCCCCATGAAGTTGCGGTGGAATAGGGACTGTTTTGGCCTCTTAGACTCCCATTTAGTCCCTATTCCACCGCAACATAAAGGGGGCAGAACCAAAGTAACGCCGCAGGCAGAGGACGGACAGCGAGCGGGCACCAGAGCGAACAAATTGGCATGAAAAGAGGACGGCATAGACCTTCTGGTCATGCCGCCCTCTTTGAATGACAAGTTGTCGCTCTGGTGCCCGCGCAGCGTCGACTGGTCCGCCGTTCGGTAGAACGGCGGAACCTCCTAGCCACCCAGATAGGCCTTGCGGACGTTATCGTCGTGCAGCAGCTCTTGACCGGTGCCGGTCATGGTGATTTTGCCGGTCTCGAGCACGTAACCGCGCGTGGCGATGGAAAGCGCCATCTGCGCGTTTTGCTCGACCAGAAGTACCGTGGTACCGGCCTTGTGCAGGTCCTCGACAATCTGGAAGATCTGTTCGATCAGAATCGGTGCCAGACCCATGGAAGGTTCGTCGAGCATAAGCAGTTTGGGGTTACTCATAAGGGCGCGCCCCATAACGAGCATCTGCTGCTCGCCGCCCGAAAGGGTGCCGGCGACCTGGCGACGACGTTCCTTCAGGCGCGGGAACTGCTCGTAGACGCGCTCCAGGCCCGGAGCCACCGTGGACTTGGGCTGCGTATAGGCACCCATCTCCAGGTTCTCCTCGACCGTCATCTGCAAAAAGGCGCGACGACCCTCGGGGACCTGAGCCAGGCCCTTACCAACCAGCTTGTCGGCGGGCGTATGGGTAATGTCCTCGCCCATAAACTTGATGGAACCGGTCTTGGAACGCAGCAGGCCCGAGACGGTCTTGAGCGTTGTGGACTTGCCGGCACCGTTGGCACCAATCAAGGCCACGATCTCGCCCTCGTTAACGTTAAAGGAGATGTCCTTAATGGCGTGGATGGCGCCGTACCAGACGTTGATGTTGTAGACGGAAAGCATCGGCTCTGCCATTTAGTTCTCCCCCTTATCCTGCTTGCCCAGATATGCCTCAATAACAGCGTCGTTGTTCTGGATTTCCTCTGCCGTGCCCTTGGCGATGACCTTACCAAAGTTGAGCACGCAGATGCCCTCGCAGATGTTCATAACGAGCGACATATCATGCTCGATAAGCATGATGGCAATGCCAAAGGTGTCGCGAATCTTGACGATGTTCTCCATGAGCTCCGCGGTCTCAGACGGGTTCATGCCGGCAGCAGGCTCGTCGAGCAGCAGTAGCTTGGGGTTGGTGGCAAGCGCGCGGACGATCTCCAGACGACGCTGAGCGCCGTAAGGCAGCGATCCGGCCTGCTCGTTTGCCAGATGCTCCATATCAAAGATGGACAGCAGCTCCATGGCGCGCTCGTGAGCAGCCTTCTCGTGCTTCCAATACGTCGGCAGGCGCAGCACGCCCTCAAAGCCGGAGTAACGCTCCTGGTTATGCAGGCCGACCTTGACGTTATCCTCCACCGTCATGGTGTTGAATAGGCGAATGTTCTGGAAGGTACGGGCAATACCCATGCGGTTGACCTGGTAGACCGACTTGCCCGAGGTGTCCTCGCCGTCGAGCAGGATGGTGCCATGCGTGGGCTGGTACACCTTGGTGAGCAGGTTGAAGACCGTGGTCTTGCCGGCGCCGTTGGGACCGATCAGACCGGCGATCTCGGTCTTGCCGATAGTCAGGCTAAAGTCGTCGACTGCCTTAAGGCCACCGAACTCAATGCCCAGGTGGATGCACTCGAGTGCAGGGCGCTCGCCCAGGTCACGATCGGGAACGATGGCGCCAGAAGGATACGGGACCATCTTGCCCTTCTTGAACTCAAATTTACTGGGCATCGGCTGCCACCTCCTTCTTGGAAGCAAAGCGGTCCTTGACGCGACCGAAGAACGCCTTGAGCTGCGGGTTGTTGGTAAAAATCATGACCAGGATCAGCACGATGGCGTAGATGAGCATGCGGTAGTCCGAGAACTGACGAAGCAGCTCGGGAAGCACCGTGAGCAGCGCCGCCGCGATGACGGAGCCGCGCATATTGCCCAGACCGCCCAGGACCACGAACACCAGGATGAGAATGGACGTGTTGAAGTCGAACTTGGTGGCGGAGAGCTGCGAGAAGTTACCGCCGAAGAGGGCTCCGGCGGCACCGGCGAGGGCAGCGGAAACCACGAAGGCGATCATGCGGTACTCGGTGACGGAGATGCCTACGGACTCGGCTGCAATCTTGTTATCGCGCACGGCCATAATGGCACGGCCGGTACGGCTGCGAACCAGGTTGAGCACGATCACGAGTGCGACCATGACCAGGATGGCACCGGCGAGGAAGGTCGAGTACGTCGACACGCCCGAGGCGCCCTGGGCGCCCTTGATGATGGCGGTGCCGTCCTCGAGCAGGTGCAGGTCGTCGATCGTAGAGTTGCCCGTGATGTTAAAGATCACGTGCAGGCCGCGGGAGTCGACGCCCACAATGAGGCAGGTGACGATCTCTTTGATGATCTCGCCAAAAGCCAGGGTCACGATAGCCAGATAGTCGCCGCTCAGGCGCAGGACCGGGATGCCAATCAAGAAGCCCAGGATGGCGGCAGCGATGGCGCCGACCACGATACTGATGATAAGGCGAACCGGATCGGAGGGAACGGCGCTCTCCAGCGCGACGGCGGTGACGATTCCCGTATAGGCGCCGACACTCATAAAGCCTGCGTGGCCCAGCGACAGGTCGCCCGCGATGCCGACGACGAGGTTGAGGGAAATGGCCATGACGATATAGGCCGTGATGGGAACCAGCTGACCGGCGATCATGCGCGGAATCATGTGGTTAGACTGCATAAAGAACACGATGGCGAAGGCCACGATGCACATGGCGTACGTGACAAAGTCGTGACGCGTCTGCTTGTCTTTAAGAAACTTCATAACGCTCACCTACACCTTCTCGGGGACGTACTTGCCCAAGAGGCCGGCAGGCTTGACGAGCAGGACGATGATCAAAACACCAAAGACGATGGAGTTGGCAAGGCTCGTGGAAATGTAAGCCTGCGCCATCGCCTCGATGATGCCGATGAGAATGCCACCGACAAAGGCACCGGGGATGGAGCCGATGCCGCCGAAGACGGCGGCGTCGAAGGCCTTGATGCCAGGCATGGCACCCGTCGTGGGCTGCAGCACCGGCGAGTAGGAGCACAGGAGCACGCCGGCGATGGCGGCAAGCGCCGAGCCGATGGCAAACGTCATCGAGATGGTGCGGTTGACGTTGATGCCCATGAGCTGAGCGGCGGCCTTGTCCTCGGACACGGCGCGCATGGCCTTGCCCATCTTGGTCTTACCTGTAAAGAACATCAGGCCGGCCATGATAACCAGGCAGGCGACGATGGTGACGAGCGAGACGGCGCTTACGTTGAACTTGGCCAAGAACTCCGGCACCTGGAAGGTGACGAGCGAAGTGAAGTTCTTGGGCGTGGCGCCCCACAGAAGCTGCGCGGCGTTCTGCAGGAAGTAAGACACGCCGATAGCCGTGATCAGAACGGCCAGCGGGCCTGCTTGGCGCAGCGGCTTATAGGCCAGACCCTCAATGAGAACGCCGAGAACCGTGCAGACCACACAAGAAAGAATTACAGATACCCAGCCCGGGAGGCCGAGATACGACGTGGCGCAGAACGAGACATAGGCACCGACCATGATGACGTCGCCGTGAGCGAAGTTCAGCATCTTGGCGATACCGTAGACCATGGTGTAGCCCAACGCGATGATGGCGTAGACGCTGCCCATGGACAGGCCGTTGACCAGGTATTGGATAAAGACCGTCATGTTCCACATCCCCCTTTCGAATAGGTTTCCAGTTGATGTATGAAACAGGGACGTTACATCGTCCCTAGATACCAAGCAAGCAGGGAAGGCCAAAACCTCCCCTGCTTGGGATCAAAACCGCTCTATGTAAGGCGGCCAATTAGGCCTGTACGTACTTGCCGTCGGTGATGACGTACGCCGTGGGCTCCTTCTGGACCTGGCCCTTATCGTTCCAGGTGAGCTTGCCGGTCAGACCGTCAACGGTAATCTTGAGCATAGCCTTGGACAGCTTCTCGGCGGCCTCGGTCGGGTCGGCGTCGACACCAAGACCGGCCTCCTTGAGGGCCTCGGCCACCGCGTGCACGCCATCGTAGGCGTCGGCGGCAAACTGGTCGGGGGTATCGCCGTACTTATCCTTGTAAGCGTTGACGAAGTCGGCGTTCTTCTCGTCGTCGGCGGAGAACGGGGTCATGAGCAGCAGACCCTCAGCAAGAGAGGTATCGAAGCCCTCAACGCCCAGGATGCCGTCCATGCCGTCGCAGCCCATCATCTTGACGTCGTAGCCCATGTCCTTGGCGTTCTTGAGCAGGACGGACGCCGGCGTGTAGTAGATCGGCGCAAAGATCATGGTGGCGCCGGCCTGCTTGGCCTTGGTCAGCTGGTTCGTAAAGCTCGTGGCGGAGTCGTCCTTAAAGGTCTCCTCGTCAACAATCTCGAGCTTGGACTCAGCGGCCTGGGCCTTAAAGGAATCTGCGATGCCCGAAGAATATGCGTCGCCGGAGTTATAGAACAGCACGAACTTCTCGTCCGCATACTTCTGCGCCAGGAACTTGGCAGCGTTGACACCCTGGTTGGGGTCGGTGAAGCAAACCTGGAAGACGCAATCCTTGCCGTCGGTGACGTCCTCGGAGGACGCGGACGGGGTGATCATGAACGTCTTGGGGTCGTTACCGCACTCGGCGGCAACGGCAACCGACGCACCCGTGGTGGTCGGGCCGACGAGGGCCTGCATGCCCCAGTCGAGCAGGGTGTTGAAGGCGTTGACGGCCTTCTCGCCGTCGGCCTGGTCATCCTCGGCCTTGCTGGCAAGCGGCAGCTCCTTGGTCGAGAAATCCTTGCAGCCAAGCTCGACACCCTGGGTAACGGACTTGCCGTAGGACGCGTTGGCACCGGTCAGCGGGCCGATGGTGCCGATCTTAAACGAAGCGTCGCCCGAAGCGGAACCGCTATCGCCGCCGTTGGAGGAGCAGCCGGCTAGAATGGACATCGCCCCCAGACCTGCTGCGCTCGCGATAACGCTCCTGCGATTCATAACAGGGTTCAATGACTTACCGGTGAGGCTCGACATGCGGCTCTCCTCTCAAATCTCGTCGGGTTTCGGTTACCCGACAGGCCATCCTTCGCCGTGTTCGGCGTTCGCAAAATACTAGACGCTTTAGTTAAGGAAAGTGGCGATTATTTCAACTTTTCTTTGGATTTGTTCATTTATCCATAATTCTGCGTATTTCTATTACTTTATGCAGTAAGGCCACTTTATTGTGTGAAAGTAATGTTTCCGTTCTGTTACAGGCGTCCCTTCCCTGAATAAAACGGCCTCACCGGTCGCGCTTTATGCGCACTTAGGCGGCGATGTACTTGCCGTCCTGGATCACATAGGCCGTAGCGGGCTTTTCGACCTGGCCCTCGTCATTCCACGTCAGCTCGCCTGTCAGGCCCTCGATCTTGATCTTGCGCATGGCCTTGGCAAGGTCGCCGGCAATGTCGGCACCGTCGGCCGTAATGTCAATCCCCGCCTTGTCGATGGCCTCGACAATGGCGTGGACGCAATCGTAGGCGTCGGCGGCAAACTGGTTGGGTGTCTCGTCGTAGGCATCCTTATAGGCTTTGACGAAGTCGGCATTCTTCTCATCGTCAGCCGAAAACGGGGTCATGAGCAGTACGCCCTCGGCAAGAAAGGTATCGAAGCCTTCCACAGAGAGTAGGCCGTCCATGCCGTCGGTACCCATGAGGGTCATGTCGTAGCCCATGTCCTTGGCGTTCTTGAGCAAAACGGACGCCGGCGTGTAGTAGATCGGCGCAAAGATGAGCGTGGCGCCGGCCTCCTTGGCCTTGGTGAGCTGGTTGGTAAAGCTCGTGGAGGAATCGTCCTTAAAGGTCTCGGTATCGACGATATCAAGTTTGGACTCCTTGGCCTGCTCGGCAAAGGCATCGGCAACACCCGAGCTGTACGTATCGCCGGAGTTGTAGAACAGGGCGATCTTGGCATCCGCGTACTTCTCGGCCAAGAACTTCGCGGCGCTGGCGCCCATGGTGGGATCGGTGAAGCAAACCTGAAAGACCGTGGTCTTATCCTTGGTGACGTCGAGAGACGAGGCCGAGGGCGTGACCATGAGCATGTCGTCGGCAATCTCGCCCGAGACAGCGACGGCAGCACCGGTGGTGACCGGACCGACGAGCGCCTGCATGCCCCAGTCACACAGGGTATTGAAGGCGTTGATAGCCTTCTCGCCGTCAGCGACGTCATCCTCGGACTTAAGCGAGAGTTTGAGGTCCTTGGTCGAGAAATCCTTGGCGGCGAGCTTGGCACCCTTCTCGGCCGAAACGCCATAGGTTGCCGCGGCGCCGGTCAGAGGGCCGATGACACCGATCTTGAAGGTCTTGCCGTCATCGGCGGAGCCGCCCTCCGAGCCACCCGACGAGCAACCAGCGAGCGCCGCGGTGCCACCGAGCGCCGCGGCGCCAGCCAAGAAACTCCTGCGGTTAAGTACGTTGTTGATGCTAAACATGGTGTCCCCCTTTTCGCTGGCCGCGGTGCGGCCGTCTTGCGGTACAGGGCAAACCTTATGGTGCAAACGTTGACAGTTTGTTACGGAGTTCCGTTTGTAGCGAGCGTTTTTCCAATGTTTCCGCAGCGTTTCGGGGGTGCCGTTTTATGCGGCTCCTGTTGCCTGGCAAGCACACGCCCTCGGTTCACGCTAGAATGCACTCAACCTGCAATTGGTTAATCCATCTATAAGATGCACGAAGGAGCTATCTATGAGCGAATCCCTGCGCACCGTGAACGTCGGCCTCATCGGTCTGGGAACCGTCGGCGGCGGCGTGGCCCGTCTGATCAAGAGCCACCACGATGAGTACCTGGCCGCCTACGGCATCGACCTTAAGCTGACCCGCGCCTGTGCGCTTGCCTGGGAGCAGGCCGAAGCAGCCGGTATTGAGCGCGAGGCCTTTACGAGCGACTGGCATGACGTCGTCACGGACCCCGCCGTCGATATCGTCGTCGAGCTCATCGGCGGCGAGCACCCCGCGACCGAGATCTTCACCACCGCTTTCGAGAACGGCAAGCACGTCGTCTCTGCCAACAAGGCCCTGCTGGGCCGTCATGTCGAGACGCTCGCCGAGAAGGCGCGCGCGTGCGGCGTGCAGATTAAGTGCGAGGCCAGCTGCGGCGGTGGCATCCCCATCGTGAGCACGCTCGAGCACGACCTGGTGGGCAACAAGATCCTGACCATCGCCGGCATCCTCAACGGCACCACCAACTACATCCTGTCGCGCATGGACGCCGAGGGCGCCGACTATGCCGACGTGCTTGCCGACGCGCAGGCCAAGGGCTACGCCGAGGCCGACCCGTCCGCCGACGTCGACGGCTTCGACGCCGCCAGTAAGACGGCCATCCTCGCCTCCATCGGCTTTGGCACCCGCGTGACCACCGACGACGTATACCAGCAGGGTATTCGCACCATCGGCGCCGAGGATATCGCCCAGGCTCGCGAGCTCGGCTACACCATTAAGCTGCTCGGCATCGCCCGCAACACCGACGCCGGCGTCGACGTCCGCGTGCATCCCACGCTGATCCCCGCCGATCACATGCTCGCCAAGGTCAACGGCGCCATGAACGCTGTCTACGTGGTAGGCGACGCCGTGGGCGAGACCATGTTCTACGGTGCGGGCGCAGGCTCCTTCCCCACCGCGAGTGCCGTCGTGGGCGACATCCTGTCGCTCTCCGAGCAGATCAGCCGCGGCGTGGCTCCGCTGCCCGAGATTGAGCCCTATGGCCACAACCTCGCCTTTAAGCCCATGGACGAGCTCCAGACCAAGTACTATGTGCGCCTGAAGGTCGCCGACCGCGTGGGCGCCCTGTCCGAGACGGTCGACATCTTTGCCAAGCACAACATCTCGATCTCGCTCATCAACCAGGTCGAAGACGGCAAGTCGGGCGCCAGCGATACCTGCTCGGTCATCTTCCTGACGCACCGCGCGCTCGAGAAGGACGTCCAGGCTGCCGCCGCCGAGCTTACCAGCGTCGACTGCGTGGCCGAGGTCGCCAACGTCCTGCGTATCGAGGACGTCGAGGCCTGGACCGAAGGCGTCATGGCCAACTAATTCAACGCTCGCCTAGCAATACGCGCTTTGAGGGCTCCCGTCCGATGTGGAACGGGAGCCCTTTTCTATCCGGCTTCCAAGCACAGCGGCAAAGCGGCATTTGCACGAGCCGTTCATCGGTGGCGCGGATTACCGTTCACCGATATGCGAACGCGACCGATTCCGGCTCCCGTTACGCTGTGCTGCGTACGTCCACCCCCGAAGAATGGAGGCACCATGTTGCTCGAGGGCAAGAAAGCAATCATCACCGGAGGCACGCGCGGTATCGGCTATGCCATCGCCTGTCGTTTTATCGAGGAAGGCGCTGCCGTCACCGTCTTTGGCTCGCGCCAGGAGACTGCCGACGCGGCCGTTGAGAAGCTGACAGCCGCCTATCCCGACGCCAAGGTCTGGGGTCGTTCCTGCGACCTCACCTCGCTCGAGGCCGTGACCGAGGCCTTTACGCAGGCCGCAGACGACATGGGCGGCTTGGACACGGTCGTTAACAACGCCGGCATCTCCCAGCGCTCGCCGCTTCTGGAGTACACGGCCGAAGAGTTCGCCAAGGTCATGGACCTCAACGTCGTCGCCGTCTTTAACGGCCACCAAGCCGCTGCCAAGATTATGGCCGAGGCAGGCCACGGCGGCACCATCACCACCACGAGCTCGATGGTCGCCAAGTACGGTCAGCCCTCCGGCGTTGGCTATCCCACGTCCAAGTTCGCCGTCAACGGTATGGTCCAGTCGCTCTCGCGCGAGCTCGCCCCCATGGGCATTCGCGTCAACGCTGTCGCTCCCGGCGTGACCAAGACCGATATGGTCGCCAACCTTCCCGAAGAGGTCATCAAGCCCATCATCGCCACCATTCCGCTCGGCCGCATGGGCGAGCCCGAGGACGTCGCCAACGCCTTCGTTTTCCTAGCGAGCGACATGTCCTCCTATGTCACGGGCGCCGTGCTCCCCGTCGACGGAGCCGCCCGCTCTTAAGGGACCACAAGCCTCAGCTCCCAGCCTCAACATAGTCCAACAAAGAAGGCGCGCCGTCTGCATCAACTGCAGGCAGCGCGCCTTCTTCTGTTTGAAAGGGAAGCTGTGTCCCGGAATTCCGACTCAGACCGGGACGCAGCTTCCCTCAGGGCCATGTTTCGGAAAGAGCGCCCCGTTTTGAACGCCGATTCTGGGATACCGTTTCCCAACGGCCCCCGTTTCGGAAACCACATCCCGTTCCGAGCCTTCAAAGCAGGACGCGGCTTCCCCGAGAGAGTATCGACTACTTGCCGTCGTCGTCCTCGGCTTCTTCTCTTGCATAGAGCTCCAGCATGCGGCGGCGGTATTCGCGCACGGCGAGCTTGGCGCGCTCCAGGCGGCGACGCTCGCGCGGGGTCAGCTCGGACGGGTCGACCTCGTCTCCATAGGTCTTATCGGCAAGAAGATGCGCCGCGTCCACAATACGGGCATCGATATGGCCGCTCGCCGCCTCGGCGGAAAGACGCTCGGCAATCGTATCGAGCGTAGGCAGGCCCTCGAATACGCGACCATGGCCATGCGAAGTCAGCAGCTCATGCTCGCGCGCGAGCAAGCTCGCTAGGTCGTGGTGGGCGCGCAGGATGTCGAGCGCATCGGATGGATGCTCGGCAACCTCTGCCACGGCGGCAACCGGCGCGGCGTCGACCACGCGGTAGAAGAGCTGCGCGAGCAACGGCATCAAGAACACCGTGATGGCACCGGCAGCAACCATGACCGACGCAATATCTTGCGACAGCGCGCCCGCGTTGACGGCAACGCTTGTCACGGCAACGATGATCGGCAGGGCCGTGGTGCAGTACAGGGCCACGGTAATGCGACCATACGCCGACACATCGCGCGTCGCAGGACAAATGCTCATAGAAATAAGTATGGGCACGGCACGAATAATCAACAACGCCACGATAAAGCCCACGAGCAGACCCGGGCGCGACGCCACGGCCGTCAGATCGATCTTTGCGCCCGATACGGTAAAGAATACCGGAATCAAAAAGCCGTAGGCCAGGCCATCAAGCTTGGTCTCGAGCGTATGGTTGCCCTCGGGGATGATGTAGCGCAAGACAAAGCCGGCGGCAAAAGAACCCAACACGATGTCGAGATCAAAGACAGCCGAGAACGCCACGAGCGTGACCAGGATGAGCACCGTCAGGCGCACGAAGGTCTGCGACGTGGTATCGGCGCGTTCCTCGACAAACGCAAAGAAGCGACTGCCGACGCGCTTGGAGCGGCTAGGGACCACGGCCAGCAACACGCAGACCACCGCAAACAAGCCAAGGATTACAAGCGTTTGGATGCCGGTGCGGGCAGACAGCAGCACCGACATGGCAAGCACAGGGCCGAGCTCACCCCAGGTGCCATACGCGAGAATCGAGTCGCCCACGCGCGTGCCGGTGAGCGAGCGCTCACGCATGATGGGCACGAGCGTACCGAGCGCCGTCGAAGTGAGGGCAAGCGTCACGGCGATACCGTCGAAATGGCTGACCGAGAACCACGGGGTAAAGCGCACGGCAAGCCAGGCGATACCAAACGTGACGACCCACGTCGCCAAGCCGTAGCGCCCCTCCACACCCGTGATGCTCTTGGGGTCGATCTCAAAGCCGGCAAGCAGGAACAAAAAGGCCAGGCCGAGCTCGGATACGAGCGAGACCTCGGCATCTACATGGATGACGCCGAGCATATGGGGTCCCAGCACCGCGCCGAGCACGAGCAAAAAGACCGTCTCGGGAACGGGTTTTCCGGGAATCGCCGAGGCGATAAAAGGACTCGCAAAGGCCACGAGTGCGATGATGGCGAGCGAAACGAATGCCATGTGATGCCTTTCTCTTGTTTGCGCTTCACTGTAGCACCCTCGCCGTCCTCAACGCGCCGCGAGCTGTCGTATCATAGTGAGGTTTACAAACATGTGGCTCAAGGCGACCGCAGGGCAGACCCCGCAAACCGACCGCTGCCGCATACCGTACCGTACGCCCAACCGATCAGGAAGGCAGGAACCAATGGTCTCTCGTATCTACGTGGAGAAGAAACCCGGGTTCGACGTCGAGGCTCAGCAGCTCAAGGGCGAGCTGACCGAAATTCTCGGCATCAAGGGCATCGAGGCCCTGAGGATCATCAACCGCTACGACGTCGAGGGCATCGACGAGGAGCTTTTCCGCTCCTGCGTGCCGACCGTCTTTAGCGAGCCCCAGGTCGATGTGACCTACGACGAGCTCCCCGCAAGCGATGGCGCCGTCTTTGCCGTCGAATTCCTGCCTGGCCAGTTTGACCAGCGCGCCGACTCCGCCAGCGAGTGCGTGCAGCTCATCAGCCAGGGCGAGCGCCCCGCCGTGCGCTCCGCCAAGGTCTATATCATCTCGGGCGCTCTGGACGAAGCCGCCATCGAGGCCATCAAGCACTATGTGGTGAACCCCGTCGAGGCGCGCATCGCCTCGCTCGACCTGCCCGAGACGCTGTACATGGAGACTCCCGAGCCCCAGCCCGTCGAGGTGCTCGACGGCTTCCGCAAGCTCGACGAGGCCGGCCTTGCCGCCTTTATTGCCGATCGCGGCCTTGCCATGGACGAGGCAGACATCGCCTTCTGCCAGCAGTACTTCCGCGATGAGGACCGCGACCCCACCATCACCGAGATCCGCGTAATCGACACCTATTGGTCCGACCACTGCCGCCACACCACTTTCGGCACCGTCCTGGACGACGTGACGATCGACGACGCCGTAGTGCAGCAGGCCTTCGACCGCTACATGGAGATGCGCCATGAGCTCGGTCGCGACGCCAAGCCCGTCTGCCTCATGGACATGGGCACCATCGGCGCCAAGTACCTCAAGAAGACCGGCGTCATGACCGATGTCGATGAGTCCGAGGAGATCAACGCCTGCACCGTCAAGGTGAAGGTCGATGTCGATGGCGAGGACCAGGACTGGCTATTCCTCTTTAAGAACGAGACCCACAACCACCCGACCGAGATCGAGCCCTTCGGCGGTGCCGCCACCTGCGTGGGCGGCGCTATCCGTGACCCGCTCTCGGGCCGCAGCTATGTGTACCAGGCCATGCGCGTCACCGGCGCCGGCGACCCCACCGTCCCGGTTTCCGAGACGCTCGAGGGCAAGCTGCCGCAGCGCAAGCTCGTGACTACTGCCGCCGCCGGCTACTCCAGCTACGGCAACCAGATCGGCCTTGCCACCGGTCAGGTCAACGAGCTCTATCACCCCGGCTACGTGGCCAAGCGCATGGAGGTCGGCGCCGTCGTGGGCGCTACCCCGGCAAACCACGTGCGCCGCGAGTGCCCCGCCCCCACCGACAAGATCATCCTGCTGGGCGGCCGCACCGGCCGTGACGGCATCGGCGGTGCCACCGGCTCCTCCAAGACCCAGAACACCGAGTCCATCGAGACCTCGGGCGCCGAGGTCCAGAAGGGCAACGCCCCGGTCGAGCGCAAGCTGCAGCGCCTCTTCCGCCGCGGCGACGCCTGCCGCCTGATCAAGCGCTGCAACGACTTTGGCGCCGGCGGCGTCTCGGTCGCCGTGGGCGAGCTTGCCGACGGCCTGTATGTCGACCTGGACACCGTGACCAAGAAGTACGACGGCCTGGACGGCACCGAGCTCGCTATCTCTGAGTCCCAGGAGCGCATGGCCTGCGCCGTCGCCGACGGTGACGTCGAGGAGTTCATGGGCTACGCCGCCGAGGAGAACCTGGAGGCGACCGTTATCGCCGAGGTTACCGCCGAGCCGCGCATGCGCATGGCCTGGAACGGCGTCGCCATCGTCGACCTGTCCCGCGAGTTCCTCAACTCCAACGGCGCACCCAAGCACCAGGTCGCCCACGTGTGCGCCCGTAGCGTGTGGCAGCCCAGCTGGGCCGGCACCACGCTCGGCGAGCGCATGACCTCGCTTGTCACCGATCTTAACGTCGCCTCCAACAAGGGCCTTTCCGAGCGCTTCGACTCCACCATCGGTGCCGCGACCGTGCTCATGCCCTTTGGTGGCAAGACGCAGCTCACTCCGAGCTCTGCCATGGTCGCCAAGTTCCCCGTGGACGGCGAGACCACCACGGCGAGCGCTATGGCATGGGGCTTCAACCCCTACCTGATGGAGGCCGACCAGTTTGCGGGCGCCTACCTGTCCGTGGTCGAGTCCATCGCCAAGCTCGTTGCCGCCGGCTTTGAGCACAAGCGCGCCTACCTCTCCTTCCAGGAGTACTTCGAGCGTCTGCGCACCGAGGCCGAGCGTTGGGGCAAGCCCATGGCAGCCGTCCTGGGCGCCCTTATGGCCCAGGTCGACCTGGGTGCCGGCGCCATCGGCGGTAAGGATTCCATGAGCGGCTCGTTTGAGGACGAAGCCGGCGAGCTCAACGTTCCGCCGACCCTGATCAGCTTCGCTGTCGCCGTGGGCCGCGCGGCGCGCGCCGTCTCCCCCGAGTTCAAGGGCCTGACGCACCGCGTTGTCCGTATCGCCCCCGCCACCTATGGCGAGGACTACCGTCCCGATGCTCAGCAGCTTCTCGCCGCATTTGACGCCGTCGAGGCGCTCACCGCCACCGGCGACGCCCTGGCCGTCTCCACGCCCGGCTACGGCTGCGGTGCCGAGAGCCTCTTTAAGATGTGCGTCGGTAACCAGATCGGCATCGAGCTTGCCGATGATGTAGACGTAGAGAGCCTCTTCACCCCGCTCTACGGCAGCTTTATCGTCGAGCTCGCCGAGGATGCCGAGCTGCCCGAGGTCGCCGACGGCGTTGTCGTCGAGCCCCTGGGCACCACCGTCGAGGGCTATGTCATCGACACCGGCTCCGAGGTCATCGAGCTCTCCGAGCTCCAGGAGGCCTGGGAGAGCGGCATCGAGGGCGTCTTTGCCTACCGCAGCGCCGACGAGACCCCCGAGGTCGAGACCATCGACTTCCGTGCCAAGGACATCCACGTGTACAGCGGCGCCAAGATCGCCCGTCCGCGCGTGATCATCCCCGTGTTCCCCGGCAACAACTGTGAGTACGACAGCGCACGTGCCTTCCGCGCAGCCGGTGCCGAAGCCGACACCTTCGTGATCAACAACCTCACGCCCGAGGCCGTCGCCGAGAGCACCCACGAGCTTGCCCGCCGCATCCGTGCAAGCCAGATCGTCATGATCCCCGGCGGCTTCTCGGGCGGCGACGAGCCCGACGGCTCTGCCAAGTTCATCACGGCGTTCTTCCGCGCTCCCGAGGTCACCGAGGCAGTTCGCGACCTGCTCAAGGCCCGCGACGGCCTGATGCTAGGCATCTGCAACGGCTTCCAGGCCCTGGTCAAGCTCGGTCTGGTGCCCTATGGCGACATCGTCGACGCCACGCCCGATGCGCCCACGTTGACGTTCAACACCATCGGTCGTCATCAGAGCCGTCTGGTGCGCACCCGCATCTCGTCCAACCTGTCCCCGTGGCTGTCGCAGTGCAGCTTGGACGACCCCTACACCGTCGCCATCAGCCACGGCGAGGGCCGCTTTGTCGCCAATGACGAAGTGCTCACCCAGCTGATCGCCAACGGCCAGGTCGCCACGCAGTACGTGGGCGAGAACGGCAAGCCCAGCATGGATCTCTCCGTCAACCCCAACGGCTCCGCACTCGCCATCGAGGGCATCACGAGCCCCGACGGCCGCGTCCTGGGCAAGATGGGCCATGCCGAGCGTCGCGGCGACAACCTGTACCGCAACGTGCCCGAGCATGTCCCCGGCGATAAGTTCATGCCGATCTTTGAGAGCGGCGTGGCCTACTTCGCTTAAACCTTTTCCATCAGGTACAATCCCTTCGGGTAACAACACCCGCCACCGACACATCCGGTGGCGGGTTCTTTTTTACTTCGCGCATGTAGGAAGGACATCATGGAAAGCCGCAAGCCGTATCTCGCCACCCTGCCCGGACTCATCCTGGGCTGTCTTGTTTGCTGTGCACTCTGGGGATCGGCCTTTCCCTGCATCAAGATCGGCTACGCACTCTTTAGCATCCCAGCGCACGATAGCGCTTCGCAGCTGCTCTTTGCAGGTTTACGCTTTACGCTTGCCGGCGCCCTGGTTATCGTTGGGATGAGCGCGGCCCAACGCCGCCCCCTCATACCGCAAGCGCGCGACATCAAGCCCATCTTTGTCTTGTCGCTCTTCCAGACTATCGGGCAGTACTTCTTTTTCTATCTGGGCCTCTCGCGCGCCAGCGCCATGTCGAGCTCCATCATCGAGGCCAGCGCCAACTTCCTCGCAATCCTCTTTGCCGCCCTGGCATTTCACACCGAGAAGCTCAATACGGCCAAGGTGCTTGGCTGTGCGCTGGGCTTTGCCGGCGTCGCGCTCGTCAACCTTTCGGGCGCGGACGGCACCTTTGGCTTTACGCTCGACGGCGAGGGCTTTATCTTGGCTTCCACTGTTGCAGGCGCCCTATCGACCTGCCTGATCGGCATATTCTCGCGCGAGCACGACGGCGTCTTGCTTGCCGGGTGGCAGTTTTTAGTCGGTGGCGTGGTCCTTACCGCCATCGGGTTTTTGATGGGCGGCACGTTGTCCCCCACCGAAATCGCCCCCGCCATCGCGCTCATCATTTATATGGCACTCATTTCCGCCGTCGCGTACTCGCTGTGGTCGCGCCTGCTTGCCGTCAACCCCGTCAGCCGCGTCTCGGTCTTTGGGTTTATGAACCCCGTCTTTGGTGTGGTGCTGAGCGCGCTGCTGCTCGGCGAGGGCGCTGGCACGAGCCCCGTTACCGTCATCGTTGCCCTGCTGTTGGTCTGCGGCGGCATCATCATCGTCAACAAACCCAAAAAAGCCTAGCGAGTTCACCTTTTTAGAGAGGATGTTCGCAAACTTTAGCTTAATGGAGCACACTGGTTCTCGTTGATTTCGTACCGAGTCGCGGCGGCAGACGCCCGTCTTGCCGCACCGCGCCTGGGCATTATGGCCGGTGGCCCCCACAAACGCAAAAAGGGGCGCACGACCACCACGGTCGTGCGCCCCTTTTCCTAGCGTATCTGGACGCCGGCCTTCTTTTTCTCGGCCTTGACGCGGTAGAGCTCCGCGTCGGCAGCGCGAAGCAAGTCTTGCCAGGTATCGACGCCGTCACCGACCCGTGCGTAGCCGATGGACATCCGCAACAGATACGGCACCTCGGCGCGCGCGAGCTCGTCGTTGATTGCCGCGCACAGACGTATGATGTCCTGTTCCGCTGCCGCCTTTTGAAGGACTACGAACTCATCGCCGCCATAACGTGCGATAAAGCTGCCAGACGCCGTGCAGACCTTTTTGAGCGCAGCAGATAAGACCTGAAGAGCATGATCACCCTCCACATGTCCATAGCGATCGTTAATCTGCTTAAAGCCGTCAGCGTCCATCATGAGAAGATACACATCGTCCGTATGACCAACATTTGAGAAGAGCGACAGCATATAGGTCTCAAAACGGTTGCGATTGTTGAGGCCAGTCAACGGGTCGGTCGAGATGAGCTGCTCCTGGCAGATGATATAGAGCAGCAACATGCTAATCATTATGCCGACACAAAGGCCAGGCACCGAGTATACGATCTGAAAGGTACCGCCCACCAGGGCCGGAATGGCGAAAAATGCTAAGGTTCGATAGATAGCCTTCGTCTGCAGGCTCTCGACCCTGCGAGATTGCACAAACGCATGCAGGGACGTATGTATAACGTAACAGTAGCTGACAATGGGCTGGATCATATAGGCAAAGCCGCGACGATACACGCCCTGCGAATCGATATAGAACAGGGCGTGCGTCCAGTAACTGGTAAAAGCCAGCACGACCACCAGAGCCGTAGGCAACGTTACAAGCACCACCCTATAGCGCGAGGTCACAAGGTGAGAACCCTGCATCGTCTCGGAATAGAAAAACCAAATGAGGCACGCGATGGCGAACAGCGAAAACGAAACCGCGTTGGAAATCCAGTTGGCCGTGATGCCTACAGGAGTGCTCACGCCGTCCGAGAGCGTCCAGATCATATCGAAGAAAATGTAGGCAGCAGACGTGTAGCCCAGCATGCTAAACAAAAGCTGCTGGGTGCTCGAGAACAGGGAGCGACGGCTTCGTACGGCAAGTCCGATAAGAATAATCATGCACAGCAGGAATATCTCGATCTTGAGTGCCTTTACCACTAGACGCCCTCCCTTCAATATCCAAGTGGCCAGAATCGCCCAATTCGAATCTGGGCAACAAACACCCCCTACTCCGCAGGGGTAAGGGGAATAATAGCAGAGCGCCCGAACGTCACTGCAAGACAGCTCTCGTTCGGGCGCTCAAACGGCGCGAGTTGCACGCCGGAATCATTGATGGGTATCGATTGCTACTCGCCATCGATGTCGGTCGCGACAGCCTCTTCGATGGCCTCGACACCGGCAGGCGACAGGTCTTCCTTGCCCTGGCAGAACTTCTTATCGACCCAGCCGGTCAGAATCGGGGCCATGATTGCCGTGATGATGACGGCAGTGGCGATCTGCGCATACGCGGTGGGCGCAAGCTCGGCATAGCGCGGAGCGACCTCGGCGAGGGCGACCGGCGTGGTCATGGCCGTGCCGGCAATGGTGGAACATGCCACAGCCGCCTTACCATTGCCGCCACACAGGCGCTCGAAGGCAAAGGTAATGGGACCGACGATAAAGAGCGTGATGAGGCCCAGCAGGATGCCCGAAATGCCACCGGCGATGAAGCTCGAAAGGCTCATGGACGCACCGAGCTGAAAACCAATTACAGCGATCGCGGGATTGGCGCCGGGAACCAGCAGGTTCTTGATAAACGGGAACAAGTTGCCCAGGACCATGCCGATAACAAGCGGCAGGATGGATCCGATGATGGTGCCGACGGGGATGTTGGCGAGACCCGAAACACCAAGGATGATCATCGTGACGGCGGGGCCGGCCGTAAAGAACAGGATACCGACAGCGCCCTGCTCGGACTCATCGCCGAACTCGCCCATGATGCCCGTATAGAGCGCCATGTTGCAAAACGTAATGCCGCCGATGATGGAAACCGAGCTCAGGCCTAAAAAGTTATCGTTAAAGAAGTACGCGACGCCCAGACCCAGCGCGGCTGCCACTACAAGCTTAGGAATCAGCACGACGATGCCGGTCTTGATGGCGCCCGGCGTGGACTTAAAGCTGATGCCGGCGCCCACGAACAGCAAGATCGCGGCAACGATGGTGTTGGAGCCGCCGCGGCAGGCAGCCGTAAAGAAGCCGCCGACCTCAAAGACCTGCGGGCAGAAGGTATTGAGCAAAAGGCCGACGATCATCGGATAGATCATGATGTCGCCCGGGATGCGCGGTACCTTGAATTTCTTTTGCTCGCTGGCGGTCGCTTCCTGTGCCATGAAACCCCCATTTCCGCTGACGCAGAACAAAAGCCCACGTCACGCTTTGCTACAGTAAAGTTTGACCATGGTACCAGAAGAAGCAGACCGCCTCGGTGAGAAATTCGATTCGTTAGGCCGGGACGATAACGCGTCCTGCTCCTATACGAGGCTCAAAACGATATAGAACACGATGCCCGAAACGCAGCACCACAACATCGACTTTGTCTTGATTGCCACCGCCACGACGCCGGTGGCCGCAATCCAGGGAACCAAGGCAGGCCAGAGTCCCGCGTCGAACGCGCCGGGGTTCACCAAGTCGTTGGTGACCAGCGCGGCAAAGGCAGCGGGCGGGATATAGCCCAGGGCCTCGGTAATGCGGGGCGACAGGGTCCGCCCGCGCAAGGCGAACGCCGGCGCGATGCGAAAGAACGCGATAGCAGCCCACGACGACAGCCACAGAACCAAGAACTCGTTAGCGGGCATCGCGGGCACCTCTTCCGTCAAATACAGCATCGCACGCCAGCGCAATGGCAATGCCGACCACGACGCTTGCCGGCACGGCAATATTCGCGAGGCCCAAGAACTTGCATACGGCGACGGACACCGCGCCCGAAACCGCCGCGACAACGTTACCGCGCGACAGCCGCTGCGAAAAGAGCAGGCAGATAAAGAGCGAGGTGCAGACAAAGGCTGCAATGTCGGTGGGAACATCGACAACGGCGCCGACGATGGCGCCCATCGTACACGAAACGCCCCATGTTGCGATGAGGATTACGTTGAGCACAAAGGACTCGCGCGGGCCCCAATCCTCCCCTTCAACCAACTTGGCAAGCGAGATGCCATATGCCTCCTCGGTAAGTGTCGCGGCAACAGCCAGCGTCTGACGCTTCGAGGCACCCCTCAGATGCGGTGCGATCGATGCCGAGTAAAGCGCAAAGCGCGAGGAGATTGCGGCGACGCTCGCGACGATCGATGCTGCAGGCACACCCGCCAGCCACAGGTTGCAGATCATAAACTGGCCGCTGCCCGTCACAAACGTACTGCTTAGAGCAAAGACCATCCAGGGCTCCATTCCCGTCTGCCCCATGATCATTCCGCACGGCGCGCCTATTGCAACATAGGTAAGCATCACTGGCCAGACGGTTCTAACGATTTTGAGCACCATACGTTTCTCATCCTGACAAGGTCTCCGAGCCGCATGTAGCGACACGGCAGAATCATCATCCGGCAGCAACCGAGTTCACCTACAATTGCCACCGGATCGAAAGACACAACTTTTTAGGAAGTCATTATGACAGCTATCGATCGAGACCGGGCGCGCGCGGCCTTCAAAAGCTACACCGATGCCTACGACGCCACCAACCCACGCATCGCGCTCAAAATCGAGCATACGTACCACGTGGCCGAGGCATGCGATGCCGTAGCGCGCGAGCAGGGCTGGTCGTCAGAAGATATTGACCTGGCATGGCTTTGCGGCCTGCTACACGATATGGGCCGCTTTGAGCAGCTGCGACGCTGGGACACCTTTAAGGACGCCGAGAGCATGAGCCATGCGGCGCTGGGCATCGAGGTCCTCTTTGGCGAGAATCCCGCCGATGCACCCGCCGTAACGAGCATCCGCGACTTTATCGATGACCCGGCAGAAGATGAGCTCATCCGAGCGAGCATTGCCTATCACAGCGATTTCCGTCTACCCGCGCAGCTCGACGAGCGCACGCGGAGCTTCTGCGATATCGTGCGCGATGGCGACAAGATCGACATTATGCGCACCATCGCCGACAGCACTGTCGACACTATCCTCAAGGTGGACGAGAAGACGTTTCTCGGCAGCCGTTTCTCGTCGCCGACACTTGCCGCCTTTGACGAGCACCGCTGCGTCGCACGCGATGAGCGCGATGGGCCCGCCGACTTCTTGGTGGGGCTTATCTGCTTTATGTTTGAGCTCGTCTATCCAGCAAGCCGCGCGCTGGCGCGCGAACAGGGCGATATCCACCGCCTGCTCGACGCGCCCTTTGGCATTACGCGGCCCTTTACCGACCCCGCCACGCAGGCAACTTGGAGCCGCCTAAAGGACGAGATGCGCGACTGGCTGGCGCGCGCCTAGCGCTCAAGCTGGGCCAGCAGCTCCTCGACGACCTCGACGGCGTCCCCAACAACCTTGTACTGGGCAGCACCGAAAATGGGGGCATCCGGGTCCTCGTTGATGGCGATGATGCACTCCGCCCCACCGATGCCGGCAAGATGTTGGATGGCGCCCGAAACACCGATACTCACGAGAAGCCTGGGCGAAACCGATACGCCCGTCTGGCCAATCTGGTGGCGATACTCCAGCCAACCCGCCTCCACGACGGGACGCGTGCAACCAAGCTCGGCACCCAGAGCCTCGGCGAGCCTTCGCATCAACGGCAGGTTTTTCTTGGAACCAATGCCGCGACCCACCACGACCAGGCGCTCGGCATTGGCGATCGAGGGCTGCTGTCCCCACTCCTCGGCGGGAATCGAGATCTCGACACGAGCCTTAGCATCATCCGCAAGCGATATCTGGGTGATCGTGCCAGAGCGGCCGTAGTCGAAGTCGGGAGCCTTAAAGATACCGGGGCGCACCGTTGCCATCTGCGGACGGTGGTTGGGGCAAATGATGGTGGCCATCAGGTTGCCGCCAAACGCCGGACGCGTCTGTTGCAGCAGTCCCGTCTCTGTATCCATCGAAAGTACGGTGCAGTCAGCCGTAAGGCCCGTCTGCAAACGCACGGCAACGCCGGGTGCCAGTTCGCGACCAAAAGCGGTCGCACCGTATAGGATGGCCTCGGGTTTGCGTTCGGCTACCAAATCGCAGATCAAGCGGGCGTAGACCTCCGCATCGTTTTGGCGCAGGCGCTCGTCGCGACAGGCCAGGACTTCGTCGGCGCCCGCGCAAACCAGATGCTCCAGGTCCCCGAGCGAGCCCTCGGGGCTCATGCCGACCAGTGCCACCAGACGGCAGCCGCGAGCATCGGCAAGCTCGCGCCCCTTGCCCATAAGCTCATAGGCAACAGGAGTCACCGTATCGTGCTCGTCGGTCTGCACGAAGACCCAAATGTCTCGATATGCATCAAGGTCCACCGCACCAGCGGCCTCGTCACACTCGATCGAGATAGCGTTGACAGGGCAGGCGTCGACGCACCCACCGCATAGGATACAGCCGTCGGTTACGCGGGCGCATCGGTTGGGACGCTCGCCCTCCACCACAATGCCGCCCGAGGCGCAGGCGCGAACGCAGCGACCGCAGCCGATACAGGCTTCGCTATCGATAATCAGTCCGCTCATCTATGCCATCCCCTCGATGATCTTGGCAAGTTTTGCCGCCTGCTCGGACGCCGTTCCGTCAACGGCCTCGCACGTTTGATCACGGTCGGGCACAAACGAGCGCACGACCTGCGTCGGCGATCCGGCAAGACCGCAACGCGAGGGGTCGGCGTTCACGTCGGCAGCGCTGACCACGCGCACGTCCGCATCCTCGGATGCGCGGATACCGGCAATACTCGGCATACGCAGCTGGCCAATCTCCTTGGCGGTCGTCATCGCACACGGCATCTCAAGATAGACCGTCTCCTCGCCGGCATCGCAGCCGTGAACAAGCGCTAGTGAACCACAGGTCGTAAAGCCCGCGCTCTGCACGCAGCTCACGTCGGTCACACAGGGAATCTCAAAAGCACCGGCCAGCTCGGGGCCGATCTGGGCCGTATCGCCGTCCACTGC
Source organism: Collinsella aerofaciens (assembly GCF_028206995.1). Taxonomy (GTDB): domain Bacteria; phylum Actinomycetota; class Coriobacteriia; order Coriobacteriales; family Coriobacteriaceae; genus Collinsella; species Collinsella aerofaciens_AQ. Next base: position 18,910 of record NZ_JAQLFL010000011.1, on the reverse strand, counting down.
CATCTTGCCGCAGATGAGCAGGTCGAAGTCCTCGTCGAGAGCCTCGATGCCGCATTTGAGGGCATAGGTGGTGGCTAGAGTATCGGCACCTGCAAAGGCGCGATCGGTCAGCAGCAGCGCGTCGTCGGCGCCTCGAGCGATGCAGTCGCGCAGCAGCGGCTCGGTCGCGTGGATGCCCATCGACACCACCGTTACGCGCACGTCCATGCCAAAGCCGATAAAGTCGTCTTTCAGCGCCAGCGCGCATTCCAAAGCGCTCGCATCAAAGGGATTAATGACCGCCTGCTTGCCATCGCGCACGATGGTATTGGTCTTGGGGTCCATCTTGACCTCGGTGCTGCCCGGCACGGCCTTGACGCACACCACCATATGGAAATCGCTCATCTTCACGCGCCCCCTTTCTGGACGAGCTCATCCAAGAGCTTCTCCGAAAACAGGTTGCCGCGACCCAGCTGCCCGTCGGGATCGAGCTGGAGCTTGAGCCGCGCCGACTCGACCATGGCCTCGTGACCGTACATCGTCTCTAAGAAGCCCGCCTTGATCTTGCCGACGCCATGCTCGGCAGAAACGGCACCGCCCATGGCCGTGACCTCGGAAGCCCACTGGGCAAAGAGTTCTCCGCCGCGGCGGTAATCCTGCGCATCGCGCGGCAGAATGTTCACATGCAGATGGTTGTTACCGATGTGCCCCCAGGCGGCAGATTCAAGCCCACTTTCGGACAACGTACGGCGATAAAGGGCGATGACATCGGCCAAGCGTGCGTTGGGCACCGACATGTCCGACCCCAGTTTGGTGATAGTAGGATCCGTGCGGCGACGCTCGTCGATGAGCATGTTGACGCTCTCGGGCACCGCATGGCGGAAGAATCGCTGACACTCGCGATCGACTTCGGTGCGCGCGACCCATGTCGCATCGTCGCGGCCACCCGCAAACTCGAGCACCCATCCCAGGTGGTACAGTTCCTCGGTCGCCTGGGCCTCGTCATCGCAGTCGAGCTCCACGTAGACACAGACCATGGCCTCTTTGTCGAGCGCCGGCAGCGAGGCAAACGCCGTCGACTGCTCGCGCTGACGACGCAGGATATCCAGAGCGCCCGCATCGAAATATTCGATGGCAGCCGCGTGGGAGAGGACGGGACGCACAGAATCGGTGAAGGACACAGCCTTGTCTTCGCTGTCAAAGAAGCAGCTCACGCCCCAAACGACCGCAGGCGCCGCCTGCAGGGCAATCTCGAGCTCGGTGATAACGCCGAGCGTGCCGCAAGCACCGATAAAGAGGTCGATGGCGTCCATTTCGTCCGCAACGAAATAGCCTGAGGCATTTTTTGTCTTGGGCATGGTATAGCCGGGAAGATCGAGCTCGAGCGTACGGCCCACTGCCGTCACGAGCGACAGGTGGCGGCCCTGGGCAAAAGCCTCGCCGCGCTGAAGCTCAAGCAAATCGCCATCAGCCAGCGCGACGTGGAGTCCCGTGATATGCGGGCGCATGGGGCCGTAGGCGTAGCTGCGGGCACCGGAGGCGTTACATGCCGCCATGCCGCCCAGACAGGCAGACGCCTCGGTGGGATCGGTGGGAAAGAACTGCTCGGGGGCCTCTTGAAACTCATCGTAGGCCTTAAGCGATGCCTGGTCCCAACCAGCGGTCGGCAGCACCTTCTTGCTCAGCTGCTTGCGCAGCTCCGAGAGCACAACGCCCGGCTCCACGCGCAGCAAAAATTGGCCTTGTTCATCGCGGCGAAGGCCCAAGTAGCGATTCATACGGGAAGTATTGAGGATATGCCCGCCGTGGGGCACGGCACCGGCGGCAAGGCCGGTTCGGGCGCCCTGAACCGTTACCGGGACACGCTCGGCATGGAGCTTTTCCAAAATGGCACGGACCTCGTCTTCCGTTGTCGGAAACGAGATGCTCGATGCTTCGCCCGATGCGCGAGATTCATCGCGGCCATACTCTTCGAACTCGTCGGTGAAGGGTTTGATGGTTACAGACACGCGAACTCCCCCTTTAGCTAACTACAGTGTTTGCAGGGAGATGTTACCGCATCGTTTCGTCGACGTGTTCGAGACCGTCTCCATAATTGGCGATTTTTACGTTCGTGCAATTCGGCGAGCGGCTGGATTTCCTCGGCAGACGATGCTTTTAACACATATGGCCCCGCCGTCACTGACCGCGCGATTGCCGCTCGAAAAAAGTTGGAGTATTTTTTGCCGCCTTTTACCTGCGGAGACGCCAATCCGTCAAGCATTTGGTCAGCAATTGGTCAAGTAACGGCTGATACGGTCGGCATCGACAGCCAAAACCGACAGAAGTTTTGGCCCCAGAAGCAGGGAGGTTCCCATGGCATATTACTGGCCCCAGTACGGCATCGCCATCGAAGTCGACGACGATCCCCATCTCCTGCCTTTCGACGAAGAGGCATTCCCCGATACGACGGTCTACCACGTTACCACCGATGTGATCTGCGACCCCGAGTCGTTCTCGGCGCTCGCCCACCGCATCGCGCATATCCACGACATCGAGCTCCCTCCCGACTTCGACGAGCTTGTCTACTCACGCCGCCTGATGCTTCACATGCTCTTTGGAGCGAACCCGTCCACCTTTGCGCGCATCTATACCGCCAAGGATGCCGCATGAGCGCGAAGAAGCCACCCCACTTTGCAGGCCTGGGTCGTCGCAAGAAGCTCATCGTTGCCTGCTTGGCCATCGTCTGTGCCCTTGTCGCCGTAGGACTATACGCTTGGCAGTCGCAGCCCGTACCCGAGGCGGGCGCTTCGGTTACGACGGCCGAGGGCAAAACGCGTCAGGAAATCCAAGATGAGCTCGACGCCATAGTCCGCGACAACATGATGACGATTTCGGTCGCACCGGTCGCTCAGCTGCAGGAGGACGGCAAGCTGCGCGTCAACGTGCAAAACGTCCAAGACAATAAATTTCCCCAGCGATTCCGCGTCATCCAAAACGACGAGACCATGTACGAATCCGGTGTGGTCGAGACCGGCAAGACAATCGAGACGTGCCCCGCCGGCGACATCAAAGAAGGCGAGGCGTACATCGAGATCCAGGCACTCGATGCCAAGACCCTCGACAGCCACGGCAATCCGACACGTGTCAAGGTGCGGGTTGAGCAAACCGAGAACTAGCTTTTCCGGTCGACGCGACACCGCACGCAATTCACCAGCATTCGTCCAATCATCGCGGGGACGGCCCGCGGCGAATAGAAAGGAACGACCATGGACATCACCAGGAACATGAACGGAGCCAGAGCGCTCGTCGTGGGCGCAGGGCTCGCGCTCGCGCTCGCAATGGGCGCCGTCCCGACGCCAGCTATGGCAGCCGGGCGCGTTGGAACCACGAAAGTAATGGTCAGGACCGAGATCGACAACGTTGAGTTCAAAGTTCCGACGGTTATTCCCTTCGTCGCCAAGGCCGACGGCACGCTTCAGGGCCCCTCAGAAGACGCGACCACCATCGACAATCATTCGGCCTACGGCATCCATGTCACCAACATGAAGATCGACGCCATGAACACCTGGACCATTGCCGCCGACGCCAAGGCCGGAACCGCACAGAACTCCATCGACTTTAAGGTCGGCCCCGACGGCGCACTCCAAAACGCCAGCGCCGCAATGCAGGAGACGGGCCTCGATCTTTCCAAGAACGCAGCCTTCGACATGGGCTACCAGGGCATTGCCGGCGGCACGGACAAAATTAAGCTCAAGACAAGCGGAAACGTCGCCCGCGTCACGCGCGACATCTTCCGCGTAACCGGCGAAGGCGATCAGGTTGCAACGATCACCTGGACGGTCGAGCCCGGTGCGCACACGGCATAAGGCCGTCGCCCTGGCCGCCGCCGTCAGCATCCTAGCGTTTGGGCCAGCCATGGCCTTTGCCCAGCAAGAACAGGCGCAGGCCGCCACGCAAGTGACGGTCGACCTCTCGGAGCTCGACCGCGGCGACCGCGAGGAACCGTTGGCGCAGACAGGCGACAGACGATGGCTCTTGGCAGCAGGCGCCACAGCAGCAGGCGCGGGAACCGCCGGCCTCGGTCTGCACATCAAACGCAGCCAGAAACAAAACACGGACAGGCCGCACTAAATTAGCTAAGGAGACCCCATGGCATCGAAGAACCTTTTGCCCGTCGTCGCACTCTGCGGCGCGCTCGCAACCGGAACGTCTGTCGCCGCTTGGGCGGCTCCCGTCATGGCAGACTCCTTACCAGCAGCCCTAAGTTCCGCACCAAATCCATCGAGCGCCATTGCGTGCAAGCGTTTTTCGATCGCACAGGCCGCAATCTCGACCTCGGGATGTCTTCGTCGTAATACGGACGGCTCGATAGTCGTGGATATCGATCGTTCGAACAAGGCAAACGGCTCCCGGGCGGGGTGCGCCGTCTGCACGTGGCGCTCGGCTGTGCTCGATGCAGATGGCGATCCATGCAATTTAGAGCTGTGCATCGACATCGCTTCGGTCGATGACTCGGCGAACGGAGCGAAGGTCGCCTTCGACGGTACGTTTTTTGAGAAAGGAGGCGGTATATGTCTGGGCTGCGCCGCCGCGAATGCAGACGATGCGCAGCCCACCCTCTCATTCACGGCATCATTGCGGCTGACCAAAGCCGGCACCGATGCCATCGCGGCGGGAGAAGCGTCCCTGCTGTTCTACGCCGTCAGTACCAAAGACACAGACGCTCATTTCGAGAAGCCAGCCGGATCACTCAGCCTTACACGAGGGATAGAGGCAGGTCCTTTTGAAATCGATTCCCACGCGCAAAGCAGGCAACGCATTCTTGCCGACCCGGCGCTTCTCGAAATGGAGTGGAACGGATCCGGAGCTATCGGAATTCTCCCCTCCGCGTTTGACGCCAAGACGCTCCCCCCAAACGACGAACCCATCAACGCAACCATACAAGAAGAGAGCGCGGACAAAGAAGCAGGTGCGGGCGACACGCCGTCGCCGACAAACAGCGTCCCAGCTTCTCTCGAAGCACCGAATGAACCCGCTACCGATCCAAACGATTCCGAACTCGCGGACAGTCTGGGGCTTGCTGATCCTCAAGAGATCGATGAAGGTAACTGCTGCGTGCTTGCCGCGCTCGACCACACAGAGGTCATCGACGCTGCGAACATCGAAGTTGCCGCCGCCAATCAACCCGTCCGCAAGTCGGCCATCATCGCATTTCCCGAATCCATCGAAGTCGTCTTTTTGCCATCGGGCGAGGTCGTGGCCCCAACACTGCTCACCTTGTTGGGCGCCAAGAATACTCGAAACGAAATTAAAAAGGTCACGGTTGTCGACCCTGCAACCACCGCCAAGCTGCGTCTATACGCCGTTGCTCCAGATGGAGGCAAGACCTTGGAATTCGATGGCGACACACTCCTAGCCTGGCGGCGTCTGGACATTATGCAAGACGTCTCGTATCAGATCGAACTCGAAGGGTTTGATCGTGCCCGCGATGCCAATATCATCGCCGCGGCTATTGAATTCCCGCAGCGGCTTATGACACTGCGCTTTGAATACTATCCCTATGTCCCGACAACCACCTGAGGCTTAAATGCTGCGCATCATTCCTAACACCACTTATATAACGTATTAGATGAGTCGCGATGTGCCTCGCATTTCGTTCTGCTACGATTGCCACGTTGGCATCAATACAGGAGGGCTCATGCCGGGCTTGGGAACAATCATCAACGTTGTGCTTTTAGTTGCGGGCGGTCTTTTGGGATTAGCGGGCGGCCGCTTCATTATACCGCGCATCCAAGACACGCTCATGAAAGCATCGGGGCTGTGCGTCCTGTTTATCGGCCTGGGCGGCACCATGCAAAAGATGCTCATCATCGATGGAAAGGCGCTAGCGACCACCGGTACCACCATGCTCATCGTCTCATTTGCGCTCGGTTCGCTCATCGGCGAGGCCATCAACTTGGAGGCCGCCATCGAGAACCTTGGCGAATGGCTCAAGCGCAAGACTGGCAGTGAGGGCGATAACGAGTTCACCAACGCTTTTGTCTCGACATCGCTGACCGTCTGCATCGGTGCCATGGCTATCGTGGGATCGATCCAGGACGGTCTGCTCGGTGACTGGTCAACGCTTGCCTTGAAAGGCGCATTGGACTGCATCATCGTCTGCACCATGACGGCGTCGCTTGGCCGCGGCTGCATTTTCTCCGCCCTGCCCGTCGCCGTGTTCCAGGGGACGATCACGTTGTTTGCCGGCGCGCTCTCCCCCATCATGACCACGGCAGCCCTCGACAGCCTTTCGCTCGTAGGCTCCATGCTCATCTTCTGCGTCGGCGTCAACCTCATCCGTCCTCAGACCTTCCGCACGGCCAATATGCTCCCCTCCGTCGTCATCGCCGTCATCTACGCCCTCCTGTTCTAAATCTATCAACGCAGCGGTATCTCGAACATCTGTTTGATGCTGTGCTATGATATGAGGTCACCGTAGCTGCGTTAGGAGAGGAGAAGCGGTGGCCGACCAGGACATCAAGATGCTCATCGAGCGCATTATGGCCGAGGCCCGGACCCATCAGTCCACCCGCTTCTCAAACGAAATCTACGCAGACGAGCCGATTCTCAAAACCGGCCGACAGATGCAGAATTTCCTCCCCGACCAGTACCGTAAAATGCGCGAGATATCGCGCTGGCAGGATGACCCCAAGGGCGGTGCGGGCCGCTGGCTTTCGGAAGCCGAGCTTTTTTACCGCCAGGGCCTGCTGATGGCCGACTTTGAGGACGACTGTCCCTACAACGGCACCTTTAAGTCGTACTTTCCCACCTACAACGCCATGAGCGACCGGCAGCTGCGCGGCTACTTTACCTGGCGTGCCCAAGTGCGCCGCGGAACCGTCGAGGAAACGTCTACGTCCTTTGCCTTTCTGTATCTCTATGAGCTGATTTGCGGCATTGGCGTAGATGACCCGCTCGACGGTTTTAACAAGATCAAGGCCTTTTGGGATGTCTATCGCGCCTTCGAGCCCGGCATTGATCGGTTTGCACGCGTGTGGTTGCAGGATTACGCCGTATTCCATGGGCTCGACCCCAAGCTGCTCCGCGACTCTAAAACCGTCATGTTCGATAACGCCCTTATCGAGCTGCGGCGCGCGGCACGAGACCTTGTACCGGCACCGGCACCGTCCGACCAGACCCCCAAACGTCGCAAAACCTCCGAGCCCACGCTCCCCCTTCCGCCCGATGAGGTGCGCGAGGAGCGACTCATGGCCGCCATCAACGCCCTCTCCACGTACAACCTAAGTAACTCGCGGCTCGACCGCAGCCACCACCGCGATCTGCGCCACGTGGCATGCGCCGCGTATGTCCGCATGGCGCGCTACTATGACACGCATCGAAAGACCGGCATCGTAGCGAGCTTGTTTGGGGAGGAGACGGCCATGCCCTACACCATGTTTGCCTCGGCCGTATTCTTTGCGCCCGAGCGCCACGAGAACTGCGAATACCGCCTGGATCCCATCCATATCTACCGTTGCCAAAACGGCTTTTGGGAATGTATGCGTATCCATGGTAGTAGGCAAAAGAGCAGCAAGCTCGGTGAAATGATGCGCGCCTGCGACCAACGCCTGCGCCTGGCGCTGGACCCCGCCCATCCCCTTAAGGAAGAAAAGGTCCCCAAATATCTGGCCAAGATTATCGATGACGAGATTGTGGCATGGCTTTCGTGGGACGCCGCACACCAGCCCGTCAAGATCGATATCGACCTGACTCAGCTGGGGCACATTCGGAGCGCCGCTGCGCAAACGCGCGAAGCACTTTTAATCGACGAAGAGCGCGAGGACGGCGCACCTGTGGAAGCCGAGGCAGCGGACTCAGGGCAACCGGAAGCCGAGCCCGTAGCCGACGCGATTGTCGAGGCGGTCGCGGCACCCATTCGGCAGGACGAGACCGACGAGCCAACCATATCCACCGAACAGTTTGGTGTCGTGGCACCGCTTCTCGCGCCGACGCCCGCGTTCGCAGCTGTTGCGCCCGCTGACGCCACGAACGAACTCACGCCTGCCGCAGACGCCTATCTCCGCGCGCTGCTCGAGCACAACGCAGTACAGGCGGAATCGGCGGTAGTGCAATCGGGCCAGAGCGAGGACATGCTCGTCGATACCATCAACGAGGCGCTCTTTGACCTGGTGGGTGACACCGTTATCGAGTTTGGAACGGCAGGACCGCAGATTATCGAGGATTACGAAGCAGACGTGAGAGGATACCTAGACCATGAGTGACACCGCATCCGCAGCGCCCCGCGTACCCAAACGCGTCGCCGCCGTTATCCTAAACTCGCTCAAGGGCGGCGTGGTCCCGCGCATCGGCCTTCCCTATATCACCGTGGGACGCGAGGTCGAGATTCGCGCCCTGCTCACCGATTTGAGTCTCATCGCCGATGGCGGCGCGAGCTTCCGCTTTTTAGTCGGTCGCTACGGAGCCGGCAAGAGCTTTTTGCTCCAGACCATCCGCACGCACGCCATGGGCGAGGGATTCGTCGTCGCCGATGCCGACCTATCCCCTGAGCGCCGCCTGCAGGGCGGCCAGGGACAGGGCCTTGCCACCTACCGTGAGCTCATCCGCAACATATCGACTAAAACGCGCCCCGAGGGCGGTGCACTCAACCTTATCCTGGATCGCTGGGTCGCCTCGTGTGCCGATGCCGATGAGTCTGCCGTCAATGCCCAACTGGCCCCGCTCGAGGAAATGGTCCACGGCTTCAACTTCTCCCGTATGCTCCGCCGCTACCGCGCGGCCGTATCCGAGGGCGACGAAGAAGCTATGAGCCGCGTGACCAAATGGATTCGCGGCGAGTACCGCACCAAGAGTGAGGCACGCGCCGAGCTGGGCTCCTCAACCATCATCAGCGATGACGACTGGTACGACTACGTCAAACTCATCGCTCGTTTTTTGGTTTGCAGCGGCTACAAGGGCATGCTGGTGCTCATCGACGAGCTCGTGAATCTGTATAAGATTCCCAACGCTATCACGCGCCAGTACAACTACGAGAAAATCCTGACCATGTACAACGACACGCTTCAGGGCAAAGCGCAGTACCTGGGCATGATTATGGGCGGCACGCCAACCTCCATCGAAGACCGCCGCCGCGGCGTGTTCTCCTACGAAGCCCTGCGCAGCCGACTCGCTCAGGGCCGCTTTGCGCGCGAGGACCTTAAGGACATGCTCGCGCCCATCATCCGCCTACAGCCACTCACCTATGAGGAACTGCTGGTGCTGATCGAAAAACTCATGCAGATCCATGCCGGCTACTTTGGCTGGACGCCCTCGCTTACCGAAAACGACTTGGTGGACTTCCTCAAGATTGAGTTTGGCCGCGTGGGAGCCGATACGCACTTAACGCCGCGTGAAGTCATTCGTGACTTTATCGAGCTGCTCGACATCCTATGCCAAAACCCCGATGCTAACGTGGCCGAGTTGCTGCAAAGCGTCGGTGGCGACGCGCTGGCGCCGGCAGCCGTAACGGACAACACCGACACCGCAAGCGAAGACCGCAACTTCGCCGAGTTCACCATCTAACCTGCCAAAAAGGGACAGGTTTATTTTGGCAGGTTTTATCTGGGCAAACGTCGAGACAGTAATGTAGCGAGCCACTGCTCACCGCGTTAAGAGATTCGTATTTGAGAGGAGGCCCCGTGAACGCCTTTGACCGATATGCTCCGTTTATCCAAGACTTCATCTACTCCCACGATTGGGAGAGTCTGCGCTCTATCCAGGTTGCAGCGGCAGACGCCATCTTTAACACGCAAGATAATGTGCTCCTGACGGCATCCACGGCTTCCGGCAAAACCGAGGCAGCCTTCTTTCCCATCCTGACCGAGTTTTGGGAGAACCCGCCCGCGAGCGTAGGCGCCCTCTACATCGGCCCCCTCAAAGCGCTCATCAATGATCAGTTCGTCCGTCTCAACGACCTCTGCGAAGAGGCCGATATCCCTGTCTGGCACTGGCATGGCGATGTCTCGCAGTCGCACAAGGCTAAGCTCATAAAAAAACCGAGCGGCATCTTGCAGATTACGCCCGAGTCACTCGAGGCGCTCTTAATCCATAAGCACATGGCGATCCCGCGCATGTTCTGCGACCTGCGCTACGTGGTCATCGACGAGGTCCATTCGCTCATGCGCGGCGACCGCGGCGGTCAGACGCTCTGCCTTATCGAGCGCCTCTCGCGCATGGCAGGCGTGCAGCCCCGCCGCATCGGCCTTTCGGCCACCATCGGTGACCCCGAGCGTACGGGTGCCTTCCTCTCGCAGGGAACAGGACGCGATTGCATCATCCCCCGCTTTGAGGAGCCGCGCCGCGTGTGGCGTATCTCCATGGAGCACTTCTACAACTCGGGTCCCCAGGCGCAACAACGAGGATTCGAGAGCACGGGTCCTCAAGAGGCCGAAGTGCTTGCGTGCGAGTGCATTGAGGCAGCGGCACCCGCGGCACTGCCCGCCGGCGCCCAAGACATGCGTCACAGCGGACAGCTCACACAAGAGGAGCGCCGTCAACGTCGTGAGCGGGCACGGGACAAGGCTACCTCCAGGGATCGCCGCACTTCGTCGGCCCCCGAGGGCGAAGTCGACATCCCCCGAGCACCCGAACAGGCATTACTCAACCCCACCGACACGGCGCCAGACAACGCCGACCCCGGCATGGGCTATATCTTTGAGCACACACGCGGCCGCAAGTGCCTGGTCTTTGCCAACTCGCGCGAGGAGGCAGAGGCCGTGTGCTCCATGCTGCGCAGCTACTGCGAGAGCCGGCACGAGCCCGACCGCTTTCTCATCCACCACGGCAATCTTTCAGCATCGCTGCGCGAGACGGCAGAAGAGCTCATGCGCGATGAGGAGCAGGCACAGACAACCGTCACCACATCTACACTGGAGCTCGGTATCGATATCGGCCGTCTGGAGCGTGCGTTTCAGATCGATGCACCGTTTACCGTCAGCTCCTTTTTGCAGCGAATGGGCCGCACGGGGCGCCGCGATCTTCCGCCCGAGATGTGGTTTGTCATGCGCGAGGAAGAACCCGAGCCGCGCACGATGATGCCCGAGACCATTCCGTGGAAGCTCCTGCAGGGCATCGCGCTCGTACAACTCTATCGCGAGGAAAAGTGGGTCGAGCCACCCGAACTCGATCGACTCCCCTACAGCCTGCTCTACCACCAGACTATGTCGACGCTTGCCAGCACCGGCGAACTCACGCCGGCAGAGCTTGCCCAGCGCGTGCTCACACTCAGCTATTTTCATCGCATCTCGGCCGATGACTATCGCGTGTTGCTGCGTCACCTCATTAAGATCGACCATATCCAAGTCACCGAGGGCGGCGGGCTCATCGTGGGCCTCGCGGGCGAGCGCATCATTAACAACTTTAAGTTCTACGCTGTGTTCCAGGAAAACGAGGAGTTCACCGTTCGCAGTGAGTCGGCCGAGTTGGGCACGATCGTCAATCCGCCACCGCCCGGTGAGCGCATCGCCATCGCCGGACACTGCTGGATTGTCGAGGAAGTGGACTGGAAGCGCCACACCGTCTTTGCCACGCAGGTCAAGGGCCGGGTGCCGGCCTACTTTGGCGACTGCCCCGGTGATATCAATACACACGTACTCGAGCGCATGCGCAAGGCGCTCAACGAGCACGCAGCATATCCGTACCTTATGGGTAACGCACGGGCCCGCCTTGCGCAGGCTCGTCATACCGCCGAGATTTCGGGCGCGGGAACCAAGCCGCTCATTAACCTGGGCGGCGACACCTGGGTGCTCTTCCCCTGGTTGGGAAGCTACGCCTTTTTGGCGCTCGAGCGCATGCTCAAGATTAAATGTGCCGCGGAGCTGGGCCTTCGCGGACTCGACCCGTCACGCCCGTACTTTATGCAGTTTAAGATGAAGGCCGACGAGGAGACGTTCTTTGAGGTACTCGCCGCCGAGGCCGAGAAAGACTTCGATCCCATCGAGCTCGTCTATCCTGGCGAGGTGCCTTACTTTGACCGCTACGACGAGTTTGTTCCCGAAGAGCTCGTGCGCAAGGGCTTTGCCGAAGGCGTGCTCGACATAGAGGGCATGAAGCAGCGCGTTCTCGGCTGGCGCGACCACGCCTAAGACCAGTCTTTTTGGGACGGGGAGACCTATTTGTCGTGAAGAACGGTGCCGAGGAAGTCGGTGTCGAAGGGCACGGCTTCGGCAAAGGCGTAGTTGCCGTCGCTGGCGATGAGCAGGTAGTTCTCCTCGCCGCCGAACTCTGCATCGCCACATGGGACCACCCAGGCGTGGGCGAACACCTCGAGCGCCGTGGCGGCGCAATCGCGCAGGAACGTTACGTCGCTCCCCTCGTTTGCGCTCACGATATTGGCAACGTAGATACCCCCGGGGTTCAGGCTGCCTCGCACCAAACGCAACGCCTCAACCGTCGCCAGCTCGCGTACGGGCTCGGCACCGCCAAAGCAATCGCTCACGACCACGTCGTAGCGACGATGGCCCACGCTCGTCACACCCAAATACGAGCGAGCCTCAGCGGTTATCACCCGCAGGCGATCGCCCGCCGCGCGCTCCAGCTCGTCTAGGTAGAACCAGCGGCGCGCCAGGCGCGTAATCTCTCCGTCATACTCGATGACGTCCATGCGCAAGCCCTCGTGCGACATCAGCGCGAACTTAGGATAGGCAAACCCGCCGCCACCCAGCACAAGCATGCGGTTGATGCCGTGACCATAAGCATCGTGCATCGCATCCTCGGACTCAAACACGTCGTCAAACGCACGATAGTACGCAAAGACGGGCTCCGCCCAACGCTCACCAACGTAGCTTGCGCTTTGGTAGACGCCGCCTTGCACCAACACGCGAATCTCATCGCCGTCCCCATCGTGCACGCGTTTCACACGCGCCAACCCATTGCGGGTTCGCGCAACCTGCAGACAGGCAGCACGAACAGCGACGGCGGCCGCACCAAGCGCCGCGGCTCCCAGGGCAACGCCGGCAACGACGCCAGCAGAAACACTCGGCTTGTTCATCTAGAGCTCCTTTTGCAGATAGAGTCCATGATCGTAAAAACCCAAATGGCGATAGTACTCGCGCGTACCAATCGCGCTGATCACGTTGATGCGCGTATAACCCGCATCCCGGGCAATCTCGCACGCACGCTCTACGAGCAGACGCCCCAACCCATGGTGCTGGGCCGCCTGGCCTTGATACCCCACGCGCGCCGCCATGCCATACACGTGTACCTCGCGAATCATCGCCTCGTCCGGCATCGTCAGCAACTCGTCCGCATGCGCGGCAACAAACGAATGGTCGGGCAGCGACAACCGCAAAAAGCCCGCGATCTTGCCCTGCGGCGTCACCCACTGCAAAAAGCACTCGTGCGTCACCGGCGTCTCGTACGCCACCTCCTCATCAAGAGATAGCTCATCCAAGTCGGCACCCGCCGTGCTGATCTCGCGATAGCGAATCTCGCGCACCGTCGCACCGTCACCCCGAGCGGCCAAGCGGTTTTCGACGAGCTGACGCAGGTTGGGTTTCTTGTTGCCCACCATGATGTCGTCGGAACTAAAGTCGCGGATCATGCGACTGATGCGGCAGAACGCCGGCGTCACCACGATGTCGTCGGCCAGCACATCGAGCAGCTCTTCCTCGGTATAGGGACGCCACTCGCCGCGCTCGTAGCAGCCCACCAGACGCGAGCCCTCGATGAGCGCACACGGGTAAACCTTGACCTCGTCGGGCATAAAGGCCCCTTCGGTCATAAAGCGTTCGTAGTCGCGCTTGTCCCCCTCGGGCGTGGCGCCCAGCAAGTTAAGCATAAAATGCGCGTGGATCTTAAAGCCAAACAGGCGCGCAAGCGAAAACGCCCGCTCGATCTGCGCCACCGAAATACGACGCTCGTTGATATCGAGCAAATGTTGGTCGAGACTCTGAATACCCATCTGAATCTTGGTGCAGCCCAGGCGGCGGATGAGCGTAAGCGCCTGCGGCGTTACGGCATCGGGGCGCGTCTCGATAACGAGCCCCACCACGCGATGCTTCGCCGTCTCGTTGATGCGCTGCTGACGCTCAAGTTCCTCCATCGTTGCCGTCTGCCACTTGGCAACCTCGCCCCACGGCGTACCAGGGCCGTACAGACGACGCACCGCGCGGTTGTAGCCGCCCACGGCAGCATCCACACGCTCCTGCTCGTCGGCAACGCCAGCAGCAAGCTCAGCCTCGTCTGTCGCAATGCCGGCAACCCGATAGCGCTCGCGGCGCTCTGTTACCACCGGCGGCAGCGCATCGGCGGGAGCGTCATCGAGCAGGCGCCCCACCTCGGCACGGCTGATGCCCGGACGCGCCAGCATGGGGTTGGCCGCCACGCCGGCGACGGCATCGTCATTGAGCGCACGGAAAAGCTCCGACATAAACCACGTCTGATACCCTTGCGGATAGTCGCTCCAGGTGCCACCGAGCACGATGAGCTCAATCTTATCGGTTGCGTGCCCCATCTGCGAAAGCGCGGTCAGACGAGCGCTCACCTGCAGATACGGGTCAAAGCAATTTTGCTCCGCACGGGCGCACGCCGGCTCGGCGTGCAGGTAGCTTTTGGGCATGCGCAGATCGTTGGGACAAAACAGGCAATCGCCCGAGCATGGCCAGGGCTTGGTGATAACGGTAATGGTCGCCACGCCCGAAGCCGTGCGACGAGGCTTCATACGCAGCACCTGCAGCAGTCGACGTTCCAGCTCGGCATCGACATTCCACCCAGCCCAACGAGCCGGCTCCTCACGTTTTACCCGCTGGTAGAACGGCAGCAGACGGCGCTTGGCCAAATCGCGTTTGTCGGCACCCTCACGGCGCGCCTCGGCATGTATCAGTTTGACGAGCGCTTTGTCGTCCACGGTCTCGCCGCGACGCAGAGCCTCGAGTATGTTCAAGATAATCTGTTCCATGACCCCATTGTAAAGGCAAAGGCGTCGGAGCCCGTCACGGCTCCGACGCCTCCATCAAACAGCGCAGCTATGGTATATAAGTCTTCGATAACCGCCCGTCACTCTGAATTAAATGACATGTCGCCCGAACCGACCTCAAAACGATACGTAGCAGACTTATCGCCGTTATCGAATTCAAGATTCAAAATGGTCTCGCCGTCGTAGCCAAGCGGAAGGAAATCGCTCTCGAAGTCGCCGCTGCCCAAGGTAAGGCTCGCCTTAAAGCCCGTCGAGTTCGGAACCATCATCTCCACATCGCCCGAGCCCACACTCACGTCCATCGACTTCGCGGGGGCCTGGTAGAGCTCGAACGTCACATCGCCCGAACCGACCTCAGCACTGAGCGCATCAGTCACGCTGCCCGCAAACTCTACATCTCCCGCACCCAGGAAAAGGTCGAAACCATCACAGGTGACACCGGCAATCTGCAGATCACCCGAGCCCACGTGCGCGTTGACTCCCTTCAGATGTTCGGCAACACGGCGCGGCAGCTCGACCGTAACTGAGCGATCGATTGCCTTACCGTCATCACTTCCAAACTGGGAAACCTTGAGCGTCGAGTCCTCGACGGATGCGATGTTCTGCGTCGCGGCCTTGGAGGCATCCATACCATTGGCAACGCGTCCCCGCTCGATAACGCGAGCCTTGTTACCATCGATAACCTTGACGTCCACCGTAGCCGCATCGATATCGAAATCGAGGTAGCGAAACTCATCGGCATCAAAGGTCGTACACGAAAGCTGCTGAGGCCGAGCGGAATAGTTACCGCCATCGTTCATAAAATCGTCGTCATCAACCACATCGTCCATACCGGACAAGCCGGGTATAACATCGTCGAGATCCCACGGGCCATCAAAATGAATCAAAGTCCGCGAAACGCCAAAAACAAGCCCGATAATCAGTACAAACGCTCCGATGCCGACGCCCAGGCGCAGCTTGGATTCATGCGAAAGCTTCATCATTCGTCACCTTCTTTGGCACATGGCTCAGCGGTGGCCGCGGTAGCCACGTCAGCATCAGGTTCCGCAGAAGTATCCTTCCCCTGGGCCCTGACCGCCACCGGTGCCGGACCAACCTGAATATCCCCGCGCGCCCAATCGCCATCGAGTGCACGCGCCACCCAGTGATAGATGGGAATCGTGAAGAAGATCAGCGCAGCAAAGGGGCCGGCACCAAACAGGAACATCAGTAAAAAGAACAGCAGCCAGCACACGGCCCAATACGGGAATGACTGGAACGGACCCTTCACCGGAGTCGAACCAGCCGCACCGGTACCCGTCACCTGAGCCGTCGCCGCATTGGCAGCCTGCGCACTCCAGCTTGCCGCCTGCGCCGCCTTGGCGGCGGCGTCACTCGCCTGTGTTGCCGCCTCGGTAGCTCGTGCCGCCGCCTCATGGGTGCGTGCGCGCTCTGCCGCCTCGGCCTCGCGCTGACGAGCGCGGTCCTCGTTCTCAAACTCGATATCGTCCTCAATCTCGTCGCTCGGATTGAGCAGCTCGTCCAGGCTCACACCATAGAGTTTGGCGAGCGAGATCAGGTTCTCGGTATCGGGCGAGCTCTCCGCGCGCTCCCATTTACTGACCGCCTGGCGCGACAGTCCCAGCTTTCGTGCCAGTCCTTCTTGACTAAAGCCTTTGCTGCGGCGAAGGTCGGCGAGCCGCTGCGCAGTTTCTACATTCATGGTTCCTCCTATGTGATGCCAGCCGTACCGCCGGACCGCTTTTGTTCTTAAGGCGCCTTGCACAGTTAAAAATCTATCCGCCACCGCCAAAAGCATGCCACCTATTCTAGTGAGATTTTTGACAACCGGCGGTTGCGGGCGCATATGAGCTGCGGAAATGTGTCCAAACAAAGCAATGACCCGTAGCTTGGTTGTCCCCGTTGCGGCGTTAACGGTAGTATGGTCGTACTGTTTATTCCGCACCGCCAACGGAGGGAGTTCCGCGCCGTGAACCGCGATTTCGCCTCATCGCTCATCCAGCTCAACAACACGTTCTATCGCGAGCACTCCGCTTCCTTTTCCGATACGCGCCAGGCCCCGTGGCCCGGCTGGGTACGCACCATGGGTATCGCGCTCGAACAGCTCGACGTCGCCACGATCGAGCATCCCGTCCGCGTCTTCGATCTTGCCTGTGGCAATATGCGATTCGAGAACTTTGCCGCCGGCGGCGCACTTGCCGCCAAGGGCGTCGATGGCGCAAACCCCTCGGCAGATGCCAGCTGCCCGTTTGAGTTCTATGGTGTCGACTCGTGCCAAGACCTGGCCATCGATGCACATGGCCACGCGCTGCGCATTCCCAACCTGCACTTCCAGGAACTCGACGTGCTCGACGCCCTTATGAAGCTCAACCCCGCCGAGACGCCCGACGTGCTTTTCGACGCCCCGCTCGCCGACATCTCGGTCTGCTTTGGCTTTATGCACCATGTGCCGTCGTGCGAGTACCGTGTACGCGTGCTCGACGCCCTGGTGCGCCAGACGCGCCCGGGCGGCATCATCGCCATCAGCTTTTGGGAGTTTATGAACGACGAGCGCATGGCGCGCAAGGCTGTTCGCGCCGAAGCCCGCGCCGAGCTCACCCCGCCGTTTGAGGGTTACGATTCCGCCCAGTTTGAAGCCGGCGACCACCTCATTGGCTGGCAAAACGACCGCCACGCCTACCGCTATTGCCATCACTTTGACGATCAGCAGATCACCGACCTGGTGCGCGGCGTCCGTACGTTCTACAAGAGCGGCGAGGTCCCCGTGCGTGAGCTTGAGCGCTTCCATGCCGACGGTCGTAGCGGCGAGCTCAACCGCTATGTGATTCTCAAGCGCCTGTAGGCATCGACGACTCGCCGCCGAGCCGCACCGCATCTTCCGGGCAAACTATGCCCGCCCTTTTTCAATCCATTGACGGAACGTGCAGCTATGCGTTCCATACTTATGACCAAGGAGCCTCATGGGAGCCGTCCACGTTCGCACGCCTAAGAACTTTGTGCTCGAGGAGCGCCTGGAACGCTACGCCGATGCGATTGAGACAAACCCCGAGGCTTATGCCGGAGATTGGCGCAAGGCCTGTGCGCCCGCAGGCAGCAAGCCCTTCGAGCACCTTCACCTGGATCTTGGCTGTGGCAAGGGAACGTACCTTGTAGAACGCGCGGGCCACGAGCCAAACACCCTCTTTATCGGCATGGACCAGGAGCCCATCTGCATTGCCTATGCCGCGCAGAAAATCTGCGAGCAGGAGCTATCCAACGCACTCGTCCTGCCCCGAGGCGCCGCATCGCTGCCACAGCTATTTGCCGCAGGCGAGCTCGATGCCATCACCATCAACTTTCCCACGCCGCAGCCCAAGGCCAAGTACGCCAAAAAACGACTCGTCCATGTCGACCATTTGATGCTCTACCGCCCGCTCTTTGCAGCCAACGCCACCGTCACGCTGCGCACCGACAGCAAACCATTGCGCGATTACGCCCTGGGACAGTTTGCCGCGGCCGGCTACGACACGCTTTGGGTAAGTGACGACGTACGCCGCGACCATCCCGAGCATCCCGAGACCGAGTACGAGCGCCGCACGCGCGAGATGGGTGCCGCCGTCTATGGCATTCGCGCCACACCTGGAGCGCAGCCCAGCGATGAACAGCTCGCGGCGGGCCGCGCGCAGGAGCAAAGCCTTGCCTGCTACCTGCCCGAAAACCTCGATGCGCTCACCTATGTACCTCTGGGCATGGAAGAGGCCGTCGAGAACTTTAGAAACCGCGCCCGCAAAGGCAAGAAGCGCCTGCCGCAGGAGTCCTAGGGGCTTCTGATGGTCGCGGCGTCGGCAAACAAGTGAAAATAGGCGTCAGCGAACGACCCTCAAACCTAAGTGAGTAGACTTTTTTGCAATAGCCAAGCACAACCCGCATAACGAAAACTAAAACCGACGCTCCTATAAGTTGTCAAGAGGCAGTTTGCGGGAGCGCTCTCTCCAATTCGCACAGGAGCTCGTAATA
>NZ_JAQLFL010000010.1 GCF_028206995.1 Collinsella aerofaciens | reverse complement strand
CTACCAAACACCTCGCCGCCGGCCGGGCCCCGTCGTCCAAAAATCACCCGTAAGGCGCGTTTATCTAATTTAATCTATCCCTTAAGGAATGCTGCTCGTTGGCGTTGTCTGGGCATTGATGGCTACGTGGTTCAAGAGGCGGCGGTGCTGTTGCTTGAATTTTTGCAGTTAAAGGGGCTCGTTTCCCTAGGTTGGGGAAACGAGCCTCTTTTTGTCTCCGGGTTTGTGGATTGGCGAAGGTAGTATGCTCTGGCGGCTATTTTGAGTTCTTGATGCGGCGTGTGGCCGTGGCGGTTATTCCGAGGCCTGCGGCGGCGATTGCTGCGAGTGCGATTGCGCTCGGTGCTGTGTCGCCCGTGTTTGCGAGCTTGCCGGCGGTCGTATCTGCTTGTTTGCCGCTGCTTGTGTTCGCCTGCTTGGTGGAGCTTGGCGGGGGTATTTTTGCCGGTCGCGGACGAGCCGGTGGGCTGTGTCGCCTCGACCGGTTGCGCCGAGTTGGAGGGAGGCGTCGTCTCGGTCGGTTGCGTTATCTCGGGCGAGGTGGCCTTGTCTGCCGCGGCCTTTGCCTCTTCGTATGCCTTGCAGGCGTCGTCATAGGCCGTTTGCGCTTTTTCAAATTGTCGAGGAGCGCATCTCGCCAGGCTATGAACTGGTCGGTATGGGCTTTATACTTCTCTGCATCACGTTCACAGTCATTAACTTGTCTTTCCTGCCTTTCGAGGCGGCCCTTGACCTCGCGGAGCTCCATTTCGCAAAAGTCAACTCGCGCTTTTGCCGTTACGATCTCTTGGCGCAACTGCTTTATTTGCTGTTTAACAGTTTCGACAAGCTCCTCGTCGCCGAGCGCTTCGAGTGCCTTAAGCACCTCAAGTTTCTTATCTAATTCTGACTGAAGGCCGCTTGTCCGGTTGATGGCCTCGTCGTATTTGGCTTGGGCTGCATCGCCGTCCGCTTGCATGGTGGGAAGGGATTCCCTCAATTCGGCGGCTTGCGCCGTCATCTTGTCGCGGAGCTCTTGAAAACGGGCAATGTCATCATTGAATCTCGCAATTTTCTCGGGACTTGCGGCGTCTTTTGCGGCCTCGAGGTTTTTGAGCGCTTCCTGCATGGCTGCATACGCTTTTTCTTTTGCGGCGGCCGCATCTTCCGTCTGCAAGGCAACTGCAGCGGTGGGGGAGCTGGTTTCTGCCGCTATCGCCGTTGCGGGGGCGATTCCCGCGACAAGTGCCGCGGAAAGGGCGATGCCCGCAGTTGCTCGTCTTGCTCTTCTTGCGAGAATGTCGTTCATCTCGGCACCTCATTTCAAGGGTCGGCGACTAACTTGGTAGCACTAATGCAAGTATACCAAGTGGTCGACCCGACACTGGCTGGGTGCGCGCCTCTCCGCTTCTTTGGAAACCGAATCCCATTAGAAATGACGAGTTGTTTACGCTTCTTTTGGGCTCGCCGTACTATCATGATTCGGATTGAGTGTGAATGATGATAGGGAGCGCCTATACATGATTGAGCTGCTCAGGCGTTTTGGTGGTAAGTTTCGCCGGTATATGGTGATCGGCCCTGCGTGCAAGCTGATCGAAGTGATCTTTGACCTGCTGACGCCGCTGGTGATTGCCCAGATGATCGATAAGGGCATTGGGGCGCACGACGTGAACGCCGTTATCCACTACGGTATGCTACTTGCCGCCATGGCCGTGATCGGCATCTCGTTTACGCTCGTCTGCCAAAAGATGGCGGCGCTCACCTCGCAGGGCATGGGCACCGACATTCGCGGTGCGCTCTACGAGCACATCAACAAGCTGAGCTATGCTGAGCTTGACCGCTTTGGCACGCCGTCGCTCATCACGCGCATTACCAACGACGTCAACCAGGTGCAGCTGGCCGTGGCGCTGGGCGTACGCATGCTCATCCGCTGGCCCTTCTTGGCGGTGGGCTCTATGTGCGCGGCCCTTGCCATCGACCTTAAGCTCGGCATGATCTTTTTGATCTGCACGCCCGCTATCGGCCTGGTGTTTTGGTTTGTCATGGCGCGCTGCATTCCGTACTACAAGCAGCTGCAGGCAAAGCTCGACCGCATCGCGCTTATTTGCCGCGAAGGCCTTTCGGGCACCCGCGTGGTTCGCGCCTTTGTGCGCGAAGATCACGAGCGCGAGCGCTTTGCCCAAGCCGCCGATGACCAGGCCCATACCGCCATTGCGGTGGGTAAGCTCTCGTCGATTCTCAACCCCGTCACGTTTCTTGTGATGAACCTGGGCGTGTGCGCCATCCTGTGGGTGGGCGGCATCCAGGTCAACGTTGGCGAGCTCACGCAGGGCCAGGTCATGGCGTTCGTCAACTACATGACGCAGACCCTCACCTCCATCGTCTACGTGGCCAACCTGGTCGTTGTCTTTACCAAGGCGAGCGCCAGTGCGTCGCGTGTCAACGAGGTGCTCAATTGCGTGCCGAGCATCACCGACGAGAACAACGAGCCGGTCGCACTGCCCCAAGCACCCGCGACGGACGTCGACGCCCCGGTCCCCGCGCTGAGCTTGAGCCATGCGAGCTTCTCCTTTGGCGCGGGCGCTGCCAACGCCGTCAACGATGTGACCCTGGAGCTCCCGCTGGGCAAGACGCTCGGCATTATCGGCGGTACGGGCAGTGGTAAGTCCACGCTCGTCTCGCTCATCCCGCGCCTGTACGATGCGGGCACCGGCAGCGTGAGCGTGATGGGCGCCGACGTGCGCACCTGGCCGCTCGACCAGCTGCGCCGTGTGGTCGCGACCGTTCCGCAGCGCGCGTCGCTGGTGAGCGGCACCATCCGCAGCAACCTGACCTGGCGCGACGAGGCTGCGACCGACGAGGATCTCTGGGCGGCGCTCGACATGGCGCAGGCGAGCGAGTTCGTGCGCAACAAGCCGAAGGGGCTCGACGCCCCGGTCGAGGCGGGCGGTAAGAACTTTAGCGGTGGCCAGCGCCAGCGTCTGACCATCGCGCGCGCCCTAGTGGGCTCGCCTCAGATATTGATCATGGATGACTCCGCCTCGGCGCTCGACTTTAAGACCGATGCGGCGCTTCGCCATGCCATTCGCGAACGAAGCATGCGCGGTGCCGCCGAGGGCGGGCTGCCGCTGACCACGGTGATTGTGAGCCAGCGCGTCTCGACCGTGCGCGACGCCGACATGATCTGCGTACTCGACCACGGATCGGTCGCGGGCTTGGGCACGCACGATGAGCTGTACGCGACCTGCCAGCTCTACCGCGAGATTTGCCAGTCGCAGCTTCGCCGCGAGGAACTCGAGGGTCAGCAGGGGAGTGCGGTGCCCGCGCTCGCCCCAAGCCCCGTGCCCGCCCCAGGCGCCCCGACCGCCCCTGCATCTGTCTGCGCAAAGGAGGGCTGCTAAATGAATCCGTACACTTCCTCCGGTTCGGTCGCCACGATGACGGCCAACGTGTCCGGTAACGATAACCTCAATGACCTGGGCGACGGTCCGCGCCAGCCCGGCGATCCCGAGCGCTATCCCGTGGGTGCGGTGACTCGCCGCCTGATGGGCTACGTTCGTCCGCACCGTATTTCGTTTACGGCGTCGTTTGTGAGCGCCGCTATCTCGGTGATCCTGCAGCTCTACACGCCCATTCTCATCGGCGAGGGCATCGACCTTATCGTCGCCACCGGGCAGGTGGACTTCGACGCGCTGCTGCCGCTCGTTACCAAACTCGCGCTCGTCGTGGTAGGTGCCGCGGCCTTCCAGTGGCTGCAGGGCTACTGCGTCAACCGCCTGTCCTACGAGACGGTGCGCGACATGCGCGTGGAGGCGAGCGATAAGCTCAGCCGCATGCCGCTCAGCTTTATCGACAGCCATGCCCACGGCGACCTTATGGGCCGCGTGGTCAACGACGTCGATCAGGTGGGCGACGGTCTGCTACAGGGCTTCACGCAGCTCTTCACTGGTGTTATTACCATCGTGGGCACGCTCGCGTTTATGCTCTCCATTAACCTGACCATGACGCTCGTAGTGGTGCTCGTCACGCCGCTTTCCATTTTTGCAGCCGGCGCCATCGCCAAGCTTTCCAACAAAAGCTTTACGGCACAGCAGCGTATTCAAGGGCAGCTCGGTGGTCATATCGAGGAGTACGTAGGCGAGCAAAAGCTTGTCGACGCCTTTGCCTATGGTCCCAACGCCCAGCAGCGCTTCGATGCCCTCAATGCCGAGCTCTACATCGCGGGCGAGCGCGCGCAGTTTATGGGTTCGCTCTCCAACCCCGGTACGCGTTTTATCAATAACATCATCTATGCCGTGGTCGCTGTGATCGGCTGCGTGGGCGTGATCACGGGCGTGCCCGCGGCGCTTACGGTGGGCGGCGTGCAGATCTTCCTGTCCTATGCCAACCAGTACACCAAGCCGTTCAACGAGGTCACCAACGTCATTACGCAGATCCAGACGGCGTACGCCTCGGCGCGCCGTATGTTTGCGCTGCTCGATGCGCGCGAGCAGGAGCCCGATGCGCCAGATGCCGTGGAACTTGCCGCACCGCAGGGCGAGGTGACCTTTGCGCATGTGGACTTTAGCTACGTGCCCGACCGCAGGCTGCTGCAGGACATCTGCATCGAGGCTAAGCCCGGCATGCGCTTTGCCCTGGTCGGTCCTACGGGCTGTGGCAAGACGACGCTCATCAATTTGCTACTGCGTTTTTACGATATCGATGCCGGTCGCATTGCGGTCGATGGCCGTTCCTCGCGTGACTACACGCGCGCAAGCCTGCGCCGCGCCTTTGGCATGGTGCTGCAGGACACTTGGCTGTTCGAGGGCACGGTGGCGGACAACATCGCTTACGGTTGCCCAGGAGCTACGCGCGAGCAGGTTGTCGAAGCCGCCAAGCGCGCGCACGCGCACAAGTTTATCGTGCAGTTGCCAGGCGGCTACGATACGGTCATCGGCGAGGACGGCGGCACGTTTAGCCAGGGTCAAAAACAGCTGCTGTGCATCGCGCGCGTCATGCTCACCGACCCGGCGATTCTGCTGCTGGACGAGGCCACGTCGAGCATCGATACCCGCACCGAGCTGCAGGTGCAGGCGGCATTCGACGAGCTCATGGCCGGTCGCACAAGCTTTGTCGTGGCGCACCGCCTGTCGACGATCCGCAACGCCGACTGCATTCTGGTCATGCGCGACGGCCAGATTATCGAGCGCGGCACGCACGACGAGCTGCTAGCGGCAGGCGGCTTCTACGCCGAACTCTACCGCAGTCAGTTCGCCCAGTAAGCAAGCCCGTGGGGCAAATTAATCAATCGACAGACGGTGGTTTACATCTGTCACGTTAGTACTAAGATATTCATCTAATAAATTGCATTAGTGGCTTTAGTTTTGGGGGAAACGAGGCAACGTGACTATGACGTGCTCTTTGGTGGTTAACAGCAAGAGCGGTAATACCAGGATGGTTTCGGGCGCGATCAAGCGCGCTCTGCAGGCTGCGGGTGTTGATTTTGTCCATGCCGCGGCGTTGAGCGACGATGCGGATGCAGATCAGGTTGCGCTCGAGGCGCAGGGCGCCTGCGCGGCCGACACGGTGCTCGTCGGTTTTTGGTGCGACAAGGGCGCGTGCACGCCTTCGGTCGCGGCGTTGCTCTCCGCCTTGCACGGCAAGCGCGTGTTCCTGTTTGGCACCTGCGGCTTTGGGGCCGACCAGAGCTACTATCAGCAGATTATCGACCGCGTAACTTCCAATTTGGCTGGGGATGCCGAGCTTGCGGGCTGGGCGATGTGCCAGGGCAAGATGGGCCCCGCGGTCAAGCAGCGCTACGAGGCCATGCTCGAGCAAGATCCCGACAACGCTCGCTATAAGATGCTGCTCGACAACTGGGTTGCCGCGAAGGACCATCCCACCAAGGAAGATCTGGACAACATGGCTGCAGCCGCCAAAAAGGCCGTGCTGGGCGAGTAGCTTCGCCGTTCGCGGTCCTTCGTGCAAAACAATACAAATGTGAAAGCCTCGAGATTCTCGAGGCTTTTTTCTTGACACTTGTGGACGCAACCGTGGCAAGTGTTTGGGGTGACATTTTCCATCACCCCGATGACGAGACCGTCCTGGACGACACGCTCGCATGCGTTCGCTGGATGTATTCAGAGTGGGACACGGTTTCCGGATGGACGGGGTCTTGGAAAGTGTGTCCCGGAATTCGCCTTTGGAATGGGATGCGGTTTCCGGTTGAGGGCTCTGGTGGAAACGATGACCCACAATTTGAGCCCGGAGTGGGATGCAGTTTCCCAACGGGGCCGTAAGCGGAAACCGCATCCCACTCCGGACGTGAATTCTGGGACACGGTTTCCGGACACAAAGAAGGCCACAAGACGTGGCCTTCGACTTATATATGTTCAGCGGATACCCCTATGACAAGCCGCGCTCCAACAACAGGGCGTCTGTCCGGGCGGAGGCATATAAGGTTCATCGCGAGTTCCGCACGCAAAGGAGGCCACTTAATGTGGCCTCCGTCTTGCGCAAGACTGTCCGAGCAGGGAACCTTATATGCCTCCGCCCGGACAGACGTTTCAGTTATGAACTCGCAGCTAGTCGCTACTTGATCTTGGTCGTACCCGGTGCCAGGTTGGGGTCGGTCTCGTTAGCTTCGGTCTGGAAGTGCTTGGTATACACGTTCTTGCCGTCGCGGAACATCTCGTAGTACTGCATCTTGGCGTAATCCTCGCGCGCCTTGGTGGCGGCCGCGGCAACGGCGTCGTCACCGGTGGTGTTGGAGGAGAGCGCCCAGCGCAGGCTGGCGTCCTCGTAGCCCACCGAGTTGATGGCGGGCAGCGACTTACGCAGCGTCATGTGCGCTTTCTGGTAGTCGGTCAGCGGGGCGCCGATCAGCTGCATCAGCTGGGTGGACAGGTAGTTGGTGGACAGGTCGTCGGTCTCGCTCGTCTGGTCGCAGCCGGCAACGTCGTAGTTGGCCCAGATGATGTAGTCGGTCTGCCACAGGCGCTCCTGATGCGTAGCATCGTCTTCGCCGGTAAACCACTTGTCATTGAACTTGGACGGGAAGAACGGCTGGTGGTCGCCCCAGAACACCACGACCACCTTACGGTCGAGCTTGCTCAGGGCGTTGAGGAAGTAGCGCAGCGCCTGGTCGGACTGCTCGATGCACGAGACATACTCGTCGACATCGGAGAGCGTGCCGTCCTCGACGGTCTTGGCGTCCAAATCGGTCGTGTCGATATTCAGGTGCATCTGCTTGTCGACCGGCAGCAGGCCCGTATCGTAGCCCGAGTGGTTCTGCATGGTCACGTCGAAGATAAACTGCGGATCGGCGTTCTGGTCGAGCAGCTCAAGAATCTTGTCGTAGGTAGCCTGGTCGGTCACCATGCCGCGCAGGGTGTCGGCTCCCTGGAAGTCATTGATAGACAGGAACTGGTCAAAGCCAAAGTCCTTGTAGACGTTCTCGCGGTTCCAGTTGGTCGCGTGGTTGGGGTGCATGGCCGTGGTGGAATAGCCGAGCGATTTGAACTGTTCTGCCAGGTTCCCGGTCGTCTCCATGTTGTAGATGGTGTAGGGGTACACGCCCGAGCCCAGGTTGGCCATGGAGTTGCCGGTCATAAACTCAAACTCGGTATTGGCGGTACCGCCGCCGTAGGCGCTCACATAGAGCTTGCCGCGGCTGAGGCAGTTGGACAGGTTCTTATAGTACTGCGGGCCCTCGTAGCCGGCGCGCATGTTCTGGTAGATCGAAAGGTCTGAGAAGGTCTCGTTCATGATGGCGATGACCGTGGGCTTCTCGCTGTCGAACTGCTCCTTTGCGGCGGCGCGCTCGTCGCTCTTGGCCGCGTCGGACTTGTCGTAGGCCTTGGCGTACTTTTTGAGCGTGGCCTTGGCATCGTCGACGGAGTAGTCGGCGGGTTTGGGCGGCTTGATGGACTGCGCCGCACTAATAAAGGCGGGCAGGTAGCCCTCGCGCCAGTAGCTCTCGAGCGGGCGCCAGGTGTAGACGGTGATGCCGAGGGTGTTGTAGTAGTCGATGAGCGTGACATGCGCGGTTACGCCGCCCAGGCACAGCACTGCCACGAGCAGGTTGGTGAGCAGCATGCGCTTGGCGTTGGCGGCACCCTTCTGACGGTGCGGTGCCACCAGGCCGGCGTACTCGCACAGCAGCATGGCGATGGCGGTAAAGCCCATGGACAGCACACAGAACAGCGAGATGGAGAAGGTGTAGCCGGTGCCGGCGACCGCGGCGGCGGTGGAGATGGCCGAAAGGTCGCCCGGCTGGATGGGCATGGATTTAAACGTGATGACGAAGAACTCGGCAATGCCCAGGACAAAGAGGGCAAAGGCCAGGACCGCGGGAGCTGCGCCGTGGCGCTGGAACAGGAAGAACAGGCCGGTCATGAGCACGGTGATGATGGCCCACTCGAGCAGGATACACAGGGGGTAGACCCAGGTAAAGTCGTGGTTGGACGAGACTTCCATTCCCAGCAGCGCAAAGACGCCGGCGAGCAGCAGGCACAAGACAGCGGCGACGAGCGGTTTGCCCACAAAGGCGCCGCGCAGGCGGGCAAGCTTGCCGGTGGGGGCGGGGGCATCGGTGGCAGCGAACGCAAAGACGCGCGGGGCGATGCGGTCGCGGGCGATGCTGGCCCAGGCGCAACCGGTGAGAATGGCATTGGTCAGGATGAGCATCACAAAGGCGAGCGGCTCGTTTTGGGCGACGAGGCCAATGGCGCCCCAAATGGTCAAAAAGAGCTGGAACAGGCCGAAGGCGACGCTCCACCCAAGAGCGCTTTTGGCAACGGTGTCCGACTGAGCGCGAATGGCCTTGGCCTCGCGCAAAACAAGGTAGACGGTCGCCGCAAGACCGACGAGCGAGATGGCGGCTGCGAACATGCTGAGACTCCTCACAAACTAAAACCTACGAAAGCGGGGGTTTACCCGATTGTTACCAAGATATGCGCTGCAATTGGTGGCTGCGCACAACAACCAGCCATATTAACGCGCACGTGTGGCGGTGTGGCGCAATGTAGTGGCGACCTGCGCGATAATGGACGGGAATTACACGGAAACGTAAAGGCTTCTTAAAGAATTAGCGAGGATAGAGCTATGGGCGAGCAGGTTTGTATGACGGGCGCCGAGTACTGCGGCGGAGCTGTGGGCGTGGACGCGGGCGGCTATCCGGTCGAGACTACGGGCAACGCGGCGCTGGACATCTTGGAACACCGCTCGTCCACGCGTGCTTTCGCGCGCGATGACAGCGACCGTCCCGTAGCGGTGACCGACGAGCAGCGGGCGGCGATCTTGCATGCGGCGAGCCGCGCACCGTCGGCGGGCGCCATGATGATGTATTCCATCGTGAGCATTCGCGAGCAGGCTACGCTGGACCGTCTGGCTGACCTGTGTGACCACCAGCCCATGATCGCCAAGGCGCCCTGGGCACTAATATTTGTGGTCGACTATGCCAAGTGGATCGATCTGTTTGAGCACGTGGGCTGCTTTGAGCCCGAGTTTGTCGAGCGCACGGGCAAGTCGCCCCGTTGTGCACCGGGTCTGGGCGACTTTGCCATCGCGGCGCAGGATGCCGTGATCGCTGCGCAAAACGCCGTGGTTGCCGCCGAGGCCCTGGGCCTGGGGAGCTGCTACATTGGCGACATCGTGGAGAACGCCGAGGAAGTTGCCGAGCTGCTCGATCTGCCGCCCTATACCATGCCGCTATCGATGCTCATCATCGGCACGCCCCGCAAGGAGCGCCCGGCAATCGCACATCCCGTGGTGAACCTGGTGCACGAGGAGCGCTATCGCCGCGCCGATACCGCGACTATGGATGCACAGGTGGCCGAGATGGATGCGATGTTTCGCCCGCATGCCCGCGAGGTGGGCGAGCGCGTGGTGGATATCTACACCCGCAAACACACCAGTCCCTTTATGGCCGAGATGAGCCGATCCATGGAGTGGTGGTTCAAAAACTGGCTCGGAAAATGACAGATGCGGCAAAGGGATAGTTCCTTTGCTGCATTCCATATCGCCGCGGTAGCCTAAAGACTGTATAAATCTTTATCTAGCTGGGAAAACAGTGCATTAAAACATGGGCCGATTACCTATAATCCCTTCGAACATTAAAGTTGGGAGGAAACCGGCTTATGGAACAAAAGGCCAAGGAGGCAGCCTCGCACGCTGCGATTCCTGTGAGCATCTCGGCGATGCTCGTCACGCTGGGCGTGGTGTACGGCGATATCGGCACCAGCCCCATGTATGTAACCAAGGCGCTCGTTGCCGGCAACGGCGGCATCGGAAGCGTCACGGAGGAGTTCGTGCTCGGCGCGCTCTCCCTTGTCGTGTGGACGGTCACGTTGCTGACCACCATCAAGTATGTGCTCATCTCGCTGCGCGCCGATAACCATGGTGAGGGCGGCATCTTTGCCCTGTACAGCCTGGTCAAGCGTTGCGGCAAGTGGCTTATCATCCCCGCCATGCTGGGTGGCGCCGCGCTGCTCGCCGACGGCATCCTGACGCCGGCCGTTACCGTTACCACGGCCATCGAGGGCCTGCGCACCATCCCGGCGGTCCATGCCGTGCTGGGCGATGACCAGGGCCGCGTCGTCGCCATTACGCTCGCCATCATCATCGTGCTCTTCTTGGTACAGCGCATCGGTACGGCCAAGATCGGTCACGCCTTTGGCCCCATCATGACGCTGTGGTTCCTATTCCTGGGCGGCACGGGTCTGTTCTTTGTCTTACAGCACCCCGCCGTGCTGCTGTGCCTCAACCCGCTCCGCGGCATCGCCTTTTTGTTGAGCCCCAACAACCACGCGGGCATCATGATTCTGGGCAGCTGCTTCCTCGCCACCACCGGTGCCGAGGCGCTCTACTCCGACATGGGCCACGTCGGCCGCGGCAACATCTACGCTACCTGGCCGTTCGTTAAGTGCTGCCTGCTGCTGTCCTATATGGGCCAGGGCGCTTGGCTTATGAACAACGCTGCCAACCCCGAGCTCATGGGCATTGCCGATCTCAACCCGTTCTACCAGATGCTCGCCCCGGGCCTGCGCCCGTTTGCCGTCGGCCTTTCTACCGTCGCGGCCATCATTGCCTCGCAGGCGCTCATCACCGGCGCATTCTCGCTGGTGTCCGAGGCCAGCCGTCTGGACCTCATGCCGCACATGCAGGTCTTCTACCCTGCCGAGACCAAGGGCCAGCTCTACATCCCCATGGTCAACAACGTCATGCTTGTCGGCTGCGTCATTGTGGTGCTGCTGTTCCAGAACTCGGCGCATATGGAAGCCGCCTACGGCCTTGCCATTACGCTGACTATGATGTGCACCACGCTGCTGCTCTTCTTCTACCTGCACGAGGAGCGCAAGCTCAAGGTCGCGCCGTGGATCTTCGCGGCCTTCTTCCTTTTGCTCGAAGGCTTCTTCTTCGTGAGCTCGCTCACCAAGTTCTTCCACGGCGGCTATTTCACCATCCTCATGGCCGCGCTCATCATGGGCATCATGGTGTGCTGGTACAACGGTACGGCTGTTGAGCAGCGCCAGTTTACGCTGCTGCCGCTGCGCAGCTACCTGCCGCAGCTCAAGCGCCTGCGCGATGACGATCGCTACGAGCGCCTGAGCGACAACATCGTGTACCTGACCAAGGACACCCATACCGACTACATCGACCGTGATATCGTCTACTCGATCTTGGACAAGCATCCCAAGCGCGCCCGCGCCTGGTGGTTCGTGAATGTCGAGACCATGGACGAGCCGCACACCTTTGCCTATTCGGTCGAGACGTTCGGCACCGACTACGTGTTCCGCGTGCATCTGTACCTGGGCTACAAGATCAACCAGCGCGTCAATGCCTACCTGCGTCAGGTTGTTCAGGACCTGGCTGCCACTGGCGAGCTGCCGCCGCAGACGCATGACTACTCGGTCTACAAGGATCCGGGTAACATCGGTACGTTCAAGTTCGTCCTGATCCGTAAGCTTCTGGCGCCCGAAAGCGATGTAGAGCCGAGCGAGCGCACGGCCATCACGCTCAAGTACATCATCCGCCGCGCCGCCGGCACGCCTGCACGCTGGTACGGCCTGGAGAACTCCAACGTGAGCTTTGAGTACGTGCCGCTGTTCACCAAGTTCAAGGCCGTGAACAAGATGCAACGCCTGGCCCCCAACGAGCGCCCGTAGTCGACGCTTGAGGTTTGGCTGCGAACGGGCAGGCTTGCAATGACAGTGATTGAGTCCTGGGAGGAAACCATGGATGCAAAGGTGCTTGACGGTCGCGATCTTGCGGCCGAGCTGGTACGTGAGGCGCGTGTCGACGCCGCCGAAGATCGGTTCTTTACGAATCGTGCCAACATGGACATGGCCGACCGCGTGATCTCGATCGTGGCACTGGTATTTGGAGCGGTGTGCGTGTGTGCCCTGCTCGCGCACGTGCTGTTTGTCTAGCGACCGCCGGTTGCAAAGGCTATACACTTGGAACCACCACAAGGGAAACCACCACAAAGGTGCCTGTCCCTTTGTGGTGGTTTTTGTTTTTGAGAGAGGGGTGGGGCACTGATGGACGTCCGTACGGACGGCGATATTGCCGATAGCTTTTGGTGGCGGCGCACAACGCTGACGCGCCGCACTCCTCTGTATGACGCCTGCGTATCGGTGGGGCTGCTGGTCGCGGCGACGATTGTGGGCGCGCTGCTCGACCGCCCCGGTCTTGCTCCCAGCATCATGATCGTCTATGTGTTCGCCGTTCAGCTGTGCGCATTCTTTACCTGGAGTCGCCTGTATTGCTTGCTGAGCTCGGCTGCCGCCGTGGCACTCTACAACTTCTTGTTTGTCGACCCGCGCTGCTCGCTGTCGTTTATCGACCGCGTCTATCCCGGCATGTTCTTCATCATGTTTGTGGTCTCGCTTGTGTCGAGCTCGATTGCGTTGGCCCTGCGCCGGGCCTTGGCGCAGGCTGCCGCCAGCGACCGTCGCACGCATATGGTGCTCGAGACCAACCGCATGCTGCAGCGCTGCGCCGACGAGCAGCAGATTGTCCATGCCATGGCAACGCAGCTGGCGCGTCTTTCGGGCTGTCCGGTCGTGTGGTACAGCGCCGACGCCGAGGGCGATGACCTGCTGCCGCGTGCGACATACACGGCCGTGGGCGATGCCGCGCCGGTGCACGAACTGGCGCCGCAGATGCCGCCGCGGCTCTCGGCGTCCGCCTATGTGGGAACGCCGCTCGATGCCACCTATGGCGGCTCGGCGTTTTACGGCATCTACCTGACGGTTCGCACGGGCGACGGCTTCGTCCGCTCGGGCGACCCCGCCTCGGTGGTGGGCGTGCTGGCTATCGTTGCCGAGCCCGACGTGCTGACGCACGAGGAGCGGACGCTTGCCGATGCCATCGTGAGCGAAGGTGAGCTGGCACTCGATCGCGCCCGCGCCATGGAGGCCCGCGAGGAGGCGGCGGTGCTTGCCAAAAATGAGCAGCTGCGCGCCAACCTGCTGCGCTCAATCTCGCACGACCTGCGCACGCCGCTTACCAGTATTTCGGGTAATGCCGACGTGCTGCTCGACCAGGGCTCGACCGGCACCGCCGTGCTCGATGCCCAAACGCGCCGCGGCCTGCTCCTGTCCATTCGCTCGGATGCGCAATGGCTCAACGCCACCGTCGAGAACCTGCTCGCCATCACCAAGCTCGAGGGCGGCGGCATGCGTCTGTCGACCACGCTCGAGCTCATGGACGATATCGTCGAGGAGGCGCTGCGCCACGTGAACCCTGCCGTGCGCGAGCACGACCTTAAGGTGGTGGCGTGCGATGAGCCGGCGCTCGTCAACGTCGATGCGCGCCTGATGGTGCAGCTGGTGGTCAATCTGGTGAACAACGCCATCACCTATACGCCCACAGGCTCGCATATCATGATTTCGATTAGCGTCGACGATGGACGCGTGGCGTGCTCGGTGGCCGATGATGGTCCGGGCATCGCACCCGAGGATCGTGAGCGGATCTTCGAGTCGTTCTATACCGCCAACCACGGTCTGGTCGACAGCCACCGCAGCGTGGGCCTGGGTCTTTCGCTCTGCCGTTCCATTGCGCTGGCGCATGGCGGTAGCATAGAGGTTGCCGCGGCGGACCCGCACGGCTCGGTCTTTACGATTGAGCTTCCTGCCGCCGACGTTTCGTTTGATAAGGAGTAGCGCTGTGCCGAACTCTGCCGTAAAACCGCTCATCTTGGTCGTTGAGGACGACCCTGCCGTTCGCAATCTTATTGTTGCCGCGCTCGAGACGCACGGCTTGCGCCATATGGCTGTGGAGACCGCCCATGCCGCTATCGCCGCTGCCTCATCGCAGACACCGAGCATCGTGCTGCTCGATCTGGGCCTGCCCGATATGGACGGCGTCAAGGTGGTGGAGTCGGTGCGCACATGGTCGGGCATGCCGATTATCGTGGTCTCGGCGCGCAGCGAGGACGCGGACAAAATCCGCGCGCTCGATGCCGGTGCCGACGACTATCTGACCAAGCCGTTTTCGGTCGAGGAACTGCTCGCGCGCATTCGCACGACGCTCAGGCGCCTTTCGTATGCGCAAACGGGCGGCGTTGTCTCCGAGGGCTCGTTCGATACCGGTGAGCTGCATATCGATTTTGATGCCGGCATTGCCACGATGGATGGCGAGGAGTTGCATCTGACGCCGATCGAGTATAAGCTCCTGTGCCTGCTGGCGCATAACGCCGACAAGGTACTGACGCACCAGTTTATCCTGCACGAGATTTGGGGCACGGCAACTAAGAGCGACCTGGCGAGCCTGCGCGTCTTTATGGGCACGCTGCGCAAGAAGATCGAGTCCGACCCCGCGCATCCGCGCTATATCCAGACGCACGTGGGTATTGGTTACCGATTGGTCATCCAGGGATAGGTCGGCATCCGCCATCCCAATATGAGTTGCGGTGAAATACGGTCTAAATTTACCTAATTCCAGGCAAAACAGTCCGTATTCCACCGCAACGTTGTCTATTTATCCTTGGGCTTGCTGGCGTAGAACTTCTTCTTTTTGGACTTGCCGGCAGGGGAGGGTTTGCTGGCAAAGTTGGACTTGCCGTGGCCGGCCTGCGCGTGCGCGGGCGCTGCTGCACGGGGCTTGCGGGCCTCGGGGTTGCGCAGCTCCTCGGTTCGCTCGGCAATCTCCTCGGCGCTAAAGCCGACTTCGGCCATGGCGTCCTCGATGGGCAGGCGGCGCACGATGTAGCAATGGTGCACCTTCTGGTTGCGCGCGAAATCCTCGGGGATGGTCTGCGCCGTAATGTCCTCCAGCACGACGCCCGCGCGTGCGAGCTTGCGCGTCTCGGGGCGGAAGCCGCGCAGGTTGCAGCTAAAGATGGCATGTCCGCCCTGTGCGAGCAGGCGCGATACACCGGCCAAAAGCTCAACGTGGTCGCGCTGAACATCCCAGGTGCGACGGCCCATCTTGGACGAGTTCGAGAACGTGGGCGGGTCGACAAAGATCAGGTCCCAGCGGTTGCGCGTCTGGCGCTGGTCACGAATCCAGGCGAGCACGTCGTCGCGCACAAAGTGATGCTGCGGCCCCACAAAGCCGTTCTGACGCATATTGCGCTCGGCCCAGTCCAGGTAGGTGTTGGAAAGATCGACCGTCACAGTTTCCTCGACGCCGCCGTCTGCCGCATAGCAGGTGGCGGTGCCGGTATAGGCGAACAGATTGAGGAAGCGGCGCGCCTGCTTGGCGTGCTCGCGCACCAGGTTGCGGGTGACGCGGTGGTCCAGGAAGATGCCCACATCCAGGTAGTCATCAAAGTTGACGGCAAAGGTGAGTCCACCCTCTTCGATGAGCGGCAGGCGACGGCGCGCGATGTTGGCGCGCTCGCCCGATGCGCCCTTGCCGGCGCCCTGTTTGCCGTACTGCGAGCCGCCGCGCGAACGCATGCGGGCCTTGGCGTGCACGTGCTCGGCGGGAACATCCAGGATGCGCGGCGCGATGGCCAAGATGTCGAGCATGCGGGCCTGGGCCAGTGCGGGGTCGATGGTCTTGGGCGCGGCGTATTCGGCGATGACGAGCCAGCGGCCCGGCGTCTGCGGGCAGCCCTCGTACAGGTCGATGGCGGCGGAGTAGTCGGGCAGGTCGGCATCGTAGACGCGGTAGCAGCTCACGCCCTCGCGCTTGGCCCACTTGCGGCGCAGACGGGCATTCTTGCGCAGGCGGTTGGCGAACTGCTCGGACTCGGGGATGAGCACGGGCAACGGCTTGCCGTCGCCCAGGTCGAGCGTGGCGGCAGGTTCGGGCATGGGGGTGTTGGCGGCTTCGCCTTCGGCGTCCGTGGACTGTTCCTCGGCGTTTGCGCTGGTCGCGGCCTCGAATGCCGCGGCGGCGTGGTCGAGCGAGGGCCAAACCTCAATAGCCGCCTCCTCGTTATTGGGCATAACGGCGATGGAGCGCGCGGGCTCGGCATGGAGCGCGCGGGCCATAAGGCCATCGCGGGCGAGTGCGGCGACCGGCGCCGCGGAAAGCTCGGGCGCGCGACGCAGCTCGCCGACCAGCGTCATGGCGTCGTGCATGAGTGAAAGCGGTGTCTCGGTGGTGTCTGCGACTACGGCGGCTCCGGCGACGGCGCCAGCATGGTCCAGCACGGTGGCGGACTTGGCGGCGCAAAAGTCGACAAAACGCTTGTAACCAGCGCTCTTGACCATGCGCTCGGCGGTCTTGCGAGCGGCGGGGTCGATGTCTGCGGCCACGATGCGCGCCTGCCGCTCGCGCGCTGCCGCCTCGCGCTCGCGCGCCTCGGCAAGCAGCTGCTCCCACAGAGCGGCGTCGTGCAGCTGCCAGCCCTCAAAGCCCCAGCGCTCGCGTGCGGCGCCCGGGGCGCGGTCGGTCAGAATGTTCGCGGCCTCCAGCAGCAGGCCGCCGCCGGCGCACGAGGCATCGATCAGCGTGGGAAGGGCTTCATTCTCGTAATCGTCAGCCGTTAACTCGCGCTCGCACAGTGCGGTCCAGCCGACCTGCGCCAACACCAGGGCGGCGTAGTCGGGGCGCAGCACGTGCGCGCCCTCGCCGGCACGGGTCGCCGCGGGCGGTAGGCGCTTGAACAGCGGGTCGCCCGAAAGGTCCAGGCTGATGCTCGCGCGGCGCTGACGCAGCGAAAGCAGCAGGTGAACATCTGGGTCGGCGGCGTCGACATCGGCACGACGGCCCGTGGCCTCGGCCAGACGGTCGCACAGCGCGTCCTTGGCGCGCAGGGCCGAGAAGCGCGTGTTGCGCAGCTGCTCGGTCACGCCGCGGGCGGTGATGGCAATGGTGGCGCCGGGGCGGACGATGTTCTCCCAGGCGATGTCGTAAACGCTATCGTACAGCTCATCGGCATCCTGCGCCTCAAAGCGCCCGAGCACCGCAAACACGCGGCTCGCCAGGCGCGACCACAGACAGGCGCGGTAGCCTTCTTCGAGCTCGCCCTCAAACGTAGCGCGGCCCTTCAAGCGGCGGACATGCGAAAGCCCGAGGCGTTTAAGCTCATCGGCGAGTGCGGACTCAAAGCCCTCGGGGCAGCTTGCGTAAAATTCCATGGGTGACCTCTCTGGTTGCGTCGCTCCATTATATGATGGATACTTCGTTTACTCTCGCCCCCGAAAGGAACCCATATGATTGATGCGTGCCCCGATTCCGCCGTGCTCTTTTTTGACGTGGACGGTACGCTGACGTCGTTCGATCCCGACGATATGACCGACAAGGACTTCAATGCAATCCATCCGTCGAAGGCTGTTGTTGATGCATTTGGTCGCCTGCGCAATGCAGGTCACCAGGCGTTTATCTGCACGGGTCGTCCCTTGTGGCTGATTGCCGATGGCCTGCGTGCTTTGGAGCCTGCGGGTGTCGTTGCCATGGCGGGCGCCACGCTCGAGGTCGAGGGTCGCGTGGTGCATGAGGACTGCTTTGACGAGCACGTTATCGAGGAGCTCGCACGCCGTATGGCAGCGGCAGGGATTGAGGCCTTTTTCGAGACCAACGTGGCTACTTTTGCCCTGGAACCCGCGGGCGTTGAGCAGTCGTCTCTGATCGGCACTTCTGTGGTGCACAGCACCGAGGAAATGTGCGTCGACGGCAGTCTGCGCGTGGGCAAGGTATGCCTCAATGTGCCCAGTTTGGCTCGCGTAGCCAATGATGACGGCTTTATCGATTGCGAGTTTGAGCTGTGCAACACCGGTGGCCAGAATCGCGAGCTGAGCCCCAAGGGCATTGACAAGGGCGTGGGCGTGGCGCGAGCGCTGGCGTATCTGGGCCGCGAGGGAAATGCGCGCACCTTTGGCTTTGGCGATTCGGGCAACGACCTGGGCATGCTTGCTGCCGTCGAGACGGCCGTGGCCATGGGCAACGCCATGCCCGAGGTCAAGGCGGTCGCCGACTACGTGACCGACGATGTCGCACACGACGGTACCGTCACAGCGATGCAGCATTTCGGCCTCATCTAATGAACCCCGCGTTCTGACGTTTGCTCAAACTGCGACTCTTTGCTTTTGCATGCTCAATCGATTTATCAATCCAAACACTGAGGTGTTTATACCGTTCGCCGAGAAGATAAAAAACCGCAGCTCACGCTTTGATAAACGTAGGTAAAGTGTTTAGCAGTTTAACGCCCATGTGCAAGCGAAAGGAATCAGGCAGATGGCAATCAAGGTGTTCGCTGACGGTGCAAACCTCGAGGGCATGCTCGACATGTACGAGAACGGCAACGTTCAGGGTTTCACGACCAACCCGTCCCTTATGAAGAAGGGCGGCGTGACGGATTACCGCGCGTTTGCCAAGGAGGTCCTGACCCACATCACTGATGTGTCCGTCTCGTTTGAGGTCTTTGCCGACGACGTCGAGACCATGGAGGTCGAGGCGCGCGAGATCGCTACCTGGGCCGAGAACGTCTACGTCAAGATTCCGTGCGTGACCACCAAGGGCGAGTCCACCGCCGAGCTGGTGCGCAAGCTTTCCGCCGACGGCATCAAGGTCAACGTCACTACCATCTTTACGCCTACGCAGGTCGATGAGATGGTCGAGGCCGTTGACGCCGAGACGCCGTCTATCATCTCGCTCTTTGCCGGCCGCATCGCCGATACCGGCGTCGACCCCATTCCGTTTATGACGGAATCGGTCAAGAAGGCCGCCGCCAAGCCCAACTGTGAGGTCCTGTGGGCGTCCACGCGCGAGCTCATCAATATTTACCAGGCCGAGGCCTGCGGTTGCCAGATCATCACGGTGCCCAACGGCATCCTGGCCAAGCGCAAGAACATCGGCCGTGACCCGTACGAGGTCTCGCTCGACACCGTGCGCGGCTTTGCCAAGGATATCGCCGCTTTGGGCTTCCATATTCTGCCGTAACGCGAACACTGGCTACGCCGCGGGCTGCTCGCCCCGGCCTTTCCTTTCCCTATCGCTCACGCGCTTCGCGAGGGTCGCGCCAGGCAAAGGAAAGGCCGGGGCTGCCGACACGAGCTTGCCAGCAAGTTGGCGCTTGGTTTTCATATCCTGCCGTGGGCAAAGGTACCCCCGCCTGCGCCGTGCAAAATTGAGAGTATTCAGCAAGGTAAAGGCTTTTACCAGTTGGGTGAAGCACGGAACAGCCCCCGTTTTGGCTCTGACGACGCTAAAACGGGGGCTGTTTTTTGCTTTTTCGCCTCTGAGGGGCATCCGGAACGGTGGAATTTGCAGAATACTCGCGATTTTGCACGTCACTACAGGGGGTACCCCTGCTTTGGCGGTTTACTTCCCCTGTACCATGGTGAGCGAGATCTTCTTGCGGTCGCGATCGACCTTTTCGACCCACACCTTGACCGTGTCACCGATGCGTACCACGTCGCTCGGGTGCTTGACGAAGCGGTTGGCCAGCTTGGAGATGTGCACAAGGCCGTCCTGGTGCACTCCCACGTCGACGAAGGCGCCAAAGTCGACGACGTTGCGCACCGTGCCCTTGAGTTCCATGCCGGGC
Organism: Collinsella aerofaciens; assembly: GCF_028206995.1. Classification (GTDB taxonomy): domain Bacteria; phylum Actinomycetota; class Coriobacteriia; order Coriobacteriales; family Coriobacteriaceae; genus Collinsella; species Collinsella aerofaciens_AQ. The sequence goes on along the minus strand of NZ_JAQLFL010000010.1, from coordinate 60,613 downwards.
TCCAGGTCATCGATGGAAAGCGCCGAGCGGCTAAAGACCACCTCGGGCGCGTCGTCGCGCGGGTCGCGGCCGGGCTTTTTGAGCTCGTTGACGATGTCGATGAGCGTGAGGGTGCCGCAGTTCAGGTCGCTTGCCAGCGCCGAGATGCTGCCCAGGCGGCGCTCGATGTCGGGCACGCCGCCGCGGCTGAGCTCGCTTGCTTTAACGCCGGCGCGTTCTAGGACGGACGTGGCCACCTCGTAGCTCTCGGGGTGGACGCTTGTCGCGTCGAGTGGGTTCCTGCCGCCGCTAATGCGCAAAAAGCCCGCGGCGTTGAGATATGCCTTGGGTCCCAGCTTGGGGACCTTCTTGAGCTGGCGGCGATCGGTAAAGGCGCCGTTTTCCTCGCGGTAGGCCACGATGTTCTTGGCCACGCTCGGCGTGATGCCCGATACGTATCCCAGCAGGCTCGCGCTCGCGGTGTTTACGTCGACGCCCACGCGGTTGACGACGTCCTCCACCACGTGGCCCAGGGTGCGCGAAAGCTCGGCCTGGTCAAGGTCGTGCTGGTACTGGCCCACGCCGATGGACTGGGGCGGGATCTTGACGAGCTCTGCCAGCGGGTCCTGCAGGCGGCGGCCCAGGCTCATGGCGCCACGCACGGTGACGTCCAGGTCGGGATACTCCTGGCTGGCGAGCTCGGAGGCGGAGTACACCGATGCGCCGGCCTCGTTGACGATGGTGTATCGCAGCTCAGGCGCCTGCTCGGCGATGAACTCCGAGACGACTTCCTCGGTCTCGCGGCTGGCGGTGCCATTGCCGATGACGATGGTGTTGACGCCGTCCTTCTTGACGAGGCGGGCGAGCTCGCGCTTGGTGCCGGCGACGTCGTGGCGCGGCTTGGTGGGGTAGACCACGCCGTGGTCGAGCAGCTTGCCGGTCTCGTCCATGACGGCGACCTTGCAGCCGGTGCGGTAGCCCGGATCGAGCGCGAGCACGCGGGCGCCGCGCACGGGGCGTGCCGAGAGCAGGCCCTCGAGATTCTTGGCAAAGACATTGATGGCCTCGGTCTGCGCGTGGACGGTGAGTTTGGCGCGGGCCTCGCGCTCCAGCGAGGGGGCCATGAGGCGCTTGTAACCGTCAGCGATGGCGGCATCGAAGATGGGAGCAAACACGCCCTGGCGTCGGGGCCAACGGCAGCCGAGGCGTGCCGTGGCGGCAGCGCCGTCGACGTTCACGCGCACGCGGAGCTTGCCCTCGCGCTCACCGCGGTCGATAGCCAGCACGCGGTGGTTGGGTATACGGCGCAGCGGCTCGTCAAAGTTGTAGTAGGGCTCGTAGGGGGTCTTCTCGGTGGGGTCGGTGGCCTCGACGACGATGTCGGCGGTGTTTTGCGTAAAGGCGCGCAGATCGGCGACGTTCTCCGGGTCCTCGGCTACCGTCTCGGCCACGATGTCGGCGGCGCCGGCGAGCGCCTTTTCGGGCGTGTCGAAGCCGGCCTCCTCATTGACGTATGCTGCGGCGGCGTCGAGCGCACTGCCCTTGGCCGAGGCCTGCATGATGATCATGTTGGCGAGCGGCTCCAGGCCGGCCTCGCGGGCCTTCTGCGCGCGAGTCATGCGCTTTTTGCGGTAGGGCTTGTAGAGGTCCTCGACACGCTGGAGCTGCGTGGCCTCGCGAATCTGCTGCTCGAGTTCGGGCGTGAGTTTGCCCTGGGCGTCGATGAGCAGGATGACGTCCTCTTTACGCTGCTCAAGATTGCGCAGGTAGGACAGGCGCTCGTCGAGCGCGCGCAGGGCGACGTCGTCCATACCGCCCGTTGCTTCCTTGCGGTAGCGCGAAATAAAGGGGATGGTGTTGCCCTCGTCGATGAGCTTGACGGCCGCCTCGATGTTGGCGGCCTTAAGGTTGAGCTCGCGGGCGAGCTGGGCGATAAGATCCATGGGACTCCTTGCGTTTAAGGTGCGTTTGCAGCACAGGGCTACCAAGGATACCACCCGTTTCAAAAGACTGTTTTGGGCCCTCGCCACGAAAACGACCTATCTACTACGTTTGAACCGTATGGGTCGACCATCCCCCGGTTTTCAGAAAATACGCAAGCCGTCTACCTGCGCTTTTGATTTTAGGAAATTCGGCATGGTTGAGGGCGGTCGGTTAAACGTAGTAGATAGGCCCATTTCGTGGCGAACGAATCAAGCCGAGGTGCAAAATAGCCCCCGCCCCAGAAAAATCGTCGGCAAGGTAGCAAAATGCCCCGCGGGCAGGAGGCTGCTCGCGGGGCAAAGAAGAGGGGCTTGTTGGTGACGGACCGAAGGGTTCGGCATGGGGTTTCTGCCGCGGTCGCTCTTAAGGCATTACAGCTCGACGAGCTGGCCGGTCTCGGCGGCCTCCTTGATAGCGTTGAGAAGCGTGAGCGTCTTAACGTTGTCGGCGGGGGTCACGACGGGCTCGACCTCGCGGCGGACAACCTTCACAAAGTGCTTGAGCTGCATCTTGTGCGGCAGTGCCGGGTCGACGGCCGGAATCTCCATCTGCAGCGGCTTGTGCCAGTTGGAGGCGCCGTCGTAGGAGAACTGGTGCAGGCGGGGCAGCGACAGGGCGCCCTTAGTGCCGCCGATAAAGTAGGCGTCGGCGTCGAAGGGGCGGTACTGCGGGTCCTCGCGAGCGGTTGCCTCCCAGTTCCAGGGGCTGGCGGTGGCGTCGGAAATGGTCATGCTTGCGAGCGCGCCATCGGCAAAACGGACGTTGACCACGGCGGAGTCCTCGGTCTCAAAACCGCGGGCGGCGCTGGACTGCATACCCTGGACGGCAACGGGCTCGCCCAGCAGGTAGCGGAGCAGGTCGACGTCGTGCACCAGGTTGACCAGGATCGGGCCGGCACCCTTCTTGCGGCGCCATTCGACATCGAAGTACTCGTCATTCTTATAGATCATGTAGTGGAAGCTCGACACGGTGAGCTTGCCCAGCTCGCCGGACTCGATGATCTCCTTGGCCTTGTTGACGAAGGGGTTGTGGCGACGGTGCTGACCCACGAGCACGGGCACGCCGGCGGTCTCGGCCTCGGCGGCGAAAGCCTGGGCATCCTCCAGGTCGTTGGAGATCGGCTTTTCGACCAGCGGCACGATGTTGCGCTTCACAGCCTCGCGGGCAACGCCCAGGTGCAGGTCGTTGGGGGTGGCGATAATGACGGCCTCGGGCTTGACCTCGTCCATCATCTGGGCGGGATCGGTGTAAAACGGCACGCCGGCGGCCTCGGCCGTGGCGCGGGCGCCCTCAAAGGCGTCGGCGATGGCGACGAGCTCGGCCTCGGGCTCCTCGGTGACAAAGCGGATGTGGTTGCGGCCCATGGCGCCGGCGCCGATAACGGCAATGCGGACGGGGTTGAGCTCAGACATTTCGACTCCTTAATACTGGTGGCCGGTGGAATGCGACAAAGGGGCTGTCCCTTTGTCGCATCGGTAAAACTAGGCGGACTTCTTCTTGCTGTCGGAGACCATCATGTAGACGGTGAGCACGACGGCGATGGCGGCGATCACAATGGCGCCGTAGAAGGACTGCTGGTAGGCGGCGCTGCCAGCCTCGGCGTGATACAGCACGGCGGTGATGGGCTGGCTGATCCAGGTAGAAGCGGCATAGCCCAAAAACATGATGCCGTAGTTGACGCCGATGTTGCTGGTGCCGAAGGCGCCACCGGTGAGCGGCGGGTAGATGACGAGCAGGGCGCCAAAGCTAAAGCCGAGCAGGGCGAGCGCCACAAAGAACATACTCTGCGTAAAGCTCATCGACATGATGACGAGTGCGACGATGGTGACGACAAGGCTGATGAGCAGCGACTTATAGGCGCCGAGCTTGTCGATGATCTGGCCAAAGGACAGACGACCAACCAGGTTGGCGCAGGTGTTGACGGAGACCACTACACCGCCGAGGGCGACGGCCGCGGCGCTCGTGGGGTCGGCGAAAAGCTGGACGGCGGCGATGGAGGCAACCTTGCCCACGAGCAGGGTGCCCGCGGTGGCGGCAAAGGCGAAGGTGACGATGAGGACCCAGAAGCGCGGGGTCTTGACCATCTCGCCTGGGGTGAGGTCGCCGAAGGTGCCGGCATGCGCGCCGCCCTTGGGGGCCTCGAAGCCCTCGGGCAGCCAGCCGGCCTCGGGGGCCTTCAGGAACAGGGCGGAGGCGGCGATCGTCACAAAGAAGATGACGCCGAGTGCCTTGAGGGCGCCAAAGATGCCCAGGCTCGGGATGAGCAGCGAGGCGAGCACCGGGGACAGCACGGCGGGGCCGGCGGTCGAAGCGGCCAGGGTGATGCCGGAGGCGAGGCCCTTCTTGTCAATGAACCACTTTTGGCCGGTGGTGAGCGCCGGGTTGTAGCCCAGACCGTTGCCGATGGCGGCGACGAGCGAGAACCACAGGTAGAACTGCCACGGCTCGGTGACGGTGCCGGACATGAACCAGCCCAGGCCGTAGCACACGGCGGCGGCGATCACGACGTTGCGCGGACCGATCTTGTCGGAGATGCGGCCGGCGAAGATGCCCGTCACGGCCATGATGGTCTGGAAGACCGGGAACGCCCAGGTAAGGGCGCTCGACCACTCGGGGTAGACGGCGAGCAGGTTCTTGCTCACGACGGAATACAGCGCGATGGAGCTGATGAAGAACATGGTGACGCACGCGGCGGAAAGCACGACGGCGCGACCCTTGTTGGAGTTGGTGGAAGCCATTGGACTCTTTCTAATCGATACGGGGGAGGAGCGGGCGTGTCCGCGGGACCTCCCTGCCAGGTTGGTTTACTGGTCGGTCGGCTTGGCGACACCGGACTCATCGGACCAAAGCTCGACACCCTTGTTCTTAAGGTAGTTGTCGGCATAGGCGCGACGGCCGCCGGGCTTGGCGGTGAGGTCGCCCATCATGTTGGAGAAGCCGCCGTCGACCTTGATGGCATCGCCGGTGGTAAAGTCCGAGCGCTTGGACGCCAGGAACATGACGGCGTTGGCGATATCGCTGACCTCGCCGATGCGGCGCGTGGCGATCAGACGGCTGCGGCTCTTTTCGACCTCGGGGTCGGCGTAGAAGTTGGCCGACATCGGGGTCTTAACGAAGCAGGGCTCGACGCAGTTGGAGCGGACGCCGTAGGGGCCCCACTCGGCGGCGAGCATCTTGGACATCATGTTGACGCCGGCCTTGGTGGAGCTGTACACGCCCGAGAACGTCTCGGGGGAGTGGCTGGCGACGGTCGAGATGTGCACCAGGCGGCCCTGGCCGGCCTTGATCATCTCGCGACCAAAGCGCTGCGAGGTGATGAAGTAGCCGGTGAGATTGACGTTGAGCACCTGCTCCCAGTCGCTTAGCGGCAGGTCCTCCATGGCGGCGAAGCGCAGGATGCCGGCGGTGTTGACGAGGACGTCGACGCGGCCGAAGTTGGCGATGGTGGCGTCGACGGCAGCCTGAACCTCGGCCTCGTCAGTGGCGTTCATCTTGTAACCCTCGGCGTGGATGCCAAACTCGGCAGCGAGGTCGGCGGCAGCGGCCTTGACCTTTTCCTCGTCCAGATCGAGTAGGACGACGTTGGCGCCATTGCGGGCGAACTCGCGGCAGATCTCGGCGCCCATACCGCCGAGCGCGCCAGTCACGGCGCAGACATCGCCCTCGAGCTTAAGCCAATTGCTCATAGGAACTTCCCTTCTTGTGCCTCCCGGTGGGTCGCTCCCATTAACCGACCCACGTGGTTTTCGCTGGTTATCGTATGCTTTGCATTTGCGCAGGTGAATTGCATATTTGTTAGAATGGCGTTAACCGTAGGTTTATACTGTGCGATGCAGTTTATTCTCAATTGAGCGCGTGACCTGCGAAAACAACCCCCCTGTGGCACCATGCGGTCACGGGCGCGAAAACGGGAGATTGACGTGTACGATCGACGACTTGAGGCCATATCGGCCGCCGCGGAGCTGGGAAGCTTCTCGCGTGCGGCGGCAAAATTGCGCGTGTCGACTCCGGCGCTCGTCAAGCAGGTGTCGGGCTTCGAGGCCGAGTTCGGCATCACGCTGTTCGAACGCTCGCACTCGGGCGTCAAGGCGACGCCGGCCGGCGCACTGCTGGTGGACGATGCGCGCTCGATCATGCGGCAGTCCGAGGACGCGCTGCGCCGTGCCCGGCGCGCGGCGGGCGATGGCGGTGCCGTGCGCCTGGGCGTGTCGATGATGTGTCCGGGGCGTCAAACGCTGTCGATGTGGACGGGCATCCACGATTTGGAACCGTCGCTGCGATTTGAGATCGTGCCGGTAAGCGATCTCTACGACGAGCGCGAATCCGTCATGCGCAGCCTTGGCCGCGAGGTGGATGTAGTGCAGTCGAGTTTTTCGACTCCGCGCTGGGGCGACACCTGCCAAAAGCTCCGCATTGTCAACGTGCCGTTTTATATCGACCTGCCGCGCACGAGCCCGCTGGCGCGCAAGACGCGCATCACGGTTGCCGACCTGGAGGGCAAGCGCCTGCGCGTGCTCCGTCACGGCAACGACGCTATGGACAGCCTGCGTATCGATCTGTTGGCCGACGGCGGCGTGGATGTGATCGACGTGGATAGCTTCGACTTTGCGCTCTTTAACGAGGCGGAGGAAAAGGGTGACGCGGTGCTCACCTGCGGAGCGTGGTCGGGGGTGCACCCGGCCTTTGTGGGCGTGCCGTTCCTGTGCGGCCGCGAGGTGCCAGTCTTTCTGCACTACCCGCTCGAGCCCACCCTCCAAGTCCAAAAATTCGTCAACGCCATGGCCCAACTCCTTAACTAGCTAATTTAGGACGGGGCTTTTTAGCTACTTTCGCCGCACTACCAGCACAATGCGAAAAATGATGCGAAAAATGACTGCAAATCGGTCACGCATGATTTTGCTTTTGCCCTGGGCTGGTTGTAGAATCAAAAAGCTTAAACGAACTACTTGTGCAGCTTGCGCGAAAGCTCGGGCTGCGGCTGGGGGGGATGCGCCCGTGCAGGGTCCTTTCGGTCATATTGCGTCGATGCGCCGCACCTTTATGATGTTGGCAGCGGCCTTATGCGTGTTCGTTATGGCCGGGGGGTTGCCCTCGCGCGCGTACGGTGACGATGGCAACCTTATAACAAACCCAAACTTTCTTAACCAAGCTACTGGCTGGTCGACGACCTCTCCGAATGAGAGAATCGGCGAGACGATGAAGCTCGAGCTTTCCACGCAGCTCCTCAAGCCCCAAACGAACACCAAACAAGCTAACGGCAATCACTTTGCGCTTGCGTGGAATTTTAGGCCACAGGGCACCAATCTTTATTTTGAACCTGGATCAACCTACACCACCTTTTCCACCCAGAGCGGCGCCACGTACGAGTGGGGCCTAAACCATCGCGCCGCAACCGACCACGACGTGCTGATGCTCACGATGGGTCCTCAACAGGAGAATCTGTCGATTAACAGCGCAGGCCAAGACCAGCTTATGCAGCTGCGGGCTTGGCTTAAGGCGCAGGTCAAGATGCCCCAGGGAAATACCGTTGAGCAGTACACCGTTTACAGCGATCCCTTTGCTGCAAACGGCGGATTTGCTGGTAACAGTGCTGATGGATCCCACTTTTCGTTTGAACAGAGCGACGGTCGCATCGCGCTTTCTGTGTGGCTCGTAAGCTCTAACGGACAGGGTTGGTTCTCCTTTGGCACCAACAGCACGCATTATTATCGAGATCTTCCCGAGGAAGACGATGAGTTTGCCTATCAGGCTGACTATACCGCAGCGTCCGACAAAACGATGCTTGCGCTGACTTGCTACGATTCAAATCTTACGGGGGAGAACGAACAATACCGGGAGTGGTTTGGTAATCTGGTCAACGACGTTCACGTGGAAAAGCAGGGCACACGCGACATCTATAGCGACTTTGCCAAGGTGTATTGGGAAAATTCGTCCGAGACCATGACAACGCTCACAAACTATGCGTTCTCGACCTCGAATCTTAAGAACGAGAATACGAACATTGCTAACGGCAGCTTTGAAGAGGATATACATCTAGGGAACCAGAGGCCCAGCAAGTTTACGTTGTGCTCGCCCCATTGGCGTACGACCGAGACGGACCATCGTATCGAGATCGTTGCCAAGAACGACTACTATATCGACCCAGTTGGGCATTCTGTTACGTTTACGCCCTCCGATGGTGACTATGCAGCCGAGCTCAACGCACACGAGGCGAGTTCGCTCTACCAATATGTGACGACCGAGCCGGGAAAACAGTACGAGTGGGGGCTCGACCACCGCGGCCGCTCGGGTCGAGACGCCATGGCCCTTATCATCGGTCCGCGACAAGAAAACGAGCCGTACAAGGACAATCAAAAGGCACTCGATCAGTACCAGCAAATTGTTCAATGGATTCAAATGAGCGTCGACAACTATGTCGGCTTGGATGTGGTCAATTTTTCCCAATCGGGCTGCAGCAAAAAGATCATCCTGTATTCAACCAAGTTTGACAAAGTGGGCGGATTTGCCAATGCGTCCAGCGGAAGCGCGTTCTCATGGACGGCCGATGCGGAGCATACCGAAAAATGGTGCGTATGGATCATGGCGTCCGAAAACGACGCGTGGGCTTCCTACGGTTCCAACGCGCTCGAGCAGAGCAAAAAGGTTGACTACGACTATACCTACACCATTCCGGATGGCCAAAACCAGAGCGTCTTTGCTTTTGTGGCCTACAACACGGCCAACGGGAGCAATTCGACCGGCAACTTCCTCGACAATATCTCGTTTAGGGAGTTCTATCGCATCGAGACATACACGACGCCCAACGGAAGCGGAACGTATTTTTATAACGCCAATACCAAGACGGCGGACTTTACCTATGCCAAAAACTACGTAGGTAAACAGGAGAAGAACTCCTACTTTATGGTCGATGCCAAACGCGATGACGGGGCAGTCTTTATCGGTGCTTTTGTCAACGGCGAGTTCTATTCCGCAGACGACGACGCACATTGGACCAGATTGGAAGATGGTACCTATCGCTTTGAGGCCGACAAGGTCACAAAGCACTACAAAGTGCACCTCGTGTTTTCCAAGGCAGGCGTTCAATACGATGTGAACGGCGGCAAAGCGTATCACTACGATCCGTACAATGAGTCCACGGGCGATTTCGTACAGCTTTCTGGCGCTGGAGCGAGCTATACCTCCCATGCTGCCGTTGGACAAAACGACGACTGGAAGTTTATGGGCTGGGAGTACGCGGGCTCGGGAAAAAGCCGTTCGCTTCGATGCCAAACACACGGTGACCCATACAGCTCCCGAGGGCACCACGGATTCCGGCACTCTTACCATTAAGGGCAAGAAGGTCAATCCGGATACCGGTGCTGTGGGCGATGCGGTAACCGTCGAAAACATTCCCGAGAGCCAGGGCGCGACGTTCGTGGCGCAATGGAAGTATCGTCAGGCCTTTGTTGCCCAGCTTAAAAATGCCGATGGCACGTGGAGCAACGTAACGACGGGCGGCACGGTCAGCTCCAAGCTTAAGGGGGCAAAGGGCTCCATCGATGCCGGGGATGGCTCGGGCAAGGACGAGGACGCGTACAAAAAATCGGGCGTTGCCTACTTTGTGGATGACGGCACGTTTGTGGAGGCGGTGGCCGCTCCCAAGGAGGGCTATCACTTTGAGGGTTGGTACGACCTATCGAATCCGGACGCCCCGGAGCTGCTGTCGTCTTCACCCACCTATACGTACAACGTGAAGGACCGCCATACGGGATGCGTATACGCACGATTCACCCCGCGCACCTACACACTCAAGGTTTCCAAGAGCGTTACGGGCAATATGGGCGACAAGCGTGCCTACTTTAAGATGACGGCGACCTTTACGGGCCTCAAGGCTGGTCAGACCTACGCCATCGAGTATTCGGATGCGTCTGCCCAAGGCAGCCATGCGCTCGTGGCGCGACCGAATGATCGGGCCGAGACCGTGGAAAACAAGACGGCCTTTACGGCCGATGGCCAGGGCAAGGCGACCGTGCCGTTTGCCGTTAAGGACGGCCTGACCGTTTCGATTAAGGCGCTGGATTACAACGCGGTCTATACCGTGAGCGAAGACGATTATTCGTCGTTGGGGTACCACGCCGAGCTTACGGGTGCGAGCGGCACGCTCAACGGTCCGCGTGTGACCGTTGCCGTTGAAGCTAAGGCCACCAATTCCCGACAGGTCGCGGTGCCTACGGGTATTACGCGCAACCCCATCTATGCCCTGGCGATTTTGGCCGCCGGCGTGCTGTTGGCTACGGGCATGGTTGCGCTGCGTTTACGCCGCGGCTCCAAGAGGGGCGGGCGCCTATGAGAAGACATGGCGCCAGCAATGCTGGTGATGGGCCAGCCGCACGAGCGGCCCCGCAGGGAAGACCCCGGGGCTCGCGGTATTCGGCCGCGTCGAACGTGAGGTTGGGCGCCCATGCGGCGCCAGATCTGGGAGAAGCGGACGACCGGCGCGATATCGTGGGTTTTCTGGCGCGCTTGGCATTTTTTGTCGTGACGCTCTGGCTGCTCTTTGGCGTGGTCTTGGGCGTGGGTGCAGTCACGACTGGCGAGATGGCCCCGCGTATCTGTTCGGGTGACGTCATGCTCTACTGGAGGTTCAGCCAGAGCTTCAACGAGGGTGACGTGGTGGTATACACCGCGGATGGCGCAGAGCGCCTAGGCCGCGTGGTTGCCCGTCCCGGTGATGAGGTCACGATTACCGAGGAAGGCGAGCTCATGGTTAACGGGGCTGTTGTTGTGGAAAGCGACATCACCACGCCGACGCCGCGCTATGAGTCTGCTGTGGACTATCCCGTGCGCCTGGGAACGGATGAGTTCTTTGTACTGGCAGATTTGCGTGAGGGCGGCCACGACAGCCGCCTGTACGGGCCGATTGCCCGCTCGCAGATCAAGGGCAACGTGATCAGCGTGCTGCGCAGGTCGAACCTGTAGGCACGGAGATTGGTTTTATTAAGGGCATATGCCCGAGAGGAAGGATACAACATGAAAACTGGAAAGAGACGACTGACAGCATTTGCAGTTGTGGCTGCCACGATGCTGCTGGCTTTGGTGGGAGTTGTCGCGCCCGCGTGGGCGGAGGACAGTGCCGCTCAACCGCATCTGCCGGTAAAAGACAACAAGGTTACGATCACCTCGACGCTTACCATGAATGAGAATGCCGTGGTGCCTAATGCGACGTTTAACTATTCGATTGCGCCGGCGGATGAGGAGAGTGAGCTTACGAGCACGAGCGGTATGCCCGTTTATGCTGGAGTGACAGACGCCGTCACGCTTTCGCCGACTTCCGTTAATTTTTCCAACAAAGGCCTTACAAGCACAGAGAATACCGGTGAGAAAACTAAGACAATAACCGCCAAACTGAGTGCCGAAATTAAAACCTCTCTGTTCAAGGCTCCGGGTATCTATCGATATAAAATTACGCAGACGCCGTCAGGGCTGGACGGTCTCAACGTTACATACAAGGAGCTCTTCCTGGATGTTTACGTAGAAAACGAAGAGAATGGCGGTTCGGGCTATGTTGTTAAGGGCTGTATTCTTAGAACAGAAGCAGGCTCGGGCGAGAAGACCGCAGGTTTTTTGAACAAATATGTCACCCATAAGCTGACCATCACAAAGGTCGTCAAGGGCAACCAAGGTGACAAGAATAAGGACTTTAATTTTACCTTCACGATTAAAGGCGCTGACGGGGAGAGCTATGAGTACGCCACTGTGAAAAACGGTGCCACCACCATGAGCCAAACTCCAGCTACGTCGGGAACTGCGGTTACCGTAAGCCTTAAGCATGGGGAATCCGTCATCGTTTACGGTCTCTCATCGGAGGATAAATTCGCCGTAACTGAGGCGGATTATCATGGCGACGGTTATAAGACGTCGTACAAGATTGGTGATGGCACCAATTCGACAGAAGGTAGCTCTATTGTCGAGGAAGCTATCGGTGCTTACGACACCACGGTGATCTTTACCAACACCAAGGATGTTACCGTTCCGACCGATGTTATTCGGACGGTCGTTCCCTATGCGGCAATCGTCGCGTTTGCTGCCGTGATGGGCGTGGTCTTCTTCCGTCCTCGTCGTAATCGTCGTTAAAACAGCGAGGATTACAGCCGATGGAGCTTAAACGCATAGCTCGGCTGGCGAGAGCCGGCGACCGCGTGCTTACGTGGTTTGCCGGCTTTCTCGTGCTGCTCATGCTGCTGTACGGGGGCTATTCGCTGTGGGATACAAACAACGTTATGAACGGCGGGTTCATCAGCGATGAGCTGCTGCACTACAAACCCACCGGGACCAACGATTGCGCACGCCTGCAGGATCTGATGGCCAAAAATCCCGACGTTGTCGGATGGGTCACCATCGATGGCACCAACATCGATTATCCCTTCGTTCAGGGAAAAGATAACCAGGAATACCTCAACAAAAACGTGTTGGGGGAGTCCGCGGTTTCGGGAGCGGTGTTTTTGGATACGCGCAACAGCCGCGCGATGACCGATCCCTACAATCTGCTCTATGCGCACCACATGGATAACGGTGCGATGTTTGGCGATGTCGATCGGTTTCTAGACAGGGGCTTCTTTGACCTGCACCGCACGGGCACGCTCTACACAAAGGATGGGGCGTTCCGGCTGCGCATCGTTGCCGTGTGTTCGTTTGCTGCGAGTGATGACATTATCTTTGGGCCGGGAAACCTGGACCAGGCCTCGATGCAGACGCTGCTCACGCATATCTCGCAGACGGCGGTGCATGCGGACATGGATGACGTTGGCCCTGATTCGCGCATCATCGCTCTTTCTACCTGCAGTGATAAAACAAACGGGCGCCGAGCACTTATAGCAGAGGTCTTGTAGCTCATTGAATATTCCGATTAAGCTGCGCCCCATAGGCTGCATCAAGTTTGAGGCTCTCGGTCCATCATGGTAGAGTTGTCCGCGCGTGAATTTCGGCACACTGCGCGCTATCTGAGCTTTTACCGTTTGGAGGAGTGAGCTTGTGAATGCTTCTGTCGCCAAGAAGGCCAGCCAGGCGGTGCGCCTTCTGATGATGGCGCTCACGGCAGTTCTTATCTTTTTCTTCATCAATGTCATGTTGCTCGTCTCCGACATCCAGGGCACGGCGCGCGTGGTCAACTACGCCGGTCTGGTGCGCGGCACCACGCAGCGAATCGTTAAGCTCGAGGATGCAGGCCAGCCACAAGACGACCTGCTCAAGGCCGTTGATTCATACATTAGTGGTTTGCGCTACGGAAGCGACGACCTCAATCTCGTCCGTCTCGATGACGATGAGTATCAGGCAAAGATGACCGAGCTCGCGAGCTATTTTGACAAGCTTCGCACCGAGATTGCCCGTGTGCGCGAAGTCGGCTACGAGAACACCGACATCATCGCCATGAGCGAGGAGTTCTTTGGCATTTGTGACGATGCCACGAGGCTTGCGGAGGACTACTCCCAGGAGAAGGCCACGGCGCTCAATCGCCTTGAGGGTTTGGTGATTATCGACATCGTGGGCCTGGTGGCGACCTTTGCGGTCGAACTTGCTCGCGCGGTGCGCACTGCCGCGCTCAATCGCGAGCTGCAGAACAAAGTCTATCTCGATGAAGCCACGGGACTGCCCAACAAGAACAAGTGCGAGGAAATCTTGGGGCAGGGGCATCCCGTTTCCGCCGAAGCGCCTGTTGCGCTGTGTGTTTTCGATCTTAACAATCTGCATACGGTCAATAACAGCTTTGGCCACGAGAAGGGTGACGAGTACATCCGTTCTTTTGCCCAGCAGCTGGGGTGCGTGGCGTCCGAGACCTGCTTTGTGGGCCGCGACGGCGGCGATGAGTTTATCGCGGTGCTGTGGGATGCCGATCGAGCTGCCGTGGAATCCTGTCTCGCTCGGATTCGTGCGAACGTGAGCGAGTATTCCGAGGCTCACCCCGACATGCCTATCAGCTACGCGGTGGGCTATGCGCTTTCTAGTGATTATGATGAACCGCCCACGATGCGCGAGCTCTTTTCCCAAGCCGACAAAAACATGTACATCGACAAGAACCGCGTAAAGACAGCCGAGGCAGCTGGGCCGCAACGCGAGGAGCGGTAAGCCTGTAATAGAGGGTATGGAAAAGCCTCCGCAGCCCGTGTGGCTGCGGAGGCTTTATTCGTTGCGGCGCATTGTGTTTGGGTCGCTGAGATGAGTCGATTTGCCCCGAAAGAGGAGGGCATTGACCTTAGGGTCATGCCCGACGAATGAGCGGCAAATCGGCCGTCTCGGCGGGCCGAACTACTCCAGCTCAAACGCTCCGGTGTAGAGCTGGTAGTAATACCCGCGCTTGGCTATCAGCTCGTCGTGGTTGCCGCGCTCGATAATGCGGCCGTGGTCCAGGCAGATGATCGCGTCGGAGTTGCGCACGGTGGAGAGACGGTGCGCGATGACAAACGTCGTGCGGCCCTCCATGAGCTTATCCATGCCTGCCTGCACGATGGCCTCGGTGCGGGTGTCGATGGAGCTCGTGGCCTCGTCCAGAATCATTGCCGGCGGATCGGCGACGGCAGCACGTGCGATCGAAATCAGCTGGCGCTGGCCCTGCGACAGCTGTGCGCCGTTGCCGGTGAGCATCGTGTCGTAGCCGTCGGGCAGGCGGGTGATAAAGTCGTCCGCGCCGGCGAGCTTTGCCGCCGCGATGCACTCCTCGTCGGTGGCGTCTAGGTTGCCGTAGCGGATGTTGTCCATCACGGTGCCGGTGAACAGGTTCACGTCCTGCAGTACCACGCCCAGCGAGCGGCGCAGATCGGCCTTGCGGATCTTGTTGACGTTGATGCCGTCGTAGCGAATCTTGCCGTCGGCGATGTCATAGAAGCGGTTGATGAGGTTGGTGATGGTCGTCTTGCCCGCACCGGTGGCGCCGACAAACGCGACCTTCTGGCCCGGCTTGGCAAACACGGACACGCCGTGCAGCACCTCGTGGTCGGGCGTGTAGCCAAAGTCGACGTTGTCCATGACCAGGTCGCCGCGCAGCGGTACGTACTCGATCTCGCCGGTTGCGCGGTGCGGATGCTTCCATGCCCACATGCCGGTGTGGTGGTCGGCCTCCTCGAGCTGCCAGGTATCGGGGTTCACCTGCGCGTTGACGAGCGTCACGTAGCCTTCGTCGGCCTCGGGCTCCTCGTCGATGAGTTCAAAGATGCGGTCGGCGCCGGCGAGGCCCATGACCACGGCGTTGATCTGCTGCGAGATCTGACCGATCTGTCCGCAGAACTGCTTGGTCATGTTGAGGAACGGCACCACGACGGCGATGGACAGCGTCATGCCCGAGATGCTCAGGTTGGGCACGCCCAGCGCCAGGAAAATGCCGCCGGCAAGGGCCACCAACACGTAGAGCAGGTTGCCCAGGTTCATAAGGATAGGCATGAGGATGTTGGCGTACATGTTGGCCTTCTGCGAGACCTCGAAGAGCTTTTCGTTGCGCTCGTCAAAATCGGCCTCGGCGGCAGACTCGTGGCAGAATGCCTTGACGACCTTCTGGCCGTTCATGACTTCCTCGATATGGCCCTCGACCACGCCGAGCTCGGACTGCTGCGCAATAAAGAAACGCGCGGAGTTGGAGCCGAGCAGCTTGGTCATAAAGGTCATAAAGACGACGCCGGCCACAATGACCAGGCACATCCACACGCTGTAGTACAGCATGATAAAGAATACCGTGACGATGACGATGGTCGTCATGAGCAGGTTGGGCAGCGACTGGCTGATCATCTGGCGCAGCGTGTCGATGTCGTTGGTGTAGTGGCTCATGATGTCGCCGCGCTGGTGCGTGTCGAAGTAGCGAATCGGCAGGTCCTGCATGCGGTTGAACATCTTCTCGCGCAGCTTCTCGAGCGAGCCCTGCGTGACGATGGCCATGGCGCGGTTCCAGAAGAGCGAAGACAGGATGCCGACGCCGTAGATGCAGGCGAGGGTGGTCACGAGCTGTGCGATCTTGGGCTGTGCGGCTTCCCAATCGCCCGACTGCCACGATTCGCTAATAATCTGCAGAGCGCTCTGAAGGAAGGTCGCGCCGATGGAGTTGATGATGGCGCAGAGCACCACGCCGACAACGACGAGGGGCAAAAGCACGGGGTAGAAGCCAAAGAGCGTCTTGATGAGGCGCGACATGGTGCCGCCCTTGCGGTTGAGCGCGCGCTCGGCGGTCGTTGCCTTACTCATGTGCCTCGCCTCCTTCCTGGGTCTGAGCTTGCGTTACGGATGCCTCGGTGTCGGCCTCGACGGCTCCTTCGCCCTCGGCAGACATCTTGTTTTGCGAGGTGAAGGTCTCGCGGTAGATCTCGCTTGTCTTGAGCAGCTCGTCATGGTTGCCGATCTGCGCGATACGGCCACCCTCCATGACGATGATGCGGTCTGCGTCCTGCACGGAGCTGATGCGCTGGGCGATGATGAGCTTGGTTGTGTTGGGCAGATAGCTTGCCAACCCTGCGCGGATCTTGGCGTCGGTCTTGGTGTCGACGGCGCTGGTGGAGTCGTCCAGGATCAAGATCTTGGGGCGACGCAGCAGAGCGCGCGCAATGCACAGGCGCTGCTTCTGACCGCCCGAGACATTGGAGCCGCCCTGCTCGATCCAGGTGTCGTAGCCCTTGGGGAAGCCGTCGACAAACTCATCGGCGCAGGCCAGATGTGCCGCCTCGCGGACTTCCTCGTCGGTGGCGTTCGGGTCGCCCCAGCGCAGATTCTCGGCGATGGTGCCGCTAAACAGCACGTTTTTCTGCAACACCATGGCCACTTGGTGGCGCAGCGCGTCTAGGTCGTAGTCGCGCACGTCCATGCCGCCCACGCGCACGGTGCCTTCGGTGGCGTCGTACAGGCGGGCGATGAGGTTTACGAGCGTGGACTTGGCCGAGCCGGTGCCGCCGATGATGCCGATGGTCTCGCCGCTCTTAATGTGCAGGTCGATATCGTCGAGTGCCTGGCGCTTCGCATGCGCGGAATACTTAAAGCTCACGTGGTCAAAGTCGATGGAGCCGTCGGCAACCTCGAGCACGGGTTCGGCGGGATTGGCGATCGTGGGCTCGGCGGCCAGCACCTCGGTAATGCGGTGCGCCGATTCGTCGGCCATGGTCACCATGACAAAGATCATCGACAGCTGCATCAGGCTCATGAGGATCTGGAAGCCATAGGTAAAGATCGAGGAGAGCTGGCCCACGTCGAACAGCGTGCCCTGGCTCGTGATAATGAGCTTGGAGCCCAGGTAGATGATGACGACAAACGCGCCGTTGACGCAGATGTTCATCATGGGGTTGTTAAAGGCCAGCAGCTTCTCGGCGCGGGTGAAGTCCATCTGGACGTCGCGCGCAGCGGTCGCGAACTTCTCCTTCTCAAAGTCTTCGCGCACATAGCTCTTGACCACGCGCATGCCGGTGACGTTTTCCTCGACGGACTCGTTAAGGGCGTCGTACTTGTGGAACACGCGCGAGAAGATGGGGCGTACCTTAAAGATGATAAAGAACAGTCCAAAGCCCAGCAGCGGAATGATGACCAGGTAGACCATGGCGACGCTGCCGCCCATGATAAATGCCATGGTAAAGGCGAAGATCAAGACCAGCGGCGCGCGCACGGCGATACGGATGATCATCATAAAGGCCTGCTGCACGTTGTTGATGTCAGTGGTCAGACGCGTGACGAGCGAGGAGCTCGAGAACTCATCGATGTTGGCAAAGCTGAACGTCTGGATCTTGTAGAACAGGTCGTGACGCAGGTTCTTGGCGAAGCCGCAACTCGCATGGCTGCAGGTGACGCCGGCAGCGGCACCAAAAGCAAGCGACGTCAGCGCGATGAGCACCAAAAAGCCTGCGGTGGGAAGCATCTCGGCTACGGTGGTACCGTCTTTGATGGCGTCGATCAGGTTGGCGGTGATAAATGGAATCAGCATCTCGCAGAGCACCTCGCCAAGCACGAGCAATGGCGTGGCAACAGCGACTTTCATATAGTCGCGGATGCTGCCCATGAGGGTTTTAATCATCCAGTTCCTCCCAGGTTACACGGATTTTCTCGAGCATTTCGGCGAGCTGCTCGCGCTCGTCGTGAGTGAGGGCACTAAAGGCCCGTTCTCTAAAGCGGATGCGGGCCGCCTGGTCGATGCGGGCGTTTTCCCGGCCGGTTTCGGTCAGGCGAATGGTGAGTTGCCGTCGATCCTTGGGGTTACGGCTGCGCTCGATGAGGCCGTTGACCTCGAGCTTGGACAGGATCTCGGAAAGCGACCCCGGCTTGAGGTCAAAGTGCATGCCGAGTTCCTGCTGCGACATCTCGCCGCCGGGCTGCTTGGCCAGCAGGCAGATGATGGGCGCCTTGCCGGACACGCCTCCGCCATGAAAATGCATGTAATGGCCGCAAAAACCCAGGCCGCTCAGGATGCGCTTGGCGAGTTTGTCTTCGGCGCTGACCGCTTCGGGTATGTCTACCGGTTGCGACGGGTCACCGCCGGGCTCGTGCGAACAAAGGTTAAGAGGTTCATCGCACATGAATTAGTGCTGCTCCTTTCTTTAGTTAGGTAGTGGAATTGTTTTGTGCCTAACCAATCTAGGAGCATGAGAAATGAATGTCAAGGTACCAAACTTATTAAGTTACGGCGTTTTGCCAAACGCCGTAACCGCTCGATGCTGCAAACCCGCCAGAGCGGCAATCTGAGATAGTCGTTGGGGACGTTCTTGTTTGACTAGTCATTTAAGAACGTCCATTACAGTCGAAATTGTCAGCCCGGGACCGTCTCGGGCTACGATTGAGGCGCGCCCAGAACGGGCCGCCGACCGGGCGCCCGCGCACGGCCGAACGTCCCTGCCCCGAGAGGGCCCGTTGGGTGCTGCCGGCGCGGGGCGCGCCGCCCCCGACGGCTGATAGGAAAGTGCCGGGCAGGTGCCGCGGCTGGTAATGTGAGTGCCGAGGGGGAGGCCATCCGGTCGAACGACTACCGGAAGGATACCACCGTGAAAGCGCCATCCACCAGACCCGCGGCCGTGCTCGGCCTGGACGTCGGCAAGTCATCGCACTGGGCCTGCCTGATCGACCGCGACGGGGAGGTGCTGGACAGCGCCCCCGTCCGCAACAGGGAGGCCGAGCTCGACGCGCTGTTCGCCTCCGCGCCCGCCGGCACGCTCGTCGTCGTCGACCAGTTCCGCAACATAGGGTCCCTCGCCGTGAGGCGGGCCCGCGCCGCGGGGCTCGGGGTCGCCTACCTGCCCGGCCTCGCCGCCAGCCGCGCCGCGGGCCTGTTCGCCGGCGAGGCCAAGACCGACGAGCGCGACGCCGCGGTGATCGCGCGGACCGCCCTGGGCGTGCCGGACTCCCTGTCGGGGGTCCCGGGCCGCGGCGAGGCCCTCGAGGCCGCTCGCGCCCTCTCGTCGCAGCGGTCGACCTGTCGGACCGGCGGTGGCTGGAGCTGCTCGCCGGGTTCGGCGGGGCGTGGGGGATCGCCCGCTCCGGGGCCGAGGGCCCGCGGGCCGAGGCCGCCGGGGAGGCCGCGGCCGCCTCCACCGCGCCCCCGCCGGCGCTCGTCGAGGCCGAGAACAGGCAGGTCAGGTTCCTGGCCGCCCGGATATCGGAGGCCCTCGACGAGGCCGGGGCCCTCGAGGCCGAGACGGCGGCGCTGCTCGAGGGCGACGAGACCTACGCGTGTCTGCTCACCGTGCCCGGCATCGGCCCGAGGACCGCGGCGCAGCTCGCGGTGTCGGTCGACATCGGGAGGTTCCCGGACCACGACCACCTGGCCTCGTACTGCGGCATAGCCCCGAGGGTGAGGAGCTCCGGCACGTCGGTGAGGTCGGTCAGGGCGTCCAGGCGCGGCGACGCGAGGCTCAAGTCCCTGCTGATCTTCTCGTGCAACAGCCTGGTGAGGTCCTCGGGGCGCTACGGCGAGTACTACCGGGCCTGCAGGGCGCGGGGCATGGGGCACGGGCGGGCGCTCAAGGCCGTCGCGAGGAAGCGGCTCAGGGCGATATACGCCGTGATGCGCGACCGGGTGCCCTACCGGGAGTAGCCCCGACGGTTGACAAAACTATAGGAACACCCAACGACTACCTCGTTTTCGTAACCTTTTCGCAACAATGCGCTCTTCGCGACCGTAGCGCCCGCTCACAACGTCCCCTGCGCTACACTTAGTCGCACTGTGGCGCTGCTGCGCCGTGCCCGAACCAAGGGAGACCCTCATGAAGAACACTCAGCTGCTGCTGATTAACGATATGTGCGGCTACGGCAAGGTCGCGCTTTCCGCCATGCTGCCGGTGCTGTCGCACATGGGCTACCGTATCCATAACCTGCCGACGGCGCTCGTTTCCGACACGCTCAACTACCCCAAGTTCTACATCCACGACACCACGGAGTACGTGCGCCAGAGCCTCGCCATCTGGGAGGAGCTCGGCTTTGAATTCGACGCCATCTCGACCGGCTTTATCGTGACCGAGGAAGAGACGCGCATCATCTCGGACTTTTGCCACCGCCGTGCGCAAAAGGGCACCAAGGTGTTCGTCGACCCCATCATGGGCGACAACGGCAAGCTCTATGCGGGCGTGCCCGAGTCCACGATTGGCCTTATGCGGCACCTGCTCGAGTGCGCCGACTACGCGGTTCCCAACTACACCGAGGCCTGTTTGCTCACCGACACGCCTATCGTCGAGCAAATTACGCCCGATGAGGCCCGCGCCCTTGTGGACGCCGTGCGCGAGCTGGGTGCCAAGTCGGTGGTCATTACGAGCGCCGTAGTCAATGGCACGAACGCGGTTATTGGTTACGACCATGTGGCGGGGGAGTACTTTACGATTCCCTTTGAGCTCATTCCGGTCTATTTCCCGGGCACGGGCGACACGTTCTCGGCGGTGCTCGTCGGCCGCGTTATGGCAGGCTGGAGTCTGCAGCGCGCGACGTCCGATGCCATGCGCGTGGTGGCAGAGCTTATCGAGCGCAATGCCGACCAAGAGGACAAATCGGCCGGCCTTCCCATCGAGGCCTGCCTGGATGTGATCGACCATGAGTAATGCTGGCGAGGGCGGCATCAAGCCTGCGGGCGATAACAAGCCGCTCGGCGCGCCGCGTGGCAAGCGTCCGCGTATCCGCGTGAGCTGCGTGGACCAGCTGGGTGCGTGCCGCTGCCACCATGGTCACAAGCCGGGCGACGTTTTTGACTTCGACCGAGACCGCGGCAAGATGTGCGCCATGGCCTGCCATGTGGGCTTTCCCTATATCGATATCCTGCGCTATGGCGGAACTGTGCCTGGCAACGAGCCCGGTACGGCAAAGTTCTGCTGCCCCGAGGTCGATACGCTGAACGTCTGGCTTGCCGAGATCGTTGACGAGTAGTCGAGCGCAATGTGTCAAAGGGACAGCCCCTTTGACACATTCGCCGGTGGTGCCCCTTCTTTTGCTTATAATCTCAAATCTCTGCATTTCATTTGATTTTAGGTTCTAAAAATTCTGCGTTTCATCGATAATCAAGCGTATAAAACTTTGCATTTCATTTGATGACACTGAGGAGAGAGCCTATGCTGCGCAGGAAAATAGCGGCAGAGCTGGAGCGTTGGCTGAAGTCTGCCGAGCAAAAGGCCTTATTCATCACGGGTTCTCGCCAGATCGGCAAAAGCTATTCGATTCGCGCATTTGGCAAAGCCAGCCATGCAACCTACATCGAGCTTAACCTCATGGAAAACCGCCAGGCAAAAGATGCTCTTCTCGAGGCGCGGAATGCCGATGATTTCATCAGCAGGGTGACGCTTCTTTCGGGAAAGTCGATTGCGCCAGGCAAAACGCTCGTGTTTATCGATGAGGTCCAAGAGGCCCCCGACATCATGACGATGGCAAAGTTCCTTGTTGAGGACGGGAGGTGCCGCTGGGCGTTTTCGGGGTCAATGCTCGGGACTCAGTTCAAGGGCGTCAGGTCCTATCCCGTGGGGTATGTTCACGAGCTTAGGATGTTCCCGCTCGATTTTGAGGAGTTTTGCTGGGCAATCGGGGTGAGCGAGGGGGCTCGCCAAACGATACGTGACGCGTGTATCAGCGAGAGGCCCATTCCTGATTACATTCATGACGCGATGATGGCAAACTTCAGGACCTATACCGTTGTCGGCGGAATGCCGGAGGTCGTGCAGCGTTTCCTTGACACGCAGGGCGACCTTGCCTCTGTTCGTCAGCTACAGTCAGAGCTCAACGAACAGTGCCGGCGGGATATCTCCAAGTATGCAAGCGGGCGAGCCCTTCAGGTGCAGAGCATCTACGATCAGCTCCCTATTATGCTCGAGGGCGAAAACAAGCGCTTCGTGCTCAATTCCATTGACCCCAAGGCTCACTACGAGAAGTATCAGCGAGATTTTGTATGGCTTGTCGATGCCGGCGTTGCTCTCAAAGCCGATATCGTAACCGAGCCAAAATCGCCCCTGCTCAAGACGGCGCGGCCATCGCAGTTCAAGCTATATCAATCGGATACGGGCATGTTGATGGCGCGTTACCCCGTTGGAGTCGCCCAGGCGGCGTATCTTGATAGCAAGGAGCCCAACCTGGGCGGCATTTACGAAAACGTGGTGGCCCAGCAGCTGGCTGCCCAAAATCGCCAGCTTTACTACTATCAGACAAAAAAGCGCGGTGAAGTGGACTTTGTGGTCGATGGACCGGATGGGACGGCTGTTCCGATCGAGGTTAAATCGGGCTCCTATTACCACGCGCACGCTGCGCTCGGTCATGTGCTTGATACGGCTGAATATGGCGTAAGGCTCGGGATTGTTTTCTCGAGAGGCAACGTTGAGCGCAACGGAGCGGTTCTCTATTTGCCGCTATATGCGACCTGGGCCCTTTCGGATGTTTTGGGCGACTTCTGTGCCAAGGGGATTAAGCTGGAGGTCAAGCCGGTCTAGGGCCGGTCCCGGATGTGACAAAGGGGCAGTCCCTTTGTCACATTCATGAGCGTTGATTTTCTCCCACCGAGATAACGAGCGTGGATTTTCTCCCGTTTAGAGCGCGCTCGAACGCTCAAAGTGGGAGAAAATCCACGCTCGTTTTATGCCGATGGCGTGGCCCGTGTGCCCGCGCCGCCCGAGCGCCTACAGCTGCTCGAGCATAGCGGTGCAACCGGCGAGTACATCGCGGTAGGTGGCGTCGAAATTGCCGGTGTACCAGGGATCGGCCACGTCGCCGGGGCGATCGGTCCAATCGAGCAGGCGCGAGATCTTGCCATCGGGGTCCTTCCCAAAAATTCGGTACAGGCCGCGGGCGTTCTCGTCGTCCATATAGACAATGTGGTCCCAGTCGCCATACTCCGCGCGACGCACCTGACGTGCACGATGTGCGACGACGGGAATCCCAACCTCGCTCAGCTTGGCAACGGTACCGTGGTGTGGCGGGTTGCCGATCTCCTCGGTCGAGGTCGCAGCGGAATCGATGACAAACTCCGCCTCGCGCCCAGCGCGGCGCACGAGCTCGGTAAACACCGACTCAGCCATCGTCGAGCGACAGATATTTCCATAGCAGATAAAAAGAATGCGTTGCATGAGCGGCTTCCTTTCTAGGCGGTCGTGCAGGGCTTACAGACTGCTCTTGAGGCAGTTTGCTCCAATAAAGCCCGCTGCGTACAAGGGGAGGTGGCGCAGCTCGCGCCCGTCATCGGTTTCGCTGCGGGAAAAATTGTTCTCGGACAAAATGTAGGCATATGGCGATCGGGCTTTGTCCATAAACGACCCGAGGGTTCTCGCGCGCACGTTACGTGCGGACTTTACTTCGACGGGCACAATTTCCATACGGTCGGTCTGAAGTAAAAAATCGAGCTCGCCGGTCGTCTTCCAAGACGACGGCGGCACCCAGTAATACGTCTGCAAGCTATTGCCCGAAAATGCTTGCATGACCGAGTTTTCCGCCAGGGCGCCTCGGAAGTCGGAAGATAGCGCTATGGCGGAATCCTCTTTGAGGTCGAGCCAGAGCCGCGGGTTGATGCCGAGTTTGTAGAACATGAGGCCGGTATCGAGAAGATAGACCTTAAAGAAACTTCCATCTTCGTCGTCGAAGGGAACGAGGGGAGGCTCGATGCCTTCGGTCAGGTTGTTGACCGATATGATGCCGGCGCCTTCGAGCCAGTCGAGCGGCTCGATAAGCTTGGCGCGACGGCCTCCGCGTTCGACCTCGGAGTACTTGAATTTTTTTGTGGACGATCTCAGCAGCTGGGACGGAATGGAGCGCCAGACCTTGCGCGCCGCCACGCCGCTGATCCCGTTTTCGGGGTCGGTCATATCGGCGGTATAGGTCTCGTCGATTTCGCGCTGCTCGACGCGCGCATCCTCGATGGATAACGTCTTGCGATATGCGTTGACGGCGGCGGGCATGCCGCCCACGATCTGGTATCGATGAAACAGGCTGAGCGCGGCTTGGTGCGCGGCGTAGGTCTCGAGCGTGCCGGCGTGGGTACGAATGGCATTGGCCATCTGCTCCTCGTCGAGCGCCCAGAGAAACTCCTCGAACGACATAGGATGCATGGTCTCTTGACGAACGCCGCTGGGAAAAGGCAACTTGCGCTTGCGCGTGGCGACGCCGAGCTGACTGCCGGTCGCGCATATGCGCCAGCCCGAACCCGAAAAAAAGCGAAGCGAGTTGAGCGCCCGTTCGCAGAGCTGCACCTCGTCAAACAGGATGAAGGCGGTTTCTTTGCGAATGGGGGTGCGTTTATAGTCTGAGATTCGCGCCACGATGGCGTCAACGTCGTCGGTGGGACAGTCGAACAGCGGAGCGATCAGCTCAAGATCGGTCTGAAAGTCGAGTTTGACAAACGCATCGCCGGCGATTCGTCTGCCGATTTCCTCGGCAACGTACGTTTTGCCTACGCGTCGCGCACCACGGATGAGGATGGGGCGCGACGCGTCCTTTGTCGCCCATGATTCGATAACGGATTCGATTGATCTGCGCATGGGGCCGCCTTTCCAATTTCGTGTACTTCAGATACATAGTTTAGTACGATTTCATGTACTTGGAATACACGAAATAGTGGAAAAGTGTGTATCTGAAGTACACGAAATTGCACTGCTGGAGCTTGCAGGCGGATAAACACTACTCGTATGGGACGGTTTTCACCGGTTGCTCGCCACCTTGGGCTATGTTCGCCCCTATGCCTGCATCCGGGGCTGTGCTGATTGACGACGGCGCTCCCAGCGAGCCAACTTAATCGTCACCAGTGTGAGCGCCCAGGCCACAAGCGAGAACACGGCACCGACCGCGCCTACATATGCAATGCCAACTCCGCTTACCACGGCGCCGCCCACTGCGGTGCCAAACGAGATGCCGACGTTAAACGCCATGGGCTCAACCGAACTTGCGAGTACCATCGACTTGGGATGGCGGCTGCGTGCCACGTCCATAAAGTGCGTGATGCACGACACCGAGAACAGGTACATGAGCATCGCCAGGCTAAAGACAAAGACCAGCGCGAGCGGCATGGCGGCGCCCACGGCAAACAGCCCGAGCAGTGCCGCCGCCTGCAGCACAAACGTAACCAGCAGCGCCTTCATGCCAAAACGCGCATCGATCCATCCGCCCAGGATGTTCGAGATCAGGCAGAACACGCCATAGGCCATAAGTGTGGTGCTCGCCTGAACGGTATCCATGCCCAGCACCTGCTCCAGATAAGGCGTCACGTAGCCGTAGAATACGTAGACCGAGCCCACGCCAAACAAGAAGATGAGCATGCCGGTGATGATACTCGGCTCGCGTAGTAGCCCCGCCTGCTCGCGGAAGGTGGCGGGCTCATCGGTCTGCCCGGCGCGAGGCATAAACGCCACGAGCGCGCTACAGATCAAAACGGCAAAGGTCAGCGTGCCGTACATGGCCACGTGCCAATCGAGTGTGTCGGCCACAAACTTGCCAATCGAGGTCACAAAGACCATCGCCACGGAAAACGCGCCGTACACGACCGAGATGGCAAGTGAGGTTTGCTGCGGGGATAGCAGCTCAGGGATGTACGTCACGCCCACGGCGAGCAGCGCACCCGAGACAGAGCCCAGGACAATGCGTGAGATAAACAGCACCTGGAAGTTGGGAGCCAACGCCATGACCAGGTTGCCGAGCACAAAGACGACGCTATAGCACACGAGCAGCTGGTAGCGGCGGAATCGCCCCGTGCTGAGCGCGAGCACCGGCGTCGCGATAGCGTAGACGAGCGCAAACACGCTGATGAGCTGGCCCGCAGTGGCAAGTGATATGCCGAGTTCCGTTGCCAAGTCGCTTTCGATGCCGATGACCACGAACTCGGAGCAGCCGAGCGAGAATCCCAACAGCACGAGCAGCGCCAGGCAGAGCTTGGTGCGCGCGGGGGAGAGCGCGGCGGCGGTTGGCTTACTTTTAGGCGTGGTTGCGGCGGTCAAGGTTGTCACTCCAATGTCGCATGAATAAGCGGGATTCACTTCCTGCAACTCTAACAGAATGTGACAAAGGGGCAGTCCCTTTGTCACATGGAGGGCTTGCCTGTATAGTCGCAATACAGGCGAAGATGGTCTCAGGTACATCGCGGGCGGCAGGAGATCCCATGGGTATGCACACGACAAAGGTTGCAGTGGGCGAGGGCAAGTTTGCGCTCGAGGCCCAGCTGACGGTGACGCCGCGAGGCATGGCGGTGTACGCCTGCTCGCCGGAGTTTGCGCACCTGGGCGCCACGGCGCAGGCCATTCCGCGCCCCGAGCCCGGCCGTACGGCAACGGTGAGCATCCTGGCCGTTCCGTGCCATCGAGACGAGATCCCGGCGCACGATATCGCGGCGGCGCTGGCCACGCGCTTTGGCGTGCCGGTAGTTGCAAGCACGGGTTTTCATGTTGAACAAGCGAGCGGTGACGACCTGCAGCGCGTGCTCGACACCACCAAGGAGCTCATCGCCGCGCTCGAGGAAGCCGCAGCCCGCATTCTGCGCGCCGGCTGGGATGAGGGCGGTGCGGGCGCCGAGGTCGTGGCGGTCGATGCTGCGACCGGCGAGGCGCTTGGCCCCGTCGACCGCATCGAGGCCCATGCTGGTGAGGGCATCCTGCATCAGGCATTTCTGACGCTTTTGGTCGAGGGCCGGGGCGAAGACGCGCGCCTGCTGCTCTGTCGCCGCAGTCCGCTCAAGCGCCTGTGGGGCGGGGTGCTGGCCGATAGCTGCGCCGGCCATCCGCTCCCCAGGGAAGACGTCGCGGCCGCCACGGCGCGCCGCATCAACGAAGAGCTCGGCATTACGCGCGAGCCCGATCAGCTCAAGCACCTCGGACACGTGGTGTACCGCGAGGACCACGGCGACGGTCGCTGCGAGTGCGAATGGTGCGAGGTCTACCTTGCCCATGTTGAGCCGGGCGAGCTGCATATCAACCAAGAGGAGATCTCGGAAGTGCGTCGCGTGGCTCCGTCCGAGCTCAAAGGCTACCTGCAGGGTCACCCCGAGCAGCTGGCCCCCTGGCTCCGCGAGGCCCTCGGCGACCCATTCATCCGCACGGCCCTCGCTATGTAAAAAAGACAGTCCCTTTGCCACATCCAAACCGTCACAACATTCGGCGAAAATCTCGAAAACGAGGAAAAGCGTCGAATGTTGTGACGGTTTTTGTCTAGGGAATCGCTTCTCATCCAAAAAATCCGCTTGACTGTATTGCCGCAACACAGCGCAACGTAAGGGGTGTCCGATAACGGGCGCCCCTTTTTAAGCGGCAACATGGCTGCGAATTCGGAGCGCCCCCAACAAGAAAGGTGGGGAGATGGAAGCGGAAAAGAAGGCGTTTAAGATCACCAAGCGCGAAATTGGCTTTGTGCTGGGTATCGTTGTCTTTTTGCTGGTGAAGTTTCTTCCTTTGGCGGAGCTGAGCTCGACGGTCGAGCTCACGGTCGGCGGTCAGACCTGTCTGGCACTGACGCTCGCCACGGTGGTGTTCTGGGCATGCGGCGTGGCACAGCCGGGCTTTGTGGGCCTGCTCTACTGCGCACTGCTCGTCCTGTTCAAGGTGTGCGTGGACGACACGGGCGCCGCGAGCATCTCGGCGACGGTCGCCTCCACGTTTAGCTCGTGGACCAAGGCCACCATGTGGCTCGTCATCGGCGCCTACCTCATCGCCAGCGCGGTCAAGGAGTCGGGCCTGGGCGAGCGCATCGCCTACGCGTTCATGCTCAAGTTCGTGCGCGACGCCAAGTCGCTCATCATCTCGATCTTCGCGCTCACCTTTGTGCTGTCGCTGCTGATCCCGCATCCGTTCCCCCGCGCCTTCCTCATCCTCGCCGTCGTCTCGGTCATCGCCGAGTCCGCCGGCTACGGTGACGACGACAAGGGCAAGCTCGGCTTCCTCGTGTTTGCCGCTGCCGCCCCGGGTTCCATGTTCTTCCTGACGGGCGACTCCACGCTTAACCCGCTCGTTGCGCAGTACAGTGCCGAGGCCGGCGGCATGAGCCCGTCCTTCGTCGACTGGTTCCTGTACATGAGCGTGCCTATGCTGGTTGCGCTGCTGTGCACCCTGTTCCTGGGCCTTTTCCTCTTTAAGCCCAGCAAGGAGCTCGTCTACGATCGCGAGCAGATCGTGGCCAAGCAGGCCGCGCTCGGCAAGCTCTCCGTCAAGGAGATCCGCACCATCGTGTGGCTTGTCATCGCCATCGCGCTGTGGCTCACCGTCTCGGGCGACTATATCGGCTGGGTCACCCTGGCCATTGGCGTTGCTCTCGCCATGCCCATCATCGGCGAAGTCCTCACTCCCGCCAGCTGGAACGCTGTCGACATCAAGTCCCTCATGTTCCTGACGGCCGCCATGGCCGTGGGCTCCGTGGGCGGTGCCACCGGCATGAACGCCTGGATCGCCGACGTCGTGCTCCCCAGCTCCGTGCCTGAGAACATCTTCCTGTTCGCCCTGCTCGTCGCCGCGCTTTCCATGATCATCCACATGTTCATGGGCTCGGTCATGGCCGTGCTCGGCGTGTGCGTGCCGGCATTTATCAGCTTTGCCGCCGGCTCCAGCGTGAGCCCACTCGCCGTGGCGCTCATCGTCTTCACGTCCATCAACATCCACTACATCCTGCCGTTCCATAACCTGCCGATCCTTATCGGCGAAGGCAAGGACGCCGGCGGCTACACCTCCAAAGAGGCTATGCGCATGGGCATCCCCCTCACCGCGGTCGTCTTTGTCGTCGTGCTGGTCGAGGCCGCCTGGTTCCACCTCTTTGGCCTGATGTAAGCGGTCGAGCGCCCCGGCTGTAAGCAGCCAAGCGCTTGAACTTCGAGTGGTCGAGCGCTCCATTTGTGAGCGCCGCGGCCCCATTACGTTACCCCGTCCGGCGGCACCCCGTCGCCGGACACTCTCCCGAAAGGAGTACGCCATGTCCACTACCGATGCTTCCCAGATCCACGACCTGCGTTCCGCGCTCGACTTTTTGCGTGAGATGCCGGGCCAGCTGCTTGAGACCGACACCCAGGTCGATCCCGATGCCGAGGTCTCGGGCGTCTACCGTCACGTCGGTGCTGGCGGCACCGTCATGCGCCCGACCAAAGAGGGTCCGGCGATGGTCTTCAACAACGTCAAGGGCTTTGACGATGCCAAGGTCTGCATCGGCATGCTTGCCAGCCGCAAGCGCGTTGCCGCCCTGCTCGACCTGGACGAGGAGCGCCTGGGCCTCGAGATCGGCAAGCGCTTCGAGAACCTGATCGCGCCCGAGCAGATCGCCGAGGGCAAGCACGTCGACTGCCAGGAGGTCGTGTACAAGGCGATCGACGAGGGCTTCGACCTGCGCAAGATCGTTCCCGCTCCCACCAACACGCCCGTCGACGGCGGCCCCTACATCACCATGGGCCTCGCCTACGGCACGAGTCCCGATGGCTCCCAGTCCGACGTGACCATCCACCGCTTCTCCTGCGTCGACAAGGACAAGCTCGCCATGTGGATCACCCCGGGCAGCCGTCACCTCGGTGCGTTCTTTGACGAGTATTGCCAGCGCGGCGAGGACATGCCCATCTCCATCTCCATCGGTCTGGACCCCGCCGTGTACATGTGCTGCGGCTTCGAGGCTCCCACCACGCCGCTTGGTTTTAACGAGCTGCAGATCGCCGGTGCCCTGCGCGGCCACGCCGTCGAGCTCGCCGACTGCGTCACCGTTCCGCAGAAGTGCATTGCCAATGCCGAGTACGTGCTCGAGGGCTACCTCATGCACGACGAGACCATCAACGAGGACGTCAATGGCCACGGCTACGCCATGCCCGAGTTCCCCGGCTACACCGGTGGCGCCAAGGTCTGCCCGGTGATCAAGATCACCGCCGTCACCACGCGCGTCAACCCCATCATGGAGAGCTGCATCGGCCCTTCGCACGAGCACGTGTCCATGGCCGGCATCCCCACTGAGGCCTCCATCTACAAGATGGTCGAGACCGCTATCCCGGGCCGTCTGCTCAACGTCCACGCCGCTCCCTGCGGTGGCGGCAAGTTCGTTGCCATCATGCAGTTCAAGAAGTCGAGCAAGAATGACGAGGGCCGTCAGCGCAACGCCGCCATGCTCGCCTTCTCGGCATTCTCCGAGCTCAAGCATGTGATCCTGGTCGACGAGGATGTCGACATCTTCGATATGAGCGACGTGATGTGGGCCATGACCACGCGTTTCCAGGCCGACGTCGACCTTATCACCATCCCCGGCTGCCACTGCCACGTGCTCGATCCGTCCAACGACCCCGCGTTCGATCCTTCGATCCGCGAGCACGGCATCGCCTGCAAGGCCATCTTCGACTGCACGGTTCCGTTCAACCTCAAGAAGAACTTCATCCGCTCGCAGTTCATGGAGATCGATGAAGAGAAGTGGGCCGCCGAGCTCGCCTTCTAGCAAGTAGCCCTACCAAGTAACTAAGGAGTTGTCATGCCTGAGTCTTCTGTCCGTTCCCGTCGCATTGTCGTTGGCGTTTCTGGTGCCAGCGGCGCTGCGCTGGGCCTCGAGTGTCTCAAGTGCCTGCGCCAGGCCGGTGCCGAGTCGGCGCTTGTCGTCACGCGCGGGGGAGAGATCACCATCGAGCAGGAGCTCGGCATGACGCTCGACGAGTTTGCCGCGCATGCCGATGTGGTCTACGACAACAAGAACATCGGCGCTGCCATCGCAAGTGGCACCTATCCGGTCGCCGGCATGATTGTGGCGCCCTGCTCCATGAAGACGCTCGCCGGCATTGCGAGCGGCTACAGCGAAAACCTGTTGCTGCGTGCGGCCGACGTGCAGATGAAAGAGCAGCGCCGCCTGGTGCTCATGGTGCGCGAGACGCCCTTCAGTGCGATCCATGTCGACAACATGGCGCGCCTGGCGCGCGTGCCGGGCGTCATGCTCATGCCGCCCATGCTCACGTTTTACAACGGCCCCGCCACGCTCGACGATGCAGTGCATCACATCGCCGCCAAGGCGCTCGAAGCTGTTGGCGAGTCGTGCGAAAACTATAAGCGCTGGTCATAGGCATCTTTAGGGTAGGATACGAGTAGTGTTTGAGCCCGCTGCCCCTGTGGGCGGCGGGCTTTGGTGTGTCGGGAGGACCTATGCAGACGGGTATGTATGCGATTAGCGAGATGGCGAGCTTGTTTAACGTCTCACGCCAAACGCTCATCTACTACGACAAGATCGGTCTGTTTAAACCCGCCGTGGTCAACGAAAAGGGCTACCGTTTCTATTCGCCCACGCAGATTCCGCTTATGCGCCTGATTTGCATGTTGCGCGACTTGGGGCTGGAGCTCGATGAGATCGATCGCCTGACCTCGACGTTCGACATTGGAGAGATGACCGACCACCTGCGCTCGCGGGTGCAGGCGCTCGACGAGCAGATTGCCGGGCTCAAAGCCGAGCGTGCGAGCGTGCAGGAGCGGCTGAGTTTTTACGACGAGGCGGTCTATTGGCGCGAGCGCGAGGGCAAACCGGAGCTCAAGCAATTCGAGCGCCGCTATGTGGTCTTTGAGGAGTTCCCGGACGATATCGAGCGTGGCCGCTCGATGCTGCACCCCACGCTCATGCGGGCGATTCTGCGCATGCGTGCGCTCACGGGCACACGCCCCATGCGCGGTTGGGGCGCCATGCTGCGTCGCGAGGCGCTGTATTCCGGCGACCCCATCGCCGGTGCCGGTTCCTTTGCCGTGTTGCCGCGTGGTGCCGAGGAAATACTGCCGAGCGATCCTGCCGAGCTGGCGGAGATTGGCGTCGAGGTGCTGCCCGAGGGCACGTACCTGTGCATGAGTCGCTGGGGCATGCCGTACGAGCCCGAGGGTATCCGCGCCATCGTGGCCTGCATGGACAGGCACGCGCTCCAGCCCATCGGCAATGCTTTCGATTTTTGCTACCTGGACACCACGAGTTACGACGAGTCTCACCAAGAGGACTTCTGCTGTATCCAAATCTCCGTCGCCCTCAAATAACTTGCGGTGAAATAGTCCCTAAATAGCTCGAGTGGGCGTGCAAACAGGAACTATTCCACCGCAACTTCGATGCGACAAAGGAGCAGTCCCTTTATCGCATTCCGTGCGAGCTCCAGCGCCATCTGCGGGTATAAGGCTAACAAGTGTTTATTTGCGAGGCCTAAGGGGCGCCCCGTATGGATATCGATAACTTTGAATGGTGGTATAGCGAGGGCGAGGCTCCGGACGAGGAGTGGGACGAGCCCGCGTCGCGTGACGTGTCGAGCGACGAGGACGAGACCGGCAACGATGCCGCTGTCGAGCCTGATGCCGCCTCCGATGCCGCCGAGCCCCTGACCTTTGAGCAGGCTTGGGCCCAAGCCGAGGCCGATGAGGCTAAGGCCGATGCCACGGCCACACTCGGTGAGCCGGCGGACATGTCCATCTCGCCGGCAAAGATCCCGCAGCCGCGTCACACCATCGACCCCGACAGCACGGCATCCTTCAGCATTCTCGACGTGCCCGCGCAAGGCGCCCAGGCGCCTGCGCCCACACATCGCCCCGACCTGGCTCGTGAGGAAGACGCGGGCCGCCGTTCTCCGCTCGGCTCCATCCTCATCGCCTTCATGGCCGGCGTTATCGCCTGCTCGGCAATCGGTAGCGTTTGGAGCCATGTCGAGCAGCAGCGTCAAGACGCCGCCAAGGTCGAGATGTCTGTCGAGCAATCGCTCAGCCGCACGCGCTCGGTACATGTGTCGGTCGAGGTCAAGGACGGCGCGATGTGGGACACCGCGCGTGGCGACAGCCAAATGCTCATCCACATCGTGGGGCGTACGCTCAAAGGGCAGACGATTGACGAGTATCAATACGTCAATTCCGCTGGTGACGGCATCGAGCTCAAGCCCGGCGACTACGAGCTCACCGTCGACGAACCGCCCGTCGCCACCGACGGCACGCGCTTCCGCGCCTCAAAGCGCATGGTTCCCGTGAGCTTTAACTCGCAGGCGCCCGATACGGTCGATAGCACTCCGCAGGGCGGGTTTGACCTTTACGCTATTGCTCAATAACTGCGCCTGTCGCTCAACCCCGCCGCCAAGAGTGGGACAATAGCCCTCGACACTATTGTTTTCTTTTGGAGGAAGTAGCATGTCTACCGTCACTACCATCAAGCGCGGCAGCCTCACCGCGGCCATCGATTCCATGGGCGCCCAGCTCACGAGCCTTGCCCTCAACGGCAACGAGTATCTGTGGCAGGGCGACCCCGCCTTTTGGGGCAAGCATGCGCCCATCCTGTTCCCCATTGTGGGTTCGCTGCGCAACAACACGGCAACGTCTGCGGCCGGCACCTGCGAGATGCCGCGCCACGGCCTCGCGCGCATCGTCGAGCACAAGCTGGTCGAGGTTTCGGAGGACGGCTCGTCCGTCACCTACGAGATCACCGACACGCCCGAGTCGCTCAAGGCCTTTCCGTTCCACTTTAAGCTCAACATGACCTATGCCCTGACCGGCGACGCCACCCTCACCCAGACCTTTGCCGTCACCAACACCGGCGACGTGGACTTGCCGTTCTCGGTGGGCGGCCACCCCGCGTTTAACGTACCGGCTCCCGGTGCCGAGGACGAGGCATTCGAGGATTACGAGCTGGCGTTTACCGAGGCATGGACGAACGAGGCTCCCATCATCACGCCCGACGGTCTTATGACGTTCGAGGGTAGCTACAAGGCTCCCGATAACTCGGACGTGCTGCCCATCACGCATCGCAGCTTCGATAACGATGCCATCATGTTCACCGATACCCCGGGCTCCACGCTCACGCTGCGCGGTCGCAAGTCGGGCCACGGTGTCAAGATCGACTTTGAGGGCTTTAAGTACATTGGCGTGTGGTCTGCCGCCAACGACGCTCCGTTTGTGGCGCTCGAGCCTTGGACCGGTCACACCACCATGGACACCGAGGACGACGTCTTTGAGCACAAGGTCAACACCATCACCTTGGCTCCCGGCGCCACCGACAAGCGCACCTTTAGCGTTACGTTGCTCTAGAGGTTCCGCCGTTCTAACGAACAGCGGACCGGTCGACGTTGCGCGCTACCCAGAGCGACAATTTGTCATTCAAAAGGCACGGCATGACCAGAAGGTCTATGCCATGCCTTTTTCATGCCAACTTGTTCGCTCTGGGCGGCGCTCGCTGGCATGCCCAAAACATCGACGTTCCCAATGACTACCGCGTGTCTATTAATTTTTCGAGCTTGTGCTGCGCTGCTGGTCGGTGGCGTATATCCTGTTAAGTCGTCAGCATACGATTCAACAGGGAAGGCAGATTATGCATTCTCCCCATCAACGCGACGCGCATCCACAGCCGGTATGCAGCCGTCGCATCTTTTTGGGTAGTGCTCTCGCTGCGAGCGCTTCTGTCGTCGCCGGCGCACTTGCCGGTTGCCAGCGCCCCTCCACGCTGGAAGTAGTTCAGCCCACGACGGGCGGCGGTCGCGACGACCTGTCCGATTCCGTGATCGGCAAGGACAAGATCCGCATCGGCATGGAGGCGGCCTACGCCCCGTACAACTGGCAGGTCTCCGAAGCCAGCGAGTACACTATCCCCATCGACAACGTGCAGGGCGCCTATGCCGACGGTTACGACGTGCAGATCGCCAAGATCGTCTGCAAGGCCCTCGGCGGCGAGCCCGTTGCCGTCAAACAGAGCTTCTCGGGTCTTATCGATTCGCTCAACAACGGCCAGATCGACCTCATCATTGCCGGCATGAGCGCCACGCCCGAGCGCGAGGAGTCCGTCGGCTTTTCCGACCCGTACTTCATTGGCTACTTTGGCCTGTTCGTAAAAGAGGGCTCGCCCTACCAAAATGCGACCAAGCTCAGCGACTTTAGCGGCGCAACGGTCCTCGGCCAAAAGGACACCATGCTCGATACCGTCATCGACGAGATCCCGGGCGTTGTCCACAAGAACCCGGTCGATTCGGTCCCCACGGTGTTTTCGAACCTGATGCAGGGCACCTGCGACGCCGTGACCTACAATACCGAGAACGAGAAGGGCTATATGGCCCAAAACCCGGGTATCGTGCCGATTCAATTTGCCGAGGGCGAGGGCTTTAAGCAGGAAGTCACGGCAAACGTCGGCTGCCGCAAGGGCTCGGACAAGCTGCTTAAGCTCATCGATAAGACGCTCAAGGGCATTAGCCAAGAGGAGCGCGACCAAATGTGGGACGCGTGTCTCGACCGTCAGCCGGCATAGGGAGGCAGCATGAAAACCATCAATCGTCTGGCCTCCTTTATCAAGGCCGACCACCGTTATGTGTACCTGGGCACGAGCGTTATCGCGGCGCTCGGCCTGGCGTTTAGCCAGCGCAACCCCACGCCGCTGAGCTTCTTGGCGCCTATGGGCGTGTTCCAAGATTGCCTTTGGGCAATCCTTTGGGCCTGGCTCGTCGTGTCGGCGGTGGCGCTGGTCACCAAGCTCATGCACTGGAGCGACTATCGCGAAAAGTCGCCGTTTGCATCCGAGCGTTGCCGCCACGCTGCGCGCCTGGGCAGCTACGTCGTGGTCGCCATTGCGGCGATCTTCTTTATCGACCGCTGCGTCATGTCGTTTATCGACCTGGTGCAGGTGAGCATTGTCTCGGATTCCAACCCCAGCGACTTTTTGTCGAGCTTGGTCTACATGACCTACAAGAGCGGGGACTTCTTCATTCGCGGTATCGAGATCACCATCGCGCTTGCCACCTTCGGCACCGTCATCGCATTCTTCCTGGCACTGCTCTTCGTGTTCCTGCGTATTCAGACCTTCGATCGCGTGGATAACGACCTGGTGCGCTTCTTTAAGAGTATCGGCCGCGGCTTTGCGACCGTCTACTCCACCATCGTGCGCGGCACGCCCATGATGGTCCAGGGTCTGCTCATCTATTACGCGGGCTTCACCGTTTTGCGTGGTATGGGCTTCGAGACCGCCCAGGCCAACCAGATCTGGAGCACCTTCACCGCCGGCCTCGTTACCATCTCGCTCAACTCCACCGCCTACATGATGGAGGTCCTGCGCGGCGGCATCGAGTCCATCGATCCCGGCCAGGCCGAGGCAGCACGTTCGCTGGGCCTGTCGCAGTGGCAGGCTATGCGCAAGGTCGTGTTCCCCCAGGGTATTAAAAACGCGATTCCCGCACTCACCAACGAGCTCATCATCAACATCAAGGATTCGTCGGTGCTCTCGGTCATCGGCGTGTTCGACCTTATGTACGCCACCACCACCGTCGCCGGCGTGTACTACCGCCAGATGGAGGTCTACTGCGTGGCGCTCGTGGTCTACCTGATCCTGACGCTCGTGGCGAGCCGCCTGCTCGAGGCCTTTGGCAAAAAGCTCGGCGCCGAGGCTCCGGTCACGCTGCCCAGCTCCAATTAGGCTCAAGACGAGGAGAATCATCATGGCAGATACCGCCATTACCGGCGTTGCGGCCGCCGCACAGACCAATGAGCCGCTCATCCGCGTCGAGGGCCTGCGCAAGAGCTTCGGCTCGCTCGAGGTGCTCAAGGGCATCGACCTGTCCGTTAACCCCGGCGAGGTCGTTACCATTATCGGCGCCTCGGGCTCGGGCAAGTCGACCTTCCTGCGCTGCCTCAACCTGCTCGAGACCCCGGACGCGGGCCACATCTGGTTTCACGGCCAGGACCTTACGGCCGAGCGCTGCAATATCAATAAACTCCGCGAGGACATCGGCATGGTGTTCCAGGGCTTTAACCTGTTCAACAACATGGACGTGCTCGACAACTGCACGCTCGCGCCCGTCACGCTCAAAAAGATGAGCAAGGCCGAGGCTGAAAAAATTGCGATGGAGCATCTGACGAGTGTGGGACTCGAAAAATTCGCGCACGCCGCCGTGGGTCGCCTGTCCGGTGGTCAAAAGCAGCGCGTGGCCATCGCTCGTGCTCTATGCATGAACCCGCAGATCATGCTGTTCGACGAGCCGACCTCCGCACTCGACCCCGAGATCGTGGGAGAGGTGCTCGAGGTCATGCGCAAGCTCGCTGCCGACGGCATGACCATGGTCGTCGTCACGCACGAGATGGCCTTTGCCCGCACGGTGTCCGACCGCGTGGTCTTTATGGACAAGGGCGTGGTCCTCGAGGATGCCGCGCCGGCCGAGCTCTTCGGCAACCCCAAGCACCAGCGTACCCGCGAGTTCCTCTCGCGTTATCTCGAGGACAAATAGCCGACCGCAAACGCTTACGTGGCAGGGCCGCTCCGGTGGGGCGGCCCTCGTCATCACAATCGAAAGGATGTCATGGCCGAGGTTTGGCGCTTCTTTGCGCATGAGGATGATTTTGCCGGTATAGACGAGGCCGGCGCATGCGAGCGCTTGGGCCGTGTGCTGTCGTTTCCGACCATCTCGAGCATGGATGCCGAGGCGGTGAACTGGCAGCCGTTCGACGACCTGCGCGCCTATATGCAGCAGGCGTGGCCGCGCGTATTTACAGCGGGTAAGGTCGAGCTCATCGATCATTCGCTATTGCTGACGCTTAGCGGTTCCGACCCTGCCCTCAAACCCGTCATGCTCATGGGCCACATGGACGTGGTTCCCGTGGTGCCGGGCACCGAGGACGATTGGACGCACGCCCCCTTTGGCGGACATGTGGACGATGCCTACATTTGGGGCCGCGGCGCCATCGACATGAAAGACCAAGTCGCAGGCATTCTCGAGGCGGTTGAGTATGCGCTGGCCCACGGCTGGGAGCACGAGCGCACCCTGCTGCTGGCTTTTGGCCAGGACGAGGAAACCACGCAGTTCGGTGCGGGTGTCATCGGCCGCGTGCTCGAAGAGCGCGGCATTGAGCTTGAGTACCTGATCGACGAGGGCGACTACCGCATCGTTCCGGCTGCCGAGTACGGCGCGGGCGAGGGCTGGCTTATGCACGCCGACCTGGCCGAGAAGGGCTATGCCGATATCGTGCTCAAGACGAAGAGCGAGGGCGGGCATTCGTCCAACCCCTACGGCGGCACATCGCTCGAGGTGCTGAGCCGCTCCATTGCCGCAATCTGCGATATCGAGTGGCCGACGCGCGTGACCGACTTGCTTGCCGCCCAACTCGTCGAGTTGGGGCTCTACACGGCCGATGAAATTGCCTCCAACAAGGACACCATCGTGCGCGAGTGCCTCGCCAGCAAGAAGCTCTATCCGCTCGTGACCACCACCTGCGCGCCCACGCAGATCGAGGGTGGCAGCACCGGCGCCAACGTAATGCCGCAGGATATGTGGGCCAACATTAACTTCCGCATGCTCGAGGGCACGAGCGTGGCCGACGTTGTGGCGCGCTGCCGTGAGGCGGTTGCCGGGGCGGACCTTGCCGGTCGTGTCGAAGTGGAGCTGGGCCCCGGCAGCTCCGAACCCTCGCCGTCCCCGCGCATCGGTGGTCCCGGTCTCGAGGCGGTTCGCTCCATCGCCGCCCGCTATTTCCGTGATCCAAAGGGGACGGAGGAAAACGGATCATCCGAGCCGTTGGCGATTGTCCCCTCGACCGTGATCGGCGCGACCGACGCTGCCAACTACCAGCGCATTTGTTCCGAGTGCATTCGCTTCTCGGCCTTTGTGGTCGACGATGACGAGTGCGACCGCGGCGTCCACGGCACCAACGAGCGCATCACCCGCCGCGCCTACCTCCAGGGTGTCCGCTTCCTCATCGCCCTGCTCCATACGCTCTAGAATCCGACAAAGGGACTGTCCCTTTGTCAGATTCCGTGCGGGTTATATGCAGGTTTGCCTGCGCACGCTATCATGTATGGTTTAGACCGCAACTATGTACCCCATACGCGAAGGGATACGCATGTATCTGAAGATCGACATGTTCTAGCCGGGCTTACCCCCGCAGTGGCGCCGCGCGCCCCATCAACTCTGCCGATTTTCACCTTCACGCATATAAAGGAGTCCCGCCATGCGCGACAAGCTCGAAAAGATTATCAAGGCCTACGAGGAGCTCGAGAAGAAGCTTTCCGACCCGGCCGTCGCCTCCGATATCAAGGAGTTCACGCGTCTCAACAAGGAGTACGCGCACCAGTCCGACCTCATCGCCGCTTCGCGCGAGTACATCGGCGCGCTCGATGACATCGAGGCTGCCAAGGAGATGCTGCACGATACCACCGATGCCGATGAGAAGGAGATGCTCCAGATGGACATCTCCGAAAACGAGGCAAAGCTCCCCCAGCTCGAGGAAGACATCAAGTACATGCTCATCCCGAGCGACCCCAACGACGACAAGAACACCATCGTCGAGATTCGCTCCGCCGCCGGTGGCGACGAGGCGGCCATCTTTGCCGGCGATCTGTACAAGATGTACCAGCGCTTTTGCGAGTCGCGCGGTTGGAAGACCACCGTGCTCGATTCCAGCCCCAGCGAGGCCGGCGGCTTTAAGTCCATTGAGTTCAAGGTCGAGGGCGACCGCGTTTACTCCGTCATGAAGTTCGAGTCCGGCGTGCACCGCGTCCAGCGCGTTCCCAAGACCGAGTCCCAGGGCCGCATTCAGACCTCCACGGCTACCGTAGCCGTGCTTCCCGAGGCCGAGGAAATCGACGTCCAGATCAACCAGTCCGACCTGCGCATCGACACCTACTGCGCCTCCGGCCCTGGCGGTCAGTGCGTTAACACTACCTACTCCGCCGTGCGCATCACCCACTTGCCCACCAACACCGTGGTGCAGTCGCAGGAACAGCGCTCCCAGATTCAGAACCGCGAAGTCTGCATGCAGATGCTGCGCGCCCGTCTGTACGAGATGGAGCTCGAGAAGCAGCAGGCCGAGCTCGGTGCCGAGCGCCAGAGCCAGATCGGCCACGGCAACCGTTCCGAGAAGATCCGTACTTACAACCAGCCCCAGGACCGCGTGACCGATCACCGTATCGGCTTTAACTCTACCTACAACGGCGTCCTTCTGGGCGATCAGCTCGGCACCGTCATCGAGGCGCTCGCCGCCGCCGAGCGAGCCGAGAAGCTGGCACAAGCAGTTTAGGTTACGCGGTTTTACCAAACCGCGTAACGGCTCGACGCTGCGCGCCGCCCAGAGCGACAATTTGTCATTCAAAAGGCGAGGCATGACCAGAAGGTCTATGCCTCGCCTTTTTCATGCCAACTTGTTCGCTCTGGACGTCGCTCGCTGTCCGTCCTCTACCTGCGGCGTTCTCTTGGGTAGTCATTGGGGACGTTCTTAAATGACTAGGTTGAGTAAATTGCTATTCGAGTTTATTTAATCTGCTTTGTTAGAAATTAAGCAATTTAACTGCTTAAAGCAATCAACGGCGTTTATCTGCTATCGATAATAATGCTCAAAAAATCGTCCGAGAAGTCGCAGTGCATTTTTTGATGCGTCGCACGTCAAGTGACTTGGCAAG
The DNA here is from genome assembly GCF_028206995.1 of Collinsella aerofaciens. GTDB lineage: Bacteria > Actinomycetota > Coriobacteriia > Coriobacteriales > Coriobacteriaceae > Collinsella > Collinsella aerofaciens_AQ. The sequence continues at coordinate 19,933 of NZ_JAQLFL010000010.1, read as the reverse complement.
TTCTTGGTTAGATATTGGTCAGTTTTGGGTCAACCTTACCAAAAGCTTGACGAATGCAAATCTAGACGTCGGCGAATGAACACTTTGAGCGAGACCGGTGCAAAATTCTGGGCTGATTCTCGATAATCGCCTTCAATCGCCCCTTGCCAAGCGCTAGCCTCGCTTACAATCTGCTCCGACATTCGCGCGCCGCCCGGCGCTTAAGAGGGGAGGGCCCCATGGCAAACGAGATCTGGACCATCAAGCGTTGTCTCGAGTGGACCAAGGAGTACCTGGCCGAACGCGGCGAGGAGCACCCCCGTCTTTCTGCCGAGTGGCTGCTGTGCGCCGCCACGGGCCTGGCACGCATTGACCTATATATGCGCATGGACGAGACGCTTAACGCGGCCCAGCTCGAGACCATGCATGCGGCCGTTGTCCGCCGCGCTAAGGGCGAGCCGCTGCAATACATCACGGGCAGCACGCAGTTTCGCATGATCGACGTCGCGTGCGCCCCCGGTGTGCTCATTCCGCGCCCCGAAACCGAGATGCTCGTCGAGGAAGTCCTCAATTATCTGGATGCCGAGGTGCTGAGCCCCGAGGCTGCTGCCCGTCAGCGTGTTGAGCTGCCTTGGAACGATGAGGTCGAGGAGGCACGCAAGGCCGAGGCGGCGCTGGCAGACGAACGCGCGACCGCCGAGCGCCGTGCCGCTAACCTGACGGCTGCCGATGAAGCGGCGCTAGGCGGCGACGTATTGGGCAGCCGTGCCTATGCCGAGGAGCTGGCCGACCGCGAGGCCGAGGAAGCCGCCGTGCAGGCAGCAGAAGCCGACACCGCGGAAGCCGTCGAGCCCGAGCTCGACGAATACGGCATCGCCATCGAGGGTGCCGGCCAGGAGACGGCTTCAGCTCAGGATGCCGCTTCGCCTGCCCCAGCCGAGCCCCGCATCGCCCGCGTTCTCGAGGTCGGCTGCGGCACGGGCTGCATCTCGCTCTCCCTTGCCTGGGAGCGCCGCGGCCACGTCACCTGTACCGCCACCGATATCGAGCCGCGCGCCATCGATCTGGCCACCAAAAACCGCGACGCGCTCGGCCTCACGGCAGATGATGTTGCCTTCAGCCTCACCAACCTGGTGAGCTCCATTCCCCACGACGAGTGGGGTACCTTCGACGTGCTCGTCTCCAATCCGCCTTACATCCCGACCGACGTCATGCGTTCGCTGCCGCACGAGGTCAAGGACTTTGAGCCCGACCTGGCGCTCGAGGGCGGCGCCGACGGCCTCGATATCTTCCGCCGCCTGCTCAATGCGGCGCCTTACATGCTGCGTGCCGGCGGCCTGTTTGCCTGCGAGCTCTACGAGGGTGCCCTCGATGCCGCGGCCGAGCTCTGTCGCCAGGCAGGCCTTTCGGACGTGCGTATCGTCCACGACCTCACCGATCGTCCCCGCATCGTTCGAGCCATCGTCACCGAGCCCAAGCAGCGCCAGTAATATTTATTAACTGGTTAGCAAAAATTATAAAATAGTTTATAATTAGGACGGCTGAAAGAGGTCGGCCCATGCAACCTCCTACCTTTCGGGAAATCATTGCCCTACTCAAGCACGATGGATTCGTGAAGGTCGCGCAAGTCGGTAGTCATGCTAAGTACGTTTCTGGTGACCGTGTTATCACCGTGAACGGCTCTGGTGGTGATCGACCAAAGAAGGGCACGTGGGCAAGTATTCGTCGCCAAGCTGGATGGTAGTTGGAGGCAAAATGAGGCAGCGATTTACCTATGACTGCGTTCTCATAAAAGAAGACGACGGTTACTGTGCTAGCTTCCCGCAGATTCCCGGCGCCTTTGCCGATGGTGATACGCGCGAAGAAGCGATTGCCCATGCCGCTGAGGCGCTGATGGCGTTTTTGGCCGACGACCTCAACAACGGTTTGACTCCGGCAGGGTACGAACGCTCGGCCGAGGTCGTGGCCCTTTCAGTCGAAATCGACCACGAGGACGCTCGGGAAGCGGCGTGCCGAACATTTAAAGACGCAGCGCTGGACCTCAAAGTCTCCGCTCCGCGGATTACCGCGCTGGTCAAAGCCGGAAAGCTCGATGTTGAACTCGTCGACGGCCGTCGGATGATAACGATAGACAGCATCGAGCGCTACGCCGCCCAAGAACGCCACGCCGGCAGGCCAAAGAAGTTCGTCGCAGTCCAATAACCCCCTCACTTTCACCGACTACTAGAGCCGCTCACCAAACCAACATGCGCTCTGGGCAAATAGGTTGAACGTTTCGTGCGAGAATGCCCCACAGTAAACAAACTTGCACCAGAGCGTAAGGGGCTGGCATACACATGCAGACGGTCTATCGGGTATACGAGGGAGCGCGCGAGCCGCATCGGCTTGCAGTCGAGCGCACGGCCGAGCTACTCGGTCGCGGCGGCCTGGCGCTTATTCCAACCGAGACGGTCTACGGTGTCGCCGTGGCGGTCAACGCCTTCTCGGATGCCGTTCCACAAGATACAAGTGAACCTCTGCCGTGGCCGCGCGATCCGCAGGCCACCGTCAACGGCGCCGCGGTCCCCGCACTCGGCACCGGCTATCGTCGTATCTTTACCCTCAAGCAGCGCGAGCTCACCCAAACGGTTGCCTGGCTGGTCGATGATGCCGAGGCACTCGACCGCTATGGCGTGGATATCCCTAACGAGGCCCGCGTGCTCGCCCGACGATGCTGGCCGGGCGCCCTGACTATCGTGGTTAAGGCGGCCCCCTGCGTGCCGACCTTTATGCGCGCCGCCGACGACACGGTGGCACTTCGCGCTTCGGCCTCGCCCGTGGTGCAGGCGCTCATCCGCGCCTGCGGCAGCCCTCTTGCCTGCACCAGCGCCAACACGCATGGCGCGCCCGCGCCGGCAAGTTTTGTCACGGTGGAGGAGCGCATCCTGGAGGGGGTCGATGTGGCCGTCGACGCCGGTGAGACCCCGTGTCGCGACGCCTCAACCATCGTGTCGTTTCAGCACGGCGAGCTCCAGATCCTGCGCCAAGGCGCGCTTCCCGCATCAGAGATCGAACGGGTCCTGTCCGACCCGATGCAATAGAAAGGTGTAAGCGATGTCGTTGAATCTAGGCAGCCTGGGCATGGAAGACGCCTCGTTTAGCTTTGGCGGTTCCTACATCATGGCGCTCGACTGCGGCACTACCTCGGTACTTGCGACCATCGTCGACGAGTACGGCTGCATCGTCGCCCAGGCGCGCCGTAGCGTCAAAACCAGCTTCCCGCGTCCCGGCTGGGTGGAGCAGGATCCCACGGAGGTGCTTGCCAGCCAGATCGGCGTGATGATGGAGGTCCAGTTTAAGAGCGGCATCCATTCTAACCGCATTGCCGCCATCGGTATCTCCAACCAGCGCGAGACCACGGTGGTGTGGGACCGCATAAGCGGCCAACCCATCTATAACGCCATCGTGTGGCAATGCCGTCGCACCGCACCTCTGATCGACGAGCTGGTCGAGCAGGGCGCAGAAGAGCTGGTGCGCTCCCGCACGGGACTCACGCTCGACCCGTATTTCTCGGCCTCCAAGGTGCAGTGGATTCTCGACAACGTCGACGGCGCACGCGAGAGCGCGGCGGCGGGCGACCTCATGTTTGGCACCATCGACACCTGGCTCATCTACAACCTCACCGGCGGCCAGGTCTTTGCTACCGACTACACCAATGCCAGCCGCACGGCACTCTTTAATATCCATACGCTCGATTGGGACGACGACCTGCTGGCACTCTTTGACGTTCCACGCTCCATGATGCCCGAGGTTCGCTGGAGCTCGGGCGACTACGGCCGCGTCGCGAGCGACATCATGACCAACATGCCGCCCATCATGGGCGTGGCGGGCGACCAGCAGGCGTCGCTGTTCGGCCACTGCTGTTTCCGTCCCGGCCAGACCAAAAACACCTATGGCACGGGCTGCTTTATGCTCATGAACACCGGCGACGAGATCGTCGAATCCAAGAATGGCCTGGTCTCCACCATCGGTATCGCTGCGGACGGCAAAGTCAGCTATGCGCTCGAGGGCTCTATTTTTGCCGCCGGCTCAACGATGAACTGGCTGCGCAACAACATGGGCATCATCTCGAGCGTGAGCGAGTCTGCGCAACTTGCCGCTTCGATCAACGACAACGAGGGCTGCTACTTCGTCCCCGCCTTCGCTGGCCTGGGCGCCCCCTGGTGGGACCCGCGTGCTCGCGGTATCGTGTGCGGCCTGACCGGTGCCTCGAGTCGCGCGACCATTGTGCGTGCGGCCTGCGAGTCCATGGCCTACCAGAGTTATGACGTGCTGCGCGCCATGGAGCAGGACGTGGGACTTTCGATTGAGCGCCTGTCCGTCGATGGCGGTGCCTCGCGCAACGAGTTCATCATGCAATTTCAGGCCGATCTGCTGGATATCCCCGTGCTGCAGTGCGAGACGGTGGAGACCACGGCGATCGGCGCCGCGTACTTGGCGGGCCTTGCCGTCGGCTATTGGGAGGACCTGGAGGAGCTGGAGCAAAACGCTCAGATCGTTAAGACCTTCCTTCCCCATATGTCCGCCGAGCGCCGCGAGCAAAACCTGGCGGGCTGGCATGATGCCGTCAAACGCTCGCTCAACACCGTACAGTAGGGCTGCGACGAGCTGCTCGATACAACAAACCGTTAAACTAATGCACGGCGCGCGGCAACAACATCGCCATGCGCCTTGTCAGCAAGGTCATTTTCCGGCCGCAACGAAAGGGGCAATCAACCCATGACCGTCACCTACGATACGTCCCGTGTGACCCTTGTCGATCACCCGCTCGTCCAGCACAAGCTGTCGATCCTGCGCGACAAGGAGACCGGCACCAACCAGTTCCGCCAGCTCGTGCGCGAGCTCGCACTTTTTGACGGCTACGAAGCCATGCGCGACCTGCCCATGGAAGACGTCGAGGTCGAGACCCCCATCACCACTGCCACGTTTAAGCAGCTTGCCGGCAAGAAGCTCGCCATCGTTCCCATCCTGCGCGCGGGTCTCGGCATGGTCGATGGCATCCTCGACTTGGTACCCTCCGCTCGCGTGGGCCACATCGGTATGGAGCGCGACGAGGTTACCCACGAGCCGCATGAGTATTACTGCAAGATGCCCAAGGATATCGACCAGCGCATCTGCCTGGTTGTCGACCCCATGCTCGCCACGGGCGGTTCGGCCGAGATGGCCATCAGCTACCTGCGCGAGCGCGGTGTCAAGGACATCCGCATGCTGTGCATCGTCGCCGCGCCCGAGGGCCTCAAGTCACTGACTGAAAAGGACCCCGACGTACATATTTATACGTGCGCCATCGACGACCATCTCAACGAGGCCGCCTACATCGTTCCCGGCCTGGGCGACGCCGGCGACCGCATCTACGGCACGCTGTAATCTCTGGGCCATACCGGCTAACGTCGAAAATACGAAGAAATGGTGCGCGCGGGCGAGCAAAAGACGTCCACGCGCACTCCTGTTAACGGACGTTTTGAGCTGAGGGGTTCGAAAAAACGTATTACCGTACCTGCGGCATAAAGAAGGCCTTAAGAAAACGTACAGGTGCGTATTAACCGTTTGTTTTACGGTTATACTTTAGCGATTGGCTCGTACAATAGTCACCAATGTTTGGCGGGAACTGTTCTGTGAGGCGTTAAAAAGGAAAGTGAGGACGCCAGTGTTTCAGATAGCCGATCTGCTCGCTATCGTTGCAGGCGCCATCGCGGGCGCAATTGCCTTCCTTCCCTTTGTCTTTACGCTCAAGCCGGTTCTTGACGATAAACAGAATGCAGACATGCTCAAGGGTATGGTGAGTCTGGCGGTCTCGGCAGTCGCCCTGCTCGTCTTTACCCTGGTTGTGTTTGCGTTGTTCGGAGAGGCATTTCGTATGTTCCTCCTGGGCGAGGCGATCGGCTTCGTGGCCTTTATGGCCGCCTGCACGGTTCGTGTCGCCAAGGCGCTGCGAGATCCTCATGAGGTCGAAAGGTAAGTCGTGGAAATTTTTGAAAAGCTGCCTGATGAGATTAATCATCTGGTCAGCGAGTTCAGCTCCACCCCTGTCGTGGGCGATCTGAGCTGCGGCATCACGCAGTACTCGTTTTGGCTGATCGTCTCCACGATCGTGCTCCTGATCGTCCTGGCCGTGTTCAAGAAGAAGCAGACTCTGGTTCCCAAGGGCTTCTTCGTCAACGGTTTCGAGTACATCATCGAGTACGTCGAGAACGATATCGGCAAGGGCGTCGTGGGTGAGAACTGGAAGAAGCACTTCCCGTTCCTGTGCTCGCTTTTCCTGTTCATCCTGATCAATAACATGATCGGCCTGATCCCGGGAATGAAGCCCGGCACCGGCGCAATCGGTTCCACCGCCGCGCTCGCCATTTTCGCCTTCGTGTACTTCATCTACTACGGATGCAAGGCTCACGGCGTGATCGGCTACATCAAGAGCCTCGCCCCGCAGGGCGTGAGCTTCCCGATGAACGTGCTCGTGTGGGTCGTCGAGCTTTTCTCGACCTTCCTGCGCCTCATCACGCTCGCCGTCCGTCTGTTCTGCAACATGTTCGCAGGACACGTGGTCATGGGCTCGTTCGCCATCATGGCGAGCATGTTCATGCAGCCGCTGCTTCAGCAGGTTTCCGCGGCCCACGCCGTCGGCGCCCTGCCTTCGCTGGCCTGGCTTGCCATCCTCATCCTGATCTATGCGATCGAGCTTGTGGTCGGCGCCATCCAGGCTTACGTCTTCACGGTCCTTACCGCCGTGTATGTCTCTGAGGCAGAGGAGGTCGCGGAGGAGGAGTAATCTTCCGTTCGTGCCTTAAAGGTAAGGCAATTCGTTAAACCGCCGGTGCCCGTACCCATGGAGCCCGGCAGTTATAAAAAGGTTATCCTGCGTGAAATAAGACACGCACGACAAAGGAGGAATCGTGGGAGTTATCGGTTACGGTCTCGGTGTTATCGGCGCTGGTCTTGCTATCGGCCTGTCTGCTCTGGGTGCTACGGGTGCTATGGCCCGTCAGCCTGAGGTCCAGGGCCGCGTGTTCACCGTCTTCATCATGGGCTCCGCTTTCGGCGAGGCTCTGGCTCTGATCGGCTTCGTTGTCGCGCTGATCGTTAAATAGCACGGAGCGTCAAGTATGAATCTTTCATCCCAGAAGAGCGCGATCGCACTCTCCGCGTCCGCGGCCGCGCTGCTCATGCCGGTTTCCGCGTTCGCCGAGGACGGCGCCGCCGGTGCGGACATCCTCATCCCTAAGATGGCGGAGTTCATCCCGGCGCTTATCGCCTTCCTGATTATCTGGATCGTGCTGGCCAAGGTCGCCCTGCCGGGCATCATGAAAACCATGGAGGAGCGCGGCAAGAAGATCGAGGAGAGCCTCGACGAGGCCGAGAAGACCAAGCAGGAGGCCATCGCCAAGCGCGCTGAGTCCGACTCGATCGTCACCGACGCCCGTCGTCAGGCTGCCGACATCGTTCTCGAGGCCCGTAAGGACGCCGAGTCCGAGCGCGCCCGTATCATCGAGGCTGCTCACAAGGAGGCCGAGGAGATCATCGCCAAGGCCCATACGACCGTCGAGGACGAGCGCAAGTCCATCTACGCCGGTGCCGCGAGCTCCATCGCCGACCTGTCCGTTGCCGTCGCCACCAAGATCGTGGGCGAGGCGCTCGAGGACGATGCCGAGCAGAAGAAGCTCATCGAGCGCTACATCCAGGAAGCAGGTAGCCTGAATGCCGACTAGCCGCTATCAGGACAAGGTGCTCGAGACCTACGCGCGCTCCCTTCTGGAAGCCGCTAAGGCCGAGAACCATGTGTTCGAGGACCTCGAGATGATCGAGCGCTTGGCTTCTGCCAGCCCCGAGATCATCGCCGTGCTCGACACCATGTCCAAGCGCGACCAGCTCGACCTTCTTCCCAAGGTGGCAGCTGCCTTTAAGTATGTTGCCGAGGAAGACGAGGATGTAGTGGGCGTGACCGTCACCACGGCGATCCCGCTCGACGACGAGCTGCGTCAAACCATCACTAAGAAATGCGAGCAGGACTTCGGCCGCAAGGTATTCCTTATCGAGCAGGTCGACCCGTCTATCGTGGGCGGCCTGGTGCTCGAGGCCCGCGGCGAGCGTCGTGACATTTCCGTCAAGACGCAGCTGCGCATCGCGCAGGAGACCCTCGCAAACTCTGCTAATTCGTACGGAGGTGAAGCCTAATGTCCGAAACCCTCAATGCCCAGGATATCGCCAAGAAACTGCAGGAGCAGCTCACGAGCCTCTCCGCGACGGTCGATACGCATGAGGTTTCAACGGTCGACGAGGTAGGCGACGGCATCGCGCGCGTCTCCGGCCTCAAGAGCGCCATGGCAGGCGAGCTTCTGGAGTTCAAGAGCTCCGATACCGGTGAGACCGTCTTCGGCCTTGCCCAGAACCTTGACCGTGACGAGGTCGGCGCCGTTCTGTTTGGTGCCGTCGACTCCATCAAGGAAGGCGACGAGTGCCGCACCACTGGCCGCATTATGGATATCCCCGTGAGCCGCGCCATGCTCGGCCGCGTCGTCAATCCGCTCGGCCAGCCTATCGACGGCCTGGGTGACATCGTCGCCACGCACCGTCGCCCCATCGAGTTCAAGGCCCCCGGCGTCATCGATCGTACCCCGGTGTGCGAGCCGGTTCAGACCGGCCTGTTGGCCATCGACTCCATGGTGCCTATTGGCCGCGGTCAGCGTGAGCTCATCATCGGCGACCGTAAGACCGGTAAGACCGCCATCGCCATCGACGCTATCCTCAACCAGCGCGGTAAGGGCATGGTCTGCATCTATGTCGCCATCGGCCAGAAGGCCTCCACGGTTGCCAACATCCGCGAGACCCTCGCTCAGCACGGTGCGCTCGACTACACCATTATCGTTTCGGCCACCGCTGCCGATTCCGCCCCTATGCAGTACATCGCGCCTATGGCCGGTGCCGCTATCGGCGAGTTCTTCATGTACAACGGTGAGGACGGCAAGCCCGCCAGCGAGACCAACCCCGGTGGCCACGTGCTCGTCATCTACGACGACCTGTCCAAGCAGGCCGTGGCCTACCGTCAGATGTCGCTGACGCTGCATCGTCCGCCCGGACGCGAGGCCTATCCTGGCGACATCTTCTACCTGCACTCTCGTCTGCTCGAGCGTGCAGTCAAGATGTCCAAGAAGAACGGTTACGGCTCCATGACGGCTCTTCCGATCATCGAGACCCAGGACGGCGACGTCTCGGCCTACATTCCGACCAACGTCATTTCCATTACCGATGGTCAGATCTACCTGCAGTCCGAGCTTTTCTTCCAGGGCCAGCGCCCGGCAGTCGACGTGGGCATTTCCGTGTCCCGCGTCGGTGGCGACGCACAGACCAAGGCCATGAAGCAGGTCGCCGGCAACCTCCGTCTGGACCTTGCTTCGTACCAGGAGCTCGCCGGCTTCACACAGTTCGGCTCCGACCTCGACGAGGCCACGCAAAAGCAGCTTACCCACGGCGCTCGCATGACTGAGCTCCTTAAGCAGCCGCGCTACAAGCCGTTTGAGGTTGGCGAGCAGATCGTTACGCTGTTCGCTGGCAACGAGGGCTTCCTGGATGACCTGGAGATTGCCGACGTGCTGCCTTTCCGTGCCGAGCTCATCGAGTACATGGACAATGGCTTTGGCTCGCTGCTCGACAAGGTTCGCGCCAAGAAGATCGATGATGACACCAAGGCTGAGCTCTTGCGCGTCATCGGCGACTTCAAGCAGCAGTTCATGGCCAAGCACCATTCGGATGTTTCTGGATCAGAGGAGAACTAAGCCCCATGGCCAACCTTCGCGACATTAAGAAGCGAATCTCCTCGGTTACCACGACCAAGCAGATCACGCGCACGATGGAGATGGTCTCTACGGCCAAGATCCGTCGTGCTCTCGATCGCTCCAAGCAGGCCGAGCCCTATAAGGAGGCGCTGACCGACGTCATGTTGACGGTCGCCGGCGACGCCTCCTGTTCGGGCACCGATCCCATGCTGCAGAAGCATGAGAGCGTCAAGCATGGCCTGATTGTCGTTATTGCCTCGGACCGCGGCCTTGCCGGCGGTTTCAATACGACGGTGGAGCGCACGGCCGAAAAGCTCGCCGCTTCTTGGGCGAACGACGGCATCGAGTGCGAGATCATCGCGTGTGGGCGCAAACCGGCCACGTATTTCCGTGACCGCGAAAACGTCGTCATGCACTTTGAGGGCAACTCCTCTGAGCCCGATTTCAATCAGGCCCGCATGATCTCCTCTCATATCTGCGATGCGTATCGTGCCGGTGAGCTTGACCGTGTCGAGCTTGTCTACCACCACGCCAAGAACCGCGTGGATCAGGAGCTTCGCGTCGAGCATCTGTTGCCGCTCGACCCCGAGATGATCGCTATGGCCCACGGTCCGCGTAAGAACGAGACCGACGCCCCTAAGCGCATCTCGTCCACGTTCGAGTTCGTGCCCTCTCCCGAGCATGTTCTCGGCAAGCTTGTGCCGTCTTATATCCTGACGGTCATCTACCAGGCCCTGATCGATTCGGCGGCTGCCGAGCAGGGTGCACGCCGCAAGGCCATGCACTCCGCGACGGAAAACGCCACCGCGATCATCTCGACCCTTACCCGCACGTATAGTCGCGTGCGCCAGGCTTCGATCACGACCGAGATTAACGAGATCGTCGGCGGAGCCTCAGCATTGGAGGAACAGTAATGGCTAATAACACCGTAAAGCTTGCGGTCGAGGAAGCCACCAAGAAGACGACTGCCGGTGATGGTCGCATCGTGCGAATCATCGGCCCTGTCGTCGACGTCAAGTTTGACGGCGCGGTGCCCCCGATCTACAACGCGCTCACGGTCGAGGCCGAGACCCCGATCGGTCACCTGAGCACGATCCTCGAGGTCGAGAGCCAGCTTCCGGGCGGCGTCGTCCGCACGGTCGCCATGTCCTCGACCGACGGCCTGCAGCGCGGCCTCATCGCCACCGATACCGGTGAGCCCATGAAGATGCCCGTTGGTCCCAAGACGCTCGGCCGCATTTGGAACGTCATGGGCAAGCCCGTCGACGGCAAGCCCATGCCCGAGGTGGAGGAGTTCTACCCCATCCACCATGCAGCGCCCCGTTTCGACGAGCTCACCACCAAGACCGAGATCTTCGAGACCGGCATCAAGGCTGTCGACCTGCTCGAGCCCTACATCCGTGGCGGCAAGACGGGCCTGTTCGGCGGCGCCGGCGTCGGCAAGACCGTTCTGATTCAGGAGCTCATCAACAACCTCGCCCAGGAGCACGGCGGCACCTCGGTGTTCACCGGCGTCGGCGAGCGTACTCGCGAGGGCACCGACCTGTTCCTCGAGATGAGCGAGTCTGGCGTTATCGACAAGACCTGCTTGGTCTATGGTCAGATGAACGAGCCGCCCGGAGCGCGTCTGCGCATCGGTCTGGCCGGCCTTACTACCGCTGAGTATTTCCGTGATCGTGGCCAGGACGTTCTGCTGTTCATCGACAACATCTTCCGCTTCTCCCAGGCAGGTTCCGAGGTTTCCGCACTGCTGGGCCGTATGCCGTCCGCCGTTGGTTACCAGCCCACGCTGGCAACCGAGATGGGCGACCTCCAGGAGCGCATTACCTCGACCAAGACGGGCTCCATTACCTCCGTCCAGGCTGTCTACGTCCCCGCAGACGACCTGACCGACCCGGCGCCTGCCACAACGTTTACGCACCTCGACGCCACCACGGTTCTTTCGCGTAGCATTTCGTCGCTCGGCCTGTTCCCGGCTATCGACCCGCTCGCATCTTCCTCCGACGCTCTCGATCCCTCGATCGTCGGCGAGGAGCACTACCGTGTCGCCGTCAAGGTCCAGGAGCTCCTGCAGGAGTACTCCGACCTTCAGGACATCATCGCCATTCTGGGTATGGATGAGCTGTCCGAGGAGCAGCGCCTTACGGTCAACCGTGCCCGTAAGATTCAGCAGTTCCTCTCGCAGTCCTTCCACGTCGCCGAGAAGTTCACCGGCAACCCCGGTGTCTACGTCCGCGTCGAGGATACCGTCCGCTCTTTCGCCGAGATTGTCGACGGCAAGGCCGATGACCTGCCCGAGCAGGCTTTCCGCTATGCTTCCACGATTGAGGACGTGCGCGAGCGCGCCCGCAAGATGGGGGAGAAGTAGGTTATGCGTATCCGCATCGTGTGCCCCGTGAGCTGCGCCTATGAGGGCGACGCTGCGTTTGTGTCGATTCCGTCCACGGATGGCGAGTTTGGCGTTCTGCCTGCTCACTCCAGCGAGATCTGCACGATCGACCGCGGTTACGTTCGCGTTTCCGATAAGGCCATGGGCACTGTCGACCACACGTTTGCCGTGGCCGGCGGCTATGCCCAGGTTGCGGACGATGTCGTGACCGTTCTCGCCGAGCGCGCTTGCGATTTGGCGACCGTCGATGCCGACAAGCTTAAAGCTGATATTCAAGGTTTTGAAGAGAAGCTGGGTAATTTGTCGGAGGATGATGCACGCCGCGCCTACCTCTATAATGAAATCGCATGGTGTAAGCTCAAGCTTGCCCAATAGTCAAACGATTTAGCGTTCGACCATTTGCGAACACATCATGCCCGGGATGGCTCAGCCATCCCGGGCATGCTTTTTGAAAGGGTAGACCTTGGATATTATCCGCGTTGAGGGTGGCCGCGCCATCGGAGGCTCCGTGCCCGTTTCGGGCGCCAAGAACTCCGCACTCAAACTCATGGCGGCAACGCTTCTGGCGCCGGGCAAGACGACGCTGCAGAACGTGCCCGATATTTCCGATGTCCACGTGATGGGCAAGGTGCTCAAGGGCATGGGCGCTACGATCGATGTTCTCGACGAGCACACGCTCGAGATTGATACCTCTCAGGTCGATTCTTGGGAGGCCCCCTACGAGCTCGTCGCCAAGATGCGTGCTTCCACCGCCGTGATGGGACCCCTGCTGGGCCGCTTCCATCGCGCCAAGATCGCCATGCCGGGCGGCTGCAACCTGGGTGCTCGCAAGATCGATATGCACATTCTTGGTCTCGAGGCCCTGGGCGTAGAGTTCGATACCGCCCACGGCTACATCAACGCTAATGCGCCCCAAGGTCTGCGCGGTACCACCGTTACGCTCGAGTTCGCCAGCGTCGGTGCGACCGAGAACCTCATCATGGCATCCGTGCGCGCGCAGGGCACCACGGTTATCGACAATGCCGCCCGCGAGCCCGAGATCGTCGATCTCGCCAACATGCTCAACGAGATGGGCGCCAAGATTGTTGGCGCCGGTACGCCTGTCGTGACCATCGAGGGCGTGGAAGAACTGCATCCTGTTACCCATCGCGTAGTGGGCGACCGCATCGAGGCCGGTACCTTTATCGTTGCCGGTGCGTTGATGGCCGACGATCGTGGTGTCGATGTCACGGGCTTTTGCCCCATTCACTTGGGCATGGTGCTCAAGAAGATGGAGCTCATGGGTATCGACTGCGAGCGCGTCGAGGATGGCGTCCATGTGAACCGTGCCGAGCGTATCAAGCCGGTCGACATCCAAACGCTTCCGTTCCCCGGCTTCCCGACGGACATGCAGGCGCAGATTATGGTGCTCTCCGCTCTCGCCGACGGCAGTTCCGTTATTACCGAGAACATCTTCGAGAATCGCTTTATGTTTGCCTCTGAGCTGGTGCGCATGGGTGCCGACATTCGTATCGAGAGCCATCATGCCATGATTCATGGCGTCAAGGGTTTCTCGGGTGCACAGGTTACCTCGCCCGATCTGCGTGGCGGAGCGGCCCTCGTCGTAGCGGGCTTGATCGCCGACGGGACGACCGAGGTTTCGGCTATCCATCACATCAAGCGCGGCTACGAGCAGTTTGTCGAAAAGCTGCAGGCGCTCGGCGCGCATGTCGAGCATGCTACCGTCCCCGATCCCGTCATCTACTAATACAGGTTGCCTATGTTTAATAAAAAGCCCCTCGCGGATACCACCGCCCGAAGACCCTCAACTGGTGCGCAGGCCAAGATCTACAGTCGCGATAACGTGGCTCGCTATTCCGAGCGCGCTCGTCAACGTCGTCGTAGCCACACGATTCGTCACGTCGCGCTCATTGTCGTGCTTGGTGTGCTGCTGAGTGCCACTACCGCTGCCGGCCTGTGGTTTGCCACCATTATGGGCAAGCTCGGCGATTCTAATGTCATTACCGACAATCTGCGTCGGGTTCTGGTTGACACCGATGAGGCAAAGGATCCGTTCTACGTGCTGCTTCTTGGCACCGACGGCCGTCCGGGCGAGGATACGTATCGTGCCGACTCGATTATCCTGGCACGCATCGACCCCACGCAAAAGCAGGCGACGCTCATTTCCGTTCCGCGCGACACCAAGGTCGAGTACAAGGGCGAGACCATGAAGATCAACGCCTGCCATACCGTTGGCGGCGCCGAGGCCATGGTCGAGGCGGTCAACGAGCTGTGCGGTGTTCAGATTTCCCACTATGCCGAGGTCAGCTTCGACGGTATGCAGGCGCTGATTGATTCGGTTGGCGGTATCGACATTAACGCAACCGATGATGTTGACGACCCCGAGCACCTGGATATTAAGATTACCGCTGGCCAGCAGCATATGGACGGTGCCACCGCCCTTACCTATGCCCGCTGCCGCTACACCTATGCCGACGGCGATTACACACGCATGCGCCACCAGCGTCAGGTGCTTGGCGCCCTTGCCAACCAGATTCTCAATAACTTCGATGCCACGAAGATTTTTGGCCTGGTTAATTCGCTGTCCGATATGCTCGTAACCGATATGAGCGTTCAGAATATCGTGGCTACGGTCAACGCCATGCGCGGTATGGATGTCGACGGTATCTACTCGGCCAACCTGCCCTCGTACGCCGACGACAGCACCATGATCGACGGTGTGAGCTACGTCTTTGTCTACGAGGACGAGCTCAAGGAAATGATGGAGCGCGTCGATGCCGGCAAGGATCCCAAGGGTCCCAACACCATGGGTCTTTCCGACGGTTCCAGCTCTACAATCGACGACCTGAACAACAACACGTCTGACGACTACGCAAACGGTACCGCAACCTCATCGGTCAGCTCTGACGATTCCGATGACTCAAGCGATTCGAGCGATTCGGACTACTACGAAGAGCCCACCGGCGACGGCAACGGCTACGAAGCCAACTACTAAGTTACGCGGTTTTACCAAACGCCGTAACGGCTCGACGCTGCGCGCCGCCCAAGGCGACAATTTGTCATTCAAAAGGCAGGGCATGACCAGAAGGTCAATGCCCTGCCTTTTTCATGCCAACTTGTTCGCCTTGGACGTCGCTCGCTGACGTTGGCTCAACCTGCGGTGCTGACTACTCCCCTTGCACCAAAAACCGCCCCGTTCTCGGTTTTGAGGACGGGGCGGTTTTGCTTACCTGGATTGTTCGAGTTCCCTATGCAAAGCGGGCGACGAGCTCCTGGAGCACGTCGGTCATCTTGACGAGCGAACTAACCGGGACGAACTCGTTGACGCCGTGGTAGCAATAGCCGCCGGTGGAAAGGTTGGGGCAGGGCAGACCGCGGAACGACAGCTGGGCGCCGTCGGTGCCGCCGCGAATCGGCAGCACTTGGGGCTCAACGCCGCAGGCAAGGTAGGCTTCCTTGGCAACATCAATAAGCTCGGGATAGTCACGAACGATCTCGGCCATATTTCGATACTGCTGCTTAATCTCGACCGTCACGCGCTCCTCACCCAGACGCTGGTTGAGGAGCGAGGCGGCGGCATCAATAAGGTCGAGTTTCTGCTGGAACTTGGCGGCGTCATGGTCGCGGACGATATAGCGCGCTGTGGCGTGATCGACGGTCGCAGATACACCCTCAAGGTGATAAAAGCCCTCGTAGCCTTCCGTATACTCCGGGCGCTGCACGTAGGGGAGCAACGCGTTGAAGTCGCAGAACAGATTGCCTGCGTTGACCATACGGCCCTTAGCGTCGCCCGGGTGGATGGACTGGCCCTCAAAGCGGACGGTCGCCTCGGCGGCGTTAAAGCACTCCCACTCCAGCTCGCCGATGGGGCCGCCGTCGACCGTGTAGGCGTACTTGCAGCCAAAGGTATCGATATCCAACAGCTCGGCTCCGTGGCCGATTTCCTCGTCAGGGCAGAAGCAAATGCCGAGTGCGGGATGGGGCAGAGAAGGGTCCTGAGCGATACGCGCGACAAGCGACATGATCTCGGCGACGCCTGCCTTGTCGTCCGCGCCCAGCAGCGTGGTACCATCGCTGCAGACCAGGTCCTCACCCGCGAGGTCATTCAGGGCGGAAAGCTTGGCGGTACTCATGGCAACGGGCTTTCCGTCAACCGTGCCGCAGACCAGGTCGCCGCCTTCGTAGTGTACGATATGCGGCTTCACGCCGGCGCCCGGTGCAACTTCGGTGGTGTCGAGATGGGCGATCAGGCCCAGGGCGGGCTTGTCCTCAGCGCCCGCACTTGCGGGGATATGCGCGCAGACATAGGCGTGCTCGGTCACGTGGGCATCTTCCGCACCAAGCTCGCGCAGCTCTTCAGCCAGCACGTTGGCAAGGTCAAACTGAACGGCGCTCGAGGGTACCTGGTCGCAGTTTGCATCCTCGGACTGCGTGTTGATCTGGACGTAGCGCAAAAAGCGCTCGAGGACATCGGGGCTCGTGGTGGTGTTTTCCATAAAGACCGCTCCAATCTTGGTCGTCGTGTGCAACAAGAACTCTAGCACGGTATGCCACGGCATGCCACGACGCTTGGATGGGGTAGAATCAGCCATTGAATGCAGAAGGGACGGAAGATCATGGATACGACAAATAGCTCGCGCGAACTACATCTGACGGTGGCGAACGAAGACTACTTGGAGTGCATGGTTCGCATTGAAAGCGAAGAGGGGGAAACCAACGGCGTGCGATCGGTCGACATCGCGCAGCGCCTTGGCGTCTCCAAGGCATCGGTCAATAAAGCGGTTTCGGCGCTCAAGGCATCCGAGCTTGTCGAGCAATCGCACTACGGCAAGGTGATCCTGACCGATCGCGGCCGCGAGGTTGGCACGGCTATCTGGTACCGTCATCGCCTCATCCGCACGTTTTTGGTTCAGGAGCTCGGTGTCGAATTTGAGCGAGCCGATTCCGAGGCCTGCATGATGGAGCATGCGCTATCCGAGGACACGATGAGCCGCTGGCTCGCCTATCTCGAAAAGCAGGGAATCAGCGTCGAGGAATAGCGGGATATATATGGATACGAGTTATTACAACCGCTTTGGTGCCGAGGAACTTACGCGCCGCTTGTCGAGCGAGACCTTGTTGGCGCAGGGCCCCATGGGCAGTGTTCTGTTGAGTGAGTACGATGCCGCCGACATTCCACCGGCGTTTTGGAATCTGGCAGAGCCGCAGACCGTTTCTCGTATCCATCGCTTGTATGTCGCCGCCGGCGCGCAGGTGCTCATTACCAACACCTTTCAGGCATCGAGCTATGCCCTCAAGCACGACCAGATTGCGCCGTCCGTGGCGGAGGTCAATCGCGGGGCCGTCGACGATGCCCGCCAGGCGCACCCTCAGCTGCTGCTGGGCTCGATGGGCCCGATCGGTATTGAGTGGTTTGCCGAGGACTCTGCCGAGTATCGTGAAATCCGAGGCATTGCGCGCGAACAGGCGCACGTCTTGCTCAATGCCGGCGTTGACGGTCTGCTGATCGAGACGGTGACTTCTATCCGTAATTTGCAGCCCATGCTTGCCGGCGCCCGAGATGCCGCCGACGGCATGCCTGTTCTGGTGAGTTTTGTCGTTGACGATAAAGGCGACCTGTTGGGCGATGGCCTCAACATCGAGGCAGCCGTTTTGCACGCCGAAAAACACGGCGCAAACTCGGTTGGTGTTAATTGCTGTTCGCTTGCGGCCGCGAACGCGGCGGTGCCCAGGATGGTTGCATCGGCGACTACTCCCGTCACGGTGCGTCCCAACGTAGGCGATCCGGTCCAGACTCAGGATGGCCCCGTATGGCACGAGAACCCCGAAGCTTTCGCGCGCGCATGCATCGAATGGGGACATGCCGGTGCCGCAATGGTGGGCAGTTGCTGTGGAACCACGGCAATCACTACGGCCGCGATGGCCGAGGCGCTCGATATATAAAGGGCAAACCGCTCCATACGGGGCGGTTTTTTTTATTGCTTGCATGTCCTCGGCAGCATTTGCCCAAATGGTGAATGCTGGTGCCGGCAGGTTGCCGAGTGCATGTTGCGGGTATACCCCATGCGTACCATGATCCAAACACTGTGAGGTGTCTGCGCGTGTGCGCGATAATTCATTTTGGAACTGACGGTTGGCGCGCTCGCGTCGATGAGGACTTCACTGCCGATAACGTTGCCCGTATCGCCGATGCCGTCGGCGAGTTGTGGCAAAAGACCAATCCGGGCAAAACGGTATATATAGGGTTCGACACCCGGCCCCTGGCGCGCGAGTTCGCTGAGCTTGCGGCGGGCGTGCTAGCAGCGCACGGGCTAGACGCCGTGCTCGCTTCGCGACCTGTCCCGACCCCTGCCCTTACGTGGGCGGCGGCTTATGACGGTGAAGCGTGCGGCGCGCTCATGGTGACGGGGTCCCATCATCCGCAGGGCTATCTGTGCCTCAAGATTCGCATGGGTGACGGCTCGACCGCCAACCAGGATGTCATCGAAGAGCTCGAAGAGACTATGGCTCCCGAGCCAATGGGGATCGAGGGGCAATATCGCACCGCGGATATCATTCCTGACTATATGCAGGCGGTGGCATCGTTTGTCGATGCCGAAGCCATCCGCGCCGCGCACCTGCGCGTGGTTGTCGATCCCATGGGCGGCGCAGCCCAGGGCTATCTAGCCGACTTGCTGCGCGAGCTTGGCGTTGAGGTGCACGAGATTCACGCCGGGCAGGCGTCTGACCAAGAAGATATCTGCCCCGACCCCGTTGAACCGTGGGTGGACGCTTGCGAGCGCACGGTTATCGAGGACGGAGCTTGCGCTGGCCTGGTGACCGACGGCGACGCCGACCGTATCGGCGCGGTTGACGAGCGCGGCAGATATATACATCCGCATCAGATCATGGCGCTCGTTTTGGGCGACTTGGTTCAATTTCGTAATTTGGAGGGGCGCGTCGTCGTCAATCTTTCATGCTCGACGCTCGTGCGTCGCATTGCCGAGACGCTTGGCTGCCGCGTGACCGTCAAACCAGTCGGTTTCAAATATATAGCGGCGGAGATGAAGAAGGGCGGCGTCCTCATGGGCGGCGAAGAAGCCGGTGGTATCGGCATCGCCGCGCATATGCCCGAGCGCGATGGAATCCTCGCCTGTCTGATTCTGTGTGAGCTTATGGCAAAGACGGACGCGCCTTTGGGCGTTCTGGTCGACCAACTCGAGGACAGTTTTGGTAAGACGAGTTACGGTCGACGCGATTTGCGCCTTGAGGCCGAAGATGCCGAAACGTTACGAACCCTGCTGCCGGGCGTAAACCCCAAGTCGATTTGTGGCAAGGTGCCGCAAAACGTTAGTCATATGGATGGCTTGCGTTTGGCATTCGAGGATGACACGTGGCTGCTGGTCCGTCCTAGCGGGACCGAACCGGTGGTGCGCGTCTACGCCGAGGGGTTCTCGGTGGAAGAACGTGACGAGTTGCTCGATGCTGGCTGTGCTTTAGCTAGGGGAACGTATCCGCTTTAACCATGAGACTGCCTTATATAAAGAGATGCTCGGCGAGCGGTAGGTAACGGCTGGCAAACGTTAGTCGGATTCCAATATGTGTGGGAAATGTGTACGCCCAGATTCCCGCCCCCGGGGCCCCTCCGGTCTGGCAATATATCTCCTTGCCGCGCGGCCCGGTCGGACCGGATGAGCCGCAAAGCGTGCACCTTGAGAACCGGATACTGCGAGGATGGACACACCAGATGTGTCGCATCCGGGCAGACATCGAACCATTT